>NZ_CP118607.1:3750000-4950000 GCF_028898945.1 Pseudomonas sp. PSKL.D1
AACCCTGAATTAAGCTTCAATCAATTAAGCACACATTATGGAGATATCGGGATCTGCATCGCATGCTTGCCTCAGATCTCATGACTCATAAAAATCACACAACCGCCCGAATATCACTGGCACTACCTGAAGCTTAGCTCTCAAGAAATCACGTAAGTAATCATTAGGACTTTACATAAGCACTAAAACTCATACCTTAAGATGTCCATGCGAGCACGAATCCGAAGAAAGTCAAGCCTCTAAAACAAAGCACCTTGTTTGTCATGCATGTCAAGTCCATACAGTGACGAAATCTGCTCAACAAATTCATTATGCCCACCATAGCTTGGATGGCGAACCTTACAACAGCTAGCTTTACCACTTATTTTTAAACCCGATTTCAGTGCATCATTACCAATCGCGACAATTCTGCGCGGCTTCAATATATCGAACAAATCAGACAGAATTTCCTCACCTATTTTTCTTTCTCGAGCGTTATGCGCTCTATTGCTAAAAAAATCCCCTGCAATGTAGGGATGAAGAGGAAATACATTCCATAAAAAGATTGGCGCATCTATGGTTTGAAGAACCCCCCATATAATCGTTGCCGTTCGCTCTTTGCACATAGCGCCGACCGTGAACTGTTCTGCCTTAATACCCCAGCGCTCAGCATGCGCGATTGCATTTACCTCATCCGTTAGTGCCAATCCAGTACGCCGCCCACCTTTGTAACCCAAGTCTCGCCCCATCCATATTGCATCAACTTCTGACTTAGATGCGACATACAACAGCTGCTCAAATAGCAATCGCCTCAAAAGGCAAGCATTCTGCTTATCATAAACAGGGCAAATATCGGAATAAGGATTAAAGCAATTATCAAGCCTCAAATCAGCTAGATTCTTCACAAACGATTTTGGCGTCATAACTCAAATACTCGGCCTAAATTGAATAGTTCGTTGCGCACGACTCCCCACTATCACTCCGCTTTCAAATTTGTTCAACTCCCTAAATACTTTGTACCCTTCAAGAATCGCTTTCTCGAACAACCCATAAGGACACACCTCAACCTCATAGCCTCGAACAAACTGCTTCACCGTTTTTAAAACATCAAATGAAAGCTTTTCCTGCCCTTCAAAAAAATTATTCTCTTTTGCAATTGAGAACAACCAAGCACTGACGCCTTCCTCGATGACAATCGCGCGCCCGCCATCCTCCGCCTCATCCTTTAGAGGATTACCTTTCCTTTTGTTTTTCAACAACGCCCGAAACACTGGTGACCAGTGTAAGATTGCGGCATATGACATATGAAATACATCATGAAACCTGTATCCGTCTCCGATTGCGATATTATCTGTCAGTGGATCACCAATAAATACTCCTCCTTTCTTCATATAAGATCGTCCATTGTACCGCTGCACAATTTCGATTTCAAAATCACGAGGAAGCTGCTCATCAGCGTGCTCACCGACATCGAAATCAACCATGCTCTCAACGTCAATTTCGCTATAACGCCCTAGTGTTTTCTTTAAGTTAAAATCTATAATTGCTTGGAAGCTCAAGCCCGAGACGGAAACGAAGTCTAAATAACTTGAGAAAAAATCAACGAGCTGTTCTTTCTTGACATCCTTAATGGAAAGACTCAACAAACCTGCTGCACCTGCCGCTAACCTTCTACTGGCCTCCACATTGGACAACTCTGACTTAGATGGAACTAAAGCGACCGGATGA
This sequence comes from Pseudomonas sp. PSKL.D1, assembly GCF_028898945.1. Lineage (NCBI taxonomy): Bacteria > Pseudomonadati > Pseudomonadota > Gammaproteobacteria > Pseudomonadales > Pseudomonadaceae > Pseudomonas > Pseudomonas sp. PSKL.D1. The sequence continues at coordinate 3,751,708 of NZ_CP118607.1, forward strand.
AACCCAATGGCAGTCGGTGCAACTTGAAAAGGTCGACTGCTCACACAGGCTCCAACGACGTTACAAACGGACCAACCACGTCTCTTGCACAACCTCGAAAAGTACCAGAGAGCATCTCCTAGTTCTTCAACCAGAGAATATTGGAGATCAAATCCAGCGCCATCACGTTCCGCCTTTTTTGATACAGCCAATATACTTCCAATCTCCCCAAACAAGCCGAAAGTTACGAGGTGCTCAGATGCCCCAAGCATATCGGTAGACTCTATCTTAGTTTCGTAGTCCGCTAGAAAACTCACCAAACTCATTTGAAGGTACTCTTCGAATTCCATCTCTCCGGTTTAGCCAACACGCCCATCTGCTGCCTAAAGAACCAAGCTTTGAAACCATTCACAAAATCTATTGAAAAGTTATTTTTATGCCCTCTCGTAACAATAAGCCCCCTAAACTCCTGCGGAATAACGACACCGTCACATCCCCAGTAGCAGAACCTATCACCAATTAGCACAAATTCAGTATGACCCGTATCCCTATTAATATTTTCTATTATTGGATCGCCATTTTCATGAGTATGGTGCGAGTCTTGTTGATGCCATGAACCATCAGCTTTTTTGTAGTAAATATTATCACCAACCGCATACTTATATGTGCGATCGAATCTTGGTTTTTTTTCCTGAAACTCCGCCCCGTTCCAATACTGATCAAAGGTGATCTTTTTTGAAACCTCCATAACATAACATAACTTATTTCCTGAGTTACGAGGTGTTATCCCTACAACTAAATCTCCTACAGCAGCATGCTTTCGAATTAGCGGCTTACAGGCTGCTAAACTACACACCCCGTGAAACGGGTTAGGAGCAAAGCCGTAGTCGCGGGCAACAACGTATGAGTGAATTTTCATTCTTTGTTACCGCATTTAAATCGCTTAATCTGGATTGTTTTTCTAGCCCCCTCTGCTAATCCGTCCCCGTTACTCTCAATAATTACAGATGGGAGATCGGCCAGCACTGGCACTATACAATCACCAAAGCCACTAAAACCATCGCCTAGTTGCTCTTCATCTTCGCTTCCGATACATACAATTTTTACGTTTAGGCGAGCCGCTTCTCGAATAGCCAACGCCAAGCAACTATTTTGATTATTTCCAGCAGACGAAAAGTAAGCAAGAACGTCAGAATTTGCCAACTGGGCGAATATTTCAGATTGCTGACTACAAATACCTTGATAGGGTAGCTGATATCTAACTACTTGCAGGTCAATAGATTGCTCCTGCAGCGCATCGTAAACATCACCGATCAAATACTCTTCACTACCGTGAATTAATAGCAGTACATTCATAGCCATTCCATTGCCTCTCGAATATATGAGATCAGCACTCAATATAGCCCTGTGCCACTATCGACGCTACCGGAATTTCATCTCCTCGTAAAGGTACACACGACAAAAACGAAAAAGCCCAGTCGTTACCGACTGGGCTTTTTCGTTTTCAATAATGGTCGGGACGGAGTGATTCGAACACTCGACCCCTTGCACCCCATGCAAGTGCGCTACCGGGCTGCGCTACGCCCCGACTGGGCTTTGAAGCATGTTCTCAATGCTGCCGAGAACGTTGAAGAATGTACCCTAACCTCATGATTAATGGAAGCTTTTTCTCAAAAAATTTTCCACCAACCCAAAACCCAAGCTCACTTCTTCAACACCACCAACACATCCTCCAACTCAACAATCATCTGCCGAATCAGCTGCTTGTACTGGCTTGACTCATCCTTCACCTCATCACTGGAGAGCCGCAACCGCGCCCCACCAATGGTAAACCCCTGGTCATACAGCAGCGCCCGAATCTGGCGGATCATCAGCACGTCTTGCCGCTGGTAATACCGCCGATTCCCCCGCCGCTTCACCGGGTTGAGCTGAGGAAACTCCTGCTCCCAATACCGCAGCACGTGCGGCTTCACCGCACATAACTCGCTCACTTCACCAATAGTGAAGTAGCGTTTGCCCGGTATGGGGGGCAGTTCGTCGTTATGGCTTGGTTCCAGCATAGGCCTCTACCCGGGCTTTCAGCTTTTGCCCTGGACGAAAGGTGACGACGCGCCGTGCGGTAATCGGGATTTCTTCCCCTGTTTTGGGGTTGCGGCCCGGCCGCTGGCGTTTGTCGCGAAGGTCGAAGTTGCCGAAACCGGACAACTTCACCTGCTCGTTCTCTTCTAGCGCGTGCCGAATTTCTTCGAAAAACAGCTCGACCAGCTCTTTGGCCTCGCGCTTGTTGAGCCCCAGCTCCTCGTATAGCCTCTCGGCCATCTCAGCTTTCGTCAGAGCACCCATGCCGTTATTTCCTTAACGTGGTGTTCAACCTTTGTTCAAGCGAGGTGAGGATGTTTTGCAGGGTAGTGTTCACCTCATCGTCGTTAAGAGTGCGCGATGGATGCTGCCAGGTCAAGCCGACGGCAAGGCTTTTTCTATCAGGATCAATGCCTTTACCTTGGTAGACGTCAAACAGCCTGAGGTCTGTAAGCCATTCGCCTGCATTGTCACGAATTACTTCAAGCACCGCCTCGGCTGCAACGTCACGCCCGGCAATCAGGGCCAGGTCGCGGCGGGTCTCGGGGAACTTGGAGAGTTCGCTGAATTTCGGCAGGCGGCCTTCAACCACATCAGCCAGCACCAGCTCGAAGACGAACACCGGGCGGTCCAGATCCAGGGCTTTGGCCAGCTCTGGGTGGAGGGCGCCGAGGTAGCCTACGTCCTTGCCGTCGCGCTGGATCACAGCGGTCTGGCCGGGGTGCAGGGCCGGGTGTTTGCCAGCGGCGAAGGTGAAGTCGCTGAGGGCACCGGAGTAACCCAGCAGGGCTTCAACATCGGCCTTCACGTCGAAGAAGTCGATGCTGTCACGGCCGTTGGCCCAGCCTTCCGGCAGGCGGCTGCCGGTGACGACGCCGGCGATCATTGGCTCTTGCTTCAGGTCGCCGAGTTGGCCGACGAAGCGCAGGCCGCTTTCGAACAGGCGCACGCGGTCTTGCTGGCGGTTGAGGTTGTGCTGCATGGCTTTGACCAGGCCCGGCCACAGGGACGCACGCATGGCGGCCATGTCGTTGGAAATGGGGTTGGCCAGCTGCAGGGGCTCGACGCCTGGGCTGAACAGCTCGAACAGTTTCGGGTCGATGAAGCTGTAGGTGATGGCTTCCTGGTAGCCACGGGCAACCAGCAGGCGGCGCAGGTTTGGCAGTTCGCCGCGGGTTTCCGGGCGGGCTTGCGGGGCCAGGCGGGCTTGCGGGTAGCGAACCGGCAGGTTGTTGTAGCCATAGAGGCGGGCCAACTCTTCGATCAGGTCCACTTCCAGGCTGATGTCAAAGCGGTGGCTCGGGACGTTGACGGTCCACTGGCCTTCTGCGCTGCGGGTGGTGGTCAGCTCCAGGGCGTTGAGCAGTTGCTCGACCTGGGCGGGGGCCATTTCCATGCCGAGCATCTGGGTGATGCGGTCGGCGCGCAGGGTGATCGGGGCGATGTTCGGCAGGTGTTGTTCGCTCACGGCTTCAACGACCGGGCCGGCTTCGCCGCCGACGATTTCCAGCACCAGCGCGGTGGCGCGCTCGATGGCTTCGCGGGCCAGCTGCGAGTCGACGCCGCGCTCGTAGCGGTGCGAGGCGTCGGTGTGCAGGCCGTAGGAGCGGGCTTTACCGGCGACGGAGATCGGCTCGAAGAAGGCGCTTTCGAGGAACAGGTCGCGGGTTTTTTCGGTGTTGACACCGCTGTGCTCGCCACCCATGACGCCGGCAATGGCCAGGGCGCGGGTGTGGTCGGCGATCACCAGGGTGTCGGCACGCAGGGCCACTTCCTGGCCGTCCAGCAGGACGAGCTTCTCGCCCTCCTCTGCCATGCGCACGCGGATGCCGCCGTTGATTTCGGCGAGGTCGAAGGCGTGCATCGGCTGGCCGAGCTCGAGCATCACGTAGTTGGTGATGTCGACGGCGGCGTCGATGCTGCGCACGTCGCTGCGGCGCAGGCGTTCAACCATCCACAGCGGGGTTGGCTTGCTCAGGTCGACGTTGCGGATGACGCGGCCCAGATAACGCGGGCAGGCGGCCGGGGCCGACACTTCAACCGAACGCACTTCGTCGTGGGCAGCCGGTACAGCCGGCACCACCGGGCGGGTGACCGGGGTGTCGTACAGGGCGCTGACGTCGCGGGCCAGGCCGGCCAGGGACAGGCAGTCGCCACGGTTCGGGGTCAGGCCGATTTCGATGCTGGCGTCGTCCAGGTTCAGGTACTGGCGAATGTCTTCGCCAACCGGGGCGTCAGCGGCCAGTTCCAGCAGGCCGTCGTTTTCTTCGCTGATCTGCAGCTCGGCGGCCGAGCACAGCATGCCGAAGGACTCGACGCCGCGCAGCTTGGCCTTCTTGATCTTGAAGTCGCCGGGCAGTTCGGCGCCGATCATGGCGAACGGGATTTTGATGCCTGGGCGGGCGTTTGGCGCGCCGCACACGACCTGGAAGGTTTCCTGGCCGTTGCTCACCTGGCAAACGCGAAGCTTGTCGGCGTCCGGGTGTTGTTCGGTGGCGAGGATTTCGCCCACGACGATGCCGCTGAACTGGCCGGCAGCGGGGGTTACGCTGTCGACTTCAAGGCCGGCCATGGACAGGCGGGCGACCAGTTCGTCACGGGAGACTTGCGGGTTAACCCAACCGCGCAGCCACTGTTCACTGAATTTCATGCTGTTCTCCTAGAAGTTGCGTCGATTAGGCCTAGCGGAATTGGGCGAGGAACCGCAGGTCGTTGTCGAAGAACAGACGCAAATCGTTGACGCCATAACGCAGCATGGCCAGGCGCTCGGCGCCCATGCCGAAGGCAAAGCCCTGGAACTCTTCCGGGTCGATGCCAGACATGCGCAGCACGTTCGGGTGCACCATGCCGCAGCCCATCACTTCGAGCCAGCCGGTTTGCTTGCACACGCGGCAGCCCTTGCCGGAACACATCACGCACTGGATGTCGACTTCGGCGGACGGCTCGGTGAACGGGAAGAACGACGGGCGGAAGCGCACGGCCAGTTCTTTTTCGAAGAACACGCGCAGGAATTCTTCGATGGTGCCCTTGAGGTCGGCGAAGTTGATGCCGCGGTCGATGAGCAGGCCTTCGACCTGGTGGAACATCGGCGAGTGGGTGATATCCGAGTCGCAGCGGTAAACGCGGCCCGGGCACACAATGCGGATCGGCGGCTGGGTCGATTCCATGGTGCGGACCTGTACCGGCGAGGTATGGGTGCGCAGCAGCATGTTGGCATTGAAGTAGAAGGTGTCGTGCATCGCCCGGGCCGGGTGGTGGCCGGGGATGTTGAGCGCTTCGAAGTTGTGGTAGTCGTCTTCAACCTCGGGGCCTTCGGCGATGCCGTAGCCGATGTGGGTGAAGAACTGCTCGATGCGTTCGAGGGTACGGGTGATCGGGTGCAGGCCACCGGTGGCCTGGCCACGGCCTGGCAGGGTTACATCAATGCATTCGGCGGCCAGGCGAGCGCTGAGCTCGGCCTCTTCAAAGGCGGCCTTGCGTGCGTTGAGCACTTCGGTGACGCGCTCTTTGGCGTCGTTGATCAGCGCGCCGACTTTCGGCCGCTCTTCGGCTGGCAGGTTGCCCAGGGTCTTCATCACCTGGGTCAGCTCGCCCTTCTTGCCGAGATACTGAACCCGGATCTGTTCCAGGGCATTGATGTCTTCAGCGCGCTCCACAGCTTCCAGGGCTTGGGAGACCAGCGCATCCAGGTTTTCCATGTACAGACTCCAGATACGAAAATAGGGGAAGAGCTTTAAAGGCTCTTCCCCTATCGATGACGTTTTACACCCGGCAACGCTGCGCGCTGCCGAGTGATTGTCGTGGGTACTTAGGCCAGAACGGCTTTAGCTTTCTCGACAATTGCAGCAAACGCCGCTTTTTCGTTCACTGCCAGGTCAGCCAGAACCTTACGGTCGATTTCGATCGACGCCTTTTTCAGGCCAGCAATCAGACGGCTGTAGGACAGGCCGTTGGTGCGGGCACCGGCGTTGATACGAGCGATCCACAGGGCGCGGAACTGACGCTTCTTCTGGCGACGGTCACGGTAGGCGTATTGACCAGCCTTGATGACAGCCTGCTTGGCAACGCGGAACACGCGCGAGCGTGCACCGTAGTAACCTTTAGCCAGTTTCAGAATTTTTTTGTGACGCTTACGAGCGATAACGCCGCGCTTAACACGAGCCATGAGTAACTTCCTCTATCTTAACCAGAATTAACGAACGCGCAGCATGCGCTCGACTTTTGCCACGTCAGACGGGTGCAGCAAGCTGGCACCGCGCAGTTGACGCTTACGCTTGGTCGACATTTTGGTCAGGATGTGGCTCTTGAAAGCGTGCTTGTGCTTGAAGCCGGAAGCGGTCTTCAGGAAGCGCTTAGCAGCACCGCTCTTGGTTTTCATTTTTGGCATGTTGGAACTCCGCATTCGAAAAAATATTACACAATAATCATCAGGCCTGCCGTGCCCGGGAGATTACTTCTTCTTTTTGGGGGCGATGACCATCATAAGCTGGCGTCCTTCCATCTTCGGATGCTGCTCAACGGTGCCGTATTCCACGAGGTCGGTTTCGACCCGCTTCAACAGCTCCATGCCCAGCTCCTGGTGGGCCATCTCACGGCCGCGGAATCTCAGAGAGATCTTGGCCTTGTCCCCATCGGTAAGGAAACGTACCAGGTTGCGTAGTTTTACCTGGTAATCCCCTTCTTCCGTCCCTGGACGAAACTTGATTTCTTTAATCTGGATCTGCTTCTGGTTTTTCTTGGCTTCGTTGGCCTGCTTCTTCTTCTCGAAGAGATGCTTGCCGTAGTCCATCACCTTGCAGACGGGCGGTTGCGCGTCTGCAGAGATTTCCACCAGATCCAGCTTCGCCTCATCAGCGATACGAAGCGCTTCATCAATCGAGACGATGCCAACCTGCTCGCCGTCTGCGCCAATTAACCGAACCTCGCGTGCCGAGATATTCTCGTTGATCGGGGCCTTCGGGGCAGCTCGTTTATCGTTTCTCATATCACGCTTAATAGTCATTACTCCGATTCTAGGCGACCGCGCTGGGCAACAGCGCTGTTGAGAAGCTGCGTGAATTCAGCCACCGGCATGGAGCCGAGGTCTTTGCCTTCACGGGTGCGTACGGCGACGGTCTGCGTTTCGACTTCGCGATCCCCTATAACCAAAAGGTACGGGACCTTGAGCAAAGTATGCTCGCGGATTTTAAAGCCAATCTTCTCGTTTCTCAAGTCCGACTTGGCACGGAAACCGCTACCGTTCAGTTCCTTTTCTACCTGCAGGGCGAAATCGGCCTGCTTGTCGGTGATGTTCATGATCACCGCCTGGGTAGGCGCCAGCCACGCCGGGAACACGCCAGCGTAGTGCTCGATCAGCATGCCGATGAAGCGCTCGAACGAACCGAGGATGGCGCGATGCAGCATAACCGGGCGTACTCGGCTGTTATCTTCGGCGATATAGCTGGCATCCAGGCGTTCTGGCAGGTTCGGGTCGTACTGCAGGGTACCGCACTGCCAATTACGGCCGAGGCAGTCTCGCAGGGTGAACTCGATTTTCGGGCCGTAGAACGCACCTTCGCCTGGCTGGTATTCCCACTCCAGGCCCGACTCGTTCAGGGCGTCGGCCAGTGCGCCTTCGGCACGGTCCCACAGCTCTTCAGAGCCCACACGCTTGGCCGGGCGGGTCGACAGCTTCATGGCGACGTCGGTGAAACCGAAGTCTTTGTACACGTCCAGGGTGAGCTTGATGAAGTCGGCGGCTTCTTTCTTCACCTGGTCTTCGGTGCAGAAGATGTGCGCGTCGTCCTGCACGAAGCCACGCACGCGCATGATGCCGTGCAGGGCGCCGGACGGCTCGTTACGGTGGCAGGCACCGAATTCGGCCAGGCGCAGCGGTAGGTCACGGTACGATTTCAGGCCCTGGTTGAACACCTGCACGTGGCACGGGCAGTTCATCGGTTTTACCGCGAAATCGCGGCTTTCCGACGACGTGGTGAACATGTTTTCGGCGTAGTTGGACCAGTGGCCGGAGCGCTCCCACAGGATGCGGTCGACAACTTGCGGGGTCTTGATTTCCTGGTAGCCGTTTTCGCGCTGGATTTTACGCATGTACTGCTCGAGTACCTGGTAAACGGTCCAGCCGTTGGCGTGCCAGAACACCATGCCCGGGGCTTCTTCCTGCAGGTGGAACAGGTCGAGCTGCTTGCCGATTTTGCGGTGGTCGCGTTTTTCGGCTTCTTCGATGCGCTGGATGTAGGCAGCCAGCTGCTTCTTGTCAGCCCAGGCGGTGCCGTACACGCGCTGCAGCTGCTCGTTCTTGGCATCACCGCGCCAGTAGGCGCCTGACAGCTTGGTCAGCTTGAATGCCTTGAGGAAGCGGGTGTTCGGCACGTGCGGGCCACGGCACATGTCGACGTATTCTTCGTGGTAGTACAGGCCCATGGCCTGCTCGTCCGGCATGTCTTCGACCAGGCGCAGCTTGTAGTCTTCGCCACGGGTGGTGAACACATCGATGACTTCGGCGCGCGGGGTCATCTTCTTGACGACGTCGTAGTCCTTCTCGATCAGCTGCTGCATGCGCTTTTCGATGGCGGCCAGGTCGTCAGGCGTGAAGGGGCGCTCGTAGGCGATGTCGTAATAGAAGCCTTCGTCGATGACCGGGCCGATGACCATTTTGGCGGTCGGGTACAGCTGCTTCACCGCGTGGCCGATGAGGTGGGCGCACGAGTGACGGATAATCTCCAGCCCCTCTTCATCTTTAGGGGTGATGATCTGCAGTTTGGCGTCGTGGGTAATCAGGTCGCAGGCGTCGACCAGCTTGCCGTCGACCTTACCGGCCAGGGTGGCTTTAGCCAGGCCTGCGCCAATAGAGGCGGCAACGTCGGCTACGGATACGGCGTGATCAAACGAACGTTGACTGCCATCGGGAAGAGTAATAACGGGCATGGCGCCTCCTCTCCTAGTGGTGACCCCTACCAAAGGTCACGTGGGTTGGGATGAGCCAGTACAAGATCCGACCTGCCTTCCACGGGGGAAGCCTGCCTCACAGTGGCAGAAGCCTTTCGGCTTGCAAGGGGCGGACCAGAGTGACTGGAAAGAAAAAAGCTGCGGTAAGCCGCAAGCCGAGCATGCTAGCACGCGGGTTGCACCGCTCGCAGAAATATTTGGAAATTACGTTTGCAAGGTGAACTTACACGGAAAATTTCCTATCAGACCTTGGGAAGCAACCTACTCTTGATGAGACCTTAACCCAAGGAGTAACTGGTTATGCGACTTCAGTCTCTTCTGGCCCTGGCGGCCACCGGCGCCCTGCTGCTGCCTGTGGCTGCGCATGCTGGCAACTTCCCACCCGGGAAGGAGGCTGGCTACATGGCCCAGTGTACCGAGGTGGCCGGCGCACAGGGTGTGGACGCGGCAACCGCGAAAAAACACTGTGGTTGCGGCGCAGAAGCCATCAAAAAGAATTTTACCGATAAGGAGATCGAAGACCTGGACAGTAAGGACGGCGTTGACGCCAAGCTGATGCAGAGAGCACAGGCCACTGTGCAGGCTGCCTGCAAGCCGAAATGACCAGGCCGCAGGGGTTGCCCACGCATTCTTTGATGCTGATCAATATCCTGCGAAGGTAAAAAGCGCTACAAACGCAGAATTAGACTATGATGTTGTCCGTGCTGCGTAGCCCACGGCCGCATTGCACCACTGAAAAAATCAAAAGTACTGGAGATTCACCCCATGTCCAATCGCCAAAACGGCACCGTCAAATGGTTCAATGATGAGAAAGGCTACGGCTTCATCACCCCAGCAGGCGGCGGCGACGACCTGTTCGTACACTTCAAGGCCATCGAATCCGACGGCTTCAAGAGCCTGAAAGAAGGCCAGAATGTTTCCTTCGTCGCCGAGCGCGGCCAGAAGGGCATGCAGGCTGCACAGGTTCGTCCGGAGTAATTCGGATAGCTGTAAAAAAACCCGCCCTTGTGGCGGGTTTTTTTATGGCGGGTTTCAGCCGCAGTTAACGCGCGTCACCACACCCTGCTGGTCCACATTCAGGTTCAGGCGCAGCGAGTTGTACTCCAGCGTCACGGCATCGTTGGGCTTGAGAATGCGCGCCACCTGCGAACCACTGCCCTTGCGCGCCTGCTCCAGCAGCGCCGCACTGGCCTGCTTGCCAATGGCAAAATCGGCGCCACTGGCCTCGCAACGGCCATCGTTGCTGGCCGGGGCCGGTGCCGCGCCGCCGCCTGAACTGCCACCAGTGCTGCAACCCGCCAGGACAGCTGCCACAGCCAGGGTTGCCAGGTAAGCACGGGTACGGAACATGAAGCCTCCTAAAAAGATCTGGGTATTGCGTGATCCGACAATAGCGCCGGGGATTCGTTGCAAAACCGCACAAGTCTGCCTGAATGCGCCGCCCGGGGCGAAAGGCAACTGTCACCGGATTTTGCGGCATACGTCACAATGCACTTGGTTTGCACGATGAAGCTTTTTATTCTTAAGTCGCAGGGCCATTGACGCAAAGTCATGATTTACTTTAAGAAGTGAAGGCACAATGCCTGCTTCGAGCACCAGGGTCAGGTGCTCGCCCCTCCGCCCCGGGCCCCCAACGAGAGCCTTTCATGAGCAACCACAGCATAGACGCCGATATCAAGGTGAAATGGGCCGAAGGCCAAAGCGCCTACAGCCCCGGCACCCCCGAAGAGTTGCTTTTGATCGCCATCGACCTGCTGGTGCGCGATCGCGGCAGTGAAGCGGCGCGCAGCTTCATCGACCAGGTCTTCGAGCGCTTTGCGCCGCACACGGCTATTGCAATCGAGCCAGGCGCGCGCTGAGCAGGTCGAAAAAGCCCTGGGCGTCACCCTCGTTTACCCATAACACGTTGGCGGGCTGCTTGAGCACGCCGTAAAAGTCGGCGACGGTCTGGCCAAAGCTCGTGCCTTCGCGGCTGTCGACCGCCATGTGAATGCGCCGGCCGCTGAACAGCTCGGGCTTGAGCAGGAAGGCGATGACGCTGGCGTCGTGCACCGGGCCGCCGGGCAAGCCGTACACCTGCATGTCGTGCTGGATGTAGGCCTTGAGGATGTCGACCACCTGCTTGCTGGCACGGTTGTTCACGTCGGCCAGCTGTTTGAGGCGGGCGTCGCTGGTGAGCAGTTTGTGGGTGACGTCCAGCGGCAGGTAGGTCAACGGCACACCACTGGCCAGCACCACTTCGGCGGCGTGGGGGTCGGCGTACAGGTTGAACTCGGCCGCCGGGGTGATGTTGCCACCGTTGAAATGGGCGCCGCCCATGACCACCACTTCCTTGATGCCTTTGGCGATGTCCGGGCGCTGGATCAGTGCCAGCGCCAGGTTGGTTTGCGGGCCGAGCATGGCAATGGTGATGCTTTGCGGCTTGGCGGCGCCGAGGGTGTCGACCAGGTATTGCACGGCATTGCCTTGGGCCAGGGGCTGTTTGGGCTCGTGCACGGGCACGCCGGTAAGGCCTTCTTCGCCGTGGACGTCGGCGGCGTAGATGGGTGCGCGCACCAGTGGCCGCCCTGCCCCGGCGTATACCGGGATGTCTTCGCGGCCCGCCCATTCGCGGGCCAGGCGGGCGTTGCGCGAGGTTTTGTCGAGGCGCACGTTACCGGCGACGGTGGTGATGGCGCGGATGTTGAGTTCGTCCGGGGAGGCCATGGCCAGAAACAGCGCGACCACGTCGTCGGCGCCGGGGTCGGTGTCGATGATCAGGTCACGCGGGGCGGCCTGCAGGGTGGCGGTGGTGGCGGCGGCCATGAGGGTGAGTCCTTGTAGCAGGGGTTTTAGCATGGGGGGCACTCCTGTTGCCTTGCTTGCTCATTTTTCGCGCCCCCCCCTGTGGGAGCGGCCTTGTGTCGCGAAAGGGCTGCAAAGCAGCCCCTCGATAGCAGCTTCGCAGCCGATATTGCCGGGGCCGCTTTGCGGCCCTTTCGCGACACAAGGCCGCTCCCACAGGGGGATTGCGTACTGGTCAGAAGGTAACGCCCGCTATCAGGGCAATGTTGCTGTAGGGCTGGCACTCGCCGGTGCGCACCACGGCCCGGGCATTGCGCGACAGGAGCTTGAAGGCGTCGTGGCTGAGCCACTCGCGCTTGCCAAGCTTGCCTTTGAGGCGTTCGATTTCGACCAGGCCCGGCGGCACCACCCGCTGCATTTCTTCGGCCAGCACGTGGCGCTCCACCTGCATCTCGCTCAGCACCGCGCGCAGTACGCTGGCAAAGTCCGGGATGCCTGGGGTCAGCGCCAGGTCTATCAGTTCGACGCCCGGCGGCACCGGTAGCCCGGCATCGCCAATCACCAAAATGTCGCCATGCCCCAGGCTGGCAATGGTGCGCGACAGGGCAATGTTCAGCAGCGCGGTTTTCTTCATGGGGCAAGCTCCGCCAGATACGGGATTGAGGGCTGGGCGCCGGCGCGGGTCACGGACAATGCCGCCGCACGCTGGCCAAAGGCAATGGCATCACCCTCCTCCAGCCCGCGCACCAGGGCCGCCGCGAAGCCACCCACGAAGGTGTCGCCTGCCGCGGTGGTATCCAGCGGTTTGACCTTGGGCGCCGGGAAGTGTCGGTCGCCATCTTTAGTGATCAGCAGCGCGCCCTGCGCCCCGAGGGTGATGATCACCTTGCCCGCCCCCAGCGCCAACAAGCGCTCACCGGCGCGGCGGGCACTGTCCAGGTCGCTGACGGGTTCGCCAGTCAGGGCCTCGGCTTCACTTTCGTTGGGGATGAGGTAGTCGATGCTGGCGAACCATTCAGCTGGCAACGGGCCAGTGGCCGGCGCCGGGTTGAGGATTACCCGCTTGCCCAGCTCACGCCCGCGGGCCAGCGCCCAGGCCACGGTTTCGGCGGGCACTTCCAGTTGGCAGATAATCACCTCGCAGGCCTGCAGCAACGCGTCGAAGCGCTGCACCGACGCAGGCGTCAGCAAGCCATTGCCGCCGGGAATGATGACGATGCAGTTCTGGCTGGCGGCATCCACCGTGATCAAGGCCACACCGCTGGAAACGCCCGGGCAAACCCCCACGGGCTGGCAATCGATGCCCTCCACTTCCAGCGCCTGGCGCAGTTGCTGGCCGTAGGCGTCATCGCCCACGTTGCCGACCATCGCCACGCTGCCGCCCAGGCGCGCCACCGCCACGGCCTGGTTGGCGCCCTTGCCGCCGGGCACGGTGAAAAAGCTTTCGCCGGCCAGCGTTTCACCGGGGCGCGGCAGCCGCTCGGCGCGGGCCACCAGGTCCATGTTGAGGCTGCCGACCACCACTACCTTGGCACTCATGATGTTTCCTTAGCGGTAATCGTTGAACAGGTCCGGGCGCGGCCCGGTGGATTCGCGCAGCACGATGCGCGGCGCGACGATGCGTTGTTCGGCGGCGTCGCTGCGGGGCTTGGCAATACGCGACAGCAGCAAGGCCGCAGCGCTTTCGCCCAGCTCGCGAATCGACTGGCCCACCGTGGTCAGCGGCGGGTACACGTAACGGCTCAGTTCAATATCGTCAAAACCGATCACCGACAGCTCGCCGGGCACGCTGATGTTGCGCTCGGCAGCGGCGCGCAGCACGCCAAAACCGATCATGTCGTTGCCGGCAAAAATGGCCGTGGGGCGCTTGCCTTCGAGCAAAACGGCCGCTGCGGCATGGCCGCCAGGGCTGGTGAAGTCGCAGTGCAGCACGCGGCCGTCAGCGACGCTTGCCTGTGCCTCGGCCATGGCGCGCCGGAAACCGGCCAGGCGCAGTTGGCTGACGCCGGTTTCGGCCGGGCCGCCGATGTAGGCGATGTCGCGGTGGCCAAGTTCCAGCAGGTGGCTGGTGGCCAGGTAGGCGCCCTGCTCATGGTCGATGCGCACCAGGTCGGCGTCGACGCCTTCCAGTTCGCGGTCGACGATAACCATGGGCGTGCGCACACAGGCCAGGCTCTTCAGCAGGTCGCTGTCGGCCCCTACCGAGGCCACCACCAGGCCATCAATGCGCTTTTCCAGCAGCACGCGCAGGTAGCTGCGCTGTTTTTGCGGATCGTCGTCGGAGTTGCACAGGATCACGCAGTAACCGTTGCGCTCGCAGGCATCCTCGATGCCCCGCGCCAGCTCGGCGAAGTACGGGTTGACGCTGTTAGGCACCAGCAGGCCGATGGTGGCGGTGCTGCGCGCCTTCAGCGAGCGGGCCACGGCGCTGGGCACGTAGTCGAGCTCGGCGATGGCCGCCTCAACCTTCAGCCGCACCTGTTCGCTCACCGGGCGGGTTTTGTTCAGTACATGGGACACGGTGGTGTAGGAGATACCTGCCAGTGCCGCGACGTCTTTGATGGTTGCCATGTTTTCAGTTCCGCCGGGCTGCACGCCGGCTGCGGTAGGTGTCGAGCACCACGGCGATGACGATCACCGCCCCGGTGATGATGCGTTTGGTGGGTTCGGAGGCGCCGATTTGCGCAAGGCCGGCGGCCAGCACCGAGATGATCAGCACGCCAAAGAAGGTGCTGATGACCGAGCCACGCCCGCCCATCAAGCTGGTGCCGCCGATCACCACGGCGGCAATCACCTGCAGCTCAAGGCCGGAGCCGGCATTGGGGTCGGCGGCCTCCAGGCGCGAAATCTGGAACAGCGCAGCCAACCCCGCCAACAGGCCCATCAGCGCGAACACCAGCACTTTGTAGGGGCGCGGGTCGATGCCAGCCAGGCGCACGGCTTCTTCGTTGGTGCCGATACCGATCAGGTAGCGGCCGAACACCGTGCGGGTCAGCACGAACTGGGCAAGGATGATCACCAGCAAGGCAATGATGAAGGCCGGCGAAATGCCGAAGGCGACCGGGTTGGAGAACCAGGCGTAAGCGTCGCCGATGTACGCGGTGCGCGAGTCAGTGAACTGGTACGCAAGGCCCCGGGCCATTTCCAGCACGCCCAGCGACACGATGAACGACGGGATGCGCCAGGCCACGGTAACGCCGCCGGTGATGCTGCCCGCCAGGGCGGCGATGGCCATGCCCAGCAGCGCTGCGGGCAGCACGCCCCAGCCCCAGCCAAGAATGGCC
This sequence comes from Pseudomonas sp. PSKL.D1, assembly GCF_028898945.1. NCBI lineage: Bacteria > Pseudomonadati > Pseudomonadota > Gammaproteobacteria > Pseudomonadales > Pseudomonadaceae > Pseudomonas > Pseudomonas sp. PSKL.D1. The sequence goes on from NZ_CP118607.1 coordinate 3,766,779, forward strand.
ACGCTGACCGTGGACGCCGCCAGTGCCAGCACCGAGCCTACCGACAGGTCGATGCCGCCGATGATCAGCACGAAGGTCATGCCCACCGCCAGCACCATCAGGTCGGGGATTTGGTTGGCCAGGGTGCTGAAGGTGGCGTACGACCAGAAGTGGCTGCTCAGGAACGAGAACAGCACGATCATCGCCAGCAAGGCGCCGGCCAGGCCCAGGTAGGTGCCCAGGCCGTAGTAGGTGCCGGTGCGGCGCACGGGTGCGCTATTGGAGGTGTCGAGGGGTGTGGTTTTCATGGGTTCATCCCGGGGGCTGCGTCGTGCAGCATGGCGTCACGTTTCTGGTAGCCGGCAAAGGCGGCGGCAAGCAGCTGGTCCTGGCTCCAATGGTCGCGGTCGAAGGTGTCGATCAGGCGGCCAGCGGAAAGCACGGCGATGCGGTCGCAGATGAGCATCAGCTCGCGCAGGTCGCTGGACACCACCACCAGCGCCTTGCCCTGGCGCGCCTGCTCGGCCAGCAGGCCATAGATGTCGAATTTGGCGCCCACGTCGATACCGCGAGTGGGTTCGTCGAACAGCAGCACCTGGCAGTCGCGCTCCAGCCAGCGGCCGATCACCACTTTTTGCTGGTTGCCGCCCGACAATTCGCCCACGGCCTGCTCGGCGCCCGCGCTGCGGATGCGCATGGCGCTGATCTGGCGGTTGGCCAGCGTTTTTTCGGCCTCACTATCGAGCACGCCGGCGCGGGATACCGCGCCAAGGTTGCCCAGGGCAATATTGGCGCTGATCGATTGAGTCAGCAGCAAGCCTTCACCTTTGCGGTCTTCGGTGATGAGGGCAATGCCGGCCTTGACGGCGGCCTTGGGCGAGTCGATGGCCACCGGCTGCGGCGGCTGACCCAGCGCAATGCTGCCGCTGTCGGCGCGGTCGGCACCGAAAATCAGCCGCAACAGCTCGGTACGCCCGGCGCCGATCAGGCCGGAGATACCGAAGATCTCCCCTGCACTGACCTGGAACGACACATCACGCACTTTGTCGCCACGGGTCAGGCCGTCAACCTTGAGCAGTGGCGCGCCGATCTGGCGGCGGCCCAGGTCGATGTGCTCGCCCAGTTCGCGGCCGACCATCAGGTTGACCAGTTCGGCGCTGCTGTAGCGCTGGATGGGTTCGTCGCACACCAGCTTGCCATCGCGCAGCACGACGATGCGCTGGGCGACGCGTTGCAGCTCTTCAAGGCGGTGCGAGATATAGACGATCGCCACGCCGCGCTGGCGCAGGCCTTCGATCTGGGTGAACAGCAATTCCACCTCACGTGCCGTGAGCATGGCTGTGGGTTCGTCGAAAATCAGCACGCGGCAGTCGCCGATCAGGTTGCGGGCGATTTCCACCATTTGTTGGTGGCCAATGCCCAACTCGCCCACCGGGGTGTCCGGGTCGATGGCGTCGAGGCCGACCTGGGCCATGGCAGCGGTGGCCAGTTGGCGCAGGCGTTTGCGGCTGATCCAGCCGAAACGGCTGGGCAGGTTGTCGAGGAACAGGTTTTCGGCCACGGTCAGGGTGGGCAGCAGGTTGAGTTCCTGCATGACCATGCGCACGCCGAGGCGCTCGGCGTCGCTGCGGCTGGCCGGGTTGTAGGGTTGCTCTTTATAGAGCATGTGACCGGTGGTGGGGGTTTCCAGGCCGCTGATCAGTTTGGACAGCGTGGATTTGCCCGCGCCGTTTTCGCCGGTCAGGGCCAGCACCTCGCCGCCCCGTAGTTCAAGGGTGATGTCGCCCAGCACAGGCTGGGCGTAGGTTTTGCCCAGGCCGGTGACGGCGAGTACGGGTTGATTGGCCGATGAGGACAATGGCCACCTCTCTCAATAGAACAACTAACGGCCTTACGCAGCCCCCTGTAGGAGCGGTTTTAACCGCGATGGGGTGCGAAGCGGCCCTAACGATTCATGTGCGAAGCTGAAACTTTGGGGCCGCTTCGCGCCCCATCGCGGTTAAAACCGCTCCTACAGGGGGGGCAGCGTTGCATTGGATAGGTTACTGGGTGATGAGCTCAACCGGCGTCTGAATCACATTGTCGGCATCCACATCCGGCTTCTCGCCCTTGATCATCTTCAGCGCTGCCTGAATGCCATACACCGCCTGCTGGCTGGCCGCCTGGTCGAGGGTGGCCAGCACGCGGCCGTCCTTGAGCATGGGTTTGATGGCGTTGATATTGTCATACCCCACCACTTGCACCTGGCCGGTCTTGCCGGCGGCGCGCACGGCAGAAACAGCGCCCAACGCCATGCTGTCGTTGCCTGCCAGCAGGGCTTTGAGGTTGGGGTATTCGTTGAGCATGGAGGCGGCGACGGCGTTGCCTTTGTCGATTTCCCAGTTGCCGGACTGCACCGAAACGATCTTCATCTGCGCCGTGTCCATGGCGTCCTTGAAGCCAGCGGTGCGTTGCTGGGCGTTGGTGGTGGTCGGCACGCCTTCGATGATGCCTACCTCGTCACCGGCCTTGAGCTTCTGCTGGGCCAGGTAATCGCCCACCAGGCGCGCGCCCTTGCGGTTGTCCGGGCCTACGAAGGGCACGCTTATGCCTTTGCTCTTGAGCACCTCAGGGTCCAGGCGGTTGTCAATGTTGACCACGGTGATGCCGGCATCCATGGCCTTTTTCACCACGGGCACCAGGGCTTTGGAGTCTGCCGGGGCGATTACCAGCGCCTTGGCGCCGGTGGCGATCATTTGCTCAACAATGCGGATCTGGTTGCCGGTGTCGGTTTCGTCCTTGATGCCGTTGGCCACCAGGTCGAAATCGTTGGGGTGCTCTTTCTGGTAGGCCTTGGCGCCGTCTTCCATGGTGCGGAAGAACTCGTTGGCCAGCGACTTCATGACCAGTGCGACTTTGGGCTTGTCCTCTGCGTGGGCGGCAGAAAACGGCATGGCGAGCGACAGCGAGGAAAGTACGGCGAGCGCCAGCAGGCGACCGGGGAACGGCAGCTTCATAAGAAATGACTCCGAATCTTGTGTTTTTTATCGGATCGCAAACGTTTGCGGTGCCTAACTATGGAAACACGACCGGGTTTTGTCAAATCCGTTTTGCGCTTGGGGTCAGCGTCGCGGTTGCCACGGATTATCGTGGAAATTTCCGGAAAACCGAACCCCTTTTCCTATTCTTGTTCGGCGCATCGAATGAACGGCGTGAGGTGGCACGGCCTGCGCCCGTGTTCGCGGGGTGAACCCGCGCCACCGCGCCTGGTACGGAAAGTGCGTTGCACGCCATGCAACACAGCAAAGTCATCTCATTAGGAAGAGAGCACAATAATCATGAATGCTGCCCTGAAGTCTTTCGCCCCCTGCGCCCTTGCCCTGCTGCTGACCCTGCCCGCCACGGCATCGGCAAAAGAAGCTGAAACCCAACAGAAGCTGGCCAACGTGGTCATCCTCGCCACCGGCGGCACCATTGCCGGCGCCGGTGCCAGCGCCGCCAACAGCGCCACTTACCAGGCTGCCAAGCTCGGCGTCGACAAGCTGATCGCCGGTGTGCCGGAGCTGGCCAGCCTGGCCAATGTGCGCGGTGAACAAGTGATGCAGATTGCCTCCGAAAGCATCAGCAACGACGACCTGCTGACACTGGGCAAACGCGTCGCCGAGCTGGCCGACAGCCCGGATGTCGACGGCATCGTCATCACCCACGGCACCGACACTCTGGAAGAAACCGCCTACTTCCTCAACCTGGTGGAAAAGACCGAAAAGCCCATTGTGGTGGTCGGGTCGATGCGCCCCGGCACCGCCATGTCGGCCGACGGCATGCTCAACCTGTATAACGCCGTGGCCGTGGCCAGTGACAAACAATCCCGAGGCAAGGGTGTGCTGGTGACCATGAACGACGAGATCCAGTCCGGCCGTGACGTGAGCAAGTCGGTCAACATCAAGACCGAAGCGTTCAAAAGCGCCTGGGGCCCGATGGGCATGGTGGTCGAAGGCAAGTCGTACTGGTTCCGCCTGCCGGCCAAGCGCCATACCGTCAACTCCGAGTTCGACATCAAGCAGATCAGCGCCCTGCCCCAAGTGGACATCGCCTACGGCTATGGCAACGTGACGGACACGGCCTACAAGGCACTGGCACAAAACGGCGCCAAAGCGCTGATTCACGCAGGCACCGGCAATGGCTCGGTAGCTTCCCGCGTGGTGCCGGCCTTGCAGGAGCTACGCAAGAGCGGCGTGCAGATCATCCGCTCGTCCCACGTCAACCAGGGTGGTTTCGTGCTGCGCAATGCCGAACAGCCAGATGACAAGAACGATTGGGTGGTGGCCCACGACCTGAACCCGCAGAAGGCGCGGGTGCTGGCGATGGTGGCGATGACGAAGACTCAGGACAGCAAGGAGTTGCAACGCATCTTCTGGGAGTACTGAGTAACAAGCCCGAAAAGCACAGGCGTTGCCACGCGGCAACGCCACTCAATGCTTTGGCTTGCCACCAATAGCCCGCCGACAGAATGCCTCAAGGCAGCGCAGGCCAAGCGGTCACCCTCGCTTCAATGCTGCATTCGCGCCAGCAACCCAAACAGAAAACCCAACCAGGTAAGCATCACGATCAACCAGGTTGCCGAGATGGGTGGCGACGAATTGGTCAAACGCTTCACCTGGCTGCTCACGGCGATGATCGGTGTCACCGCCAACAGGCAAAAACCCTGCAACAGCACCAGCAACTGCAGCGGCAGGTCCAGCGTTACCACTTGGTACAGCATGACCGCGCCCGCACAGGCGATGGTCAGCCAGCCCCAACCCAGCAGCCGTATCAGCGCCAGCAGCAACAACTGAAGGTGGGCATCCAGCGCATGCCACGGCCGGTTTAGCGCCTCTGCGTGGTAGGGCATGAATTGGGAGCGAGTTGCATAGGTGATGGCGAACGCCAGCATGATCAACAGCGCAGCGCCGTAACTCCCTATGTGTAACCAGAGAAGCCAGTCCATCGGCAGATGCCTCGTCAATTGCCTGAGGCGATGGTGGGCTGCTTCACGCACAGGGTCTACTGGCAGAAATGACAGGTGGCAAAGACCTTCGCTCGCCCTGCTGATTGAGGCTCATAAGCAAAACCGATATCCCGTTAGACATTTCCAACACGCCAACCCCCGCCAGCAGGCTTTAAAGTCGCCGCTAACGCCGAATCCCGGCGAGGTGATTCCTGCCAGGCATCAAAAAATTGCAAGGCCCCGGAATTCTCACCATTACAAGAACAACAGGTGAACCCGCATGCTCAAACCCAATGCCGCTGCACCCATTGACGTGAAGGACTGGATCGACAGCCAGGCCATCAAGCCCTACCAGTGGCTGATACTGGCGCTGTGTTTTCTGATCGTGTTGTTCGACGGTTTCGACGTTGCCGTGATGGGCTTCATCGCCCCCTCGCTGATGCAGGACTGGGGGCTTTCCCGCGCCGTCTTTGGCCCGGTGATGAGTGCCGGCATGGTTGGCCTGGCGTTAGGCGCACTGACCGCCGGCCCCTACGCCGACCGCCTGGGCCGCAAGAAAATCCTGATGCTGGCGGTGAGCGGTTTCAGCGTGCTGAGCCTGGCCTGTGCGTTTGCCCGCACGCCCTACGAGCTGGCTGCACTGCGCCTGCTCACCGGCGTCGCGCTGGGGGCCGCCATGCCCAACTGCACCACGCTGCTGGCCGAGTTTCTGCCTGAGCGCAGCCGCGCCTTGCTGATCACATTGATGTTTACCGGTTTCAACATGGGCTCCGGCCTGGGCGGTTTCCTGGCCGCCTGGCTGATCCCGCAGCATGGCTGGCAAGCGGTACTGCTGGTGGGTGGCGTGCTGCCGCTGGCGCTGCTGCCTGCGCTGCTGTGGCTGCTGCCCGAGTCGCCGCGTTTTCTGGCTGCTCGCCAGGCGCCCGCCGCCCAGGTGGCCGCCGTGCTGGGCAAACTGGGTGGCCATTTCGCCGAAGGCACCCGCTTCACCGTCAATGAACCGCCCGTGCAGCACAAGGCACCCGCCAGGCAGTTGTTCAGCGCGCAGTACCGCCTGGGCACGCTGGCGTTGTGGGCGACCTACTTCATGGGCCTGCTGGTGATCTACCTGACCATGGGCTGGCTGCCCACGCTGCTGCGCGACGGCGGCCTGTCGATAGAGCGGGCCGCCACCATCACCGGCCTGTTCCAGATCGGCGGTACGCTGGGCGCGATCGTGGTCGGCTGGGTCATGGACCGCAGCAACCCCAACCGGGTCATCGCCGTGGCCTATGCGCTGGGCGGGTTGTGCATCGTTGCGCTGGGCGCCTTCAGCCTGGAGTCGAGCCTGCTGGTAATCGGCGTGACCGCAGCGGGCTTTTGCATGAGCGGTGCGCAAACCGGCCTGAATGCGTTTGCCCCCGGCTACTACCCCACGGAGTTCCGCGCCACGGGTGTAAGCTGGATGCTCGGTATCGGCCGCTTTGGCGCCATCTTCGGCTCACTGATCGGCGGTGCGGTGCTCAGCCTGGGCCTGGGCTTGCCACTGCTGTTCACCCTCCTTGGCCTGCCGGCATTCGTCGCAGCCGTGGCGATTTTGGCCAACGGCCACGCCCGGCTTCGCACTCGCCGCGCGCTGGCCGCGCAGTAACCTGAAACAGAGGACTTTCACATGGCTCGCATCATTGGTGGCCTGGCCGTCTCCCACACCCCGACCATCGGCTTCGCCGTTGACCACGACAAACAGCAGGAAGCCGCCTGGGCACCGATCTTCGAAAGCTTCGAACCGATCCGCGAATGGCTGCAGGCGCGTAAACCGGACGTGCTGTTCTACATCTTCAACGACCATGTCACGTCGTTTTTCTTTGATCACTACAGCGCCTTCACTCTGGGCGTGGATGACCAGTACGGCGTGGCCGATGAAGGCGGCAACCCCCGCGACCTGCCGCCGGTGGGTGGCCATGCGGCCTTGTCGCGGCACATTGGCGAAAGCCTGATGGCCGACGAGTTCGACATGAGCTTTTTCCGCGACAAACCGCTGGACCATGGCTTTTTCTCGCCCATGTCGGCGCTGCTGCCCCATGAAGCAGGCTGGCCCGTGCAAATCGTGCCGCTGCAGGTTGGCGTGCTGCAACTGCCAATCCCCACGGCGCGGCGCTGCTACAAACTCGGCCAAGCCCTGCGCCGTGCGATCGAGAGCTACCCGCAAGACCTGAAGGTGGCCATTGTTGCCACCGGAGGCGTGTCACACCAGGTGCACGGCGAACGCTGCGGCTTCAACAACCCGCAATGGGACGCCCAGTTCATGGAGCTGCTGGTGAACGACCCGCAGCGCCTGACCGAGATGACCCTGGCCGAGTACGCCACCCTGGGCGGCATGGAAGGCGCCGAAGTGATCACCTGGCTGATCATGCGGGGCGCCCTGTCTGCCAGCGTGGAGCGCCTGCACCAGGGCTACTACCTGCCCTCGATGACCGGCATCGCCACCCTGCTGCTGGAAAACCGCGATACAGCCGTGCCCGCGCCGGTCAACGAGCGCCACCGCCAGCACATGCGCCATCAGCTGGCGGGGGCCGAAACGCTGGAGGGCACCTACCCCTATACCCTGGAGCGCAGCGCCAAAGGCTACCGGCTGAACAAGTTCTTGCACCGGCTGATCGAGCCGCAGTGGCGCCAGCGCTTCCTGAGCGAACCCGAGGCGCTGTTCCAGCACGCCGAGCTGAGCGAACAGGAGCGGGACTTGCTGCGCCGCCGCGACTGGCGCGGGCTGATCCACTACGGGGTGATTTTCTTTGTGCTGGAAAAACTCGGCGCCGTACTGGGCGTGTCAAACCTGGACATCTATGCCGCCATGCGCGGCCAAAGCCTGGACGACTTCATGAAAACGCGTAACCAGCAGGTGCGCTACTCGGTGGCCGGCAAGGCCAGCCAATGATTCGCCGCGGCGCCTGAGCCAGGCGCCGCCCCTCACCCGACACCCTCATCCGTACCAGCGCCTCGGGGCCGCTGGCCGGCAGCGCTTTGCCCATTGGAGAACAATAATAATGAGCCACACCCGCCACTACCCGCTGTTCACCACTCTCGCCTTGGCCGCCGTTTTGCCGCCAGCCGCCATGGCCGAAGGCTTTGTCGACGACGCCAAAGCCAGCCTGACCCTGCGCAATTTCTACATGAACCGCGATTACACGGGGAATGCCAGCCAGGGCAAGGCCGAAGAGTGGACACAAAGCTTCATCCTGGATGCCCGCTCCGGCTTCACCACTGGCGTGGTCGGTTTTGGCCTCGACGTGCTCGGCCTGTACAGCGTCAAACTCGACGGCGGCAAAGGCACTGCGGGTACTCAGTTGCTACCGGTGCATGACGACGGCCGCCCGGCCGATGATTTCGGGCGCACGGCGGTGGCAGGCAAAATGCGCATTTCCAGAACCGAACTGAAAGTCGGCGAGTGGTCACCAACCTTGCCGATCCTGCGCGCCGACGACGGCCGCTCGCTGCCACAAACCTTTCAGGGCGCTCAGCTCACGTCCAATGAGCTGGCCGGCCTGACCCTGTATGGCGGCCAGTTCCGTCAAAACAGCCCGCGCAACGATGCCAGCATGCAGGACATGAGCCTGTTCACCCGCACCGCCTACACCTCTGACCGTTTCAACTTCGCCGGGGGTGAATACCGTTTCAATCAGGACCGCACCCTGCTCGGCGTGTGGCAAGCCCAGTTGCAGGACATCTACCAGCAACGCTACCTGCAACTGCAGCACCAGCAACCGCTGGGTGAATGGGTGCTGGGCGCCAACATCGGCTATTTCTGGGGCAAGGAAGATGGCAGCGCCCGGGCAGGCGACCTGGATAACCGCACGGCATCAGGGCTGTTTTCTGCGAGGTTCGGCGGCAACACCTTTTACCTTGGCCTGCAAAAGGTCATGGGCGAAGACGAATGGTTCCGGGTCAACGGCGCCAGCGGTGGCACGCTGGCCAACGATGCTTTTGGCTCCAGCTACGAAAGCGCCCGGGAGCGCTCCTGGCAAGTGCGCCACGACTTCAACTTCGTGGTGCTCGGCGTGCCTGGCCTGACCCTGATGAACCGCTACATCCACGGCGACAACGTGCACAACAGCAGCACCGATAACGGCACCGAGTGGGGCCGCGAAAGCGAACTGGCGTACGTGATCCAGTCGGGCCCGCTGAAGGCGCTGAACGTCAAGTGGCGCAACTCCAGCCAGCGGCGCAACTGGGGCAGCACCAACAGCTTCGATGAGAACCGCTTGATCGTGAGCTACCCGCTGAGCCTGCTCTAACCCGGTGCAGCCTGTTCCGCCACCACCTGGCGAATACAGGCCATCAGCGCGGCGGCTGCCGGCGCATGCAGGCAGCCGCTGCGATAGGTCAGGCCGATGGCCCGGCGCGTGCCGGGCAACACAAGCGGCACCGGGCACAGCTCACCGGTGGCGATCTCGTGGGCCAGTTGGTGCGCGGACACCGCTGCCACCATGTCCGAGTGCAGCAACAGGCCGCGAATGATTGCCAGGTCTGCGCTTTCCACCACCGGCCACGGGGCGGCCAGGCCCGCTTCGGTGAAGCAGGTTTCGAGCATGTGCCGGGCTGGCGAACCTGCACGGGGCAGTATCCATTTGGCCTGCCCCAGTTCCGCCAGGCTCACCGGCCGCTGAAGCAGGGGGTGGCCCTGCCTGACCAGCAGTGCAAGGTCTTCGCTGACCAGCGCTTCACCCGTCAGGTCGCTGGCATACTCCAACGGGCGCAGCGCACCCAGCACAAAATCCACATCCCCAACCCGAAGGTCGGTGGCCAACAAGTCGAACGGGCTTTCGTTGGTGATGATGCGCACCTGCGGATGGGCAGCGGTAAAGCGCAGGATCGCGGCCGGCAGAATGCGCGAGCGGCCCAGCGGCAGCGCCCCCACATGCACGCTGCCGCTCAGCTGGCCGCGCATGGCGCTGAGATCACTGTCGATGCGACGCAGCTCGTTCAAGGCGCGGCGAATGGGGAACACGATGTCTTCGCTGACCCGGGTGGGCTGCAAGCCACGCGGGGTGCGCTCGAACAGCGGCTGGCCACACCCGCCCTCAAGCACCTTCAATGCCGAGCTGACGGCGGGCTGGCTGAGGCCGAAGTGGCGGGCCACCGTCTGCATGTGGCGGGTTTCGCACAGTTTCACGAAAATCTCCAGCCTGCGCGCCTGGAACAGGTACAGCGGCTCCACTGCAGCAGTGCCCAGCAAACGGGGCACGCTGCCCAGTTCAGCCAGCACCCGCTCGACCCGAGGCAGCACACAGTTGCCAAAATCCGTAAGCCGCATGCCATTGGTGTGGCGCTCGAACAACGGCACGGCAAGCCGCTGCTCCAATTCCGCAATGGCCCGGGTGACCACCGACTGCGCCCGGTACAGCTGCTCGGAGGCGCGCGATACGCTGCCCACCTGCGCCACGCGCAAAAAGGCACGCACTTGCATGAGGTTGGGGAGTTCGATGTCGCTCACGGAGCCTCCTGAATAGACGCGCACCCAACGCGACTATGCCGCGCGCCTTTACTGCATGCAATAAGCAAAAGGCATACCCGCACTACTTGAACGCATTAGAGATCACGGCATGCCGGTGCCATCCTGCGCTCAGTCCCAAGCAGGAGCCTAAAACATGAATGCATCCCAAAAAACCGCCCTGGTGGTCAGCGCCCATTCCGCCGATTTTGTCTGGCGAGCGGGCGGCGCCATTGCACTGCATGCCGAGCAAAGCTATGCCGTGCATGTGGTCTGCCTGTCGTTCGGCGAGCGCGGCGAGTCGGCCAAGCTGTGGCGCAAGGGCGATATGACTGAAGCCAAGGTTAAAGCTGCCCGCCGCGATGAGGCGCTGGCTGCTGCAGAAATCCTGGGCGCCAGCGTGGAGTTTTTCGACATCGGCGACTACCCGATGCGCGCCGACCAGGACACGTTGCTGCGCCTGGCCGATGTGTTCCGCCGGGTGCAGCCCGAATTCGTGCTCAGCCACTCCCTCAAAGACCCTTACAACTACGACCACCCCCTGGCCATGAACCTGGCCCAGGAGGCGCGCATCATTGCCCAGGCCGAGGGCTACAAACCAGGCGAGACAATCGTTGGCGCGCCACCGGTGTATGCCTTCGAGCCCCATCAGCCCGAGCAGTGCGAATGGCGGCCGGACACCTTCCTCGACATCACTCCGGTGTGGGACAAAAAGTACGCCGCCATCCAGTGCATGGCCGGCCAGGAACACCTGTGGGAGTACTACACCCGGGTGGCCCTGCAACGGGGCGTGCAGGCCAAGCGCAACGTGGGCATTACCAGCGCGCGCAACATTGTTTACGCCGAAGGGTTGCAGAGCGTGTTCCCGCGGGTTACGGAGTGCCTGGCATGAGCCGCCTGATCGGCAGGACCGGCGTGGTGGTGCGCAACATCCCCCGGGCTGATGCACACGTGATCGACGCTTTGGGGCGCCTTGGCGTGGCGACCGTGCACGAGGCACAGGGCCGCAAAGGCTTGCTTGCCAGCGGCATACGCCCCATCCAGCAAGGCGTGGCGGTTGCCGGCACGGCAGTGACCGTGCTGGTCGCACCGGGCGACAACTGGATGTTCCACGTTGCCGTGGAGCAGTGCCGCCCGGGTGACCTGTTGGTGGTAGCCCCCAGCTCGCCCTGCAGCGATGGCTACTTTGGCGACCTGCTCGCCACTTCGCTGCAAAGCCGTGGCGTGCAAGGCCTGGTGATCGATGCCGGGGTTCGCGACAGCCAGGTTTTACGCGACATGGGCTTTGCCGTGTGGTCCCGGGCAGTCAATGCCCAAGGCACCGTGAAAGAGGTGCTGGGCGCCGTGAACCTGCCCTTGATCTGCGCGGGCCAGTTGGTGAATGCCGGTGACATCGTGGTCGCCGATGACGACGGCGTGGTCGTCGTGCGCCACGAAGAAGCGGGCGCCGTACTGGAAGCCGCCAGCCAGCGCGCAGCACTGGAAGAACAAAAGCGCCAGCGCCTGGCGGCCGGCGAACTGGGCCTGGACATTTACCAGATGCGCCCACGCCTGGCGGCAAAGGGCCTGCGGTATGTCGACCACCTGAGCGAGCTCGACTGACATGAGCCAGACTCGCATCCCCTGCATGCTCATGCGCGGCGGCACCTCCAAAGGCGCCTACTTCCTGCACGAACACCTGCCCGCAGACCCGGCCCTGCGCGACCGCGTGCTGCTGGCGGTGATGGGCTCGCCCGATCAGCGCCAGATCGACGGCATTGGCGGCGGCGACTCACTGACCAGCAAAGTGGCCATCATCCGCCCCTCACTCCACGAAGGCGCCGACGTCGACTACCTGTTCGGCCAGGTGGTGGTGAATGAGGCCATCGTTGATTACGGCCAGAACTGCGGCAATATCCTGGCGGGCGTTGGGCCGTTTGCCATTGAACGCGGCCTGGTGGCAGCAACCGGGCCGGTTACTCCGGTAAGGATTTTCATGGAAAACACCGGGCAGATCGCGGTGGCCAACGTGCCGACACCCGATGGCGTGGTGCAATACGAAGGCGCCACCCGGATCGACGGTGTGCCCGGTGCTGCCGCGCCGGTTGTGGTCACCTTTTCCGACATTGCTGGCGCCAGCTGCGGCAGCCTGCTGCCCACGGGTAGCAGCCGGGATCGGTTCGACGGGGTCGATGTGACCTGCATCGACAACGGGATGCCGGTGGTGTTGCTGCGTGCAGTGGATTTGGGGCTCACCGGCGATGAAAGCCCGGCAGTGCTGGAAGCTGATAGCGCCCTGAAGGCGCGCCTTGAATCAATCCGCCTTCAGGCCGGCCCCAGAATGAACCTGGGTGACGTGAGCCAGCGCAGCGTGCCGAAAATGTGCCTGGTTTCAGCGCCCCGGCGCGGCGGCGCAATCAACACGCGCTCGTTCATCCCCCATCGCTGCCATGCCGCCATTGGCGTGTTCGGTGCCGTAAGCGTGGCGACGGCTTGCCGGGTGGCGGGGGCGGTGACCGAGGGGCTTGCGCAAGGCTGCGAGGGTACACACGCGCGGCTCTCGGTGGAGCACCCCAGTGGCGAGTTCACAGTCGAACTCAGCCAGCAAGACGACGTGTCGGCCAGCTGCGGGCTGGTGCGCACGGCCCGCCTGCTGTTCGACGGCCAGGTGTGCATCCCTCATACAGTGTGGCGGTGACCTTCAGGCGCGCTATTGCGAAAAACCCCACAGTGAAATACTGTATGCGCATACAGCAAAAACAAGGAATTACCCTGTGGCCAACACCGCCCCCGCAACGCCGAGCAGCTACGAACAACTGGGCATGCGCATCCAGAAGATCATCAACAGCCCGATTGCCCAGCGCAGCCGCGCCGCGCTGATCTTCCGCCTGGAGCAAGAGTCGCCGGACGACTGGGAAACGCTGCTTGAGGAAATCGCGGAAAACGACAACGTCACCCTCGCCCACCGGGATGATGGCGGCGTGCAGATTTTCTGGACGGTACCTAAGGAAGACTAAAGTCAGGGCAACGCCTGCAAGTACGCGCTGGCTTGCTGGTAGCGGGCCAGCCGCGCCAGGTCGGCAGGGCCCGGGCACGCGATGCGTGACAGGTCGCTGTTGTCGGCAAGGTCCGCCAGCTTCACCGTGCGCGCCAATGGGTCGACACCCAGGCGCACGACAAAGTCCTCGTAGCTTTCGCCGTTACGCCGGCTCAAGGCCAGCAACGCAGCAAGGATTTTCAGCGCAAAGCCCTCGCGGGCCAGGTCAGAAAGCGTCAGCGGGGTGTCTTCAATCACATCATGAAGCACGGCGACGATGCGCTGCTCGGGTGTGGACACCCGCATCATCACCCGCAACGGGTGGAGGATATAGGCCGCCCCACCCTTGTCGTATTGCCCTTCATGCGCCCTGGCGGCCACGGCAATGGCCCGCTCCAGTGTAGACATGAGGCCCTCCCCGTTCGGCAGTCACAGGGGAAGCATAGCCCGGCCATGCTACAACTGTCAGGTCAGCGCTGTGCACCGTGCTGAATCACCACCGAATCGGTGCCCAGCTTGGCCATCACTTCAGCCTTTCGCGCTTCGGCTTCTTCACGGGTTGGGAACGGCCCCATCAGCACCACGGGCTTGCCTTCGCGGTACTCGACCGAGGACGGGATGCCCTTTTCAATCAGGCGGGCGGTCATGTCGCTCAAGGCGCCCATGTTCGCGCCCTGGATCACTTCGACATCCCAGCCTTCTGGTGCAGGCTGGCCAGCCAGGGCCTCGGCACGACGCTGCAGCTCGGCACCGCCGCACAGCTCGCGGATGCGCAGGTTGTTGCCGTTGTCGTCGACAATGATTTCGTACTGGCCGTTGTCACCCTTGATGGCCACGTAGCTGCGATACGCTTCGTACTGGCCGACATCGTCCTTGCCGCGCACCTGGCCGCAGATGGTGCCTTTGGTGTCGATCCGCACGTTGCCGAACTTGGCGGTCTTGGGGTTGTGCAGGTGCTCGGCCACTTGGTTGTGCACACCTTCCACTTCATTTTCACAGCCCGCCAGGGCCAGCACTGCCATTACCACTGCCAGTTTGCGCACGCGTGTACCTCCAGATTCGAAGGGGCGGATTCTAGCATGGCGGGCGGTGCGGGATTACGGGAGGTTCGGGTAGAGCGTGTCTGGAGATGTCTGGATCGCGGAGGATGGCACGGGCGTTGCCCGTGTTCGCGGGGCGAGCCCGCTCCCACAATGCAAAAAGGGCGATCCTTTCGGATCGCCCTTCTCGATGTTTGGTAGGCACAATTGGACTCGAACCAACGACCCCCACCATGTCAAGGTGGTGCTCTAACCAACTGAGCTATGTGCCTGTCGTGTGGTGCGCATATTAGTGACCGAATGCGTACCTGTAAAGCGCTTTTTTCAAAAAAATCAAAAACTTTCAGCAGCCGGCCAAAGAAGCCGAGACTTGGCCAAAATGCAAAAAGGGCGACCCTTGCGGATCGCCCCTTCTGATGTTTGGTAGGCACAATTGGACTCGAACCAACGACCCCCACCATGTCAAGGTGGTGCTCTAACCAACTGAGCTATGTGCCTGTCGTGGGGCGCATTCTACGCATTCCAAAATCGCTGTCAACACTTTTTTTGGCGCTAACCCTCTGATACTTAAACGCTTTATAGAGAAGCACCGTTCAGCAGCCAGTAAAGGATTTTCAACAGACGACTAGCGGGTGTTTATTATTATTGATAGCATCGGTACATTCGTTAAAAATATAAAACACGAGGTTTCTCGAGCATGGCCAACACCCCCTACCCCCAGTCCTACTACGCCGCCTCGGCCAACCCGGTGCCGCCACGTCCGGCGCTGCAGGGTGAGGTGGAAACCGATGTGTGCATCATCGGCGCCGGCTACACCGGCCTGTCCAGCGCGCTGTTCCTGCTGGAAAACGGCTTCAAGGTGAGCATCGTCGAGGCCGCCAAGGTCGGCTTCGGCGCTTCGGGCCGCAACGGTGGCCAGATCGTCAACAGCTACAGCCGCGACATCGACGTGATCGAGCGCACCGTGGGCCCCAAGCAGGCACAACTGCTGGGCCACATGGCGTTCGAAGGCGGCCGCATCATTCGTGAGCGCGTGGCCAAGTACAACATCCAGTGCGACCTGAAGGACGGTGGCGTGTTCGCCGCCCTGACGTCCAAGCAGATGGGCCACCTGGAATCGCAAAAGCGCCTGTGGGAACGCTTTGGCCACACCCAGCTTGAGCTGATGGACCAGAAGCGCATCCGTGAAGTGGTGGCCTGCGACAGCTACATCGGCGGCATGCTGGACATGAGCGGTGGCCACATCCACCCGCTGAACCTGGCCTTGGGCGAAGCGGCCGCGGTCGAGTCGCTGGGCGGCATCATCTATGAGCAAACCCCGGCCGTGCGCATCGAGCGCGGCGCCAACCCGGTGGTGCACACCCCGCAAGGTAAAGTGCGCGCCAAGTTCATCATCGTGGCCGGCAACGCCTACCTGGGCAACCTGGTACCAGAGCTGGCCGCCAAGTCGATGCCCTGCGGCACTCAGGTCATCACCACCGAGCCGTTGGGCGATGAACTGGCCCGCACCCTGCTGCCGCAAGACTACTGCGTGGAAGACTGCAACTACCTGCTCGACTACTACCGCCTGACCAGCGACAAGCGCCTGATCTTCGGCGGTGGCGTGGTATACGGCGCGCGCGACCCGGCCAACATCGAAGCGATCATTCGCCCGAAAATGCTCAAGGCCTTCCCGCAACTGAAGAACGTCAAGATCGACTACGCCTGGACCGGCAACTTCCTGCTGACCCTGTCGCGCCTGCCACAAGTCGGCCGCATCGGCGACAACATCTACTACTCCCAGGGTTGCTCGGGCCACGGCGTAACCTACACCCACCTGGCAGGCAAGGTGCTGGCCGAGGCCCTGCGTGGCCAGGCTGAGCGGTTTGATGCCTTTGCCGGCTTGCCTCACTACCCGTTCCCGGGTGGGCAGATGCTGCGTGTGCCGTTCAGCGCCATTGGTGCGTGGTACTACAGCCTGCGGGACCGCTTGGGGTTCTGATGCAGTAATGCGCGGCCCGCTCCCACCCTGAGAGAGCGGGCCTGCACAAAGCGTTACGCCGCCTTGCGCCCCTGCGCAATGGCCTGTGAAGCCGCCAGCATGGCGCGCAACAACACCGCACACCCCGCCGCCAGATCCTGCTCGGTGGCGTTCTCGATCTCGTTATGGCTGATGCCGTTCTCGCACGGCACGAAGATCATCCCGGCCGGCCCCAACTCGGCCAGGAAGATGGCGTCATGCCCTGCCCCGCTGACGATGTCCATGTGGTCCAGCCCCAACGTACCCGCCGCCTCGCGCACCGCGTCAACGCAGCCCTGGTCGAAGTACAGCGCCGGGAAATCGGCCGTGGGGATCAGTTCATGGCTTAAGCCATGTTTGGCGCAGGTGGCCTCGATCACCGCGCGCACCTCGGCAATCATCGAATCGAGCCGGTCGGCTTCCAGGTGCCGGAAGTCCAGCGTCATGCGCACCTCCCCCGGGATCACGTTGCGCGACCCCGGGTAGGCTTGCAGGCAACCCACCGTGCCGCAGGCATGGGGTTGGTGGCCGAGTGCGGCGCGGTTCACCGCTTCGACCACGGCCGCAGCCCCCACCAGGGCATCCTTGCGCAGGTGCATGGGCGTTGGCCCGGCGTGTGCCTCGACGCCGCGCAGGGTCAGGTCGAACCACTTCTGCCCCAGGGCACCGAGCACCACGCCGATGGTTTTGGCCTGGTCTTCCAGGATGGGCCCCTGCTCGATGTGCGCCTCGAAGTAGGCGCCTACCGGGTGGCCGAGCACAGCGCGCGGGCCCGCGTAGCCGATGGCGTTCAGCGCTTCGCCCACCGAAACGCCCTGGGCGTCACGTTTGGCCAGGGTTTCTTCGAGGGTGAATTTACCGGCGAATACCCCGGAGCCCATCATGCAAGGGGCAAAGCGTGAGCCTTCTTCGTTGGTCCATACCACCACTTCCATTGGGGCTTCGGTTTCGATGCCCAGGTCATTGAGGGTGCGGATCACTTCAAGCCCCGCCATCACGCCAAAGCAGCCGTCGAACTTGCCGCCGGTAGGCTGGGTGTCGATGTGGCTGCCGGTCATTACCGGGGGAAGCGCGGGGTTGCGGCCGGGGCGACGCGCGAAAATGTTGCCGACGGCGTCGATGCTGACACTGCAACCGGCATCCTCGCACCACTGCACGAACAGGTCGCGGGCCTGGCGGTCGAGGTCGGTGAGTGCCAGGCGGCAGACGCCGCCCTTGGGCGTGGCGCCGAGTTGGGCAAGGTCCATCAGGGACTGCCACAGGCGGGCGCTGTTGATGTGGCCGTCGGTGGATTTGAGGGTTTTTTCCATGGAGTACTCCTCAGGCTTTGTTGTTGTCAGGTCGGGCCTCATCGCGGATAAATCCGCTCCTACAGGGTTTCACCCCCCTGTAGGAGCGGATTTATCCGCGAAGAAGCCCACGCGATCCCTTGTAGGAGCGGATTCATCCGCGAAGAAGCCAACGCGATCTCACGGCAAAGGCTTGGCCAACCGCGCCGCCCCACGCACCACCACACCGCCCAGCACGTAGTACAACGCACCACCGAGCAACGACCCGGTGAACCAGCCAAAGTCATAGAACCAGCTGAAACTGCTGTTGCCGATGGCCATCACGGTCAGCGCCACCGGCACCGCGAACGCGACAAACCCGGCCCAGTTCCATGCCGGGTACACGTCATCCCGGTACAGCCCGGCCAAGTCCAGTTGCTGGCGGCGGATGAGGAAGTAGTCCACCACCATGATCCCGGCAATCGGCCCCAGCAGGCTGGAGTAGCCCAGCAACCAGTTGGAATAGACACTCTCCAGGCTCAGGTCGGAGACGATCCAGCCGAGTTTTTTGAGCAGCTCATGGCCCATCAGCGCCAGGCCGATGAAACCCGTCAGCCACACCGCGCGGCTACGCCCGATCAGGCGGGGGGCGATGTTCTGGAAGTCGTTGGTGGGCGAGACGATGTTGGCCGCGGTGTTGGTCGACAAGGTGGCGATCACGATCAGTGCCATGGCCAGCGCCACCCAACCCGGGCTCTGAATCTTGCCGATCAGGCTGACCGGGTCAGACACCGTTTCCCCCACCAGCGACGCCGAGGCCGCCGTCATCACCACGCCCAGCGCGGCAAACAGGAACATGGTCAGCGGCAGGCCGAAAATCTGCCCCAGAATCTGGTCCTTCTGGCTTTTCGCGTAGCGGCTGAAGTCCGGGATGTTCAGCGACAGCGTGGCCCAAAAACCGACCATCGCCGTCAGCCCGGCAAAGAAGTACCCGTACACACTCGCCCCTTCCGGGCGCTTGGCCGGCTGGGCCAGCAGCTCGGTCATCGACATGTGCGGCAGCGCCCAGAACAGCAGGCCGAAGCCCACCGCCACCAGCAGCGGTGCAGAGAGTGTTTCCAGCCATTTGATCGACTCCGCGCCGCGCAGCACCACCCACAGGTTGAGCGCCCAGAAGATCATGAAGCCAATCACTTCGCCGGTGCCGCCCAAGGCTTTCCAACCCTCGAATACCGACCCCAGGAACAGGTGGATGGCCAGCCCGCCGAACATCGTCTGGATACCGAACCAGCCACAGGCCACCACCGCGCGGATCAGGCACGGCACGTTGGACCCCAGAATGCCGAACGACGAACGCAGCAGCACCGGGAACGGGATGCCGTACTTGGTGCCGGGGAAGGCATTGAGCGTAAGCGGAATCAGCACAATCACGTTGGCCAGCAGAATGGCCAGCAGCGCCTCGCCGACGCTGAGGCCGAAATACGCGGTGAGCACACCGCCGAGGGTGTACGTGGGCACGCAGATGGACATGCCCACCCACAGCGCGGTGATGTGCCATTTGTTCCAGGTGCGCTGGTGCACTTTGGTGGGCGCGATGTCGTGGTTGTAACGCGGGCTGTCGAGAACATCGCTGCCTGCGGACAGCTCGTACAGGCCATCCTGCTCGATCACTTCCGATCTGCTCTGTTGCATGGGGCCTTCTCCAGATTTTTCTAGTTGTTCGCTCATCGGGCTAACGCGATGGCCGGAGTACACACACCACCAGCACTGCTCCTCCGGTCCGGCCTGGCGGTGGTGGCCGTACTCAAGATGCGTGCCGAGTTGGCAAACACTTGGGCGGCCGGACACTGCCGACGGGAGGTAATGCACTGATCTGCAAGGTATTGCTTCGGCAAGTGCGCGGGTACGGTCATCCCCTCGCCTTGCGCTGTTGCCACCCTTGGCCCCTGATCAGGGGTTCAAAGTGGTGCAGCCTGTTTTTTGTGTTCGCCGCCTGTGCCGGAAAGCTGGATTTCAAGCAGCTGATTTTGCATGGAAAATCTTGACCAATTTGGCTTCTTGTCAAGTGCGTCAAAATGGTGAAAGGCCTCACCATTTTGGTGATTTTTGAAATTTATCGTTAATTTTCAATTAATTAAGATAGTTATAAGCTCATAAAATATTTTCTTGAACAATCCTTGATCAGCATCTAGATTCCAATCTTGTCAGGCCTGACAGGATTAACGATTTCCTCCAGTCACTGGCATATAACAACTCAAGAACCGGCAAAGACCGGTCAGCCTGCGAGGAAGACGGCATGTCCCTGTTGATCCGTGGCGCCACCGTGGTTACCCATGAAGAGAGTTACCCCGCCGATGTCCTGTGTGTCGACGGCGTGATCCGCGCCATCGGCAAAGACCTCGAACCCCCTACCGACTGCGAAATCCTCGACGGCAGCGGCCAATACCTGATGCCCGGCGGCATCGACCCGCACACTCACATGCAGTTGCCCTTCATGGGCACCGTGGCCAGCGAGGACTTCTTCAGCGGCACCGCCGCAGGCCTTGCAGGCGGCACCACCTCCATCATCGATTTCGTCATCCCCAACCCGCAGCAGTCGTTGCTGGAGGCGTTTCACACCTGGCGCGGCTGGGCGCAAAAAAGCGCGTCCGACTATGGCTTTCACGTGGCCATCACCTGGTGGAGCGAACAAGTAGCCGAAGAGATGGGCGAGCTGGTCAACCAGCACGGGGTGAACAGCTTCAAGCACTTCATGGCGTACAAGAACGCCATCATGGCCGCCGACGACACCCTGGTAGCCAGCTTCGAACGCTGCCTGCAACTGGGCGCCGTGCCCACCGTGCATGCCGAGAACGGCGAGCTGGTGTACCACCTGCAACAGAAGCTGCTGGCCCAAGGCCTGACCGGGCCAGAGGCACACCCGCTGTCGCGGCCTTCGCAAGTGGAAGGCGAGGCCGCCAGCCGCGCCATTCGCATTGCCGAAACCATTGGCACGCCGCTGTACGTGGTGCACATTTCCAGCCGTGAAGCGCTGGACGAAATCACCTACGCCCGGGCCAAGGGCCAGCCGGTGTACGGTGAAGTGCTGCCCGGCCATCTGCTGATCGACGACAGCGTGTACCGCCACCCGGACTGGTCCACTGCCGCCGGTTACGTGATGAGCCCGCCCTTCCGCCCGCGTGAGCACCAGGAAGCACTGTGGCGCGGCCTGCAGTCGGGCAACCTGCACACCACCGCCACCGACCACTGCTGCTTCTGCGCCGAACAAAAGGCCATGGGCCGCAACGACTTCAGCCGCATCCCCAACGGCACCGCCGGCATTGAAGACCGCATGGCCGTGCTGTGGGATGCCGGGGTAAACAGTGGGCGCCTGTCGATGCACGAGTTCGTGGCGCTGACTTCAACCAACACCGCCAAGATCTTCAACCTGTTCCCGCGCAAGGGGGCGATCCGGGTTGGCGCCGATGCCGACCTGGTGCTGTGGGACCCTGAAGGCACCCGCACAATATCCGCGCAAACCCACCACCAGCGCGTCGATTTCAACATTTTCGAAGGCCGCACCGTGCGCGGCATCCCCAGCCACACCATCAGCCAGGGCAAGGTGCTCTGGGCCGATGGCGACCTGCGTGCCGAACCGGGCGCGGGGCGGTACGTGGAACGGCCGGCCTACCCCTCGGTGTATGAGGTGCTGGGGCGGCGGGCCGAGCAGCAGCGGCCTACGCCTGTGCAGCGCTGAGGCCATCGCGGATAAATCCGCTCCTACAGGTCCCTTGTAGGAGCGGATTCATCCGCGATGGGCTGCGCAGCAGCCCCAAAATCTGCGCCTATAAAACCAGAAAGAGGCATCAACCGTGATCGACGCCCTGAACCACTTGCCGCGCCCGCGCGCCGGCAACGACGAGCTGGCCGAACACTTCGGCGACCTCGCTCCACCGCTCACCGCACGCCAGGCCGCCGTGGAAAGCGCACGCTGCCTGTACTGCTACGACGCCCCGTGCGTCAACGCCTGCCCGAGCGAAATCGACATCCCTTCGTTCATCCACCGCATCAGCGACGAGAACCTGCAAGGCGCCGCCGAGCGCATTCTTTCGGCGAATATTCTGGGTGGCAGCTGTGCCCGCGTGTGCCCCACCGAAATCCTCTGCCAGCAGGCCTGCGTGCGTAACAACGCACAGGAATGTGCCCCGGTGCTGATTGGCCAACTGCAACGCTATGCGCTGGACAATGCAGGGTTCACCGAACACCCCTTCAAGCGCTCCCCTGCCACCGGCAAGCGCATTGCCGTGGTCGGCGCCGGGCCGGCGGGGTTGGCCTGCGCCCATCGCCTGGCCATGCATGGCCATGACGTGGTGATTTTCGAGGCGAGCGAAAAGGCTGGTGGCCTGAACGAGTACGGCATCGCCCGCTACAAACTGGTGGATGACTTCGCCCAGCGCGAAGTGGAATTCCTGCTGGGCATCGGCGGCATCGAGATCCGCCATGGCCAACGACTGGGGGGCAACCTGACCCTCACCGAACTCCACGGCCAGTACCACGCCGTGTTCCTCGGCCTGGGCCTGAACGCCGTGCGCCAGCTTGGCCTGCCCGACGAAGAAGCCCCGGGCCTGCTGGCCGCCACTGCGTACATCCGCGAGCTGCGCCAGGCGGATGACCTCGCCCAGCTCCCGTTGGCCGACCGCTGCCTGGTGATCGGCGCCGGCAACACCGCCATCGACATGGCCGTGCAGATGAGCCGCCTGGGCGCCCGCGACGTCAACCTGGTGTACCGCCGCGGCCCCGATGACATGGGCGCCACCGGCCATGAGCAGGACATTGCCAAGGCCAACCAGGTCCGCTTGCACACCTGGGCCCGCCCCGACACCGTACTGCTGGGCGACGACGGCCGCGTACGCGGCATGCGCTTCGCCCGCACCACGCTGGTCGACGGCCGCCTGTGCGACACCGGTGAAAGCTTCGAGCTGGCTGCCGATGCCATCTTCAAAGCCATCGGCCAACGCTTCGACGAGGCCAGCCTCAGCGACCCGCTGGCCGCGCAACTGGCCCGCGACGGCGAGCGCATTCGCGTGGACGAGCACATGCACACCAGCCTGCCGGGCATCTACGCGGGCGGCGACTGCACCGCCCTGGGCCAGGACCTTACCGTTCAGGCCGTGCAACACGGCAAGCTGGCAGCCGAAGCCATCCATGCCCAACTCATGCTCAACGTGGAGGCAGCGTAAATGGCCGACCTGTCCATCGAATTTGCCGGCATCAAGGCACCCAACCCCTTCTGGCTGGCGTCCGCGCCGCCCACCGACAAGGCCTACAATGTGGTCCGCGCCTTCGAGGCGGGCTGGGGCGGCGTGGTCTGGAAAACCCTTGGTGAGGACCCGGCCGCGGTCAACGTTTCGTCACGCTACTCGGCCCACTATGGCCCCAACCGCCAGGTGCAGGGCATCAACAACATCGAGCTGATCACCGACCGCTCGCTGGACATCAACCTGCGCGAAATCACTCAGGTGAAAAAGGACTGGCCCGACCGTGCGCTGATCGTGTCGTTGATGGTGCCGTGCGTGGAGGAATCGTGGAAATTCATCCTGCCGCTGGTGGAAGCCACTGGCGCCGACGGCATCGAGCTGAACTTCGGCTGCCCCCACGGCATGCCGGAACGCGGTATGGGCGCGGCGGTCGGCCAGGTGCCCGAGTACGTGGAAATGGTCACCCGCTGGTGCAAGACACACTGCAGCTTGCCCGTGATCGTCAAGCTCACGCCGAACATCACCGACATTCGCCAGTCGGCCCGGGCGGCGCACCGGGGCGGCGCCGATGCGGTGTCGCTGATCAACACCATCAACTCGATCACCAGCGTCGACCTGGACCGCATGGTGGCCCACCCCATCGTTGGCGACCAGAGCACCCACGGCGGTTACTGCGGCTCGGCGGTGAAGCCGATCGCCCTGAACATGGTCGCCGAAATCGCCCGTGACCCCGAGACACGCGGCCTGCCGATTTGCGGTATCGGCGGCATTGGCAACTGGCGTGATGCTGCCGAGTTCGTGGCACTGGGCAGCGGCGCGGTGCAGGTGTGCACGGCGGCGATGCTGCACGGTTTTCGGATTGTGGAGGATATAAAGGACGGCCTGGCGCGCTGGATGGACCAGCACGGGCACAGCAACCTCAAGGCGTTCCAGGGACAGGCCGTGGGGCATACCACCGACTGGAAGTACCTGGACATCAACTACAAGTCGGTGGCGCATATCAATGACGAGGCATGCATTGGCTGCGGGCGTTGCCATATTGCCTGCGAGGACACGTCGCACCAGGCGATTGCCAGTACGCTGAAGGCTGATGGGACACACGCTTACAGCGTGATCGAGGAGGAATGCGTGGGCTGCAACCTGTGCCAGATCACTTGCCCGGTAGAGAGCTGCATCGAGATGCAGGCGCAGGAGACGGGCAAGCCTTATTTGAACTGGACGCAGGATCCGCGTAATCCGTACCGCGAGGCGGGTTGAGAAACTGGGGCTGCTTTGCAGCCCATCGCGGCGGTCCGACGTCTCGGTGAATCCGCTCCTACACAGCTCTTGTAGGAGCGGATTCATCCGCGATGGGCCGCAACGCGGCCCCCTTTTACGGTTCCAACCCAATCCCCCGCAAAATCACGCACGTCACCGTTTGCACCGCACTCTCAAACGCCAGATCCGACAACGGCTCCCCCTCGTTCAACACCGCCACCTGATACCCGAAATCGGCATAGTGCTGGGTCGACGCCCAGATCATGTACAGCAATGCCGAAGGCTCTACCGGCAAAATCCGCCCCTCTTCCACCCAGCGGCGAATCTTGTCTTCCTTGAGCTTGGCCCACGGCACCAGGCTTTCATCCAGGCTCGCGCCCAGCAGCGGCGCCCCGTGCAGCATCTCTTCGGCCCAGATCTTCGACCCCAGCGGCCGCGTGCGCGAATGGCCCATCTTGGCGCGGATGTAGCTGGTCAGCACCACGCGGGGGTCGTCGAAATTCTCGAAACACAGCGCGTCCTGCTTCCACACCTCAAGCAGGTCCTGCAGCACCGCGCGGAACAGGTCGTCCTTGGTGCTGAAGTAGTAATGCAGGTTGGAACGCGGCAGCTCGGCCTGCTCGGCAATGTCCCCCATGGACGTGGCGCCAAAGCCTTTGTCGGCGAATACCTTTTCCGCGGCCTGCAGGATCTTTTCAACGTTGCGCTTGCGGATTTCGATCTTGTGGTTAGCCATGCGCTTTCCGATAGTTGACTGCTGAGCCGGCCCGGATCAGGCGGCCTGAAACAGGCGAGCGATCTCAGGCTGCCAACGGTGCCGTGCCTGCCAGATATCGTAGTCCGCCTGAATGGCCAACCACAGGCGTGCGGTACTGATGCCCGCCATCTCCAGGCGCAAAGCCAGGTCAGGCGACATGGCTGCCCGGCCATGCAGTACCCGGGAAAGCGCCTCACGCGAGAACCCCAAGTGGCTCGCGAAGGCCTTGACCGTAAGGCCAAGCGCCGGCAATACGTCCTCGCGAAGGGTTTCGCCGGGGTGCGGCGGATGGTGCAAAGGCATGATCAGCCCTCCTCTTCAGTGATAATCAAGGTAATCGACCAGTTCGACATCCGACCCCACGAAACGAAAAATCAGCCGCCAGTTGCCGGAGACGCTCAACGACCAGAAGCCCGCCAATTCGCCTTTGAGCGCATGCAACTGCCAGCCCGGCACACTCAGGTCCTGCGCCACGATTGCCCGGTCAAGAAACTGCAATTGACGTTTCAACCGCTTGGCATGAGCGGGCTGAATACCCCGGGAATTTCCAGTTTGATGGAATATTCGCAGTCCCTTGTGCCTAAAACTGATGATCATGGGTAGCTCGCCGAGTCCATTGGGAGACCGGCAAAGTGTGACCCCACGCATCACACGAAGCAAAATATCATATGTGACTCGATGCGTCACACAGTAAAGCGGGTAGCGGGGACAAACTTATCCGCAACTCGCCCGATCACGCACCGGGCACTGCGCCCGGTGCAGATTCAGCGCCGTGTTGATGATGCCGATATGGCTGAAGGCCTGGGGGAAGTTACCGAGCATGCGTTTACCCGCCGGGTCGTACTGTTCGGCCAGCAGGCCCAAGTCGTTGCACAGCCCGGTGAGCGTTTCATACAGCGCCTGGGCTTCTGCCTGCCGCCCCTGCAGCACATACACGTCGGCCAGCCAGAACGAGCACACCAGGAACGTGCCCTCGCCGGGCGTGAGGCCATCGCTGCAGCTGTCGCTGTCATACCGCAGCAGCAGGCCGTTGCGCAGCAAGCGTTGCTCTATCTGTTGCAGCGTGCGCATGAAGCGCGGATCGTCCGCCGGCAAAAACCCGGTCAGCGCGATGTGCAACAGGCTGGCGTCCAGCTCGCTGGAGCCGTAGGCCTGCACAAAATAATTGCCTTCAGGGTCCAGGCCTTTTTCGCACACCTCGCGGTGAATCTGGTCGGCCACTTGCCGGTAATGCCGGGCCCGCTCGCGGTCTTCTTCGGTAGTGTCCGCCAGGCTGGCGGCGCGGTCGAAGGCCACCCAGGCCATGACCTTGGAATGCACGAAATGCTGCGGCCCGCCGCGCACCTCCCAAATGCCTTCGTCCGCCTCGCGCCAGATGCGCTCCACGTAGGGCATGATCAGCCGCGCTATGGCCGCGCTGCGTGGCAAGCGCGGCAGGCCGCCCTTGATGGCCTGGGTCATGGCATCGGCCACTTCGCCATAGATATCCAGCTGGCGCTGCTGCGAAGCAGCGTTGCCCACGCGCACCGGTTGCGACTGCTCGTAACCGGCCAGCCAAGGCAAGGTGTATTCCTGCAGGTCGCGCTCCCCGGCAAGGCCGTACATGATCTGCATCTGTTCGGGGTTGCCGGCCACCGAGCGCAGCAGCCATTCGCGCCAGGCTTGGGCTTCATCGAAGTAGCCCAGGTTCATGAAGGCCAGCAAGGTCATGGTGGCATCGCGCAGCCAGCAGTAGCGGTAGTCCCAGTTGCGCTCCCCGGCCACACGTTCGGGCAGCGAGGTGGTGACGGCGGCGACGATGCCGCCGGTGGGCGCGTAGGTCATGGCCTTGAGGGTAAGCAGCGAGCGGCGTACCAGCGCCGTGTACGGCCCTACATCCGGGCAGCGGTCGGCGAAGGCTTGCCACTGTTCGGCCGTTCGCGACAGGGCCTGGTCAATGTCGCAATCGGGCTGCACCGGCAGGTGCGAGGGCTGGTGGCGCAGGCTGAACGTATGGCGCTCACCGGGGCGCACGCGAAAGCGGGCTGCGGTGTGGTGGTCGCGGGCGTGGGTGGCTACCGTGCTTTCCAGAATCAGGCGGTCGGGGCCGGCGACGGCGCTCAGGATGAGGGGGTCGAGCTTCTCTACCCACGGTACGCTGCGGCCGTAGTCAAAGCGCAGTACCAGGTCCATTTCGAAGTGGGTTTCGCCTGCCAGCCCTTCGACGATCCGCACCACGGAGTTGGCGTCGCCCAAGGGCATGAAGTCAAGCACCCGGGCGCGGCCGCTGGCGGTGACCCAGGTGGTTTCCAGCACCAGCGTATCGCCCCGGTACGCCCGGCTGACGTGTTCGACGGGGTCGCTGGGCGCCAGGCGCCAACGGCCGTTTTCGTCATTGCCCAAGAGTGCTGCGAACACGGCAGGGGCGTCGAAGCGTGGCAGGCACAGCCAGTCGATGGCGCCATCACGGCTGACCAGGGCGGCGCTGCGGCAGTTGCCGAGCAGGGCGTAGTCTTCGATGTGGGCCGGCATCTGGCCTCCTCTTTTTGTTCACCCCAAGCGGTGCCACTCACGCTTGTCCCGCGTCAGCAGCTCATCACCCGCCTCGGGGCCGTCTTCACCGGCCGGGTACTCATGCACCTCGCCCTCCTGAGCCCAGGCATCCAGAAACGGCTGCACCGCCCGCCAGCCGTTTTCAATGTTGTCGGCCCGCTGGAACAAGGTCTGGTCGCCGGTCAGGCAGTCGTAGATCAACGTTTCGTACCCCGTTGCCGGGGTCATCTTGAAGAAGTCCTTGTAGGCAAAGCCCAGCTCGACGTTCTCCATCACCAGCTCCGGCCCTGGCCGCTTGGCCTGCAGGTCGAACCACATGCCTTCGTTGGGCTGGATCTGGATTTTCAGGTAATTGGGCTTGGGCCGTTCCAGCTCCGACTCGCGGAACTGTGCGTAAGGCGCTGGCTTGAAGCAGATGGCGATTTCCGTGTCACGCACGCTCATGCGCTTACCGGTACGCAGGTAGAACGGCACCCCCGCCCAGCGCCAGTTGTCGATCATCACTTTGAGGGCTACGTAGGTCTCGGTCTTGCTGTCAGCCGCTACCTTGTCTTCTTCGCGGTAGCCCGGTAGCCGCTTGCGGCCCTGCTTGCCGGCAACGTACTGGCCACGCACGGAATTTTTCAGCGCCATTTTTGCCGACCACGGGCGTATCGCGCCGATCACCTTGGCCTTCTCGCCCCGCACTGCATCGGCGCCGAACGCTGCGGGCGGTTCCATGGCAACCATCGCCAACAACTGGAACAGGTGGTTGGGCACCATGTCACGCAGGGCGCCGGTGTTGTCGTAAAAGGCGCCGCGGGTTTCGACGCCAACCGTTTCGGCAGCGGTGATCTGCACGTGGTCGATGTAGTGGTTGTTCCAGAACGACTCGAACAGGCCGTTGGAGAAGCGGCTCACCAGAATGTTCTGCACCGTTTCTTTGCCCAGGTAATGATCGATGCGGTAGATCTGCCGCTCGCTCATCACCTTCAACAGGCAGGCATTGAGCTGCTCGGCGCTGGCCAGGTCGGTGCCGAACGGCTTCTCCACCACCACCCGGCGAAAGCCGCCGGCCGACTCGTCGAGCAGGCCGGCTTCGCCCAGGCGCTGGGCCACTTCGGGGAAAAAGCGCGGCGAGGTGGCCAGGTAGAAGATGGCATTGCCGTGGCGGGTGGCATCAATGCGCTTGCCCAGGGCGGCGTAGGTGGCCGGGTCGAGAAAGTCACCGGTCTGGTAATCCAGGCATTTGGCCAGGCGTGCCCACAGCTTTTCGTCCAGGCTCTTGGCCGTGTCACGCTCGCGCATGAACGCATGCAGGCGCTCGGCAAAATCCTGCGCCGTGGCCGGGTTGTGGTCGACGCCGACAATGCGCAGGTTGCGGTCCAGCAACCCGTCGCGGCTCAAGTTGTACAGCGCCGGCATCAGCAGGCGCTTGACCAGGTCACCGTTGGCGCCGAACAGGAACAGGGTGCAAGGCGGAGCAGCTGGAATGGTCTGTTTGGTCATGCGTCTTTCTTCTCGACGTGGCCACCGAAGCCCAGGCGCATGGCCGAGAGCACTTTGTCACCGTAGGTGCCCTGCTGCTGGCGCGAGCGGAAGCGGGCGAACAGCGCGCTGGACAGCACCGGCACCGGCACGGCCTGCTCCACGGCAGCATCGATGGTCCAGCGGCCCTCGCCACTGTCAGACACCGAACCGCTGAACTGCGCCAGCTGAGGGTCTGTGACCAATGCATCGGCGGTCAGGTCGAGCAGCCACGAAGTGACCACGCTGCCACGGCGCCACACTTCGGCAATCTCGGCCACGTTGAGGTCAAAGCGCTGGTCTTCAGGCAGCTCGTTGCCGCCCTTGCTGCGCAACAGGTCAAAGCCTTCGGCGTAAGCCTGCATCAGGCCGTACTCGATACCGTTGTGGATCATCTTCACGTAGTGCCCGGCGCCAGGCGGGCCGGCATGAATGTAGCCATGCTCGGCGCGCTGGTGCTCGCCTTCGCGGCCCTGGGTACGCGGGATATCGCCCACACCGGGGGCGAGTGCCTTGAACAGCGGCTCCAGGCGCTCGAACACGTCTTTTTCGCCGCCGATCATCATGCAGTAGCCCCGTTCCAGGCCCCACACGCCACCCGAGGTGCCCACGTCCAGGTAATGCAGGCCGCGCTTGGCCAGGTCGGCGGCACGGCGCATATCATCTTTATAGAAGGTGTTGCCGCCGTCGATGATCGCATCACCCGGCTCCAGCAGGTCGGCCAGTTGAACGATGGTCTGCTCGGTGGGCTCACCGGCGGGCAGCATGACCCACACTGCGCGCGGCGCCTTGAGTTTTTGCACCAGCGCGCCCAGGTCGTGCGCACCTTGTGCGCCCTCGCCTTCCAGCGCGGCAATGGCCTCACGGTTGCGGTCGTTGACCACGGTACGGTGTCCGGCGCGCATCAGGCGCCTTGCGATATTGCCGCCCATGCGGCCCAGCCCGACGATTCCCAGTTGCATGAGCCGATGCTCCCCTTTTGAAATGGATGACTACAGAGTTCAGCTGTTCAGATTAGTCCAGCACGCCGCCCGAGGGTTCAGCGACGAACGGCAAGACAACGTTAAACAAAAAAGTTCCCACCGGCGGCAAAAGAATTCAGAATGCGCGCCGCGTGAAGCGACTACGCTTTAACTGTCACCAGCCAAAACCGCGAGGTGTGCTCATGGGTAGCTTGATGCCTGCCACTCCAACCCAGACGCTGTATGTGTCCGTACGCCGTGATGAGCTGCGTCAATTGAAGGACGAACGCGACCAATTGCGCCAACAGGTCGCCCAGTTGCACCTGCTGCTGCAACAAGCGCGCACTGACGAAAAAGCCGTACGCCCCTGATTCACCCCCCTCCGCCTGTGGGAGCCTTGTTGCTCCCACCTCGCTGAAACCCTCGGCAAAAAACGCTTGAACTGGGAACGATTCGCATCTAAGGTGCGCGCTTTCTCCCGTCAACCTTGCCCGGGGCATTGTTTGCGATGCATGAAACCGATGCGACCATTGCGCTTGAGGAGCTCTACGACACCCAGCGCGGCTGGCTTCACAACTGGCTGAGGCGCTCGCTCGGTTGCTCGCAACAGGCCGCCGACCTGGCCCAGGACACGTTCGTACGCCTGCTGGTGCGCAACCAGCCGATCAGCGCCCAGGCGCCCCGTGCCCTGCTGGCGCGCATTGCCCGCGGCCTGGTGGTGGACCATTGGCGCCGCGACGCCCTGCAACGGGCCTACCTGCAAACCTTGGCGCAACTGCCCGAGGCCAGCTACCCGTCGCCCGAGGTGCGCCATGAAGCACTGCAATGCCTGGAGCAGGTTGCGCAACTGCTGGATGGTTTGAAACCGTCGGTGCGCGAAGCTTTTCTGCTGTATCAACTGAGCGGCCTGACGTACGCAGAAATTGCCGAACAGCTCGGCGTGTCCAGCCGCACCGTCGAACGGCATGTGGCCAGCGCCTTGCTGCATTGCTACCGGGCCTGCTTCGAGTGAGCGCCACGGCCGAGCGCCTGCCCGACAGCATCGTGCGCATGGCCATCGAGTGGCAGATGCGCCTGCGCGCCAACCCGGCCAATGTCGAGCTGTTCAGCCAGTGCCAGGCCTGGCGCCTGCGCGATGCCCGGCATGAATTGGCCTGGCAGCGCATGCAGCAGGTCAGTGGGCATTTCCATAACGGGCACCTGCCCGACGCCGCACGTACCGCTTCGGTGCTGCGCCAGGCCGATGTCGACCTGAGTCGCCGGCGCACCCTCAAACTGCTCGGCATCGGCCTGGCCGCCGGCGGCACCACGTTGCTGATCGGCCACGCGCCACCGGCCTGGCGCAGCGACCTGGCCACCGCCGTGGGCGAACGCCGCCAGCTGCGGCTGGACGGTAACCTGGATGTGCAACTGAACACCGACAGCGCCATTGACGTGCAAGGCCGCGACATTGTGCTGCGCTCGGGCGAAGTGCTGGTGGACGGCGACGCTTGGCAAGTGCAGTGCCGCTATGGCCTGTGCAGTGCCCAGCACGCCCGCGCGGTGTTGCGCGAGCGCGAAGGCTACAGCGAATTGCATGTGCAACAGGGTGAGGTGCAGGTGAATTCGCCTGCGGGTGTCGAGCGCGTGCAGGCGGGAAGCGGGCTGGCCATATACCCCGGCCAGCTGATGCCACTGAACGGCGGCGCACTCGACCCCTTCGCCTGGAGCCGGGGTTTGCTGGTGGTCGACGACATGCGCCTGGCCGACTTCCTCGCCGAAGCGGCGCGGTACCGGCAGGGTTGGGTACGGTGTGACGCGCAGGTGGCGGATTTGCGCTTGTCGGGGGTGTTTCAGCTGGATGAGCCGGGGGCGTTGTTGGAGAACATTACCCATTTGCTGCCTGTGCAGATAGAACAACGCACGCGTTGGTGGGTGCGGGTTGTAGCAGCAGTTTGAGATTCGACCTAGCGACGCTCCCACAAAAAATTCGCAGGTTGATGTCGGACTTTTTCATTTCATCCGGTAAGGGATGATCACTCCCTGTATGGACCGCATCATGCCCACCCTGCCACGCGCCCTTTGCCTGACACTGACCCTGCTCGCCACCAGCGTCCATGCCGCCACGCAAACGGCCCCCAGCATCCCGCCTGGCCCAATGGCCCAGGCACTGAGCACCTTCGCCGAGCGCGCCGGCATCACCCTGTCGTTCTCCCCCGACGCAGTGCGTGGCCTGAGCAGCCCGGGCCTGGCCGGTGGCGGTTCGCTGGAAGACGGCCTCACCCGCCTGCTCAGCGGCAGCGGGCTTGAGCTGCACAAGACCAGCTCCGGCTACGTGGTGCTGCCCGGCCAGAGCGGCAGCGGCCTGCAACTGGACCCGACCAGCATCGACGCCAACGCCAACCAGAGCGCCTTCGCCCCGGTAGAGGGCTACTTCGCCAGCAACGCCAGCAGCGCCACCAAGACTGACCGGCCCATCCTGGAAACCGCGCAAAGCATCAGCGTGGTCACCGCCGACCAGATCGCCGACCGCAAGGTCGATACCGTCGAAGACGCCGTGGCCTACACCGCCGGCGTACGCGTGGGCGCCTCAGGCCTGGACCCGCGCTTCGACCAGATCAGCGTGCGCGGCTTTGAAACCACCATCGGCGCCGACTTCCTCGACGGCCTGCGCCAGCCCGGCAGCGGCTGGCTGTCGCTGTACCAGACCGAAGCCTACAACCTGGAACGCATCGAGGTGCTCAAAGGGCCTTCGTCGATCATGTACGGGCAAATCAGCCCGGGCGGCATGGTCAACCGGGTCAGCAAGCGCCCCAGCCTGCTGGCCAAGAATGAAGTGCAGGTGCAGGCCGGCAACTACGACCACCGCCAGGCGCAGTTCGACCTGGGCGGCAAGCTGGACGAAGACGGCGATGTGTTGTTCCGTACCGTGGGCGTTTACCGCGATGCCGACCACTACATCGAACAGATGAACAACGACGTGCGCCTGCTGGCCCCGTCGCTGACCTGGCAGATCGACCCGGCCACCCGCCTGACCGTGCTGGCGCAGTACCAGGAGCGCGAAACCGCCGCCTCGCCGATGCTGTACCAGGAAGGCGATCACCTGACCAACCTGTGGCAGGGCGACGAGTACTTCGACAAGCTCCACCAGCGCCAATGGACGCTTGGCTACGAGTTCGAGCACGCCTTCAACGACACGTTCACCTTCCAGCAAAACCTGCGCTACGGCCAGGTCGACACCACCAACCAGTACCTGCAGCCCTACCAGCAGCGCGAAGGCCACATCCTCGACCGCTATGCCGTGGGCGTGTATGAAGACATGTCCACCTTGTCGGCGGACACCCGCCTGATCAGCCGCTTCGACACCGGTAACCTGCACCACACCCTGCTCACCGGCGTGGACTACGGCTGGATCGACACTTCGCTGCTGTACGCCAGCGGCCCTGCGCCGTCGCTGGACCGCTACGCCCCGGACTACCACCAGCCGGTGGCCAAGCCCGGCACACCGCTGGCGGACGAAGACGGCCTGGAGCAACGCACCGGCCTGTACCTGCAGGACCAGATCGACCTCGACCGCTGGCGCCTGTCAGCCGGCCTGCGCCGCGACTTCGTGCATGTGCGCCGCAGCGACAACCTCAGCGGCATCAACCGCCGCGCCAACGACTCGGCCACCACCGGCTCGGTGGGCGTTTTGTACCTGTTCGACAATGGCCTGGCGCCCTATGCCAGCTACGCCACGTCGTTCCAGCCGCAAAGCGGGGTTGGCGCCTATAAGCCCACCGAAGGCGAACAGTACGAAGTGGGCCTGAAGTACCAGCCACCAGGCTCCGCCACGATGCTGACCGCCTCGCTGTACCACCTGACCCAGCAGAACGTACTCACCCGTGACTTGGTCAACCCGCTCAACAGCATTGCCACCGGCGAGCAGGTGTCCAAAGGCCTGGAGCTTGAGGCCGTGTCCAACGTCACCGACCGCCTGAAGATGACCGCCAGCTACAGCTACAACGACCCGGAAGTGACCAAGAGCAACGATGGCAACAAAGGCAAAGACCCGGTCGACGTGCCACGCCACCTCGCCTCGCTGTGGCTCGACTACCGCCTGCCGATGGGCCTGGGCGTTTCGGGCGGTGCACGCTACACCGGCAGCAACTATGGCGATGCGCAAAACACCGTGAAGAACGAGGGCTACACCCTGGTCGATGCCGGTGTGCATTACGACTTCGGCGGCGGCCTGGACGGCGTGCGCCTGGCGCTCAATGCCCGCAACCTGTTCGACAAGCGTTACATCAATTGCCAGCTGGGTTACTGCTACCGCGGCGAAGCCCGCAGCGTGGTCACCAGCCTGAGCTACCGCTGGTAAGGGGGGCAACGACCATGCGCACGCTGATTGCCTGGCTGGCTGCCCTGCTGTTGGCCAACATCGCCCAGGCCACACCGGTAACGCTCGACGGCACCGAGCAATGGACGATGAAAAGCGCCGAGGGCCGCGAGTACCGGATCATGGTCAGCCTGCCGGAGGGCGATGTGCCCTGGACCGGCGGCTACCCGGTGATCTACCTGCTCGACGGCAACGCCTACTTCGCGGCCTTCCACGCCGCCAAGCGCGCCCAGGACCGCTTGCGCGGCTCAATCCTGGTCGCCATCGGCTACCCCAGCGACACGCCGCTGGACTTCGAACGCCGCGCCTTCGATTTGTCGCCGCCCCAGCCCCCTGAGCGCAACACCCCGCCGCAGGGTGGGCAGGACCTGTTTCTGGACTTCATCGAAAAAAGCCTGATGCCCAAGGTCAATGCACGCTTCAAGGTCGACCAGGACCAGCGCAGCCTGGTGGGGCACTCGTTTGGCGGCATGTTCGGGGTGTATACACTGTTCACCCGGCCGCAGCTGTTTCAGCACGTGATTGCCATCAGCCCGAGCCTGTGGTGGCAGGACCGCTACCTGATGGCGCACGAGCGGGCGTTCACTGCCCAGGCCAATGCCGGGAAGCTGGACCTGACCCACAGCAGCCTCACGCTGTTGATCGGCGACCGCGAGATGCCCCAGGAAGTCCAGGATGCGCGGGCTTTGCAACTGCGGTTACAGGCGTTGTCGCAGTATGGGTTGCGCAGTGATTTTCAGGTCGAGCCGGGTG
This sequence comes from Pseudomonas sp. PSKL.D1, assembly GCF_028898945.1. Lineage (NCBI taxonomy): Bacteria > Pseudomonadati > Pseudomonadota > Gammaproteobacteria > Pseudomonadales > Pseudomonadaceae > Pseudomonas > Pseudomonas sp. PSKL.D1. The sequence goes on from NZ_CP118607.1 coordinate 3,801,875, forward strand.
AAGATCACATGTCGGTGCCCTTCCGGGTGCCAACGCGGGTGCTGGATGAGTTGATCAGTACCCGCCGGTTCTAGTGTGGGGGCAACTGTCTTGTATAAAACCTAAGAGCTCACGCGGCCACTGTGGGAGCGGCCTCGTGTCGCGAAAGGGCTGCGAAGCGGCCCCAGGTTTTCAGCTTCGCAACATAGATTGCTGGGGCCGCTTTGCGGCCCAATCGCGACACAAGGCCGCTCCCACACAGTGCTGCCACCTCTGCATTGGCACCAAAATGGTGCACACCAAAAACCACCTCAAACACCCCTTTAACATCCCGTCACACACGCCAACGTTTGCGTCTATTCCGCGTCATAACAAAAATGACCAGTGGGTCACCCTTTTATCTCCACCTCTCCTACACTCAGGTTTCGGCCCGCCATTTGCTCAGGGAAAGAGCGACGTAAAAAAGTCGAACTTTTGCAAACGGCGGCGGGTCAGGAATTAAGTAGGCCAAACGCAAAGGGACTTCCCCCGCAACGGCCCACCCACCCAAACCCGTGCAATCGCCTTCGGCCGGAATGCTGATCGCGTCGTGCCTGTGCGCACGACTTCGGGGCAAGGACTGCTGTACGCAACTCCAGAATCAGAGAGAACCAACACGAGACATTGCTACGGGTGCCAGTACCCGACCATGCCATAGGGACGGAGAGAAGTATGATCAGTGCCGCTGTCGAACCTCACGTAGATGCATTCAACCCGGAACGCCGCGAACCGCTCACCCCGGACTTCGCAACGACAGCCAAGGCACCCGGCGCCCTGCGCCAGCACAACCCCAACAAACGCAAAATCCTGTTCGTCACCTCGGAAATCGCCGACCTGGTCAAGACCGGCGGCCTGGGCGATGTGTCGGCGGCACTGCCCCGCGCCCTGGCGCACCTGCACGATGTGCGCGTGCTGATCCCGGGTTACCGCCAGGTGATGGAAAGCGACAACCCCATCCACATCGTTGGCCAGCTGGGCGGTCACGCGGCACTACCGCCGTGCAAGATCGGGCGCATGGACCTGGCCGACGGCCTGGTGATCTACGTGCTGATTTGCCCCGAACTGTACCAGCGTGATGGCAGCCCCTATGGCGCCAACAACGGCCGCGACTGGCCCGACAACCACATCCGCTTCGCCCGCCTGGGCCTGGCCGCCGCTGAAATCGCCGCTGGCGAAGGCATGATCCACTGGACGCCCGAAGTGGTGCACGCCCATGACTGGCCTGCCGGCCTGGCACCGGCCTACATGCACTGGCGCGGGCTGAACACGCCTACCCTGTTCACCATCCACAACCTGGCCTACCAAGGCGTTTACAGCCGTGGCTGCAGCCCGGAGCTGGCGATCCCCGACCACGCCATGCAGCAGGAGGGCATGGAGTTTTACGGCAAGCTGTCGTTCCTCAAGGCCGGCCTTGCCTACTCCAGCCACATCACCACGGTCAGCGCCACCTATGCCCGTGAAATCACCACCCCGGAATTTGGCTGCGGCCTAGATGGCTTCCTTGCCAGCAAGGCCCAGCAAGGCTTGCTGGGTGGCATCCCCAACGGCATCGACGAAAGCTGGGACTCGGCCACCGACAAGCACCTGGAGCACAACTTCAGCATCAACGACTGGGACGGCAAGGCGCGCAACGCCGAGGCCGTGCGCCGGCTGTTCGAGCTGGAGCCTTCCACCGGGCCGCTGTTCGCCGTGGTCTCGCGGCTGGTGTACCAGAAGGGCCTGGACCTGACCTTGGGCGTGGCCGATTACATCGTCGAGCAAGGCGGGCAGATCGCGATCATCGGCCGTGGCGAGCCCGAAGAAGAACAGGCCATGCGCGAACTGGCCCTGCGCCACCCTGGCCGCATCGGCGTGCGCATCGGCTTCAATGAAACCGACGCGCGGCGCATGTTCGCCGGCAGCGACTTCCTGCTGATGCCCTCGCGCTACGAGCCGTGCGGCCTGAGCCAGATGTACGCGCAGCGCTTCGGCTCGTTGCCGGTGGCGCGCAACACCGGCGGGCTTGCCGACACCATCGAGAACGGCGTCACCGGCTTTTTGTTCGACGAGTCCACCGTGGCCAGCTACCGCGAAGCCCTGAGCCGGGCTTTCTATGTGTACGACAAGAAAAACCTGCTCAACGCCATGCGCTGCCTTTCCATGACCCAGCCGTTCAACTGGTGCCAGGCGGTCGAACCTTATGCCCGCCTGTATGAGGACCTGGTCAAGCAGGCGCAAGTCAGCCACTACTGAGCGAGGTCGAAGATGCACAGGCATGGCGCACACTTGCTGGACGCCACGTCGGCGCGCTTCGCCCTGTGGGCGCCGGATGCGCGCAGCGTGAGCTTGGAGTTGGAGCAGCAGCCGCCCGTTACGCTGCTGCCAGAAGACAATGGCTGGTACACCGGGGTTGCCCCGTGCCAGGCGGGTGACCGCTACCGTTTTCGCATTGACGGTGAGCTGCAGGTGGCCGACCCGGCGTCGCGCTATCAACCTGAAGGCGTACAAGGGCCGAGCCAGGTGGTGGATGTACGGGCCTATGCCTGGCAACACCCCTGGCACGGCCGCCCGTGGCATGAAGCGGTAATCCAGGAGCTGCACGTCGGCGTGCTCGACGGCTACGACGGCGTTGCCCGGCACCTGCCACGCCTGGCCGAAGTGGGCATCAGCGCCATTGAACTGATGCCCCTCGGGCAGTTCCCCGGCGAGCGCAACTGGGGCTATGACGGCGTGTTGCCGTTTGCGCCGCAGCACAGTTATGGCAGCCCCGAGGCACTGTGCGCATTGGTCGACCACGCCCATGGCCAGGGTTTGAACGTGCTGGTCGATGTGGTCTACAACCACTTCGGCCCGGACGGCAACTACCTGCACCAGTACGCCAGCTCGTTCTTTCGCGAAGACCGCCAGACCCCTTGGGGCGCGGCCATCGATTTTCGCCGCGCCGAAGTGCGCGAGTTCTTCATCCAGAACGCCCTGATGTGGCTGTGCGACTACCGCTGCGACGGCCTGCGTCTGGATGCCGTGCACGCCATTGACCAGCCCGACTTCCTCGTTGAACTGGCGCAACGGGTGCGGGCGACCGTCGAGCCTGGCCGCCAGGTGTGGCTGGTGCTGGAAAACGAACACAACCAGGCCTTCCTGCTGCAACAAGGCTTTAATGCCCAGTGGAACGACGACGGCCACAACGCCCTGCACGTGCTGCTGACGGGTGAAACCGAAGGCTACTACGCCGATTACAAGGCTCAACCCATCGAGCAGCTGGCGCGCTGCCTGGCCGAAGGGTTCGTGTTTCAGGGCCAGGCCAACCGCCACGGCACGCCACGCGGCGAACCCAGCGGGCACCTTGAGCCCAGCGCTTTCGTGCTTTTTTTGCAAAACCATGACCAGGTTGGCAACCGCGCGCTGGGCGAGCGCCTCACCCGCCTGTGCCCGCCCCCGGCGCTGCGCGCGGCCACCGGGCTGTTGCTGCTGTCGCCGATGATCCCGCTGCTGTTCATGGGCGACGACGACGGCAGTTGCCGGCCATTCCTGTTTTTCACCGACTTCCATGACGAACTGGCCGACGCCGTGCGCGAAGGCCGACGCGGCGAATTCGCCCACTTCGCGGCATTTGCCGACCCCGAGCAGCGCGAACACATCCCCGACCCCAATGCCGCACAAACCTTCGAGGCTTCACGGCCACAACGCCAAGAGGTGATTGCGGGCTGGCACGGCCTGTACCAACAGCTGCTGGCCCTGCGCAAACACCACGTCATCCCGCACCTGCCCGGCAGCCGCGCACTCGGCGCCCAGGTGCTGGGCGACAAGGCATTGACCGCCCGCTGGCGGCTGGGCAACGGCCAGACCTTGCGCATCGACCTGAACCTGGCCGCCACGCCACAACCCGTCGAACTGCCCGCGGCTACTCACCGCCTGTTCGACAGCAGTGACCGCACCCACCCCGACACCGCGCTCAACCCTTACAGCTGCGTGGTCAGCCTGCTTGCACCCGGCCAGGAGAGCCCATGAGCGAAACCGCCCTGCATCGTTTGGCCGCCCGCGTGGGGCTGGCCCGCGACTGGATCGATGCCAACAACCGGCCACAACGGGTCGAAGACGACGTGTTGCGCAAAGTCCTGGAAGGCCTGGGCCACCCGGCCGGCGACGACAGTGCCATCCGCGACAGCCTGCAGGCTGTAGAGGCTGCCGAAGACCGCCAGCACCTGCCGCCATTGCTCACCGCAGACCTCGGGCAGCCATTGCCACTGGCCCACTATTTCAAGCCACTGAGCCCGGTTGGCTGCACGCTGGAAGATGGCAGCACGCTGTCAACTGGCCTGGATGCCAACGGGCAGTTGCCCGGTGACCTGCCCATCGGTTACCACCAACTGGAAATCGAAAGCCGCACCTTTACCCTCGCCGTGGCCCCGCCACGCTGCTACAGCCTGCAAGACAGCGTCGAGCAACCGCCCCCGCGCTGCTGGGGCCTGGCCGTGCAGCTTTACAGCCTGCGCCGGCCCGGCGACGGCGGCTACGGTGACTGCCTAGCCCTGGAGCAGCTGGCACGGCGGGCCGCCGAACGCGGCGCCGATGCGCTGGCCATCAGCCCGATTCACGCCCTGTCAGCCGCCGACCAGCAGCACTACAGCCCCTATTCACCCTCCAGCCGGCTGCTGCTCAACACCTTGTACGCCAGCCCCACCGCCCTGCTCGGCGAGCGCGAAGTACGGGTGGCCATCGAAGCCCTGGGCCTTGAGCAAATGCTCGAAGACCTGGAACAGCAACCCTTGGTGGATTGGCCCCGGGCCGCCGACGCCCGGCTGCGCCTGCTCGAGGCGCTTTACCAGGGTTTCAGCAAGGCCGACCACCCGCTGCGCAAAGACTTCGACAGCTTCCGCGCGGCCGGTGGCCAAGGGCTTGAACACCATTGCCGCTTCGAGGTGCTGCAGGCCCAGGCCATGGACCACGGCCTGGGCGCCGACTGGCGCAATTGGCCCAGCGCCTGGCACGACCCGTACCACCCTGAAGTCGAGGCCGTGGCCAACGCCTACCCGGCCAAGGTCGAGTTCCATGCCTTTTGCCAGTGGCTCACCGAACGTGGGCTGCAACGTGCCCAGCAAGCGGCCCGCAGCAATGGCATGGCCATCGGCCTGATCGCCGACCTGGCCGTGGGCGCCGACGGTGCCGGCAGCCAGGCCTGGAGCCGCCAGGACGAACTGCTGGCCAACCTCAAGGTGGGCGCCCCGCCTGACATCCTCAACCGCAGCGGGCAGGACTGGGGCATCTGCGCGTTCTCCCCCGAGGGCCTCAAGCGCAACGGCTACCGCGCCTTCATCGAAATGTTGCGCGCCAACCTGGCCCATGCCGGCGGCCTGCGCATCGACCATGTGATGGGCCTGCGCCGGCTGTGGCTGATCCCGCGGGGCTGCAAGGCCAGCGAAGGCGCCTACCTCAATTACCCGGTGGACGACCTGCTGCGCCTGCTGGCATTGGAGTCGGTACGGCACAACGCAATCATCCTTGGCGAAGACCTTGGCACGGTGCCCGATGGCCTGCGCGAGCAGCTGGCGGCCAAAGCCGTGCTCGGCATGCGCGTGCTGCCGTTCGAACAAACGGCCCCCGGGCACTTCAAACCGATCCTCGACTGGCCCGACAACGCCTTGGCAACCACCGGCACCCACGACCTGGCGCCGCTGGCCGGCTGGCTGCAAAGCCGTGATATCGACTGGAGCCACCGCCTGCAATTGATCGACGCCGCCACCGAATTGCACTGGCGCCATGACCGGCAAAAAGAACGTGAAGGCCTGCGCCATACCCTGCAGGCCAATTACGGGGCACTGCCCGACAATGATGCCGTGATCGACGCGGCCATCCGCTACGTCGGCCATACCCGCGCCCCCCTGGTGCTGGTCCCGCTGGAAGACCTGCTTGGCTGCGACGAACAGCCCAACCTGCCGGGCACCACCAGCGGCCACCCCAACTGGCGCAGGCGCTTTGCCAAGCCCGCCCGCGAACTGCTGGATGACGAACACGCCGCCCGCCGCCTGGAGCTGCTGGCCCAGGCCCGTGAACAAGCCTGGGAGCGCGACCGATGAAGCCGTTGACCGCCACCCTGCGCCTGCAGTTTCACAGCGACTTCACCCTCGACCATGCCGTGGCGCTGGTGCCCTACTTTGCTCAACTGGGCATCAGCCATGTGTACGCCTCGCCCATCCTCAAGGCCCGTGCCGGGTCACGCCATGGCTACGATGTGGTCGACCCGACGCAGGTCAACCCCGAACTGGGTGGCGAAGCAGCGCTGGAGCGCCTGGTGGCTGCGTTGCGCCAGCATGGCATGGGGCTGATCCTGGACACGGTGTCCAACCACATGGCCGTGGGCGGGGCCGACAACCCGTGGTGGCAAAGCTTGCTGGCCTGGGGCCGGCGCAGCCCGTATGCCGAGTTTTTCGACATCCAGTGGCATTCCAGCGACCCGCTGCTGGCGGGCCAGTTGTTGCTGCCGTTTCTGGGCAGTGACTATGGCGCGGCGCTAAAAAGCGGAGAAATACCCCTCACGTTCGACCAAGGCCTGCTGCAAGTCGCCCACTACGACCACCGCTTCCCCATTTGCCCGCAGGACTACGGCTGGATCCTCGCGCAAAGCCCCGAGCCGGCCCTGCAGGCGCTGGCGGTACACTTCACAGCGTTGAGCGACACCCCGGACCCGCTGGCTGCCGCCCAACCCCTGCAGGCCGAGCTGCGCCGCCTGGCCAACGAAGGCGCCGACCTGCAAACCGCCTTGCTGGCCTTCGACAGCCGCAGCGAAAGCGGCTTCAAGCGCCTGCACCTGCTGCTCGAACGCCAAACCTACCGGCTGGCCAGCTGGCGCACCGCCGCCGACGACATCAACTGGCGGCGCTTCTTCGACATCAACGAACTGGGTGGGCTGCGCGTCGAGCGCCCGGCCGTGTTCGAAGCCACCCATGCCAAGCTGTTCGAGCTGATTGAACGCGGCCTGGTGGACGGCCTGCGCATCGACCATATCGACGGCCTGGCCGACCCGCGCGCTTACCTGCGCAAACTGCGCCGGCGGGTGGACGGGCTGCTGGCGAGCCGCCCTGTGCAGGCGGCGCTGGAACATTTCCCGATCTACGTGGAGAAAATTCTCGGCGCCGACGAGCACCTGCACCGCGACTGGCTCACCGACGGCACCACCGGCTACGAATTCATGAACGAAGTGTCGCTGCTGCAACATGACCCGGCCGGCGAAGCGCCGTTGACCGAGCTGTGGGCCAACGTCAGCGAACGCCCCGACTTTGCCGAAGAAATCCGACAGGCCCGCCATTTGGTGCTCAACGCCAGCCTGGCGGGCGATTGCGAATCCGTCGCCCAGGCGTTGCTGCAAGTGGCCCGCGACGACCTGATGACCCGCGACCTGACCTTGGGCGCCATCCGCCGCGCCGTGCAGGCGCTGGTGGCCCATTACCCGGTTTACCGTACCTATTTCAACGCCTGCGGGCGCCCGGCCGAGGATGAGAAGTGCTTCCAGCAGGCCTTGGCCAACGCCCGCCAGGACCTCGCCGAAGCCGACTGGCCGTTGCTTGGGCAACTGGAACAGTGGCTCGGCGGCCAACCCTGGCGCGCGCTGCCGCCGGGCCGCCCGCGCAAGCACCTGCGCCACGCCTGCGTGCGCTTCCAGCAACTCACCGCGCCCAGTGCCGCCAAAGCCGTGGAAGACACGGCCTTCTACCGCAGCGCCCGCCTGCTCTCGCGCAACGATGTAGGCTTTGAGGCCGAGCGCTTCAGCGCAGGCCCCCAGCATTTCCATAACGAGGCCCAGCGCCGCCTGCGCGACTTCCCCGACAACCTGTTGGCCACCGCCACCCACGACCACAAGCGCGGCGAAGACACCCGCGCACGCCTGGCTGTGTTAAGCGAACTCGGCCCATGGTTCGCCAGCCGCGTCGAACACTGGCGCGAGCTGGCCGCCCCCTTGCGCGAGGCGCTGGACGATGGCCCCGCGCCCAGCCCAGGTGATGAGTTGCTGTTGCTGCAAACGCTGTTGGGCAGCTGGCCCCTGAACCTCGACCTGCACGACGACAACGCCCTGCAGCAGTACGCCGGCCGGCTGTGCCAATGGCAGCAAAAAGCCCTGCGCGAAGCCAAGCTGCGCAGCAGCTGGAGTGCGCCGAACGATGCCTACGAAAACGCCTGCGCGTGTTACATCGACGGCCTGCTGCTGGGCCGCGAAAACCAGCAGTTGCGCCAGTCGCTGGCCGATGCCGCGCAACGCATTGCCTGCCCCGGCGCCCTCAACGGCCTGGTGCAGGCGCTGCTGCGCATGACCGTGCCTGGTGTGCCCGACCTGTATCAGGGCAACGAGTACTGGGACTTGAGCCTGGTCGACCCGGACAACCGCCGCGCCGTCGACTACGCTTGCAGGCGTCGCACTCTGGACGCTGCCACGCAGCCTGCCGAACTGCTCACGCACTGGCGCGACGGGCGCATCAAGCAGGCCCTGATCGCCCGGGTGCTGGATTGCCGCCAGGCCCATGCCGAGCTGTTTCGCCGGGGTGAATACCTGCCGCTGAACGTGCAGGGCCGCCACGCTGAAAAGGTGCTGGCCTTTGCCCGCCTGGGTGAAGGTGAACGCGCCATTGTCATTGCACCACGCCTGGCCAGCAGCCTGCTGGCAGGTGCCGCTACACCGTTGATCCCGGCGCAGAACTGGGACGATACCCGGGTGATCTTGCCGTTTGCCTTGTCGCCTGCCAACCCGACGGGACTTTTCCCCAGTGCTGCGGTCAGCCCTTCTAGGGAGCTGATGGTGAGCGCCGTGCTGGCGGAGTTTCCGGTCAATGTGTTGATACAACAATCTTGAGCATCAGGAGCGTCATGATGAGTGTCGATGAAAAACGTATCCGCGAATTCGCCTACCAGATCTGGGAATCGGAGGGTAAGCCCACCGGTGAGGAAGAGCGGCACTGGGACATGGCACGCAAGCTGGCCGAGGCGGAGGCCCTGGCCCCTAAAGCTGCGCCGCGCAAGAAGGCGGCGGCCAAGCCTAAGGCGGCACCGGCTGAGAAACCGGTAGCGGCGAAGAAGCCCCGGGCGGTGAAGAAGCCGGCTGCGGGGTAAGCCTGTACGGGCCTAGCGCGGCTAAAGCCGCTCCTACAGGGGATTGCGAAACCCTGTAGGAACGGCTTTGGCCGCGATAGGGCCAGCCCTGAAAACATCCCTTCCCACGGCCAGTCGAGGACCGCCGCCATGAGCCCGCGCACCCCAAAGAAAACCCGCTCCGTCGCCCCGTCGCGCATCCGCGAAGGCCTGCCCTTCCCGCTCGGCGCCACCTGGGATGGCCTGGGGGTCAACTTCGCGATCTTCTCGGCCAACGCTACCAAGGTTGAACTGTGCCTGTTCGACTCCACCGGCGAGCAGGAAATCGAACGCATCGAGCTGCCCGAGTACACCGACGAGATCTACCACGGCTACCTGCCCGACGCGCATCCGGGGCTGGTTTACGGTTACCGGGTACACGGCCCGTACGAGCCGGAAAACGGCCACCGCTTCAACCCCAACAAATTGCTGATCGACCCCTATGCCAAGCAGCTGGTCGGCAGCCTGAAATGGTCCGAGTCATTGTTTGGCTACACCATTGGCCACCCCGACGGTGACCTGTCGTTCGACGAGCGCGACAGCGCCCCCTTCGTACCCAAGTGCAAGGTCATCGACCCGGCGTTCACCTGGGGCCGCGACCAGCGCGTGCTCATCCCGTGGGAACGCACGATCATCTACGAGGCCCACACCCGCGGCATCAGCATGCGCCACCCGGCCGTGCCGGAGAAACTGCGCGGCACCTTCGCGGGGCTGGCCAACGATGAACTGCTCAAGCACATCAAGGACCTTGGCGTGTCCAGCATCGAGCTGCTGCCGATCCATGCCTTCGTCAACGACCAGCACTTGCTGGACAAAGGCCTGAACAACTACTGGGGCTACAACAGCATCGCCTTCTTCGCCCCCCACCCGCGTTACCTGGCCAGCGGCAAGATCGCCGAGTTCAAGGAGATGGTCGCGCACCTGCACGACGCGGGGCTGGAGGTGATCCTGGACGTGGTCTACAACCACACCGCCGAGGGCAACGAACGCGGCCCGACCCTGTCGATGCGCGGCATCGACAATGCCTCGTACTACCGCCTGATGCCCGACGACAAGCGCTATTACATCAACGATTCCGGCACCGGCAACACCCTGGACCTCAGCCACCCCTGCGTGCTGCAACTGGTCACCGATTCGCTGCGCTACTGGGCGGGCGAAATGCACGTGGATGGCTTCCGTTTCGACCTGGCCACCATTCTGGGCCGTTACCGCGAAGGCTACAGCGAACGCCACGGCTTCCTCGTTGCCTGCCGCCAGGACCCGATGCTCAGCCAGGTCAAGCTCATCGCCGAGCCGTGGGACTGCGGCCCCGGGGGCTACCAGGTGGGCAACTTCGCCCCCGGCTGGGCGGAATGGAACGATCGCTTTCGCGACACCGTGCGTGCCTTCTGGAAAGGCGACGAAGGCCAGCTGGCCGACTTCGCCTCACGCATGACCGCCTCCGGCGACATGTTCAACAACCGGGGCCGCCGGCCCTATGCCTCGGTCAACTTCGTCACCGCCCATGACGGGTTCACCCTGCGTGACCTGGTGTCGTACAACAGCAAGCACAACGAAGAAAACGACGAAAACAACCAGGACGGCACCGACAACAACCTGTCGTGGAACTGCGGCGTCGAAGGCCCCACCGACGACCCGCAGATCAATGCCCTGCGTACCCGGCAAATGCGCAACTTCTTTGCCACGTTGCTGCTGGCCCAAGGCACGCCGATGATCGTTGCCGGGGATGAGTTCAGCCGTACCCAGCATGGCAACAACAATGCCTATTGCCAGGACAGCGAGATCGGCTGGGTGAACTGGGACCTGGACGAGGAAGGTGAAGAACTGCTGGCGTTCGTCAAACGCCTCACCCGCCTGCGGCTGGCCTACCCGGTACTGCGCCGCTCGCGCTTTCTGGTCGGCGACTACAACGAGGCGATCGGGGTCAAGGACGTGACCTGGCTGGCACCGGATGGCAGCGAGATGAGCGTCGAGCAATGGGAAGACCCGCACGGGCGCTGCCTTGGCATGCTGATCGATGGCCGTGCCCAAGTCAGCGGCATTGCACGGCCGGGGGCCGAGGCAACGATGCTGATCATCGTCAATGCGCACCATGATGTGGTGCCGTTTCTGTTGCCGGCGGTGCCGGAGGGTGAGTACTGGAGTTGCCTGGTGGATACGGACCGGCCGGAGATGCGCAAGCCTCAGCACTTGCAGTTCGACAGCACCTTCGAGGTCAAGGGGCGCTCGTTCCTGTTACTGGCCTTGCAACACGAAGAAGAGTAAACGCTCTAGCAATGTTTCGGCATAGCCAGGTGGCGGCAAATAGCGAACCCCGCTATGCGCCTGGCTTTTCCGATAAAAATCAATGCACTGACGCCTGCCACGCCCCTTGCACGGTTTTTTAACGCATTCTTGACGCCGCGCCTTCCCTCTCCTTAGCTGAACATTATCTAGTCGTAAAAAACTCGCGCCGGGCCTCTAGCTCGCGCCTTCGTGCGTGCCTGCAAAAGCTGGCGTGCTGGTTTGGGTCGCCCTCTGTTTTGCCGTACAGCTCGTGACAACAGGCCAGGTATTTGGGCTGTGCAACACCAAAACAACAGGAGATCCGTCATGAAAAGCACCTCGAATCCCTTGCGTTTCGATCGCATTTTCTACGCGGTTTCCACGTCGATGCTTCTGGCAACCCCGGTGGAAACCTTTGCTTTCGAACTGCAGGATGATCCGACATCTAGCCACTTTCTGCAGCAACCGGCGGTGCCGCAGCTATCGCTCGACCCGGTCACTGCCAGCGGGCTTAGCCTGGGCACACTGAACGCGTTCAGCGAGCAGATGAGCGAGCGCCATGGGCGCGCGGCACCGGACCTGGTCGCCAGCCAATGGTCGCAGTTCTTCCCCAGCATGCCCCGCCAGGGCGCGCAACCACCCGAGCAACTGGAGGCGCCCAGCCAGCAACTGATGATCGGCCCGGACCTGTTCGTGCGCGAAACCAGCGCCGGCAATGTGCACCGTGCCGGGATTTTCGTGGGGCACAACAACCTGCAAAGCAGCTTCAACGGCATGCGCCCGCTGCTGGGTGACAAGCAGCGCAATGCTGTGAACCTGAGCGGCGAAAGCCTGGGCGTTTACTGGAGCATGACCCACGACCAGGGCTGGCACCTGGACGCCGTGGCCATGGGTTCGCGCATCGATGTGCTAGGGCGTGGCGAAACCGGCCAGCGCCTGAACGACAGCGGCCATGCGATGACCTTCTCGCTGGAAGGCGGCTACCCGATCGGCCTGGGTGGCGGCTGGGTGATCGAGCCACAGGCGCAGTTGATCAACCAGCAGTTCTTCCCGGGTAATCAGGTGCAGGAGGAAACCTTGCAGGCCTTTGACAGCCAGCCGAGCTGGAGTGGCCGGGTGGGTGCGAAATTGTCTGGGCGCTATGAAGTGCGTGGCATGCCGATCGAGCCCTATGTGCGGACCAACGTGTGGTATGACTTTACCGATACCAATGAGGTGCAGCTGGACCAGGTGGACAAGATTTCCAGCTCGCGCTACTCGACCACCGTTGAACTGGGGTTGGGGCTGGTGGCGCGGGTGACGCCTTCGGTGGCGCTGTTCGTGAGTGCCGATTACAGCAGTGATGTGGATGGCAATGATTTGAATGGGTTGATTGGTAGCCTTGGGGTCAGGATGCGCTGGTAGCCAGCTCGGGGCCCCTGTAGGAGCGGCTTCAGCCGCGATCACCGGCAAAGCCGGTGCCATTTATCGCGGTGGCTGCATCGCGGCGGTCCGACGTCTCGGTAAATCCGCTCCTACAGGCGCCCTGAGAAAGGGCCAGCTCATCAGGCCGGCTTCATTACCAGTACCCCCAGCGGCGGCAGGTTCAACGCCAGCGACAACGGCTGCCCATGGCTGGCAATTTCCTCACTGCCCACCGCCCCCATGTTGCCCACATTCGACCCGGCATACAGCCCGGCATCACTGTTGAGCAACTCTTCCCAACGCTCCCCGAACGGCACCCCGATCCGGTACCCCTCGCGCGGCACCGGGGTGAAGTTGGCCACCACCAGCAGCGGCTCGCCCTGGCTGCTCCAACGCAACCAGGCATACACGCTGTTGTGCGCATCGTCACCGATCAGCCACTGGAACCCCTGCGGCTGGCAATCCTGCTCGTGCAACGCCGGCAGTTCGCGGTACAGGCGGTTGAGGTCCGACACCAACTGCTGCACCCCCTTGTGCTCGGGGTACTGCAACAGGTACCAGTCCAGCTGGTGGTCATGGTTCCACTCGCGCCACTGGCCGAACTCGCAGCCCATGAACAGCAGCTTCTTGCCCGGGTGCGTCCACATGAAGGTCAGGTAGGCGCGCAGGTTGGCGAACTTCTGCCAGCGGTCGCCGGGCATCTTGTCGATCAGCGAGTGCTTGCCATGCACCACCTCGTCGTGGGAGATGGGCAGGATGAAGTGCTCGGAGTAGGCGTAGATCAGGCCGAAGCTCATTTCGTTGTGGTGATGGGTGCGATGAATGGGGTCGTTCTGGATGTAGTGCAGCGTGTCGTGCATCCAGCCCATGTTCCACTTGTAGGCAAAGCCCAACCCGCCCTGCTGGGTGGGTTGGCTGACGCCCGGCCAGGCGGTGGACTCTTCGGCGATGATCAACGCCCCCGGCGCCTCGTGGGCGGCCACGCCGTTGAGGTGGCGGATGAAGTCGATGGCTTCGAGGTTTTCGCGCCCGCCATGGCGGTTGGGCACCCACTCGCCGGCCTTGCGTGAGTAGTCGCGGTAGAGCATCGACGCCACCGCATCCACCCGCAGCCCGTCGATATGGAAATGCTTCAGCCAGTGCAAGGCCGAGGCCAGCATGAAGCCGCGCACTTCGTTGCGGCCGAGGTTGTAGATGAGTGTATTCCAGTCCTGGTGGTAGCCTTCCAGGGGGTTGTCGTACTCGTACAAAGCCGTGCCGTCGAAACGTGCCAGGCCATGTTCATCAGTGGGGAAATGCGCCGGCACCCAATCGAGGATCACACCAATGCCGCCCTGGTGGCAGGCATCAATGAAGGCAGCGAAGTCCTCCGGCGTGCCATAACGTGAGGTGGGCGCGAACATCGACAGGGGCTGGTAGCCCCATGAGCCGCCAAACGGGTGCTCCATGATCGGCAACAGCTCGATATGGGTGAAATTGAGCTGCTGCACATAAGGCACAAGGCGCTCGGCCAGTTCGCGCCAGTTGTAGAAGCGCGACACTTCGCCCAGGTCGTCCAGCTCGCACTGCCAGGAGCCGGGGTGCAGCTCATAGATCGACAGCGGTGCACTGTAGGCATGGCGCTGCGCACGGTGCGCCATCCAGTCGTCGTCGCGCCATTGATGGCTCAACGCACCGGCCACCTTCGACGCCGTGCTGGGCGGCAGCTCGGTGGCACGCGCCAGCGGGTCGGCCTTCAGCGGCAGAATACCCTGCTTGCCCAGCACTTCGAACTTGTAGGTTTCGCCCACGCCCAGGCGCGGCACGAACAGCTCCCATACCCCGGCGCTGTGGCGCAGACGCATGGGGTGGCGGCGGCCGTCCCAGTTGTTGAAGTCGCCCACCACCGACACGCGCCGGGCGTTGGGTGCCCACACCGAAAAGCACACGCCCGCCACGCCATCCACGTCGATCAGCTGGGCGCCGAAACGGCCGGACAAGTCGCGATGGTTACCTTCGGCAAACAGGTGGAGGTCCATGTCGCCCAGTTGCGGTCCAAAGCTGTAAGGGTCTTCGGTGACCTGCTCGCCACCGGCCCAACCGATTTGCAGCAGGTACGGCTGTGCATCCTCAAGGTGCGCGGTGAACAAACCGGGCACACTGCCCTGCCCCATTTCGGCCAGTACATGCCCGCCATGGCGCGCCAGCACCCGGGCACTCAACGCGCCGGGCAGGAAGGCGCGCACGAACGCCCCCCTCGCCCCGTCGCCATGAGGGCCCAGCACGGCAAAGGGGTCGGCGTGCTCGGCGCGGGCCAGGGCATCCAGGTCCCGTTGCCGAAGGCCGCCGTTTTCACGCGTGGTTGCATTCATCTATGACTCTCCCCAGGTACTGATCAATCCATGCAAGCCATGCAAGGGCACGGCCAGCCAGCTCGGCCGGTTTTCGGCTTCATACGTGATCTCGTAGGCGGCTTTTTCCAGGCAGAACAGTTCCAGTGCGGCGCGCTCGCCCTCGGCCTGTTGCCAGGCATGGGGCATGGCGGCGGTGGCCAGGCCGTAGGCTTCGACAAAGGCGTGGCGCGACTGATGCAGGTACTGCCGGGCAACCCGCTGACGAGCCTGGCGCGCCGGGCCGGAAAGGTCGACCGCAGAGGCGCTGCGCAGGATCATCGCAGCAGCATAGTCGAAGGATCGCAACACGCCGCTGACATCTTTGTAGGGGCTGTGTTTGGCCCGGCGCTCGTCCAGCGGGCGCGAGGGTTCGCCTTCGAAATCGATGAGGTAGGCGTCGCCCTGCACCACCAGGATCTGCCCCAGGTGCAGGTCGCCGTGCACGCGCATCAACAGGCCGCCCTGCGCTTGCCGGGCCAGCTTGTCGATGTGCTGGGCCAGGCCGTCGCGCTGTTGCTGCAGGTCGTCGACCAGGGCCTGGCTGTCGCTGTCGAGGTGGTCACGGTGCTGGGCCAGCAGGTCGAGGGCGTGGCGCAGTTCGGCGCTGATCTGCGCGCCCCAGCGTTGGCTGTCGTCGGCATCGCTGGGCCGCGGCTGGAAGGCCGCATCCTGAGTGGGCGCTGCCAGCAGCAGGTGCATTTCACCCAGGCGCTGGCCAAGCAAGGCGGCAAAACCGTTGAGTTCGGCCAGCGCATCGGTGCGCGCCTCGCCGTCCTGGTGGGCAAGTTCCATTTCGTCACGGATGGCCCGCTCGAGGGTGTTCTGGGTCCAGGCCCAGGCGTCGCCCTGGTTGCTCAGGTAGCCTTGGGCGATCATCAACAGGTGGTCATTGCCCTGCCCGTCCTGGCGGTTGACCCAGGCCAGCAGGGGCGAGATGTTGGCGAAGCCGGCGGCGGTCAGGTAGGCACTCATTTCCAGTTCCGGGTGAGTGCCCGGGTTGACCCGGCGGATCAGCTTGAGCACCACCTTGTCCGCCACCACCACCGAGCTGTTGGATTGCTCGGCACTCAAGTAGCGCACCGCGCTGTCGTCATTCAGGCCCAGCGGCGCCAGCAGCTCGGTACAGGCAAACTGCAGTTCACCCTCGGGGTTGGCGCATGGCAGCTTCAGATTGTCCTGGCAGGCCTTGAGCACGGCGCGGATGAACGGCTCAAGTACGAACCCATCGGTAATCAGCCCCACCTGGCGGCCACGGCGCACACGCGACAGGGCCAATTGCTGGGGCAAAGCGCTGTTGATCTGCTCTTCCGGCAACAGGCCGAACGGCAATTGGTAGCGGGTGGCAACGCCGTCGCTGAGCACTTCGATTTCGCTGAGCAACACCGGCGTGGTGGCGGTGCCGAAGCGCACGCCATAGCACAGGCGTACCTGATCGATCGGGCCTTCCTTGCCGGCGAACCACCGGCGCTTGGGCAAGTACTGCGGCAGCACGGCGCCTTGCAGGGTGTCACTGGCGGGCGCCTCCAGCAATTCTTCCATGCGCTTGCGCAGCACCAGGGTGGTCAGCTCCGGCAGGCCTTCGGTGGCCTGCACATGCCAGCTGGGCATGCGGTCGTGGGCGGCCAGCAGGAACCAATAGAACGCGTAAGGCGGCAACGTCAGCAAAAACGGCAACTGGCCAATCGGCGGGAAGGCGCTGCCGCCGAGCATCTCGACCGGCACCTTGTCGGCGTACTGCGACAGCTCCAGTTCCGCGGCCTGGGCTGCGCGGGACACGTTGGCGACACAGAGGATGGTTTCGCTGTTGCCCTCGGCGTCGGTGTACTCGCGGATGTAGGCCAGAATGCGGCGGTTGCTGGGGGTGAGCATGCGGATGGTGCCACGGCCAAAGGCCTTCTGCTGGTTGCGCACGGCCAGCAGGCGACGGTTCCAGTTGAGCAGCGAATGGGGGTCGTGGGCCTGGGCTTCGACGTTTACGGTCTGGTAGCCGTATAGCGGGTCCATGACCGGTGGCAGCACCAGGCGCTGGGGGTCGGCACGGGAGAACCCGCCATTGCGGTCGGGCGACCATTGCATCGGTGTGCGCACGCCATCGCGGTCGCCCAGGTAAATGTTGTCGCCCATGCCCAGTTCGTCGCCGTAGTAAAGGGTGGGCGTGCCGGGCATCGACAGCAGCAGGCTGGTGAGCAGCTCGATACGCCGCCGGTCACGTTGCAGCAGCGGCGCCAGGCGGCGGCGAATGCCCAGGTTGATGCGGGCGCGGCGGTCTTCGGCGTAGTAGTTCCACAGGTAGTCGCGCTCGCGGTCGGTGACCATTTCCAGGGTCAGCTCATCGTGGTTGCGCAGGAAGATCGCCCACTGGCAGTTGGCCGGGATTTCCGGGGTCTGGCGCAGGATGTCGGTGATCGGAAAACGGTCCTCCATGGCCAAGGCCATGTACATGCGCGGCATCAGCGGGAAGTGGAAGGCCATGTGGCACTCGTCGCCAGCGCCTTCGCCAAAGTACGGGCGGGTGTCTTCGGGCCATTGATTGGCTTCGGCCAGCAGCATGCGGTCGGGGTAATTGGCGTCGATTTCGGCGCGGATGGCCTTGAGCACGGTATGGGTTTCGGGGAGGTTTTCGTTGTTGGTGCCGTCGCGTTCGATCAGGTAGGGGATCGCGTCCAGGCGCAGGCCGTCAACGCCCAGGTCGAGCCAGAAGCGCATCACGTCGATCACCGCCTTGAGCACTTGCGGGTTGTCGAAGTTCAGGTCTGGCTGGTGCGAATAGAAGCGGTGCCAGAAGTACTGGCCGGCGACCGGGTCCCAGGTCCAGTTGGACTTTTCGGTGTCGAGGAAGATGATGCGCGTGCCGTCGTACTTCTGGTCGTCATCCGACCACACGTAAAAGTCCCGCGCCTTGCTGCCGCGCTTGGCATGCCGCGCGCGCTGGAACCACGGGTGCTGGTCGCTGGTGTGGTTGATGACCAGCTCGGTGATCACCCGCAGGCCTCGCTTGTGGGCTTCGGCGATGAAACGTTTGGCGTCGGCCATGCTGCCGTAGTCGGAGTGTACGGCCTTGTATTCGGCGATGTCGTAGCCGTCGTCACGCCGTGGCGAGGGGTAAAACGGGAGCAGCCAGAGGGTGTTCACGCCCAGGTCGGCGATGTAGTCGAGTTTGCCGATCAGGCCGGCGAAATCGCCGATGCCGTCGTTGTTCGAATCGAAGAACGACTTCACGTGCAGCTGGTAGATCACGGCGTCCTTGTACCACAGCGGGTCGTCGATGAAGGCTGCCGGGCGGGAACGCTTGGCCATGGGTGACTCCTTTCAATTCCTGATTCGGGACAGCCTCTGTGTGTGTTTGTGGGAGCGGCCTTGCCGGGACGCCGGACCGGCAAGGCCGCTCCCACATACACACAGCGGTCATGCCTTATGGATGCGCCAGATGCCGAACGGCAAATGCCAGGGCTCGATGCGCATGAACTGGGTTTTGCCGTACCACGACCAGCGGTGGCCGGTCATCAGGTCTTCGCCGTGGGTTTCGGCGTTGTCGTCCAGGCCCAGCTCCCACAACGGCAGCTCGAAATGCGCCTCCTGGGCGTTGTGCGGGTCAAGGCTCACCGCAATCAGGATGTAGTTGTCGCGCTCGGGCGTGCGCTTGGCGAAGTACAGGATGTTGTCGTTCCAGCAGTTGAAGAACGCCACGCCCAGATGCGTTTGCAACGCGCGGTTCTGCCGGCGAATGCGGTTTAGCTGGGCAATCTCGGCAATGATGTTGCCGGGCTGGGTGAAGTCGCGCGGGCGGATTTCGTACTTCTCCGAATCCAGGTACTCCTCCTTGCCGGGCAATGGCGTGCCCTCGCACAACTCAAAACCCGAGTACATGCCCCACAGGCCCGAGCCCATGGTGGCCAGGGCGGCGCGAATCAGAAAGCCTGCACGGCCACTGGTTTGCAGGAAATACGGGTTGATGTCGGGCGTGTTGACGAAGAAATTGGGCCGGTAGCACAGGCTCCACGGCGGCTGGTTGAGCTGCTCGAAATACTCGCGCAGCTCTTGCTTGCTGTTGCGCCA
This sequence comes from Pseudomonas sp. PSKL.D1, assembly GCF_028898945.1. NCBI lineage: Bacteria > Pseudomonadati > Pseudomonadota > Gammaproteobacteria > Pseudomonadales > Pseudomonadaceae > Pseudomonas > Pseudomonas sp. PSKL.D1. The sequence goes on from NZ_CP118607.1 coordinate 3,821,083, forward strand.
GGTGAAATAGGTATAGCTCTGGGCATACCCCACCTTACCCAGCCGGGCCATCATCGCTGGCCGGGTAAACGCTTCGGCCAGGAAGATCACGTCAGGGTGCTGGCTGCGCACATCGGCAATCAGCCATTGCCAGAACGGCAACGGCTTGGTGTGAGGGTTGTCGACGCGGAAGGTTTTTACGCCCTCTTCAACCCAACTCAACACCACATCACGCAGGGCCAGCCACAGTGAAGGCACGGCGTCGGCGGCATAGAAGTCGACGTTGACGATGTCCTGGTATTTTTTGGGCGGGTTTTCCGCATAGCGGATGGTGCCATCGGGGCGCCAGCTGAACCAGCCGGGGTGCTCCTTGAGCCAGGGGTGGTCCTGGGAGCACTGGATGGCGAAGTCGAGGGCGATTTCCAGGCCATGTTCGGCCGCGGCGGCGACCAGGCGCCGGAAGTCATCGCGCGTGCCCAACTGCGGGTGAATGGCGTCATGGCCACCCTCCGGGCTGCCGATGGCGTATGGGCTGCCGGGGTCGCCGGGCTCGGCGCGCAGGGCGTTGTTACGGCCCTTGCGGTGCTGGGTGCCGATCGGGTGGATGGGCGGGAAGTACAGCACGTCGAAGCCCATGTCGCGGATCATCGGCAGGCGTTGGTGCACGTCGTTGAAGGTGCCGTGGCGCTCAGGGCTGTCGGTGATCGACCGCGGGAACAGCTCGTACCAACTGGCGAACAGAGCCGCCGGGCGGTCGACATCGATGGGGAATTCACGGCTGCGGGTGAGGTAGCTGCGGTGCTCGGCTTCGGTCATCAGCCTTGCCGTGTCGGGGTGCAGCAACAGGGCAACCTGGTCGTTGGCGGTGAGGCCCTGAAGTTGCTGCTGCAGAGCGGCGATTTCTTCGCTGAGTGCGCCATCGCTCAAACCCACGCCCTGGCCAAGCATCAACCGGCCCTCTTCCAGCTCCAACTTTACATCGACGCCAGCGTGAAACTTTTTCTCCAAGTCATGGCAATAGGTGGCGAAAGGGTCAATCCACGCCTCGATGCTGAACAGATGGGCGCCCAATTCGGCAGGCGTGAACTCGGCCTGCCACAGGTCATTGCCCAGCGCCTGCATCGGCACGCAATGTACGCGCCGGCTAGTGGCCTCGTGCCAATTGAGCATGACTGCCAGGCGGTCGTGGCCGTCACTGTAAACCTTGCAGCTGACCGCAACTGGCTGGCCGCTGATGGCCTTGGCGGCGAACGCGCCGCCTTCGAGCACGGGCTGGGTGTCTTCGATCACGATGCGCGGCGCCAACAGCGCCTGGGACAGGCCTATGGCCTGGTGCGGGTGATCGCTCGCCGTGGGCACACTTTCGAAGGGCTCGTTACGTGACATCGGACCTTGCTCCCTTAGGCTTGGCGGTAAGGGTTCAGAGCCGGTCACCCGCGCGGGGTTCAAAAAAATTGAGCGAATGGCAACTGCGTGAAGTCGAAGCCTGCAGTACCTCTTCAAACCACCACACGCGAGGTCAGGCCATGAACATTCCCATTCCACCGGAAACACCAGACCCCAACATCGACGACCCCAGCCTGCCGCCACCCGTGCCGGAAGTGGACCCGGACGAGCTGCCGATCAAGCCAACGGTACCGCCAACGGTGGGGGACCCACCGAGTGAGGAACCACCGGTGAAGGTGTAAGGATAGACAAGGTTTTCGGGCTGGCAGGTTAGGCCCTTTTGCAAAAGGGCCGAACCTGGTCAGCGCGTGATCTCTGCCACACTGATCTCGCGCATGCGGAATTTCTGTACCTTCCCCGTGACTGTCATCGGGAACTCGTCAACAAAGCGGAAATGCCGTGGCACCTTGAAGTGCGCAATGCGTGCCTTGCACCATTCCTGTAATTCTTCGGCGGTGGCGCTGTGCCCGGGGTGCAGTTTGACCCAGGCGACGATTTCCTCACCATACCGGCTGCACGGAATGCCGATTACCTGTGCATCGGCCACGGCCGGGTGGGTGTAGAAAAACTCTTCCAGCTCACGCGGGTAGATGTTTTCACCACCGCGAATGATCATGTCCTTGTTGCGCCCGACAATGCACACATAGCCTTGCTCATCCATCACCGCCAGGTCGCCGGTGTGCATCCACCGCGCGGGGTCGATGGCATCGACCGTAGCCTGCGGGTTGTCCCAATAGCCGAGCATCACGCTGTAACCACGGGTGCACAACTCGCCAATCTCGCCTCGGGCGACGATGCAGCCGTCGGCATCCACCAGCTTGGTTTCCAGCTGGGGCTGGGTACGGCCGACGGTGGTCACGCGCAGTTCCAGCTCGTCGTCCGGGCCGGTTTGCAGTGACACCGGGCTGGTTTCGGTCATGCCGTAGGCGATCTGCACTTCGGCCATGTGCATCTGGTCGATGACCCGGCGCATGACCTCGATCGGGCAGGTGGCGCCGGCCATGATGCCGCTGCGCAGGGTCGACAGGTCCAGGCCTTGCCGGGACGGGTGGTCGAGCATGGCGATGAACATGGTGGGTACGCCGTACAAAATGCTGGCGCGCTCCTCGGCCACAGCCTTGAGCGTGAGCTCAGGGTCGAACGCATCGTTGGGGTAAATCATGGTACTGCCGTGGGTGATGCAGCCCAGGTTGGCCATGACCATGCCAAAACAGTGGTACAGCGGCACCGGGATCACCATGCGGTCAGCGCAGGTCAGCCCCAGGCTGTTGCCGACCATCAGGCCGTTGTTGAGGATGTTGTAGTGGCTGAGCGTGGCGCCCTTGGGCGCGCCGGTGGTGCCTGAGGTGTACTGGATGTTCACCGGCTGGTCGAACTGCAGACTTTGCTGGCGGATGTTGAAAGCCTCGCTGTCCGCCTGCCCTGCCCGCCCGGCCAGCGCCTGCCAGGGCAGAAAGCCTGCGGGTGGGTTGGCCGCCAGGCTGATGACGCCACGCAGGTCGGGCAAGCGCTGGCAGGCGAGCTCACCAGCCGTTGCCGTTGCCAGTTCGGGCGCCAGCTCCTGAACCATGGCGTGGTAATCGGAGGTCTTGAAGGCATCGGCGCACACCAGCCAGCGGCAGCCAGACTGGCGCAGCACGTATTCCAGCTCAGCCACGCGGTAGGCCGGGTTGATATTGACCAGCACCGCGCCGACCTTGGCGCTGGCCACCTGCAATATGCACCACTGGGCGCAGTTGGGCGCCCAGATGCCGACCCGATCGCCGGTGTTCACGCCCAGGGCCATCAATGCGCGGGCGTGCAGGTCGACCTGTTCGGCCAGTTGCAGCCAGGTGTAGCGCAGGCCCTGGTGGCGCACCACCAGTGCTTCGCCATCGCCGTGGCGGGCTACGGTGGCGTCAAAGGCCTGGCCGATGGTCAGGGTGAGCAAGGGTTGGTCCTGGCGACCGCGGGTATAGCTGGGTTGACTCATGGGTGTCCCTTCTTGTGGTTGTTCTGGGCACGGCTGAAGCAAGCGCAGATACTCTGGCTGAGATTTACGTTTACGTAAAGGTGATTGACAGTAGTCGAGCGCAGCCTTACGTTAACGTAAAGGTGAAAACGACGCCCGATGGCGTTTACTTAGCTACGGTGTTACCCACATTTCAAGAACAACAAGGTGCCCCCACATGCATTACCCCTCCCTGAACTTCGCCCTGGGCGAAACCATCGACATGCTCCGTGACCAGGTTCGCACCTTTGTCGCTGCCGAACTGGCCCCCCGCGCCGCACAGATCGACCATGACAACCTGTTCCCCGCCGACATGTGGCGCAAGTTCGGTGACATGGGCCTGCTGGGCATTACCGTACCAGAGGAATACGGCGGTGCCGGCCTGGGCTACCTGGCCCATGTGGTGGCGATGGAAGAAATCAGCCGCGGCTCGGCCTCGGTGGCGTTGTCCTACGGCGCGCATTCGAACCTGTGCGTGAACCAGATCAACCGCAACGGTACTCATGAACAAAAGCAGAAGTACCTGCCCAAACTGATCAGTGGCGAGCACATCGGTGCGCTGGCCATGAGCGAACCCAACGCCGGCTCCGACGTGGTATCGATGAAACTGCGTGCCGAGAAGCGCGGCGACCATTACGTACTCAATGGCAGCAAGACCTGGATCACCAACGGCCCCGACGCCAACACCTACGTGATCTACGCCAAAACCGACCTGGACAAGGGCGCCCACGGCATCACCGCGTTCATCGTCGAACGTGACTGGAAAGGCTTCAGCCGCAGCAACAAGTTCGACAAGCTGGGCATGCGTGGTTCCAACACCTGCGAGCTGTTCTTCGACGATGTGCACGTGCCCCAGGAGAACATCCTCGGCCAGCTCAACGGTGGCGTGCGCGTGCTGATGAGCGGCCTGGACTACGAGCGCGTGGTGCTCTCCGGCGGCCCGACCGGCATCATGCAAAGCTGCATGGACCTGGTGGTGCCTTACATCCACGACCGCAAGCAGTTTGGCCAGAGCATCGGCGAATTCCAGCTGATCCAGGGCAAGATCGCCGACATGTACACCCAGCTCAACGCCAGCCGCGCCTACTTGTACGCCGTGGCCCAGGCCTGTGACCGTGGCGAGACCACCCGCAAGGATGCCGCCGGGGTGATCCTGTACACCGCCGAACGCGCCACGCAAATGGCCCTGGAGGCCATCCAGATTCTCGGCGGCAACGGCTACATCAACGAGTTCCCGGCCGGCCGCCTGCTGCGCGACGCCAAACTCTACGAGATCGGCGCGGGCACCAGCGAAATCCGCCGGATGCTGATCGGCCGCGAACTGTTCAACGAAACCCGCTGAGCACAAGGGACGGGCGCACATGGCTACCTTGCACACCCAGATCAACCCGCGTTCGGCAGAGTTCGCCGGCAACAGCGCGGCCATGCTCGAACAGGTCCAGGCCCTGCGCGGCCTGCTTGCCCAGGTGGCACAGGGCGGCGGGCCCAAGGCCCAGGAGCGGCATACCTCGCGCGGCAAACTGCTGCCACGCGAGCGCATAGACCGGTTGCTAGATGCCGGTTCGCCCTTTCTCGAAATCGGCCAGCTGGCCGCCCATGAGGTGTACGGCGAAGACGTCCCCGCTGCCGGCGTGATTGCCGGCATCGGCCGCGTGGAAGGCGTGGAATGCATGATCGTGGCCAACGACGCCACGGTCAAAGGCGGCTCGTACTACCCGCTTACCGTCAAAAAGCACCTGCGCGCGCAAACCATCGCCCTGCAAAACCGCCTGCCGTGCATCTACCTGGTGGATTCGGGCGGCGCCAACCTGCCGCGCCAGGACGAGGTGTTCCCCGACCGCGAGCACTTCGGGCGCATCTTCTTCAACCAGGCCAACATGAGCGCCCTGGGCATCCCGCAGATCGCCGTGGTGATGGGCTCGTGCACCGCCGGTGGTGCCTATGTGCCGGCCATGGCCGACGAAGCGATCATGGTACGCCAGCAGGCCACCATCTTCCTTGCCGGCCCGCCGCTGGTAAAGGCTGCCACCGGCGAGGTGGTGAGCGCCGAGGACCTGGGCGGCGCCGATGTGCACTGCCGCACCAGCGGCGTGGCCGACCATTACGCCGACAACGACGAACATGCCCTGGCGCTGGCTCGGCGCAGCGTGGCCAACCTCAACTGGCACAAGCTTGGCAAGCTGCAGCGCCTGGCACCAGTGGCCCCGCTGTACGCCGCCGACGAACTGTATGGTGTGGTGCCAGCCGATGCCAAGCAACCGTTCGATGTGCGCGAGGTGATCGCCCGCCTGGTCGACGGCTCGGTGTTCGACGAGTTCAAGGCCTTGTTCGGAACCACGCTGGTATGTGGCTTTGCCCACTTGCACGGCTACCCGGTGGCGATCCTGGCCAACAACGGCATCCTCTTCGCCGAAGCCGCGCAAAAAGGCGCGCACTTCATCGAACTGGCCTGCCAGCGCGGTATTCCGCTGCTGTTCCTGCAGAACATCACCGGCTTCATGGTTGGTAAAAAGTACGAAGAAGGCGGCATCGCCAAGCACGGCGCCAAACTGGTTACCGCCGTGGCCTGCGCCCAAGTGCCAAAGTTCACGGTGATCATCGGCGGCAGCTTTGGTGCGGGTAACTATGGCATGTGCGGCCGCGCCTACGACCCACGCTTTTTGTGGATGTGGCCTAACGCACGTATTGGCGTAATGGGCGCCGAACAGGCTGCCGGGGTGTTGGCTCAGGTCAAGCGCGAGCAGAGCGAACGCAGCGGCCAGGCCTTCAGCGCCGAAGACGAGGCAAAGCTCAAGCAGCCTATCCTCGACCAGTACGAACACCAGGGCCACCCTTATTACTCCAGCGCCCGGCTGTGGGACGACGGCGTCATCGACCCGGCGCAAACCCGCGATGTGCTTGGCCTGGCGTTGTCCGCCGCACTGAACGCGCCCATCGAACAGAGCCGCTTCGGCATTTTCCGGATGTGACCCATGAGCGATTTCAGCACCCTTGAAGTAGTCCGCGACACACGTGGCTTCGCTACCCTGTGGCTGAGCCGCGAGGACAAGAACAACGCCTTCAATGCGCAGATGATCCGCGAGTTGATCGTCGCCCTCGACCAACTGGCCGAAGACACCAGCCTGCGGTTTTTGCTGCTGCGTGGCCGTGGCCGGCATTTCAGCGCCGGCGCCGACCTGGCGTGGATGCAGCAGTCCGCGCAGCTGGACTTCAACACCAACCTGGATGATGCCCGCGAACTGGGCGAACTGATGTACGCCCTGCACCGCCTGAAGGCGCCGACACTGGCCGTGGTGCAAGGTGCGGCCTTTGGTGGCGCACTGGGGTTGATCAGCTGCTGCGACATGGCCATCGGCGCCGAAGACGCGCAACTGTGCTTGTCCGAAGTGCGCATTGGCCTGGCCCCGGCGGTGATCAGCCCGTTCGTGGTCAAGGCCATCGGTGAACGCGCGGCGCGCCGCTACGCCCTTACCGCCGAACGCTTCAGCGGCGTTCGCGCCCGCGAACTGGGGCTGCTGGCCGAGGTGTACCCGGCGGGTGAGCTGGATGCCCAGGTCGAGGCCTGGGTTGACAACCTGCTGCAGAACAGCCCGCAGGCCCTGCGCGCCACCAAAGACCTGCTGCGCGAAGTCGACGACGGCGAGCTGAGCCCGGCGTTGCGCCGTTACTGCGAAAACACCATTGCCCGCATCCGCGTCAGCGCAGAGGGCCAGGAGGGCCTGCGCGCCTTCCTCGAAAAACGCCGCCCCGCCTGGCAAACCGAGCACAAGAAGGAGCCGCGCCCATGAGCCGCCCCACCCTCACTACCCTGCTGGTCGCTAACCGCGGCGAAATTGCTTGCCGGGTGATGCGTACCGCCAAGGCCATGGGCCTGACCACGGTTGCCGTGCACAGCGCCACCGACCGAGACGCCCGCCACAGCCGCGAGGCGGACATTCGCGTTGACCTGGGCGGCACCAAGGCTGCCGAGAGCTACCTGATGATCGACAAGCTGCTGGCCGCCGCCAAGGCCAGCGGCGCCCAGGCGATCCACCCGGGCTACGGCTTTTTGTCCGAAAACGCAGGCTTCGCCCGCGCCATCGAAGACGCCGGGCTGATCTTCCTCGGCCCACCGGCCAGCGCCATCGACGCCATGGGCAGCAAGTCCGCCGCCAAGGCGTTGATGGAGGCCGCGGGTGTGCCGCTGGTGCCGGGCTATCACGGCGAAGCACAAGACCTGGAAACCTTCCGCGCAGCGGCCGAACGCATCGGCTACCCCGTGCTGCTCAAGGCCAGTGCCGGCGGTGGCGGCAAGGGCATGAAGGTGGTGGAAGACGAAAGCCAGCTGGCCGACGCCTTGGCCTCGGCCCAGCGTGAAGCCCAGTCGTCATTCGGCGATGCGCGGATGCTGGTGGAAAAGTACGTGCTCAAGCCGCGCCACGTGGAAATCCAGGTATTCGCCGACCAGCACGGCAATTGCCTGTACCTCAATGAACGTGACTGCTCGATCCAGCGCCGCCACCAGAAAGTGGTGGAAGAAGCACCTGCGCCCGGGCTATCCGCCGAACTGCGTCAAGCCATGGGTGAAGCCGCCGTGCGGGCCGCGCAGGCCATTGGCTATGTGGGCGCCGGCACGGTCGAGTTTCTGCTCGACGCACGGGGTGAGTTCTTCTTCATGGAGATGAACACCCGCCTGCAAGTGGAGCACCCGGTAACCGAAGCCATCACCGGGCTGGACCTGGTGGCCTGGCAGATTCGCGTGGCCTGTGGCGAGCCGCTGCCGATCACCCAGGCGCAAGTGCCCCTGATGGGCCACGCCATTGAAGTGCGCCTGTACGCTGAAGACCCGGGCAACGAATTTCTGCCGGCCACCGGCACGCTGGCGCTTTACCGCGAGTCGGCGCCAGGCGAAGGCCGCCGGGTGGACAGCGGGGTCAGCGAAGGTGACGTGGTATCGCCGTTCTACGACCCGATGCTGGGCAAGCTGATCGCCTGGGGCCAGGACCGGGAACAGGCCCGCTTGCGTTTGCTGGCGATGCTTGACGAGTTTGCCATTGGCGGGGTGAAAACCAACATTGCCTTTTTGCGCCGCATCCTCGCCCACCCGGCGTTTGCGGCGGCCGAACTGGACACGGGTTTTATTCCACGCCATCAACAAGCACTGCTGCCCGCCCCGCAGGCATTGCCCGTGCGGTTCTGGGAGGCCGCGGCCGAAGCCTGGTTACAGGGCCAGGCGCCGCACCAGCGGGCCGACGATGCCTATTCGCCGTGGGCCGAGCGCAACGGCCTGCGCCTGGGCCTGCCAACGCGTAGCAGCCTGCACCTGCGCTGCGCGGGCGAGACCCAGGCCGTGGCGCTGGAGCGCAGCACAGCCTCCTCGTGGCAGCTGGACGGTGAGCAGCTCGGGCACGATGATGGCGGTGTGCGCCGTCGGTATCTTGCGGTGCGCCGTGGCGACACCTTGTACCTGCGCTGGGACGGTGAAATGCAAGCGATACAGGCCTTTGACCCGATTGCCGAGGCTGAGGCCAGCCACAGCCATCAAGGTGGGCTGGGGGCACCCATGAATGGCAGTATCGTGCGGGTGCTGGTCGAGCCGGGCCAGCCGGTGGAAACGGGTACCCCGTTGGTGGTGCTGGAGGCAATGAAGATGGAGCACAGCATTCGTGCGCCCCATGCCGGGACGGTAAAGGCACTGTTCTGCCAGGAAGGCGATATGGTCAGTGAAGGGACGGTACTGGTCGAACTGTCAGCAATCGAAGCGTAACGTTTAACGCCGTGCAGGCGCGGCATACTGCCGCGCCTGCTATCTAGAACGCCCCGTGCGCCCGCACGACTACGCCCAGATATTCGCAACCGTCCTCGCACAGCAGCGCCGGGTAGGTGCTGTTCAGTGCCCTCAGGTAGCGCTGGCCGCCTTCCTCCGCCAACTCACGGAAGATGGCAGATTTGCCCGGTAGCCGGGCAATCACCAATCGCCCGGGCTCTGCTTCAAGCCCAGGGTCCACCAGAATGCGCATGCCCTGGGGCACACTGCGGCCTGTCGCAGTGCTCATGGCGTCATTTTCCACGGTCAGCCAGTAGGCCTTGCCCTGCGCCAGGTAATCAGTCTGCTCGAACAACGCGGCCTGCTCATCCCCGGCAGCGGCCAACGCATCCCACCCCCGCACGGGGTAACGGAAACTGACCATGTACTGCATGAGGTCTACGGCTTCATCTTCGTCGACCACGGTGTAGCGGCCAGTGTCCTCGCCCACCTGGCCCAGCATGCGCAACTGCATGCTGACCTGGTAATGCGGCATGCCCAACTCGACGAATACCCGGTTCATCGAGTCCAGCCTGGGCTGGCGCCGTTTACACAACCAGTGGCCCACGCTGCCCTGGGACACCCCAACGCGTTCGGCCAGCTGCTCCTGGGAGATATCGAGCTCCTCCATCCGGTCACGGATGAGGGCAATCCATTTATCCATATTCATCGCTGGCACGATACGGACTGCTTTAGAGCGCTCAATAAACATTCTGTATTATTTATCAGAAAGCCTTCGAATACCTCAAGTATTATTATTGGGCAGCCCCTTTCTCTATTGGTCTGCACAGGTATCAGGATGAAACCACCGAAAAACCACGAAACAGAACTCGACAGCGAAGCCGCCCGCCGCGCGCTGGATTACTACCTCAACCCGAGCCCGACACGCCCCGGCGAGCGTAGCCCCATCTGGTCCCTGCACAAAGGTGTCACCCCTCAACAAGCGCATGACCATGCCATTGCGCTGCTGCGGTGTGCGGCAACCACAGCCCACGAAACAGCCCTTCATCAGGAAGGCAGTGCACGGGAACTGACTTTTGCGTTGATGCACATGATGGACATGGCCAGGGCCTTGCTGGAGCACACGCTCACTGTGCAGGACGCACCATAAAGGGCAATAAAACAGGGGAATTTAGGGCGAGAAAACGCCAAATTGCCGATACGACGACACTATCCGGTAAAAGTTTTTTACCGGATAGGTGAAAAATCATTTGACTGACAAATGATAACGATTATTATTGCACTCAGCTGGTCGCGAGATCAGCTGGATAACCTGGAGCTTAGGTCGCTCTCAGATTATCTCCTCATCAGGCTAATCACGGTTTTTGACCCGGCATTTTTGCCGGGTCTTTTTTTTGGCTCTTCAGGCTAATGAAGATCGTTGATGGCCGGCATGATAGCAAAAATGTTTCAGGGCGAGAATGCTCATTACAAAACTTTGCGGAATCAGCACTTGAGAATCAATCTCGTTTCGCCTACCCTGATTCCGCATCAAGGACGATGCCCCCACCCCTTTCCCCCTTGAGCAAGGAGCTGTCCATGAGCCGCCTGCTGCTGCCGCTTGAGCACCCAACGCCCGGAACCAGCCACGAGGCTGAAGATGCCATGTTGCACAGCCTCAAGCGCTTGCCACGGCGCGTGCAGCAAGTGTTTTTGCTCAACCGCCTTGATCAACTGGATTTTGCCAGCATCGCCTCTCGGCTCGACTTGCCGGTACGCAGTATCGAACGGCATATGAACCAGGTACTGCAAACCACACGACCGCGGGCTGATGCGGTGGCCGGTGTGGCCGGGCAATGGTACGTACGGCTGCAAAGCCCGGATGTGACGTCATGCGAACGGATTGACTTCCGCCGCTGGCTGGATGCACAACCGACCCATTTGCAGGCGTTTCATGACACCGAGTTGCGCTGGCGAGGTTTGTTGGCCCCAGCCCGGGAGCTGGGCCAGGATGGCTGGTATCGGCAAGGCCGAGCGGCCATTTCGCTGGGTGGGTGCTCTGTTGCGGTGGGCCTGGGCATGGCTGCCTTGATCATTCTGGGGTACTGCACCTGATCAGTTGGTTCTGCCAGGTAGCCCTGCCTGCAGCTCTTCGACCGAAGTTTGCTCAAACAACCGGTTCGGCACTGTAAAACCGTTGAAGAGCGCTTGGGTAATCGGGTTGAACGACTTTGCCGAGCGCAAGCGATAACGAATGATCCCGCTCCCTGCCCTGAAGCCCAGGTCCACACTGGTTTGGGTACGGCCATACAAGGCGCCACGGGTCAGCAGCCGAAACATCGACCATGGGCCCAGGTAGTCCATGTTGCTGCTGCCTCCGTTGTACCGCTGTAACGTGAGCGTGCTGCGCATTTCAGGGTGGGCCGGGTTGGGCCACTGCACACGCGTGATGATTCGAGGGCCGTGGGCGTAGGGAATTTGCTGACCGTCCAGGTCCATAAGGCTGCTGCTTTGGGTGGCGGTCAACCCCAACGGCTCAATGCTGAACTGCACGCTCAGATTACCGCGGGGGTCAAAAAACCCTTCCCGAATGCGGTCGGCTGTCGCCAGGCTGCGACGGCCCTCCACGCTCAGCCCCTCCAGGTCCTCGCCAAACAGAATGTTCAGGTAGCGTTCCTGAAATTGCTGCACCCTGCCCTTCGGCCCGATGAAGGCCTTGAAATCATCCAGGTCAGCATCAGGCCCCCTGCCCGCAAACGGGTAGCGGCCTGCCAGCCGCGCTTGAAAAAAGCCGTAGACGTCGGTTTGCCAGCGTTGTTCGACTTCCGTAAGGGCTTCGGCAAACAAGGCCCTGTTGGTCTCGCCGGCGATTTTGTTGATCTGAGTACGGAGCGGTTCAGGCAGGTCACTGGCCAATTGCTGCAATGCGGCGACGGGATCACCACCCTTTGCTGTCAGCCGTTGCACGGCAGCATCGAGTGCGGCCTTGCCTCGGTCCTGACTACGGTGCACAGCCCTGGCATGGTCGTGCACCGCACTGATGGCACGTATCAGGTCTTCATATTGGCTGGGCTGATCGCGTTTTTCTTCAAGCAGGCGGTTCAGGCCCGCAAAGGCGCGGTGAATGGTTTCAGATGAAGAGATGTGCCTTGCGCTATCAACCACTTTTTCAGGCGTCGGCTTTTGAGTATTGGCCTGCACGGTTTCCAGCAGCCGTCGCAGGGGTGCTACAGGGCCGACCAGATGCCCAAGCACCGAGACACAGTCCCGCAGGTTGTCGCAGTCAGTCATGGTCAACTCAGCCAATGCCCGCTGCCAACGGTCGATATAGCCAGCGGCATACAAGGCTTGGAACTGATTGGCCAAGGCTGCGACGTCAGGCTCGTCGAGGCGCGGATGAGCACGCTCAGCTATTGCCCACTGGTCCATCAGTGCCTCTTCGGCAAGCGGCCTGAAGTTCTCGGTGAGGTTTTCCGCTGTTGGTAATGCCTCCGGGCGCAAGAGTGCCGTTGAAAGGTCATCCGCCTGGGCTGGCCGGTAGATCAGATCAAAGACTTGCCCGATCTGCTGGCGCAGGTCCAGCTCCCCTTGCCTTTCAAGTTGCGCCGGGCGGTTGAGGTAGGCTTCCAGGCGCTGGCGCAACGGGATCTCGCGCACAGCCCGCTGAACCTCGGACACGCGCGAGTCAAACAGCGACAAGTCCGCGTCGGCATGTGCCAGCGCGTAATCCAGGTGCTGCATCAGTTCGCGCTGCACTTGGCCCTGGCCGGGGTAAAGCGTTTGCCAGTGTTTCGCCATCCAGGATTTTACCCAGCGCGCCTCGCGCTTTGGCCGATCTTCCAGCATCCGGTAAACCCGCAGCGCAGCGAGCTGTTGTTCACTGCCTGCGGCTGCCTCATCCATAGCCTGCACCGTCATGCCCGCGAGCATGGGCAGCAGGCGCTGCGACAACACCATGAGGTAGGCATCATCGATGACCGGCCCGATCACCCGGCCTTCATACAGCCCGAAGCTTGCAACCAGCGACCAGGCGCTGCGGTAATTACCGAACACTGATACGGCCGCCTGCATCTGCTTGAGGTGCACAAGCAGGTTCTGCACTGCCGCTTTGTCGTTGTTGGCCACCTCGACCTGCCGGAATATTTCTCGCTTGGCCAACACGCTTTCTGCACGGTTGCGGTTGAGGTCGAAGTAATGGTGCAAGGTTACGCCAGCCGCTGCGGCGGCCAACAGACTCAGCCCGGAGCCAAGCCACAGGTTGCGGCGTTTACTGGCCTTCACGTCATGGGAATCGTCAGCAAGTGCGGCTTCGGGATAGATGACGCGCTGGAAGAGGTGCTGGGCGAAGTAGTTGTGTTGTGTGCCCTGGGGCTCGGCGATGTTTAAAGGGTTTACCTGGAGAACAGAGGTGAGGTGGAGGCTTCGAACCGATAACGGAGCTGCATGTAGTTCGTTTGACAATGCCCCCTGAAGATAGCTACTCAGTGCCGGACAAAGCATTTTCAAACATGCCTGAAGCATTAATAGACGATGGCGTTGCTCAGCGGTAACTGATCGATGAACCCTGAGCACTGTATGCGCTTGCACTGCGCAAACAAGCGCATTGAAATACTGATCAAGTTCAATTTGCCAACAACCAGAGGCGCCGTCACCACCCGATGAAAATGTTATACCCAACAGGCTTTCTTTGCGCTGCGCATTGAAACCCTCAAGCAACTCACCAAACCCTTCAAGCACATCAACTTTTGTCAACACTATATAAAGAGGCAACCGAAGCCCCGTGCGAACATTCAATTCGCGTAGCCTTGCGCGTACTTGTTTCGCATGCGCCATTCGCACCTCATCACTCGCATGCAACAGCAATGTAACATCAACCACGAGCACCAAGCCATTTAACGGCTGTTTACTTCGATTGCCGACCAACCACCCAACCAAGTGGTTCCATAGCCTGGTTTCAGTGCCTGGTGGCAGCGTGGGCTTCTGCTCGTCACCTTCACCCTGGATCGTGAAGGCACCCGGAGGGTCAATGATCACGGCATCGCTGCCAAACCAGCAGTTCACGTCATGCGGGGCTTGCTGGGCATACCCCTGAACCTTGGCCATTCGCGTCAGGGAAAACTGCTGATTCGAACGGTCAATCAACGTGGTTTTACCCGCGCCAGGCGCACCGATTACCAAATACCACGGCAACCGGTAAAGCACACGCCGGCTTCCTGCATGGTCGAAAAATGCCGCAAGCTGCCTGTTCAAATGGCGCTCCTGCGCTTGCTCACAGGCCAGGGCAGGGTCCGCCTGTAGCGCCAGTTTCTGATCATGTTCGGCGACGAGCCGCTGGTACTTCACCCGCAACATCATTAACCAGCCAACCATTGGCAACATTACCATCACCACGCTGATTAACGTGCGTGCCGATACACTTTCCAACGGCTGCTGCCCCCTTACCACCCACTGCGGCCCAAGCCACCAGATTGCGGCAATCAACAAAGCAGCGCAGCAAGCCACCAATAATGGGATCAAATAATGTTTGCGCCCAACCAAAAACAAGAAATGGCGCCTGAAATAAATAATAAACTTCACCACCAAAGCTTCCTTTCTTGCCCATCGACTCAATCAGTTTGATTTCGAACCAGCACAAACCTCTCGCCACCAACACCGCACCCCTTTGCCGAAAAGGTTAGAGTAACGAGACCCGAGAAACAAATAAATATTCACTTACACTTTACCGCTCGACCACCCTCTTTTGCCCGCGCATGGTTTTAAAAGACACCCAACCAAGGAAAGAGGCGAGACAGAGACTTACCCAATTCACAGGAAACTTCCTACAGAAATATCAGCAGAATTGAGTCTTGCAGAGAAATTTCCTACAAAACTATTTCGCACTTCCTTCAAATATAAGCCAGCACCTTAAGCGACAAGGTGGAAACATGCCCAACCAATCCGACCTGCGTTACAGCTTCACGCCCTTGGTGGGCGGTGATTACTTTGAAGTAGTCTCGTTCAGCCTCACCGAGGCGTTAAGCAAGCCGTTCAGGCTTGAGTTGGAGCTGATCAGCTTCGAGAACGACATCAACTTCGGCCACCTGCTCGACAAGCCCGTGCTGTTTACCGTGTGGCGCGATGAACGGCCGGTGCGTTATGTCCACGGCCTGGTCAGCAGTTTCAGCCTGGGCGAGAGCGGCTTTTGCCGCACCCGTTACAAGGCTGTAGTCGAACCCCAACTGGCCCGCGCCGCACTGCGCTCTAACTGGCGCATCTTCCAGCACAAGACCGTGCCGCAAATCCTCGAACTGATGCTCAAGCGCCAGGCCATCACCCAGTACGAATTCGGCATCAGCTTCACCGCCCAGCACCCGGCCCGGGAATTCTGTGTGCAGGCCGGTGAAACCGACCTGGACTTCATTGCCCGCCTCGCCGCCGAAGAAGGCTTCGTCTACCGCTTCGAGCACACCCCCAAGCACCACAAACTGCTGATCACCGACCGCCTGCTGGCGATGGGCTTGCTTACTCGCGGCGCCATCAAGGCCGAGGATGAGGACGAAGGTTTCTACGATGACGATGGCGCACCTGTCGACCCCGACAGCGTGCTTTATCACTCAAACAGCGGTGGCCAGCAGCCCCGCCCCTGCCTGCAGCGCCTGCGCTACAGCGAACAGGTGCGCACCGCCCGCCAGGTGCAGCGCGACTACACCTTCCGCCACCCGCGCTACCGCCAGGAGCACGTGGCGGCCGGGCCGTTTCTTGAGCATCAGTCCAGCGATTACGAACGCTTCGACTACCCCGGCCGCTACAAGCGCGATGCGGTGGGCAAGGTCTTCACCGAAAACCGCGCCATCGCCCTGCGCCATGACGCCCGCATCGCCGAGGTCGAGGGTGACGACATCCGCCTGCAGCCAGGCTTGGCCTTCACCCTGCAAGGCCATCCGCGCGACGACCTCAACATGCTGTGGCGGGTCACCCGCATCACCCACGAAGGCGCGCAGTTCACCAGCCTGCAGGAAGAAGCCGCCAACGCCGTACGCGGCACGCACTACACGCAAACTGCCACACTGGTGCCCGGCATGGCCGAATGGCGGCCCGAGCCATTGCCCAAACCGCGCATCGACGGCCCGCACATGGCCACCGTGGTCGGCCCGCCCAACGAAGAAATCTTTTGCGACGAGTGGGGCCGGGTCAAGGTCAGTTTCCCCTGGGACCGGGAAAGCCGCGACAACCAGTTCAGCTCCTGCTGGGTGCGTGTTTCCCAGGGTTGGGCCGGTGGTAGTTGGGGCGCGATGGCCATCCCGCGCATCGGCCAGGACGTGATCATCCAGTACGTCAACGCCGACCCCGACCAGCCGATCATCACCGGGCGCACCTATTGCGGCAATCAGCTACCGCCCTACGAACTGCCCAAGCATAAAACGCGCATGACCATCAAAAGCCAGACCCACCTGGGGAAAGGGTTCAACGAATTGCGGTTTGAGGATGAGCTGGGGCAGGAAGAGGTGTACATCCATGCCCAGAAAGATCAGAACAACGAGGTGGGCAACGATGAAACCACGCAAATTGGTCGTAACCGCGTCGAGCAAGTCGGCAACGACGAACAGTTAAGAGTCGGCAATGACCTGCAGCAAGAAAACGGGCGTGATCGCATTCATTCAATAGGCCGTGACCATCAGGTGAGCGTCGGTAACGACTTGGTCGAGCACGTTGTTAACAACCGCTCTGAGTCAACCCAGGTCGATCATCACGTGTCAGTCGGCGGCAATAGTGAGCTGATTATCAAAGGGCAGCAGCAGGTCACTGTCGGCCAGGGCATGAGCCAACAGACAACCGTTTTTCGGCTGCAGGCTAGCGAGCGCATCGAGTTCTTGAGCCCCGGCGGCAGCATTGTCCTGGATGCCGAAGGCATCACGCTCAATGGCCTGACCCTCACCCTGCTTGGGAAAACAGAAGCAACGAAAGCAGGTTCCGGAAACACCGGGGAGCTTGATTTCAAGCCTGAAGAATCCCACCAGTGCGAGGAAACCAGCCGATGAACAGTGATGCCCTTATCGAACTGGTCGCGACTCATCTTTCTCTTGAACTGTACTGCCATGTCTTGGTTGACCCTATCGCGGTCCCCGATAACAGTGAGGACTCGCTGATCACACATCTGGCTCCATTGGGAGAAAGTGCTCTGATACGGGTGTACCGGGACGACTTGCCCCACGCCCCTCAATTGCACCCGTTACTGGCCACTCTCGCCTCTCCAGGCACGTCGCCGAGCCACTCACTTCTGGCCCTGAGCGCGCGCGCAGCACAACGTGACATTCACCGTCACAACCGCCATGTATGTGGCTGGATATTGAGTAAAGAACCCGCACCTGTAATCGCCAAGCATCTTGCCGCACTTTGCAGGTTGCCCACTAACACCAGTAATACGGTGTTCCAGCCAATCTACCAACCCATTCGCCTTGAACTACTCGCTGCAACGTTCGAACGGGTTGAGTCAGGCCCCTGGTGGCCGATCAAGCACTGGATATTTCAAACCAGCGGCGCAAAGCTGGCTGCCGTCAAGGGAGAGCCAGGGGCACGCACCGCCTTGCCGGCGCCCGCACTTCGCCTTCAGAGCGACGTTGCGCTCATCCAGAGATTCCTCTCATTGTGGCAAGCACTACGGATTGCGCCCTCACTCCCACCTTTCGCCGCCGTGCGGGCCTCCAACCTGATTGACGACGCGCGCAAGGTCGGCCTGAGCGCACCGCAAGACGTTCTTGTGCTGGCAGTTCATTACCTGTGCATACACCCGCGTCTGCACACCCTCCCCGCCATACGCAGGCACATCGAAGACGCCATCAACCAACACATAACCCTCGCAGCTTCATTTGCACGCTACAGCGAGGCGGACTGGCGGCACATGGTCACCAAACTGCCCCGACCCGAGGAGCACGCATGAGCATCAGCCAACTGATCGCCACCACCGTGGCCGAAGTCGCCCTGCCCCTCGACCAGTGCAATGCCTGTGAACGCCAGGGCTTGCCGATTCTGCCGCTGCGCAAGGCCCTGGTACCGTTCGCCAACCCGGCCGACAACGCCCGCGTCGACACCCGCCTGGGCCTGCGCACCCTGCGCATGGGCTACCTCTACGTGTTGCTCGACCAAAGCATCTGGCAGGCCTACGAAGTCACCGAACACGGCCACCTGCGCCGCTTCAACCCCTACCAACCGCCGCCCGGCCCGCCACCCGCCCTGCCCGAACGGTGCGTGAATCAGGACCATGACGTACCGTCCTGCTTCCTCAACATCGACACCGCCACCTACGGCTCGGCCTGGGTCGCCTTCTCCAGCGATGCCTGGCCCGTCAGCGTGCTGGACGCCTACAAGAACGGCGCAGCCCCCGCTCACCGCTTCGAAGGGCTGGACCTGATTCAGGCCCGTAACAACCCTGAACTGCTGGGCATGGCCATGACCCCGGACAACCTGCAGGTTGACCGGCAGGTGTTCGAATACGCCCAGCAATTACCCGGCCCGTTCGACAGCGCGCACGGCTTCCACAGCCGGCTGCTGCGCAAGACCGCCTTGCGTGGTTTCGTGGTCAACGCCATGGCCGCGCACCAACTGGAGAACGGTGTGCTGGCCATCGTGCTCGACGACACCGTGGGCCTGGCACAGGAATACAACCATCAGCGCCTGCACGAGGTGGTCCAACGCCAGACCTGGCGCGAAGACCCCATGCGCGCCTACCAACTGCAAACGTCGCAGATCCTGCAGATCATCCGTGCAACCCACCGCGAGTGGGCGGCGCAGAAAATTATTCCCAGGCACGAGCCGCACACCGGCGATGGCCCACCCATGTTCAAAGGCGCGAGCGAAGAGTACCAACGCATGGTCGATGCCGCCCAGCAGGACAGCGACGACAGGCTGGAAGAGCGCTATGACGAACCCCGCCGCGCTGCCTTTCAGGCCGAGTACGAGCAGCAGGAGGCGGTATTCCAACAACGTATCGATCAGCAGGCACGGGCCTATGTGGCCCTCTGCGAAAGCCCCGCCTTCAGGCTGATCGAACAATACGACTATGACGGTACGAACCGTGATTCAGGCATCGCCTACAGCAAGACTATGGCCACCTGCCTGGCGGGGGGTGTCACTGAAGCACCGAGCGCGGAGCCCCGCCCGCCTGCACCGGGCACCACCGAAGCGCTCTGGCTGAAGTGGTTGCAGGATCCGGACAGCCCAGCCTACCGCGCCGTACTGATGCGCGATCGCCCCCTGCTGGAGGCGTTCCTGCCCAGCTTCTCCAGCACCGAACCCGTCAACTGGAATGACAGCGAAAAACTGTACACGGCGGTGAGCAAAATCATCACCAGTGATGACGTCGGCGTGCAGTTTCGCAACCAGCTCAGGCAGGCAGTCGCCGAAACCCTGGGGGCACTCAACGGTGCCAGTCAACGCCTGCAAGCCCAACTTGCCCCCGGCATTCAACAGGCCGTACGGCGCCTGAACAGTGCCACCCAGTTGCTCTACAACGGCGTGCACCTGGTAGAGCTGCAGGTGCAGATGAAAGTCAGCGAATACTACGCCCTGCAAAGCGCGCACCTACGCAAGATGCAGAACCAGGCCAGCCAGGCCATGGCCAAGGCCCGGGAACGGCTGATGCCCAGCCTGGATGACCTGAATGACGACCTGCTGCGTAGCGCGCGCAAGGTGACCCCGATCATTCAGACCGGGTTACTGAGCCTGGCCGTGCTCGATCCAAAGGTGGCGCACACCGTGATCAATGTCAGCGTCTGGGTCGAGGGCAAGGCCGTGGACCTGCATGAGCGGCTGGCCAGGGAAGTGAAGCTCAACGTCAATCAGATGAGCCATGCGGCGCAATTGACTCTTGTCGATCTGAGTGTGGCTGCCGGTACATTGGAACCCGGCGCACGGCGGATGCTGGAGGGCATGAAGATCAGCGCTCAGCAGGCCTCACAATTGGTGCAGGAGAGTTTCACCGGGTTGCGCGGGGCGGCGGGGAGTTGGCAGTTCTTGCTGACGTTGGGAGGGATGTACCTGCTCAGTGACAGTCTTGGGAAAAATGTGAAAAAGGCTGAGCAGGAGATTGGGCAGAAGTCGATGGAAGCGAGAATGGCGCTTTACAGCTCTAGCCTGGGGATATTGGGCGGAGGTACGGAACTTTCCGGATTATTGATAAAAAAAACCAGCCCAAGCCTTTTCGCACGCGGGGAGCGGATAGTGAGGCTCGGCGCTGCAATTAGCGCTGCCGCGGGTTTATTCGATACGATTCAGGGCATGATCTCGGCACACCGGACGTCTACAACAGGTGATATAACCGCGCACAAACTTTATATGCGCTCCACGTTTTTCGCCGGACTAGGAGTGATCGCAGCAGGATTTGCTGTAGTTTTTTCTACAAAAATCATAGGACTTCTAGGTGCCTCTATCTCCCTGACATTAATTGCGTCATACCTTAACAAAGCCGCAGAAGAGAATGAATCCAAACTCCTTGAGCGTTGGGTAATGCGATGTTTTTTTGGAAAAGCTACGGAAATCCCCCGCATTCACTGGCCATCCCCTGAATATGCTGACATTGCTATTGCTGAACTGAATGCCGCAGCGCTTGGCCTCTCTGGCGACCTTAGTTTCAAAACGACTATTTCTACTTCCCCAGACCAGTCAAAGATCGGCGGCCGTGTTAGCTTAACGACCAAACAGTGGATGGAGTTCAGATTCACCCTTCCTCGCTTTAGCGAATCGACCGCAGGCTACCACTGGACACTCGTCATTCACCGGCAAGGAGACGGCAACGCGCCGACATATGCGGGCGGAGAAGTTGTCATAAATCAAAATTTTCACACCCCTCACGTTGCAACAAGGACATCTGACTCGACAAGTCTTAAACCCATCAAAACCGTACAAACCCATGACCTCAAATCGGAAACACTGATCCTGAATAGCAGCACTCAAACGGCAAAAGATGCAAGCGACGGCAACCATAGCCACAAAACCGTAACCGGCACCCTTGAGCTTGCCCCAGACCCGAACAAACACAACATTTTAGCTGCATCATTACTCATCTCATACTGGCCAGACAAATCACTACCAGAAAGCTATGGGGAAATTCTTATACAGACAAGCAAGCAATGAAAACACATATATCCTGCCACCAAAACAACGACAAGCCAACAACAAACCAAACTGACATCACTCAGTACAACTGACCGCGAGGCAAGTCATGAACCACTCTGGAAAAGCGCTACCGAAACACGAGCTCGGCTGGAAGTACGACCTACCAACTCTCAATGAAATACCCAAACTCCCGCCTGAGACAGAGAAAATTACGCCGCCACCTAATCATTGCGACGACATATATCTCGAATTCGCAAGATCAACATTTTCCACTAGAGGAATCATATTAATAATCAGCCTTACCGGTTTGATCTTCTTAGGAGTAATGATATTTTTTATGCTGAGCACCACAGTCAAACTAGGCGTATCTGACAGCTGGGACATATTACTAACTGCCCTATTAGCGACCCCGGTAGCTTTGGCCTTCATGCTCTACTTCGCAAGATTAGACCTAGCGCTTCCTCGGGACGAACCCGTGCGATTCAACAGAGCGCGAAAAAGAGTCTATTTCTACCACTACACCTCAGATGCAATACGCGTCCTTAGCCGGAAACACTGGAAGGTCGAGCCTATTGCGCACAATTGGGAGGACATCACAGCCGAGGTATACAGTGGGTACGGCGGCGCCATCGAGCATGTCATGCTGTCAGTCCGAGCCCCCCAGTCCGACAACGTGATAGACCGCTTCATCTTCGCGCACAGTCTTACTCAAGGAAAGCAATATTGGGCCCTTGCCTGCCTCTTCATGCAACAAGGACCTGAAGCCCTTCCTGACTTCTCATACGCCCCTTATGACTGGAACGATGAGCAATATTTGAACCCGATTCATCGCCTCGCCCCAAAGGTCCAATGGCCCATCGAAATGGACCTCGAATCCCGCACCGCCCCCTCCCCCGGAGAACACCCATGAGACCCGTCATCCTCGTAGGCCACACCCACGATTGCCCGATCCATGGTCAAAACTTCGTAGAAACCGGCAGCCCCCATTACACATTCAATGGCAAAGCCGTCGCCAGAGTCGGCGACCGCACCAGTTGCGGTGCAGTCATTACCAGTGGATCCCCTACGTTTCAAATTGAGGGGAAAGCGGTCGCCAGGCAAGGCGACTGCACTGACCACGGTGGCACATTGAACGGAGGGGACGAGAGTTGGCTGCTGGAATGACCCCAGGTAACCGAGAGGATTTGTTAGTGTCGAGTCCCGATGTTCCACTCAACAACAGTTACGACGTAACCGAGCGCAGTGCCCATGGGTTGCTCGAAAACTCGGCGTGGGGCGCCCCAGAACCTGAGGGAAGCGTGAATGCGCCGAGCAAAGGGTCGGAAGGTGAAATCTACGAAGGCGACATTTCCTTCCACGCCCCCAAAACTGGCTTCATGAATCCCATGTGTTCAGAGGCCTTGCCCTTTGTAAGCCTGGCCTTCCGGCTGCGCTCACACAGCTGGCACACAAATGTCGAGCGACTCCACGCCTTCGTAGCATCCCAGGTCGCTTGCACCTTGGAGGACATACAGCAATATGACTACGAACCAGAACAGCTGACGGCCTTTTCCTACAGTCTGTGCCTGTTACTCGACGAAGCCGTGATGAGCACCCCGTGGGGCAAGCGCTCACACTGGAGCCACAACCCGCTGCTTAGCGAGTTCCATCAGGATACACAGGGCGGTGAAAAGATCTTCAAACTGCTAGCGCGGCTCAAGCAAGAGCCAAAACGCTTTCAGGATTCGTTGGAGTTCATCTACATCTGCCTATGCATGGGGCTGAGGGGCAAATATGCACTGGAAGCCAAAGGTGACGAACATCTTCAAAGACTGACTGAGGAATTGAACGTCATCATCAGCGAGCTACGCGGCCCTCCCCCCGATCTGTTCCCCGACACCCTGCACAATGTAATGTCTGGCAAACCCCGCTCACGCCGCATCTGGCCATGGTGGAGCCCGCTCCTGATCTCGGCTGGCCTCATCGCTGGCCTGTACGGTTACTACAGCTACCAACTGCACCTCATCACCATCGAGGTGCTGCACGCCTTCAACGCACTTTCATTTCAATAAGCCAACCAGCGCTGCACCCGGAACCCCAAATACCCATTACCCCCAAGAAGCGGTGTACAGTACCCCCACAAAAACCGCATAAAAGGAGCCCGCCAATGACCGTGACGCTGTCCCCCCTGCACATCGACTGCGCCTTCGACGCCGGCAACATCCTGGTCCTGGACGAAACCAACCCATCCCACACCCAGCTGGCCATCCGCCCCGACACTCACAGCGGCCACTTCCAGTGGTTCCACTTCAAAGTCAGCGGCCTCACCCCGGGCCAAACCCACCGCTTCAGCCTTAACAACGCCAGCGAGTCTTCCTACAAAAACGCCTGGGACGGCTACAACGCTGTGGCGTCCTACGACCAGAAAACCTGGTTCCGCGTGCCCAGCCAATTCGACGGCAAGGCCCTGTCGTTCGAGATCAAGGCCGAGCAAGAACACATCTGGTTCGCCTACTTCGAGCCTTACCCCCGTGCCCGCCACAACCAGCTGATCGAGCGTGCCCAACAAATCGAGGGCGTCGAGCTGCTGGCCCACGGCCGCAGCGTAGAGGGCCGGGACATTCCGCTACTGCGCGCGGGTAACGGTGCAGAAGGCAAGCGCAAGCTGTGGCTGATTGCCCAGCAGCACCCAGGCGAGCACATGGCCGAGTGGTTCATGGAAGGGGTGATCGACCGCCTGCAAGCTAACGATGCCACCGTCCAGCAACTGCTGGCCAAGGCCGATCTGTACCTGATCCCGAACATGAACCCTGATGGCGCCTTCCACGGCCACCTGCGCACCAACTTCAAAGGCAAGGACCTCAACCGTGCCTGGCAGGACGCCAGTGTCGAACTGAGCCCGGAGGTGTTCTTCGCCCAGGCGCAGATGAAGCAGTACGGCGTGGATGCGTTCATCGATGTGCACGGGGATGAGGAAATCCCGCATGTGTTCACGGCGGCCTGCGAGGGCAACCCGGGGTACACCCAGCGCATAGCCAAACTTGAAGAGCAATTTCGTAGCACGCTGTGCAGCGTGACCCCGGACTTCCAGACAACGTATGGCTACACCCGTGATGAACCGGGGCAAGCCAACATGACCTTGGCGTGCAATGCCGTGGGGCAGGCGTATGACTGCCTGTCGCTGACGCTGGAGATGCCGTTCAAGGACCATGATGATGCGCCCAACAAGCTCACCGGCTGGTCGGGGGAGCGCTCGAAGGCTTTGGCGGGGGCGGTGTTGGAGACATTGCTGACAATGGTCGATGATTTGCGGTGAGCAGGCTCGGCCTGTGATTTCACAGCTGCCTGTAGGAGCGGCCTTTTGTGGGAGCGGCCTTGTGTCGCGAAAAGGCTGCGTAGCGGCCCCGGCAATATCGGCTGCGAAGCTGCAATTGATGGGGGCGCTACGCCCCCCATTCGCGACACAAGGCCGCTCCCACAGTAATCGCGTCAGCTTTTAGGTTTTATACAAGACAGTTGCTCCTACAGATCATCAAAACTGCACATCCAGTATCACGCTGTCGGTGTAACTCGCCGCCGGCGGTGTGGCCTGGTCGGTGTACACCTTGGCGTTGTAGTTGAACACCTGGCTCCCGGTTCCGGTGCCTGCTCCGGGGTTTACATCGGCATCGCTGCTCGAGCGCCGGGCCGTGGTCAGCGAACCCCAGCGCACGGCGCCAGCGCTCTTGAAAATGTCATAGGCCAGGTAATTGTTGGCACTGGACTTCATCCGCCGCCGCCCACCCGACACGTTCTGCCCGTCATCCAGCCCCACCGTGTAGCTGCTCCCCTTGGTGCACGACAGGCTCACACTCTGGCTTACCGTACCGAACCCGGCCACCACCGGCGCGCTGCCGAAGTTGATGCTGGGTGTGGTGATCTGGCAGTCGTTGCTGACCGTCAAAGTCACCGTAATTGTCTGGCTGCCGCTGCCGATATCCCGGCCCAGGCAAATGCTGCCAACACCAATGCCCGAGCAATAATTCCAGGCCCAGGCAATGTTCAAGGTCTCGGTGTACACGCCCGCCGCCACATTGGCGCCCACCACGGTCTTCAAGTACAGCGGCACGGTTTTGGGCGTGGTTCCACTGAGCAGGCCCAAGGCATCGATGATGCCGTTGCGGGCGAAGTCGAACTGGGTGCCGCGGGTGATGGGGTAACTGGTGCTGTTGTTGCCGTAGATCGTGTAAGGGATCACGTCCCCCGTCGGCCCCACCAACCCGCTGGTGCTGGAGGTGATGGTGGCATACACATGGTCGGTGCTTACCAGCAACGACAGCAAAGACCCCGTGCATTGCAGCCCGGCATTGGTGGTTGAAGCGCTCTGAATCGTGGTGCGCACCAGCGTCGAGTTCACAGTCCCGAAGGCCGCCGGCGATGTTGCCACCACCGAGCACGCCGCCATTACCGGGCCGGGCATGCCCAAGGCCAGCAATGCCCAGGCCCACACTCTCATCGGCACACCAACGGGCCGATGAAGGGAATCGCGCCATCGGCAGGCGGCAAGTCAAACTCAACCTGGCACTGCCCTCCCCCTTCCAGCGTTACCAGCAGGCGATTACGCGGCGCTAGGTTCTCGAGGTACACCAACCCGTCCCACCCCACCACGGCCTGCCCGCCACTTTGCTCATGAATCACTTTGCTGCCGAGCGTCAAAGGCTGCTGGTTACCATCGACCAGCTCGATGCTCGCGGCCAGTACCCGCTTGAGCGGAAACTGAAGCAAGTAGCCGCTGCCGCGGCGCACCGCCACCCGCTGCTCCACCTCCGGCGCCAACACGTCGGGCGGCAGGTCCATGGGGTCGATTTCGTACTTCCCGCGGTAATACCCGCTGCTGTAGGGCACCAGCAGGTGGCCGTTCTTGTCGGTACGCCCGATTTCCTGATTCTCATAGCGCACGGGCACATCGGCATAGCCGTCGGTGCTCACCACCACGAACGCATCGTCAATACGGTTGGCGGCAAACAGGCCGGCATCCATCCACACCAGTGAGCCGCTGGCGTCGGCCCAGCGGGTCATTTCGCCGCTGCTGCCATACACGCCTGCCTGCAGCTGCACCGACTGCAGGCGCCAGGTGACGTCGGCCTGGCGGTAGGCGTCGCGGTCACTGCCGCTGGCGTAGCCCAGGTTGTAACCCACCCCGCCACCCACCGGCACTGCGCGGCTGTAGTTGACCCGCTGCAGGTTTTCGCCTTCCTTGCTGCGCTCGGTGCCCAATGCCAGAGTGCCGTTCAGGTCGAACGGGATCACCAGTTGCGCCTGCACCGCCCACTGGCTGTCGCCGATTTCACGGTTGGCCGACAGGTAGACGCTGCTGTTGCCCCACAGTGGCCTGCTCCAGCTCAGGTTGACCAGCCGGGTGCGGGTGCCGTCACCGGCGCGCACATCGAAGTAGCCCGCGCCCAGGCTGCCGTAGCGGTCGAGGTTGACGCTCAACGTCACTTGCTCGCTGCGCTGGCTCAGTTGCATGTCGGGGGTATCGACGCGGCTCAGGTCGGCGTATTCGCCATGGCGCTGCAGGCGCTGATAGTTGAAGCCAAAGCGTTGGCTGTTGTACTGGTAGCCAAGGGCGACCTGATGGCCTTTCTCGCCCTCGAACTGGCTCTGCGCAACGGCGGCGTTAAGCACACCAAAGTTGCCCAGCCGCATGTTGCCGCCCAACCCGCCAAGCACCAAAGACTCCGCCGTTTCGGCATGGGTTTCCAGGGTAAAACTGTCGCTGATGCCGTGGCGCAGGCTGGCCGAGGCAACGCCCGGGCCGTAGCTGAAATCCTTCAAGGCATAATCGCGGCGCAAGCTGCCTGCAGCCAACGAAAAGTCCGACAGGCCTTTTTGCAGCAGGCTGCTGGTCACGTAGAACGGCAAGGTGGTGGACACCTGGCGGCCCAAGGCATCGGTGGTCACCACCACGGCCTCACCGGCACCGTTGATGAACGGCACATTGGTCAGCGTGTAAGGGCCGGGCTGCAACTCGGTGGTGCTGGACTTGTAGCCGTTGATGAACAGGTCCAGTGACGTGGGTACTGCCGCTTCACCTGCAAAGGCCGGCAGCGGATAGGTGACCAAGTCTGGCCGGGCGGCGAAGTCGCGGGCCAACTGCAGCCCACCAACGCGCACCGAGCTGGTCCAGGGCAAGGCGCCCGTGACGAAATCCCCTGCCTCGTAAGTCAGCAGGCGCTGTTCATCGGTGAAGCGCCAGGTGGTGTCGTAGCGTAAAAAGCCCTGCCGCGTGGTATCGGCCTGGGCGCCGTTAAAGGATTGGCGCCACTGCCCGGTAGTGGCGAAGGTGCCCCAGCTGTCGAACAGGCGCAGCTCGTTCCAGGCGGCAAGGTAGGTGCCGCCGTCGTCAGTGTCATTCAGGTACAGGTCATAGTTGAACAACGCCCCAAAACTGCTGCGCGCTTCACTGGCCGGGTACAGGCTGCGATCGCCGACTTGCTGATCCGGCAGCCAGGCGGGCGGCACCTGCAGCAGCAGGCGCTGGTTCTGGCTGTCGTAATCGGTGTGCAGGCCAGGCACGGCCTCAAGCGCCAGTTCACCTTGCGGGTTGCCGGGCAGCGCAACGCCGGCGGCGCGCAGCACCTCGCTGTCCAGGTACAACTGCCCGGCGCGCTGCTGCACCGGCACCAGTTCAGCGCGGGGCACCTGGTTCACCAGCAAGTCGAGGTACAGCGTGGCGTCGGCGATGGCGGCCGCTTCGGTGGGCGGTGGCGGCAGGTCGTCGGCCACCGCCAGGCCGGCGCCGAGCACGACCAGCCCCAGGCACCAGCGGCGCACTGCCCGCAACAGCGGTTTCACACACGGTTTCCAACCATTGCCGGGTCCTCCCTGGCCCCAGACCGACATTCATTGGCGGGCTCATTGGCCTTGCCGGATGGCCTCGGCCACTTCCTGGCCATTCACCCGCCCTTTCAGCACGCTGCCAGCGCCGGATGCGGCCGGTGCTGGCCAGCGCATGGTGGCACCGGGCAGCACGTAACCCAGCAGGCCCTCGGCAAGCGGCTTGCCCTGCACCACCACGTCGGTCAGGCGCGCGTGCACCGGGCCGGTGTTGCGCAGTTCTACATAGGGTTTGCCCTGCACCGTCACCGGGCGCCAGCTTAATTGCGGTTTGCCAACGCCACCGGCGCTGCGGTTGCCGTCCGGGTCCGGTTTACCCCACAACCCCTCGCCATAGACGAACAGCGGTACCGAATACCGCATCTGCAGGCGAATGGCTGCCGAGGTGCCTTGGGTGTTGGTATCGGCGGGCAGTGGCGACGGGATTTCATCGATGATGATGCGGTAAGCCTGCTCCTGGCCGGCGGGCGAACTGCCCGTGCGCGTCAGGCGGATGAGCTGCTTCTGGCCGGGCGCGATGTTGGCCACCGGCGGGCTGCCGATGATGTCGCGCTGGGCCTGGAACTGTTCCTGATAATCCCCCTGGCGCCAGGCAAACACCCGCACCTGCAGGCTGGCGGGGGCCGAACCACGGTTTTCCAGCCACAGTGCGCCGGCTTTCTGGTCAGCCTCCAGCACCGGGTCGATCGGCCAGATCAGCACCGACGTGGCCGCGCCTGCCGGCAGGCTCGCCAGCAGCAACAGCCCGATCACACCTTGCGCCCACTTCGCGCCTGCCACCATCCCGCTCTCCTTGCTTGATTGTTCTTGTTGGCGACGCCGTTACCAGGCCACCGTCACTTGCACCACGTCGGTGTAGGTCCCGGCAGGCACCAGGCCGGTCAGCGTCGCCCGGCCATACACCGGCAACTTGATCGCCGTGGGGTCGCTGTAGCTGACCGCCACGCTCTGGCCGATAACCAACGCCTGGGTGTAGGCCGCGTCCCGGTAGAGCTGATAGGCCAGCAGCTGGGTGCCTCCGCTGCGCTTGAGGTAACGCGTGCCGCTGGCGCTGTTCTGGCCGCCGTCCAGGCTCATGCTCACCGCCACGCCGGGGGTGCACTGGAAGGTCACCGTGCTGCCCCCCAGTGACGTGCTGAGCGCGCCAGTGGCCAAGGCCGACTGGGTGCCGTAGTCGAGCGTGCCGTAGCTGGTGACCCCGCCGACCACCAGGCAACCGGCAACGATCTGCGCCGACACCTGGAAGGTGCTGCTGGTTGCCGCATGCAACGGCGCGGCCAGCACGGCACCGAGGCCCGCCAGGCAACCGCCGACCCAGTTGCGCATGGCGCCGGCTCAGAACGACAGCTCGACGGCCACCGTGTCGGTGTACGTGCCTGCCGGCAGCCCCGCCTTGCCGCGTGCCTGGCCATACAGGTTGACGGTTTGCGCAACGCCAGTGCTGGTCGGCAGGGTAATGGTGCCGTCGATGGCCAGCAGCTGGGTGTGCCCGGCATCCGTGTAGAAGTCGTAAGGCACGAAGTTGCCGCTACCATCAGCCAATGCCCGTGTACCGCCGGCGGACTGGCCGTCATGGGAACCCGCACGCACGCGGATCGCTGGCACCGTGCCTGCCGAGCAAAGAATGCTCATGGCCCCGCCGCCGCCACCCAGCACCTGGCCATTGGCGGTGGTGAACAAGGCTTCCTGGGTACCGAAGTTCAGCGCGCCGAAATTCAAGCCTGTACTGCCGGTGCTGCCATTGACCTGGCAGGCTGCAGTCAGCGTGAGGGTCGAGCTGATGGTGCCGGTCACGGTGGCGGCCTGGGCCTGGGCGGCCAAGGCCAGCCCGAGGCCGGCGAGGATGCAGTGGCTGAGGGTCGTTCGCATCGTAGTCTCCTTGCGGGGTTACCAGTCCAGGGTCACTCTGAGGGTGTCGCGGTAAAGCCCGGCAGGCAGCGCGCGCGGCTGCGCCACCACTACACCGTAAATAGGGATCGGCACCTGATCGGTGCTGCTGATGGTAAAAGCACGCGCCTGGCCGATGCCGTAGCGGCTGTTGCCGCCAGGGTCCACCGCCAGTTGGTAGGGGATCATTTCACGGCCATTGCTCAACCGGCGCACGCCGTCGTTGCCATTGAGGCCAGCATTGATGCGCACGTTGAAGGCCCTGACTTCGGGGGTGCAGCTGATCTGCAAACTGCCCTCGCCACCCGCCTGGTCAACGCGGGTGCGCAGCGCCTGGTCCCAGTTCGGGCCGCGCTCACCGAAGTCCATCAATCCTGGGTTGCCCAGCGTGGCGGGAGGCTGGTCACCGCTGCTAATCTGGCAGGCAGTGCTGATCACCAGCCGTGCCTGGATGAAACCGGTGGTGGTGCCATGGGCGACACCGCCGGGAACCAGCAATGGGCCGAGGGTGAGCAGCAGGATCGATGTGCGCTTCATGGCCAGACGTCCTTGTGCATGTCGCCCTCCCTACCAGGTGACCGTGACTTTGAGCAGGTCGGCGTACTGCCCGGCACGGGGCACCCACGCCAGTTTGTCGATGCGGGCATACAGCGGCAGCTCCACCGAACCGCTGTCCGGCACACGCGCCGCATGGGGCTCACCCACCGCCACCGGCTCACGCCAAGCGGCATCGCGGTAAAGCCGGTAGGGAATGGGGCGCGCCTTGGCGTCCTCGCTGGCCAAAAAGCGCAACTCACCTGCGCCGCCATGCTGGCCACCATCGATCCGCACTTGATAGGGCGTGTCGGGGTTGCATTCCAGCCGGGGTGGCCGCTGGCTGATCAGAACGCCACTGAGCGGAGCGCCCGGGCCATCCAGGCGCGCGGCATCACCCAGGTCGATTTGACCCAGAGCCTGAGCACCTGCATCACGCTGCTGGTTGACCAGCATGCAGCCACGCTGCACCTGGAACCGAACCTCCACCAGGAAGTCCGAGGCTACGGCACTGCCGCTCAACATCAGGCCCAACAGCCCGGCCAGAAGGCGTTCCGTCACTTCACGTTCCTTGTTCCTCTATGCTCATTTGAGCGTAGCAGTCAGCCAGCAAGGCGTGATGGCAACAGGCCACACTTTAGTGATAACCCCAAAGATTTAAACGCGGCAGCGAACCCTCGCAACGCAAGTGCCTCAAATGGCCATAGGCCGGCAAAACGGCCCACATTCTGTTACGGTGCCTGGCGGCCGCACTGCCTGCACCGCAAGCCAGTAAGGACACGACAGGAGCGTTATCATTGATGACCGCAGACAATGCACTCGCCGAGGCCGTCGAACGCTGCGCCCAGGAGCCGATCCAGGTGCCGGGCAGCATCCAGCCGCATGGTTTTCTGCTGGTGCTGGACGAACACGACCTGCGCATCCTTCAGGCCAGTGAAAATGCTGAACGCTGGCTCGGGGTACCGGCCCGGGAGTTGCTCGGCTGTGGCTTTGCCGACGTCATCAGTGGCCAGTTCGACTTGCGCAGCCGGCTGGAACAGCTGCCGGCTGACGAAGCGTTCCCGTTCCATATCGGCGACCTGCGCCTGCGCGAAGAGGCGCCGTTCACCCAACCGCTGCGGCTGTTGGCCCACCGCCACGACCAGGTGCTGATCGCCGAATTCGAACCCTTGCGCCAGCCCACCGACCTGGCTGGCCAGGGCGACTATTACCCGCTGGTACGCAGTTTCGTCAGCACCCTGCACAAGGCCGGCAGCATCGAAGAACTGCTGCAGCAGACGGTGGTGCAAATCAAGCGCATAACGGGCTTTGGCCGGGTCAAGGCGTATCGTTTTGATGCCGAAGGCAATGGCGAAGTGCTCGCCGAAGCCGCAGACGAAGGCTACCCACGCTACCTTGGCCTGTGCTTTCCGGCCTCGGATATCCCCCGCCAGGCCCGCGAACTCTACCGGGTCAACCGCATCCGGGTAATCGAAGATGCCCATTACCAGGCCTCGCCGCTGCTGCCCAGCCTCAATCCGCGCACCGGCAAGCCACTGGACATGAGTTTTGCCGCCTTGCGCAGCGTTTCGCCGGTACACCTGAACTACATGCGCAACATGGGCACCCTGGCGTCCATGTCGCTGTCGATCGTGGTCGACGGTGAACTGTGGGGGCTGGTGTCGTGCCACCATGCGCAACCCCGCCCGGTGGATTTGCGCACGCGCACGGCCTGTGAACTGCTGGCCAGTGTGCTTTCGCTGCAGGTCGAATCGCGCGAAGCCCACGCCAAGACCCGCTCGCTGCTCGACCTGCGCCAGCACATCGTGCGCATGATCGCTTCGATGGCCGACCATGACAGCGTCAGCGACGGCCTGCGCGAGCTGCCCGATGTACTGCTGGCATTCGCCGGCGCCAGCGGCGCCGCCGTCATTTCTGCCGAGCGCTGCGACCTGTTCGGCCACACACCACCCCCCGCCCAGGTCAATGCCCTGGCGCACTGGCTGGGCCGGCGTGCGGGCGAAACGGTGTTCCACAGCGACAACCTGCGCCGCGACATCGACGAGTTACCCGAACTGGCCGCCCACGCCGGGGGGGTGCTGGCGGTGGCCATCTCGCAAATCCACTCGCACTACTTGCTGTGGTTCCGCCCCGAGCAGGTGCGCACGGTCGAGTGGGCCGGGCGGCCGGACAAACACGTAGGCCCCACCGGCGCACTCAACCCGCGGCACAGCTTTGAGCGCTGGCAAGAGCAGGTGAACGGCTACTGTGAGCCTTGGGACCTGCTGATCATCGAAGGCGTGCTTGAACTGCGCGGCGCAGTGCTCGGCATCGTGCTGCGCAAAGCCGAAGAGCTGGCGCAACTGGCCGGTGAGCTGCGCCGGTCAAACAAGGAACTTGAAGCGTTTTCCTACAGTGTGTCCCACGACCTTCGCGCGCCGCTTCGGCACATTGCCGGCTACACCGAACTGCTCGGCGAAATCGAAGGCCATGGGATGAGCGAGCGCGGCCGCCGTTTTCTGCAACACATTGGCGAAGCGGCGCAGTTTGCCGGCAGCCTGGTGGACAACCTGCTCAACTTTTCACAAATGGGCCGCTCGGCGCTGCGGCTGTCGGACGTCGACCTCAACGCGCTGGTCGAGGCCATCCGCCAGGACCTGGCGCCCGACTACGAAGGCCGCGACATCGTCTGGGAGGTTGCCAGCCTGCCCAAGGTGATTGCCGACCCCGCGTTCATCAACATGGCGCTGCACAACCTGATCGCCAATGCCATCAAATACACCCGAGGGCGCGCACCGGCCCACATCGAGATTCAGGCCCGCCAGCACAAGCAAGAAATTGAAGTCTATATTCGCGATAATGGCGTAGGCTTCGACATGGCCTATGTGAACAAACTGTTCGGCGTCTTCCAGCGCCTGCACCGCATGGAAGACTTCGAAGGCACCGGCATCGGCCTGGCCAGCGTGCGGCGTATCATCGAGCGCCACGATGGGCGGGTCTGGGCTGAAGGCAAGGTCGGCCAGGGCGCCAGTTTTCACTTCACCCTTCCCCGTCACCCGGCAACTTCCTGAGGCACCCGTACACCATGCTCAAGCCCATCCTGCTGGTTGAAGACAACCCCCGCGACCTGGAACTGACCCTTCTGGCCCTGGAACGCAGCCAGCTGGCCAACGAAGTGATCGTGCTGCGCGACGGTGCCGATGCGCTCGACTACCTGCTGCGGCGCAATGCCTACGCCGAACGTGACGACGGCAACCCGGCGGTATTGCTGCTGGACCTGAAACTGCCCAAGGTGGACGGCCTGGAAGTGCTCAAGGAAGTACGCGCCACGCCCGAATTGCGCAGCATCCCGACGGTGATGTTGACCTCTTCGCGCGAAGAGCCAGACCTGCTACGCGCCTACGAACTAGGGGTGAACGCCTATGTGGTCAAGCCAGTCGAATTCAAGGAATTCGTCACGGCCATTTCCGACCTTGGGGTGTTCTGGGCCGTGCTCAACGAACCGCCACCCGGCTCGCTGCGCCTGAATCGGCGCGGCAGCAACTGAGGCCGGCGCACGATGCAGCCAACACCCCTTAAACTGCTGATGGTCGAAGACAGCGCGATGGACGCCGAGCTGTCGCTGGTGCGCCTGGAACGCAGCGGGTTCCACGTACAATCGCAACTGGTGTTCGACCATATCGCCGCCGAACACGCCCTGCGTGACAACCACTACGACCTGATCCTGTGCGACTGCGTGCTGCCGGGCTCCTCCGGTACCGACGTGCTGGCCATTGCCCAGCGCGTGGCCCCGGACACGCCGTTCATCTTCCTGTCCGGCATCTACGGTGAAGAGCACGCCGTGGAAATGATCCGCCTGGGCGCCACCGACTACTTGCTGAAAAAGAACCTGCCACTGTTACCCAAGGCCGTGCGCCGGGCGCTGACCGAAGTGCAGGAGCGCCAGCGCAGGCGGCGTGCCGAAGAAGCGCTGGCTGATGTCGAGGCCCGCGCGCGCATCGCCATCGACGCGGCCGGCATGGGCACCTGGGACTTCCGCCCCGAGGATGGCCTGTTGCTGTGGGACGACCGCTGCAAGACCTTGTTCGGCCTGCCGGTCGACACCGAAATGAGCCTTGAGGTGTTTTACAACGGCATCTACCCGCCCGACCAGCCCCGGGTGCAGGAGGCGGTAGAGCATGCCATGGACCCGCACAGCGACGGTTTGTACCGGGTCGAATTCCGCATTGCCCCAGCCGATGGCCTGGAACCGCGCTGGCTGCTGAGCAGCGGCCAGTGCCAGTTCGTCGAGGGCCGCTGCACCCGGTTTTCTGGCGTGCTGCAGGACA
Source organism: Pseudomonas sp. PSKL.D1 (assembly GCF_028898945.1). Classification (NCBI taxonomy): domain Bacteria; kingdom Pseudomonadati; phylum Pseudomonadota; class Gammaproteobacteria; order Pseudomonadales; family Pseudomonadaceae; genus Pseudomonas; species Pseudomonas sp. PSKL.D1. Next base: position 3,855,899 of record NZ_CP118607.1, read on the forward strand.
TCCACACGCAACGCCAGGCCACCCTGGCCCTCAAACAGCTTAACGAAATGCTGGGCGAACGGGTCGAGCGCCGCACCCGCGAACGTGACCGCGCCTGGGAGCTGTCCCAGGACCTGCTGGCCGTGCTCAACAAAGACCTCACCCCGGTCGCGCTCAACCCGGCCTGGGAAGCCAGCCTTGGTTTCTCGCGCGAGCGCCTGAGCCAGACTTCGCTGCTGCAATTGCTGCCCGAGCCGGACCAGGAATCGCTGCTGACCGAACTGGCCGCCCTCGCCCACGGCCGCACCAGCGCCCGCTTTGTCGGCCGCATTCGCCACGCCGGCGGCCAGTTGCGCTGGCTGTCCTGGGCGGTGGTGCCGGAGGACACGCTGCTTTACGTGGTGGCCCGCGACATCACCAGCGAACGCGAATCCGCCCTGGGGCTGGCCGAAGCCAACACCCGCCTGCGCGAGCAGATTACCGAGCGCGAACGCATCGAAGCCGCCCTGCAGCAGATGCAGCGCCTGGAAGCGGTCGGCCAGCTTACTGCCGGCGTCGCCCACGACTTCAACAACCTGCTCACGGTGATCATCACCGGCGCCAGCTTCCTTGAACGTGACCTGGCCAAAGCCGACCTGGACAAGGCCCGCACACGCCTCACCCACATTCGCGAAGCAGGCGAGCGCGGCGCCAAACTGACCTCACAGCTGCTGGCCTTCTCGCGCCGTCAGCGCCTGGAGCCGGTGCCGCTTAACCTCAACCGTACCTTGAGCGGGCTGGAAGAACTGCTGCGCCGCACCCTGGGCGGCAACATATCGGTACGTCTGGACCTGGACCACAGCCTCTGGCAAGCGCTGACCGACCCCACCCAGACCGAAATGATCATCCTCAACCTGGCCATCAACGCCCGCGATGCCATGCCCGAAGGCGGCCAGCTTACGCTGACCACCCGCAACACCCGTATAAAGGCCCGCCCGCAGCGCCCGGAAGACCCGGAGCCGGGCGAATACGTGATGCTGAGCATCCGCGACACCGGCTGCGGCATGAGCGAAGAAGTGCTGGCCAAAGTGTTCGAGCCGTTCTTCACCACCAAGGACATCGGCAAAGGTTCCGGCCTGGGGCTGGCACAGGTGTTCGGTTTTGCCAAGCAATCCGGCGGTGGCGTGCGCATCGATACCGAGCCGGGCCATGGCACCCAGGTGGCGGTGTACTTGCCGGCGGTCAAGGAGCATGCGGCCAGCGTGCCTGCGGCAGAGCCGGTGGCGCAGCCGATCAACGACAGCGGCCATGACCGCACGGTGCTGCTGGTGGATGACGACCACTTGGTGCGCGACATGGTCGGGGACGTGCTGCGCCAGTATGGCTATCAGGTGCGCCAGGCGCACAGCGGCGAACAGGCGCTGGCGTTGCTGGATGACGGCATCGACCTGCTGCTAACCGACTTTGCCATGCCCGAATTCAATGGTGCGCAATTGGCACTGGCCGTGCGTGAACGCTATGCCCGGTTGCCGGTGGTATTCCTGACCGGGTATGCCGAGCTGGAGGGGTTGGAGCTACCCAACAGCGTGGTGCTGCAGAAGCCGGTGCAGGCTGAAGAGTTGGCGCGCGTGCTGGATGATTTGCTGAGGGTTGGGCGTTAGCCTTTTCGGCCTCTTCGCCGCTGCGATTTACCCGCGAATAGGCTGGACCAGGAATACAGAAATGCAGAAATGCAGAAATGCAGAAACCCAGCGCTGACATTCATCTGCACTGGAAAATAATTCGGATTTTCGAACTGAGAAAATGGCAGGGGCGGCTGGATTCGAACCAACGCATGGCAGGATCAAAACCTGCTGCCTTACCGCTTGGCGACGCCCCTGTATCGGATGCAGCTGATGCTGCCCTGACAATTCCAACTGAGTGACAACTGGGTTGTTGTCTTGGAATGCGCGGCACTTTACCACAGATTTTTCTTTTGGGAAGCCCCAATCGCAAAAAAAATGCTTTAAAACAGCAAGTTAGTGCCAGCTGGCTAAAACGTGAGCAACCTCGACAACCATTCGTCGCTTTTTCGCTACCGCCCCTCAACACAATCGCATTGCGCCCTTCCAATCAGTTAAGCGAACTGCATTGACCAAGGAGGACTCCATGCCCGTCTCTCACGACCTGTAGCAAGACCTGCACTACCCCCGCGAAATCGTCCAGCAACGCAGGCAGGACGATAAAACACTGGACCGCCTGCTGGATGAATACATGGACATAGACAATCAGGTGCTCGCCGCCGAATCGATCTCGGCGGGCAACTTTCAGGATGACGACCTGCGCCTGCTCAAGGAACGCCGGCTGACCGTCAAGTACATGATCGAGCGCCAGCTCGAACGCAAATGCTGACCTATCACAGCGGTTGATAGGAGTACGGCACTTTTTGTATTGGTCAAACGGGGCATCCTCGGGCAAGCTGCACCCTGCCCCAACCACGCCCAAGGAGCTCAGTTGTGTCCGCCTGGATCCCAACCCCGCTGCGCCAGCTCGGCCAGCGCTTGCGTGCCACGCCCGCCCCGCAGAGTGAACTGCTCGCCTGGTTCGAAAACAAGGCCAGCAGCCGTGGCTACCAGCTCAGCGAGGGCCAGCGCCGGGTCATTCACAGCATGGCCGAACAACTGGCCAAACTGGAAAGCGGCCAGCCACGCAGCCTGTACCTGCACGGCTCGGTGGGCCGCGGCAAAAGCTGGCTGCTGGATGGCTTCTTTCAGGCGGTGCCGGTCGAGGCCAAGCAGCGCCTGCACTTCCACGACTTTTTTGCCCGCCTGCATCAGGGCATGCACCGCCACCGCTTGCTCGATGATGCCCTGGGCGCCACCCTGGACGAACTGCTGGGCCACTGCCAGGTGCTGTGCTTTGACGAATTCCATGTGCACGACATCGGCGACGCCATGCTGCTGACGCGGCTGTTCGATGCCTTGTTCGCCCGCGGCATCTTCCTGCTGGTCACCTCCAACTACGCCCCCGAAGGGCTGCTGCCCAACCCGCTGTACCACGAACGCTTCCTGCCCGTGATCCGCCTGATCAATGGCCGTATGGACGTACTGGAGGTAGGCGGTGACACCGATTTTCGCAGCCTGCCGGCCAACCGTGAGCACCAGCGCTTTACCCAGGGGCATTACGTGTGGCCTGGCAATGCCGCCCAGCGCCAGGCGCTAGGTGTGCCCGATGCCCAGCCTGTCACGCTCGACATCAACAAACGCGCATTGAAGGCTTTGGCCTGTGATGAAAACAGCGTGATGTTCGCGTTCGACGACCTGTGCGAACAGCCGACCGCCGTGATCGATTACCTGGTGCTGGCAGGCCGGTTTTCGCAATGGGTCATCGTCGGGCTGGACGACTTGTCGGAATGCTCGCTGGCGGCGCAGCAGCGCTTCGTCAACCTGGTGGACGTGCTGTACGACCAGGACCGGCAGCTGACCGTGATCGGTAAACGCCCGCTGGATGAAAGCCTGGGCGGCTCGATCGCCGACCTCATGCGCACCCGCAGCCGCCTGGGGCAGCTGCACCAACTGGCGGGTTAACCGGCCGGGGTTTCGGTCAGGGCCTGCCACATGGAAGGCCCGCCGGCCGACTTGGCGACCGCTGCCAGCCGCTCGGCATGTGCCTCCAGCTCTTCTGCGCTGGCCATGATGACCCGCCCCGGCGCACGGCCAGTGATGCGGCGAATTTCGCTGCCACCAGTGCCCTGCCCGTCAGCGTCACCGCCATGGCCCGCCAGCGACAGGCTGGTCTGGCCACCGGTCATTGCCAGGTAGACGTCGGCCAGCAATTCCGAGTCGAGCAAGGCGCCGTGCAGTTCACGGCCCGAGTTGTCGATGTCGTAGCGTTTGCACAACGCGTCAAGGCTGTTGCGCTGCCCTGGGTGGCGGGCACGCGCCAGCAGCAGGGTGTCGAGGATGGTGCAGTGCTGGGAAATGTCGGCGCGGTCGCCCTGCTTGATCAGCGCGAATTCGTTGTTGATGAAGCCAACGTCGAACGCCGCGTTGTGGATGACCAGCGTGGCGCCCTGGATGAACTCGAAGAATTCCTCCGCCACATCGGCAAAGCGCGGCTTGCCGACCAGAAACGCATCGGTGATGCCGTGGACGTTGATGGCGCCCTCGTCACTCTCGCGGTCCGGCTGCAGGTACACGTGGAAGTGCCGCCCGGTCAGGCGCCGGCCAATCACCTCGACACAACCGATTTCGATGATCCGGTGGCCTTCGCTGACCGGCATGCCGGTGGTTTCGGTATCGAGAATCACATACCGCTTATCGTGCTGCTGCTCCACGCGGGGCGCTCCAGGTTGCATCAGTTACAAAGGCCGGCATTGTACCGCAGCTCAACGCTGGGCGCGCACTTCGTCCACGCCACGGTTGGCCAGCTGGTCGGCGCGCTCGTTGCCGGGGTGGCCGATGTGGCCGCGCACCCATTTCCAGGTGACTTTGTGGCGGTTGACCTGCTCGTCCAGCTGCTGCCACAGGTCGGCGTTTTTCACCGGCTCCTTGGCCGCGGTTTTCCAGCCGCGCTTCTTCCAGTTGGTCATCCACTCGTTGATGCCCTTCATCACGTACTGCGAGTCGGTGGTCAGCACCACGTCGCATTCACGCTTGAGCGCCATCAACCCCTGGATGGCCGCCATCAGCTCCATGCGGTTGTTGGTGGTTTCGCGCTCGCCGCCCCACAGTTCCTTTTCGACGCCCTTGTAGATCAGCAGGACGCCCCAGCCGCCAATGCCAGGGTTGCCCTTGCAGGCGCCATCGGTATACAGCTCGACGCTTTCGCTCATGTACCACTCGTGTTCAATGCTTGTCGGAATCAGGGTCGACCGCCGTGCGGTTGACCTTGGCCAGCGGCAACGGCAGCAGCTTGCCCATCGGCTCTCGGCGTTGCGGGCGCAGTGGCCGCAGGCCGACCACCATCTTGCGCGCCACCAGCAGGTACACACCGCCCCCGGCGCCCTGCCAGCCACCGGCCATGCGCTCCCAACCCGCCAGGCGTTGCTGCCAGGCCGGGGAGGCAAGCGGCGGACGATAGCACCCGAAGCGGCGTTTCTCCAGCGCGAAGCCCAGCAGGTTGAGCCAGTCGCCCACCCGCGAAGGCGAGATGCAGCGCGCCTTGCGCAGCGCCCCGCGGCCGAAGAAATGGCGCATGCCCCAGCTGCTCCAGGGGTTGATCCCGACAATCAGCAAGTGCCCACCCGGGCGCACCGCCTGGGCCGCCTCGCGCAACAGGCCGTGGGGCGACAGGCTGAAATCCAGGCCATGTTGCAGTACCACCACGTCGGCGGCGTGCTCACCCAACGGCCAGGCCTGCTCTTCGCACACAATTTCCACGCCCGGCAACGGCGCCCCCAAGCGCACGTTGCGCTGTACCTGCGGGGCAATGGGCGGGGCCTCGGCGCCCGGGCCGTAATGCACCAGGTAACCGCCGAAGAAGCGCCCGAGCTCTTCTTCCAGCAGTTTTGCTTCTTCTTTAAGCATCAGCTGGCCAAGTGGGCCGTTGAACCACTCACGGGCCAGGCTGATCAGCTTGACCCATTCCGGGTCGGCCTGGGCAAAGGCTTGGTCGGTCATTGCGCTCTCCCTCGAAGGTTCTCGCACCGCGCCATCGCGGCTAAGATGCCCCCATGTGCCACGCTTGGCGATACGGATCCGCACCATGATACAGATCGATGCACTCCCCGCTTTCTCCGACAACTACATCTGGTTGTTACAGGATACTGCCAAACGCCGTTGCGCGGTGGTCGACCCGGGTGATGCCGGCCCGGTGGAGGCCTGGCTTGCCGCGCACCCGGGCTGGGTGCTGGAAGACATCCTGATTACCCACCACCATAACGATCACGTCGGCGGTGTCGAGCGGCTCAAGCAGCTCACCGATGCACGGGTGTGCGGCCCGGCCAACGAGCGCATCCCCTGCCGCGAACTGGCGCTGGGCGACGGCGATGAAGTCACCGTACTGGGCGTAACCTTCCAGGTGCTGGCCGTGCCAGGCCACACCCTCGGCCACCTGGCCTATTTCAGCGACCAACCGGCCACACCGCTGCTGTTCAGCGGCGATACCCTGTTTGCCGCTGGCTGCGGGCGCATGTTCGAAGGCACGCCACAACAGATGCAACCGGCGCTTGCCCGCCTGGCAGCCCTGCCAGAGGCCACCGAGGTGTATTGCGCCCACGAATACACCCTCAGCAATCTGCGTTTTGCCAAGGCCGTGGAGCCATCAAACCCGCACATTCTGCAACGTTTCGATGACGTTACCCGACTGCGCGCCGACAATCGCATCACATTGCCATCAACTATAGGCCTGGAGCGCCAGACCAACCCCTTCCTGCGCACCGCTGAAACATTAGTTAAACAAAAAGCAGACGAGTGGAAGGGGCATTCAAACGACTCGCAGGTCACTGTTTTTGCTGCCTTGAGGTCTTGGAAGGACACCTTCTGATAACCTCAAGATATATCGCAGCGGGCTGTCAACGGTTGACCCGGCCGGGAGCGGTTTCTAGAATCGCCGAAATTTTTTGCCCGGATACCCGTCCCCGCCGATGTCTTCCCGTAGCCGCAGAACCGCTCATTCAGCCGCCCTGACGCGCCTGGCCCAAGTCAGTGCGCTGGCCCTGGCCGCCACCCTCGTGGGTTGCCAGAGCACCCGTCAGCTCGACGAAGCCGACAGCGTTCGCGCGCACAGCTACCAGGCGCGGATCAAGCACAAACCCGCGCCGCTGGCGGTCAAACCCGCCGAGCAAGCGCCGCAGGACGTGTGGGAGCGCATGCGCCAAGGCTTTGCCCTCCAGGACAGCATCGACGTCAATCCGCGCATCGAGCAACAGCGCCTGTGGTTCGCCAGCAACCCTAGCTTCATCGAAAACGCGGGCGAACGTGGCAGCCTCTACCTGCACTACATCGTCGAGCGCCTCGAAGAGCGGGACATGCCGCTTGAGCTGGCCCTGCTGCCAGCCATCGAAAGCGCCTACAACCCAATGGCCTACTCGCGCGCGCACGCCGCCGGCATGTGGCAATTCATCCCTTCCACCGGCCGCCATTTCAACCTGCGCCAGACCAACTTCTACGATGGCCGCCGCGACGTCACCGCCTCGACCAACGCCGCGCTGGACTATCTCAGCCGCCTGCACGACATGTTCAATGGCGACTGGCTGCTGGCCCTGGCCGCTTACAATGCAGGCGAAGGCACGGTCAGCCGGGCCATCGAGCGCAACGAGCGCCTCGGCCTGCCGACCGACTACTGGAACCTGCCGCTGCCCCAGGAAACCCGCGACTACGTGCCCAAGCTGCTGGCCCTGTCGCAGGTGGTGTCCACGCCCGAAGCCTACGGCATCAACCTCAACCCGATTGCCAACGAACCGTACTTCGAAGCCGTTGCCATCAACGAGCGCCTCGACCTGTCGCGCGTCGCCGCCTTCGCCAACATCGACGAAGACGAGCTGATCCAGCTGAACCCAGCCTTCAAGAAGCGCATGACCGTGGATGGCCCCCAGCAATTGCTGGTGCCCACTGCCAAGGCCCAATTGCTGACGGACCTCAAGCCCGAGCAACTGGTCAGCCTGCAGCCCAACAAGGCCGTGTTCGAACGCGCCGTGGCCGAGGCCAAGGCACCGGCGGCGGCGCGCAGCTACCGGGTCAAGCGCGGCGACAACCTAAGCACCATCGCCAGGGCCAACCGGGTGTCGGTCAAGGACATCCAGCGCTGGAACAAGCTGTCGGGCAACCGGGTAAAGGCCGGCCAGGTGCTGGCCCTGCGCGGCGGCAATGCGCCGAGCGCTGCGGGCAACCGGGTGGCAGCCTCCGGCAAGCGCTCCACCCAGTACAAAGTGCGCAAAGGGGATTCGCTGTATTTGGTAGCCAAACGTTTCAACGTTGAAATGCAGCATCTCAAGCGCTGGAACCCGCGTAGCGGGCACGCGCTGAAGCCGGGGCAGACGTTGACCGTTTACCTGTCGCACTGATCACGCACTGCTGATTTGACTCGCCCCCTGTAGGAGCGGCTTCAGCCGCGAACACCGGCACAGCCGGTGCCAGGCACCGCGTCGCCTGCTTCGCGGCTAAAGCCGCTCCTATGTATGGACTCGCCCACACTGTCTAGCTGCTTTTTGAACATAGGAACCCGGTTGCATCTATGTATCAGGCCTATTCGAGGAAGCTTTTCGCTTCTGGCCAACATCGTGGTGAGCTCGCAGTTTGCCGTTTACATTGAGGCCATAATGTTGCCGGGCCTGTAGGAGCGGAGGCATTTCTCTGCGACGGTCTTACCAAGGGGCAATGTTCACTAGCAGGGGTTGGGGCGCGCAGCGCCCCGGTGGCATTGCTCGGTTGATCAGCTGCTCATGGCAGCCTCCTCATGACCTTTCGGTTTGCGTTGATAAACCTGATCACTTTGCAGCAGTGACCAAATAATGCGCAGATTTCGATTAGCCAGTCTGATCGCCGCCTCCTTGCGCCCAAGGCGGGATAGCCAGCGCAAGAGGCGGCGATCATCTGGCTGATCGGAATCAGGCTTTAGCTGACTCAAGACAGCATGCGCGCCTTGAATCATCAAGCTGCGTATGTAGCCGTCACCTCGCTTGCTCATTCTGCCCAGCCTGATTTTGTTTCCGCTGCTGTGCTGGTCGGGCACGACACCGAAGAAAGCAGAAAACATCCGGCCACTGGCGAAGCGTGCAGGTTCTGTCTCTTTCGCCACGATCGCCGTGGCGATGATGGGGCCGACACCACGAATGGTGATCAACCGTTGTGCGACCTTATCCTCTTGGGCTGTCGCTTCGAGCCGCGCACTTAGCGTCGCAATGCGCTCACTCAGAAAGAGCCAGTCAGCTAGCAGTTCATCGAGCAACTCGCGCAACAAATCAGGCAGGGGCAAGGAGGCATCCTCAAGAGCTCGCGGTACATGTGTACTGATCGCGGTATCACCTTGGGGCATGGATACACCATGCTCAAGCAGCAAGCCACGCATCTGATTACCCAGCGCTGTATGTCGCTTGATGTTGCCGCGCCGGATACGGTGCAGCGCCTGAATAGTCAGTGCTGTGGTGCTCTTGACCGGTATCGAGGCGATGCTGCTGTCGCGACCAGCGCGCAAAATGGCATGAGCGTCGTTACGGTCGTTCTTGGCGCCACTGCGGTGCTCGGCCACGCGTTGCGCAGGCAGAATGCGAACCGGATTACCCTTGGCCTGCAGCAACCTGGCCCAGGCTTGCGCACCCGGACCACACTCCATCAAGACAGTTACCGTCACTGGCACCTTGAGTAGGAAATCATGGAAAGCCTGTCGGGATTTGATGCGATCTTCGTAGATCACCCGACCGGTAGCATCCTCGCCTGCTAACTGGAAGACCTGTTTGGCCAGGTCTACGCAGATGGTTGTGCAAAGCTCCACATCAGTGGAAGACAGGGAATCGTGCTTCGAACTATGCTTTTTCATGGTCTCGCCCTCGCTGCCGTTGGCTTCTTCGAACGCCACCGTGGCACTGTGATGCCTCGGCGGGGGCGAGTCCATCGATTACAGGGGGCGCACACCCAAGCCATCCCCTTTTTCCAACCCCGCCAAGCTGTTACTGTACCCCGACCAAAGCCCAACGCCTCTGGATCGGATGCCGACTTGATACGTCCCCTCCTGCTGTCTCTCAGCCTGGCCTTGAGCTTTCCCGCAGCCGCGATGGTGAGCGAAAGCCACGGATACGCGCAGTTCGGCACGCTCAAGTACCCGGCCACATTCACCCACTTCGACTGGGTCAACCCGCAAGCACGCAAAGGCGGCACCTTGCGGGCCATGGCATTTGGCACCTTCGACACGCTCAACCCCTACACCTTCAAGGGCAGCAGCCCGGTCAGCACGCCAAACTTCCTGCAATACGGTGTCAGCGAGCTGAACGAAACGCTAATGGTCGGCACCGGCCAGTACGACCCGTCCGGTGACGAGGCAACGTCCAGCTACGGCCTGATCGCCCGTTCGGTGGAGTACAGCGAAGACCGCAGCTGGGTGGTGTTCAACCTGCGCCCGGAAGCGCGCTGGCATGACGGCCAGCCAATCACCGCCGCCGACGTAGCGTTCAGCTACCGCACCCTGCTCAAGGAAGGCCACCCGATCTACCGCACCAACCTGCAGGAAGTGCAACGCGTCGACATCCTCGGCCCGCTGCGCATCCGCTTTGTGTTCAAGCGCGCCGGCAACCCGCTGCTGATCCTGCGCCTGGGCGAAATGCCCGTGCTGCCCAAGCACTACTGGCAAGGCCGCGACTTCAAGGCCACCACCTTTGAGCCGCCACTGGGCAGCGGCCCTTACCGCATCACCCAGGTGCAGCCTGGCCGACGCCTGGTGTTCGAGCGGGTGAAGAATTATTGGGGAAAAGACCTGGCCGTTAACCGCGGCAAGTACAACTTCAACCGCGTGGAGTTCGAGTTTTACCGCGATGCCACGGTGGCGTTCGAAGCGTTCAAGGCCGGCGAGTTCGACATCTATATCGAGCACCAGGCCAAGAACTGGGCAAACGGCTACAACTTCCCGGCGGTGCGCCGGGGCGAGGTGATCAAGGCGCAGATCCCGCACCGCATCCCCACGCAAACCCAGGGCCTGTTCATGAACAGCCGCCGGGCCACGTTCAGCGATGCCCGGGTACGCCAGGCTCTGGGCCTGATGCTCGACTTCGAGTGGACCAACCGCGCGCTGTTCAGCAGCGCCTACCGCCGTTCGACCAGCTACTACCCCAACAGCGAGTTCGCCGCCAGCGGCCTGCCCACCGGCAAGGAATGGCTGTTGCTTACGCCCTTCCGTGACCAGTTGCCCGAGAAGCTGTTCACCCAGCCCTACCAGGTGAGCCACACCGACGGCCGTGGCGTCAGCCGGCAGACTTTGCGCCAAGCCCTGGGCCTGCTTGCCGAGGCGGGCTGGAAGCTGAACGGCCAGCGTCTGGTCAACGCCAAGGGCCAACAGCTGCGCATGGAACTGCTGCTGGTGAACCCCAACCTTGAACGCATCCTGCAGCCTTATGTCGAAAACCTGGCCAGCATCGGCATCGACGCGCACCTGCGCACCGTGGACCGCGCCCAGTACAAACAACGCCTGGACCAGTTCGACTTCGACATGATCCTGATGACCCTCAACCAGACGTTGAGCCCGGGCCTTGAGCAGTGGCTGTACTTCCACTCCAGCCAGGCCTCGACCAAAGGCAGCAAGAACTACGCAGGGGTCAAGGACCCGGTGGTCGACCACCTGCTCGACACCCTGCTCGCCGCCCGCACCCGTGACGACCAGGTGGCTGCCGCCCGCGCCCTGGACCGGGTGCTGTCATGGCAGTACTACATGATCCCCAACTGGTATCTCGACAATCACCGCCTGGCCTACCGCAACCGGTTCGCCTTCGTCACCACGCCGCCCTACACCCTTGGGCTGAACAGCTGGTGGATTAAGCCTTCGGAGAAAGCCAAATGATGCCAACGCACCGCCTGCGCCAGGTGGCCGGCAGCCTGTTGCTCGCCTGCCTGAGCGTACCGGCCCTGGCCGCGCCGCAACACGCGCTCACCCTGTATGACGAGCCGCCGAAATACCCGGCCAACTTCAAACACTTCGATTACGTCAACCCCGATGCGCCCAAGGGCGGCACCTTCCGCCAGTCCAGCTTTGGCGGCTTCGACAGCCTCAACCCGTTCATCAACAAGGGCGTGCCTGCCGAAAACGTCAGCGCCATCTACGACACCTTGATGCGCCAGAGCCTGGATGAGCCTTTCACCGAATACGGCCTGGTGGCCGGCAAGATCGAAAAGGCCCCGGACAACAGCTGGGTGCGCTTTTACCTGCGCCCCGAAGCACGCTTTCACGACGGCCACCCGATGCGCGCCGATGATGTGGTGTTCACCTTCAACGCCCTGATCAAGGACGGCGCGCCCCTGTACCGCCAGTACTACGCCGACGTTGCCGACGTGGTTGCCGAAGACCCGCTGCGGGTGCTGTTCAAGTTCAAGCACAAGAACAACCGCGAGCTGCCGCTGATCCTTGGCCAACTGCCGGTGCTGCCCAAGCACTGGTACGAAGGCCGTGACTTCAACCGTGGCAACCTGGAAATCCCGCTGGGCAGCGGCGCCTACAAAATCGCCGAGGTCAAGGCCGGGCGCTCGGTGCGTTACGAGCGCGTCAAGGACTACTGGGCCAAAGACCTGCCGATCAACCGCGGCATGTTCAACTTCGACGCCATGACCTTCGATTCGTACCGCGACAACACCGTCGCCCTCGAAGCGCTCAAAGCCGGGCAGTTCGATTACGGCCTGGAAGTCAGCGCCAAGAACTGGGCCACCGCCTACAACGTGCCCGCCGTGCGCGACGGCCGCCTGATCAAGGAAGAGTTGCCCAACGGCAACCCTACCGGCATGCAAGGCTTCATCTACAACCTGCGCAAACCGGTGTTCCAGGACATCCGCGTGCGCCAGGCCCTGAGCCTGCTGCTGGACTTCGAGTGGACCAACAAGCAGCTGTTCAACGGTGCCTACACCCGCACCGGCAGCTACTTCGAAAACTCCGAGATGGCCGCCAAAGGCCTGCCCTCGCCCGACGAGCTGAAAATCCTCGAACCGATGCGCGGCAAGGTGCCCGAGCAGGTGTTCAACGAGGCCTTCCACAACCCGGTCACCGATGGCAGCGGCATGATCCGCGAGCAGCAGCGCCAGGCCTACAAGCTGCTGCAAGAGGCCGGCTGGAAGATCGTCGACGACAAGATGGTCGACAAGGACGGCAAACCGGTGGTCATCGAGTTTCTGCTGGCGCAAACAGAGTTCGAGCGCATCCTGCTACCGTTCAAACGCAACCTGGCCGACCTTGGCATCGACCTGAACATCCGCCGCGTGGACGTTTCGCAGTACATCACCCGCCTGCGCTCGCGCGACTTCGACATGATCGTCAGCGGCTACCCGCAATCCAACTCGCCCGGCAACGAACAGCGCGAGTTCTGGACCAGCGCCGCCGCCGACAACCCCGGCAGCCGCAACTTCATGGGCCTGCGCGACCCGGCCATCGACCAGCTGGTGGAACAATTGATCAACGCCGATTCGCGGCAAAGCCTGGTCAACCACACCCGGGCGCTGGACCGCGTGCTGCTGTGGGGCTACTACGTGATCCCCAACTGGCACATCAAGACCTGGCGCGTGGCCTACTGGAACCACATCGGCCACCCGAAGGTATCGCCCAAGTACGACGTGGGCATCGACACCTGGTGGATCAAGCCAAACGTCACCCCGGCGGTGACCGAAGCCCCCGCGGACGAGGCCCACTGACATGCTGGCCTATATCCTGCGCCGTTTGCTGCTGATCATCCCGACCTTGTTCGGCATCCTGATCATCAATTTCATCATCGTCCAGGCCGCACCCGGCGGGCCGGTGGAGCAGATGATCGCCAAACTCGAAGGCTTCGAAGGCGCCACCAGCCGCATTGCCGGTGGCGGTGCCGAGGTGTCGGTGGCCGGCTCCAACTACCGTGGCGCCCAAGGCCTGGACCCGGCGCTGATCGCCGAAATCGAGCGCATGTACGGCTTCGACAAGTCGCCGCCCGAACGCTTGTGGATCATGGTCAAGAACTACGCCCAGCTCGACTTTGGCGACAGCTTCTTCCGGGACGCCAAGGTGATCGACCTGATCGCCGAGAAAATGCCCGTGTCGATCTCGCTGGGGCTGTGGAGCACGTTGATCATGTACCTGGTGTCGATCCCGCTGGGTATCGCCAAGGCGGTGCGCCATGGCAGCCACTTCGACGTGTGGACCAGTTCGGCGATCATCGTCGGCTACGCCATCCCCGCATTCCTGTTCGCCATCCTGCTGATCGTGCTGTTTGCCGGCGGCAGCTATTTCGACTGGTTCCCGCTACGAGGGCTCACCTCCAACAACTTCGACGAGCTGAGTACCACTGGCAAAGTGCTGGACTACTTCTGGCACCTGGTGCTGCCGATTACCGCGCTGGTGATCGGCAACTTCGCCACCATGACCCTGCTGACCAAAAACAGCTTCCTCGACGAGATCAACAAGCAGTACGTGATCACCGCCAAGGCCAAAGGCCTGAGCCGCCCGCGGGTGCTGTACGGCCATGTGTTCCGTAACGCCATGCTGCTGGTGATTGCCGGTTTCCCGTCGGCGTTCATCGGCATTTTCTTCACCGGCTCCTTGCTGATCGAGGTGATCTTCAGCCTTGACGGCCTGGGCCTGATGAGTTTTGAAGCGGCCATCAACCGCGATTACCCGGTGGTCTTCGGCACCCTGTTCATCTTCACCCTGCTGGGGCTGGTGGTGAAACTGATCGGCGACCTGACCTACACCCTGGTCGACCCCCGTATCGACTTTGCCAGCCGGGAGCACTGACATGGCCTTGTCCCCCCTCAACCGCCGGCGCTTCGAGCGCTTCAAGGCCAACCGCCGTGGCTGGTGGTCGCTGTGGCTGTTTTTGATCCTGTTCGGCCTGAGCCTGGGCGCCGAGCTGATTGCCAACGACAAACCGATTGCCGTGCGCTACGACGGCGAGTGGTACTTCCCGGCCTTCAAGCGCTACCCCGAGACCACCTTTGGCGGCGAGTTCCCGCTGGAGGCCAACTACAAGAGCCCCTACATCCGCGAACTGCTGGCCAGCAAAGACAGCTTCGTGCTGTGGGCGCCCATCCCGTTCAGCTACCAGAGCATCAACTACGACCTGCGCGTGCCCGCCCCGGCCCCGCCTTCGGCCGACAATTGGCTGGGCACCGACGACCAGGGCCGCGACGTACTGGCGCGGGTGATCTATGGCTTCCGCATTTCGGTGCTGTTTGCCCTTACGCTGACCATCCTCAGCTCCATCGTCGGCGTCATCGCCGGGGCGCTGCAGGGCTTTTATGGCGGCTGGGTGGACCTGGCCGGGCAGCGATTTCTTGAGATTTGGTCCGGGCTGCCGGTGCTGTACCTGCTGATCATCCTGGCCAGCTTCGTGCAGCCCAATTTCTGGTGGCTGCTGGGCATCATGCTGCTGTTCTCGTGGATGAGCCTGGTGGATGTTGTGCGCGCCGAGTTCCTGCGCGGGCGCAACCTCGAGTACGTGCGCGCCGCCCGCGCGCTGGGCATGCGCAACGGTGCGATCATGTACCGGCACATCTTGCCCAACGCCATGATCTCGACCATGACCTTCATGCCGTTCATTCTCACCGGGGCCATCGGCACCCTCACCGCGCTGGACTTCCTTGGCTTTGGCCTGCCGCCGGGCGCGCCGTCGCTGGGCGAACTGGTGGCACAAGGCAAGTCCAACCTGCAGGCGCCGTGGCTGGGCATCAGTGCCTTTGCCGTACTGGCGATCATGCTGAGCCTGCTGGTATTCATCGGCGAATCCGCCCGCGATGCCTTCGACCCGAGGAAGTGACATGACTGAACAAAACCTGATCGAAGTGCGTGACCTGGCCGTGGAATTCGTCACCGGGGAGCATGTAAACCGGGTGGTCGACGGCATCAGCTTCGACATCCGCAAGGGCGAAACCCTGGCGCTGGTGGGCGAAAGCGGTTCGGGCAAATCGGTGACTGCACACTCGATCTTGCGCCTGCTGCCCTACCCCCTGGCCCGCCACCCCAGCGGCAGCATCCGCTACGAAGGCAAAGACCTGTTGCAGCAAGGCGAAAAGGCCATGCAACGGATTCGCGGCAACCGCATCGCGATGATCTTCCAGGAGCCGATGACCTCGCTCAACCCGTTGCACTGCATCGAAAAGCAGATCAACGAAATCCTGCTGCTGCACAAGGGCCTGACTGGCAAACAGGCCACCGCACGCACGCTGGAGCTGCTGGAACTGGTCGGCATCCCCGAGCCACGCAAGCGCCTCAAAGCCCTGCCCCACGAGCTGTCTGGCGGGCAACGCCAGCGGGTGATGATCGCCATGGCCCTGGCCAACGAGCCGGAATTGCTGATTGCCGACGAACCCACCACCGCGCTCGACGTGACCGTGCAGTTGAAGATTCTCGACCTGCTCAAAGAGCTGCAGGCCCGGCTGGGTATGGCGCTACTGCTGATCAGCCACGACCTCAACCTGGTGCGGCGCATCGCCCACCGCGTGTGCGTGATGCAGTGCGGCAAGATCGTCGAACAGGCCGACTGCGCCCAGCTGTTCAGCAAACCGCAGCACCCTTACACGCAGATGTTGATCAATGCCGAACCCAGCGGCCTGCCGGCGCACAACCCGGTGGGGGCACCACTGCTGGAAGTGGACGACCTCAAGGTCTGGTTCCCGATCAAGAAGGGCTTGCTGCGCCGTACCGTCGACCACGTAAAGGCGGTGGACGGCGTCAACTTCAGCCTGCCTCAGGGGCAGACGCTGGGCATTGTTGGCGAGTCCGGCTCCGGCAAATCCACCCTCGGGTTGGCGATCCTGCGGTTGATTTCCAGTCAGGGCGGCATCCGCTTCCACGGCCAGGCGCTGGAAGGGCTGAACCAGAAGGAAGTGCGCCCGCTGCGCCGCGAGATGCAGGTGGTGTTTCAGGACCCGTTCGGCAGCCTCAGCCCGCGCATGTGCGTGGCTGATATTGTCGGTGAGGGGCTGCGCATCCACCGCATCGGCAGCCCGGCCGAACAAGAGGCTGCGATCATCGCCGCGCTCGAAGAGGTAGGCCTGGACCCACGCACCCGCCACCGTTACCCCCATGAGTTTTCCGGCGGCCAGCGCCAACGCATCGCGATTGCCCGCGCCTTGGTGCTCAAGCCCGCGTTGATTCTGCTGGACGAACCTACCTCGGCGCTGGACCGCACCGTGCAGCGGCAAGTGGTGGAGTTGCTGCGCAACCTGCAGCAAAAGTACAACCTGACCTACCTGTTCATCAGCCACGACCTGGCCGTGGTCAAAGCGCTGAGCCACCAGTTGATGGTGATCAAGCATGGGCAGGTGGTTGAACAGGGGGATGCCCAGGCGATCTTCCATGCGCCGCAGCATGCGTATACCCAGCAGTTGCTGGAGGCGGCGTTTTTGGAGCCTGAGGTGCGTCGGGCTTAGGGCATTGTGTTGGCTGTGCCGGCCTATCGCGGATAAATCCGCTCCTACAGGGGTACGCGTGTAGGAGCGGATTTATCCGCGAGAGGCCCGCGCTGGCAACGAAAATTCAGGGAGAATCGCAATGACCATAGACAACCCGGCGCTCAAGACCACCGTCGGCAAGACTACGCTCTACCAAGGCGAAAACCAGACACACCCCTTGTTCCGTATCGAACCCGGCATCACTTGCCAGCATGCCCGCGAGCAGGCGTCGGAATTAATGGGCTACGAATGAGGCCGACGATCAATTCGGCGTCACCAACCTGTACCCCACCCCCGCCTCGGTCACGATAAACCGCGGCGCCGCCGGATCATCCCCCAGCTTCTGCCGCAAATGCCCCACCACAATCCGCAGGTAGTGGGTATCGTCCACATGCGTCGGCCCCCAAATATCCTTGAGCAGCTGCTGCTGGGTAATCACCCGCCCCGGGTGCCCGGCCAGTTGCGCCAGCAGGGCATATTCCTTGCGGGTCAGCGCCACTTCCACGCCATCGAGCGTCACCTTGCGAAAAGCAAAATCCACGATCAGCGGGCCGAAGCTGGCGGCCACCTCCCCGCCGCCGCTCTGGGGCACCTGGCGCAGCAACGCACGCACGCGGGCAAGGAATTCCTGGATGCCGAAGGGCTTGGTCACGTAGTCGTTGGCCCCGCCGTCGAGTGCATCCACCTTCTGCACTTCACTGGCCCGCACCGACAGCACCAGCACCGGCACCGCGCTCCATTCGCGCAGCTCTCGCAGCACCTGCTGGCCGTCCATGTCGGGCAGGCCGAGGTCGAGCACTACCAGGTCCGGCTTGGCCAATGCAGCCTGGGCCAGGCCTTCGCCGCCGGTGGCGGCTTCGATCACCTTGTAGCCCTGGGAAGCCAGGCTGATGCGTAGGAATTTGCGGATCTGGGGTTCATCATCGATGACCAGCAGCGTGGCGGATTGGCTCATGGGGCGTCGTTTTCAGCTACAGGTTGTTCAGGCAGGGGCAAGCATAGTGTGATGCAGGTGCCATGGCCATCAATGCCATCATCCACCAGAATCTGCCCGCCATGGGCGCCGATCATGCCTTGGCAGATGGCCAGGCCCAAACCTGTGCCCTGCCCGCCCCGGTCGCCACGGGCGGCGGTGTAGAACATGTCGAAGATCTTCTCGCGCTCGGCAACGGGGATGCCCGGGCCTTGGTCGCTGACGGCGAAGCGCAGTTGCTCGCCTTGCACCGACACGTGAATGTCCAGCCGACCCTGTGCGGGCGAGAAACGGGCAGCGTTTTCCACCACGTTGATCAGCGCTTGCTCGATCAGCGCCGCATGCACATACAGCAATGGCAGCTCGCCCGGCACGTCGGTCTGCACGCGCAGCGGCGCCAGCACGGCCCGCAGGCGGTTGAGGGCGCTGCCGACGATGTCGCCAGGCGCCACCCAGTCGCGGGCCAGTTTGAGGCCACCGTGGCCGAGGCGGGTCATGTCCAGCAGGTTTTGAATGTAGCGGTCGAGGCGTTCGGCTTCGTTGCGGGTGCCTTCCAGCAATTCGCGGCGGTCTTCCATGGGGATCGCTTCGCCCAGCGCCAGCAGGCTGTCGATGCTGCCACGCATGGCGGTGAGTGGGGTGCGTAGGTCGTGGGACACCGAAGCCAGCAGCGCGCTGCGCAACTGTTCAGTTTCGCCGTGCAGGCGGGCAGCCTCCAGTTGCTCGGCCAGTTGCGCACGGGCCAGTGCCTGGGCCAGCGGTTGGCCGAGGGCCATCAGCAGGCGCCGACGCTGTGCGCTCAATGGCTCGCCTGAACGCGGGCGCACGCCGAGCAATGCCAAGGGCTGGTCCTCCACCGCCAAGGGCCACCACCACCAACGGCCATTGGGCAAGGTATCGCTGCCGTGGCCGGCGGCCTGAACGTGCTGCCAGGCCCATTCGGCGGCAGCGCGCTCGTTGTCGCTCAGCGCATGGGCCTCACCGCTGGCCACATGCAACAGGCCTTCGGGGTTGCGCTCCATCAGGCACACCTGAATGTCGCGCCAGTCGTTCAAATGCTGCCCGGCGGCGCTGAACACGGCCTGGCGGTCGGCGGCCACGGTCAGCCGGCGCGACAGGTCGAGCAACTGGTTGGTCTGCGCCTGGGTTTCGCGCAGGGCCTGCAACTGGCGGCGCTGACGGGCCGCGAGGTTGCCGGTGAGCGCGGCCATTAGCAGGAAGAACACCAGGGTCAAAACGTCCTCTTCACGCTGGATGCTCAACGAGAAGGTGGGTGGGATGAACAGGAAATCGTAAGCCAGAAACGACAGCGCCGCGCATGCCAGTGCGGGCCCCAGGCTGCTGCGCACGGCCACCAGCAATACGGCAGCCAGGAACACCAGCGAGATGTTGGGCAGCGCCAGCACGCTCGACACGGCATGGGCCAGCCCGGCCGCCAGCCCGGTGGCCGCCAGCGCCAGCAGGTAGTGCCGCCACATCCACACACGCTGCACAGTCGCCCGCGCGGGCGGGGCTTGGTTATCGCGGTCCAGTACGTTGATTTCAAGGCCGTGGCTTTCGCGCAACAAGCGTGCCGCCACCCCGGCCCCGAAAAAGCGCCGGCGCAGGCGATCGCGGGACTGCCCCACCAGCACCAGGCTGGCGCGGCGTTCGTTGGCATGCTGGATCAGCGTGCGGGCGACTTCGCCTGCCCTCAGCAATACCACTTCGCCGCCCAGGCGCTCGGCCAACTGTTGGGCGGCCTGCAGGCGGTGGCGCGAGGTTTCGTCACGCAGCCGGCCGTTGTCGACGTGCACCAGGCTCCACGGCAAATGACGGCGCTGGGCAACGCGGCAGGCATGCCGCACCAGCCGTTCGGCCTGGTCGTCACCATCGACGCCCACCAGCAGGCGGCCGCGCAATGCCGGCGCTTCCTGGCCGCGCTGGCGGTAGCCGTGGGCCAGGTCGTTGTCCACCTGCGCGGCGGCGGTTTGCATGGCCAGTTCGCGCAGGGCGGTGAGGTTGGTCTGGGAGAAGAACGCGTCGATGGCCGCGCGGGCCTGCTCCGGCACGTACACCTTGCCCTCGCGCAGGCGTTCGAGCAGTTCGCGGGGTGGCAGGTCGATCAACACCAGTTCGAAGGCTTCCTGCAGCACCCAGTCCGGCAGGGTTTCGCGCACCTGCACGCCGGTGATGTCGCGCACCTTGTCGTTGAGGCTTTCCAGGTGCTGGACGTTGACCGTGGTGTACACGTCGATGCCGGCGGCCAGCAATTCCTGCACATCCTGCCAGCGTTTGGCATGGCGGCTGCCGGGGGCGTTGGTGTGGGCCAACTCATCGACCAGCGCCAGCGCGGGGGCGGCCTTGAGCAGGCCGTCCAGGTCCATTTCCTCCAGCGTTACGCCACGGTAGTCGGTGCGCAGCAACGGTTGCTGGAGCATACCGCCCAGCAGGGCTTCGGTTTCGGCGCGGCCATGGGTTTCCACCACCCCGGCCAGCACCTGCACGCCTTGACGTTGCTGAGCGTGGGCGGCCTGCAGCATGGCGTAGGTCTTGCCTACGCCGGGGGCTGCACCGAGGAACACTTTCAGCCTGCCGCGCCCTTCGCGCGGCAGGTTGGCCAGCAGCGCGTCTGCGCGGGTGGAGTCATTCATGTTTCATCCTTCGAACTCGGGGCACTGTGTAAGAGCGGGGGCCGCGTTGCGGCCCTTTCCGACCGGTCCGGCGCCCCGGCAAGGCCGCTCCCACAATCAGCGTGGTGCCAGACGTTCCACGGCTTGGTTCAGGGCCAATACGTTGACCACCGGCGGGCCGACCAATGGGCGCAGAGTGGCCCCTTCCACCAGCGCTTGCAAGCGCTCTGCCGGGATCTGCCGGGCGGCCGCCACACGGGGGATCTGATACGCCACGGCCTCGGGGGGCAGGTGCGGATCCAGGCCGCTGCCGGAGGTGGTCAGCAAGGCCTGGGGCACCGGGCCCTGCTGCGCCTGATAAAGCGCTGCTGCGTCAGTTCTTACCCGCTCGGCCAAGGCCGGGTTGCTCGGCGCCAGGTTGCTTGCGCCGCTGGCGACGGTGGCGTAGGCGCCTGCCGAGGGGCGTGAATGGAACCAGCCATCGCCTTTGAACTCCTGGGCGATGAGTGCCGAACCACGCACCTGGCCCCGGTCATCGCGCACCAGGCTGCCGTTGGCCTGATCGGGGAAAACCACCTGCGCTACACCGGTCACCGCCAAGGGGTACAACGCGCCGGTGATCAAGGTCATCAGCAAGGCCAGGCTCAGTGCCGGGCGTACATAGCTATTCATGTCAGTCTCCTCAAACCAGGTGCAATGCGTTCAGCAACAGGTCAATCAGCTTGATCCCGGCAAACGGCACAATGATGCCGCCCACGCCGTAGATCAGCAGGTTGCGCCGCAACAGGTGCGCCGCGCTCGCCGCCTGCACGCGCACACCGCGCAGCGCCAGCGGGATAAGCACGATGATGATCAGCGCGTTGAACACGATGGCCGAGAGGATCGCGCTCTGCGGGCTGGCCAGCTGCATCAGGTTGAGCACGCCCAGTTGCGGGTAGATGGCGGCG
The DNA here is from genome assembly GCF_028898945.1 of Pseudomonas sp. PSKL.D1. Classification (NCBI taxonomy): domain Bacteria; kingdom Pseudomonadati; phylum Pseudomonadota; class Gammaproteobacteria; order Pseudomonadales; family Pseudomonadaceae; genus Pseudomonas; species Pseudomonas sp. PSKL.D1. The sequence goes on from NZ_CP118607.1 coordinate 3,877,416, forward strand.
AACAGCGCTGGCAGGATGGCGAAGTACTTGGCCACGTCGTTGGCGATGGAGAAGGTGGTCAACGCGCCTCGGGTCACCAGCAGCTCCTTGCCCACCTGCACCACATCCAGCAGCTTGGTGGGGTCGCTGTCCAGGTCGACCATGTTGGCCGCCTCGCGCGCGGCCTGGGTGCCATCGTTCATGGCCATGCCCACGTCTGCCTGGGCCAGTGCCGGTGCGTCGTTGGCGCCGTCGCCGCACATGGCCACCAGGCGGCCGTCGTTCTGCTCCTGGCGGATGCGCGCCAGTTTCTTCTCTGGCGTGGCTTCGGCCAGCACGTCATCGACACCCGCTTCGGCAGCAATCGCTGCGGCGGTGAGCGGGTTGTCGCCGGTCACCATCACGGTGCGGATACCCAGCTTGCGCAGTTCGGCGAAGCGCTCGCGGATGCCCGGCTTGACCACATCTTTGAGGTGAATCACGCCAAGCAGGCGCTTGTCGACGCACACCAGCAGCGGCGTGCCACCGCTTTGGGCAATGCGCTCCACTTCCCGAGCCAGGGCCTGCGGCATGTCCAGGCGTTGCATGCCGACGAAGGCCAGCACGGCATCGACGGCGCCCTTGCGGTAGCGGTGCTGCTGCAGGTCGATACCCGACAGGCGTGTTTCGGCGCTGAAGGCGATGGCGTCGTACTGCCCGGCAGCCGGCTCGGCGAAGTCGTGCAACTGGCGCAGGTACTCGACGATCGACTTGCCTTCGGCGGTGTCATCGGCCAGCGAGGCCAGTAACGCACCCTCCCCCAGTTCCTTGGCCGTTACGCCAGGCGCGGCATGCAGGGCGCTGCAACGGCGGTTGCCGAAGGTGATGGTGCCGGTCTTGTCGAGCATCAACGTGTGCACGTCCCCGGCCGCTTCCACGGCGCGGCCAGAACGTGCGATCACGTTCAGCCGCACCAGGCGGTCCATACCGGCGATGCCGATGGCCGACAGCAGGCCGCCGATGGTGGTGGGGATCAGCGTTACCAACAGGGCGGCGAGGAAGATCAATGGCAGCTCGCCACCGGCAAAGCGGGCGAACGGCTGCAGGGTCACCACCACGATCAGGAAGATCAGGGTCAGGCCGACCAGCAGGATGTCGAGGGCAATTTCGTTGGGGGTTTTCTGGCGCTTGGCGCCTTCGACCAGGGCGATCATGCGGTCCAGGGTCGATTCGCCCGGGTTGGTCGTGATGCGAATCAACAACCAGTCGGACACCAGGCGAGTGTTGCCAGTGACGGCCGAGCGGTCGCCGCCGGACTCGCGGATTACCGGTGCGGACTCCCCGGTAATCGCCGCCTCGTTAACCGCCGCGATGCCTTCGAGCACTTCGCCGTCACCGGGAATCAGCTCACCGGCGACCACTTTGACCACGTCGTCCTTACGCAGCTGGCTGGCGAGCACTTTCTCGAAGCCGCCCGACGCAGTGCGACGCATGGCCATCAGCCCTTGGCTGCCTGCTTTAAGGCTGTCGGCGCGGGCCTTGCCGCGGCCTTCAGCGAGGGCTTCGGCGAAGTTGGCGAACAGCACGGTGAACCACAGCCACACGGCAATCTGCACGGCAACACCGGTGCTTACACCGCTGCCGGGGGCAAAGCACAACAGCGTGGTGAGGACGGCGGTCAGGGCAACCACCAGCATCACCGGCGAGCGCTTGAGCTGACGCGGGTCGAGCTTGACGAAGGCCTGTACCAGCGCCGGGCGCCAGAGTGCGGCGAAGTGGGTCTGGTCCTTGGCGCCATGCGGGGCCTTTACTTCAGGAATGGGCATGTTCATGGTGTGCTCCTCAGAAGCCCAGGCTCAGGTGTTCGGCGATCGGCCCGAGGGCCAGGGTCGGCAGGAAGGTCAGGCCGCCCACCAGCAGGATGGTCACCACCAGCAAGGTGGCGAACAGCGGGCCGTGGGTGGGGAAGCTGTTCAGCCCCTGCGGTGCGGTTTTCTTCGCCGCCAGGCTGCCGGCCAAGGCCAGGATCGGCAGGATGTAGCCGAAGCGGCCGATCAGCATGGCCAGGCCAATCATCACGTTGTGGTACACGGTGTTGGCGCCAAAGCCGGCGAACGCCGAACCGTTGTTGGCAGCGCCCGAGGTGTAGGCGTAAAGCAACTGGCTGAAGCCGTGGGCACCGGGGTTGCTCACCGCACCGGCCGGGCCGGGCAGGCTGGCGGCCAGGGCACCGAGCACCAGCACGCCTACCGGCATCACCAGCAGGGTGGCCACCAGCAGCTGCACTTCACGCGCCTGTAGCTTTTTGCCCAGGTATTCCGGCGTACGGCCGATCATCAGGCCGGCCAGGAACACGGCAATCAGCACAAACAGCAGCATGCCGTAGAGGCCCGCGCCCACGCCGCCGAAAATCACCTCGCCGAGCATCATGTTGACCATGGCGACCATGCCGGTGACTGGGTTGAGGCTGTCGTGCATGGCGTTGACCGAGCCGTTGGAGGCGGCAGTGGTGGTCACCGTCCACAGCACCGAACCGGTGGTACCGAAGCGGCTTTCCTTGCCTTCGAGCGGCGGCACCTGTTGCACCTGGGCGTTTTCCAGCGCCGGGTTGGGCTGGTACTCGGCATACAGCGCGGTACCGCCGCCGATCAGGAACAGGGCCAGCATGCAGGCCATGATGGCGCGGCTCTGGCGCAGGTCCTTGACGTAGTGGCCGAAGGTGAACACCAGCGCGGCCGGGATCAGGATGATCGAGGCCAGCTCGAACAGGTTGCTCCAGGCGGTCGGGTTCTCGAACGGGTGCGCCGAGTTGACGCCGAAGAAGCCGCCGCCGTTGGTGCCCAGTTGCTTGATGGCAATCTGGCTGGCGGCCGGGCCGAGCGGGATGGTCTGGTCAGCGCCTTGCAGGGTAATGGCATGGGCATAGTCAGCGAAGGTTTGCGGCACGCCCTGCCACACCAGCAGCAACGCCAGCACCAGGCAAAGCGGCAGCAGGCCGTAAAGCGTGGCGCGGGTCATGTCTGCCCAGAAGTTGCCGAGGGTGGTGGTGGAACGACGGGCGATACCGCGCGCCAGGGCAACCAGTACAGCCAGGCCGGTGGCGGCGCTGACGAAGTTCTGCACGGTGAGGCCCAGCATCTGGCTCAGGTAGCTCAGCGACGCTTCGCCGCTGTAGGCCTGCCAGTTGGTGTTGGTGACGAAGCTCACCGCCGTGTTGAAGGCCAACGACCATTCCTGGCCGGGCAGGTGTTGCGGGTTCAGCGGCAGGTAGCCCTGCAGCAGCAACACGGTAAACAGCAGGATGAAACCGGCGAGGTTGAACGCCAACAGGGCCAGCAGGTATTGCTTCCAGTCTTGCTCCTGTTCGGCCCGTACCCCGGCCACGCGATAGCAGCCCCGCTCCAACGGGCCGAGTATGGGGGTAAGCCAGGTACGCTGGCCTTCCATGACCTTGTAGTAGAACCGGCCCAGCAAAGGTGCCGGCACCAGCACCAGGGCGAAGAACGCCATCAGCAGTGCGAAATCGTAACTGTGCATGGCCGCTCCCTAGCTGCGATCGGCGCGCAGCAGCGCCACCAGCAGGTAAACCGCCAAGGCCACTGCCAAGAGCAGTGACAGACCGTCGAGCATGTACATGAGTGGAACTCCCCGTTGTGCGGCGTGGGCCGCTTTGGGGGAATTGTCGGAGGGAGGGGTGTAAAGGGGCGAGATCGAGGGGGTGGGGTGGGAATAAAGAATGCGTAAAGATGGGGGGTTTGTAGTGTTTGTGCCGGCCTCATCGCGGATAAATCCGCTCCTACAAGGGGCGGTGTAGGAGCGGCTTTAGCCGCGATGAGGCCGGTGCAGGTTTACGACTGGACCTGCCCCGAATTGCGGCTCCAGTCCAGCAACAGGCTATACCCCACGGCCAACAAGGTCGGCCCGATGAACAACCCGATGAAGCCAAAGGCAATCAACCCGCCAAACACCCCCAGCAACACGATCACCAGGGGCAGGTTACCGCCCCGGCTGATCAGGTAAGGCTTGAGCACGTTGTCCACGCCACTGATCACGAAAGTGCCCCAGATGCCCAGGAACACCGCCATGCCGTACTCGCCCTGCCACACCAACCAGGCGGTGGCCGGTATCCACGCCAGCGGCGGGCCCATCGGGATCAGGCTAAGCATGAAGGTCACCAGGCCCAGCACGATCGCGCCCGGCACACCGGCGATGAGAAACCCGATCAACGCCAGCAAGCCTTGGGCCGCCGCCGTGCCGATCACCCCGTTCACCACGCGCTGCACGGTCCCGGCCACTAGGTCCAGATAGTACTCGGCACGCTCCCCCACCAGGCGGTTGAGCAGGCGCAGCACAAAGGCCGCCAGCCGTGGCCCATCGCGGTAGAAGAAGAACACGAACACGATGCTCAGGGTCAGCTCCAGCACCCCACTGCCGATTTGCGCACTGCGCGCCAGCAACCAATTGCCGACCTGGCCGAAGTAAGGCTTGATCGACGCCAGCAGCGCGGCACCCTGTTGGTCCAGCGATTGCCACCAGCTGACCAGCCGCTCACCGACAAAGGGAATGCCACCCAGCCACTCCGGCGCATCGGGCAGCCCGTCCACCTGCACATCGCGCACGAAGGCGGTGGCATCGCGGATATGGTCGGCCAGGTTGAACCCCAGCCACACCAGCGGCAAGGCCACGATCAGGATCCAGGCGGTGGTCAGCAGGCTTGCCGCCAGCGTTTCGCGCCCGCCCAGCGCTCGCGTCAGCAGGCGCATCAGCGGCCAGCTGGCAAACGCCAGAATGGCACCCCACAGCAAGGCGGAAATAAACGGCGCCATCACCCACAGGGCCGCGCCGAGCAAGGCCAGCAGCAGGATCTGGATCAGCAGGCGGTCATTGTTGGCCATGGCGGTGCTCGTTCAACGGATCAGCTCCAGGTGCAGGCCATCGGTTGGCGCGCTGCCCACTTCAAGGCGGTTGCTGCGCACACCGGCCTGTACCAGTTGCTCGCGCCAGGCTTCGGCTTGCTCACCGCTGAGGCTGGCGCGCAGGGTGCTGTCGAGGTTCAGGCTGCGGCCCAGCAACGTCACCCAGGCGGGTTGCGGGGCTTTCAGGTCCGGGTAGTCGAGCTTGCCGGTGTCGCGCATTTCGCGCAGCACCGTGGCGGCGGTGGGCAGCAGGTCGCCCAGCGGGCTGCTGGCGACGAACTCCTCCACATGCAGGTAGGCGCGGCGGTTGCCACGGGTGACGCTATACAACGCCACCAGGGTGTCGGCCTCCTCGGCGGAGCGGCGTAGCAGGATGAACGCCTGCTGCTCGTCACCGCCATTGAGGCGGGCATTGGCGAATACGTCGTTGGCCCACAGGCTGGCTTCGCCGCAGTCGCGGCCCTGGCACCAGAACAATGGGTAACCGCCGTCGCGCTGCAGTTCTTCGCGTGCACTGGTGAAGGCTTCACGCGCGGTGCGCTCGACAGGCAGCTCGTAGGTAACCGAACTGACCTGGCCACGGCTTTCCACCTTGTCCTCGACGCGCAGGCGGCCACTGATCTTGCGCAGCGGGCCCATGGGGTAGATGCGCTCCTGCTCCACGGCCGGGCGCTGGTCGACCACTTTGGCGTCCACGGGCACCGGCAGGCTACCGGCCCACAGCAACGGGCTGGCAAACGCCAGGCAGGCGGCGAGGGTGGTACGGATGGAAACGGGCGCGCTCATTGGCGGCCCATGCGGCGCCCAGCGCCGAAGTGAAGCTCCAGGATGTCTGGCAGTTGCATGGTTGTCTCCCTGTTCAACCCGCCAAGCCTCGACACTTGCCCGGTGCAAGTCAAGCAAAGCCAAAGAAGCGATTGAAACAGTCTGCGACAAGGGCCGCGCCCTGTTCATCGTTAAGGTGCAGGTGATGCCCACCGGGCAGCACCGTTTGCTCGAAGCGTAGCTGCTTCAGCAGGCCGGTGTTGCGGGCCAGCATGCCATCGGCCGCCACCACCAGGCTGGCCGGGCATTTCACCCCCTTTACGTAGGCCATGGCCTGCCCCAGGGTCAGGCGCACGGGCGATGGCAAGGTCAGGCGACTGTCGCTGCGCCAACTGTACCCACCTGGCACTGGCATCAGGCCACGTTGGGCGAGCAGCTCGGCAGCTTCACGGCTGACGGCGACCATGCCGTTCATACGCGCTTTCACACCCTCCTCCAAGGTCGGGTACACCGTTTTGCGCTTGCCATCCATGCGCAGCTGGGCTTGCAGCGCCATGCCCAGACGATCCCCGGCGTCCTGCTCGGCACCGGTTGGTGGAATCACGCCATCGATCAAGGCCAGGTGGCTGACCCGCTCCGGCAAGGCACCCGCCAGCTGCACCGAGATAATCGCACCCAGCGAATGCCCCAACAGGGCAAACCGCTGCCAGCCCATTTGCTCAGCCACCCGGAGCACGTCATGGGCATAGTCGGCCAGTGCATACCCAGCCCCCAATGGCCGGTGCCCGGAGTAACCATGCCCGGCAAGGTCAAGGGCGATAATACGCAGCCCTTTGAGGCGTGGCGCCAGCCTGGCAAAGCTGTTGGCGTTGTCCAGCCAGCCATGCAGGGCAATCACCGGCATGCCATCCTCCGGGCCGAACAGGTGCGCGGCCAGTTCGATATGGCCCAGCGTGAGGCGCACCTCTTCAACCTGCGCGCTCATGCCTGGCTCCAGCGATCGAAAAGGCCTTTGATCAGGCTTGCAGTATCGCAGGGCCGCTCCAGAGGAAACATGTGGCCGCCCGGTACACTGTGATACTCACCTCTGGGCATGCCGCGCACGGCCAACGCATGGTGGCGGCGAATCACATTGCTGCGGTCACCACGCACCATCGCCAGCGGTACTTGAAGCTGTCGCGCCGGTGCCGGGCTGGCATGGGGAATGCTGCGGTAGATGCTGATCTCGGTGGCCGGGTCGAAGCGCAGGCGTAGCCCCTCTTGCGCCTCCTCCAAACCATGTTCCAGATAAGCCTCCAGGCAGTCGGGATCAAAATGCCGGAACAGGTGCTTGCTGGCAAAATAGGCCCGGGCGCTGTCGCGGTCGGCAAATGCCTCTCGCCGCCCCAAGGTACGCCCTGCCGGGGTAATACGGTCAATGAAGCCAAAGCGCTTGGCGGTGCGCAGCAGCCATTGGTCTGCGCGGGTCAGCACGGGTGAATCGAGCATGACCACGCCGCGGTAATACTCAGGGCGGCGCAAGGCAGCGTGAAAGTGCAGCACGCCGCCCAACGAATGGCCAACGCCCCACACCGGCGCTTGCTGCCGGGCCAGATGGTGCAGCAGTTCATCCACCAGATTCTGCCAGTTCTCGTTTACCGGAAAACGCGGATCATGGGCATGTTGCACCAAGTGTTCAACTTGATAGTCCGGCGCCAGTGCGGCGAACAGCTTGCCGTAAGTAGCCGACGGGAAACCGTTGGCATGGGCGAAGAAGATCTGCTGCGACATGGCGCCAGTTCCGGAGCTGGAATGATGGCCTATTGTCGGCATGCTGATCGCGTTCGGCAATGTCCGTAAAGGTCATCGACGAGGGCTAACAGGTCATCCGTGCTGTGTGAAATCGGCCATGGAGCGGTCAAGGCATGCCTGCATATACGCCAGCTGGCTCTCCAGCACCTCCCGGGCCAGCCCTTGGTCCTCGTGCTCCAATTGCAGACGACGCAGGGCAAGGCAACTGCTTTGCAGCAGATGTGCCATGCGCACACAAGCATCCTGCAGCTCGTACAGGTCATTTTCGAGAGGGAGCGCCAGAGCCTGCCCAGGGCCAGACTTCTCTCGGATCTTGCCCATCAGGCGATAGAGCTTGGCATCGGTCGCATCGCGTAGCAGGCTGTAATGGGCAAAATCCAGTACATGCCGATTCTGCACTTTCTGCAGCGTTGTCTGCATATCCAGAGAACTTAACAAATCACGTAGCCAGACACTCATGCACCACTCCCTGCACTGCTGAAAGCCGTTTTCCTGACCCCACGCTAGCAACAGGTGGGCAGCAGCGACAACTGACAAAAATGCTAGTTTCGCAGGCTAACGATTTACAGCATCATCTGTGCCGCTCCCTCTACGGGTGTGGTACAGGGTCATGCGTGATTGATGCAGCACAACGTCATCGAAGCCATCAACACTGCCGCCCCTTCCAGCTCTGCCAAGCTGGCAGTACTCATCCCTGGCCCCTGCCGATGGCCGTCCACCAACATCCCCACCAGGCAACTTACCAAAGGCTGGTGGCTCACCAGCAATACATGTTCCAGCCCCAGCCGCTCGACCTGATCGATGACTTCCCGCACATCACTGTCCGGCGTCAGCCAAGGCACCGTGCGCACCGGCTCGGCAAAACCCAGCGTGTCATGCACGATCGCCGCCGTCTGCTGCGCCCGCACATACGGGCTGGCAATAATCGCCTGCAGCGGCTGCCCCATTAACCGGGCAGCACTGTGCAGCACCTGCTCGCGCCCATGGGCGGTCAGGCGGCGCTCGGCATCGCTGTTGGCCCGAGGCTCCGCCTCACCATGGCGCAGCACCCACAGTTTCACAGCTTGGGCTCCTCATCGCGCACCGGGTGTGGCGCGGGGGCCACGGCATGGGGCGGCTCGCCTTCCGGTGCGCGCGGCGTGGGCCAGTCGGCGAACGGCCAGGGTTTGCTGTCGGTGTGGAAGGTGCCGAAACGGCCAATCTGCGCCAGGTACTGGCTCAGGCTGTCGCCGAAGTTCATCAGGCTGCCACTGGGGGCGCCGTAGATCACCCGGTAGACCAGCTGCACCAGCACCAGCCCGCCCAGCAGGATTTCGGCCAGTTGCCAGACGATCAGGAACACCAGCATCCACAACACACGCAGGATGATCGACTCGCGCTGGGCGCGCTCGGGGGTATCGTTCATGGCTTGCTCCTTCAATCAATTGAAACCGCTGGTGGAAATGAAGTCGACGTCTGTTTTGGGCTCGGCGCGCATAAGCCGCTCGATCACCTGGTTCAGCGTGCGGCCTTCGAACAGGATGGCGTGCAGGCCGGCCACCAGCGGCATGTAGACCTGTACTTCTTCAGCTTTGGCCTTGAGCACCTTGAGGGTGTTGACGCCCTCGGCCACTTCGCCCAGGCGATTGACCGCCTCCTCAAGGCTCAGGCCCTGACCCAAGGCGTGACCGACCTGATAGTTGCGGCTCTTGGGCGAAGAGCAGGTGACGATCAAATCGCCGACACCGGCAAGCCCCAGGAACGTCATCGGGTTGGCACCCTGGCTCACGGCAAAGCGGGTCATTTCGGCCAACGCGCGGGTAATCAGCATGCTCTTGGTATTCTCACCCATGCCAAGCGCCACGGCCATGCCGGCGATGATGGCATAGACGTTTTTAAGCGCGCCGCCCAGTTCGACGCCGAAACGGTCACTGCTGGCATAGACCCGGAAGGTGCGCCCGTGCAGCACGGCCTGCACGCGCTGGCAGAGGTCTTCGTCTTCACTGGCGACCACGGTGGCGGTCAGCGCATGCTCGGCGATTTCACGGGCCAGGTTCGGGCCGGACAGCACACCGATACGGGCCTGCGGGGCGATTTCTTGGAGGATCTGGCTCATCAGCTTGAAGCTCTGCGCTTCGATGCCCTTGGTCAGGCTGACCAGGCATTTGCCGCGCAACAGCTCGGCATGCGGCGCCAGCACGCTGCGCAGGGCGCTGGAGGGCAGCGCGACAAAGATCAGGTCGCTGTAGTTCAGTGTGGCCAGCAGGTCGCTGACCGGCTCAACGCCCTCCTGCAGGCCGATACCCTTCAGGTAGCGGGGGTTCTCGCGGTTGGTGCGCATCGCCTCGGCCTGCTCGGGGTCGCGCATCCATTGGCGCACGGGCACGCCGTTCTCGGCCAGCAGGTTCGCCACGGCGGTGCCGAAGCTGCCGCCTCCCAGAACTGCAACAGGTTGCTGTTCAGTCATAACTCAGTCCGTTCAAGCCAAAATGTAAGTGGCGACAGGGGCATTATACGGAGCAGCGGGGATAGAGCCAGCATCAACGACGTGAGCCAGACCACTCGGTTTGACGCTCACCAACGCGGGTACTCAGCGGCGCGTGCACAAGTCGAGCAATCGCTTTTCTTCAGCCGAAGAAAAGCGATGCATGTCAACTGGCAAATGTATTGGTTTTTGTATTATTAATTTGGCACGGCTCGATAAACACCTAGCATTTTTGTCAGTTTAAAATCAAAAGCTCTGCCTTTAACCTAAAGCCCCACACACAAAGCAGGGCAACTGAAATGACCAACACCACATGTACCCTGGAAGACTTCAGCAGCATTAGCAGTCAAACTGAAATCGAGGAAGGGCTCGAACTAAAACTGCCAGGGCTGACTGTCCTGGCCTGGAGAAAACCATGCTATATCGATAACTCACCGGAATGGGATGGCCTCAGCGGATACCATCTTGGGATAGAGTTTTTCGGCACCGTGGACTTGGACCTCAAACAGGCTGCCTATGAGATCAGTTTCGCCTTTGTCTGCGGGAGTTCAGCTCCAAGTAAACTTAAAGTCGAATTTTATTCCGACCTGGGGGGCACAACCCTCATCAGCACACAGGAGACTATGCCGAGCGCTCAGAACTTAGGTTTGTTCAGCAGCGGCGTACTAAACACACCGTTTCTCAAGGTCAGAGTCATCACGCCCGAATCAGAAGCCCTTAAAACCAATGCCTGGCTCGATGACATTGTGGTCCGTAGCAAGCCCGCTCTGAAGTCCAAGTAAACGTCTCCAACTTTTTGATATCTCTGCCCAGCGTCGTAGTCGACTGCCGCTAACGGTAAATCCTTAGCGCTCCCGGACGCTCTTTCCCTGTCAAATTCATCAGGCCGCAGACCTCCACTGGCAAAACCCCCACAGTCAGTTACCATGCCTGTTTCAACTCTGATACAAGGCCGTATCGTGTTCCCAGGCACGCCCCCCTACCCTCGCCTGCTGTTGCTGACTGCCCTGCTCGGCGGCCCGGTCATGGCCGACGACCTGTTCACCGACAACACCGACCTGCCACAGGTACTGACCGCCACGCGCCTTAAACAATCCCCGGCCGCAGTGCCCGGCAGCATGACCGTGCTAGACAGCGAGCTGATCCGCGCCAGCGGCGCCCGCGACATCCCCGAGCTGCTGCGCCTGGTGCCGGGCATGATGATCGGCTACGGCGCCGGCAACCAGCCAACGGTCAACTACCACGGCAGCAACGTCGAACAGGCCCGGCGCATGCAGGTGCTGATCGATGGCCGCTCGGTGTACCGCGCGGGCCTGGCCACGGTGGACTGGAGCGACATCCCGGTCGCCCTGGAGGACATCGAACGCATCGAGGTGTTCCGCGGCCCCAACACCGTCAGCTACGGCGCCAACGCGCTGATGGCGGTGGTCAACATCCTCACCCGCAACCCGGCCGACAGCCACGGCACGCGCATGAAGCTGACCCGCGGCCAGGATGGCATCGACGACTATTACCTGAGCCACGGTGAAGGCTGGGACGGCGGTGACATGCGCCTGTCGGTGTCGGGCCAGAAAGACGACGGTTTCGACACCAATCAGCTTGGCCAGGACTACCGCGACAGCCGCCGCCTGAACCGCTTCAACCTCAGCGTCAACCACACCCTGGCGCCGAACCAGACCCTGGAATGGCAACTGGCGGCCAAAGAAGGCAGCAACCAGCGCCCCTACACCTACCAGCCGGTGTTCCCCTTCGTCACCGAAAGCGGCAACAATGCCGACGTCAACGCCAAGGATTACGCAGGCTCGGTGCGCTGGAACATCGATTTCAACCCCGAGCACAGCCTGTACGTGCAGGGCTCGGCCCAGCATTTCGACCGCCAGCAGGTGTGGCGCGCCTGTGACGCCGCGCTGGCGTTCAGCCCGGAGTTGACCCGCCTGTGGCAGCTCAACCCCAACTTTGCCGAGCAGGTGGCGCGCGGCGCCAACAATCCGCCCAGCAGCAGCAACCCCGAGGAACAGGCGCTGGTCAACGCGATTCGTGACCAGTGGAACAACCAGGGCGGCAGCAACGTGGTGTGCGGCGACGTGGACCAGAGCACCCGCGAAACCCGCTATGACCTGGAAGTCCAGGACACCCTGAGCCTCACCGACAGCCTGCGCCTGCTAAGCGGCATGAACTTCCGCTATGATCGCGCCGACTCGGCAACCTATTTCGACGGCAGCCTGGATGACCAGACCTGGCGCTTGTTCGGCCAACTGGAGTGGCGTGCCGACGAGCACTGGATTGTCCAGGGCGGCGCAATGTTCGAGGACTCGCAACTGTCGGGCAGCTCACTGACCCCGCGCATGGCGGTGAACTACCTGATCACCCCACGCCACGGCCTGCGGGCAGTGTATTCCGAGGCGGTGCGCTCGCCCGACATGTTCGAGAACAACGTCAACTGGAGCTACACGGTCAGGAACCTGACCCCACCCGCCTTCGGCCAGCAGCACGGCGAATACTTCGTCAAGACACGCGGCCCGGGCAACCTCGACCAGGAACGCATGCGCTCCCGTGAGCTGGGCTATAACGGCCAGTTCAGCGACATCGACCTGAACATGGATGTGAAGCTGTTCTACGACGAGATCACCGGAATGATCAGCGAACCGTTGCGCAACAACCAGTACATCGCCAGCAACGCCAACAAGGCCCGCTTCAGCGGCAGCGAGGTGCAGCTGGACTGGCGCCCCACCCGGCGCGACCGCCTGCGCTTCACCTACGCCTACGTCGACGCCTGGGCCAGTAACCCGGCCGACAGCGCCAATACCGCGCGCAACAGCGGCTCGGCAGGCTGGATGCGCGAGTGGGGCGGCGGCTGGTCCAGTGCAGTGTTCTACTACGGCGACGATGCGCTGAACGAATACCGCTACGAGCGCGTAGACCTGCGGGTTGCCAAGCGTTTTCGCATTCAGGGCAGCAACCTGGAGCTGGCTGCGTTGTGGCAACAGCGCCTGGATGACGAACCGATCACCACCGCCGACAACCGGTACGACAGCCGTCACCGCCTGAGCGTGAGCGCGGAGCTGGAATTCTGATGGCCCTACTGCTGCGCCTGCTGCTGTTCTGCCTCTGGCCACTGGGGTCGCTGTCCGCCAGCGAAATCCTGTTGGTCGGCGGTGATGACCAGCCCGGCATCCGCAGCTTCGTCGCGGCACTCGAAAGCCGCCGCAGCCATGATCAGGTGCGGTTCCAGACCGTCGCCGAACTGCCCCGGCCTGGCCAGCTGAAAGCCGACCAGCGCCTGATTCTGCTTGATAGTGCCGCGCTGGAGTGGCGCCTGGCAGAAAGCGCCGGCCCGCCTGCCCTGGCCATGCGCATCAGCCGGGTGCAGGCTGAGCAACGCCTGGGAAAGTCCCGCCCTGCATTCCTGACCTTGCTCTGGAGCGACCCGCCGCTGGCGCGGCAACTGCGCCTGGCCCGCTACCTGCTGCCCCAGGCCCAGCGCATTGGCGTGCTGTATGGCCAACACAGCCACTTCTTGCTGGACGAACTGCGCTTGGCCGCCCGTTCGCTGGGCCTGGAAATCGTCGCCCAGGACTGGGACGACCCACGTGACAGCCGCCCCCTGCAGCACCTGCTGGGCAACAGCGACGTGCTGTTGGGCCTGGACGATGCCGACTTGTACAACTCCAAGACTGCCAAAAACCTGCTGCTTAGCAGCTACGGCCGGCAAATGGCACTGATCGGCCCCAATGCCGGCTTTGTGCGTGCCGGTGCTTTGGCCAGCACCTACAGCGACCAGGACGACTGGCTGGCGGTGCTGGACCAGCTGCTCGACCACCCGCCCGCGCGCTGGCCGCGCAGCCTGTACCCGGCCCGCTTCGGTGTCAGCGGCAACCAGCAGGTGGCGCGTGCACTGGGCCTTGAGGCCATCAACCCGGACGCCGCCGCCAAGGCGCTTGCCGAAGGAGAACCCACCCCATGAGCACTCGCATGAGCTGGGACATCCACACCCGCACCCAGATCATCAGCCTGGGCCCCGCACTGCTGCTGACCTTGCTGCTGATCAGCTTCTTCACCTTCGTACGTATTCAGGACTTGCGACAGGAGCTGAACCACACCGGGCAACTGATCGCCAACCAGCTGGCCCCGGCATCGGAGTATGGGGTGATCTCCGGCAACAACGAAGTGCTTGAAGGCCTGATGCGCGCCACGCTGAGCATTCCCCATGTGCGCTTCCTGGAGGTGCAGGACAGCCGCAACCACATTCTGGTGTACGTCGAGCAGGCCGACGAAAGCGCCAACCGCGCACAGCGCGTGGAGGTGTTCCAGGCGCCGATCCGCCTGCAGCAAATCCGCCTGGATAGCGACTTCCTGCAACAGGGCAAGGCGGCAACGCCGGCCATTGGGGACGATTACCTGGGCCGGGTGATCGTGGGCATGTCGGACGACGCCTTCAGCCAGCGCCAGCAGGAAATCGTCATCAAGGCCGGCATCCTGGCGCTGTTCGCCCTGCTGTTCACCTTCTTGCTCGCGCGCCGCCTGGCCATGAGCCTGGCCAAGCCGATCAGCGACATGGGTCACGCAGTAAAGGCCATTCAGCAAGGGGAATACAACGCGCCGCTGCCGGTGGTCGATGACAGCGAACTGGGCCACCTGGCGCGCCACATCAACAACCTGGCCAGCGCGCTGGAACAGGCCAGCGCCGAGCAGAAGCAAGCCATCGCCCAGCTCATCCAGGCGCGTGAAGAGGCCGAGCAGGCCAACGGCGCCAAGTCGGAATTCCTGGCCATGATGAGCCACGAATTGCGCACGCCCATGAACGGTGTGCTGGGCATGCTGCAACTGCTGGAAACCACTCAACTGACCAGCGAGCAGGCCGACTACACGGCAGTGGCCAGCGAGTCTACCGGGCACCTGCTGAAGGTGATCAACGACATTCTCGACTTCTCGCGCATCGAACGCACCACCCTGCAACTGGAGCACATCGACTTCAACCTTGGCGAAATCATTGCCAGCAGCGTGCAGTCGTTCCAGCACAGCGCCCAGCAGCGGGGCCTGGATCTGCAACTGCAACTGCCGGCCGACGCCGAACCCCCGGCGGTCAATGGCGACCCCACCCGCATCCGCCAGATTTTGCTCAACCTGATCGGCAATGCGCTGAAGTTCACGGAACACGGCCAGGTTCAGGTGGTGGCTCGCTGGCAGGCGCTCGACCGGCAACTGCTGTGGCTGACCTGCAGCGTGCGCGACACGGGCATCGGTATCGACAACGAACGCCTGGAAATGATGTTCGTCGCGTTCCAGCAGGCCGACAGCTCGATCTCCCGGCGCTACGGCGGCACCGGCCTTGGGCTGTCGATCGCCCGCACCCTGGCCGAACGCATGGGTGGCAAACTGCGTGGCGAGAGCCGGGTGGGTTCGGGGTCGACCTTTACCCTGGAGATGCCGCTGGCCCTGGCCAGCGTCGAACCGGCGCCCCTGCCTGGCGCGCAGGCGGAGGCTGCCCCGTTGAACGAGGGCGAGCGCATCCTGCTTGTGGAGGACAATCCGGTCTATCAAAGCGTCATCGAAGCCATGTTGCGCAGCCTGGGGCTTGAAGTCAGCATTGCTCACGACGGCCTGCAGGCGGTGGAACAGGTCAGCCAGCAGCGTTTTGCCGCCATTTTGATGGATTGCCGCTTGCCCGAGATGGACGGCTACGAAGCCACCCGGCACATCCGCCTGCTGCCCAACGGCGGCGAGCTACCGATCATCGCCTTGACGGCCAATGCCTTGCAGGGTGACCGTGAGCGCTGCATGGCCGCCGGCATGAACGATTACCTGAGCAAACCCTTCCGCCGCACCGATTTGCAGCGGGTATTGCAACGTTGGTTGCCCGGCCAGGCAGCCGCGACTGGCGATAAATGCTAAAGTGCGGCAGTCTTAAACACTGGACAGGACCTTCGTCGGCCCTGAAAATAGACGTTTCAGTGCACACCTGTACTTCTTTCGCCAGGTGCGCTGTGACTTTCACCACAACGCAATAGTCTACCTGTAGGCTGCCGCCCCGTAAGTCGACGTACCACGGGCCGGCCGGGAAGATTCATCCCCTGCCCACAGGGGGTTATTGAGGAGCTCGCATGACCAAACAACACGCCTTTACTCGGGAAGACCTGCTGCGCTGCAGTCGCGGTGAGCTGTTCGGCCCAGGTAATGCGCAACTGCCCGCGCCGAACATGCTGATGGTCGATCGCATCACCCATATCAGCGAAGAAGGCGGCAAGTACGGCAAAGGTGAATTGGTCGCCGAGCTGGATATCACCCCGGACCTGTGGTTTTTCGCCTGCCACTTCGAAGGCGACCCGGTAATGCCGGGCTGCCTGGGCCTTGACGCCATGTGGCAGCTGGTCGGCTTCTTCCTCGGCTGGCAAGGCCTGCCGGGCCGTGGCCGTGCGCTGGGTTCGGGCGAAGTGAAATTCTTTGGCCAGGTATTGCCTACCGCCAAGAAAGTCACCTACAGCATTCACATCAAGCGCGTCCTGAAGGGCAAGCTGAACATGGCCATCGCCGATGGCTCGGTCAGCGTCGACGGCCGCGAGATCTACACTGCCGAAGGCCTGCGGGTCGGCGTGTTCACCTCCACTGACAATTTCTAAGGGTTATTCGCATGCGCCGCGTCGTTATCACTGGTCTGGGCATCGTATCGTGCCTGGGCAATGACAAAGCTACCGTCACCGAAAACCTGCGTAACAGCCGTCCGGGTATCCGTTACAACCCGGAATACAAGGAAATGGGGCTGCGCAGCCAGGTTTCCGGGTCCATCGACCTCAACCTCGAAGAACTGATCGACCGCAAGGTTTACCGCTTCGTCGGCCACGCGGCTGCCTACGCCTACCTGGCGATGCAGGACGCCATCAAGGATGCCGGCCTGACCGAAGAGCAGGTTTCGAACCCGCGCACCGGCCTGGTGGCCGGCTCCGGCGGCGCTTCGACCCTGAACCAGATGGAAGCGCTGGACACCCTGCGTGAGAAGGGCGTCAAGCGCGTGGGCCCATACCGTGTCACCCGCACCATGGGCAGCACCGTGTCGGCGTGCCTGGCTACCCCGTTCAAGATCAAGGGCATCAACTACTCGATCTCGTCGGCCTGCGCCACCTCGGCACACTGCATCGGTACCGCACTGGAGCAGATCCAGTGGGGCAAGCAGGACATCGTCTTCGCCGGTGGCGGTGAAGAAGAGCACTGGAGCCAGTCGTTCCTGTTCGATGCCATGGGCGCCCTGTCGACCAAGCGCAACGAAACCCCTGAGCTCGCCTCGCGCGCCTACGACGCCGACCGTGATGGCTTTGTCATCGCTGGCGGTGGCGGCATGGTGGTGGTCGAGGAGCTGGAACACGCCCTGGCCCGTGGCGCCAAGATCTACGCTGAAATCGTCGGCTACGGCGCGACTTCCGACGGCTACGACATGGTCGCACCGAGCGGCGAAGGCGCCATCCGCTGCATGCAGCAGGCCCTGAGCACCGTCGACACCCCGATCGACTACCTGAACACCCACGGCACCTCCACCCCGGTTGGCGACGTTGCCGAGATGAAAGGTGTGCGTGAAGTGTTCGGCGACAAGGCACCGAAGATCAGCTCGACCAAGAGCCTGTCGGGCCACTCGCTGGGCGCCGCTGGCGTGCACGAGGCGATCTACTGCCTGCTGATGATGGAAAACAACTTCATCGCCGGCTCCGCCAACATCGATGAGCTGGACCCTGAGGTCGCCGACCTGCCAGTACTGCGCAAAACCGAAGAAAACGCCAAGATCGACACGGTCATGAGCAACAGCTTCGGCTTTGGTGGCACCAACGCTACCCTGGTGCTCAAGCGCTGGGAAGGCAAGTAAGGTTTAGCTGCTGTAATCAAAACGCCCCGACTGGTTCGGGGTGTTTTTTTGTGTGGCCTGTGCTGGCGTCTCGCGGATAAATCCGCTCCTACACGGTCCTTGTAGGAGCGGATTTATCCGCGAGACGCCCGCACAGGCAACTCACCTCCCCTTTGGCAACACCGCCAAAAAGTTATCCCTTGCCACCTTTTTGGCCACATCTTCAGGCAACGCATCCAGAAACGGCTTGAACCCATTCATCTGCTCACCCACGCTGCCAAACCGCCCCACCACATCCGACCCCAGCATGAACCTGTCCGGGTGCTTTTCCACCAAAGCCACCCACCCCTTGCGCGGCACGCCTTTGTCATCCAGCAAGTACGGCTCCAGCACACTCCACGAAAGATCCACATACAAATTCGGGTAATCCGCCAGCAACCGGCTCAGCACGGGCAGCAAAAAATCCATCTGCGTCTGGTGCCGGTGAATTTCCATGCTGCTGCCGGCATGCGCCCAAATGAAGCGGGTGTGCGGGTGATTGCGCAGCGGCTCTTCGATCTCTGCCAAGTACAGCGGGTTGCGCTCGCGCTTGGAAGTGATGTTGGAATGCACCAGCACCGGCATGTCGCGCTCAGCGGCCAGGTGGTAGATACGGGTCATGGCTTCGTTGTTGGCGCGCGGGGTATCGCCGCTGGTGAGGGCTGTCAGGTCATCGTGGCGGGTGAACACTTCGCCGATGCCCTGCCACAACCCGGGGTACAGTTCGAGCATGCGCTCGATGTGGGTCACCGCATTCTTGTCCACCGGATTGAAGCCTGTCAGGAACGGGTGAAACCGCCGCCGTTGTTCGGCAGGCAGTTTTTCAAGGGCTGCTGCCACGTAGGTATCCGTGGCGCTGTACCAATAGGCGTCGGCATCGTCGCCGGCGTAATAACGCGGGCGCTTGGGTTCGTCTTCATGCCATTTCTTGGCCACCGGGATGCCGGAAATCATCGAGTGCTCGATGCCGGCCTGGTCCATGGCCTTGATCAGCGCAGGCATGCCCTCGGTTTCCTGAAAGAAGTCCACGTAGTGCAGGTGAGCGTCGCTGTAGCGGTAGTCACGCGCCTGGGCGGCCTGACACAAACAACCGGACAACAGCATGCAGGCCAATGCTCGGGCAATCATCGGGCAGCGTCCTCTGATGGATAAGAACAGGGTAGACCGGCAGCGCGACGTAGCAGTTCAGCCACGCCAGGCAACCCGTTATGCTGTAGGCCTTCCCGCCAACACCGGAGCCCGCCATGAGCAGCCCCCTGGTCATCCGCCCACGCGCCGAATCGGTCGAGGGGCAGCCGATTTTGCGCCCACTGCCGTCGGCCCAATGCCGCAGTGTCGGGCCATTCGTGTTCTTCGATCACATGCTGGAAACGGACTATGCGCCCGGCCATGGCATGGACATCCGCCAGCACCCGCACATCGGGCTTTCAACGCTGACCTACCTGTTTGAAGGGGCGATCCTGCACAAGGACAGCCTCGGGTCGGACCAACGCGTGCTGCCAGGGGATGTGAGCTGGATGACGGCCGGCAAAGGTGTCGCACATGTGGAGCGCACGCCCGAAGATGCGCTGGCCCACGGCTCGCGCCTGCACGGGCTGCAGGTATGGCTGGCCTCGCCGCAGGCGCTTGAGCAGGGTGAGCCGCAGTACAGCCACCACCCGGCAGCGAGCTTGCCGGTCAGCGATAGCCTGGGCGTGCGCATCTGCATGATTGCGGGTAGCGGCTTTTGCCTGGAATCGCCGGTGCCGGTGCAGTCCCCTACCCTGTATGCGCATGTGGCGATGCAGCCGGCGACCACGCTGCTGGTGCCTGACGAACATGCGCAGCGGGCGCTGTATGTGCTTGATGGCGAATTGAAGATGGACGATGAGGACGTCGAGCCCTGTAGCCTGGTGGTGTTGCCGGAGGGGGAAACGGTGACGCTGTATGCCGAAGGGGAATGCCAACTGGTGCTGATTGGTGGCGCGCCGCTGGATGGGCCGCGGCGGATGAACTGGAATTTTGTGGCCAGCGACCAGGAACTGATTGAGCGGGCCAGGGAGAGGTGGGCGGCAGGGGATTGGCCAAGCGTGCCAGGGGAGATTTCGAGGATTGAGTTGCCTCGATGACCGCTGGGGCTGCTTTGCAGCCCCATTACTGTCAACCGTGGAACACTTCGCCCAGCAGGTTATGCATCGCCCGGAACGCCCGCTCCGAGGTCCGGCGGTCATACTGCATCTTGCCCGGCACATTGGCATGCGGGTCGGTGAACGAATGCACCGCGCCGCCGTAGCTGACCAACTGCCAGTCGACCTTGGCCGCGTTCATCTCGGCTTCGAACGCCGGCAACTGCTCGCTCGGCACCAGTGGGTCGGACGCGCCATGCAGCACCAGCACCGAGCCCTTTATGCGTTTGGCATCTTCCGAGTTCGGGGTGTCCAGCGTGCCGTGGAACGACACCGCAGCCTTCAGGTCAGCGCCGGTACGCGCCAGTTCCAAGGCACAGCAACCCCCGAAGCAGAAGCCAAAGGTGGCCACCTTGCCAGGCTCCAGCAAAGCCCTGGACTGCCCTAGCAACTGCGCCAACGCTTCCTGCATGCGCTTGCGCAGCTCGCCACGGTCGTTCTTCAGCGGCATCATCGCCGCCCCGGCCTCGTCGGCATTGGACGGGCGCACCGATTGGCCGTACAGGTCGGCAATCAACACCACATAACCCTTCTCGGCCACTTCCTTGGCGATGCGCTCGGCACCTTCGCCAATGCCCATCCAGTTAGGCGCCATCACCAGCCCCGGCTTGGGCAGCGCGCCCGGCTCGTAAACCAGGCGGCTCTCGTAGGTTTTGCCAGCCAGGTGATAAACCAGCGACTCGACGATTACCTTGCTCATCAGCACTCCTTAAGGCTCACCATTAAAAAAGCCCGCCGAAGCGGGCTTTCCTTGCATCAACTCAAGCAGACAGTTCGACCAACAGCTTGTTCAGGCGACGAACGTAGGCTGCCGGGTCTTTCAGGCTGTCACCCGCGGCCAGTGCGGCCTGATCGAAGAGAATGTGCGACAGCTCGGCAAAGCGGTCTTCGCTCTGCTCGTTGTCCAGCTTCTCTATCAGCGGATGGGTTGGGTTGAACTCGAAGATCGGCTTGGAATCCGGCACTTTCTGGCCGCTGGCTTCCAGGATCTGACGCATCTGCAGGCCCAGGTCCTGCTCACCGATGGCCAGAATCGCCGGCGAGTCGGTCAGGCGGTGGGAAACACGCACCTCGGCAACGCTGTCACCCAGCGCACCCTTGAGGCGCTCGACCAGGCCTTCCTTGTCCTTGGCGACTTCTTCCTGGGCCTTTTTGTCTTCTTCGGAATCCAGGTTGCCCAGGTCCAGGTCGCCACGGGCGACGTCGACAAAGGCCTTGCCATCGAATTCGTTCAGGTAGCTCATCAGCCACTCGTCGATGCGGTCGGTCAGCAGCAGTACTTCGATGCCTTTCTTGCGGAAGACTTCCAGGTGCGGGCTGTTCTTGACCTGCGCGTACGACTCGCCGGTGAGGTAGTAGATCTTGTCCTGGCCTTCTTTGGCGCGGGCCAGGTAATCAGCCAGGGCAACGCTCTGCTCGCCGCTGTCGTCCTGGGTGGAGGCAAAGCGCAGCAGGCCGGCGATTTTCTCTTTGTTGGCGAAGTCCTCGGCCGGGCCTTCCTTCAGCACCTGGCCGAAGTTTTTCCAGAAGCCCTTGTACTGCTCGGGCTCGTTCTTGGCCAGCTTCTCCAGCATGTCCAGCACGCGCTTGGTCAGCGCGGTTTTCATCGAGTCGATGATCGGGTCTTTCTGCAGGATTTCGCGCGACACGTTCAGCGACAGGTCGTTGGAGTCCACCACGCCCTTGATGAAGCGCAGGTACAGCGGCAGGAACGACTCGGCCTGGTCCATGATGAACACGCGCTGCACGTACAGTTTCAGGCCGCGTGGCGCCTCGCGCTGGTACAGGTCGAACGGCGCGCGGGCCGGCACATACAGCAGCGAGTTGTATTCGAGCTTGCCTTCGACCTTGTTGTGGGCCCAGGCCAGCGGGTTTTCAAAGTCGTGACCGATGTGCTTGTAGAACTCCTGGTATTCCTCGTCCTTGATCTCGGTACGCGGGCGGGTCCACAGCGCGCTGGCGCGGTTGACGGTTTCCCACTCCTGAGCCGGCTTCTCTTCGCCTTCGGCGGCTTCCTGTTCTTTCGGCAACTCGATAGGCAGGGCAATGTGGTCGGAGTACTTCTTGACCACGTTGCGCAGGCGCCAGCCATCGGCAAACTCCTGCTCGTCCTTTTTCAGGTGCAGGACGATACGGGTACCGCGCTGTGGCTTCTCGACGGTGGCAACTTCGAAGTCACCCTCGCCCTTGGACGACCAGTGCACACCCTGCTCCGCAGGCTGGCCGGCACGACGGCTATACACGTCGACCTTGTCGGCGACGATGAAGGCCGAATAGAAGCCCACACCGAACTGGCCGATCAGGTGCGAATCCTTCTTCTGGTCGCCGGTGAGGTTTTTCATGAAGTCGGCCGTGCCAGACTTGGCGATGGTGCCCAGGTGGGCGATCACATCGTCGCGGCTCATGCCGATGCCGTTGTCCTCGAGGGTGACGGTGCCGGCGTCCTTGTCGAAGCTCAGGCGAATTTTCAGATCGGCGTCGCCCTCCAGCAGCTCAGGCTTGGCCAGCGCTTCGAAACGCAGCTTGTCCGCGGCGTCGGAGGCGTTGGAGATCAGCTCACGCAGGAAGATCTCCTTGTTCGAGTACAGCGAATGAATCATGAGGTGCAGCAGTTGCTTCACCTCGGTCTGGAAGCCCAGTGTTTCCTTTTGTGTTTCCACAGTCATGGTCTTCGAAACTCCGATCTGATGGCAGGTGGCGCCCGGCAGCCGATTCGGCCTGCTTGAGTGGCGGATGTCATGCAGATGGGGGCTGCCCGGATGATTTCAAGGGCTTTTCCGGTTCTATCTTGAAATGTGCACGGGCGGTGGCGATGGGTGATTGACGGTCGCCCTGCCAGGCGGTGATGGCAACATTGGTCACCCGCCGGCCCTGGCGCCACAGCTGGCACTGCGCGTACGTGTCGCGGTAGTGCCCGGCGCGCAGGTAATCGATGGAAAAATCGATGATCTTCGGAATGCTCGCGCTTTCGCTGTAGATCAACAGGTACAACGCAGCCGACAGCTCCATGAAACCGGCGATCACACCCCCATGGATGGCCGGCAGCAGCGGGTTGCCGATGTTGTCCTCGCTGGCCGGCAGGCGGAACAACAGGTCATCGCCCTGGCGCTCGCACTGGATGCCGATCAGGCCGGCATAGGGGATAAGCGCCAACAGCGGCTGGTAGTCACCCACGGCGTGGGCCTCATTGAGGCGCTTGCGCACATCCTGCGGAATCATGCGTCACCTGCCTTGAGGCTGTTGCCGAAGCGGATACCGCCCTTTATCTCCTGCCCCAGGCGCATGAAGGTGCCTACCACCTGGCAAATCGGCTGGCTGGGGTCGTCCTGATAGGCGCTGCCCCGCGTGAAGATCACGTCGCGGGTCACCCGATAGCATTGGGCATGGCCGTAGATCGGCTTGCCCGCCTCGGCCGGGTGCATGTAGTCGATGCGCAGGTCCAGAGTCGGGCAAACCTCGAAGCGTGGCAGTACGCACAGCGTGGCCATGCCGCAGGTGGTGTCCATCAGTGTGGTCAGTGCCCCGCCATGCACGGCCCCCGTTTGCGGGTTACCGACGATGGCTGGCGACCAAGGCAGCATTAATGTCATGCCGTCAGCATCTGCATGGGCCACTTGCATCTGCAACAACTGGCAATGTTTGAGCGCCGATAGAAATCGCTCGGCCATGGCCATCAAGCTTGTATCGCTCTTCCCTGCTTCCATGATCAACACCGCTGCGGCATAAAATTAATAAAAAGTCTATACAGGGCAATGCTTTATATATCTGCAACATTCGTGGAACTTATCCCGCACCGCTGAACTCGAAGGAACAAGTCAGTTATTCCACCAAGGAGAAACACCCCCATGCGTAAACCATTTGCTTTTGCTCTGATGCTGGCTGCTGCCATGGGCCTGGCTGCTTGCGATAAAGCGAGCGAAGACAAAGCCCAAGACGCACAGCAACACGCCGAGCAAGCCCAGGAAAAGATGGGCGAAGCTCAGGATAAAATGAACGACGCTGCCAAGGAAAACGCCGAAGCCGCCAAAGATCAGGCCGAAGCCGAGCAGAAGGCCGCTGAAGAAGCCGCACCGGCTACTCCGGCTGCGCCTGTTACCCCGGCCGAGCCTGCCAAGCAGTAATCGCGTTAAACAAAAAAACCCGACAACGTCGGGTTTTTTTGTGCCTGTTACTTGCAGGTTAAACGTTTCAGGAATTAACCGTTTCTGCCGGGCTACTTTCCGTTGGGGTGAACACCATGACATCCAATACATCGGAATGGAATTCGCGACGGTAAAGAATCAGTACAACCCCCACACTCGTCACCATGAACAACCAGGGGCTGATGAACCACGTCAGCATGGCCATGCCGAAGTAATATGAACGCAGGCCGAAGTTGAACTGGTTTGCAGCCAGTGACAATACCCGCGCCGCCCTCGAAGCAAATGCCTTGCGCTCCAGCTCATTGACCAGTCGCTCGCCGATCATCGGTGCAGAACCTACCAGCACGGCTGCGAAGTTGTACTGGCGCATGCACCAGCTGAAGGTGAAGAACGCATAGACGAACACCGCTGCCAGGCACAGCAACTTGATCTCCGACATCCCTTGAGAGGCCTGTTGCACCAGTGGCAAATCGGCCAGCAATGACAGCGCGCGGTCCGACGCACCCAGCACGGTGAGGATACCGGCCAGGATAATCAGCGTACTGGACGCGAAGAACGAGGCGTTGCGCTCCAGATTACCGATCACACTGGCGTCGGCGATACGGTTGTCGCGCAGCAACATGCGGCGCATCCAGTCTTCACGGTACAGGTGCAGTACGCTGGCCAGGCACGCGGTGTCGCGGCCTTTCCAGATGGCGTAGCGGGTGTAGCCGCCCCAGCACAGGGCGAACCAGCAGAGGGCCAACAGGTTGCTGAGGTTGTTCTGGATGAAGTTCATGCACGGGTCCTGAGGGGCAGGTGCAGTTTCGACGTTGGCGAGCGGAAAAAGGCACACGTTGGCGCCGTAATTTGTGGCGCCTGTTGCGGCCTCATCGCGGCTAAAGCCGCTCCTACATGTGCTGCGCTGGCCATTGTAGGAGCGGCTTTAGCCGCGATGAGGCCAGAACAGGCGCACAAAAAACCCCGCATCCTCACGGACACGGGGTTTTCAAGCTTCCACCCTTGGCGTACACCCTACGGCTTGTGGCCGGTGACGCCCTCAGGCTTCAACCCATCAGGCCAACGCTTCGCGCGGCTTGCCGAGCATGCGGTCGCACACCACGGCACCGGCCAGCGTCACCACCGAAGGCACCAGCCAGGCCAGGCCCTGGTCGCTCAGCGGCAAGTGCGCCATGAAGTCTGGCAGCACGTGGGCGATGGTGCTGCCCTTGATGGCATCGACGATGCCAAACAGCAGTGACACCAGCATGACCGGCGCCAGGATACGGGTCGGCGAGTTCCACAGGTCTTTTACGAAGCTCAGGCCCACCACCACGATGCACGGTGGGTAGATCGCCGTGAGCACCGGGATCGAGAACATGATCAGCTTGGTCAGGCCCAGGTTGGAGATCAGCAGCGAGAAGCCCGCCAGGATCACCACCAGTGCACGGTACGACAGCGGCAGAATCTGGCTGAAGTATTCGGCGCAGGCACAGGTCAGGCCAACCGCGGTAACCAGGCACGCCAGGGCGATCAGCACGGCGAGGAAGCCGCTGCCGAGCGAGCCGAAGGTGTGCTGCACGTAGGCATGCAGTACCGCCGCACCGTTGGTGGCACCGGCTGCGATCTCGTGGCTGCCCGCCCCCAGGCGGAACAGGCTGATGTACACCAGCGCCAGGCCCACACCCGCGATCAGGCCGGCGATGATGGCATAGCGGGTGATCAGCTTCGGCGACTCCACACCGCGCGAGCGGATGGCGTTGACGATCACGATACCGAATACCAGGGCACCCAGGGTGTCCATGGTCAGGTAGCCGTCGGAGAAGCCTTTGGAGAACGCCGCCGCCGCATACGCAGGCTGCGCTTCACCCATGGTGCCGGCCGGCAGCGCGAAGGCTGCAATGCCCAGCACCGCCAGGGCGATGATCTTCAACGGCGCCAGGAAGCGGCCCACGGTATCGAGCAACTTGCCCGGATACATGGAAACCGCCAGCACCACGATGAAGTACACCAGGCTGTACAGGAACAGCGCCAGCGGGCTTTCACCGGTCAGCGGCGCCACACCCACCTCGAACGACACGGTCGCGGTGCGCGGGGTGGCGAACAGCGGGCCAACCGACAGGTAGCACACAGCCGCCAGCAGGCCGCCGAAGAACTTGCCGATCGGGCTGCTCAAGGCGTCCATGCCGCCACCGACCTTGGCCAGGGCGACCACGGTGATGACCGGCAGGCCCACGGCGGTGACCAGGAAGCCCAACGCTGCCATCCACACATGCGGGCCGGACTGCAGGCCGACGATGGGCGGGAAGATGATATTGCCAGCGCCCACAAAAAGCGCGAACGTCATAAAGCCAAGTGCCAGGATGTCCTGGCCTTTTAACACTTTCATTTAAGGAAGTACCACACTGCTGAAATCGGGATTCGAGAAGGGATTTCCCCATGGGTGAGGGAAATGCTGCCCGGCTTGGTAGGCCAGACCCGTTTAGCGTGTCGTTCCCTTTTGGGGTACGGGCACAGAGTGAACGCGTAGATTAACCGTTTTACCGGGCAAACGCACTGTTACGGTGCTGCTTGTCCGATGTGCGTACATGTTTGTCGTCTGTGTGACCGAGGACGGGGCGGATTATCGGTGTTGGATGGGCATTCGTCTGTGTGAAGAATCCTATTTAAATGATCGAAAGTGCTCATTACCTGTGACGACCCTATCGCGGATAAATCCGCTCCTACAGGTTGAATGCGTTGTAGGAGCGGATTTATCCGCGATAGGGCCGTCACAGGAAAAACTTAACCCAACAACGACAAAGGCCACCCGAAGGTGGCCTCTGTGCGCGTGGGGGTACTACGTATTACTTACTTCTTGGCTTCCCAGCCAGTCAGCTCGGCCAGGGCCTTGCCGATGTCAGCCAGGGAACGCACAGTTTTCACACCAGCGTCCTGCAGGGCGGCGAACTTCTCGTCCGCAGTGCCCTTGCCGCCGGAGATGATGGCGCCAGCGTGACCCATGCGCTTGCCCGCAGGTGCGGTAACACCGGCGATGTAGGAAACGACTGGCTTGGTGACGTTGGCCTTGATGTAGGCCGCGGCTTCTTCTTCAGCCGAACCGCCGATCTCACCGATCATGACGATCGCTTCGGTCTTCGGGTCTTCCTGGAACAGCTTCAGGATGTCGATGAAGTTGGAGCCCGGGATCGGGTCGCCACCGATACCCACGCAGGTCGACTGGCCGAAGCCGGCGTCGGTGGTCTGCTTGACCGCTTCGTAGGTCAGGGTGCCGGAACGCGAAACGATACCGACCTTGCCTGGCAGGTGGATGTGGCCTGGCATGATGCCGATCTTGCACTCGCCCGGAGTGATCACGCCTGGGCAGTTAGGGCCGATCAGGGTAACGCCCAGCTCGTCGCACTTGACCTTGGCATCCAGCATGTCCAGGGTAGGAATGCCTTCGGTGATGCAGACGATCAGCTTGATGCCGCCGAAGGCCGCTTCCAGGATCGAGTCCTTGCAGAACGGAGCCGGAACGTAGATGACCGAAGCGTCAGCGCCGGTAGCTTCCACGGCTTCCTTGACGGTGTTGAACACCGGCAGGCCCAGGTGGGTGGTGCCACCCTTGCCCGGGGTAACGCCGCCGACCATCTTGGTGCCGTAGGCGATGGCTTGCTCGGAATGGAAGGTACCCTGCGAGCCGGTGAAGCCCTGGCAGATGACTTTGGTGTCTTTATTGATCAGGACGCTCATTACTTGCCCTCCGCAGCTTTGACAACTTGTTGAGCAGCGTCGGTCAGGCTGGTTGCCGCAATGATGTTCAAACCGCTTTCTGCCAGTACTTTAGCGCCCAGTTCGGCGTTGTTGCCTTCAAGGCGAACAACAACCGGTACTTTGACGCCGACTTCTTTCACTGCACCGATGATGCCTTCGGCAATCATGTCGCAGCGAACGATGCCGCCGAAGATGTTGACCAGAACGGCCGCGACATTGCTGTCGGACAGAATGATCTTGAACGCTTCGGTAACGCGCTCTTTGGTAGCGCCGCCGCCAACGTCGAGGAAGTTGGCTGGCTTGCCGCCGTGCAGGTTGACGATGTCCATGGTACCCATGGCCAGGCCGGCACCGTTGACCATGCAGCCGATGTTGCCTTCCAGCGCTACGTAGTTCAGTTCGAACTTGGCAGCGTGGGCTTCACGGGCGTCGTCCTGGGACGGGTCGTGGAAGGTCTTCAGCTTGGGCTGACGGTACATGGCGTTGGCGTCGATGTTGATCTTGGCATCGAGGCAGTGCAGGTCGCCGTCGGCCTTGATCACCAGCGGGTTCACTTCCAGCAGAGCCAGGTCGTGATCCTTGAACAGTTTGGCCAGGCCTACGAAGATCTTGGCGAACTGTTGAACTTGCTTGCCTTCCAGGCCCAGCTGGAATGCCAGCTCACGGCCTTGGAACGGCTGAGCGCCGACCAGTGGGTCGATGGTGGCCTTGAGGATTTTCTCAGGTGTTTCGTGAGCGACTTTCTCGATGTCCACGCCACCTTCGGTGGAGGCCATGAACACGATACGGCGGCTCGAACGGTCCACTACAGCGCCCAGGTACAGCTCTTTGGCGATGTCAGTGCAGGATTCGACCAGAATCTTGGAGACGGGTTGACCGTTGGCATCGGTCTGGTAGGTAACCAGATTCTTGCCCAACCACTGTGCAGCGAACGCCTTGGCGTCTTCCTTGCTGCGAACCAGCTTGACGCCGCCCGCTTTACCGCGACCACCGGCGTGGACCTGGGCTTTGACGACCCACTCCGAACCACCGATCTTGTCGCAGGCTTCTGCCGCTTGCTCAGGGGTGTCGACTGCGAAACCCTTGGAAACTGGCAGGCCGTATTCAGCGAACAGCTGCTTACCCTGATACTCGTGAAGATTCATGCTTTTTACCGTCTTCGTTAGGTACTGCGCTTCGGCGCTGCGCCATTGCTGGCGCCGCACCACCTGTGACCGTTAACCCCGGGTTATCCCGTGTAGTCCGGTCCGGCGAACGTTCCGCGGTGAGTCATGCACGCAAGACTCACGACGGGCAGCCCGCCGTGGTTTCTTATAATTAACGCTTCTTACGGTTGGCCACGTGAATGGCGCCGCCATTCACTGCCAGCGCTGCTTCATGCAACGCTTCGGACAGGGTTGGATGGCTGAAGACCATCATGCCCAGATCCTCGGCACTGGTGCCGAATTCCATTGCGATCGCGCCCTGCTGTACCAGTTCGGCAGCGGATGGGCCAATCACGTGCACACCCAGTACGCGGTCGGTCTTGGCATCAGCGATGACCTTGACGAAACCACCGGTGTCGTTGGCTGCCATCGCACGGCCGCTGGCCGCGAACGGGAAGGTGCCTACGTTAACCTCAACACCCTCTGCCTTCAAGGCTTGTTCGGTCTTGCCGACCCACGCGATTTCCGGGTGGGTGTAGATAACCGACGGGATCAGGTCGTAGTTCATCTGGGCTTTGTGGCCCTTGATGCGCTCGACAACCATGATGCCCTCTTCCGAGGCCTTGTGTGCCAGCATCATGCCGCGTACCACGTCACCGATGGCGTACACGCCCGGTACGCTGGTAGCGCAGTGATCGTCGACGAAGATGTAGCCACGCTCGTCGATGTTAACGCCGCTGTCAGTGGCCAGCAGGTCGGTGGTCACCGGGCGACGACCAACGGCAACGATCAGCTTGTCGAAGGTGATCTTCTGCTCGCCTTCGGCGTTGGTGTAGGTGACTTCGACTTCGTTGCCGTTCACTTTCGAGCCGGTGACGCGAGCGCCCAGCTTGATGTCCAGGCCTTGCTTGGTCAGGGTCTTCTGGGCTTCTTTCGACACAGCGGTGTCGGCAGCCATCAGGAAGGTGTCCAGCGCTTCCAGAACAGTGACTTCAGCGCCCAGGCGAGCCCAGACCGAACCCAGCTCCAGGCCGATGACGCCAGCACCGATCACGCCCAGGCGTTTCGGTACCGATTGGAATTCCAGGGCGCCGGTGGAGTCGACGATGACGTTCTGGTCGACCGGAGCCGGCGGAATGTCGATCGGGCGCGAGCCGGATGCCAGGATCACGTTTTCGGCTTCGATGACTTCGGTGGTGCCGTCAGCCTTGGTGACTTCGACTTTCTTGCCAGCCAGCAGCTTGCCGTGGCCCTGGATCGAAGTAACGCCGTTGGCCTTGAACAGAGTGGCAACGCCACCGGTCAGGTTCTTGACGATGCCAGCCTTGCGGCCAACCATCGCGGCAACGTCCATCTTCACTTCGCCAGTGGAGATACCGTGTACGTTGAAGCTCTCTTTGGCTTCCTTGTACTTCCAGGAGCTGTCCAGCAGCGCCTTGGAGGGAATGCAGCCTACGTTCAGGCAGGTGCCACCCAGGGCCAGCTTGCCCTCGGCGTCGGTGTACTTCTCGATACAGGCAGTCTTCAGACCGAGCTGGGCAGCCTTGATGGCAGCTACATAGCCGCCAGGACCTGCACCAATCACCACTACGTCAAATTTCTGGGTCATAAAAGATTCCTTGTGAGCTTCAAGCGGCAAGCTGCAAGCCGCAAGACAGACAGGCTTCGACTTGAAGCTTGCCGCTTGCAGCTTACAGCTGCGCGATTAGATGTCCAGCAGCAGGCGAGACGGATCTTCCAGCAGGTTCTTGATGGTGACCAGGAAGGTTACCGCTTCCTTGCCATCGATCAGGCGGTGATCGTACGACAGCGCCAGGTACATCATCGGGCGGATGACGACCTGACCGTTGATGGCCATCGGACGCTGGATGATGTTGTGCATGCCCAGGATGGCAGCCTGCGGCGGGTTGACGATCGGGGTCGACATCATCGAGCCGAAGGTACCACCGTTGGTGATGGTGAAGGTGCCGCCGGTCATCTCTTCGATGGACAGCTTGCCGTCACGGGCCTTCTTGCCGAAGGTGGCGATGCCGTTCTCGATTTCAGCCAGGCTCATCGATTCGGCGTTGCGCAGCACAGGAACCACCAGGCCACGGTCGCTGGAGACGGCAACGCCGACGTCGGCATAGCCGTGGTAGACGATGTCGTTGCCGTCGATCGAGGCGTTAACGGCCGGGAAGCGCTTCAGAGCTTCGGTGGCAGCCTTGACGAAGAACGACATGAAGCCCAGGCGCACGCCGTTGTGGGTCTTCTCGAACAGGTCCTTGTACTTCGAACGCAGGGCCATGACTTCGGTCATGTCGACTTCGTTGAAGGTGGTCAGCATGGCCATGCTCGACTGGGCTTCGACCAGACGCTCGGCGATCTTGGCACGCAGGCGGGTCATCGGCACGCGCTTCTCGGTGCGGTCGCCAGCGGCAACCACAACCGGGGCAGCAGCAGCGGCAGCAGGCTTGGCAGCCGGCGCAGCGGCAGGGGCCGACTTCTTGTTGGCGACGGCAGCAACGACGTCTTCCTTGGTGATGCGGCCACCTTTGCCGGTGCCGGCAACGGTAGCCAGGTCGATGCCGTTTTCTTCAGCCAGCTTGCGGGCGGCAGGTGCGGCGACCGGGTCGTCTTCACCAGCATCGGCAGCGGCGGCAGCCGGGGCAGCAGCGGCCGGAGCAGCAGCTGGAGCAGCGGCGGCAGCACCACCTTCAACGATCGAACCCAGCACTTCGTCGGACAGGACGGTGTCGCCCTCGCCCTTGACGATGGCACCCAGCACGCCGTCGGCGGTGGCCAGCACTTCCAGGACGACCTTGTCGGTTTCGATGTCGACGATCAGCTCGTCACGCTTGACGGCTTCGCCCGGCTGCTTGTGCCAGGTGGCAACGGTGCCGTCGGCAACCGATTCCGGGAAGGTTGGGGCTTTGATCTCGATAGCCATTATCAGTGTTTCCTTAAATTCGGTTTCAGGTGCACGAAGGCGTTAGACAGTGAACGCGTCTTGCAGCAGTTTTTCCTGCTGTTCGGCGTGCTTCGAAGCGTAACCACAGGCTGGCGCGGCGGAAGCGTCGCGGCCGGCGTATTCCAGGACCAGTGCCTTGTTGTGGCGGCCCAGGATACGGCGCATGTGGTGCTGGCTGCTGTACCAGGCGCCCTGGTTCATCGGTTCTTCCTGGCACCACACCGCATGCTTGAGGTTGGTGTACGGCGCCAGGATTTCGACCAGGTCGTCCTCAGGGAACGGATACAGCTGCTCGATACGCACGATGGCGATGTCTTCGCGGCCTTCGGCACGGCGTTTTTCCAGCAGGTCGTAGTAGACCTTGCCGCTGGCCAGCACCAGGCGTTCGACCTTGGCCGGATCGAGGGTGTCGATTTCCGGGATCACGGTCTGGAACGAGCCTTCTGCCAGGTCTTCCAGGGTGGAGATGGCCAGCTTGTGGCGCAGCAGCGACTTCGGCGTCAGCACAACCAGCGGCTTGCGCAGCGGGCGAATGACCTGACGACGCAGCAGGTGGTAGATCTGTGCCGGGGTGGTAGGCACGCACACCTGGATGTTGTGCTCGGCGCACAGCTGCAGGTAACGCTCCAGACGCGCGGAGGAGTGCTCCGGCCCCTGCCCTTCATAACCGTGTGGCAGCAGCATGGTCAGACCGCACAGGCGGCCCCACTTGTGCTCGCCGCTGGTGATGAACTGGTCGATCACCACTTGCGCACCGTTGGCGAAGTCGCCGAACTGGGCTTCCCAGATCACCAGCGCGTTCGGCGTGGTGGTGGAGTAACCGTATTCGAAGGCCAGCACCGCTTCTTCCGACAGGAAGGAGTCGTACAGGTCGAAACGCGGCTGGCCCGGGAACAGGTTCTTCAGCGGCACATAAGTGCTGGCGTCCTTCTGGTTGTGCAGCACCGCGTGACGGTGCGAGAAGGTGCCACGGCCGATGTCCTGGCCGGTCATGCGGATCGGGTGGCCTTCGAACTGCAGGGTGGCGTACGCCATGGTCTCTGCATAGCCCCAGTTGATCGGCAAGCCACCGGCCTGCATCTTCTGGCGATCTTCGTAGATCTTCGCGACCTGGCGCTGAACCACGAAACCTTCCGGCAGCTCCAGCAACTTGGCCGACAGCTCCTGCAGGGTCTTGAGGTCGAAGCGGGTGTCGTGACGCGCGGTCCAGGCATGGCCCAGGTATGGGCGCCAGTCCACGAACAGCTCGCGGTTCGGCTCCTTGACCAGGCTTTTTACAACGTGCAGGCCGTTGTCCAGCGCATTGCGGTACTCGTCGATCTTGGCCTGGGCGCGCTCGGCGTCGATGCGGCCAGCCTGGATCAGCGCCTCGGCGTACAGCTCACGGGTGGTGCGCTGCTTGGTGATCTGCTGGTACATCAGCGGCTGGGTGCCGTTTGGCTCGTCGGCCTCGTTGTGGCCGCGACGGCGGTAGCAGACCAGGTCGATGACCACGTCACGCTTGAACTGCATGCGGTAGTCGATGGCCAGCTGGGTGACGAACATCACCGCTTCCGGGTCATCGCCGTTCACGTGCAGGATCGGCGCCTGGATCATCTTGGCAACGTCGGTGGCGTACTCGGTGGAGCGCGCGTCCAGCGGGTTGCTGATGGTGAAGCCAACCTGGTTGTTGATCACGATGTGCACGGTACCGCCGGTCTTGAAACCGCGGGTTTGCGACATCTGGAAGGTTTCCATGACCACGCCCTGGCCGGCGAATGCAGCGTCGCCGTGGATCGAGATCGGCAGCACCTTGTCACCCACGGTGTCGTTGCGACGGTCCTGACGGGCGCGCACCGAACCTTCCACCACTGGCGAGACGATTTCCAGGTGGGACGGGTTGAACGCCATGGCCAGGTGAACTTCGCCACCGGGGGTCATCACGTTGGAGGAGAAGCCCTGGTGATACTTGACGTCACCGGAGCCCAGCTCGTTCATCTTCTTGCCTTCGAACTCGTCGAACAGCTCGCGCGGGTTCTTGCCGAAGGTGTTCACCAGGACGTTCAGGCGGCCACGGTGGGCCATGCCGATCACGACTTCCTTGGTGCCGTAGGAGCCGGAACGCTGGATCATCTCGTCCAGCATCGGGATCAGGCTTTCGCCACCCTCGAGGCCGAAACGCTTGGTGCCCGGGTACTTGGTGCCCAGGTACTTCTCCAGGCCTTCACCGGCGGTCACGCGCTCGAGCAGGTGAGCCTGCACGTCGGCGGAGAATTCCGGGCGGCCACGCACGCTTTCCAGGCGCTGCTGGAACCAGCTGCGTTGCTCGGAATCGACGATGTGGGTGAACTCGGCGCCAATGGTGCGACAATATGTCTTCTGGAGTGCATCGAAGATGTCGCGTAGGCTCGCTTCCTCTTTGCCGATGAACAGGTCGCCGGCACGGAAGGTCGTATCAAGATCGGCATTGGTCAAGCCGTAATGATTGATCGACAGGTCTACGGGCGCAGGGCGCTGCCACAACCCCAAGGGGTCGAGCTTGGCAGCCTGATGGCCGCGCATACGATAGGCCTGGATCAGTCGCAGAACTTCAACCTGCTTCTTCTCGTGTTCTGTGCTCACGCTCCCGGCGGACACCGGTTGGGCGCGGCGCTGGTTCTTTGCCAGCAATACGAAATGGTCGCGGATCGTCGAGTGCGATACATCGGTAGCGGTGCTGCCGTCGGCGGGCAACTTCTGGAAGTAAGTGCGCCACTCTTCTGGCACAGCGTTAGGGTCGTGCAGGTAGAGCTCGTAGAGCTCTTCCACATATGCAGCGTTACCACCTGAAAGGTGGGCGCTTTCCCACATGCGCTGCATCACGCTTTCTTGCATGCTTGGTCACCCTCGGTTAGGGGACTGATCGGCGAGAGCCACAGCAAACCTGGAAAAGTCCGAACACAGCGACTGAACCACGCCACTTGGATCTTGCTGATTTTCCGGGTACCAGCCCGGAAAGCCCCTGCTGGTCTCATATCTTCATAGGTATCGAGCGCGGGCTTTGTGGGCCCTTGCTCAGGTTTTACCTCAGTGCGGGCTCACCACCCGCACCTCGGCTTACTGCAGTTACAACGCTTTGAATCAGGTGCCGCTTTGCAGCAGCATGTTACGTACGTGGCCGATTGCCTTGGTAGGGTTCAGACCCTTGGGGCAAACGTTCACGCAGTTCATGATCCCGCGGCAGCGGAATACGCTGAACGGGTCATCCAGGGACGCCAGGCGCTCCTGGGTTTTGGTGTCACGGCTGTCGGCCAGGAAGCGGTAGGCCTGCAGCAAAGCGGCCGGGCCCAGGAACTTGTCCGGGTTCCACCAGAACGACGGGCAGGAAGTCGAGCAGCAAGCGCACAGAATGCACTCGTACAGGCCGTCCAGCTTGTCGCGGTCTTCCGGCGACTGCAGACGCTCGATGGCCGGAGCCGGCGTGTCGTTCTGCAGGAATGGCTTCACCTTCTCGTACTGCTTGTAGAAGATGCTCATATCGACGACCAGGTCACGGATTACCGGCAAACCTGGCAGCGGGCGCAGAACCAGCTTGTTGTTCTTGACCACACCCGACAGCGGGGTGATGCAAGCCAGGCCGTTCTTGCCGTTCATGTTCATGCCATCGGAACCGCACACGCCTTCACGGCACGAGCGACGGTACGAGAAGCCCTCGTCCTTTTCCTTGATCAGTGCCAGCACGTCCAGCACCATCAGGTCCTTGCCGCCGGTATCGACGTCGAACGACTCCATCTTGGGCGCCGAGTCGGTGTCCGGGTTGTAACGATAAACTTCGACTTTCAACATAGCAGCCACCCTTAGTAAGTCCGGACTTTTGGTTCGAAGGCTGGAACAGTCTTCGGCGCAAAGTTGACGCCACGCTTGGCAACGCGCTTCTCACCCGGGTAGTACAGGGTGTGGCACAGCCAGTTCTCGTCGTCACGGTCTTCGAAGTCTTCACGGGCGTGCGCGCCGCGGGACTCTTTACGGGCTTCGGCCGCAATGGCGGTAGCTTCGGCAACTTCCAACAGGTTCTGCAGCTCCAGCGCTTCGATACGCGCAGTGTTGAAGGCCTGGGACTTGTCGTTGATCTTCACGTTGGCGATGCGCTCGCGCAGGCCAGCCAATTGCTCGATACCCTTGAGCATGTATTCGCCGGTACGGAATACACCGAAGTAGTTCTGCATGCAGCTCTGCAGCTCGCGCTTCAGCGTGGCAACGTCTTCACCGGTGTTACGCTCGTTGAGCTTGCTCAGGCGGCTCAGGGCAACATCGATGTCGGTGTCGCTGGCATCGAGATGCTCGATACCGTCGCTCAGCGCCTTCTCCAGGTGCAGGCCGGCAGCACGGCCGAACACCACCAGGTCGAGCAGCGAGTTGCCGCCCAGGCGGTTGGCGCCGTGAACCGATACGCACGCCACTTCACCGACCGCGAACAGGCCCGGAATGATGTGGTCCTTGCCTTCGGCGTCCATGGTGATGGCCTGGCCATGAATGTTGGTGGCAACGCCGCCCATCATGTAGTGGCAGGTTGGAACGACCGGGACCGGCGCGACGACAGGGTCGACGTGGGCGAAGGTCTTGGACAGTTCGCAGATACCTGGCAGGCGGCTGTGCAGCACTTCCTCGCCCAGGTGGTCCAGCTTCAGCAGTACGTGGTCCTTGTTCGGGCCCACGCCGTTGCCGGCGATGATTTCTTTGACCATGGAGCGCGCAACCACGTCGCGGCCAGCCAGGTCTTTCGCGTTCGGCGCGTAACGCTCCATGAAGCGCTCGCCGTGGGCGTTGATCAGGTAGCCACCTTCACCACGGCAACCTTCGGTCACCAGTACACCGGCGCCGGCGATGCCGGTCGGGTGGAACTGCCACATTTCAATGTCCTGCACCGGCACGCCGGCACGCAGCGCCATGCCGATACCGTCACCGGTATTGATCAGGGCGTTGGTGGTGGAGGCGTAGATACGGCCTGCACCGCCAGTGGCCAGTACGGTGGCCTTGGACTTGATGTACATGGTTTCGCCGGTTTCGATGCAGATCGCGATCACGCCGACAAACGCGCCCTCCTGGTTCTTCACCAGGTCAACCGCGTAGTACTCGTTCAGGAAGGTGGTGCCTGCTTTCAGGTTGCCCTGGTACAGGGTGTGCAGCAGCGCGTGACCGGTACGGTCGGAAGCAGCACAGGTACGGGCAGCCTGACCACCCTTGCCGAAGTCCTTGGACTGGCCACCGAACGGACGCTGATAGATGCGGCCGGTTTCGGTACGGGAGAACGGCAGGCCCATGTGGTCCAGCTCGAAGACCGCAGCCGGGCCTTCCTGACACATGTATTCGATAGCGTCCTGGTCACCGATGTAGTCGGAACCCTTGACGGTATCGTACATGTGCCAGCGCCAGTCGTCGTTCGGGTCGGCCGAAGCGATGGCGCAGGTGATGCCGCCCTGGGCGGATACGGTGTGCGAACGGGTCGGGAAGACCTTGGTGACTACGGCAGTCTTGTGGCCGCCTTGAGCCAGTTGCAGCGCTGCGCGCATGCCGGCGCCGCCGCCACCGATGATGATGGCGTCGAAGGAAATGGTTGGAATGCTAGCCATGGATCAGATACCCCAGAGAATCTGCACACCCCAGACGAAGTAAGCGAACATCGCAACGCCGCATACCGCCTGGAACAGGAAACGAATCGCAGTCGCCGACTTGCCGAACGACATCGGCGTCAGGTAGTCGGTGGCGATGGTCCACATGCCGACCCAGGCGTGAGCGCCCAGGGCAACGAGGGCCAGCAGACTGAAGATCCGCATCGCGTTGTTGGAGAACAGACCGTGCCACTGGGCATAGTCCATGCCCGGGTGTACGACGATGTATCCGATCAGGAACAGGAAGTAAGCCGCGAGAACGACCGCCGAGACGCGCTGCGCCATCCAGTCATAGAGGCCCGAACGCGACAGGTTCGTGACATTGGTTACCATACCCAAACTCCCACCAGAACGATCACCACCACGGAGATGACAATCACGATTTTCGAGCCCAGTTTGCCGCCTTCCAGCGTCTCACCGATGCCCATGTCCATGATCAGGTGGCGTACGCCTGCCACCAGGTGATACAGCAGGGCGGATAGCAGACCCCAGGTCACGAACTTGGCCAGCGGGCTGGTCAGACACGCCTTCACCTCGCCGTAGCCTTCCTCGGAACCCAGCGACTTGCCCAGTGCATAAAGCATGATGGCAAGGCCCAGGAACAGGATGACGCCGGAGATACGGTGAAGAATGGACGTGTACGCGGTGATCGGGAGCTTGATGGTCCTTAGGTCTAGGTTTACAGGTCGTTGGCTTTTCACGGCTTTTTTCACACTGAAGAGCCCCTAGCGAATCAGGGCAAAGTTGTTGGTAAGTGTACTGGTCAGGTACCCACCACCCACAGAACGGCGACCCCCAGCAGTTCGGGCTTGCAAGCCCCTGGCGGTCGGGTGCCGAGTATAGACAGTTAGGCTGCTTATGACAACGTGACGGGGTAGCCCAAATAGCGGATTGCCTTTAGCGCGCAAAAGGCGTAAATGGGCGACAAATTCTTGAAAAATCAGGGTTCAATACCGGTTTCAACCAGCCTTTAGGCAAATTGACATTCGGATTTGATTCTCTATAGTGGTGCGGGCCCTGCGTGGGGGGACTGTCTGATGATTTCAAGCATTAATAGGAGGCCACATGGCTGACAAAAAAGCGCAGTTGGTCATCGAGGGCGCTGCCCCCGTCGAGCTGCCCATTTTAACCGGCACGGTTGGTCCTGATGTAATCGACGTCCGCGGGTTGGGGGCCACTGGTCACTTCACCTTCGACCCAGGTTTCATGGCGACCGCCTCGTGCGAGTCGAAGATCACCTACATCGATGGCGACAAGGGCGTGCTGCTGCACCGCGGCTACCCGATCGAACAACTCGCCGAAAAGTCCGACTACCTCGAAACCTGCTACCTGCTGCTCAACGGCGAACTGCCGAATGCCGAGCAGAAGGCCCAGTTCGTCAGCACCGTGAAGAACCACACCATGGTTCACGAGCAGCTGAAGTCGTTCTTCAACGGTTTCCGCCGCGACGCTCACCCGATGGCGGTGATGTGCGGCGTGGTCGGCGCCCTGTCGGCGTTC
Source organism: Pseudomonas sp. PSKL.D1 (assembly GCF_028898945.1). Taxonomy (NCBI): domain Bacteria; kingdom Pseudomonadati; phylum Pseudomonadota; class Gammaproteobacteria; order Pseudomonadales; family Pseudomonadaceae; genus Pseudomonas; species Pseudomonas sp. PSKL.D1. The sequence goes on from NZ_CP118607.1 coordinate 3,916,441, forward strand.
TACCACGACTCCCTGGACATCAATAACCCGCAACACCGCGAAATCTCCGCGGTGCGCCTGGTCGCCAAGATGCCGACCCTGGCCGCGATGGTTTACAAGTACTCCATGGGCCAGCCGATGATGTACCCGCGCAACGACCTGTCGTACGCGGAAAACTTCCTGCACATGATGTTCAACACCCCGTGCGAGATCAAACCGATCAGCCCGGTGCTGGCCAAGGCAATGGACCGGATCTTCATCCTCCACGCCGACCACGAGCAGAACGCTTCCACCTCCACCGTGCGCCTGGCGGGCTCTTCGGGTGCCAACCCGTTCGCCTGTATCGCCGCCGGTATCGCCGCGCTGTGGGGCCCTGCCCACGGCGGTGCGAACGAAGCCGTGCTGACCATGCTCGATGAAATCGGCGATGTTTCGAACATCGACAAGTACATCGCCAAGGCCAAGGACAAGAACGACCCGTTCAAGCTGATGGGCTTCGGCCACCGCGTGTACAAAAACCGCGACCCGCGCGCCACCGTGATGAAGCAGACCTGCGACGAAGTCCTGGGCGAGCTGGGCATCAAGAACGACCCGCAGCTGGAACTGGCCATGCGCCTGGAAGAGATCGCCCTGACCGATCCGTACTTCATCGAGCGCTCGCTGTACCCGAACGTCGACTTCTACTCGGGCATCATCCTGAAGGCAATCGGCATTCCGACCAGCATGTTCACCGTGATCTTCGCCCTGGCACGTACCGTGGGCTGGATCTCGCACTGGAAAGAAATGCTCTCCAGCCCGTACAAGATTGGCCGCCCGCGCCAGCTGTACACCGGCGAGCAGCAGCGTGACATCGCTGAGCTGAAGGACCGCAAGTAAGCTTTAACGGCCGAACGCAAAAAGGCTGCCCTCGGGCAGCCTTTTTTATTGGCAAGTCAGCCGCAACCCCTGCTGGACCCTGCTGGACCCTGTGGGAGCGGCCTTGTGTCGCGAAAGGGCTGCGCAGCGGCCCCGGCAATATCGGCTGTGAAGCTGAAATCCAGGGGCCGCTGCGCGACCCTTTCGCGACACAAGGCCGCTCCCACAGGGATCGCGTCAGCCTTTAGGCTTTGTACAAGTCAGTTGCTCCCTCAGGCAGAGCAATAAGGCTACTCAGTTTTCTCGGCCCGCTCACGCAGCTCTTTCAGGGTATTGAACGGCGAATCCACCACAAACTTGTTGGCCACCATCGCCGGCACGCTGCCACCAGGCTCAGTGTGCACCTGATAGGTCACTTCCGTGCTGTCGCCTTTAGGCACCAGCTTCCAGAAGCCCTCCACCTTCGCCACCCGCACAAAACCCTTCTCTTCCGGGATGTACGTCGGCTCTTCTTTCAAGGTACGCGTCAAGGTGCCGTCCGCGCCCTTCACGGTGGTGATGTGCAGCACCGAATCGCGCGGCGTCACCGGCCACGGCGTGTTGAACTGGGTGTAGGTCCAGCTCTGGTCGCCTTCATGCTTGAGCAGCTTCTGGGCCTTGCACTCGTGCACCCAGGCACAGGCCCCGGCCACATCCTCTTGCAGCGCCTGCACTTTGGCCAATGGCGCCTTGATCAGGGTTACACCCTGATAAGCCTTGTACTTGGAGCCCGGCACTTCGCTGAGGGAGACCTTGATCCCCTCCTCGTCCTTGGCCACCTGCCAGTTCTCGGCCCAGGCCGCCGGCGCCAGCAAAACACCCATTCCACACACCAGCGCAATACGCTTGAACGATCTCATCATCTTTATCCTTGTTGTCGAAGATACCGCTTTCACGCCGCCGTCATCTGCTCCCACCAGCCGAGGATCCTGATCGCTTCGTCACGGTCGTTGCCGCACACCTCGATATCCGCCTTGAACCCACCACACACCGCCGGGCGTTCGGGCTTGCCGAACAGGTCGCAGAGGTTGTCGGCGGTCAGGTGCAGGCAGCGCTCGCCGGCAGGCTTGCCTTGGGGCATGCGCGGCATGGCAGAGGTAATGGACGGGGCAATGCAGCAGGCACCGCAGCCCTCACGGCAATTCATGGCTAACAGGACTCCCTGGAGCAAAACGGGACGAACGTCCCTGATACTAACGGCTCAAACATATGTTTGAAATTGCTGGCCCGATGAAATCTGCCGTGACCCGGCAGTCAGTTCGCCCGGGCTACTGGCGAAACTCAAATTCGATGGCCGCCCCTTCCACATCCCGGCGGCTGTCATTGCGCAGCTGCAGCTGCATTTCGTTGCTGATCAGTCGCCCATTGAGCTGGAACGGGCTGTCGTCGGTTTGCGGCTTTTCCGTGAACATGGCCGGCAGCAAAGGTTTGCGACGGGTGGCCGAACTGCCCACGTCGGGTTCAAGGTTCTTGACCATATCAACCGGCAGGCTCAAGTCCAGATGCGCCTTGGGCAGCGGCTGGGTAACAGCCTTGCTCACCGGCTTGCGCGCAGGCTTGGCCTTGGCGGGCTTTACCGGCGCTTTATGAGCAGCCTGATCATGGCCGACCGGCTGTGCGGCATGCGCCGCGGCACCTAGCATGCAAAACGGCGCGAGGCAGAGCGAAAAAGCAAAACAACGCAACAGAGTCATGGATGTCGGCGGGCAGGCTGGAAAGTGCGTATGCTCTCCGTTCCGCCGCCCGCTGGCAAGCCTACAACAGCGATCCGGCAGAATCTCGGCACAATTGCTGGGCCAGCAACCCGAGCGTCATCACTGCCCGCTCGGCTTCCTTGTTCCAAGGAATGCCGCAATTAAGGCGGATGCAGTGGTTGAACTGCTCGGTGTTACTGAAGATCAACCCTGGCGCAATACTGATGCCCTGCTCCAGGGCCCGCACGTGCAATTCCTGAGTGTTGACCCGTCCCGGCAGGCTAATCCAGAGAATGAAGCCGCCCGTCGGCCGGGTCATCTGCGTGCCTTCAGGGAAGTGCTGCTGCACGGCCAGTTGATACGCACTGAGATTCTTACGGTACTCCTGGCGAATGTAGCGCAAATGGCGGTCGTAACCGCCGTTCTCCAGGTAGGCCGCCACGCCCATTTGCGTGACACTGCAGGCCGAGTGGGTGGTGAACGTTTGCAGGCGCTGGATCTCGTCCTGATAGCGCCCCGCGATCATCCAGCCTACCCGCACCCCGGGCGACAGAGTCTTGGAAAAGCTCGAGCAGTAGATCACCCGGTCCAGGCGATCGAAGGCCTTGAGGGCCTTGGTCTTGCCTTGCTCGAACATCAGTTCGCCATAGATATCGTCCTCGACGACCTGAATGTCAAAGTCGGAGGCAAGGCGCAGCAGCTGTTTCTGCCGCTCTTCCGGCATGGTCCCGCCCAACGGATTGCTCAACCTTGTGGTCAGCACCAGGGCCTTGATCGACCACTGGCTGGCAGCGAGCTGCAGGGCTTCCAGGCTGATGCCGGTCGAGGGATCACTGGGGATTTCGATCACCTTCAAGCCAAGCAAGTCGGCAAGCTGCAGCAAGCCATAGTACGTCGGCGATTCGGCGGCGATCAGGTCGCCAGGCCGGGTCAGCACCCGCAGTGACATTTGCAGGGCATCGACGCAGCCATGGGTGACAATCACCTCGCGCGGGTCGACCAGCACCCCGGCATCGCGCATGCGAATTGCAATTTGCCGTCGTAGCGGCTCGAACCCGGGGCTGAACATGTAGCTGAAGGCCCGCGGGCTGTGAAAGCGAGTGACCTTGGCGATTTGCTGGTGCAAGGCGCGCACGGGCAGGTAATCAACATGGGGCACCGCGGCGCCGAACGGGAACACACCATCACGACGCGCCTCGGTCAGTACCTGCTGGATGATGCTGGCACGGGTAACCAGGCCTGGGCGCTCCACACGAGCGATGTCCGGCGTTTGCGCGGTAAGGGCGGGTGTTTGGTGAACGTAGTAGCCCGACTGCGGCCTGGCACGGATCAGGCCCTGATCTTCCAGGTTCGCGTACGCCTGCAGTACCGTGGCATGGCTGACATTGAGCTGCGCGCTCATCTTGCGCACTGAGGGTACGCGCTCGCCCGGCTGGTAGACACCGCGACGGATGTCATCGGCCAGTTGCTGGGCGATACGCTGGTACAGCAGCAGGTTGGTCATGGCGGGCGGGCTCGTTGTTCTTGTACGACTGACTGTCGGTAAAGCATACCGTAACAGTTGCAAAGTGTACTGGGACAGATTGCAGGATAGTCGACATTTCTGTTGAGTAGCAGTCCTAGCGTGGATGGCACCGGCTACGCCGGTGTTCGCGGCTAAAGCCGCTCGCACAGAGATTGCGCATGCCTTGAGGCAAGCACTGAACCTGTGGGAGCGGCTTTAGCCGCGAAGAGGCCCGCACAAGGCTACCGCGCCGGCGCCAACCTGCCCTTGTCATCCGAAAACACGATCTCCACCCGGCGATTCTGCGCCCTGCCCCGCTCCGAAGCATTGGCTTCGATCGGATACTGGTCACCATACCCCATCACCTCCAGCCGCTTCTCATCGACACCAAGGTCAACCAGCATGTCAGCCACGGCCTGGGCACGATCACGGGACAGCTTGAGGTTTTCCTCAGGCGCACCCGTACTGTCGGTGTAGCCCTCGATCCGCACCACGCGGCGCGGGTTCAACTGAAGGAACTGCACCAGTTTCAGCACCGTGCGGCTGGCCGAGTTCTTCAGGTCGGCGCGGCCGGTGTCGAACAGCACATCACCCAGGGTCATCACCAGGCCACGGTCGGCCTGCTCCGACGCCAGCGCGGCGATCTGCGTCTCAACCCATTTACCCTGTTGCTGCACGCTTGCCAGCTTGGCCTCGCGAAGGGCCAACTGCAGGCGCTGGCGCTCCAGGTCGAGTTTGGCAATGCGCTCCTGGTTCAATGCCAGCTTGGCATGCTCGCCAGCAATTTCGCTGTAGCGCTGGCTCAGGTAGGCGTAATGACGCACATCGCTGCCGGTGCCAATGTAGCTGGACAGGCGCTCGGCCCGCGCCAGCGATTCACCGGCACGAATCACGTCACGCGGCGCACTGCGCAGCACGTCGGAGTCGTCCTTCACCTTCTGGAACGCCGCCGTGGCGTCATCCAGGGCTGCCTCGCTGCGCTGGCTGGCGCAACCCTGCAAACCGGCCGTCAAGGCCAGCAGCGCCAGCACGGCCATGGGCTTGGATGGCTTCATGGCTGCACCTCCAGCTGCTTGCGCAGGCGCTTCACCCGCGAGTTCAGCAGCTCAAGCTGCTCTTCACTCTTCTGGTTCAACACCTGCGCCTCGGCCAGACGCGCATCCAGTTCGGCCTGCTCGGCGCGCATGCGGGCATCGCGGTAGTCTTCGCTGAGCATGTTGCTCTTGGCCCGGGTGAACTTGTCTTCGGCCAGCTTCAGCGCCTCGACCTGGTCGGTGGCACCGACCGCCTTGGCCTGCTCCAGCGCCTGCTCGGAAATTCGCATCTGCTCATTGGGCGCCGGGTCGTTGGCGCAGCCGGCCAGGCCGAGCATGGCCACGGCAAGAATCAGGGATTGGGTTCTCACGCACTCTTCCTAATGTTTGGGGGCGTCCGCCTGCACCTGCATCTGCGCCTTCCAGCGCTCGACGTTACGTTGCAGCACAGCCTGGGACGCACCGGAGATCGGCAATTCTGTCAGCTTTTTCGCCAATTGCCCACGCAACCACGTGTCGTTGCACGCCGAATTGTGGGACACCGCCAGGTACAAGCCTGGCCTGTCCACCGGCAAGCCGCGGGCGATCAGGTGAGTGCTCATGCCCAGGCTCTGGGTCATGGCCATGCCGGAATAGCGCCCTGCCAGCACATAGTCGACCTGCCCCAGCACCAGTTTTTGAAAGGCCTGGGTCAGGTTCTGGGCCGGCACCAGCTTCAGCTGCGCCTTGGCGAAAGCACTGAAGGCCGGCGTCAGGCGTGCCCGCTCCGACAAGCTGCCCTGATAGTTGGCCAGGTCCGCCGGGCCTTCGAAGTCCAGCACGGCGTCATGCCGGGTCCAGACCAGGTATTCGTTAAGCTGCAAGGGCGGGTGGATGTAGTCCAGCGTGGTGAGTTGCTCGACCTGCATGGGGGTGTCGAGCAACAGGTCGATACGCCCGCTGCGCACCTCTTCCAGCGCCTGATCGCGCCTGCCGGCGTTCAGCACCTCCACCTTCACGCCCAGTTCGCCGGCAACCTGGCGCAGCAGGTCAACGTTTGCGCCGATCAGGTGTTTGGGGTCTTTAGGGTCTTGCCAGGAGTATGGCGGCGCGTCCGGGCTGCCGGTGGCCACCAGGCGCTCGCACTTACCAGCCGCAACAGCCAGCGGCGATGCCATCGCCAGCGCGCATGCCAGCATCTTGCCTGCCTTGCGAAACACCATCGGTTACTCCTTGCCAATAAAAAAGCCCGGCCCTCGATGCGAGGGCCGGGCTTCTTTATAAGTGAAGCCGCCGGATCAGACCAGCTTTTCCAGCTCTGGAACGGCTTCGAACAGGTCCGCGACCAGGCCGTAGTCGGCCACCTGGAAGATCGGCGCCTCTTCATCCTTGTTGATCGCGACGATCACCTTGGAGTCTTTCATACCGGCCAGGTGCTGGATCGCGCCGGAGATACCGACGGCGATGTACAGCTGTGGCGCGACGATCTTGCCGGTCTGGCCGACCTGCATGTCGTTCGGCACGAAGCCTGCGTCAACCGCGGCGCGCGAGGCACCCACGGCAGCGCCGAGCTTGTCGGCCAGGCTGTACAGGTGCTTGAAGTTATCACCGTTGCCCATGCCACGGCCGCCGGAAACGACGATCTTGGCAGCGGTCAGCTCAGGGCGGTCGGACTTGGCCAGTTCTTCACCGACAAAGGCCGAGATGCCGGCGTTGTGCGCGGCGCCCACGGTTTCAACGGCAGCGGAGCCACCTTCGGCAGCCACGGCGTCGAAGCCGGTGGTACGCACGGTGATGACCTTGACCGCAGCGCTCGATTGCACGGTGGCAATGGCGTTACCGGCGTAGATCGGGCGCTTGAACGTGTCGGCGGATTCAACCGAGATGATCTCGGAAATCTGGTCGACGTCCAGCAGCGCGGCAACGCGTGGCAGTACGTTCTTGCCATTGGTGGTGGCCGGGGCCAGCACGTGGCTGTAGCCTTTAGCCAGCTCGACGATCAGCGGCGCGACGTTTTCCGGCAGCACGTGGGCGTAGGCGGCGTTATCGGCAACCAGCACCTTGGCCACGCCAGCGATCTTGGCGGCGGATTCAGCAACGCCACCCACGTTCTGGCCAGCGACCAGCACATGGACATCACCACCGATCTTGGCAGCAGCGGCAACAGTGTTCAGGGTGGCCGGGGCTACGGCACCGTTCTCGTATTCAGCGACAACCAGGATAGTCATTTAGATTACCTTCGCTTCGTTCTTCAGCTTCTCGACCAGTTCGGCCACCGATTTGACCTTGATGCCAGCGCTGCGGGCAGCAGGGGCTTCGACTTTCAGGGTCTTGTTGGTGGAGGCGAGGGAAACGCCCAGCGCGTCCGGAGCCAGTGTCTCCAGCGGCTTTTTCTTGGCCTTCATGATGTTCGGCAGCGACGCATAGCGCGGCTCGTTCAGGCGCAGGTCGGTGGTGACGATCGCCGGCAGGTTCAGCGATACGGTCTGCAGGCCGCCGTCGATTTCGCGGGTGACGTTCAGCTTGTCGCCAGCCACTTCAACCTTGGAGGCGAAGGTGCCTTGGGCGTAGCCGGTCAACGCAGCCAGCATCTGGCCGGTCTGGTTGTTGTCGCTGTCGATGGCCTGTTTGCCGAGGATGACCAGCTGAGGCTGCTCTTTGTCGACAACGGCTTTCAGCGCCTTGGCCACGGCCAGGGAGTTCAGCTCGTCTGCGGCTTCAACCAGGATGGCGCGGTCGGCGCCCAGAGCCAGGGCGGTACGCAGTTGCTCCTGGGCAGTGGTCGGGCCAACGGAAACCACGACGATCTCGGTCGCAACGCCCTTTTCTTTCAGGCGTACGGCTTCTTCGACGGCGATTTCGCAGAAGGGGTTCATGGACATCTTGACGTTTGCAAGGTCGACGCCGGAGTTGTCCGCCTTGACGCGAACCTTGACGTTGTAGTCGACCACTCGTTTGACAGCTACAAGAACCTTCATGGATTCCTCGTTACTCTCCGGTGAATAGATAGTCGCCTGGGGCTGAGCCCGGCGATGCGCGTGGGTACAAGGGCACCTCTAAAAACGAATCTGGAGCGGCAAACTTCATGGTGACCGAACAGTCTTGTCTGGACTGTTGCGGCAAATACCCACGGGTCATTTTCTGTCGTGGCGTGTAAACTCCACTACAAACCGGCCTGATGGCCGAAAACCCTGCTCCAAACCAGGTCTTTAGAGGTGTACCTGCGCCCGGCTGCAAGCCTACGGCGAACGTAAAACCGCTCGTATCTTGACCGTAACACCCAATCCGGTCAATACGGCAAATCGGTCACCCTTCAGCCGCGCTCCTGTGATTTTACTGGCCTGCGGCAAATTCAAACAAACGTTTGTATTGGACCCGCCGAGTGGTGTAGATATAATGCGCGGCCAAGAGAAAACGGTGTAGTTCATCCTTTGCGCAGCTACAGGCCGGCTCCACCCGTGAGAGCCGCCGCGCAACAGCGCCCGCACCCATAAGACAAGCAACAGCACGAGCCTTGATGAGTAGGAGAGAACCAGTGGAACGCGAATACATGGAATTCGACGTGGTCATCGTCGGCGCCGGCCCGGCGGGCCTGTCCGCCGCCTGCCGCCTGAAGCAGAAGGCCGCCGAAGCCGGTAGCGAGATCAGCGTCTGCGTGGTGGAAAAAGGCTCCGAAGTCGGTGCTCACATCCTCTCCGGCGCGGTGTTCGAGCCCCGCGCGCTGAACGAACTGTTCCCTGACTGGAAAGAGCTCGGCGCGCCGCTGAACACCGAAGTGAAGCGCGACGACATTTACGTGCTCAAGGATGCCGGCAGCGCCACCAAGGTGCCTGACCTGTTCGTGCCCAAGACCATGCACAACGAAGGCAACTACATCATCTCCCTGGGCAACCTGTGCCGCTGGCTGGCCCAGCAGGCCGAGAACCTGGGCGTTGAGGTCTACCCGGGCTTCGCCGCCCAGGAGGCGCTGTTCGACGAAAACGGCGTGGTGCGCGGCATCGTCACCGGTGACATGGGCGTGGACCGTGAAGGCAACCCCAAAGACGGCATGTACACCCCGGGCATGGAGCTGCGTGGCAAATACACCCTGTTCGCCGAAGGCTGCCGTGGCCATATCGGCAAGCAGTTGATCAAACGCTTCAACCTGGACAGCGATTCCGATGTGCAGCACTACGGCATCGGCCTGAAGGAAATCTGGGAAATCGACCCGGCCAAGCATGAACAAGGCCTGGTGGTACACACCGCCGGCTGGCCGCTGGATGTGGTAAAAGCCGACAACACCGGTGGCTCGTTCCTTTATCACTTGGAAAACAACCAGGTCGTGGTCGGCCTGATCGTCGATTTGTCCTACGCCAACCCGTACCTGTCGCCGTTCGACGAGTTCCAGCGCCTGAAGCACCACCCGGTGATGGCCCAGTACCTCGAAGGCGGCAAGCGCATCAGCTACGGCGCCCGCGCCATCTGCAAAGGCGGCCTGAACTCGCTGCCCAAAATGGTATTCAACGGTGGCGCGTTGATCGGCTGCGACCTGGGCACCCTGAACTTCTCCAAGATCAAGGGCAGCCACACCGCGATGAAGTCCGGCATGCTCGCCGCCGAAGCGGTGGCCGATGCCCTGATTGCCGGCAGCGAGGGCGGCGACGCCCTGAACACCTACGTCGAAGCGTTCAAGGCCAGCTGGTTGCATGAAGAGCTGTTCGCCAGCCGCAACTTCGGCCCGGCCCTGCACAAGTTCGGCCCGCTGCTCGGTGGCGCCTTCAACTACGTGGACCAGAACTGGTTCGGCGGCAAACTGCCGTTCACCCTGCACGACACCAAGCCGGACTACGCCTGCCTGAAACTGGCGGCCGACTCGCAAAAAATCGAGTACCCGAAGCCGGACGGCAAGCTCAGCTTCGACAAGCTCAGCTCGGTATTCCTCTCCAGCACCAACCATGAAGAGGAACAACCTTGCCACCTGAAGCTGACCGACCCGAACGTGCCGATCGCCAGCAACCTGCCGCTGTACGACGAGCCCGCCCAGCGTTACTGCCCGGCTGGCGTGTATGAAGTGGTCACTCAGGAAGACGGCAACAAACGCTTCCAGATCAACGCGCAGAACTGCGTGCACTGCAAAACCTGCGACATCAAGGACCCGGCCCAGAACATCACCTGGATTACTCCTGAAGGCGCCGGCGGGCCGAACTACCCGAACATGTAAGGCCCCAACAAAAAGCCCCCGGCTCGCAAGAACCGGGGGCTTTTTCGTATGCCGAAGCGTCAGGCGGTACGCACTTCCTCGAACAATTCCGGGTGGCGATCGAGCAGTTTGAACAACTTGATCAGCGCCACTGGGGGTGTGGTCTTGCCGTTTTCATAGCGAGAGAATGCATTGACCCCACCACCAAAGATCTCCCCCGCCTCACGCTGGTCGAGGTCGAATTTCCGGCGTATGGAAACAATGAACGAAGGGTCCACAACCGTTGCGTTCACTTGGCGCTCGAACGCCGTCATCAGAGTACTGACACGCATGGCTTCATCGTGGCCAAGAACACATTCTCCACAGGCGGAACAGTAATCGCCACTAACGCCTGTGATTACGGTCGCCACGCCTTTGTAACTATAGGGCATACCCTGAACATCAGGTGCAAGCTCCGCACCGCCGCATGCTGGACATCTCATGACTACAACTCCTTGAAAGACACGATGAGTACCTCGTCTATCACGGAAACTTTCAGATAAACGTACCCGGTTGCCGTAAGCCGGCGATACACGTCCTGCCAAACCCGGTGATCGATATGGCTGGTCATGCTCTTGAAGAAATCAGTGCGTTCCAGGCGGGCAACCACTTCAAGGATGCCGGGAAAATCCATTCCCAGCGTCCTGGCGCCTCTCAATGCAGTACCCGTAACGCCAACGCGCCCTTCGGCAGCCAAGGCTTTCACCCGCTCCAGCGGGCAATGAGGCATTCTCTTTTCCATGAGAAATTAACCTTCCAGGTTAAATTTGGCCAATAGGTTATTCCAATAACCCCCGCCCGGAAGTCTGCCTCAGTGCCTCACCAGCGTTAGCCCCTCATTTGTCACCACACATGATCGGCAACGGCTGCGCCACAAACGCCAACGCCTCACGACGCCCGAAGTACAGGGCCGTCAGCAACCCCACCACACCCATGATCAGACAAAACCCGACACACACCCACGGGCTCCACGGCATCAGCGCAATCAGCGCCAGCGGCGTGGTACTGGCCCACAGTGCATAGGCCACGTTGTAGGTGAAGGAAATCCCCGACACGCGAATTTCGGCCGGGAACAGCCCGACCATCACCGACGGCACCACCCCCACCACCCCGCAGCACAGCCCGGCCACGGCATATGCCAGCCAGGTCGCGCCCCACTGCCCCACCAGGCTGGCATACAACGCGCCGATGCCCAGCGGCAGCAGCACGCTGTAGATCATCAGCGCACGCCAGGCGCCCAGCCGGTCGACCAACAGCCCGGCCAGCACGCAGCCGATGTTGAGGAACACGATGCCCACGCTGCTCAAGGCAAAGGTATGCCCCGCCGTCATGCCAAAGCGTTGCTGCATCACGGTCGGGGTGATCACCACCAGCACCACCACTGCCGAGGTCAGCACGCAGGTCAGCAATGCGGCCGGGATCAGCGCCTGACGGTGCTCACCCAGCACCCGCCGCAACGGGAACGCCACCGGTTGTTCCTGGCGCTCGCGCAAGGCCAAAAATACCGGGGTTTCGCTGAGCCAGCGGCGCAGCCATACACCAATCACGCCAAACACCCCGCCCAGCAGGAACGGGTAGCGCCAGGCGTAATCGAGGATTTCCTGCGCAGTGAACACCTGCGCCAGCAGCGTCGCCGTCAGTGCCCCGAGCAAGTAGCCAAAGGTCAGCCCCGCCTGCAAGAAACCCAGCGCATAACCACGGCGCCCGGCCGGTGCATGCTCGGCCACGAAGGTCCAGGCACTCGGCACTTCACCTCCCACTGCCGCCCCTTGCAGTATGCGCAGGGCAAGCAGGATCAGCGGCGCCGCGTAGCCGATGTCGGCATAGGTAGGCATCACCCCGATCAACAGGCACGGCAGCGCCATCATCAGGATGCTCAGGCTGAACACCCGCTTGCGCCCCAGGTGGTCGGCAAAGTGGGCCATCAGGATGCCCCCCAGCGGCCGCGCCAGGTAACCGGTGACGAAAATGCCGAAGCTCTGCAGCAAGCGCAGCCACTCGGGCATTTCCGGCGGGAAGAACAGCTGGCTCAGGGTCAGGGCGAAGAACACGAAAATGATGAAATCGTAGATCTCCAGCGCGCCGCCCAGTGCCGCCAGACCCAGGGTCCGGTGATCGCTGCGGCTGAAACGCGGCGCGCGCGCGGTATCGATGGCAGTCATGGCAGGGGTCCGAAATCGGCAAAGGGCTAGAGAATAACAAATACCCTCTGCCTTGCCCCCAACGAACGGCCTATCGGCTGAAAACAGTGTGGGCGAAGTTCCGGTGGCGAATGGCTGGCGTACTGCCACTGGACATGCCCGGCGGCAGCGGCAGTTTGCCTATGACCAAGGGCGCATCGATGATCGCCATGAACGACTCCAACGCCTCGTTATCCGGTACCTGCGGCAAGCTGACGTTCACCGCCTGGCGTTCGGTTTGCGGCACCGCAGGCACTTTCAGGTGCTGGGAGTGGTAGAGCAGCGCGTGTTGGATCTGCGCGCTCACCCGGCAAAAGCGCGCCAGGTCGACGCCGGCATGGCTGGCCAACTCGATGTTGCCAAGCAACAGGTTGAACGGCTGAAGCGCACAGTGCACCAGGCGCTGCAGTTCATCGAAGCTTTCCACCGGGGCAATGCGGTAATAGCCCAGCCCGTTGAGCAGGCGTTCCAGCTGCAGGCGCTGGTACGGGTGCTCGTCGGCAATCAGTATGCGCAGGGTCTTGTTCGCCATGGTTGGGCCTGGGCAGTAAGGAAAAAGGGCAAACTCCCTGACCAGACTGCGCCAGCAACAGGCAACCACCAAGGCTGCGCTTGGAGGGGTCAATTTAGATATTTGTCGGTTAACAGTGAGAAATCAAGTCGCCACCACACAGATTTTTCACACGCACTGCATGACTTTTTCAGGACTCCCACTGCCGCATCCGCACCCGGCAGTGCTTCATCGCATTGACGATGTGCTTTTCCACCAGGCTACGGGAGATACCCAGGCGCTCAGCGATCTGTTGATGCGACAGGCCATCAAGCTTGCGCAGCAGGAAGCTTTCCCGACAAGGCAGGCTCAATTCATCCAACGCTTTCTGCATGAGGGCCAGGCGCTGGTCCAGTTGCATGTCCTGGGGAAACGCGGAGCTATGCCAACGCTCGTCCTGTTCAAGTACTTCCAACGGTTCGGTCTGTCGGACCAAATGCCGCCGATGGCGGTCGACCACCAGGTTGAGCGCAGTGCGATAGAGGAAGGCCCGAGGATGCTCGATCTGTTGAAGATCGGTGCGCTCCAGCACGCGCAGGTAGGCATCGTGGGCAACATCTTCCGCCGCCTGGCGACTGCCAAGGCGCGCGCAGAGGAAGCTCACCAATTCGCGATAGTAGTGTTCCACGACGGTACCTGAAACGTCCTTGCCAACCAGGGCCGAGCAAGGCGGGAGGCTGAATGATATCAGGCTGGCATCTTACAAATTATAATTATTCTCAGCAACACGATCGGTTCGACCCGCCCAGCTAATTTCCGCCACGCTGCCTTCGTCTATCGGGGACCTCCCTGCGCACGCAGTTGCCAGCGTGCAGCCATCACTCCGGCTGGAAGCCCTCATGAGACGTGAATCCCCTATCCGCCGTCGCCTGGTACTTGGTGGCCTCGGTCTGCTCAGCCTGGGCAGCCTGCTGGCCTGGAAGGCCCTGCCTTTCGGCACGCTGCCAGTCAGTACCGTCACGGTCACCCGCGCCGACATCGAAAGCAGCGTCACCGCCCTGGGTACCCTGCAACCCCGGCGCTATGTCGACGTCGGCGCCCAGGCCTCCGGGCAGATCCGCAAGCTGCACGTGGAAGCCGGCGACCCCGTGCGCAAAGGCCAGTTACTGGTGGAGATCGACCCCTCGACCCAACAGGCCCGCCTCGACGCCGGACGCTTCTCGATTGACAATCTCAAGGCCCAGCTGGCCGAACAACGCGCCCAGTTTCAGCTCGCCCAACAGCAACTGAAACGCCAGCGCGACCTGGCCGCCGCCGGCGCCACTCGCGATGAGGACCTGCAGGCAGCCGCTGCCCAGTTGAAAGTGACCCAGGCGCGTATCGAGATGTTCCAGGCGCAGATCCGCCAGGCCCAGGCCAGCCTGCGCAGCGACGAGGCGGAACTGGGTTACACGCGCATCTATGCGCCGATGGATGGCACCGTGGTGGCGGTGGATGCCCGTGAGGGCCAAACCCTCAATGCCCAGCAACAAACGCCGCTGATCCTGCGGATCGCCAAACTGTCACCGATGACCGTATGGGCGCAGGTGTCCGAAGCCGATATCGGCAAGGTCAAGCCCGGCATGACTGCCTACTTCACCACCCTGGCCGGCGGCAAACGCCGCTGGGCCAGCAACGTGAGGCAGATCCTGCCCATCCCGCCCAAACCCCTCGAACAAACCAGCCGCGGTGGCGGCGGCCCGGTCGCCGCCACCAGCGGCACCACCGGTAGCCAGGTGGTGCAGTACACCGTGCTGCTCGACGTCGACAATCCGGATGGCGCACTGATGGCCGACATGACCACCCAGGTGTTCTTCGTCGCCGGCCAGGCCAGCCAGGTGCTCAGCGTGCCGCTGTCGGCGCTGGATGACCGCGGTGACCAGCGCCTGGCCCAGGTACTCGACCCGGACGGCAAGGTCCGCCAACGCCAGGTGCGTACCGGCCTGAGCGACCGCCTGCGGGTCCAGGTACTCGACGGCCTGCGCGAGGGCGAGCGCCTGGTGATTGGCGCCAGCCCCGCCAGTGGAGGATGAATGACTACGCCCCTGATTGAACTGCTCGACATCCGCAAATCATACGGCGGCCAGGACACGCCCAAGGTGGACGTGCTGCGAGGCATCAGCCTGAGCATCCACCCTGGCGAATTCGTCGCCATCGTCGGCGCCTCTGGCTCCGGCAAATCGACGCTGATGAACATCCTCGGCTGCCTCGACCGGCCGACTTCCGGCAGCTATCGCTTTGCCGGCAAGGACGTGGCCGAGCTGGGCAGCGACGAGTTGGCCTGGCTGCGCCGCGAAGCGTTCGGCTTCGTCTTTCAGGGCTACCACCTGATACCTTCCGGGTCAGCCCAGGAAAACGTCGAAATGCCAGCCATCTACGCCGGCACACCCGCCAGCGATCGCCATGCCCGCGCTGCCGCCCTGCTGGGGCGCCTGGGCCTGGCAAGCCGCAGCGGCAACCGCCCGCACCAACTGTCCGGCGGCCAGCAGCAACGGGTATCGATCGCCCGTGCATTGATGAACGGCGGCCATATCATCCTCGCCGACGAACCTACCGGCGCCCTCGACAGCCACAGTGGCAGGGAAGTGATGGCCCTGCTGGACGAACTGGCCAGCCAAGGCCACGTGATCATCCTGATCACCCACGACCGCGAAGTGGCGGCCCGTGCGCACCGGGTCATCGCGATCCGCGATGGCCTCAAGACCAGCGACTCTGCCAGCGCTCAGGGCACCGGCGACACCCGCCAGGGGCTGCAGGCCGATGAACTGCGCCAGCGCCTGGACCGCGGCGCAAACCTGCGCGGCGCCTGGAAAGGCGAGCTGCTCGAAGCCCTTCAGGCCGCGTGGCGGGTGATGTGGATCAACCGTTTCCGCACTGCCCTGACCTTGCTTGGCATCGTCATCGGCGTCGCTTCGGTGGTGGTCATGCTGGCCGTCGGCGAAGGCAGCAAACGCCAGGTCATGGCGCAGATGGCCGCCTTCGGCTCGAACATTCTCTACCTCAACGGCAAGGCGGCGACGCTGGGCGAACCGGCGGGCACCATCACCCTCGACGACGTAGCGGCTATCGGCGAACTGCCGCAGGTCAGCCGCATCATGCCGGTGATCGGGGAAAAGCTGATGGTGCGCCAGAACAACAACAGTCAGATGTTCTACGTAGGTGGCAACAACACCTGGTTCGAGGAAATCTTCAACTGGCCAGTCGTCGAAGGCGCCTTCTTCAGCGAGGCCGACGAAGCCAGCGCCGCGGCGGTGGCGGTCATCGGCCAGAAAGTACGGGAAAAAATGCTCGGTGACCACGCCAACCCGATCGGCCAGTACCTGCTGATCGGCAATGTACCGTTCCAGGTGGTCGGCGTGCTCGCCGGCAAGGGAGCCAGCTCTGGCGATCAGGACAGCGACGGACGCATCGTGGTGCCCTACTCTGCTGCGGCGATCCGCCTGTTCGGCCACCGCGACCCGGACTACATCACCGTCGCCGCACGCGACTCGACACAGGTCAACGACACCGAAAAGGCCATCGACCGCTTGCTGCGCCAACGCCACCAAGGCCGCCACGACTTTGAGCTGACCAACGATGCGGCGCTGATCCAGGCCGAGGCGCGCACGCAGAACAGCCTGTCGCTGATGCTCGGTGCGATTGCCGCCATTTCGCTGCTGGTCGGCGGTATCGGGGTGATGAACATCATGCTCATGACCGTGCGCGAACGCACCCGCGAGATCGGCATCCGCATGGCCACGGGCGCACGCCAGCGCGACATCCTGCGCCAGTTTCTCAGCGAGGCAGTGATGCTGTCGATGGTCGGGGGCCTCAGCGGCATCGCCCTGGCCCTGGGCATCGGTGGCGGGCTGATGCTCGCCGGCATCGCCGTGGCCTTTGCCCTGCCTGCCATTCTCGGCGCGTTTGCCTGCGCCGTCGTCACCGGCATCGTGTTCGGCTTCATGCCAGCACGCAAGGCCGCCCGACTCGACCCGGTGAAAGCCCTTACCAGCGAATAAGCCATGACCTTGCCAAGCCGCATAAGCCTGTTGACCCTCTGCCTGGGGCTCACTGCCTGTAGTACCCCACATGCACCTTCAAGCGGTATCACCGCACCACAGAGCTGGCAGGGTGGGACTTCCTTGCCCACGGTGGCCCCACCCTCGACACGCTGGTGGCAAACCTTCGCCAGCAACGAGCTGGACCAACTGGTCGAGCGCGCACGTGACAATGCCCATGACCTCGCCGCTGCCACCGCACGGGTGCGCCAGGCACAGGCGCAAGCTGTGATTGCCGGGGCACCACTGCTGCCCGAAGTACAGTTTGGCCTGGATGGCAGTCGCCAGCGCCTGCTGCACGGGCCCGGCAACAATGCGCTGGATGTCAGCAAAAGTGCCCCCACCTACAGCACCTTCGGCACGCAACTCACCGCCAGCTACGAGCTTGATTTCTGGGGCGGGCTGCGCTCAGCACGCGCCAGCGCCCTGCACGACCTCGACGCCAGCCGTTTCGACCGCCAGACGGTGGAGCTCACCCTGGTCAGTGCCGTTGCCAACAGCTACCTGCAAGGCCTGGCTCTGGATGAACAGCTGCGTATCGCTCGCCTGAACCTGCGCAATGCCCGAGACGTGCTGAAGCTGGTCGAAACCCGCCAGCGCGCAGGTTCAGCCACGCGCCTGGAGCTTGCCCAGCAGCGCAGCCTGGTGGCTGCCCAGCAGCGTCAGGTGCCGCTGCTCGAACAGCAACGGCAGGACAACCGGGTCACCCTCGCCACCCTGCTCGGTGACCCGGTACAGGCTCTGCCCGCCAGCCGCCAGACGATCGCCACCGTGCAGTGGCCATCCATAGGCAGTGGCGTGCCCAGCGAGCTTTTGGCCCGGCGACCGGATATTGCGGCCGCCGAAGCACGCCTGGCAGCCGCCAATGCCAATGTGCAGGTGGCCAAGGCCGCATTGCTGCCCCAGGTCACGCTCGGCGCAACCCTGGGCACGGGCGCGAATACCTTTGCCCGGATGTTCGACAGTTCCTACTACACGCTCACGGCCGGCCTGGTCGCTCCCGTTTTCAACAACGGCCGGCTGCGTGCCGCGCGTGCGCTGGCCGAAGCCGAGCAGGACGAGCTGCTGGAAAACTACCGCAGCAGCATCCTGGCCGGGTTTGCCGATGTCGAAAAAGCCCTCAACGCCATCCAGGGCGTCGAGCGTCAACAGCAATGGCAAGATGAGGAGGTCGAGCAGGCTCGTCAGGCCTTCGATCTGGCCCAGCAACGTTATGGCGCAGGGGCTGAGACGCTGCTGACCGTGCTGGAGACGCAACGCACGCTATACGTGGCGCAGGATCAGCAGGCGCAGCTGCGCCTGGCCCGCCTGCAAGGCAGCGTAGCGTTGTACAAAGCACTGGGAGGGGGCTGGCAGGTGCAGTCACGTTGACAACGAGGCCATGGGAAAGGCCCGCTCCCATGGCCTCTGCACTGCCAAGGTGTACTAACGCAGCTGCCCGACGACTTTGAGGTTGCGCGCATACCAGGGCCGCTGTGGCACCTTCGGCCGCAGCTTGGCAAAGATGTCGTCATTGCCGTAGATGATGCGCAGTGCCAGCTTCATGGTTTCCGGGTCCATCTCCACGCTACGCCCTGGCAGCAGCCCCGGTACGTTGGAGCAACCGTGGGTATCCGGCCCCAGCCACGGGTCGGCCACCTGCACCCAGCGCCCCGGCGCGAACCACGGCACACCGTTGATCTCCATGCGCCGTACTTCACCCGGGTGCAGCCGTTCGTGAGCGCGAAACCAGTCCTCGATGCGGTCGTCGATCCAGCCATGGAAATGCCAGAACACAGGGTTCACATGGGATGAGAACGGGTCGCCGAGGAAGTCGTTTTCGGCGCCATACCAGCGTTGGGCAAAATCGTTCGGCGTGCGCGCCATCGGCACCGGCATGCCATTGGCCGGGTCACGCGGCACCGATGCCCAGCGCATGTGCAGCCAGTCGTGCAAGCCCAGTTCAACTTCCGAGCCGAACTGCCCCAAGGTCAGGGTGCTCAGGTAC
This sequence comes from Pseudomonas sp. PSKL.D1, assembly GCF_028898945.1. Taxonomy (NCBI): domain Bacteria; kingdom Pseudomonadati; phylum Pseudomonadota; class Gammaproteobacteria; order Pseudomonadales; family Pseudomonadaceae; genus Pseudomonas; species Pseudomonas sp. PSKL.D1. The sequence continues at coordinate 3,935,476 of NZ_CP118607.1, forward strand.
TCCGGGTCACTGTAGCGGGACTCCCAGACCTGGAAGTTGCCATTGAAGGTGTCCGGGCTCTTGATGTCCCGTACCCACTGGGTGTATTCGGCATCCCCCGGCGCCAGCCAGGTGGGCGGCAAGGCGTTGCCGTCGTGGTTGTCGAAATAGCGGGCGAAACCGGCGCGATCACGCTCGAGTTCCGGCTGCGGCAGCGGGAATCGCGTCCACGACGGCAATGGCTGAATGGCCCGGGCGCTGCGCAGCATATGCCGATGCATGAAGAAAAAGTCCTCACCCGACCCATTGCGGTCCTTGTGCCGCCCACGCGCGTCACGCTCCCGGTCACGCGGCCCCGGCTGCCAGCCGAGGCCGCGCAAGGCCGCGTGCTTGTCGTCGTCAAGCTTGTGCCACTTGTCGCGGGAGGCATGCCAGAGCTGGTGAAACAAACGGTGCTCCGGGGCAATCAGCCAGGCCAGCAATTGCGGTGACAGTGGCGTACGCTCGCGCGCTTCGGGGAAGGTACGCTTGAGCGCCATGAAGCGGTTGTCCTGCAGCGGCAATGCCAGCGAGCGGTCCATCGAGGCAATGCGCCCATTCAGGGTGGCTGGCCCGGCATTGCCGAAAGCCCCCCATACCTCGTCCAGCACGATATGGCATTCGTAACGCACCGGCTGCTCGCCCGCTTCATTACCCAGCAACCGCCAGCGCAGTGTGCCCGGCTTGTCCGCCAGCAGGTCGCCGACCACGCGATAACGCGGCTGCGCCTCACCCCGCAGGCGCTCGGGGGTGTCAAGGAAGCCGCGCAGGCCACGCCCACTTGGCGCAACATCCAGGAACAATTCCAGATCGCCCTCGGGCAAGCCCAGCAGGCCTGCGTCCTCGCCCAGCGCAGTCCATCGCCACACGCCACGCAGCGAGTCGCCCAGCTGCCGCAGGCGGCTGTCAGCCAACTCGACCACCGCCTCGCCGGGGGTCTCCGGGAATTCTTCGGTGGCTCGCTGGCGCTGAAGATAAAGCGCCCCCGGCACCGCCACCCCCGTCAATGCCACACCGGCGATGAACCAGCGTCGAGAAATCGTCATTGCAACTACCTGCGCATTCATTGCGGCCATGGAGCACGGCCCGTCCAAGGCTAGAACGTTGCAGGCACGGTGAAATTTACCGCAGTGCGCAGGCTTGCCTGGCGCCGTCAGGTGCAGGACAGGCGGCTAAATTTCCACCGTGCGGGCTCGTTCCCTCCAGGTAGCGGCGGCCTCTGTGCCCATCCCTCGACGGTGAACCTACTGAGACCAAGATGACGACACCACGCTGGAAAAAAGCCCTGTACATCAGCCTGAGCGCGGCCGTTGTCGCCGGTGCCGGGCTGGCCGCCTGGCAGTACCTGAAAACCCCGGCCGGCTACCCTCGCGAGGTGGTGCGCCAAGCCAACGACCTGCAGGAACGCATCATTTCGTTCGACAGCCATGTCACCCTGCCGCTGAATTTCGGCAGCAGAGGCAACGAAGCCGACCAGGACGGCCGTGGCCGCTTCGACCTGGCCAAGGCTGCACGTGGCCGTCTGTCCGGCGCCGCCCTGACCATCTTTGCCTGGCCCGAATCATGGACGGGCAGCAATGGCCCACATCGCCCCACCGACGGTTTCGTCGAGGCGGCAAGGCATACCCAGGAAGTCCGTTACAATGCCATCAGCGCCATGGTCCGCGATTTCCCCGAGCAGGCCGGCATCGCCTACACCCCGCAAGACATGCGACGCCTGCACGGCGAGGGGCGCTTCGCGATCTTCCTCAGCATGCTCAATGCCTACGCGTTCGGCGATGACATCGACCAGCTCGACCGCTGGGCAGCGCGCGGCGTGCGCATGTTCGGCTTCAGCTATGTGGGCAACAACCGATGGGCTGACTCCTCGCGCCCGTTGCCATTCTTCAACGACACCGCCGATGCGCTGGACGGCCTGTCGCCGATTGGCCAGCGTGCGGTGCAGCGGCTCAACGACCTTGGCGTGATCATCGATGTGTCGCAGATGTCCAGCAAGGCGCTGGCCCAGGTAGTGCAGCTCAGCCGGGCGCCAGTGGTGGCTTCCCACTCGGCCCCGCGGGCCATGGTCGACATCAACCGCAACCTGTCCGACAAGGAGCTGCAACTGATCAAGGACAGTGGCGGGGTCGTGCAGCTGGTGGCCTTCTCCACCTACCTCAAGCCACTGAGCAGCAAGACGCAGGACAAGCTCAACACCTTGCGGGCGCAGTATGACCTGCCGCCGCTGACCAACCTCAACTATGCGCTGATGCCCGGGGACCCGGTGATCGCCGGCTGGCCCGAGCAGAAGGTCGGCCAGTATGCCACCGCGCTGTACGCGATCCTCGACGAAGAGCCACCCGCTTCACTCAAGGATTACGGCGACGCCATCGACTACACGGTGCGCAAGGTCGGCATCGACCATGTCGGCCTCAGTTCGGACTTCAACGAAGGCGGCGGCATCGACGGCTGGCACGACGCCAGCGAAGCACGCAACGTCACCGCAGAACTGATAACCCGCGGCTACTCCGAGGCGGACATCGCCAAGCTCTGGGGCGGCAACTTCCTGCGTGTGTGGGAGCAGGTGCAAAGCGCCGCCAAGCCCAACGCCACGTCGGCCCGATGACCCAGCGAGCGCATTCATGAACGATCGCCGTACCTTTCTCAAGCAAGCCGGCCTGCTCGCCGTCAGCCTGCCCCTGGCTGCACGGTTTGTGCCCGGCGCCCAGGCCGCCACGGCACTGGCCAATGCCGATGACAGCTGGGCAGGTTTTCGCAGCCTGTTCGAGCTGGATCCGGACTATGCCCACTTTGCCAACTTCCTGATCACCTCACATCCCAGGCCGGTGCGCGAGGCGATTGAAGCCCTGCGTGCGCAATTCGACCAGCACCCTGCCCGCCTGGTCGACTGGGACAGCCAGTCCGAGTGGAAGCATGAAGATCAGGTGCGCGAGGCTGCCGCCCGCTACCTTGAAGTGGCCCCGCGCCAGATTGCCCTTACCGGCAGTACCACCGAAGGCCTGGCCCTGATCTACGCAGGCCTGAAAATCGCCCCGGGCCAGGAAGTGCTGACCACCGTGCACGAGCATTCCGCAGCCCGCCACACCCTCAAGTTGCGCACCGCGCGCGATGGCACGATGGTACGCCGGCTACGCCTGTTCGATCAGCCATGGAACATCAGCACCGACCAGGTGTTGGGCACCCTCGCTGCCGCCATCAGCCCCAAAACCAGGGTTCTGGGCATGACCTGGGTCCACTCCGGGAGTGGCGTCAAACTGCCCGTTGGCGAGATCGGCGCGCTGGTGCGCGAAATCAACCGCAACCGCGACGAACACGATCGCCTGCTCTACGTGATCGATGGAGTACACGGGTTTGGCGTCGAAGACATGCGCTTTGCCGACCTGAACTGCGACTACTTCATCGCTGGCACACACAAATGGATGTTCGGCCCTCGTGGCACCGGCATCATCTGCGCGGCCTCAACCGAGCTTGGATCGTTGACGCCGAGCATTGCCACCTTCTCCCAGGACGAGGACTTTGCCACGACGATGAGCCCGGGCGGCTATCACGCCTTCGAGCACCGTTGGGCTTTGGGCAAAGCCTTCGAGCTGCACCTGCAGTACGGCAAGGCGGCAATCCAGGCACGCATCCACGGCCTGAACGAGTACCTCAAGCAACGCCTTGAAACACTACCGGCCGTGCAGCTGGTAACGCCACGCAACGCCAGCCATAGCGCAGGCTTCACCTTCTTCCGGGTCAAGGACCGGAACGCCGACCAGCTGGCCAGCCAGCTCAATCGCCAGCGCATCGTCGTCGATGCCGTGGCGCGTGACGTTGGCCCGGTGGTGCGCACCGCGCCCGGCCTGCTCAACACCGAAGCCGAAATTGACCGCTTGATCGACGTGCTGCACCAAACGTTGCGCAGTTGATCTTTGCCTTTCTCCTAGCCATTGCTGACGGAATCTTGCCCATGCCTCATCTACCCCCCGCTTCGCCCAGGCCATCGCTGCTGCGGCTGAGCCAGCTCGGCGCATCGGCCCTGCTGGCCCTCGCTGCATGCTCGCAAGCCCAGGCTGCCGCTGCACCGCAACCGGGCAGTGTGTTCAGGGACTGCCCCCACTGCCCGGAAATGGTCGTGCTGCCTGCCGGCAACTTCATGATGGGCACTGCGGAAGGTGAAACCGGCCGCGAGCCCGATGAAGGCCCGCAGCACAAAGTGACCTTCGCCAGGCCGTTCGCCATCAGTCGATACCACGTCACCGCCGGCGAGCTCGATGCCTACATCAAGGAAGCCGGCGTGACCATCGCCGACGGCGACGAGCGCCCTGGCCGCCGCTGCACGGCGAGCAAGCCAAGCTACAAGCAGGGCCCGCGCCAACCGGCGGTGTGCGTCAGCCACACGGATGTGCAGGCCTATGCCAAGTGGCTGTCGGCCAAGACCGGGCATGTGTACCGCATGCTCAGCGAGGCCGAGCGCGAATATGCCGCCCGCGCCGGTTCCAGCGGTCCCTTCCCGTTCCCGTTCGACAACGACGACGCACAGAAATACAGCATCGCCCAGCACGCCAATACCTATGGCCCCACCGACGGCTATTCGTACACGGCGCCCGTGGGCAGCTACCCGCCCAACGCCTTCGGTGTGTACGACATGCATGGCAACGTCTACGAATGGGTCGCCGACTGCGGCCATCCCAACTACATCGGTGCGCCCAGCGATGGCAGCGCCTGGACCACCGGCAAATGCCAGACCCGGGTGATGCGCGGCAACGACTGGGGCGAAGCGCCGGTATTTTCGCGCTCCGGCAACCGCAACTACCGCGCCCCCGAAGTCCGGGGCGATTTCCTTGGCTTCCGGGTTGCCCGTGAGCTGTAAGCCTTCCACGACCCGCGTATCGGGAGACGCTCATGTCCACTAAACCCCGCGGCGCCATCCGCGAACTGTTCACCCTGCTCAGGCCTTTCTGGCCTCTGGTAAGCGTATCGATCGTGCTGGGCATGATCGGCGGCCTGAGCGTGACCGTACTGCTCGCGACCATCAACCAGGCCCTGCACAGCGATGCCGGGCTGACCCAGGGCGTGGTGTTCGGCTTTGCCGGCCTTTGCGTGCTGGCACTGGGCTGCACGATCTGCTCGGATATCGGCACCAACCACGTCGGCCAACACATCATCGCCACCTTGCGCAAGACGCTGGGCGAGAAGGTGCTGGCGGCACCGATCGACCAGATCGAGCGCTACCGCAGCCACCGCCTCATCCCGGTGCTGACCCGCGATGTCGACACCATCAGTGCGTTCGCATTCGTCTTCGCACCGCTGGCCATCTCGCTGACCGTGGTCATCGGCTGCATGGGCTACCTGGCGATGCTGTCGTGGCCAATGTTCCTGATCATGCTGGCGGCCATTGCCCTCGGTACGGTCATGCAGTACATCGCCAGGGCCCGGGGCATGCGTGGTTTCGAGGCAGCCCGGGAGGCCGAGGACGAACTGCAGAAGCATTACAATGCGATCGCCGCGGGCGCCAAGGAGCTGCGCATCCACCGCCTGCGCCGCCAACGCATGTTCAGCCACGGGATACAGGACACCGCCGAACGCATCTGCACCACCCAGATGCGCTCGATCAACACCTTCGTGATTGCCAAGAGCCTGGGTTCGATGCTGTTCTTCGTGGTCATCGGCCTGGCACTGGCGTTGCAGTCGATGTGGCCAAGCAGCGACCCGACGGTGATGAGCGGTTTCGTCCTGGTGCTGCTGTACATGAAGGGGCCACTCGAACACCTGATCAGCACGCTGCCGATCATCAGCAAGGCGCAGATCGCGTTCCGCCGCATCGCCGAACTGTCCAGCCAGTTCTCCTCGCCCGAGCCGCACCTGTTGCTCGACGACCACAGCCAGCCGCCGATGAACCTGAACGTGCTGGAACTGCGTGACGTGCGCTATCGCTTCCCACCGGTCGAAGGCAGCGAGCCGTTCCAGCTTGGCCCGGTGAACCTGCGCATCAACCAGGGCGAGATCGTGTTCATCGTCGGTGAAAATGGCTGTGGCAAGACCACGCTGATCAAGCTGCTGCTGGGCCTGTACGCACCACAGGAAGGCAGCATCATGATCGATGGCAAACCGGTGACCGCACAGAGCCGCGACGACTACCGGCAACTGTTCACCACCATCTTCGCCGACTACTACCTGTTCGACGAGCTGATCCAGGGAGACAAACCGGTGCCCCAGGATGCCGAGCGTTACCTCGAACGCCTGGAAATCAGCCACAAGGTCAGTATCCGCGACGGCAAGTTCAGTACCACCGACCTGTCGACCGGCCAGCGCAAGCGCCTCGCCCTGGTCAGTGCCTGGCTGGAAGAACGCCCGGTGCTGGTGTTCGACGAATGGGCCGCCGACCAGGACCCTACCTTCCGCCGGGTGTTCTACACCCAGCTGCTGCCCGACCTGAAGCGCCTGGGCAAGACCATTATCGTCATCTCCCACGACGACCGTTACTTCGACACGGCCGACCAGTTGGTCCGTTTGAGCCGCGGCCAGGTCGTCTGCGAGCTACAGCCCGCCTGATCGAAGGCCGGACGAGCCGGATAGAAAAAATCTTTCCGGTTTTTCCGGCCTTCTGCGTCTCACTAGTGGAAATATAAATCATTATCAATAGCCAGCCTTTCCAGAGCGTACGATGCCAACTACACACAGCCTCTCACCTCTCACCACGGCGCTTAAGCTAAGCCGCCTGCTGCAACCCAAGCTGCTCGGATCGACCATGGGGATGGTCATGTCCTTGCCACTGGCAACCCAGGTAATGGCCCAGGACATCGACTTCAATGTCCCGGCCCAGCCTCTGTCACGCGCGGTGATGGCATTCGGTCAGCAAGCCGGCCTGCAAGTGCTGTTCAGCCCGGAAGACCTCGAAGGCATGCAGGGCAATGCCCTGATCGGCCGCTACAGCGCACAGTCGGGCATCAGCCGGTTGCTCGGCAACGCGGCGGTCAACTACAGCTTCCAGAGCGGCACGCTGACCATCACTGCCCGCAACAAGGATGGCGCGGTGGAACTGGGTGCCACCAACATTACCGGCCAGGGGCTGGGCGCGCAGACCGACGGTACCGGCTCGTACACTACCGGCATCAGCAGCACCGCCACGCGCATGAAACTGTCGCTGCGCGAAACGCCGCAGTCGATCAGCGTGGTCACGCGCCAGCGCATGGACGACCAAGGCCTGAACGACCTCACCGAAGTGCTCCAGCAAACCCCTGGCCTGTCGGTACAGAGCCTGGGCAGTGAGCGTTTCAACATCTACTCGCGCGGCTACTCCGTCGACAACTACCAGTTCGACGGCATTCCCACCACCCTGGACATCGCCAGCCAGGTGTCGGCACAGAGCCTGGCCGACATGGCCATCTACGACCGTGTCGAAGTGCTGCGCGGTGCCACCGGCCTGATGACCGGCGCGGGTGACCCTTCGGCCACCATCAACATGGTGCGCAAGCGCCCCACCGCCGAGTTCAAGGGGCATGTCAGCGCGGGCGTCGGCTCGTGGGACAAGTACCGCACCGAAGTCGACCTGTCCGGCCCGCTGACCCCGACCGGCAACGTGCGCGGTCGCATGGTGGCGGCCTATCAGCAGAACAATAGCTACGTCGACCATTACTCCCAGGAAAAACAGATCTTCTACGGGATCCTGGAAGCCGACCTCACCGACACCACCCTGCTCACGGTAGGCGCCGACTACCAGAAAAACGACCCGCAGGGTTCGTCTTCGGTGGCCTTCCCGCTGTTCTACAGCAACGGCCAGCAAACCAACTTCTCGCGCTCCACCAACAGCGCCGCACGCTGGAGCCACAACCCGCAGGACGCGCTGAACACCTTTGCCAGCATCGAGCAAAAGCTGGCCTATGACTGGAGCCTGAAGGTTGCCGTCAACCAGATGTACATCAAGCGCGACGACTACAAGCTGGCCACCGCCAGCTGGGGCTTCCCCGACATCAACACCGGTGCTGGCGTGCGCCTGTACGGTGGCGCCGGCAGCACCTGGCAGAAGCAGACCGGCCTCGACGTCCAGGCCCAGGGCCCGTTCCAGTTGTTCGGCCGCCAGCACGAGCTGATCGTCGGCTACAACTTCTCGCGCTACGAAAACCGTCACTCGCCCCTGCGCGGCACGGCCATCGAGGGTACCTACGTCAACTTCTACGACTGGGACAACTACACCAACGAGCCGAACACCAGCAACGGCAAGCTCTATGACGGCGACACCACCATCTACCAGAGCGGCACCTACATTGCCACGCGCCTGCGCCCGACCGACGACCTGTCGATCATCCTTGGCGCACGCGCCAGCAACTACAAGTACAACTACGACCTGGAGTACGTGCTGACCCCGGCCAGCAACCGCAACACCCAGTACCGCGAAAGCGGCGTGGTCACGCCTTACGCGGGCGTGGTCTACGACCTCAACGACATCCACTCGGTCTACGCCAGCTACACCAGCATCTTCAAGCCGCAAAGCGTACGCGACGCCACCGGCGCGACCCTGGACCCACGCGAAGGTGACAACTACGAGATCGGCCTGAAGAGCGAGTTCTTCGGTGGGCGCCTGAACACCAGCATCGCAGCCTACGAAATCAAGCAGGACAACCTGGCCGTGGTCGATCCAGGCCAAGTCGTACCGGGTACCACCACGTCCGCCTACAAGGCCGTCAGCGGTGCCACCACGCGTGGTTTCGAAGTGGAAGCCAACGGTGAGCTGATGCCCGACTGGAACGTCGCCGCCAGCTACAACCACAGCATCACCAAGGACTCCGACGACGAGCGCATCAACACCGAAGCCCCGGCCAACATGGTCAAGCTGTGGACCACCTACCGCCTGCCGGGCGACTTCAATCGCCTGACGGTCGGCGGCGGTGCCAACTGGCAGAGTGGTACCCACATCACCGTCACCCCGAGCACGGCCATGGGCACCGTCAAGGCCAAGCAGGAGCAGTTCACCGTGGTCAACCTGATGGCCCGCTACCAGCTGACCGACCAGCTTTCCACCACGCTCAACGTCAACAACGTCTTCGACAAGAAGTACATCAGCGCGCTGGATACCACCTTCTACAGTGGCTACTACGGCGAACCGCGCAACGTGATGCTCTCGGCCAAATACCAGTTCTGATCAAGGCGCAAACAAAAGGCGGGCATCTCTGGATGCCCGCCTTTTTTCTTGCCCCGAATCCCCCCCCCCCGGTCAGCGCGCGAGCAGCGCCTGCAACCACTGCCCGAGGTCTCGGTAAATGCCCTCCACCGCCCCGACGATACCGGCCATGCGCAGGTAGTCGTGGGTCAAGCCTTGTTCGTCGCACAGCGTCACCTGCGTGCCGCTGGCCTGCAGGTGGCGCGCGTACGCCAGGCCCTCGTCGTACAGCGGGTCGAAACCCGCGAGGCCGACATAGGCGGGTGCCAGTGGCGGCAGGTCCCTGGCCTGCAGCGGTGAGGCGCGCCAGTCCAGACGGTCAGCCGGGTTGGGGGCGTAATGCTGGTAGAACCAGCGTAGCGTCTGGGTTTCCAGCAGGTAACCCGCCGCATGCCGTTGGTGCGAATCGCGCTCCTGGCTGATGTCGGTCACCGGGTAGAACAGCAGTTGCGCCAGCGGCTTCAATGCCAGCCCGGCCTGCGGCAGTGCCGCGGCGATCGCCAGCCCCGCAGCCAACGACGCGCCGACACTGTCACCCGCGAACACCACGCGCTCGCGGTCCAGCCCCAGTTGTGCGGCGGTTTCCGCCAGCCAGGCCACGGCATCCTGGCAATCGAGCTGCGCCGTCGGGAAAGCGTGTTCCGGCGCTCGCCGATAGGTCGGGGCCAATACCGCGAACTCGCCCAGGCAGGCCAGGCGTCGGCACACCGCTTCGTGGGAATCGAGGCTGCCCACCACATAGCCGCCGCCATGCAGGTAGAGGATCACCGGTTGCCCGGAAACCGCATCCGGGCGGCGGTACAGGCGCGCCGGCAACAGCGCGCCATCGCGCGTCGGCACCTGCAGCTCGGTTACCGACAGCTCGCCGGGCGGGCTCGGGTCGATGACCTGCGAACTGGCTTCAAAATCGCTGCGGGCCTGCTCGACGGTTTGTTCGTGCATGGCGCGGCTGGCGCCGGTCAGGCGGCCAAACTCGACAAGTTCGAGGAAGGCGGCCAGGTCAGGGTTGAGTGACATTGCGTATCCTTGGTCAGTCATGCTTCAAATGCCGGCCTGGGTCTCTACCCAGGCCGGCCAGTATGTTTCAGCCGTGCAGGGCCTGCGCTTGCTCCAGGCAATCACACGCCTGCTCGATCAGCATCGGGTGCTGCAGCATCTGGAAGTGCGTGGCCGCCACTCGGTGGCTTGCCTGCACATTGCCCAATGCCTGCTCGAACGCTGCCCGGCTCGGCCGCTCGGCGTCGGCGTTCCACCAGCACAGCGTCGGTGCCTGCAACGCGGGCAACGCCTGCTGCTGTTCACCCAGCGCCTTGAGCCGCATGGCCACGACGAAGGTGTGGGCCAGGTCGTCGACCGAGAAGTTCAGGTGCGCGCGCCAGTCATCCCGCTCACGCAGCAGCCCTTCGATCAACCCCTGGATCCGAACCGCATCCTCCCCGGCAGGCAAGGCGAAGGCAGGCAACTGTTCAGGCGCCCGATTCAACGCGATGCTGAGGAACTGGCGCAGTTCGTGCCCCCAGTCCGCTGCTGGCGAGGTGCCCTGGGCGCGTGGCACGTAGCTGTCCGCCAGGCCCAGCCAGGCCACCTGCTGCCCCTGACGCTCCAGTTCGTGGGCCACCAGCACCGCCAGCGGGCCACCCAGCGACCAGCCCAGCAGGTAGTACGGGCCATGCGCCTGCTTCTGGCGGATGTACTGGGCATAGTCGATGGCCATGGCAGCCAGCGACTCGTCACGCCACTGGCGATCGATCTGCATGCGGCATTGCAGGCCATACACGCTGCGGATGCCCTCCAGGCTGCGGGCCAGCGGCTCGTAGTCGAACACCGTGCCGAACCCTGCGTGCAGGCAGAACAGCGGCGCCCGGCCTGCAACTTTGCCATTGAGCGGTAACAGCGGGTCGAGCGCACGCTCGGCCTCGGGCTGGTAGCCCGACAGTTCGGCGATGGTAGGCTTGCTCATCATGTCGCGCAGGCTCAGGGTCAGGCCCAGCTCCGGTTGCGCGCGGACCTTGCTCAGTACCTTGAGGGTACGTAGCGAGTCACCACCCAACTCGAAGAAGTTGTCGGTCATGCCCACCCGCTCGAGCTCCAGCACCTCCTGCCAGATCTGCGCCAGCGCACGTTCCAGGGCATTGCGCGGCGCCAGGTAGGCAGCGCGCTGCAGTTGCGGATCCGGCAATGCCTTGCGGTCGACCTTGCCATTGGGGCTGAGCGGGAACGCCTCGAGCAACACGATCTGCGCAGGCACCATGTAGTCAGGCAGCTGCCCTTGCAAGGCGGCGCGCAGGCTGTCGCCGTCGACCCCGCCCTCGGTTGTCACGTAGCCGACCAGCTGGCGGCTGCCTTGCACGTCGCGCGCCACCACGAGGGCATCACGCACCCCCGGCTCACGGCGCAGGCAAGCCTCGATCTCACCCAATTCGATACGGAAACCACGCACCTTGACCTGATGGTCCACCCTGCCCATGTAGTCCATCACACCGTCTTCACGCAGGCGCACCAGGTCACCGGTACGGTACAGCCGGCCACCCTCGCCGCCAAACGGGTCGGCGATGAAGCGTTCGGCACTCAGGCCAGGCTGCGCGCGGTAACCGCGGGCAAGGCCGATGCCACCGATGTAGAGTTCACCGACCACGCCATGCGGCAGCGGGTTGAGCTGATCGTCGAGCACGTACAGGGTACGGCTGCCGACCCGTTGGCCAATGGGTGCCACGGCCGCGCCACAAACGTCAGCGTCGCCAGCCTTCCACAGCAGTGGCGTGACCACGGTTTCGGTCGGGCCATAGCCATTGGTGATCCAGCGCGGTCGCAGGTTGCGCCGCACCAGTTCAAAGCTGGCCTCGGCTACCGCATCGCCACCGAAGCAATAGACCTGCACCGGTGGCGGGTTGTCGCGGCCTTGCCCGTATTCCGCCAGTTGTTGCAGGTAGGCCGGAGGGAAGCAGGCAATGCTGATGCCATGGGTGTGCAGCGCATCCCAGGTCTCTTGCGCCGTCCACAGGCGGTTGCCGCGCAGCACCAGGCCGCCACCGGCCAGCAATGTCGACAGCCAACGCTCCTGCGCACCGTCAAAGGCGAACGACATGAACAGCAGCTCGCGGGTCTGCGGGGTCATCGCGTAGCGCTCGATGATGGCTTCGCAATGCATCTGCAGCGGCCCTCGTGCCACGGCCACGCCTTTTGGCCTGCCGGTGGAGCCGGAGGTGTAGATCACATACGCCAGGCTGTCGTCATGCACTTGCGGCTGCGGGGCATGGTCGCCAGCGCCCTGCAGGTCCAACTGCTCCAGCACCAGTCGGCGTACCTGCGTCAGCGCGGGCAGGCGCTCGGTCACCGTGGCCTGGGTCAGCAGCAGGGCCATCGCCGAGTTCTCGGCGATCCACTGCAGGCGTTCGGCGGGGTAGTCGATGTCCAGCGGCACGTAGCCACCACCGGCCTTGAGCACGGCATAGAACGCCACGATGACGTCGACCGAGCGCTCCAGGGCGATGCCGACCAGCACTTCCGGGCCGACACCTTCGGCCGCCAGGCGGTTGGCCAGGCGGTTGGCGCGCAGCTCCAGCTCGGCGAAGGTCAGGGAAACGTCGTCGCAGACCACCGCGAGCGCCTGTGGCCGTTGCACGGCGTTGGCCTGCAGGCGTTCAAGCAGCGAGGCGGCACCGGTGTGCATTGCCGGCAGGCGGTTTGCCTCGCTCAGCAGGCGGCATTGCGCCTGCCCCAGAATGCCCAGGTTGCCGATCATCTGCGCCGGGGCATCGAGCACGCTCTGCAGCAGGTGTTCGAAGCTGTCGCGAATCTGCGCAGTGCCCTGCTCGGTGAAGCGGTTGCGCAGGTACAGGAACTCGATGTTCAGGCGCTCACCCAGGTTCACCGCCAAGTCCATGGCGTAGTTGGTGACATCGCGGCCCTCGGCCTGGCCAAAGCGCAGCTCGCCCTGGCCCAGGCCCTGCAGGCGTTCATCCACCGGGTAGTTCTCGAACACGATGATGCTGTCGAACAATGCCTGGCCACCTTGGCCCGACCAGCGCTGCACGTCGGCCAACGCCGCATGCTCGTGGTCGCGGACTTCCAGGTTGTAGGCTTGCAGCTCCAGCAGCCACTGGTCGAAGCGCTGGCCCGGCGCAGGCGCCTGGATGATCGGCAATGTGTTGATGAACAGCCCGAGCATCTGCTCCGAACCCGGCAGGGTCGCAGGGCGGCCCGCCACCGTGGCGCCGAAGCATACCTGCTGGCGACCACTGTAGCGCTGCAGCAGGATCAGCCAGACGGCCTGCACCAGTGTGTTGGGCGTGACCCGCAGGCGCTGGGCCTGCTCACGCAGCCGCGCGGTACGCGCCGCGTCCCAGTCCAGGTACAGCGCCGCATGGCCGGCCAGGCTTGCATCGGCCTTGGGGTACAGGCTGTCGGCCAGCAGGGTGGGCGCTTCCAGGCCGGCCAGCTTGCCTTTCCAGAACCCTTCCAGGGCGGTTTGCGGCTGCGCTTGCAACCAGGCGATGTAATCGCGGTAGCGCCCTTGCTTGGCCGGCAGTGCCTGCCCGGCATAGGCCACGAACACTTCGGCAAGCAATTGTGAGTTGCTCCAGCCGTCCATCAGCAGGTGGTGACGGGTCCAGATCAACTGATGGCGCTGGGCGTCCAGCCTTACCAGGGTCAGGCGCATCAGTGGCGCGGCCTGCAGGTCGAAGTTGGCCGCACATTGGCGGGCCAGGCCGGCCAGCGCCTGCGCATCCACTTCGCGGTCGCGCCAGTCCAGCACGGTGAACGGCATGCGCGCGGCGCGGTGCACCACTTGCAAGGGCTCGGCACTGCCGGCATTGCCGTGGAAGCTGCTGCGCAGCACCTCGTGACGGGCGATCACGGTGTCCCAGGCAGCCTGCATGCGCTGCACGTCCAGGCCCTCGACCGGCACACTGGTCTGGTTGATGTAAAGCTGCGCATCGGGCTCGGCCAGCGAATGGAAGTACATACCCATCTGCATCGGCGACATCGGGTAGATGTCCTCGATGTCCTGCGGTGCCACCGGCAAGGCATCGAGCTGAGCCTGGTCCAGGCCGGTCAACGGGAAGTCCGACGGCGTCACGCCGGCACTGTCGGCCAGCAGGCAGTGTTCGATCAACGCCGCCAGTTGCGTGCTGTAGCGATCGGCCAGTTGCTGGATCACTTCCGGGGCATAACGCTCGCGGCTGAAAGTCCAGTTCAGGCTCAGTTCGCCATTGAAGACCCTGCCATTGACCAGCAGGTCGTTGTTCAGCTCGGCATCGGCACCTTGTTCGGCACCGCCATGGGCGGAGCAAGGTACGAACAGTGCGGCCTCGTCGTCAGCGGCAAAACTGCCGTCGAACTGGCCCAGGTAGTTGAAGGTGACTTTCGGCTGCGCCAGGGCAGCCAGTGCCTCGCGCTGGGCATCGCTGCCCAGGTGGCGCAGCACGCCGTAGCCCAGGCCCTTGTCCGGGATGGCCCGCAGTTGCTCCTTGATCGCCTTGATCGAAGCGGCCAGGTCGGCCTGCGGGGTCAGGCGCAGCGGGAACACCGTGGTGAACCAGCCCACCGTGCGGGTCAGGTCGACATCGTCAAACAGTTCCTCACGGCCATGGCCTTCCAGGCGGATCAGCGCACTGTCGTTGCCGGTCCAGTCGGCCAGCGTGCGTGCCAGGGCGGTCAACAGCAGGTCGTTGACTTGGGTCCGGTAGGCGGCAGGGGCCTGCTGCAACAAGCGCTGGGTCACGCCCTGGTCCAGGCGCGTGCGCACGGTCTGCACATGACGGCTGTGTTGGGAGCCTTGCGGGTTGTGGCTGGGCAGGTTGATCGGCGTGCCTTGCAGTTGCGCCAGCCAGTAGTCGAACTGGCTAGCCAAGGCAGGCATCTGTGCGTGGGCCTGCAGGCGCTGGCCCCACTGCTGATAGCTGCTGGTCTTGGCCGGCAACTGCACGGGCTGGCCGGCGGCCAGTTGCTGGTAGGCGGTTTGCAGGTCTTCGAAGAGGATCCGCCACGACACGCCATCCACCACCAGGTGGTGAATCACCAGCAACAGGCGTTGCTCTCCATTGGGCAGCGTGGCCAGCACCGCGCGCAGCAGCGGCCCATTGGCCAGATCGAGGCTGGCCTGGGCCTGTTCGGCCAGTGGCAGCCACGCGTTTTCGTCGGCCAGTTCGGCTTGCCAGAGCAGCGCCGCTTGCACATGCGGTGCCGCATGCTCGGCCTGCCAGCCAGCGGCCTGCTCGATAAAGCGCAGGCGCAGGGCATCGTGATGGCTCAGCAGCGCATGCAGTGCCCGTTCCAGATGCTCGGCATCCACCGCCATGCGCATCTGCAGCACCACCGACTGGTTCCAGTGATGGCGTGTGGTCATGGCCGTGCCGAAGAAGCCTTGCTGGATCGGCAACAGCGGCATGCTGCCTGTCACTGGCCCCTGGTCCTGTTGCGTCAATTCCTCCAGGCGCGCCACCCGGGCCAATGCCTGGATGGTCTGTTGTTCGAACAGGTCCTTGGGGCTGAAGCGGATGCCGGCCTGACGGGCGCGGCTGACCACCTGGATCGAGATGATCGAGTCACCGCCCAGTTCGAAGAAGTTGTCGCTGGCACCTACCTGCGGCAAGCGCAGCACGTCCTGCCAAATGCCTGCCAGTGCTTGCTCCATCTCCCCCTGCGGTGCCACGTAGGCTTCCTGCGCCTGGCGGGCATCCGGCTGCGGCAGGGCCTTGCGGTCGAGCTTGCCGTTGGGGTTGAGCGGCAGCTTGTCCAGCAGCAGCAGGTGTGCCGGCACCATGTAGTCGGGCAGCTGCGCCTTGAGCTGGCCCTTGAGCCGCTCGCGCAGCGCGCTTTCGTCGGCGCCACCTTCCACCACCAGGTACGCCACCAGCTGCGCGCCGGCCGGGCCGGGCTGGGCCAGCACCACCGCTTCGCGCACCTGGGCATCGTCCAGCAGGCAGGTCTCGATTTCACCCAGCTCGATGCGGAACCCGCGCACCTTCACCTGGTGGTCGACCCGGCTCACGTAGTCCACCTGGCCATCGGCCAGGTAGCGCACCAGGTCACCGGTGCGGTAGGCACGTGCGCCCGCCTCAGCGGCGAACGGGTCCGGCACGAAGCGCTCGGCGGTCAGCGCCGCCTGGCCGTGGTAGCCACGGGCCAGGCACGAACCACCGATGTACAGCTCGCCCACCGCGCCCAACGGCAACAGCTCGACGCTCTCACCCAGCACATACAGGCGGGTGTTGGGCAGGGCACGGCCGATCGGCACACTGCCCGCGCCGGCTTGCGTGCGCTCGCCATGGGTGGCGTTGATCGCCGCTTCCGCCGGCCCGTAGCGGTTGTACAGGGCAACCCCCGGCAGGCGCTGCCGGGCACGTTCAAGCAGCTCGCGCGACAGCGCCTCACCGCCCGAGAACAGCCGCTTGAGGCTGCTGCAGGCGGCCAACCCCGGGGTTTCGATGAAGGCCTGCAACATCGACGGCACAAAGTGCAGGCTGCTTACCTGCTGCGCCTGGATCAGCGCCACCAGGCGCTCCGGGTCACGCTGGTCGCCGGGTTCGGCCAGCACCAGGCGCCCGCCCGCGCTCAGCGGCCAGAGGAACTCCCACACCGACACGTCGAAGCTGAACGAGGTCTTCTGCAGCACCCCCTCGCCGGCCTCCAGGCCATAGGCCTGCTGCATCCACAGCAGGCGCCCGAGCAAGGCACCGTGGTGGTTGCCCACCCCTTTCGGGCGCCCGGTGGAGCCGGAGGTGTAGATGATGTAGGCCAGGTTGTCGGCGCCCACGGCGCTCACCGGGTTGGCCGCGCTGTAGCCTTCCAGCGCCAGCGCATCCACTTCCAGCACCTGCAGCGCGCGCCCTGCCAGGGGCAGGCCCGGGCGGCTGGCACGGTTGCTCAGCAGCAGCGCGATGCCGCTGTCGTCGATCATGTAGGCCTGGCGCTCGGCCGGGTATTCCGGGTCCAGCGGCACATAGGCACCACCGGCCTTGAGCACCGCCAGCAGGCTGACCACCATCTCGACGCTGCGCTGCAGGGCGATGCCCACGCGCACATCCGGGCCAACGCCCAGCTCGATCAGGTGCTGCGCCAGGCGGTTGGCCCGGGTGTTCAGCGCCTGGTAGCTCAATGCCTGCCCTGCGAACACAAGGGCGGTGGCATCTGGCGTACGCTGTACCTGTTGTTCGAACAGCGCATGCACCGCGGCGTCTGCGCCGTAGTGCAGCAGCTCACCCTGCCAGCTGTGTAGCATCGCCTCGCGCGCATCGCCCACGGCAAATTCGAACGCCCCCAGGCAGGTCTGCTGTGGCGCTACGGCCAGCCAGTCGAGCAACTGCAGCAAGTGTTCGTTCAACCGTTCGATAGCCGCCGGGCTGAACTGCGCCAGGTCATGGCTGTAGTGCAAGTCCAGGCTGCTGCCCATGCCAACCGCCAGGCTCAACGGGTAGTTGGTGCGCACATTGTTGGCCACACTGCCGAACACCAGATCGGCCGGCGCTTCTTCCTGAAGCACCTCGGCGATCGGGTAGTTCTCGAACACCAGGATGTTGTCGAACAGCGCCTCGCCGCCCTGCCCGGCCCAGCGCTGGATATCGAACAGCGGCGTGTGCTCGTAGTCACGCAGGCCCAGGTTTTTCGCCTGCACTGCCTGCAGCCAGTCACCCACGCTGTGCTCGGGGCGAGGACGGGCGACTACCGGCAGCGTGTTGATGAACAGGCCGATCTGTTTCTCGATACCGACCAGTTCGATCGGCCGGCCCGCCACGGTGGCGCCGAACACCACCGTGTCCTGCCGGGTGTAGCGCTGCAGCAGCAGCAGCCAAGCGGCCTGCATCAAGGTATTGAGGGTAACCTTGTGCTGGCGCGCCGCAGCGTTCAAGCGCTCGGCCCGCTCACCCGCCACGCGCACCGAATGGATACCGTGCCCTTGCCCGGCGGCACCGAGGCTATCCAGCCCGCCCGTGCCTGCCAGGCGAGTCGGAGCGTCCAGGCCAGCCAGTTGCTGGCGCCAGAACGCCTCGGCAGCGCCGGCATCCTGACGTTGCAACCAGCCGATGTAATCGCGGTAGCGGCCACTGGCTTGAGGCAGGCTGGCGTGGGTGTAATGCTGCATCACCTCGCCCATCAGCTGCGAACTGCTCCAGCCATCCATCAGGATGTGATGGTTGGTGTAAATCAGGTGGTGCTGGCCAGCACCGGTGTCTACCGCCAGCAAGCGCAACAGCGGCGCACTGGCCAGCTCGAAACCACGGCTGCGTTCGGCCGCGGCCAGCGTATCCAGGGCCTGGGCCAGATCGTCGGCGGCAGGCCGGGCGAGCACCTCGAATGGCATGTCGACCTGGCGCTGCACGCATTGCAGTGGCTGCTCCAGGCCCTCCCAGAGGAAGCTGGTGCGCAGGATATCGTGCTTGTCCATCACCGCCTGCCAGGCCTGACGGAAACGCGCCAGGTCCAGGCCGCGGACATCCAGGCGCATCTGCCCCAGGTACTGGGCACTGCCCTGCTCGTACAGGCTGTGGAACAGCATGCCCTGCTGCATCGGCGACAGCGGATACAGATCCTCGATCTGCCGAGGCTCGGGGGCCAGCTTGTCCAGGTGCTCCTGGTCCAGACGCGCCAACGGGAAGTCCGAAGGCGTCACCCCCGCGTTGCCCGGCGCGATGCAGTGGCTGATCAACGCCTGCAACTGGGCCAGGTAGGCTTGCGCCAGCGCTTCGATGGCCGCGCTGTCGAACACCTCGCGGCTGAAGGTCCAGGCCAGGCTCAGGTGCCCGTCGTAGACTTGGCCATTGACGGTCAGCCAGTTCCCCAGCGGGGCATCCGCGGCCTGGTCGGCACCGGCAGGTTCACCGGACGGCGCAAACAGGGCTGCAGCATCGCCGCTGAAACTGCCATCGAACTGCCCCAGGTAGTTAAAGGTGACTTTTGGTTGCGCCAGGGCTGCCAGAGCCTGACGCTGGGCATCACTGCCCAGGTAGCGCAGCACGCCGTAGCCCAGGCCCTTGTCCGGGATGGCCCGCAGTTGCTCCTTGATCGCCTTGATCGAAGCGGCCAGGTCGGCTTGCGGGGTCAGGCGCAGCGGGAACACCGTGGTGAACCAGCCCACCGTGCGGGTCAGGTCGACGTCGTCGAACAGTTCCTCACGGCCATGGCCTTCCAGGCGGATCAGCGCACTGTCGTTGCCGGTCCAGTCGGCCAGCGTGCGTGCCAGGGCGGTCAACAGCAGGTCGTTGACCTGGGTCCGGTAGGCGGCAGGGGCCTGCTGCAACAACTGCTGGGTAACTTCGCGGCCCAGTCGCACCTGCACGGTGTGGGCGTCGCGATTGTACTGCGCGGCGTGCGGATCGGCGCACGGCAGCACAGGGTCTACAGGAGCCGACTGGGTCAGCCAGTAATCGAACTGGGCATCCAGCGCGCCGTCACGGGCATGGCGCGACAGGCGCTCGCCCCACTGCTGGTAGCTGGTCGTCTTGGCCGGCAGTTGCACCCGCTGGCCAGCGGCCAGTTGCCGATAGGCGGTTTGCAGGTCTTCAAAGAGAATCCGCCACGACACGCCATCCACCACCAGGTGGTGAATCACCAGCAACAGGCGTTGCTCGCCAGCCGGCAGGTTGGCCAGCACGGCGCGCAGCAGTTGCCCGCGTGCGGGGTCAAGGCTGGTATGGGCACGCTGGGCCAGGGCCTGCACG
The DNA here is from genome assembly GCF_028898945.1 of Pseudomonas sp. PSKL.D1. Classification (NCBI taxonomy): domain Bacteria; kingdom Pseudomonadati; phylum Pseudomonadota; class Gammaproteobacteria; order Pseudomonadales; family Pseudomonadaceae; genus Pseudomonas; species Pseudomonas sp. PSKL.D1. The sequence continues at coordinate 3,955,294 of NZ_CP118607.1, forward strand.
GCGTCGCCATCGACGGCATCGGCCTGCCACAGCAACGCTTCGTGCTGCTGCCGGGCAGCCACTTCGGCCACGCTCAGGTGGGTGGCCTGCAACGTTTCGCCCTGGCCGGCGAAGCACAGCCGCAGCGCATCGTGGTGGTTGACCAGCGCGGCCAGCGCCTGCTCAAGGATGGCCGCCTGCAGCGGCTCGCCGGGCTTGAGGGAAACTGACTGGTTCCAGTGCTCGGGGTGGCTCAGGCCTTTGTCGAAGAAGCCTTGCTGGATTGGCAACAGCGGCATGCTGCCTGTCACCGGCCCCTGGTCCTGTTGCGTCAATTCCTCCAGGCGCGCCACCCGGGCCAATGCCTGGATGGTCTGTTGTTCGAACAGGTCCTTAGGGCTGAAGCGGATGCCGGCCTGACGGGCGCGGCTGACCACCTGGATCGAGATGATCGAGTCACCGCCCAGTTCGAAGAAGTTGTCGCTGGCACCTACCTGCGGCAAGCGCAGCACGTCCTGCCAAATGCCTGCCAGTGCTTGTTCCATCTCCCCCTGCGGTGCTACGTAGGCTTCCTGCGCCTGGCGGGCATCCGGCTGCGGCAGGGCCTTGCGGTCGAGCTTGCCGTTGGGGTTGAGCGGCAGCTTGTCCAGCAGCAGCAGGTGTGCCGGCACCATGTAGTCGGGCAGCTGCGCCTTGAGCTGGCCCTTGAGCCGCTCGCGCAGCGCGCTTTCGTCGGCGCCACCTTCCACCACCAGGTACGCCACCAGCTGCGCGCCGGCCGGGCCGGGCTGGGCCAGCACCACCGCTTCGCGCACCTGGGCATCGTCCAGCAGGCAGGTCTCGATTTCACCCAGCTCGATGCGGAACCCGCGCACCTTCACCTGGTGGTCGACCCGGCTCACGTAGTCCACCTGGCCATCGGCCAGGTAGCGCACCAGGTCACCGGTGCGGTAGGCACGTGCGCCCGCCTCAGCGGCGAACGGGTCCGGCACGAAGCGCTCGGCGGTCAGCGCCGCCTGGCCGTGGTAGCCACGGGCCAGGCACGAACCACCGATGTACAGCTCGCCCACCGCGCCCAACGGCAACAGCTCGACGCTCTCACCCAGCACATACAGGCGGGTGTTGGGCAGGGCACGGCCGATCGGCACACTGCCCGCGCCGGCTTGCGTGCGCTCGCCATGGGTGGCGTTGATCGCCGCTTCCGCCGGCCCGTAGCGGTTGTACAGGGCAACCCCCGGCAGGCGCTGCCGGGCACGTTCAAGCAGCTCGCGCGACAGCGCCTCACCGCCCGAGAACAGCCGCTTGAGGCTGCTGCAGGCGGCCAACCCCGGGGTTTCGATGAAGGCCTGCAACATCGACGGCACAAAGTGCAGGCTGCTTACCTGCTGCGCCTGGATCAGCGCCACCAGGCGCTCCGGGTCACGCTGGTCGCCGGGTTCGGCCAGCACCAGGCGCCCGCCCGCGCTCAGCGGCCAGAGGAACTCCCACACCGACACGTCGAAGCTGAACGAGGTCTTCTGCAGCACCCCCTCGCCGGCCTCCAGGCCATAGGCCTGCTGCATCCACAGCAGGCGCCCGAGCAAGGCACCGTGGTGGTTGCCCACCCCTTTCGGGCGCCCGGTGGAGCCGGAGGTGTAGATGATGTAGGCCAGGTTGTCGGCGCCCACGGCGCTCACCGGGTTGGCCGCGCTGTAGCCTTCCAGCGCCAGCGCATCCACCTCCAGCACCTGCAGCGCGCGCCCTGCCAGGGGCAGGCCCGGGCGGCTGGCACGGTTGCTCAGCAGCAGCGCGATGCCGCTGTCGTCGATCATGTAGGCCAGGCGCTCGGCCGGGTATTCCGGGTCCAGCGGCACATAGGCACCACCGGCCTTGAGCACCGCCAACAGGCTGACCACCATCTCGACGCTGCGCTGCAGGGCGATGCCCACGCGCACATCCGGGCCAACGCCCAGCTCGATCAGGTGCTGCGCCAGGCGGTTGGCCCGGGTGTTCAGCGCCTGGTAGCTCAATGCCTGCCCTGCGAACACAAGGGCAGTGGCGTCTGGCGTGCGCTGTACCTGTTGCTCGAACAATTCATGCACACGCGCTTCGGCGGCATAGCTGATTGCCGGAATATCGTTCCAGGTCTGAAGTTGAAGCTCGCGCTCCGCGGGCATCAGCAATTCCAGCTCGGCGACGCGCGCCTGCGCTGGCTGCTCGACGATCTGCAGCAGCAAGTTGAGCAAGTGCTGGTTCAGTTGCCCGATGATCGTGCTGTCGTAATGAGCGCGCGCGTAGCTGTAGTGCAACGACAGTGTCTGGCCAAGGTTGACGGCCAGGGTCAGCGGGTAGTTGGTGCGCACTTCGCTGCTGATTTCACTGAATGCCAAGCCTTGCGGCGCCCCCTCCTGAAGGGCTTCGGAGATCGGGTAGTTCTCGAACACCAGAATGTTGTCGAACAGCGCCTCGCCGCCCTGCCCCGCCCAACGCTGGATAGCGTTGAGCGCGGTGTGCTCGTACTCGCGTGCGGCCAGGTTGGTCGCCTGCAAGCCTTGCAGCCACTCACCCAGGGCCAGCCCGGCGTGCGGTGTGCCCAGCACTGGCAAGGTGTTGATGAACAGGCCGATCATCTGCCCGGCCCCCGCCAGCGCGGCCGGGCGCCCTGCCACCGTAGCACCGAAGGCCACGCAGGCCTGGCCGGTATAGCGTTGCAACAGCAACTGCCAGGCGCCCTGCACCAGGGTGTTGACGGTGACCTTGTGCTGACGCGCGCTGGCCTGCAGGCGCTGAGTCTGTTCAATGCTGAGGCGGGCATGCAAATCATCGTGCCCGCTACCGGCCTGTACCTGGCCGGCCACGGCTTCGGCCAGACGAGTGGGTGCCTGCAATGCCTGAAGCTGGCCCCGCCAGAATGCCTCGCACTGCTGCGGGTCCTGGCGTTCCAGCCAGTCAATGTAGTCACGGAAGCGCGCCGGTGCGCCAGCAGGTGGCTGGCCACGGTAATGCTGCAGCACTTCACCCATCAGTTGCGCGCTGCTCCAACCGTCCATGAGGATGTGGTGGCTGGTGTAGATCAGGTGATAACCGTCGTCTTCGGTACGGGCCAGAACCAGGCGCATCAGCGGCGCGCTGCCAAGGTCGAATCCGGCATCGTGCTCTTGACGGGCCAGGGTTTGCAGCGCCCCTGCGAGGTCATCAAAGCCACGCAGGTCTTCGATACGCATCGGCATCGGCAGCGACCGGTGCACCAGCTGCAGCGGCCGTTCGCCGAGGTTCCAGAGGAAACGGCTACGCAGGATTTCGTGCTGCGCCAGCACCTGCTGCCAGGCCTCACGGAACCGCTGCGGGTCCAGGCCGCTGACGTTCATGCGCATCTGGTTGATGTAGCCGCCGGCATTCTGTTCATAGAGGGTGTGGAACAGCATGCCCTGCTGCATCGGCGACAGCGGATAGATGTCCTCGATCTGACCCGCCGCTACCGGCAACCCATCAAGCTGGGCCTGCGTCAGGCCGGCCAGGGGAAAGTCGGAAGAGGTGACGCCGGCGTTCGGGTGGCTGGTGCAGTGGGCGATCAACACCTGCAGTTCGTCAGCGTACCGTGCAGCCAGTTGCTCAATGGTCGCGCGGTCATACTGGGCATCGCTGAAATGCCAGCCCAGGCGCAGTTGGCCATCGTAGACCTGGCCGTTGATGGTCAGCCAGTTGCCCAGCGGCGCCTGCTCGCTGTGCTCGGCACCTGCCGGCTCGGGGGCGGGTGCCCACAGCTGGCCTTCGCGGGTGTCGAAACTGCTGTCGAACTGGCCAAGGTAGTTGAAGGTCAGGCGCGCGTTGGGCAGTGCCGCCAGCGTCGCACGCGTGGCATCGTCGCCCAGGTGGCGCAGCACGCCAAAGCCCAGGCCCTTGTCGGGGATGGCACGCAGTTGTTCCTTGATCTGCTTGATCGAGCCCGGCATGTCGGCGGCCGGGGTCAGCAGTACCGGGTAGACGCTGGTGAACCAGCCGACGGTGCGGCTCAGGTCGATGTCGTCGAACAGCGCCTCGCGGCCATGGCCTTCCATCTGTATCAGCAACGACGCTTCACCCGTCCAGCGCACCATCACCCGTGCCAGCGCGGCCAGCAACAGGTCGTTGACCTGGGTCCTGTAGCTGCTGTTGCAGGCCTGCAGCAACTGGCGCGTGGCCGAGGCATCAAGGCGGGTGTGCACATGCTGCGCGCGGCGGCTGGCCAGGTCTTCGCTGGCGCGATCGCGCGGCAGGTCAAGCGGTGCCTGTTGCAGGCTGGCCTGCCACTGCTGCACCTGGGCCTGGCGCGCCTCGGCCTGAGCCCACTCGCGCAGGCGTTCGGCCCAGGTTTTCAGGGAGCTGGTCTTGGCAGGCAACGCAGCCGGTTCGCCGGCCAGTTGGCGTGCATAGGCAGCGGCCAGGTCCTCCAGCAGAATGCGCCAGGACACACCGTCCACCACCAGGTGGTGAATGACCAGCAACAGCCGCTGCTGGCCATCCGGCAGCTGCGCCAGCATGGCCCGCAGCAACGGGCCGTCCGCCAGGTCAAGGCTGCGCTGGGCGCGCTCGCAGGCAGCCAGCAACGCGTCGGCATCGGCCACTTCGACCTGCCACAGCAAAGGCTGTGCCTGGGCCTGCTCGACGCCGCGGTAACTGGCCTGCCAGTGCCCGGCCTGGTGCTCGAACACCAGACGCAGGGCGTCATGGTGACGCAGGATCGCCTGCAGTGCCTGCTCCAGGGCCTGGGCATGCAACGGCTGGGAAGCGTTGAGCAGCAACGACTGGTTCCAGTGATGGCGTTGCGGCACGGCGTCTTCGAAGAACAGTTGCTGCACGGGCAGCAGTGGCGTCGGGCCCACCACCGGCGACTGGTCGACCTGCAGGGCCGGCCCGCCCACCTGGGCAACCCGGGCCAGGCCCAGCACTGTCTGATGCTGGAACAGGTCTTTAGGGGTGAAATGAATACCTTGCGCGCGTGCCCGGCTCACCACCTGGATGGACACGATCGAGTCGCCACCCAGTTCGAAGAAGTTGTCCGCCAGCCCTACACGCTCAAGCTTCAACACCTGTTGCCAGATGTCGGCAATCTGCTGCTGCAGCGGTGTCTGCGGCGCCTGGTAGGCTTGCTGCAGCGCGCTCAGGTCCGGTTGTGGCAGGCGCTTGCGGTCGACCTTGCCATTGGGTGTCAGCGGCAGGCTGGCCAGCACCAGCAGGTGCGCCGGCACCATGTAGTCGGGCAGCTGTTGCTTGAGCCGGGCGCGCAAGGCTTCACGCAAGTCGCCTTCGCGGGTAGCGTCCGCCAGTATGGCCTCGGCCCCTTCAGGCACCACGTAGCCAACCAGTTGCTGGCCACTCGGGCCTTCGCAGGCCACCACAACCGCTTCGCGAATGCCCTCGCTTTCGAGCAGGCGTGCCTCGACTTCACCCAGCTCGATGCGGAAGCCCCGCACCTTCACCTGGCGGTCGATACGCCCGAGGTAATCGATGATGCCGCTGCCGCGCTGGCTCACCAGGTCGCCACTGCGGTACAGCCGGGCGCCCTCGCCGAACGGGTCTGGCACAAAGCGCTCGGCGGTCAGCGCCGGGCGCTTCAGGTAACCACGGGCCAGGCCTTGGCCACCCAGGTACAGTTCACCGGGGATGCCCAATGGCAGCAGGTTGAGGTCAGCATCGAAGACATAGGCTCGGCGCTCGCCGACACGGTCACCGATCGGCGCGTACGCGGCGCCGCAGGGGTCGTGCTCGGCCGCCTTCCAGATCAGCGGCGTGACCACCGTTTCGGTCGGGCCGTAACCGTTGATGATGTAGGTCGGGCGCAGTACACGGCGGGCCAGGGCATAGCTGGCCTCGGCCACGGCATCACCACCAAAGCAGTAGACCCGCACCGGCGGCGGGTTGCCATCGCGCTCTGCATGCTCGGCCAGCTGTTGCAGGTAGACCGGCGGGAACGCTGCCACGGTGACGCCGTGCGTGTGCATGGCGTTGTAGGTCTGCTCCGGAGTCCACAACTGCGGGTCACGGATAAGCAACGAGGCTCCGTGGGTCAACGCGGTCAGCCAGCGCTCATGGGCCCCGTCGAAGGCGAACGACATGAAATGCAGCTCGCAGTCGGCCGCGCTCATCTCGTAACGGGCTCCGATCGCCCGGCAATGCATGGCGATCGGCCCATGGGCGACGGCCACGCCCTTGGGCAGGCCGGTGGAGCCGGAGGTGTAGATGACGTACGCGAGGTTGTCGGCAGCCACCTCCACCGAGGGCGCATGGCCAGGCTGGGCGGCCAGGTCCAGCTGGTCCAGCGCCAGGGTCGCCAGGCCTTGCGGCACGGGCAAACGCTGCAACAGCGAATGGTCACTGAGCAACAGCGCCATGCCACTGTCCTGCATCAGGTAGGCCAGGCGCTCCCGGGGATATTCCGGGTCAAGCGGGGTGTAGGCACCGCCGGTCTTGAGCACCGCCAGCAGGCTCACGACCATCTGCAGGCCACGCTCCAGCGCGATACCCACCAGCACTTCCGGGCCGACGCCTGCCTTGATCAGGGCATGGGCCAGGCGGTTGGCCTGTTGGTCGAGCTCGGCGAAGCTCATGCGCTGGTCGCCAAACAGCAGCGCGGTGGCGTCGGGAGCCTGCGCCGCCAGTTCGGCGATGCGCACATGCACCAGCGGGCCATCGACATGGCGCAAGTCCGGCGCGTTGCGTTCGGCCAGCAGATGATCCCACTCGGCCTGCGCAAGCAACGGCAGCTCGGCGATGCATTGCGCCGGGTTGGCGACAATACCGCGCAGCAGGGTCAGCCAGTGGCCGCCAAGGCGCTCGATGGTAGTGGCGTCGAACAGGTCGCAGGCATACGTCAGCGATGCCCAAAGGCCATCCTCACCTTCAACGGTATCCAGGGTCAGGTCGAACGAGGCGTTGTGGCTTTCCCAGAACATGCCCTCGATGCTCAGCCCCGGCAACTGCCGGGCGCGGTTGTCACGGGCCTGGCGGTCCTGGCGCTGGTGGTTGTACATCACCTGGAACAGCGGGTTGTGGCTGAGGCTGCGATCAGGCTGCAGGGCCTCAACCAATTGCTCGAAGGGCAGGTCCTGGTGGGCCTGGGCACCGAGCACCGCCTGTTTCACCTGCTGCAGCACGGCCCTGAACGCCAGCGGCCCTTCGACGTCGGCACGCAGCACCTGGGTGTTGACGAAGAAACCCAGCAGGCGGTCGGTCTCGACCCGGTTGCGGTTAGCGGTGGGCACGCCGACGCGAATGTCGGTCTGCCCGCTGTAGCGGTGCAGCAGCACCTGGAACGAGGCCAGCAGCAGCATGAACAGGGTCGCCTGCTCCTGCTGCGCCAGGGCCTGCAGGGCCTGACTGAGGGTGCGGTCCAGCGGCAGGTCGAAGCGTGCGCCACGCAGGCTTGGCTGGGCCGCACGCGGGCGGTCGGTGGGCAGTTCCAGCACCGGCTGGCGATCGCCCAGTTGCTCGCGCCAGTAAGCCAGCTGCTGCTCGCTGCCACCGGCCTCCATCCAGCGCCGCTGCCACACGGCATAGTCGGCGTACTGGATGGCCAGTGCCGGCAAGTGCACCGGGCGCTGCTCGACAAAGCCGAGGTAAAGTTGCATCAGCTCGTCCACCATCACCTGCATCGACCAGCCATCCGAGACGATATGGTGCTGCACCATCACCAGCACATGCTCGTCCTCGGCCACTGCCAGCAGGCCGACACGCACCAGCGGGCCGCGCTCCAGGTCGAAAGTCTTCGCCACCTGCTGTTCGATCAACGCCTGGATGTGCGCCTCGCGCTCATCCGCCGCGCTGCCTGCTGGCAGCTCGAGGCGTTCGATGGCAAGCGGCAACTGCGCCTGCACCTGCTGGCGCGGCCGCTCCCCGTCGAGGACGAAGGTGGTGCGCAGGGTTTCGTGGCGTGCGACCAGGGCATCGAACGCCTGTTGCAGCGCAGCGGCATCCAGCTGACCGCGCAGGCGCAGCGCGGTGGGGATGTGGTAGGCGCTGCTGCCAGGCTCCAGTTGCCACAGGAACCACTGGCGCTCCTGGGCGAACGACAACGGCAGCTGGTCGAGCTCGTCACGGATTTCGGGGATCGGCAGGTTGGCAGGCGAAACCTGCTGCTCGGCCATTTTCGCCAGGTACTGGCGGCGCTTGTCCAGCGGCAAGGCGATGAAGCGCTTGGCGATACGCAGGGCGGCGGAGCGGTCCATTACACCTCCTCCATTTCGTCGAGCAGGCTTTCCAGCTGGTTCAGGGTGGAGTCGTCCATGCCGTCACCCCCTTGCTCCAGCTGACGGGCCAGTTCGCCCAGGGTCGGGTATTGGAAAATCAATTGCGCAGTTGCCTTCATACCAAGCTCGAGTTGAATGCGTGAAACCAGGCTCACGACGAGAAGAGAGTGGCCGCCCAGCTCGAAGAAGTGGTCGTTCAGGCCGACCTTCTCGAGCTTGAGCACGTCCTGCCAGATCGCAGCCAACTGGCATTCGACCGGGCTTTGCGGCGCCACGTAGAGATGTTGTTGCGCCACCTGCGGCACCGGCAACGCCTTGCGGTCCAGTTTGCCGTTGGGGCTGAGCGGCCATTGCTCGAGCATCACCCATTGGTTGGGCACCATGTACTCGGGCAGGTTGGCTTTGAGGTGGGCCTTGAGGCGTTCGCGCAATTGCACCTGGCGTTGAGCCTCCAGGTCTGCCTCGGTGACCAGCACGTAGCCCACCAGTTGCGGGCCGGCGGCACCTGGCTGGGCCAGCACCACGGCCTCACGCACGGGGTCCAGGTCCAGCAAGCGCGCCTCGATCTCGCCCAGCTCGATGCGCTGGCCACGGATCTTCACCTGATGGTCCAGACGGCCCAGGTATTCCAGGGCGCCGTCGGCGCGGTAGCGCACCAGGTCACCGGTGCGGTACAGGCGTTCGCCATCACCCAGCGGGCTGGCCACGAAGCGCTCGGCGGTCAGCGCCGGGCGGCGGTGGTAACCGCGCGCCAGGCCCACGCCACCGAGGTACAGCTCGCCGGCCACGCCGGGCACCACCGGTTGCAGCGCGGCGTCCAGCACGTGGGTTTGCAGGTTGGCGATCGGCCGGCCGATCGGCACGTTGTCGCTGCCCTCTTCCACGCAGGTCCAGTGCGTCACGTCGATGGCCGCCTCGGTCGGGCCGTACAGGTTGTACAGCGCCGCCTTCGGCAGACGGGCGAACACCTGGGCCTGGGCATCCAGCGGCAGCGCCTCGCCACTGCAGACGATGCGCCGCAGGCTGTGGCAACCGCCCAGGTCCGGCGACTGCAGGAACACCTGCAGCATCGACGGCACGAAGTGCAACGTGCTGACCGCATGCTGCTCGATCAGCTCGACCAGGCGCGCCGGGTCGCGGTGCGCTCCCGGCTCGGCGACCACCAGCTGCGCGCCGGTCATCAGCGGCCAGAAGAACTCCCACACCGACACGTCGAAGCTGAACGGCGTCTTCTGCAGCACCCGGTCGCCAGCGCCCAGGCCATAGGCCTGCTGCATCCAGTGCAGGCGGTTGGCCAGGGCCTGGTGGCGGTTGCCGGCACCCTTCGGCTTGCCGGTGGAACCCGAGGTGTAGATCACGTAGGCCAGGTGCTCCGGGGCCACGTCGACCTGTGGGTTGGCGCACTCGGCCAGCTCCGTTTCAGGCGCTTCCAGCAGCAGCGTCGGCAGCGTCGCCGGCACCGGCAGGCTCAAACCGCGCTGCTGCAGCAACAGCGCCATGCGGCTGTCGTCGATCATGTACGCCAGGCGCTCTTCGGGGTACTCCGGGTCCAGTGGCAGGTAGGCGCCACCCGCCTTGAGAATCGCCAGCAGGCCGATGACCATCTCCAGCGAGCGCTCGGCGGCGATGCCCACCAGCACATCCGGGCCAACACCACGGGCAATCAACTCATGGGCCAGGGCGTTGGCGGCAGTGTTCAGCTCGCGGTAGCTGAGCTGGCGGGCGCCGAACACCAGGGCGGTGGCTGCGGGGCTGCGCTCGACCTGCTGTTCGATCAGGCGGTGCACACGGTATTCGTCCGCATAACGCTGGGCGGTGTCGTTCCAGGCCTGCAGGGTTTGCTGCTGCCGGGCATCCATCAACATCAGGTCGGCTACCCGCGCCCGCGGGTCGGCAAGCATGCCGCGCAGCACGTTCTGCCAATGGCCAGCCAGGCGCTCGATGGTGCTGGCGTCGAACAGGTCGGTGGCGTAGGTCAGGGTTGCGCCCAGGCCTTGGGCGGTCTCGAAGGTATCCAGCGCCAGGTCGAACTGCGCGCTCTGGTGCTCGCCGCTCAAGGTCTCGACTTCCAGCTGCGGTACCTGGAAGCCTTCACCCAACTGCTGGTCGAGGGCGTTGCGGTGGTTGAACATGACCTGGAACAGCGGGTTGTGGCTCAGGCTGCGTGCCGGCTGCAAGGCCTCGACCAGTTGCTCGAAGGGCAGGTCCTGGTGCTGCTGGGCGCCCAGCGCCGCCTGGCGCACCTGTTCGAGCAGCGCTTCGACCGTCAGCGTGCTGTCAAAACGCGCACGCAGCACCTGGGTGTTGACGAAGAAGCCGATCAGTCGCTCGGTTTCCAGGCGGTGACGGTTGGCCACCGGCACGCCTACACGGATATCGTCCTGCCCGCTGTAACGTTGCAACAGGGCCTGGAAGGAAGCCAGCAGCAGCATGAACAGGGTGACGTTGTGCTGCTGCGCCAAGTGCTGCAGGCCGGTGGCCAGGTCCACGTCCAACGTCAGGGCCAGGCGCGCGCCACGGTAGCTTTGCAGCGCCGGGCGGGCATGGTCGGTGGGCAGTTCCAGCACTACCGGTTCGGCGCCCAGCTGCTCACGCCAGTACACCAGCTGGCGCTCACGTTCGCCGGCGGCGAGCCAGTCACGCTGCCAGTGGGCATAGTCGAGGTACTGCACCGGCAGCAGTGGTAGCGCGGGCAGGCTGCCGCCGGCCAGGCTGGCATAGCTCTGCATCCACTCATCGACCATCACCTGCATCGACCAGCCGTCAGAGACGATGTGGTGTTGCACCAGGGTCAGCACATGGTCACGGGCGCCCAGTCGCAGCACGCCAATGCGCAGCAGCGGGCCGTTGACCAGATCGAAGGTCTGCGCGGTCTGTGCCTGGATGAAGGCCTGGATGCCTGCCGCTTCGTCGCCCTCGGCAGCGGCTGATTGCACGCTGATCGGCAGGCGCAACTGGGCATGGATGACCGGGCGTACCTGAGCCTGTTCCTGGATGAACGTGGTTCGCAAGCTCTCGTGACGCTCCACCAGCAGGTTGAAGCTGTCCTCCAGAGCCTGCAGGTCCAGATCACCGCGCAAGCGCAAGGCCATCGGGATGTGATAGGCGGTGCTGTGCGGCTCCAGTTGCCAGAGGAACCACTGGCGCTCCTGGGCGAACGACAGTTGCAGCGGCTGGTTGCGGTCGATGGCGACAATCCGCGCCGCGCGGCTGCCTTGCAGCTCGCCGAGCGCCTGGGTAAAGGCCTGCAGGGTGCTGTGCTCGAACATCAGCGCCAGCGGCACCTCAAGGTCGAGCTCCTGGGCAACCCGCGAGACCACTTGGGTGGCGAGCAGCGAATGCCCGCCAAGGTCGAAGAAGTGATCGGCCATGCCCACCTGCTCCAGGTGCAGCACCTGAGCCCAGATGGCCGCGACCTTGCGCTCCAGCGCCGTGACCGGCGCCTGGAACTCGCGTTGTGCCTGGGCCATGTCCGGCGCCGGCAGGGCCTTGCGGTCGAGCTTGCCATTGGGGCTCAGCGGCATGGCTGCCAGCCACACCAGTTGCGCAGGCACCATGTAGGCAGGCAGGCGGTTGGCCAGCTCAGCCTTGAGCTGCGCTTGCCAGGCCAGCAAATCGGCAGGCTGGCGCGGGTCGGCGACGTACCCGACCAGGTGCTGGCCCTGGGCGTCGCGCTGGGCCACTACCACGGTTTCACCGGCACCGGCCACTTCCAGCAGGCGCGCCTCGATCTCGCCCAGCTCGATGCGCTGGCCACGGATCTTCACCTGATGGTCCAGGCGGCCCAGGTATTCCAGGGCGCCGTCGGCGCGGTAGCGCACCAGGTCACCGGTGCGGTACAGGCGTTCGCCATCACCCAGCGGGCTGGCCACGAAGCGCTCGGCGGTCAGCGCCGGGCGGCGGTGGTAACCGCGCGCCAGGCCCACGCCACCGAGGTACAACTCGCCGGCCACGCCGGGCACCACCGGTTGCAGCGCGGCGTCCAGCACGTGGGTTTGCAGGTTGGCGATCGGCCGGCCGATCGGCACGTTGTCGCTGCCCTCTTCCACGCAGGTCCAGTGCGTCACGTCGATGGCCGCCTCGGTCGGGCCGTACAGGTTGTACAGCGCCGCCTTCGGCAGACGGGCGAACACCTGGGCCTGGGCATCCAGCGGCAGCGCCTCGCCACTGCAGACGATGCGCCGCAGGCTGTGGCAACCGCCCAGGTCCGGCGACTGCAGGAACACCTGCAGCATCGACGGCACGAAGTGCAACGTGCTGACCGCATGCTGCTCGATCAGCTCGACCAGGCGCGCCGGGTCGCGGTGCGCTCCCGGCTCGGCGACCACCAGCTGCGCGCCGGTCATCAGCGGCCAGAAGAACTCCCACACCGACACGTCGAAGCTGAACGGCGTCTTCTGCAGCACCCGGTCGCCAGCGCCCAGGCCATAGGCCTGCTGCATCCAGTGCAGGCGGTTGGCCAGGGCCTGGTGGCGGTTGCCGGCACCCTTCGGCTTGCCGGTGGAACCCGAGGTGTAGATCACGTAGGCCAGGTGCTCCGGGGCCACGTCGACCTGTGGGTTGGCGCACTCGGCCAGCTCCGTTTCAGGCGCTTCCAGCAGCAGCGTCGGCAGCGTCGCCGGCACCGGCAGGCTCAAACCGCGCTGCTGCAGCAACAGCGCCATGCGGCTGTCGTCGATCATGTACGCCAGGCGCTCTTCGGGGTACTCCGGGTCCAGTGGCAGGTAGGCGCCACCCGCCTTGAGAATCGCCAGCAGGCCGATGACCATCTCCAGCGAGCGCTCGGCGGCGATGCCCACCAGCACATCCGGGCCAACACCACGGGCAATCAACTCATGGGCCAGGGCGTTGGCGGCAGTGTTCAGCTCGCGGTAGCTTAGCTGGCGGGCGCCGAACACCAGGGCGGTGGCTGCGGGGCTGCGCTCGACCTGCTGTTCGATCAGGCGGTGCACACGGTATTCGTCCGCATAGCGCTGGGCGGTGTCGTTCCAGGCCTGCAGGGTTTGCCGGGCGCTGGCGTCGAGCATTGGCAGCTCGCCGATGGCCTGGCTGGCATCGGCGACCATGCCACGCAGCAAGGCCTGCCAATGGCTGGCCAGGCGCTCAATGGTGCTGGCGTCGAACAGGTCGGCGGCATACACCAAGGCCACGGCGATGCCCTGTGGGGTCTCCAGGGTTTCCAGGGACAGCTCGAACTGCGCGCCGGCCCCCTCGAGCAACAACTCGCGGGCCTGCAACTGCGGCAGGCTGGTGCCGGTGGCGGTAGCACCCAGTGTGCTGAGGTGGTTGTACATCACCTGGAACAAAGGGTTCTGGTTCAGTGCGCGCTGCGGGTTGAGCACCTCCACCAGGCGGTCGAACGGCAGGTCCTGGTTGGCTTGGGCGCCCAGGGTCACCTCTTTGACCGCTTGCAACCACTGGCCAACGGCAAGCTCCGGCTGTGGGCACAGGCGCATCACCAAGGTGTTGACGAAGAAACCGACCACGCCCTCCAGCTCCTGGCTGTTGCGGTTGTTCACCGGCACACCGATGCGCAGGTCTTGCTGGCCACTGTGACGCTGCAACAGCAGGGCGAACGTGCCAAGGAACAACTGGAACAGCGTCACGCCCTGGCCCTGTGCCAGTTCGCGCACCTGCCGCTCCAGGTCCTGAGGCAGGCGCAGGTCGACGCGCCCGGCACGGTCACTGGCCTGAGCGTTGCGCGGGCGATCGGTGGGCAGCTCCAGTACCACCTGCTCGCCGCCCAGGCGCTCTACCCAGTAATCCTGCTGGCGCTGCATCTCGCCGTGCTCCAGCCACTGGCGCTGCCAATGGGCGTAGTCGGCGTACTGCACGGCCAGCGGCTGCAGGGCAGGCTCACGGCCGGCATTGAAGGCGCTGTAGAGCTCAACGAATTCGTGCACCAGCAGGCTCATCGACCAGCCGTCGGACGTGATGTGGTGCAGGGTCAGCACCAGCACCCACTCCTCGGCCGTACGCTCGATCACCTTGACCCGCATCAGCGGCCCTTGGTGCAGGTCGAACAGGCGGGTGATTTCCGCGCGCACCGCCAGTTCCAGTTGCGGCTGGCTGGCATCGGGCAGGACGGTCCATTGCAAGTCGACGCTGCTGGCCGGCTGCACCTGCTGATAGAGCAGGCCATCCTGCTGGGCGAAGGTGGTGCGCAGCGATTCGTGCCGGGCCAGCAAGGCATCCACCGCCTGTTGCAGGGCCTGGCGGTCGAGGTTGCCCTGCAGGCGTACGGCCAGCGGGGTGTGGTAGGCCGTGCTATGCGGTTGCAGGGTCCAGAACATCCACTGGCGCTGTTGGGCAAACGACGCGGGCAGGCGCTCGCTACGCGGCAATGCAGGGATTGCCCCTCGCTCGCGGTAACGCTCGCAGTGCGCCAGCGCTTCGGCCAGTTCACCCAGGTTGGCGCTGTCGAAGATGGCCCGCAGGGGCAGGTCCAGCCCCAACTGACGACGTACCCGCGAGACGATCTGCACGGCCAGCAGCGAATGGCCACCCAGGCTGAAGAAGTTGTCCTGCAACCCCACCTCCGGCACCTTGAGCACGTTCTCCCAGATGCTGGCCAACGCCAGTTGCTGCGTCGTCACAGGTGGCACATGCGCATGCGCCGTGCGCTCCAGGGTCGGCAGCGGCAGCGCGCGGCTGTCGAGCTTGCCGTTGGCGGTCAAGGGCATGGCCTCCAGCGCCAGGTAGAAGCTGGGCACCATGTATTCCGGCAGGCGTGTGGCCAGCCAGGCCTTGAGTTCCCCCTGCTGCGCCGTGCCATCAGCGTCGGCGTAAACGACGTAGGCCACCAACTGCGCCTCGCCAGCTTCTCCCACCAGCAGCACCGCAGCATCGCGCACCTGCGGCGCCGCGCGCAGCATCACCAGCACTTCCTCCAGGTCGATACGGTAGCCGCGCAGCTTGACCTGGCGATCGACCCGGCCAAGGAAGGCCAACTCACCACCGGCCAGACGGCGTACGCGGTCACCACTGCGGTACAGGCGTGCGCCCGGGGCACCGAACGGGTCGGGCACGAAGCGCTCGGCGGTCATGCCAGCGCGGCCATGGTAGCCGCGGGCCAGGGCGGCACCGCCGATGTACAGCTCGCCATGGCTGCCCGGCGCCTGCAACTGCAGGCCGGCGTCCAGCACGTGTGTGCTGAGGTTGGGCAAGGGTCGGCCCAGCACGATCGGGCTGCCGGCCGCGGTCAGGTTCTGCGTGAGCACGCCCACGGTGGTTTCGGTCGGGCCGTAGTGGTTGACGATATCGCAACGCCCCAGTGCACGCACCCGCTCGACCAACGCTTGGGAACAGGCCTCGCCGCCGACCACCAGGCAACGCTCCGGCAGTACCCGCTCCGGGTGCTCGGCGCCGAGCAGCGCCTCAAGGTGTGAAGGGACGATCTTCAGCACGTCAATGCCGTGGTTTTGCATGTAGTCACCAAAACGCAGCGGGTCGAGCGCGACATCCTGGGCGATGACATGCAGCACTCGCCCGGTGCACAGCGCGCCGAACAGCACGGTGTGGCCGAGGTCGGCCGCCAGGGTGGAAACCACGGCCATGCTGCCGGCGCCGTCCAGCGGCAGCGTCTGGGCAATGCCTTGCAGGTAGTTGCCGAGGGACGCATGGCTGACAGCCACGCCCTTGGCGGTGCCGGTGGAGCCGGAGGTGTAGATGACATAGGCCAGATGGCGGCCATCGACCTTGCGTTGCGGGCCCTGCGCGCTGTGCTCGGGGCGCGCGGGGTCGAGCAGCAGCGTGGTCACGCCTGGCACCTGTGGCAGGCTGGCCTGCAGCGCTTGCTGGGTCAGCAGCACGCCGATGCGGCTGTCTTCGATCATGTAGGCCAGGCGCGAAGCAGGAAATGCCGGATCAAGGGGCACATAGGCAGCGCCGGCTTTCCATACCGCCAGCAGGCCGATCACCATCTCCAGCGAACGCTGTGCCGCCAGGCCCACGCACACCTCTGCACCCACGCCCAGCTCCACCAACTGATGGGCCAGGGCATTGGCACGCGCATCCAGTTCACGGTAAGTGAGGCTGTGCCCGTCGAACACCAGCGCCTGGGCCTCGGGCACGCGACCCACCTGAGCTTCAAACTGCTCGAGGGCGGTGGGCGCCGCTGATGCCAAGCGGCCGTTGGCCTGCTCCAGCAGTTGCCCGGCCTGCTGCTCATCGAGCATCGGCAACTGGTCCAGCAACTGATTGCCGTCGCCAACCATGCCCCGCAGCAGTTGCTGCCAATGTTCGGCCATACGCGCGATGGTGGCGCTCTCGAACAGCTCACAGGCATAGGTCAGCGACGCGTGCAGCTTGCCGCCGCGCTCGAAGGTAGTCAGGGTCAGGTCGAACGGTGTCGAACGGCTGCTCCACTCCAGCGGGCGCAGCTCCAGGCCTTGCGCAACCGTCATCACCTCGACATCGGCGACATTCGGCAAGTGGTTGTACATCACCTGAAACAGCGGGTTATGGCTCAGGCTACGGTCCAGATCAAGCGCTTCCACCAACTGTTCAAAAGGCAGGTCCTGGTGGGCCTGGGCACCGGCGGCGGTCTGCTTGACGTCGGCCAGCAGGCTGGCTACCGATTGCTGGCCCTGCAAGCGGGTACGCAACACCTGGGTGTTGACGAAGAAACCGATCAACCCTTCCACCTCGGCACGGTTGCGGTTGGCAATAGGCACGCCGACGCGCACGTCGGTCTGGCCGCTGTGGCGGTAGAGCAGTACGTTGAACGCCGCGAGCAGGACCATGAACAGGGTGACGTTATGCTGGCGCGCCAGCGCCCGCAGTTGTTCTGCCAGCGCTTCGTCGATGACCAGCGCATGGCGCTCGCCACGCTGGCTGGCCACCGCCGGACGAGGGAAATCGGTGGCCAGTTCGAGCAAGGGGTGCTCGTCGCCCAGTTGCTCGCGCCAGTAGCCAAGCTGGCGCTCCTGCTCACCGGCCTCCAGCCATTTGCGCTGCCACAGGGCATAGTCCTGATACTGGATGGGCAAGGCCGGGAGTTCAGCCTCACGGCCTTGGGCAAAGGCTTGATAACTCTGGACGAACTCGTCGATCAGCACATTCATCGACCAACCATCGGCAACGATGTGATGCAGGGTCAACAGCAGCACATGTTCTTGCGCACCCAGCACCAACAGGGTGACGCGCAGCAGCGGGCCATTGGCCAGGTCGAACGGGCGCAGTGCCTCCTGCTCGGCCAGCTGGCGTACGCGCGCGCCCCGGGCCTCCTCGCTCAATGTCGACAAGTCCACCTGCTCGACTTGCAGCGCCTGCCCTGCGGGCACCTGACGCACCTGCCCGTCAACGTCCTCGGCGAACACCGTGCGCAGGGTCTGGTGGCGCGCCACCAGGGTGGCGAACGCACGCTCCAGGGCCGGCACATCCAGCGAGCCGCTCAGGTGCACGGCGCTTGGCAGGTTGTAGGCACCGCTGTGGCGGTCCAGCTGCCACAGGAACCACATGCGCTGCTGGGCATAGGAGAGGGCATGGCGATCATCGACTTCAACGTCGGCAGCGATCGGAAACTGGGAGAAGTCGATACGTTCAGCGCGCAGGCCGTCCAGGAACAGGCGGCGTTTTTCCACTGGCAGCTCAATGAACCGGCGGGCAAGCTTCAGGGACTTCTCGGCATTCATCTGCGATCTTCCATACAGTTGGGTATCGAGCGTTGGCTCGGCTATCCCTACGGGACGTAAGACGGCACGAAAAAATTAGCCGAACACGCGCCAGCGCTGGCAGCAGCCGCTTTAAAGGTGCAACGGCTAAATCGGCGGCGGCGCTGCTCGTTAACCCTGAACAACGAAAGACCGACAGGGGTTTACCGTGGACCTTCAGAGCATCCTCAGCAAGCTGTTCGCCAACGCCCATGCCGTGGGAATAGAAGGCGTGTACCAGTTCGTCTTCGGCCAGGACCGGGCGTTCTGGTCCGAGGTCCGCGAAAACAGCCGCACGGGCGCGGGCCGCCATGGTGCGCCAGATGTCACCATAGAAGTCGCCGAGCGCGACTTCCTCGGCATCATGGGCGGCACGGCCAACGTCGAGGAGCTGTTTGCCAGCGCGCGCCTCAAGATCACCGGCAACATGGGCTTGGCCACCCTGCTGCCGCAGATCATCAACAGTGCACGGCAAGGCGCGGCGGCCAGCAAGGTGGCGATGAACCAGCGCTACCCTACTCCGGCACGCATCAGCGAGCGGATCTCCGCGGCCCAGCCGGTACTGCGTGAAGTACCACGCATCAGCCGCGCGCAAATGCCCGTCGAGCGCTTTCGCCATGATTACCTGCCACAGGGCTTGCCGGTGGTGCTCAGTGATGCGCTGCAGGACTGGCCGCTGTTCACCATGGGCCGTGAGGCGTCGCTTGCACACTTCGCCGAACTGCAGGGCATCACTCGCCACGGCGACTACGTGAAAAAGACCTTCTCCACCGACCGCGACTTCCGCTCGACCTCCATGGCCGAGTTCATCGCCTCGCTGGACACCCCGGCCAAGCCAGGCGAAACCCCTGCCTACATGGGCAACAACATCGTGCCGGAAAAACTCCTGACGCTGATCCGCTTTCCGGATTACTTCGAGCGTTCGCGCTTCATCGCGCCACGTATCTGGATAGGCCCCAAGGGCACGCTGACCCCATTGCACCGCGACGACACCGACAACCTGTTTGCCCAGGTCTGGGGGCAGAAGTCGTTCATTCTGGCAGCGCCCCACCATCGCCCAGCCCTGGGCACCTGGTCGACCAGCCCCAAGGGTGGCCTGGACGGCTGTGACTTCAACCCGGATGCCGCGGACTACCAGCGCTTCCCAGCCGCTCGCGAGGTGCCATTCCTGCGTGTGGTACTGCAGGCCGGCGACTTGCTCTTCCTGCCTGAAGGCTGGTTCCACCAAGTGGAGTCGGTGTCCACTTCGCTGTCGGTGAACTTCTGGGTGAATTCCGGGCGCGGCTGGTGATGCCTGGGGGGCGGTAATTTGCACGGGCGTCTACTCGTTCATAGGGAAAGCCGCCTGCACGAGAACACCCCATGCCCAGCCCCGCCCGCATGACACAAACGCTCCAGCAAGGCCTGCGCCGCCTGATCGGCGGCCGCACGTCGGCCGCCACCGGCTACCGCGTGTTCGACCTGGCGCTCAGTCGCCGCATCAGCCTGAGCCCATCGCTCACCCGCCTGGTGTTCACCGGGCCCGACATTGCCGAAATGAACACCTTGGCACCCGACCAACGGGTGAAGCTGTTCTTCCCTGCTGCCGACGGCTCACTGCCGCGACTGCCCATCGACCAGCACTGGAAGGCGGCGCACAGCGCACTGCCGCCCGAGCGGCGCCCGCCCATGCGTACCTATACCATCCGCGCCCTGCACCGCGAGGCGCTGGAGGTGGAGGTGGATTTCGTCCTGCACGGCGTCAATGGCCCCGCATCAGCCTGGGCCACCCATGCCCAGGTCGGCGACTGCCTGCAAATGGTCGCGCCGAACCTGGCCTATACAGGTGACCCGGGTGGTTACGAGTGGAAGCCGCCGCACGGCTTGCGCAACGTGTTGCTGGTCGGCGACGAAACAGCCCTGCCGGCAATCACCGGCATTCTCGAACAGTTGGCCGATCAGCAGCCCGAGCTGGCGGTAGAGGCCTTCATCGAGGTGCCTCTGCAAGCCGATTGCCTGCCCCTGCGCCACAGCACCGCGACGCGCCTGCATTGGCTGCCCCGTGACATGCTGCAGTGCGAGCATGGCCAAGCCATGCAGCACGCCGTGCGTGAGCTGGCTACCCTGGCGCAGGGCAGCGCGACCATTAACGTAAAGCTGGAAGACGTGGATATCGAAACACGCATTCTGTGGGAAAAAGCCAGCACGCGCCGCAGCGCGTTCCATGCCTGGGTGGCGGGCGAGTCAGCGACGGTGATGGACATCCGCCGCCACCTGATCAAGGAGCGCGGGCTGCCACGTGAATGCCTGACACTGATGGGCTACTGGCGCGCCGGCCGGGCATTCGACTGACGGGCAAGGGCCGGGGGCCGCCTGGCGACCCCCGACACGGCTCAGACTGCCGCCGCCAGCGCGTCGGCAAAACGCTGCGCCACATCGTCGATCTGCTGCGCACTGATGATCAACGGCGGCAAGAAGCGCACCACCGCGCCATGACGCCCGCCCAGCTCCAGGATCAACCCGCGCTTGAGGCATTCACGCTGCACTTTGGGCGCCAGTTCACGATTGGCCGCCGGATGCCCCAGCGCATCACGCGAGCCTTGCGGGTCGACCAGCTCCACGCCCAGCATCAGGCCACGCCCACGGATATCACCCAGTTGCGGGTAGTCGCGCTGCAGGTGCTGCAGGTGCCCGCGCAAGCGCTGGCCCATGGCCTCTGCGTGGTCGGCCAGGCGGTGCTCGACCAGGTAATTGATCACCGCCGAACCTGCGGCCATGGCCATCTGGTTACCGCGGAACGTGCCGGCATGGGCGCCCGGCTTCCAGGTGTCGAGCCAGTCGCGGTACACCACCACCGCCAGCGGCAGGCTGCCACCGATGGCTTTGGACAAGGTAACCACATCCGGCACGATGCCCGCATGCTCGAAGGCGAACATGCGCCCGGTGCGGGCAAAGCCACTCTGGATTTCATCGACGATCAGCGCCACGCCGGCCTGCTCGGTGATGCGGCGCACGCCCTTGAGCCACTCGATGTCAGCCGGGATCACCCCGCCCTCGCCCTGCACCACTTCCAGAATCACCGCGGCGGGCAGCGGCACACCGCTTTCCGGGTCGAGCAACAGGTTTTCAAGGTAATGCAGGTTGGCCTTGACCCCGGCCTCGCCGCCCAACCCGAACGGGCAACGATAGTCGTAGGGGTACGGCATGAACTGCACGCCGCTAGCCAGCAAGGCGCCCAGCGGCTGCTTGGGCGAATGGCTGCCCATCAGGCTCAGCGCGCCCTGGCTCATGCCATGGTAGGCGCCCTGGAAGGCCAGCACGGTGCTGCGCCCGGTGGCGCTGCGCACCAGCTTGAGCGCGGCCTCCACGGCATCGGTGCCGGTCGGGCCGCAGAACTGCACCTTGGCCTCGCGGCGCAGCGCTTCGGGCAGCACGCCAAACAGGTCCTGAACGAAGCGGTCCTTGACCGGGGTGGTCAGGTCGAGGGTGTGCAACGGCAGCTCATCGGCCAGCACGCGCTGGATGGCTTCGACCACCACCGGGTGGTTATGGCCCAGGGCCAGAGTACCGGCACCGGCCAGGCAGTCGATGAACTGGCGGCCTTCGACGTCTTCGACGTAAATGCCACGGGCGCGCTTGAGCGCCAGCGGGATGCGGCGCGGGTAGCTGCGGGCGTTGGATTCCTGTTGCTGCTGGCGCTGCAGCAACGGCGAGTCGGTGAATTCGTACAGCGGCTGCGGCGCACTGGCCGGCAGGGCCTGGGCAAGGCTGGAAGCGGTGGACATGGGCGAATCCTCGCAAGCAAGCGAATGTGCGGGTGTTTGTCGCTTGAAAAACGCTTGAGTGCGAGGGGGATTTAGCCGTTGTCGTGGGATTTTTTCCGCGTTGCCAGCCTTAAACCGCCAACCCGATTGCCGGCTGCACCTGCGACGCCCGGTACGCCGGGTAAATGGTCGCCAAAAAGCTCATCACCAGCCCTGCCGTGCAAATGATCGCCACATCGCCCCACTGCAACTGGGACGGCAGGCTGCTGATGAAATACACATCCGAGGTAAAGATGTGCTGCCCGCTCACGCGCTCCAGCCAGCCGACGATCTGGCTGACGTTGAGCGCTGCAATCACCCCGAGCACACCACCGATCAAGGTGCCGACGATGCCGATCAGGCTGCCCTGCACCATGAACGTCCCCATGATCTGCGCCGGGGTGGCGCCCAGGGTACGCAGGATGGCAATGTCCGGCCCTTTGTCGTTCACCACCATCACCAACGTGGCGATGATGTTGAAGGCCGCCACCGCGATGATCATCAGCAGCAGCAGGCCGATCATGGTCTTTTCCATTTTCATGGCGCTGAACAGGCTGCCCTGGGTGTGCGACCAGTCATCGGCCCGGTAGGCATCGCCCAGGCCGGCAACAATGGCCTTGGACACCTGCGGGGCGGCATACAGGTCGTGCAGCTTCAGCCGCACACCCTGCACCTGGCCCGGCGCCCAGCGCTGCATTTCGGCGGCATCGGCCATGTGGATGTAAGCCTGCGAGCCATCCAGCTCGGCCCCGACCTTGAAGATACCGACCACCGTCAGGCGCTGCATACGCGGGGTAATACCGCCCGGTTCCTTGCTGATTTCCGGCACGATCAACGTCAGCTTGTCGCCCGTGTTGAGGCGGAAGCGGCGCGCTGTCAGTTCACCGATCACCACGCCGTATTCGCCCGGCTCCAGCGCCTGCAGGTTGCCCTGGACGATGTGCTGGCCGACGATGGACACCTTGCCCTCTTCGGCCGGGTCAATACCACTGACCTGAATCGGCTGCATCGCCCCCTTGTACGAAAGCATGCCTTCCATCTCGGTAATCGGCGCAGCCGCCATCACCGCCGGGTTCTTCAGGGCCGCGTCCGCGGTGGCGCGCCAGTCATCCAGCGGTTGCACGCCCAGGATGGCCGCGTGGGGCACCAGGCCAAGAATGCGCGAGCTCATTTCGCGCTGGAAGCCATTCATCACCGACAGCACCACGATCATCGCCAGCACGCCAAGGGACAGGCCGATCATCGAGGTCATCGAAATGAACGAGATGAAATGGTTGCGGCGCTTGGCACGGGTGTAACGGGCACCGATGAACAAGGGCAAGGGTCTGAACATGTACGAAAACACCCAATGAATATGTGGGAGCGAACCGGCTCAGATGGCGACCAGGTGGCCGTCGTCGAGCTTCAGTACGCGGTCCATCTGACGCGCCAGGTTGAGGTCGTGGGTGACCACCAGGAACGCGGTGCGCGAGGCGCTGGACAGCTCCTGCATCAGCTCCTGGATACCTTGCGCGGTGTGATGGTCAAGGTTGCCGGTGGGCTCATCGAGCATCACCAGGCCCGGGCGGTTGACCAGGGCGCGGGCAATGGCCACACGCTGGCGCTCGCCACCGGACAGCTCGGCCGGCTTGTGGTGCAGGCGATGGCCAAGGCCGACGCGCTTGAGCAGCGCCTCGGCGCGCTCCTTGGCCTCGGGGATGGCGGTGCGGCCGATCAGCAGCGGCATGCACACGTTCTCCATGGCGGTGAACTCCGGCAAGAGGTGGTGGAACTGGTACACAAAGCCCAATTCACGGTTGCGCAGCAAGCCACGGGCGCGTTCGCCCAGCGCCGACAATTCTTCACCGGCCAGCCACACGCTGCCCTGGGTGGGCCGGTCCAGGCCGCCCAGCAGGTTGAGCAAAGTACTTTTGCCCGAGCCCGAACTGCCCACGATGGCTACGCGCTCACCGGCATGCAGCTCAAGGTTAAGCCCGGCCAGCACCTGCACCGACTCCGGGCCCTCGTCGTAAGATTTGCCCAGGTTGCGGCAACTCAGAACGGCTTTATCACTCATGCGCGACTCACTCATAACGTAGCGCCTCTGCAGGCTGGGTGCGGGCCGCACGCCAGGCCGGGTACAGGGTGGCGAAGAAACTCAGGACCAGCGCCGCACCACAGACCATGTACACGTCCTGGGCCTGGATCTGCGACGGCAGGTAATCGATGAAATACACATCGGCATTGAGGAACTTGTGGCCAATCAGCTTCTCGATGCCGGCGATTACCGCGCTCACATTCAGCGCGGCGATGATCCCGACCACGGCGCCGATCAAGGTGCCGATCACCCCGATCACCGTGCCCTGAACCATGAATATGGCCATGATCTGCCCGGGCGTGGCGCCCAGGGTACGCAGGATGGCAATGTCGCCACGCTTGTCGTTGACCACCATCACCAGGGTGGAAATGATGTTGAACGCCGCCACCGCCACGATCAGCAACAGCAGCAGGCCGATCATGGCCTTTTCCATGCGGATGGCCTGGTACAGGTTGCCGTGGGTACGGGTCCAGTCGCGGCTGTAGTATTCCTGGTCACCCAGCTGCTGGGCGATGCTCCAGGCCACGCGCGGCGCCTGGAACAGGTCGTCGAACTTCAGGCGCAGGCCCTGCACCTGGTCGGGCTTCCAGCGGTGCAGGCGCGACAGGTCGGTGATGTTGGTCAGGCCCAGGTAGCCGTCGATTTCGCCGGCGCCCACGTGGAAGGTGCCCACCACGGTGAAGCGCTTCATGCGCGGGAACATGCCGGCCGGCGTGACGCTGACCTCGGGGGCGACGAAGGTCAGCTTGTCGCCGATGGCCACGCCCAGCTTGGCGGCGGCCTTGTCGCCGATCATGATGCCCCACTCGCCCGGCGCCAGCTGGTCGAGCCGGCCCTGCTGGATGAAGTTGTCGATGATCGACACATCGCGCTCGCGGGCCGGGTCGATGCCGTTGAGCAGCACCTTCTGCACCTTGCCATCGTGCGTCAGCAGGCCCTGCATCTGGGTGTAGGGCGCAACCGCCAGCACCTGCGGATTCTGCTTTACTTGTTGGGCAAGGGTAGGCCAGTCGTTGATCGGCTGGCCGCTCTCCAGCGTGGCATGGGGAATCATCCCCAGCACGCGGGTGCGCATCTCGTGGTCGAAACCGTTCATCACCGAGAGCACCACGATCATCACCACCACGCCCAGGGCGAGGCCGATCATCGAGGTCAGGGAAATGAACGAGACGAAGTGATTACGGCGTTTGGCACGGGTGTAACGCGTACCAATGAATGCGAAAAGAGGTCTGAACATGTCGGGGCTTGTTCGGATGAAAGGGAACGTCCTTGTGGCGAGGCGCCTACGGCGGCTTTACACTCGGACCACCGCCGCTACCATGGGTTCGCCATGACGACATTAGACGAAGAAGATCGCCGCGAATACTACCGCATCGAAGACCAGATCGCACTGGAAATCAACCCCTTGAGCGCGGCCGAAGCCCTTGAAACAGAACTGTTGCAGGATGATTCGCCGCTGTTCAACCTGCTCAGCGAGCTGCACCTGTCCGACTTCGAGTCGCAGCACCTGCTGCGCCAGCTGAGCGAGAAGGACCGCACGCTGGCGGCCTTCCTGCGCGCGCAGAACAAGCGCCTCGACCTGCTGAGCGCCGTGGTGGCGCACACGCTGATCGGCGAGATCGGCCAGCCCCAACGCGTGGTCATCTCCGAAGGCGGCCTGTTTTTCGCCCAGAAGCAGCCGATCGAGCCCGGCACCCGGGTAAAAGTGAAAATGGTGCTGATGCCCCGTGCCCACGGCTTGCTTCTGCGCGCGCGCGTCACCCACTGCGACCCGCGCGAGGATGGCGACTTCGAGGTGGGCACCGAATTCACCGACATGACCGACGCCCAGCGCCAACTGCTGGCCCGCTACATCCTGCAGCGCCAACAGCAGCAACGGCGCCAGCAACTGGAACAGAACGACCCAGCCCTCTGATTTGAAGGAACGAACGTGACCCTGATCTACGGCCACCGCGGCGCCAAGGGCGAAGCACCCGAAAATACCCTGAAAAGCTTCCAGCAGTGCCTGGCCCACGGCGTCAACCGCTGTGAACTGGACCTGCACCTGTCAGCCGACAATGAGCTGATGGTGATCCACGACCCTACCCTCAAACGCACAACCGGCCGGCGTGGCAAGGTGGTGGAGCACCCGGCGGCGGAGCTGGTGAAGATCGACGCCCGCAAAGGCGGCCCGGGGCACGTGCACCCCTGCCCGATCCCGACACTGGAAGAGCTGTTCGAAAAATGCGCCTTCGAGCACTGGCAACTGGAGGTCAAGAGCGCGTCGCGCACCCGCGCCGCCACCACCGTGCTGGCCATTCGCGAACTGGCGGTGAAACATGGCTTGCTGGACAAGGTGACCATCACCTCCAGCTCCCGCGAGGTGTTGGGCGCTGCGCTGGAACTGGTGCCGGACGTCAAGCGCGGGCTGGTCGCCGAGTATGCCTGGCTCGACCCGCTGAAGGTCGCGCAAAACTACGGCTGTGAAATGCTGGCATTGAACTGGACGCTGTGCACCCCCGAGCGCCTGCTTAAAGCGCAGGGCCAGGGTTTGCATGTGTCGGTGTGGACGGTCAACGAACCGGCACTGATGCGCCGGCTCGCTGACTTTGGCGTGGACAGCCTGATTACAGACTTTCCCGGTTTGGCCAAGACCACCCTCGGGTAGGGCTGAAATCGGTCTCCCCGACCGGCTCAGGCCACCGGCCGGAGCCGCTTAAAAAAGCCGGTTCAGGCCGTCGTAGGCAGCTACCCGATAGGCTTCGGCCATGGTCGGGTAGTTGAAGGTGGTGTTGACGAAGTACTTCAGGTTATTCAGCTCGCCCGGCTGGTTCATGATCGCCTGGCCGATGTGCACGATCTCCGAAGCCTGGTAGCCGAAGCAGTGCACGCCAAGGATTTCCAGGGTTTCACGGTGGAACAGGATTTTCAGCATGCCTTGCGGCTCGCCGGCAATCTGCGCACGCGCCATGCTCTTGAAGAACGCCTTGCCCACCTCATACGGCACCTTGGCCTGGGTCAGCTCCTGCTCGTTCTTGCCGATCGAGCTGATCTCCGGGATGGTGTAGATGCCGGTCGGCACGTCGTTGACGAAGCGCCAGCTGCCATTGTCGACAATGCTGCCCGCCGCCGAGCGGCCCTGGTCGTGGGCGGCACTGGCCAGGCTTGGCCAGCCGATCACGTCACCTGCACCGTAGATGTTCGGCACGCTGGTGCGGTAGGCCTCGTCGACCTCGATCTGGCCACGGCTGTTGACCTTGATGCCGATGTTTTCCAGGCCCAGCTGGTCGGTGTTGCCGGTACGGCCGTTGCACCACAGCAAGGCGTCGGCCTTGATCTTCTTGCCTGACTTCAGGTGCAGGATCACCCCGTTCTCCAGCCCCTCAACCCGCTCGTACTCCTCGTTGTGGCGTACGGTGATGTTGTTGTTGCTGAAGTGGTAGCTCAGGGCCTGGGAAATTTCCGAGTCCAGGAAGCTCAGCAGCTGGCCACGGTTGTCGACCAGCTCCACCAGCACGCCGAGGCCGCTGAAGATCGAGGCGTATTCGCAACCGATCACGCCGGCACCATAGACGATCAGCTTGCGCGGGGTGTGGCTCAGGCTGAGGATGGTGTCGCTGTCGTAGACGCGCGGGTGATGGAAGTCGATGTCGGCCGGGCGGTACGGGCGCGAACCGGTGGCAATGATGATGTGCTTGGCGTTGAGTTTTTCCACCACGCCGTTGGGGCACACCACTTCGACGGTTTGCTCGTCGGCGAAGCTGCCGGTGCCGAAGAACACGTCAACGCGGTTGCGGGCGTAGTAGCCGGTGCGCGAGGCCACCTGCTTGGAAATCACCTTCTCGGCGCTTTTGAGCACATCCGGGAACGAGAACCAGCGCGGCTCGCCAATGGCCCGGAACATCGGGTTGGTGTTGAACTGCATGATCTGCCGCACCGAGTGACGCAGTGCCTTGGACGGGATAGTGCCCAGGTGGGTGCAGTTGCCCCCGACCTGGCGACGGCTGTCGACCATCGCCACCTTGCGCCCTGCTTTGGCGGCGTTCATTGCCGCACCTTCCCCTGCCGGGCCGGAACCCAGCACCACTACGTCGTAGTTGTAGACAGCCATGCGTACTCCTTCAGAACTGGCCCGCTGGCCACGGTCGCCGCGGGACTCGATCATGCCGCCGGGGCGCCATGAGAAAATTCGGGTGCAGTCTAATCAAGCGTGAACGCCGCGCACATTAACCCTTGGTCGCGTCGTAGGCCAACTTTGCCTGCACTACATGTCGTTCACCAGCTCCCTGGTGGCGATCATCCCTGCCTGCGCTTTCACTCGCCTTTCACCGCCCGTTCGAACGCGGGCGTAGCTCGGGAGACGAAGCCACCCTCGGCCCGAGTCACCAATACCGCCGCCAGTTCGTGGGCCACGGCAAAATCCCAGCCCGCTTGCGGCCCAAGGATCAGCAACAGGGTCGAATAGCCATCAGCCAGCAGTGCGGAACGGTCAAGCACCGTCACTGCCGCCAGGTCGTGCTGCACCGGGCGCCCGAGGCGGGCATCGAAGGTGTGCGAATAGCGCCGGCCATTCTGCTCGAAATAGTGGCGATAGTCACCCGAGGTCGAAACGGCCAGGCCATCGACCGGGAAGATTTGCCGGGCGACCTGGCGGTCTTCGCGGGGCAATTCCACGGCAATGCGCCAGGGGCTGCCGTCGGGTTTGTGGCCCACCGCCTTGAGTTCACCCGTAGCTTCGGCCACGAAACTGGCCACGCCCATGGCGCGCAGGCGCTCGGCGATCAGGTCGACGGCATGGCCGGCGGCAATGCTGTTGAAGTCCAGTTGCACCGGGGCGTCCTTGCACAAGGCCTGGCCGTCGATGCGCAGGTGCTGGTAGCCCACGCGCTGGCGGGCCTGGGCCAGGGCTTGCGGGTCAGGCACGTGTTCTTCGCGCGCTTGCGGGCCGAAGCCCCAGAGGTCGAGCAATGGTTCGACGGTAAGGTCGAAGGCGCCATCACTCATGTCGGACAGGTGCTGGCCGAGGGTGACCAGTTCAAGCATATCGGGCGGCAGGGCCAGGCACTGGTTGGCGGGGAGCTGGTTGAACTGGCTGACGGTGGAGTCGTCGCGGTAGGTGGAATAGTGCTGGTCGATGTTCTGGAGGATGGTTTCGACTGCGGCTTGCACCTGGGCCGGTGCCGGGCCGCCGGGTTCGCGCACGTACTGGATGCTGTAGCTGCTGCCCATGGTCGGGCCGCCCAGGCGCTCCAGGGTGGGGCCCTGGTTGCAGGCGGTGAGGAGCATGAGGATGGGTAGCAGAGTTTTGCGCAAGGGGATGGGGTCTCGGTTGCCTGTGCGGCCTCATCGCGGATAAATCCGCTCCTACAAGGGTAGGTGTAGGAGCGGATTTATCCGCGATGGGGCCCGCACAGACATCACAAATGCCGGGCAAAAAAAACGGGAACCCGAAGGTTCCCGTTTCTTCAACACTTTACAAGCGTATCAGCGTGGAAACGCTGGCGGGTTCACACCGGCCATGTCTTCCATCACGCGAACCACCTGGCAGCTGTAACCGAACTCGTTGTCGTACCAAACGTACAGGACAACGCGGTTATCGTTGGCGATGGTCGCTTCGGCGTCAACCACTCCGGCGTGGCGCGAGCCGACGAAGTCGGTCGAAACCACTTCCTGCGAGCTTACGTAGTCGATCTGCTTGTGCAGTTCGGAGTGCATGGCGGTCTGGCGCAGGTACTCGTTGATCTCGTCGCGGCTGGTGGCCTTCTCGAGGTTCAGGTTGAGGATGGCCATGGACACGTTCGGCGTCGGTACGCGAATCGCGTTGCCGGTCAGCTTGCCCTTGAGCACTGGCAGTGCCTTGGCGGCAGCAGTGGCAGCACCGGTTTCGGTGATGACCATGTTCAGCGGCGCGGCGCGGCCACGACGGCTGCCCTTGTGGAAGTTGTCGATCAGGTTCTGGTCGTTGGTGAACGAGTGAACGGTTTCGACGTGGCCGTTGACGATGCCGTACTGGTCGTTGATGGCCTTGAGCACCGGCACGATGGCGTTGGTGGTGCAGGACGCCGCCGAGATGATCTTGTCATCGGCCGCGATGTCGCCGTGGTTGATGCCGTGCACGATGTTCTTCAGCGCGCCCTTGCCAGGTGCGGTGAGGATCACGCGGGCAGCGCCCGGGCAGGCCAGGTGCTGGCCCAGGCCATCAGCGTCACGCCATACACCGGTGTTGTCGACGATCAGGGCATTCTCGATGCCGTACTGGGTGTAGTCGACTTCGCTCGGGCTCTTGGCGTAGATGATCTGGATCAGGTTGCCGTTGGCGGTCAGGGTGTTGTTGGCTTCATCGATGGTGATGGTGCCATCGAACGGGCCGTGCACCGAGTCACGACGCAGCAGGCTGGCGCGCTTGACCAGGTCGTTTTCGGCGCCTTTGCGCACAACGATGGCACGCAGGCGCAGGCCGTCGCCACCACCGGTTTTTTCGATCAGGATGCGCGCCAGCAGGCGGCCGATGCGGCCGAAGCCGTACAGCACAACGTCGGTGCCTTTGCGCGCCGAAGCGTTCTGCTGGCCAACCACGTCGGCCAGCTCTTCACGTACGAACTGCTCGGCAGTGCGGCCGTTGCCTTCCTGCTTGAACTTGTTGGCCAGCTTGCCCAGGTCGACCGAAGCGGCGCCCAGTTTCAGCTCGCTCATGGCCTTGAGCAGGGGGAATGTCTCGTGGACGGACAGTTCGGTCTCGTCGGTTTGACGGTGACGCGCAAAGCGGTGGGCTTTGAGGATCGAGATAACCGAACGGTTGATCAGGCTGCGGCCATAAATCGAGCTCACCACGTTGTTGTTGCGGTAGAGCTGACCGATAAGCGGGATCATCGCTTCAGCAAGAGCTTCACGATCAATCCACTCACCAAGACACTGGTCGGGCTTCTGAGTCACGGGAACCTTCCACATGTAGGGGTAGAAAAAAGGGGCTACATTATGACGCCCCGACGCGTAACCGGCAATGAGCGCCTGTCGCTGCAGCCAAAGCCTGTGCTCACGCCCTTTCCGAGCCTGACAGCAGGCAGCCGCACCGGTACAATCGATCTCTTTGCCGCAACGCTTGGAGTGCAATCTCCCGTGTCAGTTCTGCGCCTACCGCAAATGTCGGCCACGGCCGGCAAACAAACCTGGGGCAACCTGCCCGGTGCCGCCCTCAGCCTGGCCATCGCCGAGGCCGCCAGCAACGCTGGCCGCTTCACCCTGCTGCTGACCGCCGACAGCCAGGCCGCCGACCGTCTGGAACAAGAGCTGCGGTTCTTCGCGCCGGAACTGCCGGTGCTGCCGTTCCCGGATTGGGAAACCCTGCCCTACGACCTGTTCTCGCCGCATCAGGACATCATTTCCCAGCGCATCGCCAGCCTTTACCGGCTGCCCGAGCTGAGCCACGGCATTTTGGTGGTGCCGATCACCACGGCCCTGCACCGCCTGGCGCCCACGCGCTTTTTGCTGGGCAGCAGCCTGGTGCTGGACGTGGGCCAGACCATCGACGTGGAACAGATGCGCACACGCCTGGAAGCCAGCGGCTACCGGTGTGTCGACACCGTATACGAGCATGGCGAATTCGCCGTGCGCGGGGCGCTGATCGACCTGTTCCCGATGGGCAGCAAGCTGCCCTACCGCATCGACCTGTTCGATGACGAAATCGAAACCCTGCGCACCTTCGACCCGGAGACCCAGCGCTCCATCGACAAGGTCGACTCGATCCGCCTGCTGCCGGCGCGCGAGTTCCCCATGCAGAAGGAAGAGGTAACGCGCTTCAAGGCCCGTTTCCGCGAGCGCTTCGACGTGGACTTCCGCCGCAGTGCGATCTTCCAGGACCTGACCAGCGGCATCATCCCCGCCGGTATCGAGTACTACCTGCCGCTGTTCTTCGAAGACACCTCCACCCTGTTCGACTACCTGCCCAGCGACACGCAGGTGTTCTCGTTGCCGGGCGTGGAACAGGCCGCCGAGCACTTCTGGAACGACGTGCGCGGGCGCTATGAAGAGCGCCGTGGCGACCTGAGCCGCCCGCTGCTGCCACCCGCGGAATTGTTCCTGCCGGTAGAAGACTGCTTCGCCCAGCTCAAGCAATGGCCACGGGTGGTGGTGAGCGCCGACGATCTGGAGCCCGGCGTGGGCCGCGAGCGCTTCCCGGCCCGCGCCCTGCCCAACCTGGCCATCGAGGCCAAGGCCAACCAGCCACTGGCCGCACTGGCCGAGTTCCTCGACCAGTTCCAGGGCCGCGTGCTGTTCACCGCCGAATCCGCCGGCCGGCGCGAGGTGCTGCTGGAGCTGCTCGAGCGCCTGAAGCTGCGCCCGCACACGGTCGAAGGCTGGGCCGACTTCATCACCGGCAACGCGCGGCTGGCCATCACCATCGCCCCGCTCGACGACGGCCTGGTGCTCGACAACCCGGCCATTGCCCTGGTGGCCGAAAGCCCGCTGTTCGGCCAGCGCGTGATGCAGCGCCGACGCCGCGAGAAGCGCGGCGAGGCGGCCAACGACGCGGTCATCAAAAACCTCACCGAGCTGCGCGAAGGCGCGCCGGTGGTGCACATCGACCATGGCGTGGGCCGCTACCTGGGCCTGGCCACGCTGGAAATCGACGGCCAGGCCGCCGAGTTCCTGACCCTGGAATACGCCGAGGGCGCCAAGCTGTACGTGCCGGTGGCCAACCTGCACCTGATCGCCCGCTACACCGGCAGCGATGACGCCCTGGCCCCACTGCACCGCCTGGGCTCCGAAACCTGGCAGAAGGCCAAGCGCAAGGCTGCCGAACAGGTGCGCGACGTGGCCGCCGAGCTGCTCGACATCTATGCCCGCCGCGCCGCCCGCAAGGGCTATGCCTTCGCCGACCCAACTGCCGATTACGCCACCTTCAGTGCCGGCTTCCCGTTCGAGGAAACCCCCGACCAGCAAGCGGCCATCGAAGCGGTGCGCGAGGATATGCTGGCGCCCAAGCCGATGGACCGCCTGGTGTGTGGCGACGTCGGCTTTGGCAAAACCGAAGTGGCCATGCGCGCGGCCTTCATTGCCGTGCACAGCGGCCGCCAGGTGGCGGTGCTGGTGCCGACTACCCTGCTGGCCCAGCAGCACTACAACAGCTTCCGCGACCGCTTCGCCGACTGGCCGGTGACCGTGGAGGTGATGAGCCGCTTCAAGTCGGCCAAGGATATTTCAACCGCCGCCGCGGAGCTGGCCGAAGGCAAGATCGACATCCTGATCGGCACCCACAAGCTGCTGCAGGACGACGTGCGCTTCAAGGACCTGGGCCTGGCCATCATCGACGAAGAGCACCGTTTTGGCGTACGCCAGAAGGAACAGCTCAAGGCCCTGCGCAGCGAGGTGGATATCCTGACGCTGACCGCAACGCCGATTCCGCGCACGCTCAACATGGCGGTGGCCGGCATGCGCGACCTGTCGATCATCGCCACCCCGCCGGCGCGCCGGCTGTCGGTGCGCACCTTCGTCATGGAGCAGAACAAGAGCACGGTCAAAGAGGCCCTGCTGCGTGAGCTGCTGCGCGGCGGCCAGGTGTACTACCTGCACAACGATGTGAAAACCATCGAAAAATGCGCCGCCGACCTCGCCGAACTGGTACCGGAAGCGCGCATCGGCATCGGCCACGGGCAGATGCGCGAGCGCGAGCTGGAACAGGTGATGAGCGACTTCTACCACAAGCGCTTCAACGTGCTGATCGCCTCGACCATCATCGAAACCGGCATCGACGTGCCCAGCGCCAACACCATCGTCATCGAGCGTGCCGACAAGTTCGGCCTGGCCCAGCTGCACCAGCTGCGTGGCCGGGTTGGCCGCAGCCACCACCAGGCCTACGCCTACCTGCTGACGCCACCGCGCCAGCAGATCAGCGCCGATGCCGAAAAGCGCCTGGAAGCCATCGCCAACACCCAGGACCTGGGCGCAGGCTTTGTGCTGGCCACCAACGACCTGGAAATCCGTGGCGCGGGCGAGCTGCTGGGCGAAGGCCAGAGCGGCCAGATCCAGGCGGTGGGCTTTACCCTGTACATGGAAATGCTCGAACGGGCGGTCAAGGCCATCCGCAAGGGCACCCAACCGAACCTTGAGCAACCGCTGGGCGGCGGCCCGGAGATCAACCTGCGCCTGCCGGCGCTGATCCCCGAGGACTACCTGCCCGATGTGCACGCACGCCTGATCCTCTACAAACGCATCGCCTCGGCAGCCGACGAAGAAGGCCTCAAAGACCTGCAGGTAGAAATGATCGACCGCTTCGGCCTGCTGCCCGAGCCGACCAAGAACCTCATGCGCCTGACCCAGCTCAAGCTGCACGCGGAAAAGCTCGGCATCAAGAAAGTCGATGCCGGCCCCAACGGCGGCAAGCTGGAGTTCGAGGCCGAAACCCCGGTCGACCCGCTGACCTTGATCAAGCTGATCCAGGGCCAGCCCAAACGTTACAAGTTCGAAGGCGCGACCCAGTTCCGCTTCCTGGTGCCGATGGAACGCCCCGACGAACGCTTCAACACCCTGGAGGCGCTGTTCGAGCGCCTGACCCCACAGCCTGCTTGAGGAAGACCCATGCGTGCCATCCGTTGCCTGACCCTGCTGCTGGCGCTGTTTGCGCCGGCCGCCTTTGCCGAAGGGATGTATCAGGTGGAAATGATCCTGGTACGGCAAAATGCCGTGCCGGCCGTCACCAGCCCGTTCGCCCCGGAAGACTGGAGCGCCGGCGCCCCGCGCCTGGAGAAAAACGCCGAGCGCCGCGTGGCGCTGGAAGATGAAGTGACCCGCCTGCAGGCCACCCCGAACTACACCGTGCTGATGCACAAGGCCTGGCAGCAGCAGGTTGGCAGTGAACCAAGCCGTATCGCCCTGGGCGACGGTGACGAACGGTTCGGCCACTTCCCCATCGAGGGCAACCTGAGCATCACCGAGGGCCGCTTCATTGCCGTGGAAGCCAATTTCTGGCTCAACCAGCTCGACGGCAACGGCAACGTGCTGCAAAGCGAGCAGTTCAAGCAGAGCAACAGCAACATGAAACGCGGCCAGCTGACCTTCCTGGATGGCGGGCACCTGGCAGTGCTGCTGAAAGTGACGGAGCAGGGTGCACCGAAGATGCCGGTGATGGACCCGGAGATGATGGAGCAGTAACGCAATGAGCCGCGACGCGCCCCAACTGCTGCGCGAGAACTCCAGTTGGACAAGGTCTTTCAACACGGCATTCCTGCAACGCGCCGCGCGCTACGCCGAGGAAGGCAGGGTGGTGATCGAGTCGTGCCGCGGGCCGTTCGTGGAGTCCAGTTGCCGGGGTTCGCAGGGCAACGTCTACCAACAAAGCATCAGCCTGAGCCAGGCTGGCGGCCGCTGTCACGTGCGTGGGTTGTGCACCTGCCCGGTCGGGCAGAACTGCAAACACTGCGCCGCTGCGTTATACCACCTGTGCAAAGCCGATACCGACTCGGACGATGCGCTGCCCGCCGACCTGCAGCACTGGCTCAATGGCCTGCAACAACCTGCGCCAGCGCCTGGCGATACCGAAGACAAGCGTGGGCGCATGGTCTGCTATCAGCTGAAATTGACCGATGGCCCCGGCTGCGCCCTGTTGGTACGCAAAGGCACGCGCGAGGAAAACGGGATACGTTACAGCCGCGTGCAGTCGCTGTATGAGTTGCTGTACGAGCCCCCACGCTTCGTCAAAGAGCAGGACCTGCGCATCCTGCGCCTGCTCTCGGCGCAGAACCAGAGCGGCGGCCAGGACCGCGGCTACCCCCTCAAGGGCCAGGAAGGCGGCGAATTGCTGCAGCGCGCCGTGGAAACCGGGCGCATGATGTTCGACGAAGCCATGCCCCTGCTGCGTGAAGGTGCCGCCCGCACTGCCGAGTTTCGCTGGGTGCGCCAGGACGACGGCAACTATCGCGGCCTGTGGTATCACGGTGATGAGCACCTGCGCTGCGTGATTGGATTACTGCCGCTTTACTATTTCGACTTCCTGACCAGCGAGATAGGCAAGGTCAACCATGGTCTTGACCCCCACATTGCCCTGCAATTGACACTGGCGCCCGACGTGCCGGAACACCTGATCGTCCCCCTCAGCCACAAGCTCAACGCCCTGAACCACCAACTGCCGACACCGACGACCTTGGACGAACAGCTCATCAACGATATCCCGCCCAAGCCGCACCTCACCCTCGGCAGCCTCGAATTCAGCGCCTACATGCCCAAGACCGGGCGCATGCAGCGCCAGATGCAGCACCGCGCCGCCTTGTCGTTCGATTACGACGGCATGCGTGCCATCGGCAACGATGAAAAGCCCCTGGCCCGCCTGGTGGGCAGCACCAGCCAGCGCATCCGCCGCCAGCCACAGGCTGAGCAGGCGCTGCGCAAGACCTTGCGTGACCTGGGCTTCAAGCCCGCCACCCGGCAGAGCAAGGCACTGCCCGACAGCGCCGGCGACATGCTCCAGTTGCCGGACGACGAAGCCTGGCTGCGCTTTGCCCGCGATGGTTTGGCGCAGTTGCGTGAAGCTGGCTGGGAAATCGACATCCATCGCGACTTTGCCTTCAATCTGCAAGAGGTCGACGACTGGTACGCCAGCATCGACGAATCGCCCGGCCACGAATGGTTCGACCTGGAGCTGGGCATCGTGGTCGAGGGCCAGCGTCACAGCCTGCTGCCCATCGTTCTGCAGTTGCTGCGCAGCAACCCGGAGCTGCTGCGCCCCAGCGAACTGGCCCGGCGCAGCGATGACGAACACCTGCTGATCGACCTTAACCGCGGGCGCCAGGATGCCCCGGCCTTGCGCGTCGCCCTGCCCTACGGCCGCATCAAGGCGGTGATGGGCACCCTGGGCGAACTGTACCTGCACGAAGATGCCGCAGGCCCTGCGCTGCGCATGGACCGCGCCGAC
The DNA here is from genome assembly GCF_028898945.1 of Pseudomonas sp. PSKL.D1. NCBI lineage: Bacteria > Pseudomonadati > Pseudomonadota > Gammaproteobacteria > Pseudomonadales > Pseudomonadaceae > Pseudomonas > Pseudomonas sp. PSKL.D1. The sequence continues at coordinate 3,991,872 of NZ_CP118607.1, forward strand.
GCGGCACGCCTTAACGACATCGACCACCTGCCGCTGCACTGGGAAGGCGGCGAGCACCTGCGCGACCTCGGCCGCCGCCTGCGCGATGCCCGCGACCTGCAGGTTGCGCCGCCCACCGCCCTCAACGCCACCTTGCGCCCCTACCAGCAACAAGGCCTTAACTGGCTGCAGGCCCTGCGCGAAATGGGCACCGGCGGGATTCTGGGTGATGACATGGGCCTGGGCAAAACCCTGCAAACCCTCGCCCACCTGCTGCTGGAAAAACAGACCGGTAACCTGGCCCACCCGGCCCTGGCCGTGATGCCCACCAGCCTGGTGCCCAACTGGCTGGACGAAGCCCAGCGCTTTGCCCCCGACCTGCGCGTGCTGGCCTTGCACGGCCCCGCCCGCAGCAAGCACTTCGCCAAGCTGCATGAATACGACCTGGTGCTGACCACCTACGCCCTGGTGCCACGCGACCTTGAGCACCTGCGCGCCCAACCCTGGAGCGTGCTGGTGCTGGACGAGGCGCAGAACATCAAAAGCAGTACCAGCAAGGCAGCACTCGCTGTGTGCGAACTGACTGCCAACCAGCGCATCTGCCTGACCGGCACCCCGATGGAAAACAACCTGGGCGAGCTGTGGTCAATCTTCCACTTCCTGATGCCCGGCTGGCTGGGCGACAGCAAGCGCTTCACCCAGGAATACCGCACCCCCATTGAACGTCATGGCGACAGTGAGCGGCTGGCCCATCTGGTGAGCCGCATCCGCCCGTTCCTGCTGCGACGCACCAAGGAACAGGTGGCCACCGACCTGCCGGCCAAGACCGAAATGGTGTACTGGGTAGACCTGAGCGACGCCCAGCGTGACACCTACGAAGCCGTGCGGGTGGCCATGGACAAGAAAGTGCGCGACGAAATTGCCCGCAACGGGGCCGCGCGCAGCCAGATCGTGATCCTCGACGCCCTGCTCAAGCTGCGCCAGGTGTGTTGCGACCTGCGCCTGGTCAAAGGCGTGGAAACCAAAGGCAACCAGGCCGACAAAGGCAAGCTGGGCGCGCTGCTGGAAATGCTCGAAGAGCTGCTTGGCGAAGGCCGCCGGGTGCTGCTGTTCTCGCAGTTCACCTCGATGCTGGCACTGATCGAGCAGGAACTGGAAAAGCGCGGGGTCCGTTACAGCCTGCTGACCGGCGACACCCGCGACAGGCGGGCACCGGTGAAAGCGTTCCAGCAAGGTGACAGCGAAGTGTTCCTGATCAGCCTCAAGGCCGGTGGCACGGGCCTGAACCTGACGGCGGCCGATACGGTGATCCACTTCGACCCCTGGTGGAACCCGGCCAGCGAAAACCAGGCGACCGACCGTGCCTACCGTATTGGGCAGGACAAGCCGGTGTTCGTGTTCAAGCTGATCACGCGCGGGACGGTTGAAGAGAAGATCCAGCAGTTGCAGCAAGAGAAAGCGGCGCTGGCGGCGAGTTTGCTGGACGGCGGGCAGGCCGGGCAGTGGCGGCTGGGGGATGAGGAGATTGAAGCGCTGTTTGCGCCGCTGCCGGGGAAGCGTGGGCGGTGATTGTTTCCCAGGGCGCATGCCTTCAGCGTTTGCCTGCCAGATCGAGCGCCGCTGGCGCGGCGCATCGCGGATAAATCCGCTCCTACAAGCCGTGTGCAATCCTGTAGGAGCGGATTTATCCGCGATGCGCCGCGCCAGCGGCGCTTGATCTTCAATCCACCAACTGCGCCTCTTTCAACGCCCCCAACGCCTCCAGCCACCGCGGCTGCGCACGGTAATCCGTGCTGGCAAAGCCCTGCCCCCGCATCCGCGCAATGCGCGGCGATGGCGATACCTTCAACCGCTGTGCCGCGCTCAGCGCCAGCTCAGCAGCCGCCCGGTCATTGCACACCAGGCCCATGTCACAACCCGCGCTCAACGCTGCCTCGATGCGATTGGCCGCATCACCCACCACATGCGCCCCGGCCATGGACAGGTCATCACTGAAGATCACCCCGTCAAAGCCCAGCTCGCCGCGCAAAATGCCCTGCAACCAGCGGCGGGAGAAACCAGCGGGCTGATTGTCGACCTGCGGGTAGATCACATGCGCCGGCATCACCGCCGCCAACTGCCCGCTCAGGCGGGTGAAGGGCACTAGGTCGGCCTGGCGCAATTGATCAAGGTTGCGCTCGTCCACCGGGATGGCCACGTGCGAGTCAGCTTCGGCCCAGCCATGGCCCGGGAAATGTTTGCCACAGGCAGCCATGCCCGCGGCGTTCATGCCGCGAATGAAGGCGCCGGCCAACTGCGTGGCGCGCTCGGGGTTACCCTCGAACGCACGGCTGCCCACCACGGCGCTGCGCTGGTGATCCAGGTCGAGCACCGGCGCGAAGCTGAGGTCCAGGCCAACCGCCAGCACCTCGGTGGCCATCAGCCAGCCGCACTGCTCGGCCAGGTACTCGGCGTTGGCGTTGTCAGCGATGGCGCGCATGGCCGGCAGGCGCACAAAGCCCTGGCGCAGGCGCTGAACGCGCCCGCCTTCCTGGTCGACAGCAAGAATGAGGTCCGGCCGGATGGCACGAATGGATGCACACAGCTCGCGCACCTGGCGCGGGCTGTCGATGTTGCGGGCGAAGATGATCAGGCCGGCCACTTCCGGCTGGCGCAGGAGGTGGCGGTCCTCGGCGGTCAGCCAGTGGCCGGCGATATCCACCATCAGGGAGCCTTGCAGGCTGGCGGTCATAGCGAATCCTTGATTACAGGCAAGGGCGCTAGCTTAGCCGAAGCGCCCTGCCCCGCCCAGCCTTCAGGCCTTGGCGGTGGCGCTGCCCGACTTGCTGCGCGGGCGCAGCTGGGCGCTGGCCATGGCCGCGTCGGTAACGCCACTGTCGGCACGCATGCCCGCCGCCAGGAATGGCACCATCAGGCGCATCACCTGTTCGATCGAGGTGTTGATGCCAAAGTCGGTCTCGGCAATTGCCCGCAGCGCCTTGATGCCGGACATGCTGAATGCAGCGGCACCCAGCATGAAGTGCACACGCCAGAACAGCTCAAGCGGCGGAATGCGCGGGGCGGCTTCGTTGACCAGCAGCATGTAGCGGCGGAACACCTTGCCGTACATGTCCTCCAGGTAACGCCGCAGGTGGCCCTGGCTCTGGCTGAAGGCCAAACCCAGCAGGCGCATGAAAATCGAGAGGTCGTTATTGCTGCGTGGCTGTACGGCCAGCGCCTGCTCCACCAGCATCTCCAGCAGCTCTTCGAGCGTAGGCTTTTGTTCAGGCTTGGCCTGGCGGCGCTCCAGCTCGCGCTCGAGGCTGGCACAGAACGGCCCGAGGAACCGTGAGAACACAGCCTGAATCAGCGCCTTCTTGGAGCCGAAGTGATAGTTGACCGCAGCCAGGTTGACACCGGCCTTGCTGGTAATCAGCCGCAACGAGGTTTCAGCAAACCCTCTTTCCGCGAACAGCTGCTCGGCAGCATCGAGAATGCGTTCAACGGTTTCCGATTGGGCCATGACTACTCCGCCAGACAAACAGGTGTTTGAAACATACGTTTCAGCCCTGCTTCTGTCAAGGTTCGGTGACCGGGCGGTCGCCATTTAAAAGCGCCAAGTTGCCGGCTGCAAGCGACAAGATGCGTCGATGATGGCTTTTTATTGTCGATCAGCGCTTGCAGCGCATCCAGTACTGTATATAATCCCAGTCACTGTATAAAAAGACAGAGCGCACGCCATGTTGAAACTGACGCCACGCCAAGCCGAAATCCTGGCTTTCATCAAACGTTGCCTGGAAGACAACGGCTTCCCGCCAACGCGCGCCGAAATCGCTCAGGAGCTGGGCTTCAAGTCGCCCAACGCCGCCGAGGAGCACCTCAAGGCCCTGGCGCGCAAAGGCGCCATCGAGATGACCCCGGGCGCTTCGCGCGGCATTCGCATCCCGGGCGTCGAAGCCAAGCCTGACGAAAGCGGCCTGCCAATCATTGGCCGGGTTGCAGCGGGTGCGCCGATCCTCGCCGAGCAGCACATCGAGCAATCTTGCAACATCAATCCCACCTTCTTCCACCCTCCTGCCGACTATCTGTTGCGCGTACACGGCATGAGCATGAAGGACGTCGGCATCTTCGACGGCGACCTGCTGGCAGTGCACACCTGCCGCGAGGCCCGCAACGGCCAGATCGTCGTCGCCCGTATCGGTGACGAGGTGACCGTCAAGCGCTTCAAGCGCGAAGGCAGCAAGGTCTGGCTCATCGCCGAAAACCCCGAGTTCGCCCCCATCGAAGTCGACCTGAAAGAACAGGAGCTGGTGATCGAGGGTTTGAGTGTCGGCGTAATTCGCCGCTGATCCAGGAGGCGTCATGCAGCAGTTCACCCAAGCACATCAACAGGTTCAGCTTCCGCTGTTCGAAGCTTTCCTCGCCCAGCCGGTACTGCCAGGCCTGAAGGCCAGCGCACAACCGCGCAAGAGCAGCCAGCCGGAGCTGTTCAGCGAACTGTCGCTGCGTGGCGCCCCCGAACATTGCCAAAGCCTGCTGGCCCCAGTGCTGCGCGAGCTGAGCGAAGAGCAAGAGGCCCGCTGGTTAACCCTGATCGCCCCGCCCGCCAGCCTGACACAGGCCTGGCTGCGTGATGCCGGCCTCAACCGCGAACGCATCCTGCTGCTGCAACCCAGCGGCAGCCAGAGCGCCCTGCAACTTGCCTGCGAGGCCTTGCGCCTTGGCCGCAGCCACACCGTGGTGAGCTGGCTGGGCAACGTCAATGCCGCGGCACGCCAACAGCTGGTGCGCGCCGCCAGCACCGGAAATGCACAAAGCCTGAACATCCGCCTCGGCTGATGTTCAGGCTTTGCCTGCCACTTAAAAAACTGATGCCTTAGTGCAGCACGCGCGGCCCTTCGTCGCGCTCGAGCTCGCCTTCAACAAGGCGGCCGGCCATTTGCACACCGACACTGAGCATGGCCTTGGCCACTTCAACGTGCTGACCCTGCAGGAACGCCTTGGCGTCTTCCGAGAAATCCAGGGTTACCAGGGAGCCTTCATCCTCGGCGCGACGCAGTTCGATGCGGCCATCGGGCAACTCGACAATTTCCAGAAACGACGTAGACATATAGGGCTGTTCTCCACGAAAGGCCAGCATTGTACCAGCCATGGCGCGCATCAGCACTCACTCAACGCGTCACGGAAACGTCTCACCAGGCCTTTGAGGTTATTTCTCCAGGCTTCCAACTCTTGTCGCGACAGCGCGGGCTGCTCGGGCTCGTCGAGATTGACGGCTTGAATCAGGGGCTGGGTGACGTCGGTTTTCGGCGCCTTTTTCGCGACAGGTGGTCGGAACAAATCGGCATAAGCGCTGACCAGTTGCGCCAGCCAGGTTTCGCGCTGGCGGACCAGTTCGAGCATTTCGGCCACTTCGGGGATGGCGATGTTGTTTAGCGCGTCATCGGCGAGGGCTTGCTCAACTGAACTCACCACGGGCAGGCGATAGAAGCCACCGATTTCATGGCACAGGCCCAGCAGCGCGCCGTAGAGGTGGAACAGTGCTGCCTCGCGCTCGGCCTGGACCAGGCCCTGGGCGTTCATGGCCTGGCTTTGTTCGGCTTTGGCCATGGATTCGAGGGCCAGGCCGGCGAAGAAGAGTTTCTGGTTGGTGCGGGTGTAGAGTTCCTGGGCCATTTCAGATGACCTCCCATGAGCTGCAAGGCGGATGTCCGAATCATAAATGATTGGGGCCGCTTTGCGGCCCATCGCGGATAAAATCCGCTCCTACAGTCGACGCCGGCTTGTAGGAGCGGATTTATCCGCGATGGGCCGCAAAGCGGCCCCAATCACAGCACTGGCAAATCAGCGCTTGTCTTCAACCTTCCACGCATTGCCGTCGTAAAACGCCTTCCACCCCGTCGGCTTGCCGTCCACCTCGGACTGCACGTACTGCTCCTTGGTCTTGCGGCTGTAGCGGATCACCGCCGGGCGGCCGTCCGGGTCTTTTTGTGGGGCTTCGCACAGGAAGTGGTACTTCGGATCGATCTCGTGCTTGTGCGGCACGATCTCCAGCACCAGCGGCGCACGGGTTTCGCGGTTTTTCGGGAACTGGCTGGCCGCCAGGAACAACCCCGAAGCGCCGTCGCGCAACACGTAGGTGTCGTCAACCTTCTCGCACTTGAGCTCCGGCATTTCCACCTTGTCCATCTTCGGTTCCGCCGCCTCGCCGCTCTTGAGCAGCTTGCGGGTGTTCTTGCATGCCGCGTTGGTGCACCCGAAGAACTTGCCGAAACGGCCAGTCTTCAACTGCATCTCGCTGCCGCATTTGTCGCACTCCAGGCTCGGCCCTTCGTAACCCTTGATGCGGTAACTGCCCTCTTCGATCTCGTAACCGGCACAATCCGGGTTGTTACCGCAGATGTGCAGCTTGTGCTTTTCATCCAGCAGGTAGGCATCCATCGCGGTCGCGCAAATCGGGCAACGGTGCTTGCCACGCAACACCAGCGACTCGGACTCACCCTCGTCGTCCGCGGCAATTTCATCGCCCGGCACCAGGTTGACGGTGGCCTTGCAACGCTCTTTCGGCGGCAGGCTGTAGCCCGAGCAGCCCAGGAACACGCCCGTGGACGCGGTACGGATCATCATCGGCCGGCCACATTCCTTGCACGGAATGTTGGTCATGGTCGGCTGGTTGGCACGCATGCCGTTCTCGGCCGACTCGGCGGTCAGCAGCTTCTTGCTGAAGTCGCCGTAGAACTCGTCCAGCACATGCTTCCAGTCGCGCTCGCCCTGGGCCACGTCATCGAGGTTCTCTTCCATCCCGGCGGTAAAGCCGTAGTCCATCAGGTTGGAGAAACTCTCGGACAACCGCTCGGTAACGATGTCGCCCATTTTTTCGGAGTAGAAGCGGCGGTTGTGCAGGGTTACGTAGCCACGGTCCTGGATGGTGGAAATGATCGCCGCATAGGTCGACGGGCGGCCAATACCGCGCTTTTCCATTTCCTTGACCAGGCTGGCTTCGGTGAAGCGAGCCGGTGGCTTGGTGAAGTGCTGGCTCGGGTCGAGCTGGATCAGCTTGAGGCTTTCACCCTGGGCCATTTCCGGCAGCACGTCGTCTTCGCCCGGCTTGCTCTGCTGTGGCAGCACACGGGTGTAACCGTCGAACTTGAGGATGCGGCCTTTGGCACGTAGCTCGAAGTCACCCGCCGCCACGGTCACGCTGGTGGACAGGTATTGCGCCGGCGGCATCTGGCAAGCCAGGAACTGGCGCCAGATCAGTTCGTACAGGCGCTCGGCATCACGCTCCATGCCGCTGAGCTTGGTCGGGTGGGTGTTGACGTCGGAGGGGCGAATCGCCTCGTGCGCCTCCTGGGCGCCCTCCTTGCTGCCGTACACCACTGGCGCTTCAGGCAGGTACTGCTTGCCGAACTCGCGCTCGATGTACTCGCGGGCCATGCCCAGCGCATCGGCCGACAGGTTGGTCGAGTCGGTACGCATGTAAGTGATGTAGCCGGCTTCGTACAAGCGCTGGGCCATCATCATGGTCTTCTTCACCCCGAAGCCCAGGCGGTTGCTCGCTGCCTGCTGCAGGGTGGAGGTGATGAACGGTGCCGACGGCTTGCTGCTGGTCGGGCGATCTTCGCGCTTGACCACGCTGTAGCTGGACGATTTGAGCTTTTCCAGCGCCGCCATGGCCTGGGCTTCGTTCAGCGGCTTGAAGGCCTCGCCCTTCTCGCGCGCCACTTCGAACCGCACCTTGGCGCTTTTGGCGGTGCCGAGGTCGGCGTGCACTTCCCAGTATTCTTCCGGGTTGAACGCGCGGATTTCGCGCTCACGCTCAACCACCAGCTTCACCGCCACCGACTGCACACGGCCGGCCGACAGGCCGCGGGCGATCTTGGCCCACAACAGTGGCGAGACCATGTAACCCACCACGCGATCGAGGAAGCGGCGGGCCTGCTGGGCGTTGACCCGGTCGATGTCCAGCTCGCCCGGCTGGGAGAACGCGTCCTGGATGGCCTTTTTGGTAATTTCGTTGAACACCACGCGCTTGTAGCGGGCGTCGTCACCCCCGATGGCTTCGCGCAGGTGCCAGGCAATGGCTTCCCCTTCGCGATCCAAGTCGGTTGCGAGATAGATGGTGTCGGCATCCTTGGCCAGGCGGCGCAGCTCTTCGATCACCTTTTCCTTGCCGGGCAGGATCTCGTACTTGGCCTTCCAGCCGTGGTCCGGGTCCACACCCATGCGCGCCACCAGCTGGCGACGGGCCTTTTCTTTCGGCGACAGGGCCGGTGCCTCACCCGCAGCCTTGCCGCGCTTGGCAGCAGGTTCTTTGCTGGCGCTGGCCGAACCGCTGGTGGGGAGGTCTCGGATATGGCCGATACTCGACTTCACCACGTACTGGTTGCCCAGGTACTTGTTGATGGTCTTGGCCTTGGCCGGGGATTCCACAATGACCAGCGATTTGCCCATGGATCGGAGTATTCCTGAATCTGAAGATGAAAAACGCGTCAGGTGCCAGACGCGGCACCGCTATATATAGTGGCAAAAGAGTGAGGTCAAGCGCGGCCTGTCACACGTGCGATTTGCCTGACAGCCCGGGCAGCCCTTCTTCGGCCTTGACCAAAGCAAAGCGTGGCACCTGCTCGCCGTCAACCTCGACGGACTCCTTGAACATCGAAAGTGGCCTTACCCAGAAGCTGTAATCACCATACAGGCACTGGTAGAACACCATCCACTCTTCCGTTTCGGAATGCCGTGCAACACTGAAGACACGGTACTCAGGCCCTTTGTAATGCCGGTAAACGCCTGGTTGTATCTGCATGTTGCCTTCCCTCTTGAACCCTAACCTGTAAAAAACAAAAACCGGGGCACTGGGCCCCGGCTGCTGCCTTGCAACGCGATCAGACGCGTTCGAAGACAGTGGTAATACCCTGGCCCAAGCCGACGCACATGGTGGCGACACCCAAGGTACCGCCATTTTGCTTCATGACGTTGAGCAGGGTGCCGGAAATCCGCGCCCCGGAGCAACCGAACGGGTGGCCCAAGGCAATGGCGCCGCCGTGCAGGTTAACCTTCTCATCCATCTTGTCGAGCACTTTCAGATCTTTCAGCACCGGCAGGGCCTGTGCAGCGAAGGCTTCGTTGAGCTCGATGAAGTCGATATCGGCCATGGTCAGGCCTGCGCGCTTGAGGGCTTTCTGGGTCGACGGCACCGGGCCGTAGCCCATGATTGCCGGGTCCACGCCTGCTACCGCCATCGAGCGGATCACCGCCAACGGCTGGATGCCCAGGTCCATTGCACGCTGGCCGGACATGACGATCATGCACGACGCGCCGTCGGTGATCTGCGACGAAGTACCGGCGGTGACGGTACCCCCTTTCGGGTTGAACGCCGGCTTGAGCGACGCCAGGCCTTCGAGGGTGGTTTCCGGGCGAATGGTTTCGTCGAAGTCGAACACCTTCAGGAAGCCGTTCTCGTCATACCCCTGCATGGGGATGATTTCGTCCTTGAACTTGCCTTCTAGCGTTGCCTTGTGGGCGAGCTGGTGCGAACGCAGGCCGAACAGGTCCTGTTGCTCACGGGTGATGCCGTGCATCTTGCCGAGCATTTCGGCGGTCAGGCCCATCATGCCAGACGCCTTGGCGGCGTGCAGCGACAGATGCGGGTTAGGGTCCACGCCGTGCATCATGCTCACATGGCCCATGTGCTCGACGCCACCGACCACGAATACATCGCCGTTACCGGTCATGATCGCCTGGGCAGCGGTGTGCAGCGCGCTCATGGACGAGCCGCACAGGCGGCTGACGGTTTGCGCCGCCGAGGTGTGCGGGATCTGGGTCATCAGCGACGCCATGCGGGCGATGTTCCAGCCCTGCTCCAGGGTCTGGTTGACGCAGCCCCAGATCACGTCCTCGACCTCTTTGGGGTCGACCTTGTCGTTGCGCTCGAGCAGCTTGCTGATCAGGTGCGCCGACATGTCTTCGGCGCGGGTATTGCGGTGCATGCCACCCTTGGAGCGGCCCATCGGCGTGCGACCGAAGTCGACAATCACCACGTCTCTTGGATTCAGGCTCATATCAATATTCTCGCTCTAGCTCGTTGGGCGCTCAGTTGAAGAAGCGCTGGCCGTTCTTGGCCATTTCGCGCAGCTTCGCAGTGGGGTGGTACAGCGGCCCCAGGTCGGCATACTGGTCGGCCAATGCGACGAACTCGGCAACCCCGATGGAATCGATGTAACGCAGCGCGCCGCCACGGAACGGAGGGAAACCAATGCCGTAGACCAGGCCCATGTCGGCCTCGGCCGCGGTTTCGACGATGCCGTCTTCCAGGCAACGCACGGTTTCCAGGCACAACGGGACCATCATCCAGTTGATGATGTCTTCGTCGGTAACTTCACGCTGCTCGAACACGATGGGCTTGAGCACGTCATGCACGGTGGCATCGATGACTTTCTTCGGCTTGCCGCGCTTGTCGGTTTCGTAGGCGTAGAAGCCCTTGCCGTTCTTCTGGCCCAGGCGGTTGGCCTCGTACAGCGCGTCGACGGCAGAGCGGCGCTCGTCCTGCATGCGGTCCGGGAAGCCTTCGGCCATCACGTCACGGCCATGGTGGCCGGTGTCGATGCCGACAACGTCCATCAGGTAGGCCGGGCCCATCGGCCAGCCAAACTTCTCCATGACCTTGTCGATGCGCACGAAGTCGACGCCAGCGCTCACCAGCTTGGCGAAGCCGCCAAAGTACGGGAACAGCACGCGGTTAACCAGGAAGCCCGGGCAGTCGTTGACCACGATCGGGTTCTTGCCCATTTTCTTGGCGTAGGCCACGGTGGTGGCAACGGCCACTTCGCTGGACTTCTCGCCACGGATCACTTCCACCAGCGGCATCATGTGCACCGGGTTGAAGAAGTGCATGCCGACGAAGTTTTCCGGGCGCTTGAGGGCCTTGGCCAGCAGGTTGATGGAGATGGTCGAGGTGTTGGAAGCAAGGATTGCGTCTTCCTTCACCTGGCCTTCCACTTCAGCCAGCACGGCCTGCTTGACCTTCGGGTTCTCGACCACGGCCTCGACCACGATGTCGACGTTGGCGAAGTCGCCATACGACAGGGTCGGGCGAATGGCGTTGAGCGCCTCGGCCATTTTAGCCGGGGTCAGGCGGCCTTTGTCGACGCGGTTGCCGAGCAGCTTGGAGGCTTCGTTCAGGCCCAGCTGGATGGCTTCTTCGCGGATATCCTTCATCAGGATCGGGGTGCCTTTGACCGCCGACTGATAGGCGATACCGCCACCCATGATGCCGGCGCCGAGCACGGCGGCCTGCTTCACGTCCAGGGCGATTTCGTCGTGTTTCTTGGCTTTGCGCTTGAGTTCCTGATCGTTCAGGAACAGGCCGATCAGGCTCTCGGCAACCGAGGTTTTAGCCAGTTTGGCAAAGCCTGCAGCCTCGATTTCCAGCGCTTTCTCGCGGCCAGCGTTGGCGGCTTTCTGAATGGTCTTGATGGCTTCGACCGGCGCCGGGTAGTTCGGGCCAGCCTGGCCAGCGACGAAGCCCTTGGCGGTTTCGAAGGCCATCATCTGTTCGATGGCGTTGAGCTTGAGCTTTTCCAGCTTGGGCTGGCGCTTGGCCTTGTAGTCCAGCTCGCCGCTGATGGCGCGCTTGATCAGGTCCAGGGCGCCGGCCTGCAGCAGCTCCGGGGCGACAACGGCGTCGACGGCACCCACTTTCAGGGCGTCTTCGGCACGGTTTTCTTTACCGGCGGCAATCCACTCGATGGCGTTGTCCGAACCGATCAGGCGCGGCAGGCGCACGGTACCGCCGAAGCCCGGGTAGATGCCCAGCTTGACTTCCGGCAGGCCGATCTTGGCGGTGTTGGCCATGATGCGGTAATCCGCTGCCAGGCACATTTCAAGGCCGCCACCCAGGGCGATGCCGTTGATGGCCGCCACGGTCGGCACTTCGAGGTCTTCGAAGGCGTTGAAGATGCGGTTGGCTTCCAGGTTGCCGGCAACCAGTTCGGCCTCGGGCAGCTTGAAGTTGTCGACGAACTCGGTGATGTCGGCGCCGACGATGAACACGTCCTTGCCACTGCTGACGATCACACCTTTCACCGAGGCGTCGGCCTTGATGGCATCGACGGCCTGGCGCAGCTCGTCCAGGGTCAGGCGATTGAACTTGTTGACGGACTCACCCTTGAGGTCGAACTTCAGTTCGACGATGCCGCTTTCAAGAGCCTTAACCGTGATGGCTTTACCTTCGTAAATCATCAACTGATCTCCACGATATGGAAGCTGAACTGTACACGCCGATCGCTGCGGGCAATGCAGGCTTGGCTGTTTGCCCCAGGCACACCCGTCAGCGCGCTAGTCGGGATTCTGTATGAGGCTTGTGACATACAAACGCTCAATTCATACGCCCGTTTGATTTGGGTATGCACACATTCTCCGAAAAGATCGGCGTTGTCAAATGCTCGCAAGCACCATGAAAACGCGACTTTGCGGTCACTTTGCAACGGCAGGGTGCGATGAATGATGACAGTGATTACCGTCCATTCATGTCAGCGATTGGCTATATGGAGGGGGCCAGCCTCGGGAGTTTGGGCGCCGCCCTGCGGCGCATCGCGGATAAATCCGCTCCTACAGTCGTTGCTAGCAGAACCGAGTTTGCCACTGTAGGAGCGGATTTATCCGCGATGCGCCGCGCGGGCGGCGCTCGATCTCTCGGGCGACAACCATCTCAAGGCATACACCGAAAATTTTTTGACCTTCCCTCAAACCCCAAACTACACTGCGACTGCAACGAAAATTTTCCCGGCCTGCCTGGCCTTTTCCGCCCTGCGGAACGCAAAGCGGCAACCTGTCCCCACCCCTTCAGGGGAGTCAACAGGTTGCCGCTTTGTCGTTGTGGAGGGGCTTAAGCGAGGGTATCGAAGGCGTGGGCAATATCCTGCAATACAGATTCATCGCCGCGCTCGTTCCAGTACAGGGCAAGCATGCGGCTGTCCGCTTCAACCTTGTAGACGGTAGGCGGCAAGCGGGCGAACACCTCAGCCAGGCGGGGCTCTTCGCACACTTCTTTCCATTGGTTCCACCACACGCCCGGGGTGACCTGCCAGTAGCACCAGGTGTCTTGCTGGCCAGCGCGCCGTGCCCGGTGGTACTGCGGGCACGGGCTGGGCGGCGCCACCTCGAACCAGTGCGGCCACTGCTGGGGCGCCAGTTGCATGGCCAGGCCCATGCGCCGCGCGGCCAGGCGCAGGGTCATCTGCTGGCCCTGTTTGCGCGACAGCTTCAGCCACGACAGCGGGCTGAGAATCAGCGCAAGGATTGACACCACCAGCCATACCGTCATATCTGTAGTTCCCATAAAGCGTTGCAAATGAGCGGGTTACTCATGTTTCACGGAAGACCTGCCCGAATGCGACCATACTTCTACTATCGCGATTGTCAGGAGTACTGCACATGTCCTATGAACATCTTCTGGTCGCCGTCGACCTGACCGAAGAATGCGACCCGGTGATCAAGCGTGCCAAGGCAATCGCCGTGGCTTCGGGTGCCAAGGTCTCGCTGGTGCACATCGTCGAGCCCATGGCCATGGCCTTTGGCGGTGACGTGCCGATGGACCTGTCGCAACTGCAACAGCAACAGTTCGACCAGGCCAAGGAGCGCATGGACCGCCTGTTCACCAAATACCCCGACATCAATCGCGGCGATTCGCACCTGACCTACGGCCAGCCGCGACAGGAAATTCACCAGTTGGCCAAGGAGCAGAAATGCGACCTGATCGTGGTGGGTAGCCATGGGCGGCACGGGTTGGCATTGCTGCTGGGCTCGACAGCCAATGACGTGCTGCACGGGGCACCGTGTGACGTGCTGGCGGTGCGGTTGCAGAAGAAAGAATGATCTAGCCTGTAATGGCGCATCGCGGATAAATCCGCTCCTACAGACGTTTGTGTAGGAGCGGATTTATCCGCGATGAGGCCAGACCTGCTTAACCTTCCAGCTCAGCCCACCGCTCCACCAGCGCATCCAGCTCGCCCTGCAGGGCCTCCAGCTTGGCCAGTACCGCCGAGGTCTCGGCAATCGGCCGCTGATAGAAAGCAGGTGAACTCACCTCTTCCTGCACCACCGCCATGCGCTGCTCCACCTCATCGATCTGCCCAGGCAACATCTCCAGCTCACGCTGCAGCTTGTAGCTGAGTTTCTTCTTCGAAGTATCAGCCGCCGCTGCAACCGGCGCAGGCGCCGCCTGCTCCACCGGCTTCTCGACCACCGCACTGTTGAGTTCGGACTTGCCGCCCTTGCTCTCGGTCACGCCCAGCAGCTTCGGCGAGCCACCCTGGCGAATCCAGTCTTCATAGCCGCCCACGTACTCGCGGACCTTGCCCTGCCCTTCGAACACCAGGGTGCTGGTGACCACGTTGTCGAGGAAGGCCCGGTCGTGGCTGACCATCAGCACGGTGCCTTTGTAGTTCGACAGCACTTCTTCGAGCAGCTCGAGGGTTTCGACGTCGAGGTCGTTGGTCGGTTCGTCCAGCACCAGCAGGTTGGCCGGCTTGCTGAACAGCTTGGCCAGCAGCAGGCGCGCACGTTCGCCACCCGACAGTGCCTTGACCGGCGTGCGGGCGCGCTGCGGGCTGAACAGGAAGTCGCCCAGGTAGCTCAGCACATGGCGGTTCTGGCCATCGATCTCGATAAAATCGCGGCCTTCGGCCAGGTTGTCGATGACGGTCTTTTCCAGGTCCAGCGCGTGGCGCATCTGGTCGAAATAGGCCACTTCCAGCTTGGTGCCACGGTCGACCTTGCCGGCCGTCGGCTCCAGGTCGCCGAGCATCAGCTTGAGCAAGGTGGTCTTGCCGGTGCCGTTGGCGCCCAGCAGGCCGATGCGGTCCTCACGCTGCAGCACCATGGAGAAATCATTCACCAGCTTTGGCCCGCCAGGGTGGGCAAAGCTGACATTCTCCAGCACCATCACCTGCTTGCCGGACTTTTCCGCAGCCTCGATCTGGATGTTCGCCTTGCCTTGGCGCTCGCGGCGTTCGCCACGCTCCACGCGCAGGGCCTTGAGCGCACGCACACGCCCTTCGTTACGGGTACGGCGGGCCTTGATGCCCTGGCGGATCCACACTTCTTCCTGGGCCAGGCGCTTGTCGAACAGCGCGTTGGCGGTTTCTTCGGCGGCCAGCGCGGCCTCCTTGTGCACCAGGAAGCTGGCGTAGTCGCCGTTCCAGTCGATCAGGCCGCCACGGTCCAGTTCAAGGATGCGCGTGGCCAGGTTCTGCAGGAAGGAACGGTCGTGGGTGATGAACAGCACCGCGCCGTTGAAGCCGCTGAGGGCTTCTTCCAGCCAGGCGATGGCGCCGATGTCCAGGTGGTTGGTTGGTTCGTCGAGCAGCAGCAGGTCCGGCTCGGACACCAGTGCCTGGGCCAGCAGCACGCGGCGGCGCCAGCCACCGGACAGCTCGGCCAGGGTCTTGTCGGCCGGCAGTTGCAGGCGGCTCAGGGTGCTTTCCACCACTTGCTGCAGGCGCCAGCCGTCGCGGGCCTCCAGTTCGTGCTGAACATGCATGAGTTTGTCCAGGTCTTCGTCACCCTGGATGTTCTGGCTCAGGTGGTGGTATTCGGCCAGCAGTTCGCCGACGCCGTCCAGGCCCGCGGCCACAACGTCGAATACCGAGCGCTCGTCGGCCACCGGCAGTTCCTGCGGCAGTTCGCCGATCTTCAGGCCCGGTGCGCGCCAGATTTCGCCGTCGTCACCCTTCTGCTCACCCTTGACCAGGCGCAGCATGCTCGATTTGCCGGTGCCGTTGCGGCCGATGATGCACACCCGCTCACCACGGGCGATCTGCCAGGACACTTTGTCCAGCAGCGGCATCGCGCCGAATGCAAGGGACACATCGCTGAATTTGAGCAAGGTCATGGTCGTCTCCAGAAAGCGGGCGCGCATTCTACCTGACTTGGGCCTTTACGGCATTAAGTTGACTGCCCGGCAGGGGCATTGCGACATCCGGTCGAACTTAACGCTTTGATACAAGCACGGTGCTTTCACCCGCCACCGGCAAACAGCTAAGCTAAGGCAATAGCTCCCAACAGTGCTGGCTTCGCCGTCACTACCCCATGGTTCAACTGCCCGGACGTATCATGCGCAGCCGCCTGTTACAAATTGCTTCGTGCCTGCTGATCACCGCCGCCACCGCCGGTGCGGCGCAGGCCATCGACCTTTCCCAGCAACGCCAGTACTACGACGAGGCCAAGCGTGCCCTGGCCAAAGGCGACAAAGGCCCGTACCTGCGTTACGCCCAGGCCCTGCGCGACTACCCGCTGACGCCTTACCTGGCGTACGACGAGCTGACCGCACGCCTGAAGAGCGCCAGCAACCAGGAAATCGAAGGCTTCCTGGCCAAGCACGGTGACCTGCCCCAGGCCAACTGGATGAAGCTGCGCTGGTTGCGCTGGCTGGCCGAACGCGGCGAATGGGACACCTTCGTCAAATACTATGACCCGAAACTCAACTTCACCGAACTGGACTGCCTGAACGGCCAGTACCAGCTCAGCCACGGCCTGCGCGCCGAGGGCAATGCCACTGCTGAAAAACTGTGGAACGTCGGCAAATCGCAACCTGCGGCCTGCGACACCCTGTTCGGCACCTGGGCAGCCCAGGGCCAGCTGACCGAAGCCAAGCGCTGGAACCGCGCCAAACTGGCGGCCCAGGCGCGCAACTATGCCCTGGCCAACAGCCTGGTCAAAACCCTGACCACGCTGGCCCCGCAGGGCCGCCTGCTGGTTGATGTGGCGCAAAAGCCCGAACTGCTTAACCAGCCCTCGCGCTTCGCCCCCGTGGATGAAGCCATGTCCGACGTGGTCAGCCTGGGCCTGCGCCGCCTGGCCCGCCAGGACCCGGAGCGCGCCATGGTGCTGCTGGACGACTACGCCCAGCGCATGCACTTTTCCCGCGACGAAAAGGTCGCCATCGCCCGCGAAATCGGCCTGACCCTCGCCCGCCGCTACGACCCGCGGGCGCTGGACCTGATGACCCGCTACGACCCGGAGCTGCGCGACAACACCGTCAGCGAATGGCGCCTGCGCCTGCTGCTGCGCCTGGGCCGCTGGGAGGACGCCTACGAGCTGACCAAGCGCCTGCCGCAAGACCTGGCCAGCAGCAACCGCTGGAAGTACTGGCAAGCACGCAGCCTGGAGCTGGCCCAGCCGAACAACCCGCAAGTGCCGATGCTGTACAAGAACGTGGCTCGTGAACGTGATTTCTATGGCTTTCTGGCCGCTGACCGGGCACGCACGCCGTACCAGCTGAACAACCGGCCGCTGGTGCTGAGCCCGCAGTTGGTGAACAAGGTGCGCAACACGCCGGGCGTGCAGCGCGCGCTCGAGTTCCACGCCCGCGGGCAAATCGTCGAAGGCCGCCGCGAGTGGTACCACGTCAGCCGCCACTTCACGCGTGACGAGATGGTCGCCCAGGCGCGCCTGGCGTATGACTTGCGCTGGTACTTCCCGGCCATCCGCACCATCAGCCAGGCCCAGTACTGGGACGACCTGGACATCCGCTTCCCGATGGCCCACCGCGACACCCTGGTGCGCGAAGCCAAAGTGCGCGGGCTGCATTCCAGCTGGGTATTCGCCATCACCCGCCAGGAAAGCGCCTTCATGGAAGACGCCCGCTCCAGCGTTGGCGCCAGCGGCCTGATGCAGTTGATGCCGGCCACCGCCAAGGAGACTGCACGCAAGTTCAGCATCCCGCTGGCATCGCCGCAGCAGGTGTTCAACCCGGACAAGAACATCCAGCTGGGCGCGGCCTACCTGAGCCAGGTGCACGGGCAGTTCAACGGCAACCGCGTGCTGGCATCAGCCGCGTACAACGCAGGCCCCGGGCGCGTGCGGCAGTGGCTCAAGGGCGCCAAGCACCTGAGCTTTGATGTGTGGGTGGAGTCCATCCCGTTCGACGAGACGCGCCAGTACGTGCAGAACGTGCTGTCGTATTCGGTGATCTACGGGCAGAAGCTCAACTCGCCGCAGCCGCTGGTGGATTGGCATGAGCGGTATTTTGACGATATGTGATCGGCATTAGGGCCCTTTCGCGGCTAAAGCCGCTCCTACAGGCGCCACAAAACCTGTAGGAGCGGCTTTAGCCGCGATGAGGCCGGCACAGGCGCCCAGTTAATCCAGCACCTCCACCGCCATGCCCACCTCAATCTCGCCGCTGCCCTCCAACGCCAGGTTCTGCCCAAACAGAATATCCCCTTCCCGCTCCCGGAACGTCTTCAGCGTCGTCAACGGCTCCCGGTCAGCACTACGCTCCCCGGTCGCCGGGTCCAGCGTGGTGAAGATGCACCGCACACTTGGCTTGAGCACCCGGAACTCCAGCCCACCGATACGAATCCGCTTCCAGCCATCCTCGGCGAACGGCTCGGCCCCCTGCACCACCAGGTTCGGCCGAAAGCGCAGCATCTCCATCGGCCTGCCGATGCGGCGGTTCAGCTCATCCAGCGAACCCTGCCCGATCAGGAGAAACGGAAACCCATCAGGGAATGCCGCACGGTCACTGTTCAGGCCATAACCGCTGGGCAGGTAACGCGCCCGCTGTTCGGGGCAATGAACCAGGCGCACGTCCTTGCCCAGCAGTTGCGATAACCAGGCTGCCGCTTCATCACCGGCATCCGGCACGCGCAGGGTGTCGCGCCAAATGGTCACGCCACGCAAACCTTCCTCTGCAGGCGGCACCGCCACGTGCAGGGGCGCCAGCCCCGGCGCCTGCAGCAACAGGCGCCCGGTTTGATCATCACTGGCCTGGAGCTGGCCCAGCCGCGGCCAGGCGCGCTGGGTGAGAAAACGCCCGTTGTCCGCTTCAACCACCATCCAGCGCCGGTCCCCCAGCAATCCCAGGTGATCAACCGGCGAAGCCTGCAGGCGTTGCGCCTGGCCCGACTTCACCGGGTACCGATACAACTCACTCAGAAACATCCCTGCCCGCCTCTTGCCCTGTCAAAAGGCAAGCTTATACCCGGCAGGCGGCGGTTTCACGCGCTGGCGGTGTCCAGCAACAGGCGCTGCTTGACCACATCCACCAGGCGGTCGGGCTGGAATTTGGACAGGAAGTTATCGCAGCCCACCTTCTTTACCATGGACTCGTTGAAGCTGCCCGACAGCGAGGTGTGCAGCACCACATAAAGCTGGCGCAAGCGCGCATCGCTGCGAATTTCGGTGGTCAGGCGGTAGCCGTCCATCTCGGGCATTTCAGCGTCGGTGAACACCATGAGCAATTTTTCGCACACATCCTCACCGGCATCCGCCCAGCCTTTGAGCATGCGCAATGCTTTAAGGCCATCACTGGCCACATGCAGTTTCACGCCCAGTTGCGACAGGGTGTCACGCAGCTGCGCCAGGGCCACGCTGGAGTCGTCCACCAGCAGGACCTCGCGGCCACGGGCGCGGGCCAACACCGGGTCGGCCAGCTTGTCGTTGGAGACCCGGGCGTTGTAAGGCACGATTTCGGCCAGCACCTTCTCCACGTCGATCACTTCCACCAGCTTTTCGTCCACCTTGGTGATGGCGGTCAGGTAGTGCTGGCGGCCGGCACTGGTGGGGGGCGGCATGATCGCCTCCCAGTTCATGTTGACGATGCGGTCCACGCCACCAACCAGAAAGGCCTGCACCGAGCGGTTGTATTCGGTGACGATGATGGTGCTGTCCGGCCCCGGCTGCAGTGGGCGCATGCCGATCGCCTGGGACAGGTCGATCACCGGCAGGGTTTGCCCACGCAGGTTGACCACGCCACAGACGAAGGCGTGGCGCTGCGGCATCAGGGTGAGCTTGGGCAGTTGCAGTACTTCCTGCACCTTGAACACGTTGATGGCGAACAACTGCCGGCCAGCCAGGCGGAACATGAGGATTTCCAGGCGGTTCTCACCTACCAGTTGCGTACGTTGGTCTACCGTGTCGAGAATGCCAGCCATTGGAAAGCCCCCAGGCATGAAGAATGGAATGACCTTATATCGGCGGCGCAGAGGCCAGCTTGACCCCTGTGCGAAAATGCCGCGCAGGGTGATTGATATCACATTACCATCATGCTTTACTGCGAAGGGTCGCAACTTGGATCCCATCCACGTTTGCCGAGTAATACCTGAGGCCGGCATCAGGGAAACCCCTAGCGGCAATCGGGTGCAACCTGATGTTCGCGATATCCTTTAGCCATTAATGTGACGCCATTCTCACTGCATGAATGGAGTCAGGCTTTTGCTCGCGACCGACATGGCTAGGCCATCCCCTGCTCCCGCCCTACGCGCCGGAGCCTCCTGATGGACCACACCGTCTTCAACAGCAGCGCCCTGCAGGAGTTCCTGCTGGATGCGCAGGTCTTGCTCACCCAGTCCCAGGAATGCCTGCAGCACCTGGAGCTGATTGCCAATGACCCCGACGCCTGCCATTGCCTGAACAATACCCTGGGCACCCTTGCCAGGCGGGCCAATGGCCTGGGTCTGTTCGAAGTCGCCCACTACGCTGCCGCCCTGCAACAGCTGACCGCCCCTGCCTGCCGGAGCCTGCACCTGCGCGCTGTCGCCCTGCCGCCGTTGCATGCCTGCCTGACCTTGCTGGCTTGGCAGCTGGAACTGGTCGATCCCCGTACCGGGCGGCTCGCCCTCGATACCACTGAGCAAATGGCACTGCTGCATGATCTGGCCACGGCACTGGACCAACCCTTGCCGCAAACGTGTGCGCCCTGCCGTGACAGCGCCAGCGATTGCCTTCACCCGCATCCGCACGCCGAACCGGCAATGTTGCCCGCCTCCCCCTTCCGGGCGCATTAGCGAGCCAACTTACTGCATGGCTGCCTTAGGCACTCTCATGTATTTGCAAGTTCAGGCATCAGACTCTTTTCAAGCGAAACGCTAGTTGAACTTGCAAAACCGTGCGCACGCACTTATTGACATCATTTGGCCATCTAACAAGTTCATCAATTGGCGCTGACCGGCCCGCAAATCCCGAGGTTTCAAAGCATTACGCAGCCGCGACCAACCTGGCCCGAAGTGTTAACATGCGCACCCACCGCCAATGCCTCGGCAAGATGTTTCAAGGCCTCCATCAGCAAGACGTCAGTGGCTCCCCAATCTATGCTCCCACCCTCGAATAGTTCCTTGCGCCGTTGTTCCCGCGCCACAATGTTGCGCTGGGCGACCGCACTGCTGTGCGTGGTGTCGCTGGTGGCCAACCTGCTGCTTTGTGTGGGTAGCCTGGCCATGCCCGCCAGCCTGCTGGTACTGCAAGTGCTGGCCATGCTGGGTGTGGCCTGGCACCTGAGGCTAGGCGCCCGCTCCATCAGCCTGCGCCCGGCGGAGTTGGCCGACCGTATGCTCAAGGTACAGGAAGGCGAGCGTCAGCACCTGAGCCGTGAACTGCACGACGACATCGGCCAATTGCTCACCGCCGCCAAGCTGCAGCTGGAATGGCTGCAACGGCGCATGCCGGGCGAATTGCAGGCACACTGCAGCACGCTGCGCGCCACGCTTGAGGACTCCCTCGGCAAGGTCCGGGATGTCTCGGCACTGCTCAACCCACGGCAACTGGCGAGCCTGGGCCTGGAAGCCAGCCTGCGCGCCCACCTGGTACGCACCCTGGCCAACAGCGAAGTGCACTGGAGCCTGGAATGCCACCAGCGCCTGGGGGGCATTTCCGAAGAAGTGGCCATGGCCGCCTTTCGCATCACGCAAGAAGCCGTCACCAACATGCTGCGCCATGCCCAGGCGCGCAACCTGACCATCCGCCTGCAGCGCAGCCCTGCCGGCCTCGCCCTGTCAATCCACGATGACGGGCTTGGTTTCATCCCGGCCAGCAACCCGGCCGAAGCCGGCCAACGCGGCATGGCAGGCATGCAGGAACGTGCCACCGCGCTCAACGGCAACCTCGACATCACCAGCCAGCTCGGCCTGGGCACGCGCATCGAAGTGCTCTTCCCGTGGCCACCCCGTACCCATGAACGCGCCAGGACGCCCGCCTCCGATGACCTGTAGACTGCTGCTGGTAGACGATCACGCGCTGATCCGTGCCGGGGTGCGTGCCTTGGTGTCCGACATTCCCGGTTACTGCGTGGTCGGCGAAGCCGATGATGGCGACCAACTGCTCCAGCAGGCGCAGCACCTCGCCCCCGAAATCGTCCTGCTGGACATCTCGATGCGCTCCACCAGCGGCCTGGACGCCCTCACCCAGCTGCGCGCCGCCGGCCACACCTGCAAGGTGCTGATCCTGTCCATGCACACCGACCCGGACCTGATCATGCGCGCCCTCGAAAGCGGCGCCCACGGCTACCTGCTCAAAGACGCCACGGCCACCGAGCTGGAGCAGGCGCTCACGGCACTGCGCGCCGGTGAACGCTACCTCAGCCCGGCCATCGCCCACACCGTGATCAACCAGGCACTGATGCGCGCCCATGGCGGCAAACAGGCCAGCACCGACCGCCACAACCTGACCGCCAGGCAGCTGGAAATCCTGCGCCTGATCGTGCGCGGCAAGGCCACCCGCGAGATCGCCACCGGGCTGGGCCTGTCGGTCAAGACCGTGGAAACCCATCGTTCGCAGATCATGAAGCGCCTGCATATCTACGACGTCGCCGGCCTCGTGCTGTACGCCGTCCGCGAAAAAATCATCAGCCTGGACGACTGAGCAACGGCGAATCCACCGGCAAATGCACTTGCAGCGCTGCCGGGCTGGCTTCGAAACGCCAGCTGTCGGCCTGCAAAGGCTCGCCGTCGAGGTTGATGTCCAGGCCTTGGGAGCATTTGATTTCCACCCAGGGCAAGCGCGCCCGCACGAACAGGCCTTCCCCGGCCAGCAGCTCGCGCAAGGCGCCGACGATTTCCTGCGGGGCGGGCAGGATGGCGATATCGAGCAAGCCATCATCTGCCATGGCATCCGGGCACAATACCTGGCCACCACCGGCCTGCCGGCCATTGCCGATACCCAGCGCCAGCAGCTGGCCCTGCCAGTGGAAGTCCGGCCCTTTGAGTTCGACCGAGGCGGCCTGCAACTCGCTGAACCGGGACAACCCGGTAAACAGATAGGCGGCGGCCCCCAGCACTTTCTTCAAATCTTCGGATGTGCTGGCCGTAACCTGGCTGCCAAAGCCCCCCGTGGCCATGTTCAGGAACAACTGATCGCCCACCCGCCCAAGGTCGATTGGCCTTGGCGGCTGCTCCAGCAATGCCAGCGCCCCGGCCGGCTCCAGCGGCACGCCGGCAGCCTTGGCAAAGTCATTGGCCGTACCCAATGGCAGCAGCGCCAGGCTGGCCTTGCCGCCTGCAAGCCCCATGGCTTCAGCCACGTCACGCAGGGTGCCATCGCCGCCACCAGCCACAATGTGGCTATAGCCCGCGGCCAGCGCTTCATTCACCAGGCGCTGTGCGTCGCCCGCTTCCCAGGTAACCCGCACATCCAGCGCCCAGCCACGCTCGCGCATGGCCTTCACCGCCTCACGCACGTCTTCGTTCATTGCCTGCTTGCCATGCAGGATCACTATTGCCTTGCGCTGTTGCATCGCGCCTCTCCCTGAAGACGGTCCGGTCCTGATCTCGACCACACACTTAAGCAGAATGCTGCATGGTTGACGCAAAAACCTGGGAGCGTTCCATCGGCTGGCTGGGCGAAGGGCTGATCGTGGGCTTTACTGATAGCAATGGACGCGTCCCGGCTCCAGCTTCGGCTGAGCGCCTTCGGACGCGTTTTTTTTGCTCGCAGGCTTAGCGAGGTTCCCGGCCCATGCGCATACTCTGGACGCTGCCCTACCTGCCCTGGCCCACCACCAGTGGCTGCAAGACCCGGCAATACCACCTGTTGCGCGCCATGGCGCAACACGGCCACCGGATCACCTTGCTGGTGCAGTCCAAGATCCCGCTCAGCGATGCCACCCGTGAAGCCCTGGAGCCTTTGGTCGAACGCCTGATCGTGCTGCCCCGGCGCGCGCTGCACAGCCCGCTCAACCTGCTGGCCTCGCCGATCATCGATTACCCCATGCGCGCCATCATCAACGGCCTTGCCCCGTGCCTGCGGCACCGCTTCGAGCAACTGCTGGACGAACCCTGGGACGTCATCCAGATCGAACACAGCTACAGCTTCCAACCGTTCGAGAAAGCCCTGCAAGCCCGCGGCCTGCCCTACATGCTGAGTGAGCACAACCTGGAATCGGTGATGGGCGCCGCCAGCCATGACCGCCTGCCCCTGTGGCTGCGCCCGCTCAACGCCTTCGACCGTTGGCGCTACCGCCGTTGGGAGCAGCGCGTGTTGCGCCAACCCAGCGAAGTGGTGGCGGTGAGCGCGCACGATGCCGAACTGATCAGCCAGATCTGCGGGCGCCCGGTAAACGTTGTGGTCAATGGTGTGGATTGCGATTACTTCCAGCACGTGACCCCGGCGTTGCATAGCCAGCGCCTGCTGTTTGTCGGCAACTTCGAGTACGGCTCCAACCTGGAGGCCATCGAGTGGGCGCTGGAAGAGATCCTGCCACAAGTGTGGATGAGCAACCCCGCAGTCCGCCTGGCCATTGCCGGGCATGCCATGCCGGCCAGCTGGAAGCTGCACTGGAACGACCCGCGCATCGAATGGTTCGGTTACCGCCCGGACCTGCGCGAACTGCAACGGCGCTCGGCGCTGTTTTTTGCGCCCCTGCGTTATGCCGGCGGCTCCAAGGTGAAAATCCTCGAGGCCATGGCGGCAGGGTTGCCGGTAATCACCACCGACAAAGGCGTTTCAGGCCTTGCGGTTAACAAGGGTGAACATTACCTGGGCGGTGACGACGCCGACCAGTTGGCGCTGTCGATCACCCAGTTGCTCAACCAACCCTGGCGCATGTGCCAGATGAGCGAAGCCGCCCGCCTGTTCGCCCGGCAACGCCACGACTGGAGCGTGGCGGCCCAGCAACTGGAAAACGTGCACATGCGCCTGACCCAGTCGGCGCCGCAGGCCACGGCGCCGCTAGGTGCCAGCTGGCTGGGGCGTTCAGCCAAGTAGCTCGCTCAGGGGGATGAACGGCACGCTGTCACCGGGCTTTGGCGTACTGCCTTCACGCACTTCCACCAACCCCTCGGCCCACGCCGCACTGCGCAGCACACCGGAGCTCTGGTTCTTGTAGATGCGCACCTGGCCATCTTCAATCCGTGCGCGCAAGTATTCGCGCCGGGTGCCGGCCTTGGGCCAGTCGAAACCTGCCGGCACGTCGAAGCGCAGCGGTGTAACCTGTTGCACCCCTTGGCGGCGCAGCAGGTAGGGCCGTGTAAGCAGGCCGAATGTCACCAGCGTGGAGGCCGGGTTACCCGGCAAGCCGATTACCGGCACGCCCTGGTAGTGCCCGAAGGTCAGCGGCTTGCCAGGTTTGATCGCCAGCTTCCACAAGGCCAGCTCGCCCGCCTCACGCAGCGCTGCCCCCAGGTAGTCAGCCTCGCCCACCGATACCCCGCCCGTGGACAGGATCAGGTCGACATCGCCCAGGCTGGCCAGGCACTCACGCGTACGCGCCAGGTCATCGGGGAGAATGCCCATGTCCCGCACTTCGCAGCCCAGCCGTTGCAACCAGCTGACCAACAGGCGCCGATTGCTGTTGTAGATCTGCCCCGGGCCCAGCGGCAAGCCTGGCTCGACCAGTTCGTCGCCGGTAGACAGCACCGCGACGCGCACCCGGCGCACCACCTGCAGCTCGCCGTGGCCAAGGGTGGCCGCCAAGCCCAGCTCAATAGGACCAAGGCGGGTGCCGGCCGTCATTACCTGCTCGCCCTTGCGGGTTTCCTGGCCTTGTGGGCGCACGTTCTGGTCCAGTGCCAGTGGCTCGAGGAAGCGTACGCGGCCGTCTTCGAGCACTTCGGTGTTTTCCTGCATTTCGACGCAGTCGGCACCGGCCGGCAGCGGCGCACCGGTGAAGATGCGGGCACAAGTGCCCGGCTGCAGCGGCTCGGGGGCGTGGCCTGCAAAGATGCGCTGGCTCACCGGCAGTGGCTCGCCCACGCAGTCGGCCAGGCGCACGGCATAGCCGTCCATGGCGCTGTTGGGCCAAGGCGGCAGGTCAAGCGAAGCTATCAGGTCGACGGCCAGCACGCGGCCCTCGGCATCTCCCAATGCGACGGTTTCCGTTTCACGGATGGGCGCGGCTTCTGCAAGGCCCAACAAACGTTCGAGGGCTTCTTCCACCGGCATCAGCGGCCGGGCCTGGGGCGCCTCAACCACGGCTTTCACACGCAGCGACCGGTTTGAGGTTTGCCACGAAATTGCACGGGCGGTGGCGGGCATCCAGTTGTTCGGCAAGGATGCCGTCCCAGCCGGTGCGCACGGCGTTGGTCGAACCCGGCAGGCAGCATACCAGCGTGCCGTTGGCCAACCCGGCCAAGGCGCGGGACTGTATGGTGGACGTGCCGATATCGGCCACGGAAATCTGCCGGAACAGCTCGCCAAAACCTTCCACTTGCTTGTCCAGCAAGCAGGCAACCGCTTCGGGGGTGCTGTCGCGGCCGGTGAAGCCGGTGCCGCCGGTAATCAGCACCACCTGCACGCTGTCGTCGGCGATCCACGTGGCAACCTGGGCGCGGATCTTGTACAGGTCGTCCTTGAGCAGCACGCGGGCTGCCAGCTGGTGGCCTGCCGCGGTGAGGCGGTCGACGAACATCTGGCCGGAGGAATCGGTGTCGAAGGTACGGGTGTCGCTGACGGTCAGCACGGCGATGTTCAGCGCCACGAACGGGGTATCTGCCTTGGCTTTCATGTAGGTACGTCGCAAGGTAAGTGGATGCCCGCATTTATATCACAGGGCACCCACGCCCGACCCAGGTCAATGCCTGATCACAAAGGCTATGCTGCATTGTGAAAGGAACTTGCGCGAACGCGCTGCGTCATACAGACATCTAGCACCATCGCATTGGAGAACCACGATGATTCAACGGACCCTTCCCGCCTTCCTGCTTGCCCTGGGCCTGGGCGCCCTCGCCGGCTGCGCCTCGCCGACCGTGATCACTTTGAACGACGGCCGAGAGATCCAGGCGGTGGATACTCCGTCCTATGACGAAGACTCCGGCTTCTACGAATTCGAGCAACTTGACGGCAAGCGCACCCGCCTGAACAAGGACCAGATTCGTACCGTCAAAGAGCTCTGAAAGGTGCGTGTTTGAGCAGAAGCTTGTTTAACAACAAGGGCTTGCGCTCGAAAATGCTATGCAGTAGGATTTCGTTCATCGGAGTGTAGCGCAGCCAGGTAGCGCGTCTCGTTCGGGACGAGAAGGCCGCAGGTTCGAATCCTGTCTCTCCGACCAAAATCCTGATCAAAAAGCCCGCCAATGTGCGGGCTTTTTGTTTTGCACCATGGCACCGGCTTCGCCGGTGATCGCGGATAAATCCGCTCCTACAGGAGTAATTCTGTAGGAGCGGATTTATCCGCGATGCAGCCGACACGGTGCATGGCTTGTTTCAGTTAACGCCAGCCACCTCAGCCTGTACCGGCACATACAACAACTGCAAACGCTCGCTGCTCCATTCGCGGGTACGGTTGGTCAGCTCAAGGTTGTTGTTCAGCTTCTGGCCATAGGTCGGCACGATTTCCTTCAGCTTGGCCTGCCACTCGGGCGACTTCACCTTGTCCTTGAAGGTCTTTTCCAGCACGGTCAGCATGATCGGCGCGGCGGTCGAGGCCCCCGGGGATGCGCCAAGCAATGCCGCGATGCTGCCATCCTGGGCGGCCACCACTTCAGTACCAAACTGCAGCACGCCACCGAGTACCGGGTCTTTCTTGATCACCTGAACGCGCTGGCCGGCCTGCAGCAGTTTCCAGTCTTCGTTCTTGGCATTCGGGAAGTACTCGCGCAAAGCATTCATGCGGTCATCGAAACTGAGCATCAACTGGCCCATCAGGTAGGTGCTGAGGTCGATGTTGTCGATGCCGGCGTTGACCATCGGCAGCACGTTATGGCTGTTCAGCGAGGCGAACATGTCCAGCAACGAGCCGTGCTTGAGGTACTTGGTGGAGAACGTCGCGAAGGGGCCGAACAGCAGCACTTCCTTGCCATCGATCACGCGGGTATCCAGGTGCGGTACCGACATGGGCGGCGCACCGACCGAGGCTTTACCGTACAGCTTGGCCTTGTGGCGGGCGACGATGTCCGGGTTGTCGGTCATCAGGAACTGGCCACCCACCGGGAAGCCGGCATAGCCCTCGGCTTCGGGGATGCCCGACTTTTGCAGCAGCTTGAGTGCGCCGCCACCGGCGCCGATGAACACGAACCTGGCGTTGACGCTTTGCTCCTTGCTGCCGTCGGCCAGGTTGGCCACCACGACCTTCCAGGTGCCGTCGTCGTTGCGCACGATGTCGCGCACCTCATGCTCAAGGTGCAGCTTTACGTTCGGGTTGCGGGTCATCGAGGCGAACAGCTGGCGGGTGATTTCGCCAAAGTTCACGTCGGTGCCAATGGCCATGCGCGTGGCGGCCACCTTCTGCTGCGGGTCACGGCCTTCCATCACCAGCGGCACCCACTGGCGGATCTGCTCGTGGTCTTCGGTGATTTCCATGCCACGGAACAGCGAGCTGTGCTGCAAAGCGGCCACGCGCTTGTGCAGGAAGGCGATGTTTTCGTCACCCCACACAAAGCTCATGTGCGGCACGTTGTTGATGAACGACCTAGGGTTGCTCAGCACGCCCTGCTCGACCTGGTAGGCCCAGAACTGCTTGGAGATCTCGAACTGCTCGTTCACGCCAACGGCCTTGCTGATGTCGATGCTGCCGTCCTTGCCTTCGCTGGTGTAGTTCAGCTCGCAGAAGGCCGAGTGGCCGGTGCCGGCGTTGTTCCAGGCATTGGAGCTTTCTTCGGCGACCTGGTCCATGCGCTCGTAGACGTCGACTTTCCAGTCCGGTTGCAATTCGGTGAGGTAGGTGCCAAGGCTGGCACTCATGATGCCGCCGCCGATCAGCAGCACGTCGACGGTTTTTTCCGGCTCGCCGGGCTTGGAGCAGCCGATGACGCTCAGGCAGAGGAGCGCCAGCAGGATTTTCTTCATGGGGTAGATCCAGTTGTTGTGTACGCGCGGCGCTATAGCAGGGAGTGTGCCAACCGGATCGGGGCCTTGATTCATGGGGTGAGGCGGTATGACGCATGGCGACAATCCGCCACAGGCAGCAGCGGATTGGCGTGCGGGTGGCGGAATTCCCCCTCAGGTTTTACGCCGTCAAGCGCGACGTCACCTCCCCCAATTGCCCCGACAACCCGTGCAACCGCTGCCCGGCCTGCTCGGTGTGCTGCACCGCTTCCTGGTTGGCGGTGGCGATGCGGGTGATTTCGATCAGGTTGCGCGAGATGTCTTCGGCCACGCTGGTCTGCTCTTCGGCGGCGGTGGCGATCTGGCGGTTCATGTCGCGGATCGCTTCCACTGCCGTGGTGATGCGCTGCAGCATCTGCCCGGCCTGCTGCACCTGCTCGGCGCCCTCCTCGCTGCGTTGCTGGCCGCTTTCGATGGCCTTTACCGCCTCGACCGCGCCAGACTGCACCGCCTCGATGATCTGGTGGATCTCGGCAATCGATGCCGCCGTGCGTTGAGCCAGGCTGCGCACCTCGTCCGCCACCACCGCAAAACCGCGCCCGGCTTCGCCCGCACGGGCCGCTTCGATGGCCGCGTTGAGCGCCAGCAGGTTGGTTTGCTCGGCAATGCCGCGGATCACTTCCAGCACCTTGCCAATGCGTGAGCTGTCGTTTTCCAGGTGGCGGATCACGGTGGCCGTGCCGGCGATTTCACGGTTGACCACGCCAATGATGTCGATGGTCTGCTGCATCACCTGCTCACCGGCCTGGGCGCTATGGTCGGCATCGTCAGCGGCGCGGGCGGCTTGCGCGGCATGGCGGGCCACCTCCTGGGCGGTGGCGGACATTTCATGCATGGCGGTGGCCACCTGGTCGGTACGCTGGAACTGGTCCTGGGTACCGCGGGCCATGCCGCTGGCAATGCTGCGCAGCTGGCCGCTGGCGCCTTCCAGTTCCTGGGCGTTGCCCTTGAGGCGGCCAACGGTTTCGGCAAGGAAGTCGCGCAGGGTGTTGGCGGCATGGGCGAGGCGGCCCAGTTCATCCTCGCGGTGGCTGTCGACCCGGGCGGCGAAACGGCCCTGGCTCAGTTGCGCCACGTAGTCGATCAACTGGCGGATCGGCTCGATCAGGCTGCGGTTGATCAGCCACAGGCTCAGCAGGCCCACCAGCAACGCCGAACCCAGCATCACCAGCACGCCCAACCATACCGTGCGCTCGGCGTTACCGTTGATGTGGGCCGCACGCGCTCGGGCATCGGTGCGCAACTGCTCAACCAATGCGCTCATCTGCTCGCTGGCGGCGCGGTCGACGCCCTTGACGGCGGCATCGCCAGCAACCGGGTCACCCCCTGCTGCCACAAACGCCTGGCGGCCCTGTTCATAGGCAACGCCCAACTGGCGGTGGCTGTCGCGCAGTTGCTGCAGCGGCGCCTTGAGCGGGCCGTCACTGCTGTCGATCAACTGCCCAAGCAGCTGCTGAACCTGCTGCTCGCGCGCCTGAAACTGCTGCCAGTACTTGTCCAGCTCGGCCGGCTGGCGGCCGCGCAGCAGCACGTTCTTCCACTCCTGCACCTGCACTTTGAACTGCAGGTTGGCTTCATCGATCAGCTGCGATGCCCGTAGCGGCCCATCGACCAGTTCGGCGTAACCGCGCACGCTGGAAGACAGGAACTGGAAGCACACCAGGGCGATCAGCAGCATCGCCGCCAGGCTGCCGCCGAGCAGGGAGAGAATTTGCACTCTGAGGGATTTACGCAGCATGGCGGGTCTCGCGAACAGGAAGGAAAAAGGCAATGCACCGTTCGCAGGCCAAAAAAAAGCTGCCATCGAGCAATGGCAGCCAGGTCGAGCACTTACGCAACAGTTGAGGCAGATACTCTCAGGCAATTGCTACAGATATGTTACAGATGAGAGACATCCTGGCCCGTGGTGAACTGCAACTGCGCCAGGCGGGCATACAACGGGCTGGCCTCGATCAGCTGCTGGTGAGTGCCAACCGCCACCAGGTGGCCCTTGTCGATCACCGCAATGCGGTCGGCATGCTGCACGGTGGCCAGGCGGTGGGCGATAACCAAGGTAGTGCGGCCTGCCATCAGGCTGGGCAATGCCTGCTGGATCAGGTGCTCGCTTTGCGCGTCCAGGGCGCTGGTGGCTTCGTCGAGCAGCAATATCGGTGCATCCACCAGCAACGCCCGGGCGATCGCCAGCCGTTGCCGTTGCCCGCCGGACAGGCCGACGCCCCCTTCACCCAGCAGCGTCTGGTAACCCTCGGGCAACTGGCGGATGAATTCGTCGGCATACGCCCCGCGTGCCGCCGCCTCGACCTCGGCAAAGGTGGCGTCTGGCCGGCCATAACGGATGTTGGCCTCGACCGTGCCCCGAAACAGCGACGGGTTTTGCGCCACCAGGGCGAACTGGCGGCGCAGGTCGTGCAGCGCCAGCGTGGTAATGGGTTTGCCATCAAGCAGAATGCGGCCCTGCTGGGGGTCGTAGAAGCGCAGCAACAGGTCGAACAGGGTCGATTTGCCAGCCCCCGACGGCCCCACCAGCGCCACAGTCTGGCCGGGCTCGATGGTCAGGCTCAAATGGTCGATCGCAGCAATGGATGGCCGTGACGGGTAGGCAAATGCCACCTGCTGCAACTCAATCCGCCCACTTGCCCGCTGCAAGTCCGCCGCCAGGTCGGGGCCAAGAATTGCACTGCGTGCCGCCAACAGTTCGGCAATGCGCTCTGCCGCCCCCGCCGCACGCTGCAGCTCGCCGATCACTTCGCTGAGGGTACCGAACGCGCTGCCCACGATCAGGCTGTAGAACACGAATGCAGCCAGTTCGCCGGCCGAGATACGCCCGGCGATCACGTCCATGCCGCCCACCCACAGCATCACCCCTACTGCGCCCAGCACCAGCACGATCACCAG
Source organism: Pseudomonas sp. PSKL.D1 (assembly GCF_028898945.1). Classification (NCBI taxonomy): domain Bacteria; kingdom Pseudomonadati; phylum Pseudomonadota; class Gammaproteobacteria; order Pseudomonadales; family Pseudomonadaceae; genus Pseudomonas; species Pseudomonas sp. PSKL.D1. Next base: position 4,023,759 of record NZ_CP118607.1, read on the forward strand.
GGTGATCAGCCAGGCGCGTTGGGCGATGCGCCGCCGCGCGACGGCGAACGCGGCTTCCACGGTATCGGCAAACAGTTCGCGATCGCGGGCCTCGTGGTTGTACGCCTGCACGGTCTTGATCTGCCCCAGGGTTTCGGCCACGTAACTGCCCACGTCCGCCACCCGGTCCTGGCTCTGGCGGGACAGGCTGCGTACGCGCCGGCCAAACAGCAGGATGGGGGCCAGCACCAGCGGCAAGGCCACGACAACGATACTGGTGAGCTTGGGGTTGGTGATGAATAGCAGCACCACGCCACCGAGCACCATCAGCGCATTGCGCAAGAACATCGACAGCGACGAGCCGATGACCGACTGCAGCAAGGTAGTGTCGGCGGTCAGCCGGGACTGGATCTCCGAGCTGCGGTTGTCCTCGAAAAACCCGGGGTGCAGGCTGACAAGGTGGTCGAACACGGCACGGCGGATGTCGGCCACGCAGCGCTCGCCAATCCACGAGACCAGGTAGAAACGGCTGAACGTGCCAACCGCCAGGGCCAGCACCAGCACCAGAAACAAGCCGATGGTCTGGTTGAGCTGGTGCGCGGAGCCGGTCATGAAGCCTTGGTCCACCAGCAGGCGAATGCCCTGCCCCATGGACAAGGTGATACCAGCGGTTACCACCAGCGCCAGTAATGCCAGCAGGGCCTGGCGGCGGTAAGGGCGGACGAACTGCCAGCCCAGGCGCAGGGCACGGCGTTGGCGGGGAGATACGGGTTCGGGCATGGCGGTTACCACAGCGTCAGGAACGGGAAGACTACCACCCATCCCGACAGGGCGCGGCTATAGCCCATCGTTCTAACAGGGCTGTAGCGGTTTTTCGTGCTTTCTGTTGGACTGTGGGTGCAGCACAGGTTTATCTGGAAATTGGACCTGACGAGGAGACACGACATGAGTCTGCAACACGGCAGCGATACCCAGAAGAAGAACGAGAGCAAACCTTGTGGTTCGGTCATTGATGCCCAAGGCCGCGAGGTGCCGATTACCGATGCGATGATCAAAAAGGCCTGCGAGGATCTGGAAAAGAGCCGGGTCCGTAAGGTGCGCAAGGGCTGAGGGCCCCATCGCGGCTGAAGCCGCTCCTACAGGTTTGCACAGGCCTGTAGGAGCGGCTTTAGCCGCGATGAAGCATGGCACGATTTCAGGCCAGCACTGCCCCCAGCGCACTCACCAACTGCCCCAACTGCGGCGCCTCGCCCCGCACCCGTACAGCCAACCCTTCAATCTCCCGCCGTGGCGGGTATTGCTTGCGCAACTGGTCGAACGCCGCCCGCTGTTCGGCCACGTCTTCACTCAGGCTACGGCGGAAATCGGCATCATCCCGGCGCGGGTCATACACGGCACGGCAAATAGCCGCCAGTGCCCAGGCCGGGTCGGCGCTTTCATCCAGTTCAAGCTGGGCCAGTGGCGGGCGGGGCAGCAGGTCGGCAAGCTGCACGCGCTCATCCTGCCCCAGGAAGCGGCACAAGGCCTGGTAGATCTGCGCCGTGCCGCGCTGCCGGCCGTCAAGGCTGTAGCCGGCGATATGCGGTGTGGCCAGGGTGCACAGGTCGGCCAGTGCCAGGTCCACCTGCGGCTCGCCTTCCCACACATCAAGCACGGCATGCACGTCTTCACGGTCCAGCAGCAATTCACGCAGGGCGGCGTTGTCCACCACCGGCCCGCGGCTGGCGTTGATCAACCAGGCGCCGGGGCGCAGGCGTGCCAGTTGCCGCTCACCCAGCAGGTGCCAGGTGGGGTGTTCACCCGCGCGCTCCAGCGGGGTGTGCAGGCTGATCACGTCGCACTGCTCCAGCACCGTATCGAGGCTGACGAAGTCGCCGCCTTCCCGGGCCTGGCGCAGTGGGTCACAGACCAGCACCTTCCAGCCCAACCCATGCAGCACACGCACCAGGCGGCCACCCACTTCGCCCGCGCCCACCACACCGTAGGTGCGCTGCGCCAGCGCCACGCCGTCCAGGTCGGCCAGGGTCAGCAGGCTGCCCAGCACGTAGTCGACCACGCCACGGGCATTGCAACCCGGTGCGCTGCTCCACTGGATGCCGGCTTCGGCGAACCAGGCCAGGTCCAGGTGGTCGGTGCCGATGGTGCAGGTGCCGACAAAGCGCACCTTGCTGCCTTCAAGCAATTGCCGGTCGACCTTGGTCACCGAACGCACCAGCAGCACGTCGGCGTCTTTGACACTGGCGGCGTCGAGGCTGCGGCCGGGGTAGCGGCGGATCTCGCCAAAGCCTTCGAAGAAGGCATCGAGCAGCGGGATATTCTCGTCGGCAACTATCAGCATGGCGCTCTCCTGTCAGGGGAACGCAGTGTAGGCGCTACGCCGCGCGTGTTCCAGCGCGGTTCAGTCGGCTTTCTTGCGGATCCAGTACAGGTAGGTGCCCGCCTCTTCCTGCTGTTGCAGCAGTTCGTGGCCCAGGAAGTTGCAGAACTTGGGGATGTCGCGACGGGTTGACGGGTCGGTGGCGATCACCTTGAGCAGGCCACCGGCAGCCAGGTTGCGCACGTGCTGGTGCAGCATCATGACCGGCTCGGGGCAGTTCAGGCCGGTGGCATCGAGGATGGCGTCAGGGGTGAAATCAGTCATGGGGCGCTCCGGAAATGATGGCTATTGTGGCGCAGAAGGCAGTGCTGACCAAGGGGGCCACAAAGCCCCCGTACCTCAACGCGGCTTCATGTCCAGCCGCCGCAGATGGCACGTCACCTCTTCACGGTCGTGGTACAGCTGCTTGCAGGCAATCGACACCTTGACCTTGCGTGCCTTGAACGTCGCGTCCATCCGGTCCAGCAACTTGCGCACTTCGGCATAGCGCTGCTTCATCGGCAGCTTCAGGTTGACCACCGCCTCGCGGCAAAGGCCCTCGCCCAGCCAGGTCTCGATCAACGAGGTGGTGCGCGCAGGCTTTTCGACGATGTCGCACACCATCCAGTCCACCGGGTGCTTCGGCTGCCAGGTGAAGCCGTCGGCCATGAGGTGTTGCACCAGGCCCGTTTCCATCAGGCTTTCAGCCATGGGGCCGTTGTCGATGGCCGTGACCAGCATGCCCCGGCGCACCAGCTGGTACGTCCAGCCGCCCGGCGAGGCGCCCAGGTCGACACCGGTCATGTCACCGTCCAGGCGCTGCGGCCACTGCTCACGCGGGATGAACTGGTGCCAGGCCTCTTCCAGCTTGAGGGTCGAGCGGCTCGGCGCTTCACGCGGGAATTTCAGGCGCGGAATGCCCATTGGCCACAACGCACTGTTGTTGGCCCCGGCCAGCCCCACGAACACCCGCCGGCCACTGATGAAGGTGAGCAGCAAACGCGGTTTGCCGGCATCCTCGACCAGGCGGCCCGCCTTCTCCAGGGCCTTGCGCAGTGGCACTTCGAACTTGCGGCAGAACGTCGACAGCTCTTTGCCTTCGTTGCTGTCCAGTACCTCCAGCCACAGGCTGCCGAACACCGGCTGACCGGCCAGTTGCTCAAGCAGCACGCTGATGCGGTCGCTTTCCGGCAGTTCGATGTACGCGCCTCGTGCCCACTGGCGCGGGAAGATCAATTGCGCAAAGCGCAGTTCGGCCATCAGCCGTTCGGCCCCTTCGGCCTCGGCGCAGACAAACTCGGCACAGGCGCTCTGCGCCTTGCCCTTGGCATAGCCGGCAACCCCCAGACGGGCCGCGTGTTCGCTGATTTCTGCGCACACCTCACCCTCGAAACCGGGCCGGCAATGCATCAACAGGGTATTCATCACTCACTCCACTACGGCGGGCGCGCTCAACGCGCCGGCAGGCCGGGGATGATAAAGGAAGTTCGGAACCTGCGACATGCCCCGCCGGTCCAGAAAAGGGTCAGGGGTGCCAAAGCGGGCTAACCTGACCTTTCAGCCAGGTCCGTGCCGTGCGGGCCGAAACAGAGCGGTGACACCGGCAAGCTCCAGCCAATGCCGGGCACCGGCGCATAAGGAGTTGGCAATGCCCTCGCTCGATAGCCTGAACACCCTCAAGGCCCTCAAAGTGGCCGACCAGACCTACCACTACTTCAGCCTCGCCGAAGCTGCCCGGCAGCTTGGCGACCTGCAACGCCTGCCCATGTCGCTCAAGGTGCTGCTGGAGAACCTGCTGCGCTGGGAAGACGGGGCAACCGTCACTGGGGATGATCTGCGCGCCCTGGCCGCCTGGCAGCAGGAGCGCCGTTCCGACCGGGAAATCCAGTACCGCCCGGCACGGGTACTGATGCAGGATTTCACCGGTGTGCCGGCGGTGGTCGACCTGGCCGCCATGCGCGCGGCCATGGCCAAGGCCGGTGGCGACCCGCAGCGCATCAACCCGCTGTCGCCGGTAGACCTGGTGATCGACCACTCGGTGATGGTCGACCGCTACGCCACACCTGAAGCCTTCACCCAGAACGTCGACATCGAGATGCAGCGCAATGGCGAGCGCTATGCGTTCCTGCGCTGGGGCCAGAGTGCGTTCGACAACTTCCGCGTGGTGCCGCCGGGCACCGGCATCTGCCACCAGGTGAACCTGGAATACCTTGGGCGTACGGTATGGACTCGTGAGGAAGATGGCCGTACCTATGCGTTCCCCGACACGCTGGTGGGCACCGACTCGCACACCACCATGATCAATGGCCTCGGCGTACTGGGCTGGGGCGTGGGCGGCATCGAGGCGGAGGCAGCCATGCTGGGCCAGCCGGTGTCGATGCTGATCCCGGAGGTAATCGGCTTCAAGCTCACCGGCAAGCTGCGCGAAGGCATCACCGCCACCGACCTGGTGCTGACCGTGACCCAGATGCTGCGCAAGAAGGGCGTGGTGGGCAAGTTCGTCGAGTTTTATGGTGACGGCCTGGCCGACCTGCCCTTGGCCGACCGCGCCACCCTGGCCAACATGGCCCCGGAATATGGCGCCACCTGCGGGTTCTTCCCGGTCGACGAAGTAACGCTCGACTACCTGCGCTTGTCTGGCCGGCCCGAACAGAGCGTGCAACTGGTCGAAGCCTATTGCAAGCAGCAGGGCCTGTGGCGCCTGGCTGGCCAGGAGCCGCTGTTCAGCGACACGCTGGCGTTGGACATGCACGACGTCGAAGCCAGCCTGGCCGGGCCGAAGCGCCCCCAGGACCGGGTTGCCCTGGGCCAGGTGAGCCAGGCATTTGACCAGTTCATCGAACTGCAGCCCAAACCCCTGGCCAAGGACGTTGGCCGCCTGGAAAGCGAAGGCGGTGGCGGCGTGGCGGTAGGCAATGCCGACCAGGCCGGTCAGATCGATTACAGCTTCAACGGGCAAACCCATACCCTGCGCGATGGCGCCGTGGTGATCGCGGCAATCACCTCATGCACCAACACCTCCAACCCCAGCGTGATGATGGCGGCCGGGCTGGTGGCCAAAAAGGCACTGGAAAAAGGCCTGCAACGCAAGCCCTGGGTCAAGAGTTCGCTGGCGCCCGGCTCCAAGGTGGTTACCGACTATTACAAGGCCGCCGGGCTTACGCCTTATCTCGATGAGTTGGGCTTTGACCTGGTCGGCTATGGCTGCACCACCTGCATCGGCAACTCCGGCCCGCTGGACGAGGCCATCGAAAAAGCCATTGGCAGCGCCGACCTCACGGTGGCCTCGGTGTTGTCGGGCAACCGTAACTTCGAAGGCCGCGTGCACCCGCTGGTGAAAACCAACTGGCTGGCGTCACCGCCACTGGTGGTGGCCTACGCGCTGGCGGGCAGCGTACGTGTGGACCTGACCTGCGATGCGCTGGGCACTGGCAAGGACGGGCAGCCGGTGTACCTGCGCGACATCTGGCCCAGCCAGCAGGAAATCGCCGAAGCCGTGGCCAAGGTCGACACCGCCATGTTCCACAAGGAGTACGCCGAGGTGTTTGCCGGTGACGCGCAATGGCAGGCGATTGAAGTGCCGCAAGCGGCTACCTATGTGTGGCAGGACGACTCCACCTACATTCAGCACCCGCCCTTCTTCGAGGCTATCGGCGGGCCGCTGCCCGAGATCACGGACATTCACAACGCGCGCATCCTTGCCCTGCTCGGCGATTCGGTGACCACCGACCACATTTCGCCGGCTGGCAACATCAAGGCCGACAGCCCGGCGGGCCGGTATTTGCGTGACAAGGGCGTGGAGCCGCGGGACTTCAACTCTTACGGTTCGCGGCGTGGCAACCATGAGGTGATGATGCGTGGCACGTTTGCGAACATTCGCATCCGCAACGAAATGCTTGGGGGCGAGGAAGGTGGCAATACCCTTTACGTGCCCAGCGACGAAAAACTGTCGATCTATGACGCGGCCATGCGCTACCAGGCCGAAGGTACACCGCTGGTGGTGATCGCCGGGCAGGAATATGGCACGGGTTCGAGCCGTGACTGGGCGGCCAAGGGGACAAATCTGCTGGGCGTGAAAGCGGTATTGGCAGAGAGTTTCGAGCGTATTCACCGGTCCAACCTGGTGGGCATGGGCGTGCTGCCGTTGCAGTTCACGGCTGGGCAGGATCGCAAGCAGCTGGGGCTGACGGGCAAGGAGCAGATTGACCTGACGGGGCTTGAGGGGGTGGCGATCAAGCCCGGCATGAGCCTTACGCTGGGTATTACCCGTGAAGATGGGCAACAGCAGCAGATCGAGGTGTTGTGCCGGATCGACACGCTCAATGAAGTGGAGTACTTCAAGGCGGGGGGGATTTTGCACTATGTGTTGCGGCAGATGATTCAGCACTAGGCAAAGTGCTGCGTTCAAGCCTTCTGAACCCGAGCAGTTTGCAGTTTGCTTTTTGCTTTTGCTTTTGCTTTTGCTTTTGCTTCTAAGCGCGCGGTAGTTCAGGCGCCGCGGACGGCGACTTCAGGAGGCCGAACGCAGGCGTCTGGAGGGCCAGGGTGCGCAGCACCCCTTCGGCGTTAGCCGAAGGCGCGAGATGTAGGTTTGCGCAGCAAACCGTAGGCCGCGCGGGCCCGGAGGGCGCCGGAGTGAGGGGACCCCGGAGCGCAGCGCAGGGGCCGGATGATGGGAGCCAGCGTTTTTTGGTTACTTTTTGTCGCGTTTGACAAAAAGTGACCCGCCGTAAGGGCGGAAAGGTGACTTCGCGTCGCCATCGCCAATGAATGCTAACGGTGTTGTCAAAACAACTGCTCTGGCTCTTAAGCTTTGGCTGGCTGCTGGCTGCTGGCTGCTTCGAGACCGCGTCAATCCTCAGCTGCTGTGATGGCGCACACTCACCTTTCCGCCCTTACGGCGGGTTACTTTTTGACTGGGCAAAAAGTAACCAAAAACCCCGGCTCCCATCATCCGGCCCCTACGCTACGCTCCGGGGTCCCCTCACTCCGGCGCCCTCCGGGCCCGCGCGGCCTACGGTTTGCTGCGCAAACCTACATCTCGCGCCTTCGGCTGACGCCGAAGGGGTGCTGCGCACCCTGGCCCTCCAGACGCCTGCGTTCGGCCTCCTGAAGTCGCAATCTGCGTCGCCTGAACTATCGCGCGCTGAAAAGCAAAAGCAAAAGCAGGAGCAGGAGCAGGAGCAGGAGCAGGAGCAGGAACTTGCCGGGTTAAATAAACATTCAATAAAAATCCCGCCCAGCCGATACTGGTCCAAAGCCTTGCGGATTACATCAGCCCATGCGTAACAACCAGCCGATAACTCAAAGGGAACGGACTTTCCCAGCCCAACAACGGTTGATCTCCACCACCAGTACCAAAGGGGTGATCACCTATTGCAACGATGCATTTGTCGAGATCAGCGGTTTCTCACGCGATGAGCTGATCGGCGCGCCCCATAACCTCGTGCGCCACCCCGACGTGCCCCCCGCGGTGTTCAACCACATGTGGCAAACCCTAAAACAGGGCCTGCCATGGATGGGCATCGTCAAGAACCGCTGCAAGTCCGGCGACCACTACTGGGTCAACGCCTACGTCACCCCGATTTTCGACAACGACCAGGTTACCGGCTACGAGTCGGTACGGGTCAAACCCACCGCCGAACAGATCCGCCGCGCCGAAGCCCTGTACCAACGCCTCAATCAGGGCAAGCCCGCAGTCCCGCGCCGCGATACCTGGCTGCCCGTGCTGCAGGACTGGCTGCCGTTCATCCTGGTCAGCCAGGTCGGCTTCGTCATCGGCAGTTCGCTCGGCCACTCCTGGGGCTTCGCCCTGGCCGCCGGCCTCTCGGTGCCCCTGGGCCTGCTCGGCCTGAGCTGGCAGCAACGGGGCCTCAAGCGCCTGCTGCGCCTGGCCGAACAGACAACGTCCGACCCGCTGATCGCACAGATGTACACCGACAGCCGTGGCGTGCAAGCGCGCCTGGAAATGGCCATGCTCAGCCAGGACGCACGCATGAAAACCTGCCTGACCCGCCTGCAGGACAGCGCCGAACACCTCAGCGACCAGGCTCGCCAGTCCGATGCCCTGGCCCACAAGAGTTCTTCGGGCCTGGAGCGCCAGCGCGTCGAAACCGAACAGGTGGCCGCTGCTGTAAACCAGATGGCCGCCACCACCCAGGAAGTGGCCAACCACGTTCAACGCACCGCTGACGCCACCCAGGAAGCCAACCGCCTGACCAGCGAAGGCCGGCAGATCGCCGGGGAAACCCGCGATGCCATTGCGCGCTTGTCGACGGCCGTCGGCGAGACCGGCGCCACCGTGACCCAGCTGGCCAAGGACAGCGACGAAATCGGTGGCGTGGTCGACGTGATCAAAGGCATTGCCGACCAGACCAACCTGCTGGCACTGAACGCCGCCATCGAAGCCGCCCGCGCCGGCGAAATGGGCCGTGGCTTTGCCGTGGTGGCGGATGAAGTGCGCCAGCTGGCCCAGCGTACCGCCGAATCCACCGGGCAAATTCACGGGCTGATTGCCAAGCTGCAGCAAACCGCCAACAACGCCGTGCAAACCATGGAAACCGGCCACCGCCAGGCGCAGGAAGGCGTCGAGCGGGTGATGCAGGCCGACCAGGCGCTGGTGGGGATCAGCGAGGCGGTAGCCAACATCACCGACATGGCCACCCAGATTGCCGCCGCGACCGAAGAGCAAACCGCCGTGGCCGACGAAATCAGCCGCAACATCAGCACCATCGCCGAGCTGGCCGACCAGACCAGCGAACAGGCGCAGCATTCGGCGCTGCTCAGCGAAGAGCTGGCGAGTACGGCAGGGAGCCAGTATTCGTTGGTGGAGCGGTTCAACCGCTAAGTTTCAAGCCAAGAAGACCGGTGTAGGAGCGGATTCACCGAGACGTCGGACCGCCGCGAAGCAGGCGACGCGGTGGATGGCACCGGCTGCGCCGGTGCTCGCGGCTGAAGCCGCTCCTACAGGGGCGGCGCAAGGCAGGCTTGTTACCAATCCAGAGCCAATCGGCTCTCGAAGTAACGCTCCTCACCCGTCAGCGGGTCGCTGAAACGCAAACTCTGCGCCAGCAATTTCAGCGGCCTCTGGTAATCGTCTTCTTCATTGACCAGCTCGGGGTAGAACGGGTCATTGCAAATTCCCGCTCCCAACGCGGCCATGTGCACCCGTAGCTGGTGGGTCTTGCCGGTCACCGGCGACAAACCGTAACGCCACAGGTCGCCGTTTCGCTCCAGCACCTCTGCCAAGGTTTCACTGTTGCTCTCCCCTTCCACTTCATGCATGCGGAAAAACGGCTCGCCATGCACCAGGCGGCTTTTATGCACCAGCGGGAACGCATGCTGCGGCAGGGCAGCGGCAATAGCTTGGTAACGCTTGTCGATACGCCGCTCGGGGAACAGACGCTGGTAGGCGCTGCGGCTGTGCGGGTTGGCGGAAAACAGCACAAGCCCGGCGGTGTGACGATCGATGCGATGCAGCGGGACCAGGTGGGGGTTATCCAGCCGCCGGATCAACCGACGCAACAGGGTCTGTTCGACGTATTCACCTGTCGGCGTCACCGGCAGAAAATGCGGTTTGTCCGCCACCACCAGATGCTCATCCACATGCACGATGGTTTCTTGCACCGGGATCGGCCGCTCATTGGGCACTTCGCGGAAATAGTGCAGGCGCATACCCCGGCGGTACGGCAGGTCGGCCGCAATGGCCTGCCCGTCAGCTCCCAGCACACGCCCACGGGCAAAACGGTCCAGCCACTGCTCACGGCCAATGGCCTTGAAATGGTCACACAGGCAATCGAGCACCGTGGCCCAGTTGCCAGGGGGCAGGCAGACCGTGCTGGCTTGCTGGCGGGCGGGGTCGAAGGGCGTGATCATGGCGGGGCTCGTAACGGTGATGGCCGGGTATTATCCGTGCCTCAGCCTGCCTGGTCCATGGCCTCGCTACGCTCCTTCAGCCAGCGCAGTACCTGCACGGGCTCCCAGCGCCCCGGGTCGTAAAGTGCATAGAGCAAACCTTGATAACCCACTACATCCAGGCCACGGTGATAGCCGGCACGCTGGAACAAGGCCTCGATCTCGGCAAAACAGGTATTGAAGTGGACCTTGCCGAACGGCGTACGGTCGTCGGTGACAAGGCCCTCCAGGCGCAGTTCCAGCACGGCGTCACACACCCGCTCCACCGGCATGCGGTTGACGCTGTACTTGAGTTGCTCGACATTGAGCATAGGGGCACCTCGATACTGTATTTATATACAGCATACGAAGGCGTACCCCTCTGCGTCAATGCACAAAAGCCTCACGGCCGGAGAAACGCCACCACTTGTTCCGCGTCGAATGGCCACAACAACTCTGCAGCTGTGTCGCACCGGCGAAGCACCGGGATGATCAACCCGTAACGCTCGGCCAATGTCTCGTTGTCTGCGATATCAACCAGCTCGACCAGCAGGCCTTGGTCGACAAAAGGCATCAGTACACCTTCGGCCACTTCACAGAGGTGACACCCGACAGTACCGAACAGTTGGCATTCAGGCAGCATGGGGCAGGCTCGATTGGCAACGGAAGACCCTATTCTAGGCCCGCCCTGCCCCCTCTGCACCTGACCTGGCTCAATCCTGGCTGGTGGCGCCGATGCGGTGCAGCGACAGGTCTGCGCCCTGGAACTCCTGCTCATGGCTCAAGCGCAGGCCATGCACCGCGCGGATAGCGCCATACACGGCAAAGCCACCGACCAGGGCCACTGCCACACCGGCCAGGCTGCCGATCAACTGGCTGGCCAAGCTAACCCCACCCATGCCACCCAGCGCCACCTGGCCAAAAATACCGCAGGCAATACCACCCCATACCCCACACAGGCCATGCAGCGGCCACACACCCAGCACGTCATCGATCTTCCAGCGGTTTTGCGCGGCCGTGAAGCTCCACACAAACAGCACGCCCGCCACCAAGCCGGTGGCCAATGCGCCGACCGGGTGCATCACATCGGAGCCTGCGCACACCGCCACCAGCCCGGCCAACGGGCCGTTGTGCAAGAAGCCCGGGTCGTTGCGCCCGGCCACCAGCGCCGCCAGCGTACCGCCGACCATGGCCAGCAACGAGTTGATCGCCACCAGGCCGCTAACGCCTTGCAAGGTCTGCGCGCTCATCACGTTGAAGCCGAACCAGCCGATGATCAGAATCCACGAACCCAACGCCAGAAACGGAATGCTCGACGGCGCGAATGCCACCAGCCGCCCGTCACGGTAACGCCCGCGCCGCGCGCCCAGCAGCAGCACCGCCGCCAACGCCAGCCAGCCGCCCATGGCATGCACCACCACGGAGCCGGCAAAGTCATGGAATGGCGCGCCGAAGCGGGCTTGCAACCAAGCCTGAACACCCAGGTTGCCGTTCCACACCACGCCCTCAAAGAAGGGGTAAATAAAGGCCACGATCAACGCCGTGGCGCACAACTGCGGCGCAAAGCGGGCGCGCTCGGCGATGCCACCGGAGATGATGGCCGGGATGGCCGCCGCGAAGGTAAGCAGAAAGAAGCACTTCACCAGCGCGTAGCCATGGTCGCTGGCCAGCGCTGACGCTGGGTGAAGAAAGCTCACCCCGTAGGCAATCCAGTAGCCGATAAAGAAATAAACCAATGCCGAGACCGCGAAATCGCTGAGGATTTTCGACAGGGCGTTAACCTGGTTCTTGTGCCGCACCGTACCAACTTCGAGAAACGCGAAACCGGCGTGCATGGCCAGCACCAGAATGGCGCCCATGAGAATGAACAGGGTATTGGAACCATGGACCAGGGAGTCCATCGCGCTGTGCATGTTTTCCATTGAAAGGCAGACCTGCAGAAAAAGGCACCAGGACAGTTCAAGAACCTGCATCCCTGCACCAAATCGGTGCCAGCCCCTGCGCGTGGTTCAGCGAACCAGGTGGGGCCTGCGCGGTTTTTTCTTGGGTTTGTCGTGGATTGCGTTAAGGTTTATCGGTATCCACCAGGGTCTGTGCCCTGATTGAGCCAACCTCGTTAGCAAAGCCCGTACCAGCACCGGCAGTGAACCTTCCGAACGGCGGGCAACTCGAATGACCTACACACCACAGGGAGAGCACCATGGCCAGCAAATCGGCAAAGACTGCACAAGAGATACTGATGGCTGACTTTCAGGCCTTGGTCCGTGACACGGAAAAACTGCTGGCCGACACCGCCAACCTGGCCGGGGACCAGGCCGATGAACTGCGCGGGCAGATCCACGAGCGGCTGACCCAGGCCCGCGAAACCCTGCAACTGACCCAGGAGTCCGTGCGCGAACGTGGCCAGGCGGCGTTGGGCAGTGCCGAACAATACGTGCAGGAAAACCCTTGGCAAGCCATTGGCATCGCCGCCGGTGTCGGCCTGCTGATCGGCCTGCTGGCCAATCGGCGCTAAGGAGCCCCCATGGAGAATGACGCCAATGGCAGCAGTGCCTCGGGCAAGCGCCTCGGCGCTGCCCTGCTGGGGCTGCTGCACAGTCACATCGAACTGTTCGGCATCGAGTTGCAGGAGCAGAAGGCGCGCACGCTGAGCCTGCTCCTGTTCGCTGGCCTGGCACTGGTGTTCGCACTGCTATTGCTCACCGCGCTGTCTGGGCTGCTGCTGGTACTGCTCTGGGACAGCTACCGCCTGGCAGGCATCATCGGCCTTTGCGTGTTCTACGGTATTGCCGCGCTGTACTGTGCGCTGCGCCTTAAAGCCGCTGTGTTCGACGAGTCATCGCCGTTTGGCGCCACCCTCGAAGAACTGGCCAAAGACCGGGAGCGCCTGTTGCCATGAGCTTGCCTGAACTGCCAAACACCCGTAACCCACGGGAACTGCGCAAGGCGCTGCTGCGCCTGCGCCTTGAAATGCACCGCCAGGAAATCCGCCACGAGTCAGGGCAACTGCTGGAGCCATTGCAGCGCCTGCGTGGCATGGGCGGCTCGCTGCATCAGGGCCTGGGCATCAAGCATGCGCCGCTGTGGGGCATCGGTGCCGTGGTGGCGCTGGGCTTTCTCACCGGCAAAGGCGTACGTAGCGGTAACCTGAGCCGCCTGGTCCGCCTGGGTAGCAGCCTGTTGCCCTTGGTGCGCCTGTACCTGCAAAACGGCCGGCGCTCCTGAGCGCCGGCGGTTTACCCTCTTGCGCGGCCTGCCAGCACACCCGAAGCTATGCCCATCGACCGACAGGAGATCCCTCCTTGGACTGGCACACCCTGCTCACCCGCGAACGCCTGGGCAAAGCCCTGTACAGCGCTGAAGAACTGGGGCGCAGCCCCTTTCACAAGGACCACGACCGCATCATCTTCTCGGGCGCTTTCCGCCGCCTGGGCCGCAAGACCCAAGTGCACCCCGTTACCAGCAACGACCATATCCACACCCGCCTGACCCACTCGCTCGAAGTCAGCTGCGTAGGCCGCTCACTCGGCATGCGCGTGGGGGAAACCCTGCGCGACAACCTGCCCGACTGGTGCGAGCCCAGCGACCTGGGCATGATCGTGCAGTCCGCCTGCCTGGCGCACGACATCGGCAACCCGCCCTTCGGCCATTCCGGTGAAGATGCCATCCGCCACTGGTTCCAGCAGGCGGCCGGGCGCGGTTGGCTGGATGACATGAGCGACGACGAGCGTGGAGACTTTCTCAACTTCGAAGGCAACGCCCAGGGCTTTCGCGTGCTCACCCAGCTGGAATACCACCAATTCGATGGCGGCACCCGGCTGACCTACGCCACCCTCGGCACCTACCTGAAGTACCCCTGGACAGCGCGGCACGCGGATGCGCTGGGTTACAAGAAACACAAGTTCGGCTGCTACCAGAGCGAATTGCCGCTGCTTGAGCAGATTGCGCGCAAACTCGGCCTGCCGCTGCTGGAAACCCAGCGCTGGGCGCGCCACCCGCTGGTGTACCTGATGGAGGCGGCGGATGACATTTGCTACGCGCTGATCGACCTTGAAGACGGCCTGGAGATGGAGCTGCTGCACTACAGCGAAGTCGAGGCCTTGCTGCTGGACCTGGTCGGCGATGACCTGCCCGAGACCTACCGCCAGCTCGGCCCGAACGACTCCCGTCGGCGCAAACTGGCCATCTTGCGCGGCAAGGCCATCGAACACCTGACCAACGCCGCCGCCCGCGCCTTCGTCGAACAGCAGCCCGCGCTGCTGGCCGGGCTGCTTCATGGCGACCTGGTCGAACACATGCACGGGCCAGCCAAACGGTGTGTGCTGCAAGCCAAGGACATGGCGCGCAACAAGATCTTCCAGGACAAGCGCAAGACCCTGCACGAGATTGGCGCCTACACCACCCTGGAAATCCTGCTGAACACCTTCTGCGGCGCAGCCCTCGAGCAGCACGGCGGGCGCAGCCCCTCGTTCAAGAGCCGTCGGGTACTCGACCTGATCGGCAACAATGCGCCATCCCCCGAGGACTCGCTGCATACCGCCTTCCTGCGCATGATCGACTTCATCGCCGGCATGACCGACAGCTATGCCAGTGAAATGGCCCGGGAGATGACCGGGCGCTCCAGCCCCGCCTGAAGCGACATGGCGCCGCTGATCAAAGCGGCGCCATTTATTGAAAGAAGTTTCCTACAAAGTTGTTTAATCAATAAACACATCTTCAAATCACCTTCTTTCCCTGTAAGAAATTTTAAATTTCTGAATAATTTCCTTACACTTCGTAGCTAAACCGCGTTTCTTTTGTAGTCCATTTCCCATAAAGCCTTTAGTGCCCTTCTTCACGTCCCGAACGCCTTCCAACTGGGTTAAGGTGAGCCTGCCTTCGTCATTCACCCCAGGGGAATTCAATATGCATTCTGTATTTATTGTCGATGACCACCCGGTCATCCGCCTGGCCGTTCGCATGCTGCTTGAAAACCAGAACTATAAAGTCGTAGGCGAATCGGACAATGGCGTCGATGCCATGCAGATGATTCGTGAGACCAATCCCGACCTGGTAATCCTCGACATCAGCATCCCCATGCTGGATGGCCTGGAAGTCTTGTCACGCTTCCAGGCCATGGACCTGCCGCTGAAGATCCTGGTGCTCACCGCACAGTCCCCGGCACTGTTCGCCGTACGCTGCATGCACTCGGGGGCGGCCGGTTATGTTTGCAAACAAGAAGACCTCGGCGAATTGCTCAGCGCCATAAAAGCAGTGCTTGCCGGGTATAACTACTTCCCAAGCCAGGCCATCCACGGCGACCATGAAACAGCTGACCACGACCTGCGGTTATTCCGCCAGGTCAATGACCGTGAACTGATGGTATTGCAACTGTTTGCCCAAGGCCGAAGCAACAAGGAGATTGCCGTTGGCATGTTTCTGAGCAACAAAACCGTCAGTACCTACAAAAAACGACTGATGCAAAAGCTGCAAGTCGACACCTTGGTTGATCTTATTGAGATGGCCAAGCGCAACGCCTTGGTCTGAGGTTATCAATGGCACGATTTACCGCCAGTTTGCTCCTCATACTGCTTCTGGTTGCCGGCGCGTCGCAGGCAGGGCCGCTGGAGTCACCCGCCTATACCCTGCACGCCCGCTCAACGGCGATGCCGGTACAGCCGCGCCCGACCGGGCAACAGCAGCTATGGCTCAAGGGGCGTGAGCACCTGACACTGGGGACTTCGGCGCCAGACTATCCGCCATTCGACATCACCAGTGGCGGGCGCGATTACCAGGGCCTCACCGCAGAGTTCGCCAGCCTGATCGGCAAGGCCCTGGGCTTGCCGATCAAGGTAATGCGATACCCCGACCGGCAAGCCGCTGTACGCGCACTCAAACGCGGCGAAATCGACCTGCTGGGCAGCGCCAACGGTTACGAGGCGGCCACCGATGGCCTGATCCTGTCGCACCCCTATGCCATCGACCAACCCGTGCTGGTCACCCGTGAGGACGAAAATCGGGCACTGGACCTGGGCCTGGACGGCATGCGCCTGGGCATGCTTTATCACTACCTGCCCAAACACGAACTGCGTGCGGCCTACCCGAAGGCCGAGCTACTGGCCTTCGGTTCTTCTGCCCAGGCGCTCAATGCCGTGGCGTTCGGGCAAGCGGACGTGTTTATCGGCGATACCCTGTCGACGCATTACCAGCTCAACCGCGGCCACTTGCCACGCCTGCGCATGGCCAGCTTCGGCAAACACGAAAACGTGGGCTTCGGCTTTGCCATGCGGGCTGCGGATACCCACCTGCGCGACCTGGTCAACGCCACCCTCGACCTCCAGCCAAATGCCGTGCGCGCCAGCATATCCAAGCGCTGGAGCGCGGGTGGCGACCTTCTGTTGACAGACCGCAAGCTGCAATTGACTCCGGCTGAGGAGCAATGGCTGCGCAACCACCCCGTCATGCAGGTGGCCGTGGATGAAACTGCGGCACCACTGTCCTACTTCGATGGCAATGGCCATTTTCGAGGCATCACGGCTGACTTGCTGGAACTGATCCGGCTGCGCACCGGCCTGCGGTTTGAAGTGCAACGGGCCAGCGGCATCGCAGACATGGTGGCCCGGCTGGAAGACGGGCGCGTCAGCCTGGTTGCCGCCCTGGCCATCAATGGCATGGACGCGCAACCCCTGCAATTGAGCCGCCCCTTCCTGGAAAGTGCGCATGTGCTGGTCACGCGCACGGAGGACGAGGCCTACTCGTCGCTGGAGGCATTGCGTGGGCGCCGTATCGCGGTCACTCGCTACAGCGCAATGGCCGACCTGCTGGCCAGGCGCTACCCGCAAACTGGCTGGATCGAAACCGAAAGCCCGTATTACTCCATGGCTCTGCTCGGCAGCGGTGCAGTCGACGCGGTAATCACCACCTTGATCGACGCCAACCACGCGCTGGCTGGCAACACCAACCTGATCATCCGCAGCACGGTAGGCAGCGAACCGGCCAGCTTCGCCATGGCAACTGCCCGTCAGGACACCGCACTGGCCTCGATCATCGACAAGGCGCTGCTGAGCATTTCACCCGAGGAACTGGGCGTGATCAACAGCCGCTGGCGTGGCTACAACCCGCATGACGACAGCGGCTGGAAGGATGTGCGCCGGTTGGTGCTGCAGGTACTGCTGGGCACTGGCCTGCTGCTGATCCTGGCGCTGATCTGGAACGCCCGCCTGCGGCGCCAGATCAAGCAGCGCCAACGCGCTGAACGTGCGCTGAGCGACCAGCTGGAGTTCATGGGCGCGCTGCTCAATGGCACACCGCACCCCATGTATGTGCGTGACCGCGAAGGTTGCCTGCAGAGCTGCAACCAAAGTTACCTTGAGGCGGTCGAGGCGAGCCTGGACGCCGTGCAGGGCAAACGCCTGGAAGAAAGCCTGTTTGCCAGTGCCGAATACACCCGCCAGATTCATGCCGACTACCTGCAGGTGATGGCCGCCGGCGTGCCGCTCATCATAGACCGCCCATTGCGCCTGAAAGGTCGCGAGATCACCATCTACCACTGGATCCTGCCGTATCGCGATTCGCTGGGCGAGGTGCAGGGCATCATTGGTGGCTGGATCGACATCAGCGAACGCCGCAAGCTGGTGCAGGAGCTGCGCGAGGCCAAACAGCTGGCCGATGATGCCAACCGCGCCAAGAGCACCTTCCTGGCCACCATCAGCCATGAGATTCGCACGCCGATGAACGCCGTGATCGGTATGCTGGAGCTGGCAGTCAGACGCGCGCGCCACGGCCACATGGATTGCACATCACTGGAAGTCGCACACCACTCGGCCAAGGATTTGCTGGGGCTGATTGGCGATATTCTGGACATCGTGCGCATCGAATCCGGGCACTTGACCCTCTCCCCGGAACCCGTCGATGTGGCCGCGCTCGTCGAATCGGTCGGCCGTATCTTCGACGGCCAGGCACGGCAAAAGGGCCTTGCACTGGAAATTGTCATCTGCCCCGAGGCGCGCTGCCATGCCCTGCTCGACCCGCTGCGCTTCAAGCAAGTGGTGTCCAACCTGATCAGCAATGCCATCAAGTTCACCGAGCAGGGCCAGGTGAGCATCAGCCTGAGCCTGCGCGATGAAGGCCCATGCACGCCGCCCAGCCTGGAGATGGAGGTGCGTGACAGCGGCATCGGCATCAGCGACTCAGACCTGCAGCGCCTGTTCAACCCGTTTGTGCAGGCCAACCCGCACAGCCAGGGGGCACGTGCCGGCACCGGGCTTGGCCTGGCAATCTGCCGCAACCTGTGCGAAATGATGGGGGGCAACCTCAGCATCAAGAGCTTGCCGGATTTTGGCACCCAAGTGCGCCTGTTGATGCCGCTTCAGCGCGTAGCGGCAGCACTCGCGCCCGCAGAGGATGCCGAAGAGCTGGATACACCACACCCGGGGTTGAAAGTACTGGTAGTCGACGATCACCCTGCCAACCTGCTGCTGATGGCGCAACAGCTGAGCTACCTGGGGCTGCGCCAGTGCAGCGCCAGCAACGGCCAGGAGGGGCTGGCCATGTGGCGCACCGGGCACTTCGACGTCGTGGTTCTCGACTGCAACATGCCACACATGAACGGCTACCAGTTTGCCACCCTGGTACGTGCCGAGGAGCGGCAAGCAGGCCGGGCCCGCTGCGTGATCCTGGGGTACACCGCCAATGCTCAGCCGGAAGTACGGCAAAAGTGCCTCAGTGTGGGCATGGACGACTGCCTGCTCAAACCCATTACCCTGAGCACACTCAGCCAACGCCTTACGGGCATCCTGCCCAGTGCAGGGCAATGCCATGAAAGTCATTCGTTGTACAACCTGGATGGTTTGGGCTGCATCGTGGGTAACGACGCGGCAGATCGGGCCCGCTTGCTCACCGCCCTGCACCAGAGCCTGCAGGAGGATCTGGCCGAACTCATGCGCCTGGCACCGGACAATCAGGCGGGTGCCATCCGCGAGCAGGCGCACAAAATTCTGAGCGCGGCGCGCATGTTGAACGCAACCCGGCTGATTTCGGCGTGTGAGGCACTGGAGGATGCTGCATTGCCCGTGTCACATATCAGGCAGCAACGCCAGATACTGGCGCGGCATATGCGCAGAATGGAAAAAGCCCTGGCCAGAGAACTGGCCAGGGCTTGATGAAGCGGGGCCCGGTCGGGCGCCCGCTCAATGACTCATCAGGAAGCCGGGTTGATCGGCTTTTCCGGGTACCAGGCGTCCAGCAGCGGGCTGACTTCGATGTTGGTCAGTTCGTTGCGGCCTTTGAGCCAGGCTTCAACAGTGGCGCGCTGCTCTTCGCTGACCGAGCCACGCTTGGCCGAGCAAACCAGACCAAAGTCATCACCGCCAACGTAGTCCAGGCCATTGGCATCCATGGCTTCTGCCAGGAAAGCGTCGAGGAAGGCGTCGATGGCTTCGTCAGACAGGTCTTCCTTGAAACCCAGGTTCAGTTCAAAACCCAGCTCCTGGAACTCATCCACGCACAGTTTTTTGCGCAGACGACGGGAACGGTTGGTAGCCATGGAACAATCCTCTTAATAAATTACGCGCGGCACTTTACCAGTTTCCACGTGACAACGGCGCTTTTCCGTCGAACGTAACCCACCGCTGCAGCGCTTGGGGCATAATGCGCACTATTCTTCGTGCTGGGGCGACCATTTCTTACAGCCCCAATGTCCTTTTCCCTCGTCAGCAGGGTATTTATCACACATGATCAAAGCGCTTCGACCCCTCATTCTCGCGGGCCTGCTCCTGCCAGTCGCATTGCCAAGCCAGGCCGCCGCCGTCAACACGTCATTGCCACCCAAGGTGCAGCAGGCCCTGAAGGCCAACAAATTGCAGGACACTGCGCTGTCGCTGGTAATGCTGCCATTGAATGGCCCTGGCACTCCTACCGTGTTCAACGCCGATGTCTCCGTTAACCCGGCCTCGACCATGAAACTGGTCACCACCTACGCAGCCCTTGAACTGCTCGGGCCAACCTTCCAGTGGAAGACTGAGTTCTATACCGATGGCACCCTGAGCAATGGCGTGCTCAACGGTAACCTGTACCTCAAGGGCGGCGGCGACCCCAAGCTGAACATGGAGAAGCTGTGGCTGCTGATGCGTGACCTGCGTGCCAATGGCGTGCGCACCATCACCGG
The DNA here is from genome assembly GCF_028898945.1 of Pseudomonas sp. PSKL.D1. Lineage (NCBI taxonomy): Bacteria > Pseudomonadati > Pseudomonadota > Gammaproteobacteria > Pseudomonadales > Pseudomonadaceae > Pseudomonas > Pseudomonas sp. PSKL.D1. The sequence continues at coordinate 4,044,131 of NZ_CP118607.1, forward strand.
TGACCTGGTGCTGGACCGCAGCCACTTCGTGCAGCCCAACCTGCCGCAGTTCGACGATGACGGTGGCGACGTCAACAAGCCCTTCCTGGTCAAGCCCGACTCCCTGCTGGTCAACCTCAAGGCCCTGCGATTTGTCGCCCGCAACGATGGGGGCAAGGTGACCATCGCCGTCGAGCCGCCAATTGCCAGCATCCGCATCGACAACCAGGTGAAAGCGGTGGCATCCAAGCAGTGCAGTGGTGATGTGCGCTACAACCCGGTGCCGCAGCCTGACGGCATCAGCGTGGTCGTGAGCGGCCAGTTGGGCGACGGCTGCAACTCGCAAACCTACCTGTCGCTGCTAGACCACCCGACCTACGCCGCCGGTGCCGTGCGGGCCATCTGGAACGAGCTGGGCGGCAGCATCCAGGGCCGCGACCGCATCGAAAACGTACCCAAAAGTGCACGCCTGTTGGCACGGGCCTTCTCGCCAGACCTGGTGGAAGTCATCCGCGATATCAACAAGTACAGCAACAACACGATGGCCCAGCAGCTGTTCCTGAGCCTGGGTGCGCAGTTCCGCACCGATGCCGACGGCGATGATGCCCGCGCCGCCCAGCGCGTGGTGCGCCAGTGGCTGGCCAAGAAAGGCATCACGGCACCGCACCTGGTGATGGAGAATGGTTCGGGCCTGTCCCGCGCCGAGCGGGTGAGCACCCGTGAGATGGCCGCAATGCTGCAAGCTGCCTGGAACAGCCCTTACGCTGCCGAGTACATCAGCTCGATGCCGCTGGTGGGCATGGACGGCACCATGCGCAAGCGCCTCAAGCGCACCGCCATGAGCGGTGAAGGGCACATCAAGACGGGCACCCTGAACACCGTGCGCGCCATTGCCGGCTTCAGCCGTGACAGCAACGGCAACACCTGGGCGGTGGCGGCGATCCTCAACGACCCGAAACCGTGGGGGGCCTCGCAGGTGCTGGACCAGGTGCTGCTGGACCTGTATCGCCAGCCGAAGCTGGCGGCGACTGGTTCGCCTTGAGGCGTTCGTTGCCTGTTGGATCGAGCGCCGCCCAAGCGGCGCATCGCGGCTGAAGCCGCTCCTACACGCCATGGTTGCCTGCCCTGGCGCACTCCTGTAGGAGCGAATTTATTCGCGATGCGCCGCGCGAGCGGCGCTCGATTTCACAGGCAGCGAACACCTCAAACCAGTTCACCCTCAACCCGATCCCGCCCTGCCTGTTTGGCTGCGTACACCCCGGCATCCGCGCGTAACAACAACGCATCCGCCCCCTCCCCCGCACGCCAGCCCGCCACGCCAAAGCTCGCGGTCACCTTGCCCACCCCCTCCACCGGCACACCGCGCACCCCTTGCCACAGCTCCATGGCCAAAAGCCGCGCCTGCTCTGCATTACTGCCCGGGCACAGCACCATGAACTCCTCGCCGCCCAGCCGGCAGAACACGTCGCTGCGCCGCAAGCGGTTGCCGATGCGCTGGCACAAGCTGCGCAATACATGGTCACCCACCGCATGGCCAAACTGGTCATTGATGCGTTTGAAGTGGTCGATATCGAGCATGATCACCGCCAAGTCCTGGTCATCACGCTGGGCCCGCTCGAGTTCCGCCTTGAGGCGCTCCTGGAAGTAACGGCGGTTGTGGATGCCGGTCAGGGCATCGGTCACCGACAGGGTGCGCAGGTCTTCCTCCACTCCCTTCAAGTCGGAAATATCGGTCAAATAGCCATGCCACAGCGTGCAGCCGCCCTCACCTACCTCTGGCGTCGCTTCGCCGCGGATCCATCGCAAACCTGCACTCGGCAGGCACACACGGTATTCATCACGCCAGGGTGCGAGGTGCTCGGCCGAATAGCGGATTGAGCGGCGCACACGGTCCAGATCATCGGGGTGGATACGTTCGAATACCGCCGTGGCGTCCTCGCGCAGCAGCGACAATTCCACCTCGTAAATGTCGAACAACCCTTCGCTGGCATACGGGAAACACGAACGCCCATCCACATCCAGGCGGAACTGGTAGATCCCGCCCGGCACCTCGGCACTGAGCTTTTCCAGCAAACGGTCACGCGCCGCCAGCGCTTCGTGTACCCGCCTGCGCTCGGTGACATCGATGCAGATTGCCAGGTACCCAACCCACAGGCCTTGCTCGTCGAGCACGGCAGTGACCAGCATGTTGGCCAGCAATTGGCTGCCATCTTTGCGTACCAGGGTCCATTCGCCAGGCTCGGCGCCGTTTTCCTGAATGGTGTCGGCGAACATCGCCTGGCCACCGGCAATGTGCCTGCCATAGCGCACGCTCAGGGCATGGGCGCGCTGGCTGAGTTCTTCAGGCAACACCAGGTCTTCGAGCTGCAGATGGCCGATCGCTTCATCGGCGGTGTAGCCCAACAGGCGCTCGGCGCCAGCATTGAACGTGCTGACCACGCCCTTCAGGCTGGTGGCGATGATCGCCACCTGAGTGGCTGCATCCAGCACGCTGCGCAACTGGTTGTGGGTGTCGCGCAACGACTGCTCGCTCACCTGCAGCTCCCGCGTGCGTTGCTCTACCAGCGCCAAGGCACGTTGCCGTTGGCTGAACAGGCTGTACAACAGCGCGCTGAGCAACAGGCTCAACGAGGCGCCCAACAGGCCTACGGCCATGGCCGCCGAAGAGCGGTTGGCCTGCAGGAACGCCTGGCTCGGGCGGATATCCACCTGATAATGATGGTCAGCCAGGTGCAGCAGTTGAGTGCTGAGCAAGGGCAACGGGGCCGCTCGATTCAGCGAGTCGAACAGGACTTCGGCGCCGTCACGCCCACTGGGATCGACCACGCGCACCATCAGGTTGTCGTCGGCAGCGGCCGGTAACCCTTCGGTGATCAGCTGGCGCAGGTTCAGCAGAGCCATCACGTAGCCCGCCGGGCCGTCAGCCGGGCGCGCATCGGCAAAAACAGGCGCAACCATCAACAGGCCACGGCTGAAGTCGGGTGTCACACTGATCATGTCCAGCGGCTCGGATACCGCCATGCTGCCGGGTTGTACCGCGCGTGCCAACGCCTGTTCACGGGCCGGCTGGCTGCGCAGATCCAGCCCGAAGGGCTGGCCTTGCAACTGAGTAGCCTGGGTGTAAAGCACCGGGAAGTAGTGGTCCCGAGCTGGCGCCGGGTGCCAGTTGCCCTGCCCATCCTGGTCGCGAATCGTGTACTCGCGCCCCAACCAGGCACTGGCCTGGCGCTCGAATTCCCGGCGTTGCGCCGCCTCTACCCGTGGCGCCCAGGAGTAAGCCTGGGTGCGGTGCAGCAGGGGCCGTGCATAACCGTCGAATTCACGCGGGGTGATTTCGGTGGAAAAGCTGAAGAAGCGCCGCAAGCCATCGAGGCGCTGCTCCTGGTCGTCAAAGCGCTCGGCAATCCGGCTGAAGCGCTCGCTGGCCAGCAGCTCGAAGCGCTGGCGCAACTGTTGTTTGTAAAATGCCTGGGTGGCCAACGCCAAGGCAGCCGACAGGAGCACGCCGGCGACCAACGTCACCAACGCCACCGCCCAGGCCGCCATTGCCTCGCTGCACAGGCCCAGCACCTTCGCTCGCACGCCCCACTTCGACATAGACCAATCTCATCACGTCAGCGTCCTGCGAATTTCTGGCCCTGTGCTGATTTATAGCTATTGGCCACCAGCTGTGCAATGTAGCTCGTCGAATCAGCGCAACTGAAGGCGCCAGGCGCGGTGAATGCGGTTGTTGCGGGCGAAGTCCGGGTCCAGGGTCTGGGCGCTGATTTCTTCCACCGCGTACCGCGTCGCCAGGTGCTCGTCGAGCTGGAACTTGCGGAAGTTGTTGGAGAAATACAGCACACCACCGGGCGCCAGGCGTGCCATGGCCAGGTCCAGCAATTGCACGTGGTCACGCTGCACGTCGAACACGCCCTCCATGCGCTTGGAGTTGGAGAAGGTCGGCGGGTCGATGAAGATCAGGTCGTAACTGTCACGGTTGCCTTCCAGCCAGGCCATCACGTCGCCCTGCTCCAGGCGGTTGCGCTCGGAGAACCCGTTGAGCGACAGGTTGCGCCGCGCCCAGTCAAGGTAGGTTTTCGACAGGTCGACGCTGGTGGTGCTGCGCGCGCCGCCCTTGGCCGCGTGCACGGTGGCCGTGGCGGTGTAGCAGAACAGGTTGAGGAAGCGCTTGCCCTCGGCCTCGCGCTGGATGCGCATGCGCATCGGGCGGTGGTCCAGGAACAGGCCGGTGTCGAGGTAGTCGGTGAGGTTCACCAGCAACTTCACGCCGCCTTCGGTGACCTCCTGGAAGCGACCCTCCGTGGCCTGGCGCTCATACTGGCGGGTGCCGCTCTGCCGCTCGCGGCGCTTGAGCACCACACGCTGTGGGTCGATGGCCAGTGCCCGGGGGATGGCCGCCAACGCGTCAAGCAAGCGGGCCTGGGCCTTTTCCGGGTCGATCGAGCGCGGTGGGGCATATTCCTGCACATGCACCCAATCCTGATACAGGTCGACCGCCAGGGCGTACTCCGGCATGTCGGCATCGTAAAGGCGGTAGCAACCAATCTGCTCACGGCGCGCCCACTTGCCCAGTTGCTTGAGGTTTTTCTGCAGGCGGTTGGCGAACATCTGTGCGCCTTCCGACAGCCGCGCAGGCTGCGCAGGCACGCTGGCCTGACTGCGTAGCTCGCCGTCATTGGCCTGGGCGTCACGGCGCTCACCGGTGACGAACTGGTCAGGCTGCACTTTGAACAACAGCAGCTTGCACGGCAGTGCGCCGTTCCAGAAGGCGTATTGCTTGTGGCTGCGAATGCCCATGCGCTTGCCCAGCTCGGGTGCGCCGGTGAACACCGCGGCCTCCCAACCCATGCAGGCCTGGCGCAGGCGTTCGCCAAGGTTCTGATAGAGGTAAAGCAGGCTGGCTTCGTCACCCAGGCGCTCGCCGTAAGGCGGGTTGCTGATGACAAGGCCTTTCTGGTTTTGATCCGGGCGCGGCTCGAAGCTGGCAACCTCGCCCTGGTAGATCTTCACCCAGTCACCCAACCCGGCGCGCTCGACGTTATTGCGGCCCGGCTGGATCAGCCGCGGGTCGGCTTCGTAACCACGGATCCACAGTGGTGGCTTGGCCAAACCTGCCTGGGCGCGGGCCTGGGCTTCGTCATGGACCTTGCGCCAGGTGGCCGGGACATGGCCCAGCCAGGCACTGAAGCCCCAGCGTTCGCGCTTGAGGTTGGGGGCGATGTCGGCGGCAATCATGGCTGCTTCCACCAGGAACGTACCCACACCGCACATCGGGTCGGCCAGGGCGCCGCCTTCGGCAGCAATGCGCGGCCAGCCCGAGCGAATCAGCACCGCCGCAGCGAGGTTTTCCTTCAGGGGCGCGGCGCCTTGCTGCAGGCGGTATCCGCGCTGGTGCAGGCTGTGGCCAGACAGGTCGAGGGACAAAATCGCCTCGCCACGGTCCAGGCGCAGGTGCACCCGCACATCCGGGTCAACCTTCTCCACCGACGGGCGCTGGCCTTCACGGTTGCGCAATTTGTCGACGATCGCGTCCTTGACCTTGAGGGCACCGAAATGGGTGTTGTCGATGCCCGAGCCGTGGCCGCTGAACTCCACGGCCAGCGTGCCATCGGCGGCCAGGTGGTCGGCCCAGTCGACCGCGTGCACGCCGTCGTACAGGTCGTCGGCGTTTTTCATGCCGAAGCGCTTGAGCACCAACAGCACGCGGTTGGCCAGCCTCGACCACAGGCACAGGCGGTAGGCGGTTTCCATGTCGGCGGTGCCGCGGATGGCCGATGTGTGCTCGCGCACTTCATCAAGGCCGAGGCCACGTGCCTCTTCGGCAAGCAGGCCTTCCAGGCCTTTGGGGCAAGTGAGGTAAAGTTCGAAACGGTCCGACATGAGTATTCCAGCGCCTTTGGCTATTTGATTGACGAGGCGACGCATCGCCCGCCGATGTTTGCCCGCAGGCCCTTCCAGCAAGCCTGCGAGTGACCCTGCCTTGCACGTCAAAGGTGCAACACATGGGCCGGGCCGCCTGACCGATCGCGGCAAAAACAGCTTAGATCATCAGGCAGTTCGTAAAATTCTGGCGATTCAGTGGCCAATGTGACCCTTCGTCGCATTTCAAAATAATTCTGTCATCCGCCAGCCACGCTGGCGAAATGACGTCAAACTTCAGCAAACCCCGATCATAGCGGGCCCAACCCCAAACAAGGTTGAGTCGCATTTATTTACTTATCCTCTCACCCTAGGAAAGGTTACGTGCTTATGACAAATCGATCATTCACAGCGTGACCTGCATTCGTTAGAACTGGTCTCAGGCCGCTTCGCAACGAGGCGGCACTTTCAGCCCGCCACGCCGGCAGCGGGCGCACACCGGCAGAAAGACTCTGCCCGGCCTCGGAGAGGCCGACGGGACATTACAGTCAACAAGTGAGGGCAACACCCTATGAGAAGACTTAAGCGTGATCCGTTGGAAAGAGCATATTCACGTGGCTACCAATACGGGGTCACCGGCAAATCCCGCGAACTTTGCCCCTTCAATCTTCCTTCTGTTCGCCAAGCCTGGATCAACGGCTGGCGTGAAGGTCGCGGTGATAACTGGGACGGAATGACTGGCACCGCTGGCATCCATAGACTCAACGAAAATCACGCCGTTGGCTGAACGAGGACACTGAATTCGAGTCACCATGCGCGCCCTATCCGGGCGGCGGGCTACGGCCCAGGGGCCCCTAGATGGGGCCCTTTTTTATTCCGTCAGATCAGCGAGGCATTGCCGCAATGGCATCCACTGCCTCACGAATCAGCGCCGGCCCTTTATAGATGAAGCCCGAATAGATCTGCACCAGGCTTGCACCGGCCGCAATCTTCTCGGCCGCATGGCGGCCTTCAGTAATACCGCCCGCCGCAATGATCGGCAGCTTGCCACCCAGTTCGCCGGCCAGCACCTTGACGATGTGGGTGCTCTTTTGCAGCACCGGCGCACCCGACAGGCCGCCGGCTTCACCGCCAAACGCCAGGCCTTCAACCCCTTCGCGCCCCAGGGTGGTGTTGGTGGCGATCACCGCGTCCATTCCCGACTCCACCAGCGCAGCAGCTACCAGCGCGGTTTCTGCGTCGCTCATGTCCGGCGCGATCTTGATGGCCAGCGGCACTCGCTTGCCATGCTCGGTGGCCAACTGCTCACGGCGCTCGGCCAGGGCATCGAGCAACTGCTTGAGCGAGTCGCCAAACTGCAGGCTGCGCAGGCCCGGAGTGTTGGGCGAGCTGACGTTGACGGTGATGTAGCTGGCTGCGCTGTACACCTTGTTCAGGCAGATGAGGTAGTCGTCCACCGCACGCTCGACCGGGGTATCGAAGTTCTTGCCGATGTTGATACCCAGCACGCCGTCATAACGCGAGGCCCGCACGCGCTCCAACAGGTGGTCGACACCCAGGTTGTTGAAACCCATGCGGTTGATGATTGCAGTGGCTTCGGGCAGGCGGAACAGGCGTGGCTTGGGGTTGCCCGGCTGCGGGCGCGGGGTCACCGTGCCGATCTCGACAAAGCCGAAGCCCAGCTGGGCGAAGCCGTCGATGGCCGCGCCGTTCTTGTCCAGGCCAGCGGCCAGGCCCACCGGGTTGGCGAAGTTCAAGCCCATCACGGTCACCGGCAATGCCGCCGGCTGCTTGCACAGCACGCCGTTGAGCCCGAGGCGGCCACCGGCGCCGATCAGGTCCAGGGACAGGTCGTGGGAAGTTTCCGGGGAAAGCTTGAACAGCAGCTGGCGGGCCAGGGTATACATGGGCGGGCAAGGCTCTGGGGAGAGTGAGGGGGCGATTATAGCCAGCGCGCGCCCGGCAGGACAGGGCCTTGGCACATGGGTTGCTACTTCCCTTGCACACAGCCTTATCAGTACGGGCGAGGACACCGCGTGAACACAGCACCCCTGGCCTGGGTCAACGGCAGCGATGCACCGGAAAAACCCAGCCTCGACATCGGTTTCATGGCCCTCACCGATTGCGCATCGGTGGTGGTGGCCGCCACCCAGGGTTTTGCCCAGCAACAAGGCCTGACCCTCAACCTCAAGCGTCAGGGCTCGTGGGCGGGGCTGCGCGACAAACTGGCCAGTGGCGAACTGGATGCCGCCCACTGCCTGTACGGGCTTGTGTACGCCGTTCACCTGGGCATCGGTGGCGTACCGGCCAGCGATATGGCCGTACTCATGGGCCTGAACCAGAATGCCCAGGCCATCAACCTCTCGCCTGCGCTGCAACGCAAAGGCGTGACCAGCCCTGAGGCACTGGCACGTCAGGTGCACCAGCATGGCGCACGACTGACCTTCGCCCAGACCTTCCCCACCGGCACCCACGCCATGTGGCTGTATTACTGGCTGGCCAGCCAAGGCATCCACCCGCTGCACGACGTCAACAGCGTGGTCGTGCCGCCCGCACAAATGGCCGCGCACATTCAGGCAGGACGCATCGACGGTTTCTGTGCAGGGGAGCCGTGGTGCGCCGCTGCCGTGGCCCAAGGCCAGGGCTTTACCCTGGCCACCAGCCAGTCGATCTGGCCCGACCACCCGGAAAAGGTGCTGGCCTGCGCCCGCCACTTCGCCGAGCAATACCCCAACAGCGCCCGCGCCTTGATCAAGGCGATCCTCGCTGCCAGCCGCTTCATCGAGCAAAGCCAGGAAAACCGCCGCAGCACTGCGCAATTGCTCAGCAGCAGTGCCTACCTGGACACTTCGGTGGAAAACATCGAACCACGGCTGCTTGGTGACTATCAAGACGGCCTGGGCAATCACTGGCAAGACCACCACGCCCTGCGCCTGTTCGACCAGGGCCGGGCCAACATGCCCTATCTGTCCGACGGCATGTGGTTCATGACCCAGTTCCGTCGCTGGGGCCTGCTGCGTGAAGACCCCGACTACCTTGCCGTGGCCACCCAGGTACAGCAACTGGGGCTGTACCGGCAAGCCGCGCAAGCGCTGGGCATTGCTGCCCCCGACCTGCCCATGCGCAGCAGCCTGCTGATTGACGGCACGCGCTGGGACGGCAGCGCCCCCTACGCCTATGCCCGCAGTTTCCGTTTACATGCCTTGGGTGACTCACCCGATGCCCGTGTGGGTTGCTGAGGGCCATGGCCATGCTGCGAATTCTGCTGATAGACGATACGCAAAAGAAGGTGGGGCGCCTCAAGGCCGCGCTACGGGAAGCCGGGTTTGAGGTGATCGAAGCGCCGGATTTGACCATCGACCTGCCCGCCTGCGTCGAAACGGTGCACCCGGACGTGGTGCTGATCGATACCGATTCACCCGATCGGGACGTGATGGAGCAGGTGGTGATGGTCAGCCGCGACCAGCCACGTCCGATCGTGCTGTTCACTGATGAGCACGACCCGGGCGTGATGCGCCAGGCGATCAAGGCCGGGGTCAGTGCTTATATTGTCGAGGGCATCCATGCCGCGCGGCTGCGGCCGATCCTGGATGTGGCCATGGCCCGCTTCGAGAGCGACCAGGCGCTAAAAGCCCAGCTACAGGCGCGCGACCAGCAATTGGCCGAGCGCAAGCGCATCGAGCAGGCCAAAGGCTTGTTGATGAAGATGAAGGACTGCAACGAAGAGCAGGCCTATACGCTGATGCGGCGCCAGGCCATGAGCCGCCAGCAGAAGCTGATCCAGGTGGCCGAGCAGATCATTGCCATGCACGAGATGCTTGGTTAGTTGAAAGGAATGCCCGCTCCCACACTGATCGCATTGCAAAGCTGGCCCGGCTTTTGCTGCATGAACCTCACCGGTAGCCAACGGCGGTTGCCCCAGTCAACTCCCCGACAAAGACGTCGCTCTCCCTCCCCATCAGTGGGCCGGGTAGCGGCGTCTTTTTTGTTTCCGTCGCATTACCGAGTGAGGTGTTCAATGAGTGCCAGCTTCTGGAAATCCGGGCATGTGCCCACGCTTTTTGCCGCGTTCCTGTACTTCGACCTGAGCTTCATGGTCTGGTACCTGCTGGGTCCGATGGCCGTGCAGATCGCCGCCGACCTGCAGCTAAGTACCCAGCAACGGGGCCTGATGGTGGCCACGCCTATCCTCGCCGGTGCCGTACTGCGCTTTGCCATGGGCATGCTGGTGGACCGCCTCTCGCCCAAGACTGCCGGCCTGATCGGCCAAGTGGTGGTCATCGTTGCCCTGGCCTGCGCCTGGTACCTGGGCGTGCACACCTACGAACAAGCACTGTTGCTGGGCGTGTTCCTGGGCTTTGCCGGTGCTTCGTTCGCAGTGTCGCTGCCGCTGGCGTCCCAATGGTACCCACCACAGCACCAGGGTAAAGCCATGGGTATCGCCGGTGCGGGCAACTCCGGCACCGTGTTTGCTGCCCTGCTGGCCCCGGTGCTGGCGGTGGGCTTTGGCTGGAACAACGTGTTCGGCTTCGCCCTGATCCCGCTGCTGCTGACCCTGGTCATTTTCGCCCTGCTCGCGCGCAATGCCCCTGAGCGGCCCAAACCCAAGGCCATGGCCGACTACTTCAAGGCACTGGGCGACCGCGACAGCTGGTGGTTCATGTTCTTCTACAGCGTGACCTTCGGCGGCTTCATCGGCCTGGCCAGCGCCCTGCCCGGCTACTTCAGCGACCAATACGGCCTGAGCCCGGTGACTGCCGGCTACTACACCGCCGCCTGCGTATTCGCCGGCAGCCTGATGCGCCCCCTTGGCGGGGCACTGGCCGACCGTTTCGGCGGTATTCGCACCCTGTTGGGCATGTACAGCGTGGCAGCCATCTGCATTGCCGCCGTGGGCTTCAACCTGCCCAGCGCCGCCGCTGCCCTGGCCCTGTTCGTCAGTGCCATGCTCGGCCTGGGCGCTGGCAACGGCGCAGTGTTCCAGTTGGTACCGCAACGCTTTCGTCAGGAGATTGGCGTAATGACCGGCTTGATCGGCATGGCCGGCGGCATTGGCGGTTTCCTGCTGGCGGCCGGGCTTGGCACCATCAAGCAGCACACCGGTGACTATCAGCTGGGGCTGTGGCTGTTCGCCAGCCTGGGGATCCTCGCCTGGTTCGGGCTGCATGGCGTGAAACAGCGCTGGCGCACCACCTGGGGCTCGGCGGCGGTCACCGCGGCTCGGGTCTGATGAGCCTGCAACTGAGCTTTGCCCAAGCCAGCGCCACAGGGCCACGCGCAGAAAACCAGGACGCCCTGCGCCTGGTGACCCCGGCACCAGAGCTGGCCGCCAGCAAGGGCTACCTGTTCGCCCTTGCCGATGGCGTCAGCCAGTGCGCCGACGGTGGCCTGGCGGCGCGGGCCAGCCTGCAGGCCCTGGCCATGGACTACTACGCCACGCCCGCCACCTGGGCCGTGGCCCAGGCGCTGGACCGCTTGCTGATTGCACAGAACCGCTGGTTGCGTGCCCAAGGCAACCAGCCACTGCTGACCACGCTCAGCGCCCTGATACTGCGAGGGCGCAGGTTTACCCTGGCACACGTCGGCGACTGTCGCGCCTATCGCTGGCATGACGGCCGCCTGCATTGCCTGAGCGAGGACCACGTGTGGGACCAGCCCGGGATGCACCACGTGTTGAAGCGCGCACTCGGCCTCGACCAGCACCTGCTGGTCGACTATCTGGACGGTGAACTGTACGCTGGCGAATGCTTCCTGCTGCTTAGCGACGGTGTCTGGGCCAGCCTTGGCGACCAACACATCCAGACCGTGCTACGCGAGCAGCCTGACCTGCAGTTGGCCGTCGACACGTTGGTTGCCAGCGCCCATCACAATGGCAGCCAGGACAATGCCAGCGCCTTGCTGGTAAGGGTCGATCAATTAGGCGAGACCAACCTTGGCGATACCTTGGCTCAGCTGCAGCAATGGCCTCTTCCCGGCGTGCTGCGGGACGGCCAGGCCTTTGACGGGTGGCAGGTGGAAACCTGCCTGGCCCGCAGCCGCCAGTCACTGCTGTATCGGGTGCACGATGACCAAGGTCAGCCATGGTTGTTGAAAACCTTGCCCACCGAACGCGAACAGGAGCCACTGGCGGCTCAAGGGCTGATGCTGGAAGAGTGGTTTTTGCGGCGCGTTGCGGGCCGGCATTTCCCTGAAGTGCACCCGGCCAGCCAGCGCCAGCACTTGTACTACGTGATGCGTGAGCACAAGGGGCGCACGCTGGCCAGCCAGTTTGACGACCAAGGCCCGCTAGCATTGGGCCACTGGCTGGAGGTCGCTCGTCAACTGCTGCAGGGCGTGGGCGTGCTGCACCGGCGCAACTTGCTGCATCGGGATATCAAACCTGAAAACCTGCACCTGGGAGAAGACGGTCAACTGCGCCTGCTCGATTTCGGCCTCGCCTATTGCCCGGGCCTGACTGAAGACCCGCAGCACGAAGTGCCAGGCACGCCTTCCTACATTGCGCCGGAAGCGTTCGACGGCCAGCCACCGAGCCCTCGCCAGGATCTGTATGCCGTTGGCGTGACGCTGTATTACCTGCTGACCGGGCACTACCCCTACGGCGAGGTGGAAGCCTTTCAGCGCCCTCGTTTCGGGCAACCGGTAAACGCGGCACGCTATCGCCCTGATGTGCCTGAGTGGCTACAGCACAACTTGCAGCAAGCAGTGGCGACCGACCCGACACAGCGGTTTGAAACAGCGGAACAGTGGTTGCTGTTGCTTGAGCGGGGGGACCGGCAGGAAGTCAATAACCGGCCCAGGCCGTTGCTGGAACGTGAGCCGGTGAAAGTGTGGCGCACTTTGGCATTGGGGGCATTGCTGTTGAACCTGCTGTTGCTGATCGCTCTGTTCAGAGGATGAGGCATCGTTAACGCAAATCCCAGGCAAAGAAAAACCCGGCCGAAGCCGGGTTTTTCATTGAAGCATCAGGCCAATTACTTGGACTGGGCTTCTACCTGAGCTTCAACGCGACGGTTGACAGCGCGGCCAGCGTCGGTGGCGTTGTCGGCAACCGGACGGGTTTCGCCGTAACCAACCGAGTCAACACGGCTGGATTCTACGCCGTACTGCTGGGTCAGCACTTGCTTGACAGCGTTGGCACGACGCTCGGACAGCTTCTGGTTGTAAGCGTCTGGGCCGACGGAGTCAGTGTGACCTTCAACCACGGTGGTGGTTTGTGGGTACTGCTTCATGAAGTCAGCCAGGTTCTTGATGTCGCCGTAGCTGTTTTCTTTGACGACCGACTTGTCGAAGTCGAACTTGACGTCCAGCTCAACACGAACGACTTCGGCAACAGCCGGGCAGCCATCGGCGTCAACGGTGACGTTGGCCGGGGTGTCCGGGCACTTGTCGACGTTGTCGCAAACGCCGTCGTTGTCGCTGTCGGAGCAGACTTCGGCAACTGGAGCCGGAGCCGGAGCAGGCTGCTTGCCGCCGCTGCCACCGAAGTTCAGACCCACACCAACAGTCGGGCCCCACTCGGTGTTGCCGTTGTCGATGTTGTACATGGCTTCAACGCCGGCACGGGCGAAGAACATGTCGGTGATGTACCACTTGGCGCCAGCGCCTACGTTGGCAAAGGTGGAGTGGTCACGGCCGCTACGAGTGGCCTGGCCCAGGCTCTCGTGAGCGAAACCAGCGGAAACGTACGGACGCAGAGCATCGCCAACGGTACCGAAGTGGTAGGTAGCGTCCAGCTTGGCTTTGGAACCTTTGATGTCTTTGTTGAAGACTTCGCCACGAGCGTTGTGGGTCTCGTTGTAGCCGAGGTCCAGGGAGACGTCGTCGGTCAGGAAGTAACCCAGGCGAACACCAGGGTTGGTGCCGTCGTTCTTGAAGTTACGCTCGCTGTCGTAGTACTGCTTGGTGACGTTACCTTCGATCTCGACAGCGCCTTGGCCTTGAGCCAGAACGCCGAACGAAGTAGCAGCTACGAGCGAGCCAATGGCCAAGCCCAAGGTGTTTTTCAATTTCATCCGTTAAATCCCCATCTGGTGATAGTTAAGCAGTCCCACCAACATCCGGGGGACAACTCGACGGCAAGTCTAGCAGAACTCGCCGGTTGGTTAGAGACATTTGCTGCGGACTAAGTTTCATCCAGACCTGCAAATTTCTCTCTAAGCTTGTCTAGCGCGCGCTTGTAGCGCATTTTTGTTGCACTCAAACCCATATGCATGATATCGGCGATTTCCTGAAATTCCAGTTCTGCCACAAAGCGCAGCACGAGAATCTCACGGTCAATCGGGTTTACATGCACCAGCCACTTGTCCAGCCCGCCTTTTTCTTCCGGTTTCGGAGCCTTGTCTTCAGACGCCTCTTCTACAGGGTCAAGACTCAAGGCATCCATCAGCCGGCGTTTGCGTCGCTCCTTGCGGTACTGGGTAATGCACTCGTTGTAGGTGATGCTGTAGAGCCAGGTCTTGAACTTGGATTTGCCCTCGAAATTCTTCAGACCGTACAGCACTTTCAACATCACTTCCTGACAGACATCATCCGCATCGCGGTCGTTCCCCAAGTAACGTGCACAGACGTTGAACAGGGTCCGTTGGTAGCGCCGCATGAGTTCTTCATAGGCGCGGGTAACGTGGTACAGCTCTTCATGCGAACGCGCCACCAACTCCTCGTCGGTGAGCTCGCGTGGGTCATAACGCATGGGCGGCGATTGAACTTTTATCAAAACGGATCTGGCCGACAGTCAGGTCAATGGCGCCGCTCGGCCACATGGGCCGATTTTTGCGGCGGCATACATTAACAGCTTTTGTGCGGTTAGCGGCTATTGACACGCTGCTCAAGCAACACACGGTTAGACAATGACACTAGTTCGCCATCATCGGTCAGCAATGTAGTTTTGACCGTGCCGATTTCTTCGATTTGCCCTTCAACCTCTCCAATCCGCACCTGCTGGCCGACCTGGAAAAGTTCACGAACGTAAATGCCGGCCAGAATCTGCCCGGCAATTTCGCGGCTACCCAGCCCCATGGCCAGCGCAACCGCCAGACCAACGGTAATCAATCCGATCACGATTACATGGTTCAGCAGGTCGGTTTTCACCTCGAGCTGGCTGATGGCCACCGAAATGCTGATGATGATCACCAAGCCTTGGGTAATTCGCCCAAGCCCGGCGGAGTATTCCAGGCCAATGCCTTCTGCGGCACCGCGCACCAGGCCATTGGCCACCTGCGCAAGCAGCACGCCGGCCAGCAACACCAGGGCCGCGCCGAACACCTTGGGCAGGTACAGGGCCAACATGTCCAGGGTTGCGGAAACCCGCTCAAGGCCAAGGGACTCAGCTGCCGAAACAAGGAAGATCAGCAGCACGAACCAGTAGACGATCTTGCCGATCAGTGTAGAGATCGGCACCTGGATGCCGACCCGGCCCAGCATCTTGGTCAGGCCGGTACCGGCCATCAGGCGGTCAAGGCCGAACTTGGCCAGCAGTTTGGACAGCAGCGTATCGAGTAGCTTGGCAACCACAAAACCGAGCAGCACCACCACCAGCGCGCCGAACAGGTTGGGGATGAAGTTCGCCACTTTGGTCCATAGGGCGGTCATGGCAGTGACCAGGCTCTGGGTCCAGAGATCGAGTTCCATATTCAATCGGCCTTATCAGCTTTGCTGCCGCGGGCAGCGTTACGACGTACTGGCGCAACATGCGCCGAGCCATTGTTCACGGCAATCAGCAGCGCCTGGCTCCAGCGGCCAAGCAAGCTGAACAGATCGCCCGCACCAACCTGGCGGTTGGCGGTTTTCAGCACGCGACCCAGGCAGGCAGCGTCGTCACGGTCGTTGCCGGACGGCGATGCCTTGAGCAGGTCACGCAGGGATTCTTCAAACGGATCGTGCATGGGCACCTCGCGCAGTGTCAGTCAGAGACGAGGTGGCCGGGCGATGGGTCACACATGCGTTTGGTACGAATGTTTCAAAAAATGCCATCGTTACACCCAGCGCAGCCGACGGAACAGCCACATCTGCCCCACCGCCAACCCCAGCACGACGATGCAGGCGAACAGGAAGCCATAGGGGTTTTCCGCCCCCGGAATGCCGCCCACGTTGATGCCCAACAGGCCGGTGATGAAGCTCATGGGCAAAAAGATGCAGGTGATGATGCCGAAGCGATACATGGTGCGGTTCATGCGTTCCGCGCGGCGGCGGTCTTCGCTTTCGAGCACCAGCGCCGCCCGCTCGCGCGTAAGCTCGAGTTCTTCGAGGTAGCGGATCAGGCTGTTGTTCAGCTCGTTCCAGTAGTCGGCATCGGCGTCGGCAAACCAGCTCCATTTACTGCGCGACAGCTGGGCGTAGATGTCCCGCTGCGGGGCGAGGAACCGGCGCAGCCCGGCGGCGCGACGGCGAATTTGCTGCAGGCTGCCGTGTTCGGGTGTGTACCGTTCGTCGGCTTCTACCTTCTCTTCTTCCAGATCGACCAGCTCGGACAGGTCACTGACCAGCCCCTGAACCTTTTCGGTCAGCAACTCGCCCATCAGCAGCAACAGTTCGGACGCCGACTTCGGCCCCCTGCCCTCGTCGAGTTGCTGCAGCACTTCGTCACTGGCGCGCAGTGGCCGCAAGCGCAACGAGATCACCCGCTGCGCCTCGGCGAAGATACGCACCGACACCATGTCTTCAGGTTCGGCGCCGGGGTTGAGGTTGACCCCACGCAAAAACAGCAACAGCTGCTCCGCCGCCATCGGCAATAGCCGTGGCCGGGTGTTTTCTTCCAGCAGCAGGTCGCAGGCAAACTCGCTCAGGCCGCTGTCGCGCAGCAGCCAGGTACGGGTTTGCGGGTGGCTGCGGTCCCAGTGCAGCCACAGGCTCTCCTGTGGCTGCAACTGCAGGCCATCCAGCTCGGTTCGGGCGATTGAACGCGCGCCGCCTCTGCCATCGAGCACCAGGGCATGCACCAGCCCCCACTGCGCGTTGTCTTCCTCGAACATCAAAGCTCCATCAGCGCGTGGGGCGCATCACTCCGGCATTTTCAGCGGGGTTGGGGAAACGATTACACCGTTGTTGTCGGCGTACACGTATTCGCCCGGGCGGAACGTAACACCGGCGAAGGTCACGTTGACGTTGAGGTCGCCGATGCCGCGCTTGTCGGTTTTCATCGGGTGGCTGGCCAGGGCCTGCACACCGAGGTCGGTCTGGATCAGCACATCGACGTCGCGCACGCAGCCGTAGATCACCATGCCTTCCCAGCCGTTTTTGGCGGCCTTTTCGGCGATCATGTCACCCAGCAGCGCACGGCGCAGGGAACCGCCCCCGTCGACTACCAGCACTTTGCCCTTGCCGTCGAGCTCGGCCTGTTCCTTGACCAGCGAGTTGTCCTCGAAGCACTTGATGGTGACAATCTGGCCACCAAATGAGTCGCGGCCACCGAAGTTGCTGAACATCGGCTCCAACACCTGGACCAGGTCCGGGTAGGCGTCGCACAGGTCGGGCGTTACGTAATGCTGCATGGGAAACTCCTGTCAGTCACAACGAAAGCGGTTATCTGGCAAGGCTACACCGTTGGGGCGGGTGCAGTCATCTGCGACCGGATGGTCAATCGTAATAGCCTGTGCTGGCCTCATCGCGGATAAATCCGCTCCTACACGGCCCCTGTAGGAGCGGATTTATCCGCGATGAGGCCAGCACAGGCGAACCATGATCAACTGGCCGCCACCGCCTCGCACACGACTGTTGAGGTATGCACCGGCAACAACGGATCGCGCAACCACCCTTCAACCAGCGGCCAAACCTGCACCTGGGCAGCCTTGCTCACCAGCATGTCGACATGCCCGAACGCCTCAAAGCCCTCGTCACGCCCCAGCCGCAAAAACTGCTTGCGCTCACCACCCAACTGGTCAAACAGCTTGCGGCACGCCCACACCGGGTCTTGAAAATCCCCCGCGCCAGCAACCGCCAGCACCGGCACATCCACATCGGCAAGCCCGGCCCACCAGTCGTTCTGCTTGTCGCCAAAGCGCCCGAACAGGCCGTGCCAGCGCATGCTCTCCAGCACCAGGCCAATCGGCTCGTCTTCCGGGCCGCGCTTGAGGCGCGAACCCGAGATGTGCGCAAAACGCTTGAGCAGCAAACGCGCACCCCACGTTACCGGTGGCATTTTCAATGGCCAGTAGACGCGGCTGATCTGGGTGCCGAAGAAGGCGGCACTGGCCACCTGCTCAGGCCGCAGGAACCCGCCCCCCAACGCTGCCGCCAGGGTGGTGCCGCCCAGCGAATGGCCAACCCAGTGCGGCGCCCGCCCGGCCTTTTCCTGCACGAAACCGGCAATCACCGGTAAGTCATGACAGGCGTAATCGGCCACGCGATTGTGCCGCCAGTCGCGGTTGCGCGGCGACAGCCCGTGGCCACGCATTTCCGGGATCCACACATCGAACCCCGCGCGCGCCAGATAAGCGCCCAGGCCGATACCCTTGGGCGAGTACCAGAAACGCCGGTTGGAAAAACTGCCATGCAGGAGAATGACCGGCACGCCCTGGGCGCGGCCATGGTCGGCCAGGCCCAGGCGGGTGACCGCGATTTCGACGGTAGGGTCGGGGCTGTTGCCGGCCTTGATCCGGTACACGTCTTCGCTAAGGTCGCCGCGGCGCTCGGCGCTGAGCAGGGCCACGGGGTAAAGAGTGCTGCTGCTTTGCATGGGCTCACAAATATTCTGGGGTTGTAACGTAGGAGCGGCGGTTCGACGCCCCGGCTTGCCCCGCGAATGTGTCAGATCAGGCGTAACAGGTGCCTGATTTGACGCATTCGCGGGGCAAGCCGAAACGCCGAACCGCCGCTCCTACCAAGGGTTGTAGCACTCAGCGGATCAGGCTGCGCCCTGGCCCTCGGCCAGGAAGAACCAGGTTTCCAGCACCGAGTCCGGGTTCAGCGACACGCTTTCGATGCCCTGCTCCATCAGCCACTTGGCCAGGTCCGGGTGGTCCGACGGGCCCTGGCCGCAGATGCCGATGTACTTGCCGGCCTTATTGCAGGCGGCAATGGCGTTGGCCAGCAGCTTCTTCACGGCCGGGTTACGCTCATCGAACAGGTGGGCAATGATGCCCGAGTCACGGTCCAGGCCCAGGGTCAGCTGGGTCAGGTCGTTCGAACCGATCGAGAAGCCGTCGAAGTACTCCAGGAACTCTTCAGCCAGAATTGCGTTGGACGGCAGCTCGCACATCATGATCACGCGCAGGCCGTTGTCGCCACGGGCCAGGCCGTTTTCAGCCAGCAGGTCGACGACTTGGCTGGCTTCACCCAGGGTGCGCACGAACGGCACCATGATCTCGACGTTGGTCAGGCCCATCTCGTTGCGCACACGCTTGAGCGCGCGGCATTCGAGCTCGAAGCAGTCACGGAACGACTCGCTGATGTAGCGCGAGGCACCGCGGAAGCCCAGCATCGGGTTTTCTTCTTCCGGCTCGTACAGCTTGCCGCCGATCAGGTTGGCGTACTCGTTGGACTTGAAGTCCGACAGGCGCACGATGACCTTTTTCGGGTAGAAGGCGGCGGCCAGGGTGCTGATGCCCTCGACCAGCTTCTCGACGTAGAAACCAACCGGGTCGTTGTAACCGGCGATGCGCTTGTCGACGCTTTCTTTCAGCTCCGGCGGCAGGCCGGCGTAGTTCAGCAGCGCCTTGGGGTGCACGCCGATCATGCGGTTGATGATGAACTCCAGGCGCGCCAGGCCGACACCGGCGTTGGGCAGCTGGGCAAAGTCAAAGGCGCGGTCCGGGTTACCCACGTTCATCATGATCTTGAACGGCAGCTCCGGCATGGCGTCGACCGAGTTCTGCTTGATGTCGAAGCCCAGCTCACCTTCGAAGATGAAACCGGTGTCGCCCTCAGCGCAGGAAACCGTAACGCCCTGGCCGTCCTTGAGCACCTGGGTGGCATTGCCGCAGCCGACCACGGCCGGGATGCCCAGCTCACGGGCGATGATCGCCGCGTGGCAGGTACGGCCACCGCGGTTGGTGACGATGGCGCTGGCGCGCTTCATTACCGGTTCCCAGTCCGGGTCGGTCATGTCGGAGACCAGTACGTCGCCCGGCTGCACCTTGTCCATCTCGGACACGTCGTTGATCACGCGGACCTTGCCGGCGCCGATGCGCTGGCCAATGGCGCGGCCTTCGACCAGCACGGTGCCTTTTTCCTTGAGCAGGTAGCGTTCCATGACGTTGGCGCTGGCGCGGCTCTTCACGGTTTCAGGGCGGGCCTGAACGATGTACAGCTTGCCGTCGTCGCCATCTTTGGCCCACTCGATGTCCATCGGGCGCTGGTAGTGCTGCTCGATGATCATGGCCTGTTTGGCCAGCTCGTTGACTTCTTCGTCGCTGAGGCAGAAGCGTGCACGTTCGGCGCGGTCGACTTCGACGGTCTTGACCGAACGGCCGGCCTTGGCTTCGTCGCCATAGACCATCTTGATGGCCTTGCTGCCCAGGTTGCGGCGCAGGATGGCCGGGCGGCCGGCCTGCAGGGTGTTCTTGTGGACGTAGAACTCGTCCGGGTTGACCGCGCCTTGCACCACGGTTTCACCCAGGCCGTAGGCGCCGGTGATGAACACCACGTCGCGGAAGCCCGACTCGGTGTCGAGGGTGAACATCACGCCGGCGGTACCGGTTTCGGAGCGCACCATGCGCTGCACGCCGGCCGACAGGGCAACCAGCTTGTGGTCAAAGCCCTGGTGCACGCGGTACGAAATGGCGCGGTCGTTGAACAGCGAGGCAAACACTTCCTTGGCCGCGCGGATCACGTTGTCGACGCCGCGGATGTTCAGGAAGGTCTCTTGCTGGCCGGCGAACGAGGCGTCCGGCAAGTCTTCGGCGGTGGCCGAGGAGCGTACGGCCACGGCCATGTTGTCGTTGCCGTTGGCCATGGCGGCGAAGGCGGTTCGGATTTCCGAATCCAGACGGGCCGGGAAATCGGCCTCCATCACCCATTGGCGAATTTGTGCGCCGGTCTTGGCCAGGGCGTTGACGTCGTCAACATCCAGCGCGTCGAGCGCAGCGTGAATCTTGTCGTTCAGGCCACTTTGTTCAAGAAAATCACGGTACGCCTGAGCCGTCGTGGCAAAGCCGCCCGGCACCGACACGCCGGCACCGGCGAGGTTACTGATCATCTCGCCCAGGGATGCGTTCTTGCCCCCCACATGCTCCACATCATGGACGCCGAGCTTATCGAGGGAAACTACGTACTCTACCAAGGTGATCTCTCCACTAACTGTATTGGAAAAGCTCAAGGGCGCCCGCCTGCCTTTGTGACTTGGCCGGGCGCTTGTGGCCTGTACCTGGAAAATAAGTGAGAATGCCGACAGCCGCATTCGGCAAACCGAACCTATCATATCCAGAAAACGTCATCAGCTTAAGGCCCAGATCGCAAATGAAACGAACCGCGTTCTTCATCTCCGATGGTACCGGCATCACCGCCGAAACCCTGGGCCAAAGCCTGCTTGCGCAATTCGATAGCATTCCATTCAACAAATTCACCCGCCCGTACATCGACACGCCGGACAAGGCGCGCACCATGGTGCTGCAAATCAATACCGCTGCCGAGCGTGACGGCGTGCGGCCGATCATCTTCGACACCATCGTCAACCAGGACATCCGCGAGATCCTGGCCACGTCGAACGGCTTCATGATCGACATCTTTTCCACGTTTTTATCCCCGCTCGAGCAGGAATTGACTGCCCATTCGTCGTATTCCGTGGGTAAATCGCACTCGATCGGCGGTAATTCGAACTATATGGAGCGCATCGAGGCGGTCAACTTTGCCCTCGACAACGATGACGGCGCGCGTACCCACTACTACGACAAGGCCGACCTGATCCTGGTGGGCGTGTCGCGCTGCGGCAAAACCCCGACCTGCCTGTACATGGCCATGCAGTTTGGCATTCGCGCGGCCAACTACCCGCTGACTGAAGACGACATGGAGCGCCTGCAACTGCCGACGGTGTTGAAAAAGCACCACAGCAAGCTGTTCGGCCTGACCATCGACCCGGACCGCCTCACCGCCATCCGCCACGAACGCAAGCCCAACAGCCGCTATTCGAGCTTTGCCCAGTGCGAGTTCGAGGTGCGCGAGGTGGAAAACCTGTTCCGGCGGGAGAACATTCCCAACATCAATTCCACGCATTTTTCGGTGGAAGAGATTTCGGCGAAGATTCTGGTGGAGAAAGGGGTGGAGCGGCGGTTCAAGTGAACGCCTTTCAGTGTTTGTGGCTTGGGCTATCGAGCGCCGCCCGCGCGGCGCATCGCGGATAAATCCGCTCCTACAAGGCGGGCAACCATGGCCTGACAGGTTCGGCACGTTGCAACAAATGTAGGAGCGAATTTATTCGCGATGCGCCGCGCGGGCGGCGCTCGATTGACGCACCGACACAAAAACCACGCCAAGCATCAATAAGCCCCAGCCATCACGGCCGGGGCTTTTCATTTCAGGACGGCACCACCGCCGCCTGCCCGCTCATCGCCAGGTCGACCAGCTCGCGGTTGGCCACCGCGTACATCGCATAGTCAGTCCCCGTGGCATTGCGCAGGTCATCGAGCATCGCGCGCCAGCGCTCCACCATCACACGGTGCTGCTCGGCCCACAGGGCCACGCGGGCGTCCATGTCGTCCGGTGCATCCACCATCTGCAACACGGAGATGGTAATGGCCCGCTGCTGCAGGTCGATGTCGTCGCGGAACGCCTCGCGGGCCAGGGCCTGCCAGTTGTTCTCCACCGGCAGATTGCTGATTTCCTGCAAGTACCAGGTCAGGTCCAGTGCACTGCCCACGGCAAAGAACGCCTTGGCCACCTGCGCCGGGTCGTGGCCGGTGACATCGGCAGCCTCGATGATTGGTAACAGGGTGTAGAGGTGGCTGGTACCGGCCACCATGCGCGCCAGCAGCTCCGGCACACCGGCATCGACAAAGCTCTGGTAGCGCACCATCCACCGTTCGCGAGTCGGCCCCTCCAGCAGTTCGTCGAGCTTGAGCCCCAGTTGCGCAATTTTCGGCCCGAAGTGCGCGGTATCGCGCCCGGCATCCTGCTCGTTGCGCCGGCTGCGCAAGAACCAGCGGGTGGCGCGGCGGCCCAGGCGCATCAGCTCGTCCATCAAGGTCAGCTGGATTTCCGCCGGCACCTGATAGTCCAGCGCCTCGATCTGGCGGAACCAGTGCGGCAGGTGGAAGATATCGCGCACGATCACATAGGCTCCGGCCACGTTGGCCGGGCTCATGCCGGTCGATTCCTTCAGCCGCTGCACGAAGGTGATGCCCATGTTGTTGACCAGGTCGTTGGCGATCTGGGTGCTGACGATTTCACGCTTCAGCCGGTGGCGGCGCATGGCTTCGGCGAACTTGCTGACCAGTGACGGCGGGAAGGCGGTTTCCATGTCGCGGGTCAGGTAGTCGTCGTCCGGCACCAACGACTTGAGCAGTTGCTCCTTGAGGTCGATCTTGCTGTACGAAATCAATACCGACAGCTCGGCACGGGTCAGGCCCTGGCCAGCGGCCAGGCGCTCGGCCAACTGCTCTTCGGACGGCAGAAACTCGATGGCACGGTCCAGCTTGCCGCGGCCCTCAAGGTCGGCCATCAGGCGCTTGTATTCGGCAATGCGCTCACGGGCGCGGCGTGCGGCCAGCGACAGGGCCTGGGTCTGCTTGTAGTTGTTGCCCAGCACCAGGTTGCCCACTTCATCGGTCATGCTGCCCAGCAGCTGGTTACGCTGCTTCTCGGTCATGTCGCCACCCTGCACCACTTCGTTGAGCAGGATCTTGATGTTGACCTCGTGGTCGGAGCAGTCAACGCCGCCGGCGTTGTCGATGAAGTCGGTGTTGGTGGCGCCGCCGTTGAGGCCGAACTCGACCCGGCCAAGCTGGGTCATGCCCAGGTTGCCGCCCTCGCCCACCACCTTGCAGCGCAGCTCGTTGCCATTGACCCGCAAGGCGTCGTTGGCTTTGTCGCCGACGTCTGCGTGGCTTTCACTGCTGGCCTTCACGTAGGTGCCGATGCCACCGTTCCACAGCAAGTCCACCGGGGCCTTGAGCAGGGCGTTGAGCAGCTCGGTCGGGGTCAGGCGGTCGGCTTCGATGGCGAAGCGCTCTTTCATCTGCGGGCTGATGGCGATGCTCTTGGCACTGCGCGGGAAAATGCCACCGCCTTCGGACATGATGCTGGTGTCGTAGTCGCTCCAGGCCGAACGCGGCAGGTCGAACAGGCGCTGACGCTCGGCGAAGCTGCTGGCCGGGTCCGGGTTGGGGTCGATGAAGATGTGCAGGTGGTTGAAGGCGGCCACCAGTTGCAGCTTGTCGGACATCAGCAAGCCATTGCCGAACACGTCACCGGCCATGTCGCCGACGCCGATCACGGTGATCGGGTCTTGCTGCACGTTGATGCCGCGCTCACGGAAGTGGCGCTGCACACCCACCCAGGCACCGCGTGCGGTGATGCCCATCTTCTTGTGGTCGTAACCGGCCGAGCCGCCCGAGGCGAACGCATCGCCGAGCCAGAAGCCGTAATCGATGGCAATGCCGTTGGCGATGTCCGAGAAGGTTGCGGTGCCTTTGTCGGCCGCCACCACCAGGTACGGGTCGTCGTCATCATGGCGCACCACGTTGGCTGGCGGCACCACGCCACCGTCCTTGAGGTTGTCGGTGATGTCGAGCAGGCCCGAGATGAAGATGCGGTAGCACGCCACGCCCTCGGCCGCGATTTCATCGCGGGTGCCGCCCAACGGCAAGCGCCGTGGCAGGAAGCCACCCTTGGCACCCACCGGCACGATCACCGAGTTCTTCACTTGCTGGGCTTTGACCAGGCCCAGCACTTCGGTGCGGAAGTCTTCTTCCCGGTCCGACCAGCGCAGGCCACCACGGGCAACGTTGCCAAAGCGCAGGTGCACACCCTCTACCCGTGGCGAATACACGAAAATCTCGAATTTCGGCACCGGCTTAGGCAGCTCGGGGATCAGCTTGGGGTTGAACTTGAAACTGAAATACGACTTGTTCTGGCCGTTGGCATCCGGCTGGTAGAAGTTGGTGCGCAGGGTGGCCTTGATCAGGTCCAGATAACGACGCAGGATGCGGTCTTCGTTGAGCACCTGAACATCGTCCAAAGCGCTGAGAATGGCCTGTTCCAGACGTTGCTGCTTGTCATCCAGATCGTCCTGGGTGAGTTTGCGCGCCAGGTAGAAGCGGGTTTTGAACAGCCGGGTCAGCTCGCGGGCGATGTCGGTGTGGTTGTTCAGGGTGCTGGCGATGTAACCCAGGTCAAAGCCCAGGCGGATCTGCTTGAGGTAGCGGGCATAGGCGCGCAACAGCGCCACATCACGCCACGGCAGGCCAGCGGTGAGCACCAGGCGGTTGAAGGCATCGTTTTCGGCGTCGCCCTTGACGATATGGATGAACGCATCCTGCAGCGTGTCGTTGAGCTGCTGGATGTCGAGGTCCAGGCCTTCGCTGTAGGTAAAGGCGAAGTCATGAATCCAGTATTCACGGCCACTGGCGTGACGCAGGCGGTACGGGAACTCGCCCAGCACGCGCAGGCCGAGGTTTTCAAGGATCGGCAACACATCCGACAGCGCCAGCGGGGTGTCGGCGTGGTACAGCTTGCAATGCAGCAGGCGGTCGCCCAGGCGGGTCAACGGCTGGTAGAAGCTCATTGCCAGTGGCCTGCCTTCGGACAGCCCCAGCACATGTTGCAGGTCGACCACCGCCGAATGCGCCGGGAAGCGCTCGCGGTAACCGGCCGGGAAACCTTTGGGGAAATCAGCCAGGATGTTGGTGCCCTGGGCTTCGCCGAAGTTCTCCACCACCAGCGCCGAATAGTCGTCATGCCACGAGCGGCAGGCCTGGATCACTTCGTTTTCCAGTTGCTGCGGGTCGATGTCGATGCGGTTTTTCGGGTCGACCCGCAGAATCAGCTGCACGCGGGCCAACACCGACTCGGAGAAGAACGTCCAGAATTCGCAGTCGCTGGCCTTCAGGCGCTCCATCAGCACCTGCTGGATCTTCTGCCGTACTTCGGTGGAGTAGATTTCCCGCGGCACATAGGCCAGGCAGTAGCAGAAGCGGCCGTACGGGTCTTTGCGCAGGAACACGCGGATCTTGTTGCGCTCCTGGATTTGCACAATCGCCATCACCGTGCTGAACAGCTCGTCGATCGGCGTCTGGAACAGGTCATCGCGCGGCAGCACTTCAAGCACCTGGGCCAGTTCCTTGCCCAGGTGGGCTTTCGGGTCGAAGCCCGAACGGCGCTCCACTTCGGCCACTTTCACGCGGATGTACGGGATGGCATGCACGCTTTCGCCGTACACCGACGAGGTGTACAGGCCCATGAAGCGGTGCTCCTTGACCACCTTGCCGTCGGCACCCAGCTGGCGGATCGACACGTAATCCGGGTAGGCCGGGCGGTGCACCCGGCTGGGCAGTGCAGCCTTGGCGAACGACAGCAGCAGCGGCTCGTTCAGGTAAGCCACGGCGTAATCTTCGATGCGCAGCTCTTCTGGCGTAAGGCCCACACGCAGGCGGCGCGGCAGGCCCAGGAACGAGTGTTCGTCGTACATCATCTGGCCACCGGCGGCGTCGGCCTGCACGGTGAACTCTTCATAGCCGAGGAAGGTGAAATGGTTGTCCAGCAGCCATTCGAGGAAGGCCTTCACCTCACCTTTTTCGTGCTGCACCGGGGCAAACGGGGTTTGCTCCACCAGCGCCACCACTTCACGCAGCTTGGCCTTCATCGGTTCGAAATCGGCCACTGCCACGCGCACTTCTGCCAGCACCTGCTCAAGCTCGCGGGTCAGCACATTCAGTTCGGCGGCGTTGGCGCAGCGGTCGATTTCCAGGTACATCAGCGATTCGTGGCGCACGCCCTCGCCTTGGGTGCCCTTGGGCAGCAGCTCCAGCAGCTCGCCCTTGGCACCACGACGCACGCTCAGCACGGTGGTTTGCAGGGTGTGAATGCTGTAGCCGCGGCGGTTGAGCTCGGTGCGTACCGAGTCCACCAGAAATGGCAGGTCGTGGTGCAACACCTCGACCACGGTGTGGGTCGACTGCCAGCCATTGCGTTCGTAGTCGGGGTTGTACACCCGCACTTGCGGTTGTTCGGGGTCGAAGCGCTCGATGATGCGCCAGGCAGACAGGGTGCAGCCGGCCAGGTCCGACAGCCTGCGCTGGGTGAGTTCGTCCATGGAAATAATGCCGAAGAACTGCTCGGCAAACAGCGCCACTTGTGGCAGGGACTGTTCGCTGATGTGCTGCGCCAGGGCCGCTTGCAGTTGGTGCTGGAAGTCGGCTTTGCTGGCTGCGGTGAAGAACGCCATCTGTGGTACTCCGCTTGGGCTTTGTAGTAATTGAAGCGTCGCGTGCGTCCGCCGTGTAGGAATCAACGATAGCCAACCCATGGCAAAGCGGACGTAAAGTTCAGGGCTGGCCGAAGCTTAACGACTGATCGGTCATTGCCGCTTGCAGCGCTGCGACAATTTCGGTCAAGGGGCGGTAACTTTACGTTTATGGATACGCGCAAGGCTGTCAGAATTCCCTCTCGTTTCCACAAAACCGAGCTGCCCCATGCAAATCAAGACTGCCCTGCTGTTCGCCACCCCTTGCGATGATGAGGAAGACAACATGGCGACCCTGTGCTGCCACAGCGACAAGGGGCAGATGTTTCTGCTGACCCGCTACCCGGATGAGGACACCGTCGACCTGACCCTGGACGACGAACCCTCGACGCTGGACGGGCTGAAGGTGACGTTGAGTGCCCAGCGCTTGCTGATCGAGGTGGCGGCCGGGGACAGGGATGCGCTGAAGGGCGATGAAGCGCTGGAGATCGTGCTGACGTCGGCGGGCACGGACCTGGAAGAGGTGGCGTTGACGTTGCGCAACATTCTTGAAGGTACCGGGACGTTCGTGAGCGAGCTTTGAGGGTTGCCTGTGCCGGCTCGGTAAAGGGCTGGCACAGGCAACCGCTGATCAACCGGCCGGGTTGTCATGCATCACTCTGCCCCCCTCGCCAGGCCGGTTGACATACATCACATCCAGGTCACTGCCTCCCCCTTCTTTGGCTTCACCCCAGTTCGCCGAGGTGTGGATGTACTTGGCTTTGAGCAGCAATCGCTCTTCAGGCGTCAATTGCAGTTGCCCGCAACGGCCCAAGGCAAAGTCATGCAGCTTGCTGCTGATGGCCCGCAACTCGTCGGGCAAGCGGTGCGCCTCGTCATCACCCAACGGCGCAAAGGGCACCCCACCACGCAGGGCCAGTTCGCGCATGACGCTCAAGTACACCCGTGACAGGTGGCCACTGACTTCCCGTTCCCGGTAAACCGCGGCGTACACCTCCTTTTCCTGTACATCCCGGTTGCCGCGCACACGCTCAACGGGCTTTTCCCAGGTCAGCACGCGCGCACCGTCAGCTGCTGAGTTCAGCAGGCCATTGGCAACCTGCCAGGCGTGGGTCTGTTCAACCGAGGTCGCGGCCGATACGCGGTTTGACTGGGGCTTGCACAGCATTACCCGTTCCTGCAGGGTATCCATGTACCCGCCCCCGATATCCGAGTGAGCGCCCGGCAGCACAATGTCGTTATCACTGCGCACCAACGGGAAGTTGTGGCGCACCTCATCCCCTGCCACCAATTGCACCACCTGCCGGGCAATGGGGTGGCGCACGCCGAGCTTCAACCTGCCGAAACGTGCGTCCGCAGCATCGAAGTCACCCCGCAGCGGCGCCACGATCGCAGCCACCGTGTCGAACAGGCCGATGAAATTGATCACCTTCTCGCACTGCACGCCCCTGGGCAGGCCTGCCTGGCCCTTGAGCAGTTGATTGGCCATGTGCCTGGCTGCTGCTGCACCGCGACTGAACCCGAACAGGTCGAATTCCACCCGGGTACCCGGTACCAGCGGATAGCTGGCCAACACTTCACTCACTTGTTCCAGCGCCTGCCCCACCCGCGCCGCCACACCGGTGCGCCCACGGCCCGTGGCCTGCGCGAACATTGAGTCGCGCTCGCCTTCGGTGGTACCGATGCCCTCAACATACAATTTGACGAACAAATCATTGTTTACCCTGCCCCCAGGGTACAGGCCGTGCAGCAACGCAACATTGCTGCGTGCGTTGCCATAGCTGCCGTCACCGGCCTCGCGCTGCGCGCCCGCGGCGTTGCCCTGATTGTTGCCCGTGCCGTCAAAAAACACGCCCACGTGCACGACGCCTGGCGTTACTTCATCTTGCCTGTTCATTGCCTGGCTCCTTTGAGCATTCGAAGGCAACAAGCAAGCGACAGAAGCACCGCGCAAAAAACCGGGAACCACTGCATCAAGAGCGCAGATTTCGACGCGGCAACGCGGATAGATTAAAGTATCCCACCCTGCCAGGCAGAAACCTCTCGCCCCCTGCCCGGCCCCATTCCAGGAACCGTCGCCGATGGAACACCGTGACGCGCTGATTGCGCTGCGCACCTTTCTTTCTTCCCAGATCCTGGGCCAGGAAAAGCTCGTCGAGCGGCTATTGATCGTGCTGCTGGCCGACGGCCACATGCTGGTCGAAGGCGCACCTGGCCTGGCCAAGACCAAGGCCATCAAGGAACTGGCCGAGGGCATCGAAGCACAGTTTCACCGCATCCAGTTCACCCCCGACCTGCTTCCGGCCGACATCACCGGCACCGAAATCTATCGCCCGGAAACCGGCAGTTTCGTGTTCCAGCAAGGGCCGATCTTCCATAACCTGGTGCTGGCCGACGAAATCAACCGCGCCCCGGCCAAGGTGCAATCAGCCCTGCTTGAGGCCATGGCCGAGCGCCAGGTGAGCGTGGGCCGCAGCACCTACGACCTGTCGCCGCTGTTCTTGGTCATGGCCACGCAAAACCCGATCGAGCAGGAAGGCACCTACCCGCTGCCCGAAGCCCAGCTCGACCGCTTTCTGATGCACGTAAAGATCGGTTTCCCCGATGCCGCCGTGGAGCGGCGCATCCTGGCCCAGGCACGTGGCGAAGCGTTGGGCGGTGAAGTAAAACCTGAGCGGCGCGTCAGCCAGCAAGCCATTTTCGCCGCCCGCAAGGAAATCCTCGGGCTCTACATGGCCGACGCGGTGGAGGAATACCTGGTGCAACTGGTGATGGCCACCCGCACCCCGGCCAAGTTTGATGCCGAGCTGGCCGACTGGATCGCCTACGGCGCAAGCCCCCGTGGGTCGATTGCCCTGGACCGCTGCGCGCGGGCCCATGCCTGGCTGGCCGGGCGCGACTTCGTCAGCCCTGAAGACATCCAGGCGGTGCTGTTCGACGTGCTGCGCCACCGCATCATCCTGTCGTTTGAAGCCGAGGCTGCCGGAATTGACCAGGACCGGGTGGTGCAGCGCATTCTTGATGTGGTGGCCGTTGCCTGACCACGGCAGGCGTCAGGCATTTGGCTCGACAAACCGCCCCTCCTCTGCCGGCCGATTGAGAAACACCCATTCGGTCGGCGCATTGCCCATGCCCATGAAAGGCTCCCAGTTCGCCGACGTATGGATGTACTTGCGCTGCAACAGGTCGCTCTCCTCCTTGGACAGGCCCAGTTCGCTGGTGTGGCCCAACGCATAATCCCGCATCTTGTTGCCGATCGCCCGTAGATCGGCCGGTATCTGCCACCAGGGCTGTGCTGCTGGCAGCTCACCGAGGGGAACGCCGGCGCGTATCGCCAAGGCGTGCATGACGCCCAGATAAACCCGTGCCAAATGGCCATGGACCTGCCGCTCGCGGTAGAGCGCCGCATGCACCACCTTGCCCTGGCTCAACCAACCACCCACCGACTCCCAGACCTTGACCTGTGGCGTCAACCCCGGCACATCGGTGTAACCTGCCACCAGCCTGGCAATTTCGCCGTAGGCCGTCGTCGACTTAGGGTCGGCATCGGCAGGCACATCACAGCTTTGCGATCTGGACAGCAGCACCCTCTCCTCTGACACTGGCAGATACCCACCGCCCAGATCGGCGTGTGCCCCTGGCAGGCGAATGTCATTGTCAGTCGCGACCAACGGGTAGTTGTAGCGGTATTCATGGTCGGCCACCAGCTGGACCACCTGGCGTGCCAGCCTTGGCGCCACGGCCAGGGTCAGCTCGCCATAATTGCCATTGGTTGGGATTAAATTGAGTTTCCAGGGTTCTGAGATCGCACCCACCGTATCGAACAGGCCGATAAACCGTATATCGATGCCATCTTTCCAGCCCAAAGCCGGGGCAAACGTGACAGGTTGCCGCGTCGCGGCTTTCGCCAGCAGGCTGTCAACGTGCTTGCGCAAATCATTGGCAAAATCCCGCGCCCCTGCCGCACCACGGCTGAAGCCGAACAGGTCGAACTGCAACGCCTGCAATTGCAGCTGCGGCCGGGTGGCCAGCCAGCTACTCACCTGCCCGGCCAACCTGGACGCCGCATCCTCCACCCGCGCACGCACGCCCGTCTCCCCAACACCCGTGTACCAGCCCCAATCGGAGTCGTCCTGGCCTTCGACGGTGCCAGGCCCCTCCACATACAGGGCAAGGCACGGCTCGGCAACCTCGTAAGCTTCGAACAGCAACGCAATGTTGGACACCGCGCTTGCATAGCTGCCCTTCGCCTCAGGCGAATGCGGCATCTCGCCCCTCACCGCGTTACCCCGGTTGTTGCCGGTCCCATCAAAGAACAGGCCCACCTGCAGCGTGACCGCTTGATCCTGAGTTGCCATGGTTCACCTCCGTTGAAAAAGGTGCCCAGTAAACGCAGGCATCATTCAGGAACAGCATCAGTGAAACCTGATGCCCGTTTCAGATCACGCGCAGCACCGCGTAGGACGCCAACTTCCCGGTGAGTACGCAGTTTTTTAGCGAACCCATTGGTCGCCGCCTCGCTGGATGCATTAAAGTATGAGGCCCTGCCATGCGCGCCCTTGATCCTGTCGCCAGCCCCATGCCCGCCACGCAAACCGCCGAACCCGGCATCCGTATCGGCCTCGCCGAGCTGATCGACATGCGCCACCGCGTGCGCGAGATCCAGCTGTTTTCACGGCCAGGCCAGCGCAGCCCGCTGGTGGGCCTGCACCATTCCAAACTGCGCGGCCGTGGCGTGGACTTTGACCAGGTGCGCGTGTACCAGGCCGGCGACGACGTGCGCAACATCGACTGGCGCGTTACCGCTCGCACCCAGGAGCCGCACACCAAGCTGTTTCACGAAGAGCGCGAACGGCCGATCTTCATCCTCATCGAGCAAAGCCAGCGCCTGTTCTTCGGTACGGGGCTGATGTTCAAGTCGGTGCTGGCGGCCCAGGCTGCTGCCTTGTTCGGCTGGGCCGCGCTGGGCCACAACGACCGCATCGGTGGGCTGGTGTTCGGCGACAACGAGCACCACGAAATCAAACCCCGGCGCAGCAAGCAAAGCCTGCTGCAACTGCTCAACCGGCTGGCCAAGGTCAACCAGGCCCTGCACACCGAGGCCGCCCCCCAGGCCGACAGCCTGGGCCTGGCCCTGCGCCGGGCGCGGGAAGTGCTGCGCCCGGGCAGCCTGGCGATCGTGATTTGCGACGAGCGCTCGCTCAGCCCCCAGGCCGAGCAGCACCTGGCCATGCTATCGCGCCATTGCGACCTGCTGCTGATGCCCGTATCCGACCCGCTCGACCATGCCCTGCCCGCGGCTGGTTTGCTGCGTTTTGCCCAACGCGGCGCGCAACTGGAACTCGATACCCTGGACGCCAACCTGCGCCAAGCCTACCGTCATCAGGCAGAAGCGCGCATTGAGCGCTGGGAAGTGATGGCGCAAAAGCTGCGGGTGGTGCTGATGCCTCTGAGCACCCAGAGCGAGATGATCGAGCAACTGCGCGAATACCTGAGCGGGGAGCGCGCCATGAAGAGCAGCGCCCCATGAACCCGCTGGACCAGTTGCAACCCTTGATAACCCCCACCGCCATCGGCGTGTGGCCGCCTGCACCAGGCTGGTGGCTGCTGATTGCCCTACTGCCACTGCTTGCTTGGGGCCTGTGGCGGCTGCGCCGCTGGCGGCCCGGCAAACGCCCGGTGGTGCGCGCCGAGCAGCCACTCGAACCGGTGCGCATAGAGGCCCTGGCCGAACTCGCCCGCCTGCCCCGCCCCTACGACGGCGCGCCGGCCGGTGAATGGCTGCAACACATCAACGCCCTGCTCAAGCGCCTGTGCCGCAGCCATTACCCCGGTGCCAACAGCCACACCCTCAACGGCCGTCAATGGCTGGCATTTCTCGACAACCGCTGCCCGGCCGCAGGCCTTACCCGCTGGATGGTGCTGGTCGAAGGTGCCTACAAGCCCGAGTGCAAACTCGACGACAAAGCCATCGTCGGGCTGAGCCAGGCGGTCGAAACCTGGATTCGCAAGCATGTTTGAGCTGGCCTGGCCGTGGATTTTCCTGCTACTGCCGCTGCCGTGGCTGGCACGCCTGCTGCTGCCCGCCGCCGACAGCGGTGAACCGGTGCTCAAGGTCGGCTTCCTGGACGAACTGGAAAGCCTGGCCGGGCGCCGCGCGCGCCTGAACCTGCCTACCTGGCGCCAACAAGCACCATACGTGGTGATCTGGCTGTTGTTGCTGTTTGCCGCCGCCCGCCCGCAGTGGCTGGGCGACCCGGTGCCGGTGGCCGCCAGCGGCCGCGACCTGCTGGTGGCAGTGGATGTGTCGGGCTCGATGGATTACCCCGACATGCGCTGGAAGGATGAAGACGTCAGCCGCCTGGACCTGGTCAAGGCGCTGCTGGGCGACTTCCTGCAGGACCGCGAAGGTGACCGCGTCGGTTTGATCCTGTTCGGCAGCCAGGCCTACCTGCAAGCGCCGCTCACTTTCGACCGGCGCACCGTGCGCACCTTCCTCGACGAAGCGCAAATCGGCATTGCCGGCAAGAACACCGCCATCGGTGACGCCATTGGCCTTGCCGTCAAGCGCCTGCGCGAGCGGCCGGCGCAAAGCCGGGTGCTGGTACTGATCACCGACGGCGCCAACAACGGCGGGCAGATACACCCGCAGACCGCCGCCCGCCTGGCTGCCCAGGAAGATGTGCGCATCTATACCATCGGCATCGGCGCCAACCCCGAAGACAGCGGCACACCGGGCCTGCTTGGCCTCAACCCGAGCCTTGACCTGGACGAAGCCTCGCTCAAGGAAATCGCCGACATCACCCACGGCGCCTACTTCCGTGCCCACGACGGCGCTGAGCTGAGCGCAATCGGTGACACGTTGGACCAACTGGAACCGGTGGCCCAGCAACCCACCCAGGCACGCACTGCCCAGGCCTTGTATGCCTGGCCATTGGCGCTGGCCCTGTTGCTGAGCGTGCTATTGGTGGTTGCCGCGCAATGGCCGGACAACCTGCTGCACCGCGTGCTGCGCAAGCCGCGCTTCCTGCAGCCGCACCCGGAATGGCGCGAGCGCCTCAAACGCCTGCGCCTGAGGAGGCGGCGATGATAGACCTGTGGCCACAATGGTTGCGCCCGCTCTGGCTGCTGGTGGTGCCCGTGCTCGCCTGGCTGCTGTTCAAACTGTGGCACCGGCGCAAGCGCGCCGGGCGCTGGCAGATGATCCTGCCACCGGCCTTCCACCCGGTGCTGCTCGGTGGCGGCAGCGGCAGCAACAGCAAACTGCCCTGGGTGGCCCTGGGCCTGGCCTGGTTACTGGTAGTGCTGGCCCTGCTCGGCCCAAGCTGGCAGCGCGTGGAAGAAAGCCGCCAGCGCCCGGCCGACCCGTTGGTGATCCTGCTGGAGCTGACCCCACAAATGCTCGCCCAGGACAGCGCCCCCAACCGCCTGGAACAGGCGCGGCGCAAGATCCTCGACCTGCTTGAACACCGCCGCGACAGCCAGACCGCGCTGATTGTCTACGCAGGCTCCGCACACACTCTGGTGCCGCTGTCCGATGACCTGGGCACCACGCGCAACCTGCTCGAATCGGTCGACCCGTCGATCATGCCGCAACCTGGCCAACGTGCCGACCTGGCCGTGCAGAAGGGCCTGGCCCTGCTGGCCCAAAGCGGCCTCGGCCAAGGGCGCCTGCTGCTGATCGGCTCGGCGCTGACCCCGCCCGAGCGCCAAGGCATCACCCAGGCCCTTGGCCGTCAAGGCCCGAGCCTGCTGATGCTGGGCGTGGGCACGCGCGAAGGCGCGCCGGTGCGCCAGGCCAATGGCGAATTCCTTAAGGATGATCAGGGCGGCATCCTCGTGCCCCGGCTGGACAGCGCCAGCCTCAAGGCCTTTATCAGCGGTACCGGCGGGCGCTACCGCCACGCCCGTATCGACGACCTCGACCTGCGTGGCCTGGGGCTGTTCGACAACCCCCGCAACCTGCGCACCGATGGCCAGAGCGTGCAGCTGGACAGCTGGCAAGACCAGGGCTACTGGCTGCTGATCCCGCTGTTGCTGCTGGCCGCCTGTGCCGGCCGCCGGGGCTGGCTGTTCTGCCTGCCCCTGCTGCTGGCCCTGCCGCAACCCAGCCAGGCCTTCGAGTTCAATGACCTGTGGCTGCGCCCCGACCAACAAGGCCAACGCCTGCTCCAGGAAAATCGCCCCGCCGAAGCCGCCCGCCACTTCGAAGACCCGCAGTGGCGCGGCATGGCCTTGTATCAGGCCGGCGACTACGCAGGCGCTGCCGAAGCCTTTGCCCAAGGCAGCAGCGCCGCCGCCCACTACAATCGAGGCAACGCCCTGGCCCGCAGCGGCGAGCTGGAAGCGGCCCTGGATGCCTACGAACAGGCACTGGAGCGCAAACCCGACCTGAAAGTGGCGCTGGACAACCAGGCTCTGGTTCAGCAACTGTTGCAGCAGCGCCAGGCCAAGGCTGAGGAACAACCGGCCAACAGCGATGCCCAAGGCACGCCCGGCAGTGAAACAGAAGGCAACAGCAGCTCGGCCAGCAGCCCCAGCCAGGGTTCGCCCGGCAATGAAGACCCCGCCAACGCCGAAAAGTCCGGTGAAGGCAGCAACAACAGCCAGGCAGCCCCGGGCAACCAGGGTGGCGACGATGACAGCATCACCCAGCCGCCCCAGCGCCCGGTGTCGACCAGCCTCGACGCCGAACAGCGCCAGGCCCTGGAACAATGGCTGCGAGAGATCCCCGACAACCCGGCGGAACTTTTGCGGCGCAAATTCTGGTATGAACAGCAATTGCATCAGGAAAACTCACGATGAGTCGCTTCGGCGTCTTACTGCTTGGCCTGTTGTGGGCCGTGCTGGCCCAGGCCCAACCGATGCTGCAAGCCAGCGTCGACCGCACACGCCTTGAGGCCGGCGAAACCCTTGAGCTGACGCTCGAAAGCCAGGACGTGACCCAGTTCGGCAAGCCCGACCTGCGCGCCCTGGACGAAGACTTCGAAGTGCGCGGCACGCGCCAGCTCAACAGCCTGCACACGCTGGACGGCGAAACGCGTGCCAGCACCCGCTGGATCATCACCCTGCTGCCCCGGCGCAGCGGCAGCCTGCGCATTCCCGAGCTGCAGTTGGGCCAGTCGCGCAGCCAGGCCATCGACCTGCAAGTGCTGCAGGCCGACGCCAGCCGCCCCGACAGCGCCGCGCAAGTGTTCGTCGAAGCCACTCTGGACAGCAACGAGGTGTATGTACAGGCCCAGGCCGTGCTGACCCTGCGCATCTACCATTCGGTGTCGCTGTATGACGACAGCAGCCTGAGCCCACTGCTAGTGGAGAACGCCAAGGTCGAACCACTGGGTGAGTCGCGCACCTACGAAAAGGACATCAACGGGGTGCGCCACGGTGTGATCGAAACGCGCTACGCGATCTTCCCGCAACAAAGTGGCAACCTCGAAATCGCCCCGCTCACTTTCACCGCCACCGCAGCCGACAACGGCCAGCAACCTGCCGGTACCGCCCGGGTGGGCCGCCAGGTGCAGGTCAGTTCGCTGCCGCTGCGCTTGACCGTACGCCCGATCCCTGCTGCCTGGCCGGCCAGCGCGCCATGGTTGCCGGCGCGCAGCCTGAGCCTGGAAGAACACTGGAACCCCGACCCGGGTAGCCAGCAGCCACAAATCGGCGACTCCCTGACCCGCAGCATTACCTTGCGCGCCGAAGGGCTGTCCAGCACCCAGTTGCCGCAACTGCCGGCAACCGAAATCGTCGGCCTGCGCCGTTACCCCGACCAGCCCCTGCTGCGTAACGAAATCAGCGAACGCGGCATGACCGCCAACCGTGAAGAACGCGAGGCACTGGTCCCCACCCACAGCGGCGAACTGGCCTTGCCGGCACTGGAAATCACCTGGTGGAACACCCGCGAGGACCACCTTGAGCACTCGAGCCTGCCGGCACGCACGCTGAGCGTGGAGGACAACCCGGCCCTGAGCGCCGACACCCCGGTCACTGACAGCAGTCCAAGCAACCACGCGCTTTGGCCTTGGCAGCTCGCTACCCTGTTCTTTGCCCTGACCACCGTGCTGGGCTTTGCCCTGTGGTGGCGCGCCCGCTCGCAACCGGCCGTGCTGCGCGCCGCGCAGAACGGCCCAAGCCCGCGCACCCTGCTGGACGACCTCAAGCGCGCCTGCCAGGCCAACGACCCTCAAGCCACCCGCCAGGCGCTGGACGCCTGGGCGCGGCAGCAGCCGGAGACGCTCGCGGAAATGGCCGCCCGCTTCGTGCCGTTGTCGGATGCGCTGGATGGGTTGAACGGGGCGCTGTACAGCGAGACCGGGCAGTATTGGTACGGAGATGACCTGTGGCGTGCGATCGGGAGCATTCCGCCAGCTGAGCAGGTGTTGTTGCCGACAGGTGAAGGTGGGAGTTTGCCGCCGCTTTATCCGAAGTGAGGAGTGGGGCCAGGGTTTGTATTACCCAGCCCAAGGGATCGACTTCATGGATGGGGTTGGCAACATATAAATAAATGTTTACCCCGCCTGTCAAGCCTATAGGATCTTGCGAGATAAACCGACTCATCTCACCATCATGGTAACGGAACGTGTTGTAATGCAGCCCCGTTTCAGCATCGTGGTATTGCCCCTGAAAGCGCAGGTTCTGCTCCACCTCATGGACAGGCAGACTCTCTATCGCCCCCCACGACCGATACTTCGCCTGCCAGACGATCTTGCCGTCACTGTCCGTCAACTCCAGCGACGTACCAATCTGGTCAGTATGGAAGTAGTAGATTTTCTGCTCGTCGCCTTCGGCTTGATCCACCCGCGCCAGCGGCGCATAACTGCCCGGTTCATACAGATACAAGATGCTCTGCCCGGGCGTTTCTTCCCTTAGCATCCGCAGCCCCTGCCACAGGAAGTGCTTCTGCTCCGGTTGGCCTTCGCCCTGGCCCCGGCGTTCTACCTCTTTCGCTACTCGACGGCCCAGGCTGTCATAACGGTATACCCCGCTACTTTCCCACCGCCCTTCCACATACCTGTCCGAACGAATCAGCCGGTTTTCGCAGTCGTACTCCAGCTTTGTGAAGCTGCCGCGCCCGTCCCCTTTCTCGATCAGGTTGCCCCAGGGGTCGTAGCGGTACTTTTGGTTGCGTAGCTCGCTGAGGCGGTTGTCCTTGACCTTGGCCAGTGGCCGCGCATTGAAGTCCAGGCGGTTGGCGGCGGGGTCGTAGCAGAATTCTTCGCTGTCCAGCAGCGAGCCGGTGTCTTTGCTGTGCAGGCGGCCGTTGGCCTGGTAGGTGTAACGGGTTTCGCCGCGTAGCTTGTCGAGCGTTCGGGCCAGTTCCCCGGCGGCGTCGTAGTGGTAACGGCGGTGGATCGGGTTGTAGGCATGTTCCACGTAGAGCGACGGGTGGATGCCGGGGTTCTGGATTTGCGAGAGTTTTTCGGCCGGCAGGGTTGTGGCGTACTGCCAGGCCTTGCGGCCCATGGCGTCGTAACCGAAGCAGCTGGTGAGCTTGCCCTGAGTGCGGTAGACCTCGCGGTGCAGGTCGTCGCGCTCGAAGTCGCTGATCACCTGGCCGTCGAGGTTCAGCTGGTGCAGGTGGCCGCTACCGTAGTACAGGTGGTTGAGCGCGCGGCCGTCCGGCAGGGTTAGCGTGGTGAGGTTGCCCAGGCGGTCATAAGCGTACTTGAGTGTGCCATGTGGAGAGATTTCCTCAGTCAACCTACCGACCACATCGTACACGTACGCCAGCTTCTCCCGGGTAACATCGCGTTGTCGAAGATTTCCAGGAGTTAATGGACCAGATCAATTACAAGCACAACACAACCACCCCACTTACTTGCAAGACCAATACAAGAAAATTCTAAACATAAAAACAGCAAATTATCGATATGAAACCCACCTTAAAAGACCCAAAACGACCAATAAAATCATGCATCTCACCAGCTACAATACTCACATCCAACAGCGCACCACCAACAATACCCAGCAAACAACCAAGCCCAGATGAATTCACCTCACAAACTGAACACCTCGAACATTATTTTTTTCGAAAACAGACTTTACGCGTAAAGATACAACAACTGTAGCAAGCTCTTCTTGCGCCCTCACCACATCACACGGGAGCTCGAAACTATCATCCAAAACAATTTTACTATACCATTGCGGACCGTCAGGCATGGAGCTAATTAAAGGCTCAGATACAGATTTAATTAAATCAAATACTGGTGATCTCTCAACAACATTGAACACCTTATATCCCTCATGCACAACGCCATTCACCATCAACTCTGCATCAACAAACTGTACACCTGAAAGCTCTTCCTCAAGCATCATCTTATGAAGACGCGGCGAAATCAGATTGGGACCATCACTAAACAGGAAATCGTACCTTAAAAACCTAACTTCACTAATACTTCCCGAGCACTCAAACCGGGCTTTGATATCACCATCAACTGCCACACCCTCTTTAAAAACCCCAGAATCTTCACCCGTCAAAATATGAGTCTTAAGCCAATAGGCTTCAGGGTAGTCATGCGAAATAGACAACATGAATTTATCAGCCACAGGTTGCTCCCCTTATTGAGTTTTTATTCAATATTGTTTTGCCCGAGCGAAGACCTTTTCTTTCGTCCACCATAACCCCATGAATGGCTTTCTGATAGTCACTTTTTGCCCAACCACTTCTCTTACCATACTCATGAATAATATCTAATTTCTTTTCGACTGCCGCAGTATATTGCGCGTGCGACCCGCGATGCACTGCCCGCACCGGATGATTTTCCCAATGTTTCGGCAGGTAAATAATATTTGACAGCTTGTGTATATTCACCTCACCTGCTTTCATCGTAGCATGCTTTGCTAATTGCTGCGGAATGATGTGATGTTTCTGAAACCCATCAATACTCTCCATCGTGTTATAAGTAACCCATCCGAGAGGATCCAGCCAGCTTACTGGGTTTACACTATACTGATAGAGGTTTTCCCCTCCTAGCAGCCCTATTGGGTCAGGAGTGATATAACGTCCAAGCTGAGGGTCATAATATCGAAACGTGTTGTAGTGCAACCCCGTTTCAGCATCGTGGTATTGCCCCTGAAAGCGCAGGTTCTGCTCCACCTCCTCGACGACCAACTGCTCCAACTGCCCCCACGACCGATACTTCGCCTGCCAGACAATCACCCCTTCGCTGTCCGTCAACTCCAGCGGCGTACCAATCTGGTCAGTATGGAAGTAGTAGATTTTCTGCTCGTCGCCTTCGGCTTGATCCACCCGCGCCAGCGGCGCATAACTGCCCGGCTCATACAGGTACAGGATGCTCTGCCCAGGCGTCTCTTCCCGTAGCATCCGCAACCCTTGCCACAGGAAGTGCTTCTGCTCCGGCTGGCCTTCGCTCTGGCCTCTGCGTTCTACCTCTTTCGCCACCCGACGGCCGAGGCTGTCATAGCGGTATACCCCGCTACTTTCCCACCGCCCTTCCACATACCTGTCCGAACGAGTCAGCCGGTTTTCGCAGTCGTACTCCAGCTTTGTGAAGCTGCCGCGCCCGTCCCCTTTCTCGATCAGGTTGCCCCAGGGGTCGTAGCGGTACTGCTGATTGCGCAGTTCCCGAAGGCGGTTGTCCTTGACCTTGGCCAGTGGCCGCGCATCGAAGTCCAGCCGGTTGGCGGCGGGGTCGTAGCGGAACTCTTCGCTGTCCAGCAGCGAGCCGGTGTGTTTGCTGTGCAGGCGGCCGTTGGCCTGGTAGGTGTAGCGGGTTTCGCCGCGTAGCTTGTCCAGCGTGCGGGCCAGTTCGCCGGCGGCGTCGTACTGGTAGCGGCGGTGGATCGGGTTGTAGGCATGTTCCACGTAGAGCGACGGGTGGATGCCGGGGTTCTGGATTTGCGAGAGCTTTTCGGCCGGCAGGGTCGTGGCGTATTGCCAGGCCTTGCGGCCCATGGCGTCGTAGCCGAAGCAGCTGGTGAGCTTGCCCTGGGTGCGGTAGACCTCGCGGTGCAGGTCGTCGCGCTCGAAGTCGCTGATCACCTGGCCGTCGAGGTTCAGCTGGTGCAGGTGGCCGCTGCCGTAGTACAGGTGGTTGAGCGCGCGGCCGTCCGGCAGGGTCAGGGTGGTGAGGTTGCCCAGGCGGTCGTAGGCGTATTTGAGTGTGCCGTTGGGGGCAATTTCCTCGGTCAGGCGACCCATGATGTCGTAGGCATATTCCAGCTTCTCCCGGGTCACGCCACGTTTCCGCGCTGTGTTGGTCGGTTCGCGCTGGATGCTCAGCAGACGGTCGGCCGGGTCGTACTCGAAGTCCAGCCGGGCATCGTCAGTGACCTTGGCCAGCAACCGGCCAATGGCATCGCGTTCGAACAGGGTGCTGCGCTCGGGCCGCTCACCCTGGTCGCCACAGCCGACCTCATCCAGCCGGGTCAACTGCCCGGCCACGTCGTAGCTGAAACGGCGGGTCAGGTTGTCCACGCGGATTTCTTCCGTCAGCCGGTCCGAGGCGTCGTAGGCAAAGCGGTAAGTGGCGTGGTTTTCGTTGACCAGCGCGGTCAGGCGCTGCGCGTGATCGTATTCGTAACGCACCCACTCGCCATTGGCATCCTGGCGGCTGCCCGGCAGGCCGCGGGAGGTGCGTTGCAGGCGGGTGGTCTGGCCTTTGCCGTCGGTGTGGGTCAGCACCTGGCCGAGCGCGTTGTAGGTGAAGGCTTCCGCCGTACCGTCGGGGTGGTCGATGCGCAGCACTTCGCCGTCGGGTTTGCGCTGCAGGGTGGTGGTGCGGTTGAGCGCGTCGGTAAACGGCAGCCATATGCTGGCGGTCGTCATAACGGTACTGGGTGCTTTCCAAGGTCGGCCTGCCTAGGCGATCGTATGTGTAGGCCGGTGTTTCTTCTTTACTACCCAGCAGTAAATCGCAAATACATGTCAGACAATTGTACATTATTTAAAAATAGAGCCATCCGAGGCAAAAACCTGGACAAACGCAACTAGCGTGAAGCCATAAAAAACAAAATCTAAGAAAAGCTCGATAGATCCACAGGAAGACGATTTCGATCAAGAGTATTTATCTCCTGGTCAGAAAGCAGGTCATCAAACGCGTCGCCACCAAATTTTTCGATGAACACGCGCTCTTCCTCATGAATAGCGATACATTGCAGCCAGTTTACCTTTAGCGAAGCGAATTTGAGCTCCGGAAAGCATGCACCATTCCACATGAAGGGAATCGTCAAGTAGATATGAGGCATTTTAGGATTCTTTAAATACTCATTAAAAACACCAACAATTACATCCCCAGGCATCACGTATCGCTGACGTTTTTTAATATCAAATGCAACTGAAGCAACTGCATTCTCCCAAAATAACTCCTCACTCAACGCACCAGCACAGAGTTCTACCCGCGTGGCAAACTCTTCACCTTCATCAGTAAACAATGGAGTCTCTGATAAACCGATTGTACCAATAGACTTCACACCAAGATGCAAAGTGTCGACTGTGGTCAGCAGATCCACAGAGATACTTTTAGAACTATCATAATAGGCTTGAATTTTGAGATCCCCGCCGAAAACTGAAAGGGAATGCTTAGCTACTGCTTTGCAGTGCGCGCTCGGAATGGTCATTTAAGGCCCCAAATACAGATCGGATTTCAGCTCTCCCCTATGACTTCTATTTGAAGATGGGAGCTCAGGCCTATAATGACCGACCTGATTAAATTCGTCAAGAAACTCTTTCCTGTTTAATCCCCTTGCTTCAGCACTTCTAACATGCTTCCAGTGTTCGTATCCCGGCTTATGCCCCATGTCCCAAGGTTTGCTATTATTCATAATGGTTTTGGTCAAAGGATCACGAACAAGTCCCTCAGGACTTTTAGCATTTTCCCAAACCTTTTCACGGACTCCTTTACGGAATGTCCCTCTGCGATACTTAAAACCAGACCATGCCGATGGATTATCTGAGGCAACTTTAGGCCTGACACCGACGCCGCCCAAATTCGACCCAAACCCTCTACTTGTAAATACATTATTTCGCTCAAATCCAATCACTTTTCTGCCGGCAACGCTGCCCCCCAATAGACCGCCAGCAAGTGTAAATATTTTTTGCCCATCCGACTCTTCGCCGAATATCTCCCCCCCCGCCCAGTTGCCGACTGTACCTCCAAGGTAAGCACCAACGAGACCTACCGCAACAACAACTGGCCCAGCGAGAGCTATGGCACAACCAATGCCTACTACAAAAATCGTGTTTTCTAACCACTCATCTACTTCAGGGTCTATAGGGTCGGTAGTCGCTGTCCCTCCGCCTATAAATACATTCGCAGAACCTGAAGAAATTTTTCCGTCACACGTTGTGCAATCGCCTACTCGAGCCGCTGGCATTCCATTGATGAAGACCGAGTTGCTTCCCTGAGCAATATTTTTGGGGCTGCCAGAGTGTTTATCACACCCCACAGTGTCGAGATGAGCCCTGGCTGCAGGCAAATTGTTTATATAGACATTACTTGAACCAGAAAAAATCTTACCTGCTTCCGATGTAAAGAAATCAAGTCCTCCAATGACCTGGCCTATACCTGCGCCAAGTGCGGCACCAGCTCCCACGAATGCAACAGCTGCCAGCCCCCCAGTGCCAACAATCAAAGCAGCGCCAATCGCGCCTATGGCCAACCCCGCCAGCAATCCTGTCATCGCAGAGGTATGCTCGATTGAGTCACCTACACGAGCAGCTTCACTCATTGATGGTCACCGAGGCACTGTCATCATCAACATGTTTCAATTCAACACTCTGAACCATAGTTTCAAACAGCTGCCTCTCCTCAGTAGACATCCCCTTCACATCATTACTTGTAGCTGTGATTTGCAGCAGTAGACGCTTCCCGAACTCATCTCCACCCAAAAAAACAAATTGAATCTGATGTACAGGACTACCTTTCTGTCGCCACCTATATTCCAAGCGCCTTGACGCCACACCGGCAACTTCCAAGTGGATCGGATACTCAACCCACTGTAAATGCGGTAGCGACTTATTAATATCATTAACTAAGCAATGCGCATGTTCCTCAAGTTCGGAATTAGCTTCAACCCTAGATCTACCTACAACTACGGAAAATGGACTAGCCCCACCATCAGCCAATGAAAGCACATGAAACGTTTTGTCCTTTAGTCGCTCCGGCCGCACAAAGCTAACTTCATTTGTACAAAATCGCCTCTTTGAAAAACGCTCAGAATTTTTAGCTTCAT
Source organism: Pseudomonas sp. PSKL.D1 (assembly GCF_028898945.1). NCBI lineage: Bacteria > Pseudomonadati > Pseudomonadota > Gammaproteobacteria > Pseudomonadales > Pseudomonadaceae > Pseudomonas > Pseudomonas sp. PSKL.D1. The sequence continues at coordinate 4,088,490 of NZ_CP118607.1, forward strand.
TTTCCTGCCGCTCTCGCTCGACACGCTCTTCGCGTTCCCGTCGTTCAGAAAGTCGATCATAGATATTACCGCGCATTAGACATATCCTTATCGCCGATCAAGACTTGTTCAAATTAATTATTTCGCTGCCTACAACTTCTACCTTGACACCTGATAATGTAATCGTTCCGTTTGAGTCCATTTTTAGCCTACTACTCCCTACTTCCAACACTATGGATGTTGCGGACTTAACTTCCAATTCACCGCGATCCACAGTCACGTAATAAGACCCTTATTCCACCGCAATGCTAGTATCTAGCTTGATAGTCTCTGAGTGAGCTCCCTCGACTGTGATAGTTCTATTGCCGCCCACCTTAAAGCTTGCATCCACTTCAACTTCAATATCCAGGTTACGCTCGGCGTGCATAATTATCTGTTCATCGCCGGCCTTGTCTTCAAAACGGAAGAAGTTCGCATTTGAACCTTTACCTTTGGTGGAGCGCGTGAGGAACCCACTTTGGGTCTTGTTCGCCGGCAGCGCCCACGGCGGTGTATTGCTGCTGTTGTAGACGCTGCCGGTGATCAGTGGCCGGTCGGGGTTGCCATCCAGGAACAGCACCACCACCTCATCGCCCACCCGTGGCAACTGGATGCTGCCAAAACCCCCACTGGCGCCGGCCTGCGCCACCCGTACCCAGCACGAACTGGCGGCGTTGAAATCGCCCAAACGGTCCCAGTGGAACTGCACCTTCACCCGACCCAATTCGTCGGTGAAGATTTCTTCGCCCGGGGGGCCAACGACGATGGCGGTCTGCGGGCCGTGCAGCGTCGGCCGGGGCGTGGCTGCCTGCGGGCGAAACGGGATTTTCGTGCGTATGCAGCTGAAGGTGTTGAAGTAGCTGGCTTGCTGGCCGCTGAGGTAGTTGTTGTGGCCTTCGCACTGCACGCGCAGCAGCAGGAAGGCGCGGTCCGTGTGGTGAGCCGGGTGCTGCAGCAACTCGAAACTGTAACCGGGGCGCATGGCGCGGCAGTTGCTGGCGCCTTCGAACACCTTGGCCTGCACTTCCAGTGCTTCGAGGCGCTGGCGCAGCAGGGCTTCGCCGTCGTTGTAGCTGCCATGGGTGTACTGGCCAGGGTCGTAGACTTCCAGGCGCTGCACATCGCCTTGCTCGTTCACGCTGCGCATCGTCACCGGCAGCCGGTTGCCGGGCTGGCGGTAATCGAAGGTTTGCGCGGCCAGGCTGCCGGATTGAACCTGGCGATTGCCGCTCCAGCGGGTGATGGCGTCGGCCGTTTCAGTCACCGCATTGCTGTGAAAGCGTACTTGGGGTTGCTCGGGGATTTCGCCGAGCTGGCGGGAGTCGTCAGCAATGACCAGGGTGTGGCCTTCGGCATCGTGTTCGAAGTAGTAGAACATCCCCGCCTGCTCCAGCAGGCGGTGCACGAAACTGAAATCACTCTCGCGGTATTGCGTGAGGTACGTGTGGCGGGTGTGTTCGCGGCCCAGGTTGAAGCGGTGGCGGGCGTAGTGCGGGTACAGGCTGAAGATTTCCCGCAGCACTTCTTCCACGGTGCAACCCTGGAATATGCGTGTATCAACACGGTGCTTGAGCAGCGCTAGCCATGGGCTCAAGGTGGCCCCGTAGCGGTCCACGGCGCCATCGCTGCCCAGGCTGGCAAAACGGGTGAGATGGCCATTGATGAAGCGCGGTGCAGCGTTGGCCAGTTCGATCTCGATGCAGACTTGCTGGCCGATCATCGATTTGAGCGGCATCTGTGCGTGGCTGCTGATCAGTAGCAGGTCGTACTCAAAGGCCTGTGACAGGGCTTCGACGCCTGTGAAGCTGTCCAGCAGCAGGCTCGCCCCGGTGTCGGCAGGGTGGTGAAACTTGAACGGCCGACGGTGCTGGGGCGTCAGCTGTGCGACCAGGTCCATGATCATTACGCACTCCTTGGCACGTTCGTACTCGAAGGAGGCGGAGGTTAGTTAAAGAGAAATTGACTGGCAATAAACACTTTTCTCAGGCTAATCACTACGAAAAGACATTTCCTACAGAGTAATTCACTGCATCTTACACAGTCAGACGGATACGACTCTGGACACAAAATGAAGCATCTGGAAGCAACACCTCAACGGCGGTGGTTTCAGCCAGGCAGTTAAATGCCGAGCACTACACAGGGTTCGCACTCCTATTCCATTGTTAGTCGGCCTCACCGAATCAATGAGTTACAAAAAGCCGCCATACCTGCATCACCAACCACGCTTGGGTTACCATACTGCCCCTCCGCGAAGCCCTCTCACGCCAAGCCCCGGGCTTGCCTGACTCGACACCAACAGGTCATCCATGCGTCTGTTTCATACCTCTGACTGGCACCTGGGCCAAAGCCTGCACGGCCAGGAACGCGACTTCGAACACGCTTGCTTCCTCGACTGGCTGCTGGGCCAGCTGCGCCTGCGCCAGCCGGACGCGCTGCTGATCGCCGGCGACATCTTCGACACGGTCAACCCGCCGGTCAAAGCCCAGGAACGGCTCTACGACTTCATCGTCCAGGCCCACGAGCAGCAGCCAAAGCTGGACATCGTGATGATCGCCGGCAACCACGATTCCGGCTCGCGCATCGAGCTGCCCGCCGCGTTGATGCGCCGCCTGCGCACCCATGCGCTGGGCCGGGTGCACTGGCTGGACGAGGGCCAACTGGACGCCGAACGCCTGTTGATCCCGCTGACCAATGGCCGCGGCAAGGTCGCCGCCTGGTGCCTGGCCCTGCCCTTCCTGCGCCCGGCCGAAGTCACCGGCCCGCAACTGGGCGACGACTACCTGCAGGGCATCACCCAGGTGCACCAGCAACTGATCGCCGCCGCGCAAAAGAAGCGCAAGAAAGACCAGGCACTGATCGCCATCAGCCACGCGCACATGGCCGGCGGCGCGGTGTCGGAAGATTCCGAGCGCAGCCTGATCATCGGCAACGCCGAGGCCTTGCCGGCGCGGTTGTTCGACAAGGCCATCAGCTACGTTGCCCTGGGCCACCTGCACAAGCCGCAGAAGGTCAACCGCGAAGCCCGCATCCGCTACAGCGGCTCGCCGATTCCGTTGTCGTTCGCCGAAATCAATTACCCGCATCAGGTGCTGGAAGTAGAGCTCGATGGCACCGAGCTGGTCAGCGTCGAGCCCCGCCCGGTGCCGCGTGCCGTGGCCTTGCAGCGCATTGGCCCGGCGCCCTTGGGCGAACTGCTGGAGCAACTGGCCGAGCTGCCGGTGATCGACCTGCTTGAAGACCCCAACCGGCAACCCTGGCTGGAAGTGCGGGTGCGCCTGGACGAGCCACAACCCGACCTGCGCCAGCAGATCGAAACCGCCCTGCAGGGCAAGGCCGTGCGGTTGATCCGCATCAGCGCCGAATACGCCGGGGCCAGCCGCGAGGACGACGACGAACAGGCCTTCATGGAGCTGGCGCAGATGACCCCGCAAGACTTGTTCAGCCGCGCCTGGGAACAGGCCTACGGCAACCCCGCGGACGATCAGGCACTGGCCGACTTTGCCCTGCTGCTGCAGGACGTTCAGCAGGAAGAGGAACAGCCATGAAAATTCTTGCCATCCGCCTGAAGAACCTGGCATCCCTGGCCGGGCCGGTGGACATCGACTTCACCGCCGAACCACTGGCCAGCGCGGGCCTGTTCGCCATCACCGGGCCGACCGGCGCCGGTAAAAGCACCCTGCTCGACGCCCTGTGCCTGGCCCTGTTCGGCACCGTGCCGCGGTTGAACGACATTGGCCGCGAAGCCAAGGTGCCGGACGCCGACGGCGAAATCCCCACCTACGATCCGCGCAACCTGCTGCGCCGGGGCACCGGGAGCGGGTTTGCCGAGGTCGATTTCGTCGGCATCGATGGCCGCCGCTACCGGGCACGCTGGGAAGCCAACCGTGCCCGCGACAAGGCCAACGGCAAACTGCAGCACAGCCGCCAGAGCTTCTACGACCTGGACAGCGAACAAGTGCTGGCCAGCGGCAAGAACGAGTACAAACAACTGATCGAAAGCCGGCTTGGCCTTAACTTCGAGCAGTTCACTCGGGCGGTGATGCTGGCCCAGAGCGAGTTCGGCGCCTTCCTCAAGGCGGACGATAAAGAACGCAGCGAGCTGCTGGAAAAGCTCACCAACACCGCCATCTACACGCGCTTGGGCCAACGCGCGTTCAGCAAGGCACGCGAAACCGGCGAAGCGCACACCGCCCTCAAGGAGCGCGCCAGCCACCTGCTGCCCATGCCTGCCGAGGCGCGTACCGAACTGGATCAGCGCCTGGAGCAGGCGCTGCAGCAGTTCAAGGCCGACCAGGCCGGCGAGCGTCAACTGGAACAGCAACGCAACTGGCTGAACGAGCAAGGCCAGTTGCAGGCCCAACAGGCCGAAGCCGGCAAGGCGCTGGCGACGGCCGAAGAAAGCTGGCAGCTACTCGCCGAGCAGCGCCTCGACCTGCAGCGCCTGGAGCGCCTGGCCCCGCAGCGCCACCAGTTCCATCGCCAACAGATGCTCAACGCGCAACTGGCGCCTCTGGCCGCGAGCATCGCTGAGCAGCAACGCCAGCAAGCCGACCTGCAAACCCGAACCGACGACGCACAAAAGGCACTTGAAGCCGCACGGCAAGCATTGGCCAACAGCCAGACGCAACACAGCGAAAACGCCCCCCGCGTGCGCCGGGCCTTTGCCAGCCAAGGCGACCTGGCCCGCCTGGATGACGAGCTGACGGCGCAACGCACCGCCAGCCAACAGGCCGAGCAGCAAGCCGCCGATGGCCAGCAGCAGCTGCAACAGCTCGAAGACAACCAGCAACGCACGCTGCAGCAATTGCAACAGATCGACACGTCGCTCGAAAGCAGCCAGCACCTGGCCAGCCTGGCCAACGCCTGGCAGGCCTACCTGCCGCAACTCAAGCAAGTGATGCTGATTGGCGGGCGCCTGGCCAAAGGCCGTGAAGAGCTGCCCGGCCTGCAAGCCCAGGCCAGCCAGGCCAATGCCCAATTGCAGGCCCAACGCGACAGCTTCGAGTTGCTGTTCCGCGAAGCCAAGGCCGAACCTCAGGCACTGGCCGAGCAAATCGACCTGCTCGGCGGCATGCTGCAGGACAACCGCAAGCAGCAGCGCGCCGTCGAAGAGCTGGCCCGCCTGCATGGGCGTGAACAGGAGCTTTGCCAGCAGCTTGAGAGCCTGCGTGCACGCCAGCAACAGGCCATGCAGCAACGCCAACAGCTGATCACCGAAGGCACGGCGGCCAAGGCACAACTGGAAACCGCCGAACAGGCACTGGCCCTGACCCGCCAGCTGCTGGAGCGCCAGCGCCTGGCACGCAATACCAGCGTCGAAGAACTGCGCGGCCAGCTGCGCGACGGCGAACCCTGCCCGGTATGTGGCAGTGCCGAGCACCCCTTCCATCAGCCCGAAGCCCTGTTACAGAGCCTTGGCCGCCACGATCAGGCCGAAGAACAGGCCGCACAAACCCAGGTCGATGCACTCAACAACACGCTGGTGGAACTGCGCACCCAACTGGGCGTGATCAACGCTCAGCTCAAGGACTATCAGCAGCAACAGTCACAACTCGGCGAGCAGTTGCAGCCCTTGCAGGCGCAAGTTCAGGCCCACAGCCTGTGGCCAGCGCTGGCACCTCAGGACGACAAAGCACGCAGTTCCTGGCTCGACAGCCAGCTGCGCCGCCTGAGCGACGAGATTAACCAGGACGAGCAACGCCAAAGCGCCCTGTTGGCCCTGCAGAAAGACGCCGCCCGCCTGACTCAGCAATTGCAGGCGGCGCAAGAGGCTCAGCAGCAGGCCCAACGCCAGCTGGACCACCAACACCAAGCGCTGGCCAGCGATGAACAACAGCTGCGCCAAGGCCTCGACGACCTTGCCACGGTGTTGCCAGCCGACGTGCTCAAAGCCCTGAACGACGACCCGGCCAACGCCTTCCTCGCCCTCGACCAGCAAATAGCCCTGCGCCTGCAGCAGCTGGAGCAACGCAAGGACGAGCAGCAGGAGCAGCAGGCCCGGCAGGTGCAGTTGGAGAGGTTGCGCGACCAGCAACAGGCACGCGTACAAGGCCTGGAGCAATTGCAGCAAAAGCTCGTCGTGCTGGACGAACAACGCCAGCACGCGCAGGTGCAACTCAGCGAGCTGCTGGGCGAGCAGCCAAGCGCCGAAGCCTGGCAACAACACATGGACACCGCACTTGAGCAGGCCCGTGCGCTCGACGCCGACACCACTCAGCGTTTGCAAGACATGCGTACCCAGGGTGTGCAGCTGGCCAGCGAGCTCAAGGCCAATACCCAGCAACACCAGGCCCTTGACGCCGAGTGCCAGCAACTGCAGGGCGAAATCGCCCAATGGCGTGCCGCCCACCCGGAGCTGGACGATGCCGGGCTGGACCGCCTGCTGGCAATCGACGACGCGCAGCTCAATGCCCTACGCCAGCGCTTGCAAGCGGCGGAAAAGGCCATCGAACAAGGCAAGGTATTGCTGCAGGAGCGTGAGCAGCGCGTGCAGCATCACGCGGCGCAAATGACGGTGGACACCACACTCGAGGCCTTGGAACAGGCCTTGGCCGATTTGCGCGAACGCTTGGCCAGCCATGAACAGCAGTGTGCCGAACTGCGCGCCCAGCAGGCCGACGACCAGCGCCGCCAACAGGCGCACCAGGCATTGGCCGGCGAAATCGAGCAGGCCTACCAGCAATGGCAGCGCTGGGCACGCCTGAATGCGCTGATCGGTTCGGCCTCCGGCGACGTGTTCCGCAAGATTGCCCAAGGCTACAACCTCGACCTGCTGCTGCACCACGCCAACACCCAATTACGCCAGCTGGCCCGCCGCTACCGCCTCAAGCGCGGCGGCAGCGCCCTTGGCCTGCTGGTGCTGGACACCGAAATGGGCGACGAGCTGCGTTCGGTGCACTCGCTGTCGGGTGGGGAAACGTTCCTGGTGTCGCTGGCACTGGCTCTGGGCCTGGCGTCAATGGCGTCCAGCACCCTGCGTATCGAGTCGCTGTTCATCGACGAAGGCTTTGGCAGCCTCGACCCCGAGTCGCTGCAACTGGCCATGGATGCCCTTGACGGCCTGCAGGCGCAGGGGCGCAAAGTGGCAGTCATTTCCCACGTGCAGGAGATGCACGAGCGCATTCCGGTGCAGATCCAGGTACGTCGCCAGGGCAACGGGCTGAGCGACGTGGAGGTGAGCGGGTGATCCTCTACTCGTTTCGCCGCTGCCCGTGGGCCATGCGTGCGCGCTTGGCCCTGCGCTATGCCGGGTGCCCGGTGGAAATCCGTGAAGTGGCGATGAAGAACAAGCCGGCCGAGCTGCTGGCCTTGTCGCCCAAAGGCACAGTGCCTGTGCTGGACACGGGCGACGGCGTGCTGGAAGAGAGCCTGGACATCATGCGCTGGGCACTGGGGCAGCACGACCCGCAGGACTGGCGCCTGCTGGCTGACCCTGCTGCGGCGCAACAGGCCGAAGCACTGATTGCCCGCAACGACAGCCAGTTCAAGGCCCAGGTAAACCTGTACAAATACGCCGAGCGTTACCCCGAGCATTCACGCGAGCACTACCGCCAACAGGCGGAGCCTTGGCTGGCGGAGCTTGAGCAGTTGCTGGAGGGCCGGCCTTACCTGCTGGCCGAGCATCCCAGCCTTGCCGATGCCGCCTTGCTGCCCCTGATGCGCCAGTTTGCCGGGGTCGAACCGCAGTGGTTCGCCGAGGCGGCTTATCCGCGTGTGCGGAGCTGGCTGGAGGGGTGGCTGGTGTCGGACATCTTCAAGGCTGTCATGGCAAAGTGAATTTGCGCGGTTTCCCTTGTGGGAGCGGCCTTGCCGGTCCGGCGTCCCGGCAAGGCCGCTCCCACAAGGGACGCATCTGGCTCAATGGATATGCTTGCCGCTCAATGCCGCATGGAAATTCGCGCTTTGGCGCAGGTACTGCTCGGTGTAGCTGTGGGTGGCCGATGCCTTGCGGCTGCTGTCGGCATGGGCGTGGGCCGGCAGCACCACGGAGGCGGAAATGGCGGATGCAGCGATGACCGGGAAAAGATTGAAGTTCATCTGGGCTGACCTCGGCTTCGGTGGTTTGTCGTTGGCCCGTGTGGGCCTTGGAGCAAACTTACGCCGCTGAGGTCAGTTGCAGAAATTCATTGCGCTGGTAGGGACTATCACCGCTATCGATAGTCACTCGATGAACTTGAGGTCCGAAGGCGCATCCTGGGGTAGCGTCTGCACGGTTTCGCCCAGCTTGCCGCTGCGCGGATCGCGGCGCATGACCACGATCTGGTTGCTCTTCTGGTTAGCCACCAGCAGGAAGTTGTCGGTCGGGTCCAGGGCAAACTCACGGGGGTGGTCGCCTTCTACCGACCGACGCTGCACGAATGCCAGCTGGCCGTCTTGCTCACCCACGCTGAACACCACGATTTCGTTGGCCGTGCCACGGTTGCTGACGTACAGGAAACGCCCGTCGCCCGACAGGTGCAGCCCACCCGCCGCCCGGGCGGCAGCGTCCTTCTGTTCGGTCAGCGGCAGGCGCTGGCGCTCGACCAGTGCCGCCTCCTGCACATCGAACATCACCACCTCGGCGCTCATCTCCAGCGTCAGGTAGGCATGCTGCCCCTTGGCATCAAACAGCAAATGCCGCGGGCCACTGCCTGGCGGCAGGGTAACCGATGCCGGGATGGCCGGGGTCAACGGCTTGTCGGCACTGGCGCCGTCGTAGCGGTAGATGAACACCTTGTCGGCGCCCAGGTCGCAGGCATACACGTGCTGGCCATCCGGCGACAGCACCAGTGAATGTACATGGGCACCGGCCTGGCGCTCGGGGTTAACGCCACTGGCTTTGTGACGCGCCTGCTGCACCACATCCTTGAGCTTGCCGTCCTTGGCCACCGGGATCACCACCAGGCTGCCGCCGGGGTCAGGGGCAACGGCATAGTTGGCCACGAACAAAAAGCGCTGGTCGCGACTGAGGCTGGCATGGGTCGGCTCGTCGCCGCGCGTGGCCACCTGGTTGAGCGGTTTGATTTCGCCCTTGCTGCTCAGGCTGAAACTGCTGGCATGGCCCTGAGGGGTTTCGTTGACCACGAACAACTGGCGTTGATCGGCCGACAGCACCAGCCAGGACGGGCTGACGCTCTTGACCACCTGTTTGGGGCTGGGGTCGATGCGGCCGCTATCGCTGTCGAACGCGTAGCGGTAAATGCCTTGGCTGGCACCGTCGGTGTAGCTACCCACCAGCAACGTGGCGGCGTGGGCATTGATAGTCAGGGTCATCAGGCTAGCGGTCAGCAGGCTCGTCCAGGTCCGGTTCATCATCGTCTTCATCCGGGGCGCGAAAGGCACTCATACAGACTAGACGATGCTCGCCCTGGGCATCGCTGAGTTGCCAGTCTTCGCCCACGGCGGTGGCGGCGGCGATCTGCTCGGGGGTGAACGTCCAGCGGCGCAGTTGGCGGCCGTCCATGCATTCGATGGTCAGGCCGGTGTCATCAAGGGTGAAGTCGAAGGCGTGCAGGCCGTCGATCAGCAGCATGTCGCAGGATGCGAGGGCGGTGGCTAGGGGGGACATGAGGATACCAGTGGGGAATGTGGCGGCAGTATAAACGTTGGGGCTGCGTTGCAGCCCATCGCGAATAAATTCGCTCCTACTCCAAACCTGTAGGAGCGAATTTATTCGCGATGGGCCGCAAAGCGGCCCCAACATTTCAATGGGCGAAGATCGACCCGCCCTGCTTGCCCGCCATTTTCTCCGGCTTGATCAGGAACCGCGCCAACGCCGGCAGCAGCCACAGCGCACCAAACATGTTCCACAGCAACATGAAGGTCAGCATCAGCCCCATGTCGGCCTGGAACTTGATCGCCGAGAAGATCCAGGTGCACACGCCGATCGCCAGGCACAGCCCGGTGAACAGCACTGCCTTACCTGTCGAGCGCAGGGTTTCGTAATAGGCTTCCTGCAACGGCAGGCCCGCACGCAGGAAGCTTTCCAGGCGGCTGTAGATGTAGATGCCGTAGTCCACGCCAATGCCCACGCCCAGCGCCACCACCGGCAAGGTCGCCACCTTCACGCCAATGCCCATGAAGGCCATCAAGGCGTTGCCCAGCACCGAGGTAAGGACCAGCGGCAGCACGATGCACAGGGTGGCGGCAAACGAGCGGAAGGTGATCATGCACATCACTGCCACGCAGATGTACACCAGGATCAGGATGGTCAGCTCGGCCGACTTGATCACCTCGTTGGTGGCCGCTTCGATGCCGGCATTACCGGCAGCCAGCAGGAACTGCAGGCCCTCCTTGTTGTGGCTGTCTGCGAAGGCCTTGGCGGCGGTGGTGACGCGCTCCAGGGTTTCGGCCTTGTGGTCGTTTAGGAACACCAGTACCGGCGCCAGCGAACAATCAGCGTTGTACAGGCCGTCAGCGCGGGCGATGGAGTTGTTGAGGATGTCCGGGTTGCGCGACAGGGTTTCCCATTTCAGGCTGCCCTCGTTCATGCCCTTGATCACTTGTTTGGACACGGTCACCAGGGAGATCGCCGACTGCACGCCGGGGGTGTTCTCCATGGTCCACATCAATTCGTCGATCGGCGCCATGGTGGAGTGGATCGAGCAGCTTTCGGACGGTGTCTTCACCATGATCACCAGCACGTCCGAGCTGGTGGAATAGTTACTGATGATGAAGTTGTTGTCCTGGTTGTAGCGCGAATCCGGGCGCAGTTCCGGCGCACCCTGGTCGAGGTCGCCGATCTTCAGGTTCTGGCTATACCACAGGCCGCCAGCGAACATCAGCAGTGCCAGGCCAATGGACACCGGCGCCACCTTGGCGCTGGCGAAGTTCGACAGCAGGCGCCAGAACGGGTGTTCGCAAGTGGCGTCCTTCTTGCTGCGCTCAATGGCCTTCTTGCTGATGCCGACATAGGAAATGGCAACCGGCAGCAGGATCAGGTTGGTGAACACGATCACCGCCACGCCAATGGACGCGCCGATGGCCAGTTCGCGGATTACGCCAATATCGATGATCAGCAAGGTGATGAAGCCCACCGCGTCAGCCAGAATGGCGATCATCCCCGGCAGGAACAGCTGGCGGAAGGTACGCCGGGCGGCGGTCAGGGCGTTGTCGGCATCACTGGACTGCAAGGCGATGCCGTTGATCTTCTGCACCCCGTGGGAAATACCGATGGCGAAGATCAGGAACGGCACCAGCATCGAATACGGGTCCAAGCCAAAGCCCACGGCATGCATCAGGCCGAGTTGCCAGACCACCGCCACCAGCGTGGTGATGAGCACGGCGATGGTGCTGCGCAGGCACCAGGTGAACCAGTACAGCAGGACCCAGGTGATGACCAGCGCCACGCCAAAGAACATGGCCACCATCACCAGGCCGTCGATCAGGTCGCCGACCTTTTTGGCGAAGCCGACGATGTGAATTTTCACATTCGGGTTCTGGGCCTGGAACTTGTCGCGGATTTTTTCTTCCAGTTGGTGGGAGAACTGCTGGTAGTCGAGCTTGACCAGCTTGCCCGGGTCTTGCGGGTCGGGGAAGCTTTCCAGCAAGGGTATATCGACGATGCTGGACTTGAAGTTGTTGCCCACCAACCGCCCCACCTGGCCAGACTTGAGCACGTTGTCGCGCAACGTGTCGAGGCTGTCTTGCGAGCCGTTGTAGGTGTTGGGGATCACCTCGCCACCGGAAAAGCCCTCTTCGGTGACCTCGCTCCAGCGCACGCTTGGGCTCCACAGCGACTTGAGCGCCGCACGGTCGACACCGGGGATGTAGAACACTTCGTCATGGATCTGGCGCAGCGTCTCCATGTAGTCCTTGTCGAAGATGTCGCCGTTGACCGCTTCCACCGAAATGCGCACGGTGTTGCCAAGGTTGGCCAGGTCATTGCGGTGCTCCATCATCTGTTCGATGAAGGGATGCTCCAGCGGGATCATCTTCTCGAAGCTGGTGGAGGGGCGAATCTGCGTGGCCTGCCAGAACAGGAAAATGCTCACCAGCACGCACAGGGCGATGACCACGGGGCGGTTGTTGAAGATCAGGCGTTCCAGCAGCGTGGCCTTGTCCTGATGGTGCGGGTGCATGGTAATGCTCTCCCTGCTGGTCATGGACGCACCTCCCCGGCAACCTGGTCGGCACCTTCGGCGTTGGCCAGGTGCACACCGCCCTGCCCTACCAGCAGCAGGCCGCCATTGGCCAGGCCACTGACGCCGGCCAGGGCAATGCGGTCGGCGCGGTTGTAGACGCTGAAGGTCTGGCCGTCATCCTGGCTGCGCAGCACACTGCCGCCGTTGCCGACCAGCACCAGGCTGCCGTCATCCAGAAGCGTAGCGCTTGCCAGGCCGAATTCGAGGTCGCCGCGTGCGGCCTTGAGTTCGATCGGCTGCCAGTTGTCGCCAAAATCGGTGGAACGGAACAGGTTGCCGCGCAGGCCGTAGGCCAGCAGCGTGTGGGGCTGGGCGGTGCCGATCACGCCGAACAGCGAGCCCTCGTAGGGGCTTTCGACCTTGTTCCAGCGGGTGCCGTTGTCGCCCGAGCGGAACATGTTGCCCTGCTCGCCAACGATGAACAGCCCGGCATCCTTGACCACGGCGATGCCGTTCAGGTGCAATTGGTCGGGGTTGTCCAGGCGTTCGGCTACGTCCTGCCAGTGCTGGCCGCCGTCGGTGGTTTCGAGCAGTGCCCCGTAGGCGCCGACGGCAAAGCCGTGCTGGGCGTCGAGGAAGGCAATGTCGAGCAATGGCGCTTCACGGGAAAGGTCTTCGAACTGCTTGATCCAGGTGGCACCGCCGTCGGTGCTGGCGAGGATCTGCGCATCGTGGCCAACGGCCCAGCCGCGCTTGTCGTCGAGGAAGAACACGGCGGTGAGCAACTGCCGGGTGGGCACTCGGGCCTGGGTCCAGGTGATGCCCTGGTCGTCGGAGAACAGAATATGGCCGCGATCACCCACCACCACCAGGCGCTTGCCGGCGTGGGTGGCGTCGATCAAAAGGCTCTGGGAGGCCTTGGCCGATTCGGTGGAATACTCGTCGGCAGCGGCTGCTTGCGCGCTGTCGGCCCACATGCCGAGTGCCAACACGGCAACCGCTGCCAACGGCCAGGCGAAACGCCTGGGTTGCGTTATTACCCGCTCCTTCATGACCATCCCCTGTTGTGTTTTTCTTGGTGGGTCTGTGTTGTGAAACGCCTGAGGTAGAGGCTTGGGGGGATCGTATCGGGGAAGGTTGCGGGATTACAACGCGTGGGACGTTATGTTTTGTTAACCGCCTGAAAAGCAGGGGCCGCTTTGCGGCCCATCGCGGATGAATCCGCTCCTACAGGGGGACGGTGTAGGAGCGGATTTACCGAGACGTCGGACCGCCGCGATGGGCTGCAAAGCAGCCCCAACGGCCCTCAAGCCAGACTTTTGCTCACCACTTCATACACATCACTGGACAACGCCCCGGACGCCAGAATCCGCTCCAGCTCACCTTTCATCAGCGCCTGACGCTTGTCATCATACTTGCGCCAGCGGGTCAGCGGCGCCAGTTGCCGCGATGCGATCTGCGGGTTCAGGGCATTCAGCTCGATCACCAGGTCCGCCAGGAATCGATACCCGGAGCCATCCGCTGCATGGAAGTTGACCAGGTTCTGCCCGGCGAACGCCCCAACCAACGCACGCACCTTGTTCGGGTTCTTCAGGGTGAAGGCCGGGTGCTGCATCAGCGCCTTGACCCGCGCCAGCCCGCCCGGCAGTGCGCTGGCGGCCTGCACGCTGAACCATTGGTCCATGACCAGCGGGTTGTCCTTGAAGTGCTCTGCAAAGGTTGCCAGCGCCTTGGCGCGCTCTGCCTCGAACGGCGAGTTGACCAGCACCGCCAGGGCCGTCAGGCGTTCGGTCATGTTATCGCACTGGTCGAACTGCTCCAGCGTCGCCTCCAGCACCTGCGGCTTACCGCTGAGCATCAGGTACGACAAAGCGATGTTCTGCAGGCTGCGGCGGGCGAAGTGCTCGGCGGCGGCCACGTAAGGCGTGTTGCGCGAGGCTTCGCGGTGCGCCTGGTAACGTGCCCACAGGCCATCGAACAGCTGCGTGGCGATCTGCTGGCGGGCGAACTCGCGGGCCGCGTGAATAGCGTCCACATCCGCCACCTGGCTGATTTCGGTGAGATACGCCTCACCCGGCAGCGACAGCATTTCGGCAACCATGGCAGGGTCCAGCGCCTCATTGGCCAGCACGGTGCCCAGTGCGGTGATCAGGCGCTGGTCAAGCGCCAGGGCTTCGCCACGCTGATGCTGGCCGATCAGTTCGTGCAACACCTGCACCGACAACTGCTGGCCCGCTTCCCAACGGTTGAAGCCATCGCTGTCGTGCTGCATCAGGAACATCAACTGGTCACGGTCGTACGGGAAGCTCAGCTTCACCGGCGCGCTGAAGCCGCGCAGCAGCGACGGCAGCGGCTTGGCCGTGATGCCTGTAAAGGTAAAGGTCTGCTCGGCCTCGGTCACCGACAGCACGCGGGAGGTGCCGCCAGCGGCGGGTTCGCCGGCCAGTTGCAGCGGCAGGTCGTTGCCGTTGGCGTCCAGCAGGCCCAGCGCCACCGGGATCACGAACGGCAGCTTTTCGGCCTTGTCCGGGGTTTGCGGGCAGCTTTGGCGGAAGGTCAGGCTGTACGTCTGCGCGGCAGCATCGTAGGCCTCGCTGACTTCCAGGCGCGGCGTGCCTGCCTGGCTGTACCAGCGCTTGAACTGGGTAAGGTCAACGCCGTTGGCATCTTCCATGGCCTTGATGAAGTCGTCGGTGGTCACCGCCTGGCCATCATGGCGCTCGAAGTACAGGTCGCTGCCCTTGCGGAAGCCATCCGCGCCCAGCAGCGTGCGGACCATGCCCACCACTTCGGCACCCTTTTCGTACACGGTCAGGGTGTAAAAGTTGGAAATCTCGATGAAGCTGTCCGGGCGTACCGGGTGGGCCATGGGGCCGGCATCTTCGGCGAACTGGTGGGTACGCAGGTAAGCCACGTCCTCGATGCGCTTGACCGTGCGCGAGTTCATGTCGGCGCTGAACTCAGCATCGCGGAACACCGTGAAGCCTTCCTTGAGCGACAGCTGGAACCAGTCGCGGCAGGTGACGCGGTTGCCCGACCAGTTGTGGAAGTACTCGTGGGCGACCACGCCTTCGACACGCTGGTGGGCGGCATCGGTGGCGGTTTCGGCGCGGGCCAGCACACAGCTGGAGTTGAAGATGTTCAGGCCCTTGTTTTCCATGGCGCCCATGTTGAAGTCGTTGACCGCGACGATCATGAAGATGTCCAGGTCGTACTCACGGCCGTAGACTTCCTCGTCCCAACGCATGGACTTCTTCAGGCTGACCATGGCGTGGTCGCACTTGTCGATGTTCTCGGGCTCTACGTAGATGCGCAGGGTCACATCGCGGCCCGACTGGCGCACGAAGTTGTCCTCCACACACCACAAGTCACCGGCCACCAGCGCGAACAGGTAGGCCGGCTTCATGAACGGGTCTTCCCAGGTGGCCCAGTGGCGGCCGTCTTCTGCCGGGCCGCTGCCGATCGGGTTGCCGTTGGACAGCAACACCGGGTAGCGATGCTGCTCGGCGATCACCGTGGTGGTGAAGGTGCTCATCACATCCGGGCGGTCGAGGTAGTAGGTGATCTTGCGGAAACCCTCGGCCTCGCACTGGGTACAGAACATCTTGCCCGACTTGTACAGGCCTTCGAGCGCGGTGTTGCTCTCGGGGTGGATCTTCACGCTGGTGTCGAGGGTGAAGCGCTCGGCCTTGGGCTGCACGGTCAGGCTGTCGGCTTCGAGCTGGTAGTCGCTCGCCTGCAGCTCCTGGTCGTTCAGCGAGGCGCGCAGCAGCTCCAGCTGCTGGCCATCGAGCACCAGCGGCGGCAAGCCGGCACCGCGTGCCGGGTTGCGGCGCATGACCAGTTGCGCATGGACCAGCGTGTGGTCCTCGAACAGCTCGAAGGTCAGGTGCGTCTCATCGATGAGGTACTCGGGCGCCTGGTAATCCTTCAGGTAGATCACTTGCGGTTGTTCGGTACGCATGTGCAGATCCTTTTACTGGAGCACGGCCAGTTGGTAGGCCGTGTACTTGCGAATGTTGATCACGCCGGTGTCGAAGATCAGGTACTGGCCCTTGATGCCCATCAGCGTGCCTTCCACCACCGGGTCTTTGTCCAGGTTGAAGCTGACGATTTTCTTGGGGTAGGCCTCCACCGGGTAGCGCATTTGCACGACCTCGGCGTCGGGTAAAGGCTGAATCGCCTGTAGGCCAAAGCGCGCTTGCAGCTCGCGCAGGCCATCGGCGCAGGCGTCGAAAATCTGTTCGCGGGTTGCAACCAGGTCGAGCACTTCGGCATCGCCCTTGAGCAGCGCACGCCAATTGGTGCGGTCGGGCACCTGGCTGCGCAGCAGGTCTTCGACCAGGCCCGACTGCTGGCGGGTGGCCACGCGCATGATCGGCAGCGCCTGGCTGGCGCCCTGGTCGAGCCAGCGGGTGGGCAACTGGGTGGTACGGGTAATGCCCACCTTGATGCCCGACGAGTTGGCCAGGTAAACCACATGATCGGTCATGCAGAACTGCTCACCCCACGACGGCTCACGGCAAGTGCCGGCGTCGTAGTGGCAGCGCTCCGGGGCCATGATGCACACGTCGCATTGCGCCAGCTTGGTCATGCACGGGTAGCAGTAGCCCTGGCTGAAGCTGGTTTTGGTGCGTTTGCCACAATGGCTGCAATGGATGGCGCCAAGGTATTCCAGGCGCAGGCGCTGGCCGATCAACGGGTTGACCGGCACCTGCGTGTCATCGAGGCGGAAGCTGTACTGCACCAGCGGTGCTTCCAGGCTGACCGCCATTTTGCTCAACGAGCCACGAGCGAGTTCGATCAATGTACCGAGTCCGACTTGAACAGAATGTTGGGGATCGGCGCAGACTTCGACGCACATTCCTGCGGGCCCATGTAGCCGGTGCGCTGGTCTTCGGGCAGGTTCTTGATCTCCCAGGCGATCACCGCCTGCAGGGACAGTTCCTTTTGCTCGGCGGTGAGCTTGCGCCCGTCCGACCATTTGCCGATTTCCACGGCCGTTTTCAGGCTTTCGTAGATTTCCGGGGTAATGTTTTCGATCATTTGCGCGAAAGTGGACATAGCGTCTCCTAAATCAAGCCGACAGTTTACGCCGGGCCAGCGCCCCACCCAAGAGCCCGGTGAGGCAGCCGATGAGCAGCCCGCCGACGTGGGCGGCGTTGGCGATCTGGCCGAAGCCGAGCTGGCCGACCACGCCGCTGAGGCAAATCAGCAGCCAGATGAGCATCATCACCAGCACGCCCTTGGGCAGGGTGAAATAACGGTTGGGCGCCAGCCACTGGAACAGCCACACATGGCCCAGCAGGCCGTACAGCACACCAGACAGGCCGCCGAACAGGCTCGGGCCGCTGGTCCAGTGCTGGGCGAAATTGGACACCAGGCTGAACAGCAGGGTCAGGCCCAGCAGCATCCACGGGCCCTGGCGCAGTTCGATGCGTTTGCCCAGCTCCCAGTACCAGAGGCTGTTCATGGCCAGGTGCAGCACGCCGAAGTGCAGCAGCATGGGCGACACCAGGCGCCACCACTGGCCCTCGGCCAGGCCCTGGGCCAGCGGGGTGAAGTGCAGGTATTCGCCCTGGACGCGGTAATCGAGGAAGGTGAACCAACTGATGGTGGTGAGGTTTTCGCCAAGGCCCGTGAGGCCGGCGACCACCAGGCAGAGGAACAGGGTGAAGGTGGTGACTTTGCAGGCTTTGGCCTGGTCTGTCAGGGAGGGCGGTGATGGGGCTATCGCGGCGGTCCGACGGCTCGGTGAATCCGCTCCCACAGGGGCCAGTTCCACGTCAGCGTTGCCGTCCGGGTAGCGCTGGTAGAGTTCGCGTACATCGGCGGCGAGGGTGTCGGGGGCCCACAGCACTTGTACGTCGCCCTCTTCGCTGACCCGGTGCGGCACCTGCAGGCGTTGCAGCAGGTGCACGAAGCCGCTGAGGTCGACCGCCAGCGGCAGGCGCATCACTTCAACAATGTTCATTGGTTGGCCTGCGGTCGGTCAACGTCGACCCACACGAACTTGTGCGGGTCTATGCGGGTTTCATCATCCAGCCGATAGGCCGCCAGTTTGCCGTATAGCACGGCGCTGTAGTCCAGACACGCCAGGTTGCCGCGTATCGGCAACGGGCGGCCGCTGCGCCAGTAATGGCCGACAAACAGCAACGGTTCGTCCTCACCGTAGCGCAACAACGCGTTCTTTTCGGTGTGGCTGAGCGGCGTGCGGGCCACTTCGTCGGGCAGCGCATCGGGCTGGAAGACAATGTCACCGTAGGTTTGCGGGTCTTCTTCCCAGAACTTGGTGCGGAAGAAGGCGCGGGTCAGGCCGTCGCCGCCGGTCAGGGTCAGGCCGTCAGGCAGGCGCATGTCGGTGCCGCGCAGCAGGCGGTTGCACACGGTGGCGGCAAAGCTGCCGGGCACTGCCGAAGCCTGGATGAAGTGCTCGTCGATGCGCCCGTGCGGGTACTGCTGGCGCAAGGGTTCGATCAGGCGTGGGTCCCAGCAGGCGTGCACCAGGCGGAAGCGCCCGGCATCGACGAACAGCGGCATGTCGTAAAACCACTGCAGGAAATCGTGCCAGTCGCCCGGGTGGTGGGCGAACTGGGTGAGGGTTTCGTCGATCAGCCGGGCATGGCGTGGAGTGTGCTCGCGCACAAAAGCCTTGCCGCTGCCGGGCAGTGCCGGGGTCACCCAGCCCAGGGCGTTGTACTCGTGGTTGCCCATGATGCAGAACGCCTGGCCGGCCTCGACCATGTCATGGACGATGTGCAGGGCCTCGCGGATGCGCGGGCCACGGTCAACGATGTCGCCGAGGAACAGCGCCTGGCGCCGTGGGTGGCACCACACCCCGCCGACTCGCTTGTAGCCGAGGGTGTCGAGCAGGCGTTCGAGGGTCAGTGCACAGCCGTGCACGTCGCCGATGATATCGAAACTTCGCGCCGGATCGAGCATCAGTCGTCCCTGCCTCCCAGGCGGCTGCCCCAGCCGAGCTTGGTGCGGCACACTTCGTAATAATTGTGGTCCAGCGGGTGGATCAGGCGCAGTTTCTGCGGTTTCTTGCTGACCGTGATGGTGTCGCCGGGGGCACAGGTGAAGTGGTTCTGGCCGTCGCAGGACACTTGCGGGTAGATCTGCAGGTCTTTGGACACCACGATCTTCAGCTCGCTGTTACCGTCCACCACGATCGGCCGGCCCGAGAGGGTGTGCGGGTACATCGGCACGATGACGATGGCGTCGAGCTTGGGGTGCATGATCGGGCCGCCGGCCGACAGCGCATAGGCCGTGGAGCCGGTGGGGGTGGCGACGATCAGGCCGTCGGCCTTCTGGCTGCAGACGAACTGGCCGTCGATATAGATTTCGAATTCGATCATGCGCGTGGACTTGCCGGGGTGCAGCACCACGTCGTTGAGCGCATCGCCCTGGCCGATGGCCTCGCTGTGGCGGCGCACCTCGGCCTGCAGCAGGAAGCGGTTTTCTACCAGGTAATGGCCGTCGAGCACTGCGGCGACCTTTTCTTCCAGCTCGTCCGGGCGAATATCGGTGAGAAAACCCAGGTTGCCGCGGTTGATGCCCAGCACCGGAATGTTGTGCCGGGCCAGGGCGCGGGCGGCGCCCAGCAGGCTACCGTCACCGCCCACCACGATGACCAGGTCGCACACCTCGCCCAGCAGCTTGCGGGTGGAGGTTTGCAGGCCGTGGCCGGGCAGGACTTCGGCGATGGTGTCCTCGAGGATCACGTGCAGGTGCCGCTCGAGGAGGAATTTTTTCAGTCGGCGAATGGTGTCGAGCACCTGCGAGCTGCCAAGGCGTCCGATGATACCGATATTGCGAAATTGCTCCATGGGGCTCCTGCAAGGCTCTGCGGCGGGTGACTATGCCGGGATTATGGGCGAAACCACGGGGCAGCGGCAAACCGGCTATGCTCGCAGCATGATGCCATTTGCCGAACTGCACGCCCTGCCCCGCCAGTTGCAACACCCTGCCGTGCGCGACCTGGCCTGGACGTTGCTGTCACCGCCGCTGCTGAATGCACCGCCCTGCCCCCAGCGCCACCCGCTGGCAGGCAGCGACTGGGCGCACGACCCGCAGCGCCTGCAGGACTGGTTGCTGGCGCTGGACCGCGACAGCCAGCCCCTGCGCGACTGGCTGGCAGCCCTGACCAGCCGGCGCCTGGGGCTTTACTACGAACGCTTGTGGCAGTTTGCCCTGGCCCGCGCGCCCGGAGTTGAACTGCTGGCCGCCAACCTTGCGATCCGCAACGGTGGGCATACGCTGGGTGAACTGGACGTACTGCTGCGTGACCGCGACGGTACGCATCACCTGGAACTGGCCATCAAGCTGTATCTTGGGCCGGTGGCTGGCGATGGCCGTGACCCGTTGCAATGGATCGGGCCGGGTAGCCATGACCGGCTTGGCAACAAACTGGCGCACTTGATGGGGCATCAGTTGCCGATGTCGGCTAACCCGCACAGCCGAGAGGTGCTGGAACGGCTGGAAGTGAGGCAACTGCAGGCCCATGTGTGGCTGGGTGGGTACCTTTTCTACCCGCGGCCCGGGCACACACAACCGCCCGCGGGAGCCAACCCGCAGCACCTGCGCGGGCGCTGGGTGCGGCGGCGGGACTGGGCAGGAGTTGCGGGTGAGCACTGGCAACCACTGGCCAGGCATGCCTGGCTTGCACCGGCGCGGTTTGACGCCAATGAACGCTGGCCAGTTGAGCAGTTCGAGGGCTGGTTGGCGGCGCTGGATAACGAGGCACCCGCGCAATTGCTGGTGCGCGTTGATCAGGAGGCAGACGGAAGTTGGCAGGAGCGTGAGCGGCTATTTCTGGTCGGCGATCACTGGCCCGGCACAGGCTGAAACAATCACTACAGTTATCAGCAAGCGCCAGCAAGAGCGCTTCCATCGGCCTGATGACGAGGATCCAACATGGTTTCGTCCACCCCCGCGACCCACTACGCGCGCCTGTCCATCGCCCTGCACTGGCTGATGCTGGTGCTATTGGCCGCCGTGTACGCCTGCATCGAGCTGCGCGGCCTGTTCCCCAAGGACAGTGCCGAGCGCAACCTGATGAAAGACCTGCACTTCATGCTCGGCCTGAGCGTGTTCGTGCTGGTGTGGCTGCGCCTGGCCGTGCGCCTGAGCCACCCCACCCCGCCGATCGTGCCCAAGCCACCCGCCTGGCAGATTGGCCTTGCGCACCTGATGCATGCGCTTTTGTACCTGATGATGATTGGCCTGCCGCTGGCCGGCTGGCTGATCCTCAGCGCCGCCGACAAACCGGTGCCGTTCTACGGGCTTGAACTGCCGCACCTGATCGGCGCGGACCCGGACCAGGCCAAGTTCATCAAAGGCTGGCACGAACGGGTGGGCAGCTGGGGCTACTGGCTGATCGGCCTGCACGCCGTGGCCGGGCTGTTCCACCACTTTGTGCAGCGCGACAACACCTTGCTGCGCATGCTGCCCTACAAGTAGCCGCGCCGGCCCTGCAGGCCACCGGTGTGCACGAAGACCAGGCGAGTGCCGGGTACGAACAGCCCGGCTTGAACCTGATCGCGCAGGGCCATCAGTGCTTTACCGGTGTAAAGGGCTTCAAGTGGCACACCGGTTTGCTGCTCGGTGGTGTCGATGAAAGCCAGCAGTTCATCGTCGAGCTTGGCAAAGCCGCCGCGGCAGGCGTCATGCAGCTGGTAACCGTGGGCGCCGGCCAGCTCGGCGACCGCCTGCGGTACACCGTGGTCCATTGGCACCGCCAGCGCTCCGTGGACGGCACGCCTGCCCGCTTCGGCCAGCACCAGCCCTGCCAGGGTCGTCCCGGTACCGGCCGCCAGCCACCACGCGTCAAAATCGGGCCAGCCCAAGGTAGGCAGTTGCGCTTGGGCCTGCTCGACGATCAAGGCGCAACCCTTCGCGCCCGCCAGCCCGCCGCCGCCCTCGGGGATGCAGTGCCAGCCGGGGTAACGTGCCTGCCATGGCGCCCAGAATCCAGGCTCATGGCGGCTGCGGTAAGCGCCGTAGCCCAGCCAGTGAAGCTCCATGCCCAGTGCTTGCAGATCACGTACGGTGGGCGTGTCCTGAGGGTGGCCACGCAAAAGGCCGGCGGTTCGGAAGCCGAAGCGCTTGCCGGCAGCGGCCAGGGCGTGGAGGTGGTTGGAATGGTTGCCACCCAGGCTGATCAGGCCCAGGGCACCTGCGGCGTGGGCCTGATCGAGGTGATGGCGGAGTTTGAACCATTTGTTGCCGCTGATCAGCGGGTCGATCAGGTCCAGGCGCAGGATGGCTGCCTCGATACCTGCGGTGTGCAGCCAAGGCAGCGTCAGCGGTTGAAGCGGGGCTTTCGAGAGGCAATTAGGCATGGCGGCAGTCTACCGCTACATGTGCGGCACGCGCAGCCCCCTGTAGGAGCGGCTTTAGCCGCGAACACCGGCAAAGCCGGTGCCATCCATCACGAAGCCTCGCAATCTTACAACTCCGCCGCCAACCGCGACCCTTGGTTGATCGCCCGCTTGGCATCCAGCTCCGCCGCCACATCCGCGCCACCAATCAGGTGAACCGACTGCCCCGCCGCCAACAGCCCTTCATGCAGTTCGCGCAGCGGGTCCTGGCCCGCGCAGATCACCACGTTGTCCACCGCCAGCACCTGCGGCTCGCCTTCACCAATGCGAATGTGCAGGCCGGCATCGTCGATGCCCAGGTACTCGACGCTGTTCAGCATCTGCACCTGCTTGTTCTTCAGCCCGGTGCGGTGGATCCAGCCGGTGGTCTTGCCCAGGCCGTCGCCCACCTTGGTTTTCTTGCGCTGCAGCAGGTACACCTGGCGTGCCGGCGCATGCGGTTCGGCTTTTACCCCCGCCACACCACCGCGTGCTTCAAGCCCGGTATCGATGCCCCACTCCTTCCAGAACGCCTCACGGTCCTGGCTGGTGGCTACACCCTTATGCACCAGATACTCGGAGACATCGAAGCCGATACCGCCCGCACCGATCACGGCCACCGCCTCGCCGACCGGCTTGCGCTCCAGCAGCACGTCGAGGTAGCTGAGCACCTTGGCGTGTTCGACCCCAGGGATTGCAGGCGTACGCGGCGCAATGCCCGTTGCCAGGATGATCTCGTCATAGCCACCGCCCACCAGCGCCGGCACATCTACTCGGGTGTTCAGGCGCAGTTCGACACCGGTGTTTTTCACTTTGTGGCGGAAGTAACGCAAGGTCTCGTAAAACTCTTCCTTGCCCGGCACCCGCTTGGCCACGTTGAACTGCCCGCCAATTTCGCTGGCGGCATCGAACAGCGTCACCTCGTGGCCGCGCTCGGCAGCCACGGTGGCGGCCGCCAGGCCAGCCGGGCCAGCGCCAACCACGGCAATGCGCTTCACCGCCCGCACGGGCAGGTAATTGAGTTCGGTTTCGTGACAGGCACGTGGGTTGACCAGGCAACTGGTCAGCTTGCCACCAAAGGTGTGGTCCAGGCACGCCTGGTTGCAGCCGATGCAGGTGTTGATTTCGTCGCTGCGCCCTTCGGCAGCCTTGTTGACGAAGTCCGGGTCGGCCAGGAACGGCCGGGCCATCGATACCATGTCGGCATCCCCCTCGGCCAGCACGGCCTCCGCCACCTCCGGCGTGTTGATGCGGTTGGTGGTGATCAGCGGAATGCTCACCGCCCCACGCAACTTGGCGGTTACCTTGCTGAACGCTGCGCGCGGTACCTTGGTGGCGATGGTCGGGATGCGTGCTTCGTGCCAGCCGATGCCGGTGTTGATCAGCGTGGCCCCAGCCTGCTCAATGGCCTTGGCCAACAGTTCGATTTCATCCCAGGTGCTGCCGCCCTCCACCAGGTCCAGCATCGACAGGCGGAAGATGATGATGAAATTCGGGCCCACCGCGTCACGTACCCGGCTGACGATTTCCACCGCCAGGCGCATGCGGTTTTCGTAGCTGCCGCCCCAGCGGTCAGTACGGTGATTGGTATGGGCCGCGAGGAACTGGTTGATGAAATAGCCTTCCGAGCCCATCACCTCGACGCCGTCGTAACCCGCGCGCTGGGCCAGCACGGCGCAATTGACGAAATCGGCGATCTGCTTCTCGATGCCAGCCTCGTCCAGCTCCTTGGGCTTGAACGGGTTGATCGGCGCTTGAATGGCACTCGGTGCGACCTGGCGCGGGCTGTAGGCATAGCGCCCGGCATGCAGGATCTGCAGGCAGATTTTGCCACCAGCGGCATGCACGGCTTCGGTGACGATGCGGTGCTTGTCTGCCTCTTCTTCGGTGCTGAGCTTGGCTGCGCCGGAGTACACTCCACCTTCATCATTCGGGGCGATGCCGCCGGTCACCATCAGGCCCACGCCCCCCCGGGCGCGCTCGGCAAAATAAGCGGCCATGCGCTCGAAGCCGCCCGGGCGCTCTTCGAGGCCGGTGTGCATGGAACCCATCAAGGTGCGGTTGCGCAGGGTAGTGAAGCCCAGGTCGAGCGGGGCCAGCAGGTGCGGATAGCGGTCGGCAGCCATGGAGCGGTTCCCTTGGTGGCGTGATCACGGAATGCGGGTGCCTCAGTGGGCCCCGTCGTTTGTCTGCTACCGACATTAAACAGCCGTTTGAACAGGCTCAATGATCGAAACTGACAAGTTATTGATCCTCCTGCACAGCACGACTACTCTAGGAGCTTTCCTTCACGACGGTACACGAAGGCTGCATGCGAAAACTCCTGGCGAGCGCGCTGGCGCTGGTAATGATCGCCGCACTCTGCGGCTACGGCTTCTGGACCCTGCAACGCCCGGAAGGCCACTACCTTTCCGACCTGCGCATCGAGCTGGCGCTGAACCATGGCGTACCTGGCGAGCGCGGCAACCTGTTGGGCGTGGAACCCCTGCTCTACCCCAGTGACTACCAAAACCTGCAACGCCTGCACCGCAAGCTGTCTGCCTACCTTACGCAAGCCCGTGACAAAGGCCTCATCGGGCCGCGCACCGTGGTGGTCATGCCGGAACACATCGGCACCTGGCTGTGGGCCCGTGGCGAGAAGAACGAGCTGTACCAGGTAACCCAAAGCCGTGAAGCCGAGCAATGGCTGGAGCTGAGCAACCCGCTGCGCTATGGCCTGGCCATGCTGGGTGCCAGCGGCGACGACCGGCGGGCCGACGCCCACCTGCGCATGAAGGCGCAGCAGATGGCCAGCGATTACCAGCAGCTGTTTGGCGGGCTGGCCAAGGAATTTGGGGTGACACTGGTGGCGGGCTCGATCGTGCTACCCGCCCCTTACGTGGAAAAAGGCATGTTGCACACGGGCCGAGGCCCCCTGTTCAACAGCAGTGTCGTGTTCGCCGCCGACGGCTCATTGCTGGGGCAGCCACAGCGCCAGCAATACCCGGACAGCGAAATGCGCCGCTACATCCATCACGGCCGCCAGCAGCCACTGCAAGTGCTGCAAACCCCGGCCGGGCGGCTGGGAGTGCTGATTGGCAGTGACAGCTGGTACCCCGAAAACCAGCGCCAGTTACAACACCAACAGGTGCAGTTGATTGCCAACCCGGTTTTCCTCAGCGGCAAGGGCAGCTG
This sequence comes from Pseudomonas sp. PSKL.D1, assembly GCF_028898945.1. Lineage (NCBI taxonomy): Bacteria > Pseudomonadati > Pseudomonadota > Gammaproteobacteria > Pseudomonadales > Pseudomonadaceae > Pseudomonas > Pseudomonas sp. PSKL.D1. The sequence goes on from NZ_CP118607.1 coordinate 4,114,108, forward strand.
GAATGCACCTTGGCGCGGTAATCGCCATCAGGGCGCCACCGCCGCCTTGCCGCTGCAACGCGGTGAAGTCAGCGAGCAGGCTGCCTGGCAGCGCCTGACCCAAGCCGCCGATAACAGCGTGAGCAGCATGAGCGTATTCATGCGTGGGCAGTTCTGGGAACACGGCAGCGACGGCCAAGGGTTTGCCCACCAGGCAGGCGCATTGCTGGCAGGCCCGCCCAGTCAGGGTGCCCGCCTGCTCAACCTGTGGTTGTAGGCCCATGGCCCGCCCGCGTGTACGCCTGGGTGACCTGTCGGTAGGCTTCGTTCAGCCCTTGGCCGACGCTTTACACAGCCTGGGCCACGACCCTGAGCCCCTGCTACGCCGTTATGGGCTGGATGCACAGCGCCTTGCCGAAGCCGGCGCACGCTTATCGATCCCCCGCTACATGCACTTGGGCCATGCCGCCATCGAACTGTCTGGCGAAATGGGGCTTGGCCTGTACATGGGGCGCCTGAGCCGGCTTGCCCAGGCCGGGCTGGCGGGGGTAACGGCGGCCCAGGCACCCACCGTGGGTGAGGCAGCACGCACCCTGCTTCGCTTTGAGCCGTTGTATGCCGCCAACTACCGTGGCCATTCCGGTTTTTACGAAGACGCCCATGGGGCGTGGCTGCGCTTTTACTCGATCAGCCCCTACAACGGCTACAACCGCTTCGTGGTCGACTCGCTGCTGACCGGCTGGCTGGCCCAGCTGTCAGGGCTGGCAGGCGTCACCCTGCAGGCCGAACGGCTGGAAATCGAGTTTGAAGCACCTCCCTACGCTGCTGCCTATGCACCCTTGAGCGCAACGCCTGTGCAGTTTGGCGCCGCAGGAAATCAACTGCGACTGAGCCGCGCCACGCTGGGCGTGATCAACCCTCTGCACTGCCCGAGCACCTGGCAACACCTGTTGCAGCTGTGCGAAGCAGAGTTGGCCCAGCGCACGCGGGTGCGCAGCCTGGGCGAGCGCATCACCCACCTGCTCGGCCCACTGCTTAACGGTGGCCGCGAACCCGACCTTGAGGAAGTGGCGCAGCACCTGCACATGCCCACCTGGACCTTGCGCCGCAAGCTGGCCGATGAAGGCACGCGCTTTCGCGACCTGCTCAACGACACACGGCGCGACCTGGCCGAGACCTACATCCGCGACACGGAACTGGCCTTTGGCGAGATCGCCTACTTGTTGGGGTTTGCATCGGCCGAAGCCTTCCAGCGCGCATTCAAGCGCTGGACAAGCCTCACACCAGGGGAGTTTCGCCGCAGTCAGCGGCGGGTGGGTTAGAGCTCGGTGGCGTCGTCCGCCGGTTCCGGGGTATCCAGTTCATAAGCCTGGAATTCGAGCAGCTCTTCCTGATAATCATCCATTGCCCTGCGTCCTCTTGCACTCGTTATCTTCGTTGGTCATGTCTTCAACCTATGCGGGCAGGATGAAGGAATGATGACAAGCTTATGAGTGGTAAACGTAGCAGGTGCGTGGGAAGTTATCACCGCGCGTCTGTAACAGGGGATGTTTACTCAGGCGCTGCTTGGCCACCGCCCCGTTGGCCGGCAGCATTCACTCACCCTCATCGATCACAGAGCCGCTGAGTTTTTTCATCGGGCAAGCAAATGCAGTCTTGAATGATTGCGCAATCATTGTAAGATCAAACACACAGCCAACCGCTGCCTTTTGCTGATGGCTGTTTTTTTGACCTCGTTATGATTGCGCAATCATGGCAGAGGGCAAATCCAGAAACGCCATCACAACAAGGAAAACAACAGTGATTACTCCAACCACCGAGGCAGCCAGGACCAACGTCCGCTACCTGATCCTGGCGATGATCTTCATCGTCACCGTGTTCAACTACGTCGACCGCGCCACCCTGTCGATCGCCGCCCCCGCCATGCGTGCCGACCTGGGCTTTGACGCCGTGACCATGGGCATCGCGTTTTCCGCCTTCGGCTGGGCCTACACCAGCATGCAACTGCCGGGCGGTGTGATCCTCGACCGCTTCGGCTCGCGCCTGGTGCTGGGCATGAGCCTGATCATCTGGTCGACGTTCACCTTCCTGCAGGGCTTCGTCGACCTGTTCAGCTCGGCGTTCCTGGCGCTGTTCGTGCTGCGCTTCATGATGGGCGTGGCCGAGTCGCCGGCGTTCCCGGCCAATAATCGCCTGACGGTGATGTGGTTCCCGCGCCATGAGCGTGGCCTGGCCACCGCGATCTTCCAGTCTGCGCAGTACTTCGCCCTGGCCGCCTTCACCCCGCTGATGGTGCTGCTGCTCAACAGTTTTGGCTGGCAGCACGTGTTCTTCTGGACCGGCGGCGCCGGCATCCTGATCGGCCTGTTGTGGTTCAAGTTCGTGCATGAGCCGCGCCGTGACAAACGGGTCAACCAGGCCGAACTGGACTACATCGAAGCCGGCGGCGGCCTGCCCGACTTGGGCGAGATCAAGACACCGTTCAGCTGGGCGCGCCTGCGGGCCATCTCTGCCAATCGCATGATGGTGGGCATCTATCTGGGCCAGTTCTGCCTCACCTCAATCACTTGGTTCTTCCTGACCTGGTTCCCCACCTACCTGATCGAAGCCAAGGGCATGACCTTGCTCAAGGTCGGGCTGGTCGCGGCCATCCCTCCCGTGGCCGGGTGCCTGGGCGGCATGATCGGTGGCGTGTGGTCGGACTGGATGCTCAAGAAAGGCTTCAGCCTCACCGCCGCACGCAAGACCCCGATCATCTGCGGCTTGCTGCTGTCGAGCAGTATCGTGGTGGCCAACTATACCCAGTCGATCGCACTGGTGATCCTGGTGATGTCCATCGCCTTTTTCGCCAAGGGTGTCGGCAACCTCGGCTGGTGCATCGTTGGCGACGTGTCGCCCAAGCACGCCATGGGCACCAGCGGTGCGATGTTCAACTTCTGCGGCAACATCGCCAGCATCGTCACCCCGATCGCCATCGGCCTGCTGGTCAAGGGCGCGTCCTTCGATGCTGCCCTTGTCTACGTTGCCGCCATGGGCCTGCTGGGTGCGTTCGCCTACCTGATCATCGTCGGGCCACTCAAGCGCCTTGAAATCGATGACCCGCAAGCCCCCGACACCTCCCCCGCCGTGGCTTCGCACCCGGCTCGCTGACTTTTCCCACCACTCGACCCTCAGGAGAGCCCCATGCTCACACAAGAACAACAACGCCCCTGCGCCGACGGCGACCGCATCGCTCACGTCAAGGTGTCTTCGGTATTCCTGCCGCTGGCCAACCCGATCAGTGACGCCAAAGTGCTGACCGGTCGGCAAAAGCCAATGACCGAAATCGCCATTTTATTCGCCGAGATCGAAACCGAGGACGGCCACAAGGGCCTCGGCTTCAGCTACTCCAAACGTGCAGGCGGGCCGGGCCAGTTCGCCCACGCCAAAGAGATTGCACCGGCGCTGCTGGGCGAAAACCCCAGCGACATCGCCAAACTGTGGACCAAGCTGTGCTGGGCGGGTGCCTCAGTAGGCCGCAGCGGGCTGTCGACGCAGGCCATCGGCGCCTTCGACGTGGCCCTGTGGGATCTCAAGGCCAAGCGTGCCAACCTGTCCCTGGCACGCCTGCTGGGCGCACAGCGTGACTCGGTGCGGTGCTACAACACCTCTGGCGGCTTTTTGCACACGCCGCTGGATCAGTTGCTGAAGAACACCGACCTATCCCGGGAAAAAGGCATTGGCGGCATCAAACTCAAAGTTGGCCAACCGGACTGTGCGCTCGACCTGCACCGCGTCAGTACCGTGCGTGAACACCTGGGCGAAAGCTTCCCGCTGATGGTCGATGCCAACCAGCAGTGGGACCGGCCGACCGCACAGCGCATGTGCCGCCGTTTCGAAGCGTTCAACCTGGTGTGGATCGAGGAACCACTGGACTGCTATGACGCCGAGGGGCACGCGGCCCTGGCCCAGCAGTTCGACACGCCGATCGCCACTGGCGAGATGCTTACCAGCGTTGCCGAACACGCCGAGTTCATCAAGCTGCGCGGTGCCGACTACCTGATGCCGGACGCACCTCGGGTTGGCGGTATCACGCCGTACCTGAAAGTCGCGGCCATGGCCGAACAGGCCGGTGTGATGATCGCCCCGCACTTTGCCATGGAGCTGCATGTGCACTTGGCAGCCACCTACCCGACCGAGCCCTGGGTCGAGCACTTTGAATGGCTGGAACCGCTGTTCAACGAACGCCTTGAGACGCGTGACGGGCGCATGCTGGTGCCCACCCGTCCCGGTCTGGGGTTGTCGTTGAGCGAGCGCGTGCAAGGCTGGACAGCGCAAGTCGCCGAGTTCGGCAAGCGCGCTTAACGGCTGCGGGCAGGCGGCCTCTTCAAGCCGGATCAAGGCGCACAATCGCCTTGCCCGCGTACGTCCTGCCTTGCAAGCCCGCGAGGTGAAGCGCCAGGTGCTCGAAAGGCGCTTCATTGACCGCGTCTGGCACCCATTGCCCGCTACCCAGTTCAGCGAACAGCAATTCCCCGGCATGCACCAGCTCACGCCAGGTACGGTCGTCACCGAACGCATGCGCAGCCCCCAGGGCAACCTCGTGCAACGACAACGTACGCGTGAAGGGGGGCACGGGCGACGCGTTCAGGCGGTCTTGCACGCAGACAAGGTGGCCGTTCGCACGCAAACTCGGCGCGAGCCATTCGGCGTGTTGAGCATTGACTGTATCAATCACTGCGTCGAAGCATTCAGGCCCTTGCCAAGGACCCTCCAATGGGCCGTGCGACCATGCGCCAGCCCCCAGCGAGATCAGGCGATCAGTATGGCGAGGGTGGCTTAAAGCCGTGATTGCAAGGCCACGGCGTGACGCCATTTGAATCAGGTGATGCGCCACAGAGCCGCCTGCACCTGTGATCAGCAGCTGTTTGCAGCTTGCTGGCAGCTTCTCCAGCGCGAGCCACGCAGTAAGCGCCGGGCACGGCAGGCTCGCAGCAGTGGCCCAATCCACGCAAGCGGGCAAACGCAACAGCACACGAGCTTGCACCACGCAGTACTCGGCAAAACTGCCATCACGGGCCAGGCTCTGGTGATACGCAACCCGTTGGCCAACCCAGGCTGCCGGCACGCCCTCACCTACAGCAACCACCACCCCGACACCATCGACACCCGGAACATGGCCTGGCTGCCAGTTGACGAGATCACCCCCCAACACCTTCCAGTCCACGGGGTTGAGGCCGATGGCCACGTTGCGAATCAGCACGTCGCCAGCACCCGGGTCAGCCATTGGTTTTTCAACAAGCTTAAGCTCGGCGGGGTCAGCGCTGCCCTGCCAAACCCAGGCACGATAAGACGATTGCATCATGGCTGATAGGCTCCGGCCGAATAGGTCAGTTCATAGCTGTGGCTGTAGATTTCCAGGATGTTGCCGAACGGGTCTTCCATGTAAACCATGCGGTACGGTTTCTCGCCGGGGAAGTACTCACGTACCGGCATGCGTTGCTTGCCACCGGCGGCGACGATTTTGGCTGCAAGGCCTTCGACATCCGGATCCTGGACGCAAAAATGGAAGACGCCCGTTTTCCAGTATTCGAAGTTGTTCTCGGGCCGCTCGGCATTGCGGAACTGGAAGATCTCGACGCCTACCCGGTCGCCAGTGGACAGGTGGGCAATGCGAAACTCCCCCCAACCAGGGCCAAACACATCAGTGCACATCACCCCGATGGCGCTGTCGTCTTCGGTGATCGTGGTCGCCGGCATGATCAGGTACCAACCCATCACCTCGGTGTAGAACTTTACGGCACCGTCCAGATCGGTGACAGACAAACCAATGTGGGAAAAGCTGCGCGGATAAACAGGCATGTGTGAGCTCCTAACGATCAGAAGTCAACAGTAACGACGCCTGACTATAATAAGAACCACCATCCAGTTATCGAATCAATAACATTTCATGATGATAAACCCACAGTGGTTGAGGTCATTTCTCAACGTCGCCGAACTGGGTAACTTCACACGAGCAGCTGAGCGCTTGCACTTGACCCAGGCTGCCGTCAGCCAGCATGTGAAATACCTGGAAATGCAACTTGGGCCTTTGTTGATCCGGCAATCCAGGACCGTCGAGTTAACGCCAGCGGGGCTCGCGCTGGTGGATTACGGTAGAGATATGGAGCGTGCGTCCTGGGCGCTTCAGGCCCGTTTGTCTGGCGCCGATGAACAACACGGTGAAATCAGCCTGGTAACACCTGGCAGTATCGGCCTCACCGTCTACCCGCTGCTGTTGAACTACCAGCAACGGCACCCCGGCCTGACCATCCGCCATCGCTTTGCTCCTGACCACGAGGTGCTGGAGGCGATTTTAAGCAATCGGTACGACATGGGGCTGGTCACGTTCAAGCCCGAAGACCCTCGCCTGAACGCGCAACGGTTCATGGACGAGCCACTGGAATTGATACTGCCCGCAGGGGTGGAGTATGAAGGCTGGGACACGCTGATTGCACTGGGCTTCATCGACCATCCTGATGGCGTCGGGATGGCAACACGCCTTCTGAGCCGACGTTACCCGGGCCGCCCGAACATTCGCGAAGTTCCAGTGCGGGGCTTCAGCAATCAGGTGGGGTTGATTCTGGAGCCAGTCGCACGCGGCTTGGGCTTTACTGTCCTGCCGCGTTTCGCTCGAGAGGCGTTTGCCGATCAGCGCGCAATTCAGGTTATTGAATGCGGCAGCCCGGTCATCGACACACTGTGGCTTATCCACCGTGCAGAATGGCCCCTGGCCGCCCGCGCCAGGACCGCGATCGAACACATTCGGCAGCGCTTGCAAGAGGGCATGTGACACTGGGTGTAATCCGCGCGCCGATCGAGCGACACGGATGCGCCCACTCAGGGCGTTACCGATGCGGCCTCGGCCGGTTTCGCCTCTTCCTGCGTCTCGATAGGTGCAGCCTCTGCCGGAGGGGCGACCGGTTGCGAGCTCTGGCTGTCATCCACCACAGGGGCCGAAGGGGCTTCGCTGGCCGGCACAATGGCGGCTGCGGCAGGCGCGGCTGGCGCTGCAGAGTCGACAGGTGCAGCCGCCGGTACCGGGGCTGCCGATGCCTGCTCTGGCAAGCCCAGGGCTGGCGCGGGTTTTTCAGGCTTTGGCGCAGGCGCCTCAACCTTGGCCTTGCTGACCTTCTTTGGCTTGGGCAGGTAACTTTCGACCAGCGCGAAGTAACGCTCATAGAACTGAGGCGCGGTAACCGTCTCGCTGGCAACCTTGACCATGGAATCGTCGCTGGAGCCGATTGGCATCGATACCGAGCCCAGTACACCTACGCCGAGGCTGGCCGAGGTGTTGGACTTCTTCAACGCGTAACGGTCCTGCAGGGCGTTGGCGAACATGGTCGAGCGCTGCTCGTCACTGCTGTCCGGTGCGCAGGTTACGTTGAAACTGATCTGCAGGTGGTTTTCGCTGTTCTGCTGAAAGCTCTTGTTACCCGCGAGCTGGTTGGGGCCACTGCTGGTGATGATGTAGCCCTGGCTCAACAACGCGCGGCGGGCAGCCTCGCACGACCCTGCCTCGCTTACCGGGAAGCTGCGCGAGTAAGTGCCTGAGTCATCGAAGTTTTCGTGCTCGTAAACGGCAGCCTTTTTTGAAGAGCAACCGGTCACGCCCGCCAGCACCAGGGCCAGCCCGAGCGCACCGATGACGGATGATCTGGTCATTGCGAATTCCGGGTAAGTCATGAAGGTGCCTATTGTGCAACACAGCGCAGGCACACTGAAACCGTTGATCGGTGAAGAGTTGGTCAGCTTCGTGTAAAGGTGTTGCGAAGCGTGCCGTTCGCCGGCCGTAGAAACGAAAAAAGCGACCCTGAGGTCGCTTTTTTGTAGCTTCGAAGTGTTCATGGGACTTCTAGGCGAAGATGGCGCAGCGGACGGGACTCGAACCCGCGACCCCCGGCGTGACAGGCCGGTATTCTAACCGACTGAACTACCGCTGCGTATCATTCAGGCTTTCACCTGTTTGAAACCTGGGTCTACCCTTGCCGGCTTTTCAGCCTCAGGGCAGGCACAAAAAAAGCGACACGTTGATCGCTCTCTTTGTGTTTGCTTCGAAGTGTTCTAGGGACTTCGAAGCGAAGATGGCGCAGCGGACGGGACTCGAACCCGCGACCCCCGGCGTGACAGGCCGGTATTCTAACCGACTGAACTACCGCTGCGTATCGTTCAGGCTTTCACCTGATTGAAACTGGGATCAGCTTCAGGCGTATTCGCCTTTGGCTTCAGACCGGTGCCAGGCACCCATCTGTTACTTGAAAATGGCGCAGCGGACGGGACTCGAACCCGCGACCCCCGGCGTGACAGGCCGGTATTCTAACCGACTGAACTACCGCTGCGCAGTGTGGCTTATCAGGCCTTGTTCCTCTCTGGCATCGTGCTTCTTTCGAAGCGCCTTGCACCAGGAACATCTCATGAAGTGGTGGGTGATGACGGGATCGAACCGCCGACCCTCTGCTTGTAAGGCAGATGCTCTCCCGGCTGAGCTAATCACCCTCGCATGTTGCTTCGCGCTTCTGAGTATCGCTACCCAGTGTTGCGTTTGCTTCGCTGAGGCCGCGAAATTTACGCAGGTAGCGAACCTAAGTCAATAGCCCTGTTGGATTTTTTTCAAAAAAGGTGTGAATTGATGAGCTCGGCTTGAGGTTTGTGGTGGCGCGTAGATCGAGCGCCGCCCGCGCGGCGCATCGCGGATGAATCCGCTCCTACGTTTGTTGCAACGTGCCAAACCTGTTACGCCATGGCCGCTAGCCTGGCGCATGCCTGTAGGAGCGGATTTACCGAGACGTCGGACCGCCGCGATGCGCCGCGCGGGCGGCGCTCGATCTCAAACACACCACAAGGCCAACGGCGAACACTAACGACTCAGGTGTAGATCATCTTGCGGGTCATCCCGCCATCGACCACAAACTCCTGGCCGGTGACAAACGCCGCCTGGCGCGACAGCAACCAGGCCACCATCGCCGCCACATCTTCCACCGTCCCTACCCTGCCCGCCGGGTGCTGGGCATGGTCGGCTTTGGTCAACGGCTCGGCGCGGCGCTGCGACGGGTCGCGGGCGTCAATCCAGCCGGGGCTAACCGCGTTGACGCGGATTTCCGGGCCCAGGCTCATGGCCAGGGCATGGGTCAACGCCACCAGGCCACCTTTACTGGCCGCATAGGCCTCGGTGTCCGGCTCGGACTGCCGGGCGCGGGTGGACGTCAAATTGACGATGGCGCCGTTGTGCGCACGCAAGTACGGCGCACAATGCTTGGCCAACAGCATCGGGCCATTGAGGTTGACCGCCAGCACCCGGTTCCACTGCGCCAGGCTCAGGCTTTCGAGCGTCTGGTTGTGGGGGTTGGCGATGGCGGCGTTGCACACCAGCGCATCCAGGCGCCCGAACTGCCCCAATACTTCGGACACCCCGGCACTGACTTGCGCCTCGTCGGCCACATCCATGGTGATGAACCAGGCATTGTCACCCAACGCCTTGGCCACCTTGGCCCCGCGCGGGCGGTCCAGGTCGCTGAGCACCACCTGCCACCCTTCGCAGATCAGCCAGGCGGCGATGCCCAGGCCGATGCCGCGCGCGGCACCGGTTACCAAGGCTACCCGGCCGTTATGGCCCGGCCCGCCGCCCTTCCAGTCGATCACAGTGCCGCCAGCCCACGGGCGATGTCCGCCTTGATGTCAGCCAGGTCTTCCAGGCCCACGGCCACACGGATCAGGCTGTCGCGGATGCCTGCGGCCTCACGCTCCTGCGGCGACAGACGGCCGTGGGAGGTGGTGGCCGGGTGGGCGATGGTGGTTTTGCTGTCACCCAGGTTGGTGGTGATCGAGATCACACGGGTGGCATCGATGACGCGCCAGGCGCCTTCCTTGCCCCCTTTGACCTCGAAGCTGACCACCGCACCAAAGCCGCTCATCTGGCGCTTGGCCAGTTCGTGCTGCGGGTGGCTTGGCAGGCCGGCGTAATGCACCTTTTCCACGCCATCTTGCTGCTCCAGCCACTCGGCCAGCGCCTGGGCGCTTTCACAATGGGCGCGCATGCGCAGCTTGAGGGTTTCCAGGCCTTTGGTGAAGATCCAGGCGTTGAACGGGCTCAAGGTCGGGCCAGCGGTGCGCAAGAAGCCCACCACTTCCTTCATCTGCTCGCTGCGCCCGGCAACCACGCCGCCCATGCAACGGCCCTGGCCGTCAATGAACTTGGTGGCCGAGTGGAACACGATGTCGGCACCCAGCTTCAGCGGCTGCTGCAAGGCCGGGGTACTGAAGCAGTTGTCCACCACCAGCATGGCGCCACGGGCATGGGCGACTTCTGCCAGGGCAGCAATGTCGACCAGCTCGGCCAGCGGGTTGGAAGGCGACTCGACCACCAACAGCTTGGTGTTGGCCTTGATGCCCTGCTCCCAACCGCTCAGGTTGGCCAGCGGTACATAGTCCACTTCCACGCCAAAGCGCTTGAAGTACTTCTCGAACAGGCTGATGGTCGAACCGAACACGCTCTGCGAGACCAGAATGTGGTCACCGGCGCTGCACAGCGACATGACCACGGCCAGCAGTGCCGACATGCCAGTGGACGTTGCCACCGCCTGCTCGGCACCTTCCATAGCCGCCAGGCGCTCTTCGAACGCGCGCACGGTCGGGTTGGTATAGCGCGAGTAGACGTTGCCCGGCGTTTCGCCGGCAAAGCGCGCAGCGGCGTCAGCCGCCGTGCGGAACACATAGCTGGAAGTCAGGAACAGCGCTTCGCTGTGCTCCCCTTCCGCTGTACGGTTTTGACCGGCGCGCACCGCCAGGGTGTCGAAGCCGACACCCTCGAGGTCACTGTCCAGTCGCCCGGCATCCCATTGATCCGTCATGCCGTCGCTCCCTAAATCAGTTGTTGTAGAGGTCAATGATCGCGCTGACCGCCTGGTTCTTCACCTTGGCCAGGTCATTACGGGCCTGCTCGATACGGTCGAGGTAGGCCTCGTCGATGTCGCCGGTGACATACTCACCGTTGAACACCGCGCAATCGAATTGCTCGATCTTGATCTTGCCGCCACCGACCGATTCGATCAGGTCCGGCAGGTCCTGGTAGACCAGCCAGTCGGCGCCGATCAACTCGGCCACCTGTTCGGTGGTGCGGTTGTGGGCGATCAATTCGTGAGCGCTCGGCATGTCGATGCCGTAGACGTTGGGGTAGCGCACCGCGGGGGCCGCGGAGCAGAAGTAGACATTTTTGGCACCGGCTTCGCGGGCCATCTGGATGATCTGCTTGCAGGTGGTGCCGCGCACGATCGAGTCGTCCACCAGCATCACGTTCTTGCCGCGGAACTCCAGCTCGATGGCGTTGAGCTTCTGGCGTACGGACTTTTTGCGCGCCGCCTGGCCGGGCATGATGAAGGTACGGCCGATGTAGCGGTTTTTCACAAAGCCTTCGCGGAACTTCACACCCAGGTGGTTGGCCAGCTCCAGCGCGGCGGTGCGGCTGGTGTCCGGGATCGGGATGACCACGTCGATGTCGTGGTCCGGGCGTTCGCGCTGGATCTTCTCGGCCAGCTTCTCACCCATGCGCAGGCGCGCCTTGTACACCGACACGCCATCCATGATCGAGTCCGGGCGGGCCAGGTAAACGTGTTCGAAGATGCACGGCTTAAGCTGTGGGTTGGTGGCGCACTGGCGGGTATACAGCTGGCCTTCTTCGGTGATGTACACCGCTTCGCCCGGCGCCAGGTCGCGGATCAGGGTAAAGCCGAGCACGTCCAGGGCCACGCTTTCCGAGGCGATCATGTATTCCACGCCTTCGTCGGTGTGACGCTGGCCGAACACCACCGGGCGGATGCCGTTGGGGTCACGGAAGCCGACGATGCCGTAGCCGGTGATCATCGCCACCACGGCGTAACCGCCCACGCAACGGCTGTGCACGTGGGACACAGCAGCAAACACGTCATCTTCGGTCGGCTGCAGCTTGCCGCGCACGGCCAGTTCATGGGCGAACACGTTCAGCAGCACTTCCGAGTCGGAGTTGGTGTTGACGTGGCGCAGGTCGGATTCGTAAATCTCTTTGGCCAGCTGCTCGACGTTGGTCAGGTTGCCGTTGTGCGCCAGGGTGATGCCGTAAGGCGAGTTGACATAAAACGGCTGGGCCTCGGCCGAAGTCGAGCTGCCCGCGGTCGGGTAGCGCACGTGGCCGATACCCATGTGGCCAACCAGGCGCTGCATGTGGCGCTGCTGGAAGACATCACGCACCAGGCCATTATCCTTGCGCAGGAACAACCGGCCGTCGTGGCTGGTCACGATACCGGCAGCGTCCTGGCCGCGGTGCTGGAGGACCGTAAGCGCGTCATACAGCGCCTGATTGACGTTCGACTTACCGACGATACCGACGATGCCACACATGCGACGCAACCCCTACTTTGATGAAACTTGAACGAAAAGCGCTCAGTGCTTTGTTGGCCCGAGCAACTGTTCCTTGAACGGGAGATCAACCGGACTGCTGATCGCCCCACTGGACATCCACTGACCGGTGAAACCCAGAATCAGGTTTTTCGACCAGTCTGCGACCAATAGAAATTGTGGTATCAGGCGTGATTCCTGCCACCAGGTATCTTGTTGCACCGGCCCCAGGCTGAGCAGGCCGATGGCGACGACTACCAGCAAGGCCCCGCGCGCTGCGCCGAAAGCCATGCCGAGGAAACGATCGGTGCCGGACAGCCCGGTCACGCGGATCAGCTCGCCGATCAGGAAATTGACCATCGCCCCCACCAGCAAGGTGGCGACGAACAAAATGGCGCAGCCGGCGATGATGCGCATCGACGGGGTTTGAATATAGCTTTCAAGGTACACCGAGAGTGACCCGCCGAACATCCAGGCAACCGCACCGGCAATGATCCAGATGAGCAGCGACAAGGCTTCCTTGACGAAGCCGCGCTTGAGACTGATCAGTGTGGAGACGGCGATGATCGCGATGATCGCCCAATCAACCAGGGTAAATGCCACGGTGCTGCCTGCAGACCTTTGAGGCGGCGCATTTTACCAGAGCATGGGGCTTGGGGTAAGCGGAATTAGCAGTGGGCAAGCCCGCACCCACGGGGGTTTCATGGACTTTAAAGTCAGGAAAACGCGCACCAAGGCTGGCAACCATGGCCTGACAGGTTCGGCACGTTGCAACAAATGTAGGAGCGGCTTTAGCCGCGATACGCCGCGTGGGCGGCGCTCGATCTGACAGGCAACAAAAAAAGAAAGGCGAAAACTAACCGCGTTCTGGCTGGAACCGCACCACAAAACCTTTGAGGTTGTGCTTGCGGTTGATCGCATCACGCACACGCTCCGCTTCGGCGCGCTCGATCAACGGCCCCACATACACCCGATTCATGCCACCGGCCGAACGGACATAGGCGTTGTAACCCTGGCTACGCAGCGTATTTTGCAGGCTTTCGGCCCCCGCCCGATTGGACAGGCTCGCCAACTGGATCGACCAGCTGACCGGCAAACCGTTGGTGTCGATTTTTGACGGCGCACTGGCCGTGGCCGCTGGGGCCGGGCGAGATTCGACCTTGGGGGCAGGCGTCGGCACCGGCGTCTGCGCTTTTGGCTGAGGCTGCGCCTGGGTTTGCGGCGACGGCGTGATCGGCTGGCTTGGGGTTGCCACCGGGGCTGTGGACTCATTGACCACCACCGGCGGTTGCTCGGGCTCTTCGGGCAGCGGCTGCGGCTCGGGCACGGCCACTGGCTCCACCTTCACCTCAGGCAACGTCGGCATGGCCGGGGCCTGCGGGGCCTCAACCTGTACCTGGCGCATTTCGTCTTCACGGGTGAACAGCATCGGCAGGAAAATCACCGCCAATGCCACCAACACCAATGCGCCCACCATGCGCTGTTTCATTCCTTTGTCCAGCACTGCCATCTAGTCACCCCTCCAGGGCCTGCCGCTCCAGCCACGCCAAGGCTTCGGCAACACAGAAAAACGAACCGAACAGCAGAATCTGGTCATCCACCGTCGCCTGCGCGCATTGCCCTTCGAGGGCGGCGTCGACACTGGGGTAAGACTTCACCGCGGCACCAAGGTTCGTCAAGGCACCCGCCAGCTCTGCCGCCGGGCGGCTACGTGGCGATTGCAACGGTGTGACCGCCCAGTCGTCCACCAAGCCTTGCAACGGCGCGATGACACCTCCGAGATCCTTGTCAGCCAGCAACCCGAACACTGCCAGGCGGCGGCCCTTGAGCGAACGGTTGGACAAGCGGCGGGCCAGGTACTGCGCCGCATGGGGGTTGTGCCCCACATCCAGCAGCAGCTCCACCCGCTTGCCTTGCCAGTTGACCACGCGACGGTCCAGACGCCCGGTAATGCGGGTGTCGAGCAACGCCTGGCGTATGCACCCTGCGTCCCATGGCATGCCCATCAACAGATAAGCCTGCAGGGCCAGGGTGGCATTTTCCATTGGCAGGTCCAGCAACGGCAGGTCGCGCAACGCAACCTGACTGCCATCTGCCTGCGTACCGCGCCAGTGCCACACGCCCTCGCCAACGGCCAGGTCAAAGTCACGACCGCGCAGGGACAGCGGGGCCGACAGCTCGGCCGCCTTGTCCAGCAAGGGTTGCGGCGGGTCCAGATCGCCACACAGCGCCGGCTTGCCGGCACGGAAGATACCGGCCTTTTCGAAGGCCACTTTCTCGCGGGTATCCCCCAGGTAATCGACATGGTCGACGCCGATGCTGGTGACCAGCGCCAGGTCGGCATCCACCACGTTCACAGTATCCAGGCGGCCACCCAGGCCCACTTCCAGCACCACGGCATCCAGCGCCGACTGATGGAACAGCCAGAACGCCGCCAGCGTGCCCATTTCGAAGTAGGTCAGGGAAACGTCGCCCCGCGCCGCCTCAACGGCGGCAAAGGCCTGACACAGGCGCTCATCGCTGGCTTCCTGGCCGTCGATCAGCACCCGCTCGTTGTAACGCAGCAGGTGGGGCGAGCTATACACCCCCACCTTCAGCCCCTGGGCGCGGAGCATCGACGCCACGAACGCACAGGTCGAGCCTTTGCCGTTGGTGCCAGTTACCGTGACGATGCGCGGCGCCAGCTTGCCCAGCGCCAGCCGGGCGAGCACCGTCTGCGAACGCTCCAGCCCCATGTCGATGGCGACGGGGTGCAACTGCTCGAGGTAGGCGAGCCACTCGCCCAGGCTGCGCTCCGTCATCACGCGACCGCAGCCGCCTCGCGCGCCTGCTCAGGGGTTTCCTGGCCGGTCATTTGCGCCAACAGGCGCGCCAGGCGTGGGCGCAGTTCGCCACGGGAGATGATCAGGTCGATGGCGCCATGCTCCAGCAGGAACTCGCTGCGCTGGAAGCCTTCCGGCAGTTTCTCGCGTACGGTCTGCTCGATCACGCGCGGGCCGGCGAAGCCGATCAGTGCCTTCGGTTCGCCAACAATGACGTCACCCAGCATGGCCAGGCTGGCGGATACACCACCGTAAACCGGGTCGGTCAGCACCGAAATGAACGGAATGCCTTCTTCGCGCAGGCGCGCCAGCACCGCAGAGGTCTTGGCCATCTGCATCAGCGAGATCAGTGCTTCCTGCATGCGCGCGCCACCGGAGGCCGAGAAGCAGACCATCGGGCAGCGGTTTTCCAGGGCGTAGTTGGCGGCACGCACGAAGCGCTCACCGACGATGGCACCCATGGAACCACCCATGAAGGAGAACTCGAAGGCGCTGACCACGATCGGCATGCCCATCAGGGTGCCGCTCATGGAGATCAGGGCGTCTTTTTCGCCGGTCTGCTTCTGCGCACCGGCCAGGCGGTCCTTGTACTTCTTGCCGTCACGGAACTTCAGGCGGTCGACCGGTTCCAGGTCGGCGCCCAGTTCGGCACGGCCTTGCGCATCGAGGAAGATGTCGATGCGTGCACGCGCGCCGATGCGCATGTGGTGGTTGCATTTGGGGCAGACATCCAGGGTCTTCTCCAGCTCCGGACGATACAGCACGGCCTCACAGGCCGGGCACTTGTGCCACAGGCCTTCCGGCACCGAGCTCTTCTTCACCTCGGAACGCATGATCGATGGGATCAGTTTGTCGACTAACCAGTTGCTCATGCTTTATTTCTCCAGTAATTGGCGGGCGGGGGCCAGTGTTGCCGGCCATGCGCTGCCCTTTGAGCTCAAAATCTTCACTAAAACCATGACGGCCCGGCCACAGGAGCTGCCTGCGTACCGCGCCGCCGTCAACGTGTTCTTTGGCCGCCAGCGTACCGACAGCCTGCCCCGCGGGGCTACGAAAGCTATGGACGATGGCGCGCAGCCAGCCGTCACATCTGGCATCAAGCCTGTTTGACCGCCTGCATGAACGCTTCGATCTTCGCTGCGTCCTTGATGCCCTTGGCCTGCTCGACACCGCCGCTGACATCCACGGCATACGGCCTTACCTGGGCAATCGCCTGCCCGACGTTGTCGGCCGACAACCCGCCAGCCAGAATGATCGGCTTGCTCAGCCGCGCCGGCACCAGCGACCAGTCGAACGCCTCGCCGGTCCCCCCCGGGACGCCAGGTACAAAGGTATCGAGCAGGATGCCACGGGCGCCCGCGTAAAACTGGCAGGCCGCCTCCAGGTCGTCACCGGGGCGCACGCGCAAGGCCTTGATCCACGGGCGGTGGTAGCCCTCGCAATCCGCTGGCGTTTCGTCGCCGTGGAACTGTAGCAAATCCAGTGGCACGGCCTCGAGGATCTCGTTCAGTTCGCAGCGCGAGGCATTGACGAACAGCCCGACCGTGGTCACGAAAGGCGGCAGCTCGGCCATGATCGCCCGCGCCTGGCGCACATCCACGGCACGCGGGCTTTTGGCATAGAAGACAAAGCCAATGGCATCGGCACCCGCCTCGGCGGCGGCCAGCGCATCCTCGATGCGGGTGATCCCGCAGATTTTGCTGCGAACATTGCTCATGGGCGGCAAACCTTGACTGCTCGATGAAAGGGCCGATGGTAGCAAAAGCGATTTGGCCCGTCAGTCGGCCAACGCCTCATAGCCGGTGAGAAAGTGTGGGCCAATGTAACGCTTGGGCAGCGCGTACTCTTCGGGGTATTCCACCTGCACCAGATACAGGCCATAAGGGTGCGCCGTCACACCGCCTTCGCTGCGGTTGCGCCCTTCCAGCACGTCACGCGCCCAAGTCGCGGGGCGCTCGCCGGCGCCGATGGTCATCAGCACCCCGGCAATGTTGCGCACCATGTGGTGCAAGAACGCCGTGGCACGCACGTCCAGCACGATCATCTGGCCGTGGCGGGTAACCCGCAGGTGGTGGATGTGCTTGATCGGCGACTTGGCCTGGCACTGGCTGGCGCGGAAGGCGCTGAAGTCATGGGTGCCCAGCAGGAACTGCGCGGCCTCGGCCATGCGTTCGACATCCAGCGGGCGGTGGTTCCAGGTGACCTCTTCAGCCAGGTGCGCGGGGCGGATCGGGTCGTTGTAGATCACATAGCGGTAGCGCCGGGCGCAGGCCTTGAAACGGGCGTGAAAGTCCGCCGGCATGGGCCGTGACCAGACCACACTGATGTCGTGTGGCAGGTTGAAGTTGGTGCCCAGGGTCCAGGCGCGCTCATCACGCACGGCGCGGGTGTCGAAGTGGACGATCTGGCCGCAGCCATGCACCCCGGCGTCGGTGCGCCCCGCGCAGATGACGCTGATCGGCTCGTTGGCCACGGTCGACAGGGCTTTTTCCAGGGCCTGCTGAACACTGGGCACGCCACTGGCCTGGCGCTGCCAGCCTCGGTAGCGCGAGCCTTTGTACTCAACGCCCAGAGCAATGCGGGTGAAGCCTTCGGCGGCGGATTCGGAGGCGGTGTCGATGATGTCCAAGAACGGGGAACCTGTGGGGTGGAACGGGATTGCGGGGGATTATAACGGGTGTGAACCGGTTACGGCCCCTTCGCGGGTAAACCCGCGAAGGGGCCGGCACAGCAAACATCAAACCAGCCGGGAGAGCATCTCTTCGGCTTCCTGACGCTGAGTGTCATCGCCATCCTTGACCACTTCATCAAGGATGTCCCGCGCGCCCTGGTGGTCGCCCATGTCGATGTAGGCACGTGCCAGGTCGAGCTTGGTGGCCACTTCGTCGCTGCCAGAGAAGAAGTCGAAGTCCAGGTCGTCCAGCGGCTCCGGCTCTGCAGCCGCATCGGCCGCCGTGAAGTGCTGCTCCAGGGAGGGCGACTCAAGGTTTTGCGACAACTTGTCCAGCTCTGCGTTGACGTCGCTCAGCTCAGACGCGAAGTTCTTGGCGGCCGGCGAGTCATCTTCCAGCGACAGCGACAGGTCGAAGTCGTCCGGCAGCTCCAGCTCGGAGATCGGGTCGAATTCCGGCATGGCGTCAAAGGCTGCCAGCTCGGCAGCCACATCCACCGGTTCTTCATCGGTTACGGCAGGCGCTTCGGGTTCGCCCACATCGAGGTCGAAATCAGCCAGATCATCGACACTTTGCGGCTCAACCTGAGCCTGCGCCAGCATCGCTTCAAACTCTGCATCCGCGTCACTTTCCAGCTCGACGGTCGAGACCGGCTCGGGCACGATTTCAGGCTCAGGCTCCATCAGCGCAGCCGCATCCAGCATCGGCGGGTCGAGCGGGTCTTCCAGCGGCAGATCATCACCCAAGCTGAGGTCGAAGGCGCTGTCGAGGTCGCTCTCTTCCGGCGACGGTGCTTCGGCAATGACTTCCGGCTCCGGTGTCGGCTCCGGTTCGGGCTGGGCTACAGGCTCTGGCTCTGGCTCGACGGCTGCCACTGGCGCTTCAGCAGGCTGATCCTGCAACAACTCCTGAACGTACTGCTCGTCCATTTCAGCCGCCAACGCGGCAGCACCCAGACCTGCTGCGGCAACGCCGAGCATGGCCGGGTAACGCTCTTTCAGGCCATTGACCTGCAGAACGTTCTCATCAGTGGTTGCCAGCTTGCGTTCCTGGTCGACAAACGCACTGTGGTCGCCCTGGCGCGCGTATACGTCCATCAGCTTCAGGCGCAGGCCATCGTGCGCCGGCTGCGCTGCAACGGCTGTTTCCAGCAGGTCGGCCGCGTGGTTCAGGCGGCCACGGGCCAGGCTTTCATCGACCTCGGCCAGGAGCGCGGCATTCGGGTCCTGCACAGGCTCCGGCGCTTCGACCGCCGGCGCGGGTTTTTCGGCTGCGACGGCCGCTGCTGCAGACGCGGCGACAACGGCCGGCGACAGGGTGACTGTCGGCGAAGACACTTCCAGCTCGTCAAAGCTGCTTGGCGGCAGGTCGAGGTCAGGGTTGCGGTCGCCCTCCTCGGACAGCGCGCGGGCCATGCGCAGGTGCTTCTCAGCCTCCTGCTGGGCCTTGCGCTTGCGGGCCAGTAGCAACAGCAACAGCAGCAGCACCAGAAAGGCAGAACCAGCGATCAGGCCCAACGCAACCGGGTTGGCGAGCAATCCGTCCACCGCGCCCGGCTTCTCGGCTGCGGCGGCCGTGCCCGGCGCGGTATCGACCGCAGCAGGCGCAGGCGCCACCACCGGCTCGGCCGGGGCTGGCTGAGCACCATCGGCCGGCGGCACGGCTGCGCCGGGCGCAGGTGCGGCATCCCCCGCCGCCCCTTGGGCTTCAAGGCGTGCCAACTGGTCGTTCTTGAGCTGGATCAAGCGTTCCAGCTTGTCCATCTGGCTCTGCAGGTCACTCACCTGGCTTTTGAGCTCGGCATTGTCACGGCGGCTGGTGTCCAGGCTTTCCTGGGCCACGGCCAGCTTGTCGCTGATCGCCTTGGCATTGCCTGTACCGCCCTGCCCCGGAGTAACCAGGCGCAGGTTGTCACCCTGGGTGATGCGGTCGGGGGCGGCATCGGCGGCACCACGGCGGGTGGCATCCAACTGGCGCGCACGCGGGCCGAGGCGGCGGCCTTCTCGCCAGGCCGCATACTGCTCGGCCACTTCGCGGTTCGCCTCACCCTGGGGGATGCTCTGGATCTGTTGCTGATCGGGCAGGCGCAATACCTGGCCAACTTTCAACTGGTTGATGTTGTTGCCGATGAAAGCGTCCGGGTTCAGCGCCTGGATGGCGATCATGGTCTGCTGCACCGAACCGCCACCCTGGGTATTGCGCGCGGCAATCTGCCACAAGGTGTCGCGGCGCTTGGTGGTGTAGCTGCCGGCACTCACCGCTGGGGTAACGCCAGCCGCGCCCGGCTGTTGGCCTTGAGCCTTGGCCTGATCGAGCAACACGCTGTAGTCACGCAGCAGCCGCCCTTGGGGCCACATCACCTGCACCAGGAACTTGACCACCGTGCCGGGCAGCGGCTGGCTGGAGGTCACGCGCAGCACGCTCTTGCCGTTGGGGTTGATCACCGGGGTAAAGGTAAGGTCTTCGAGGTACGTCGGATACTCCACCCCGGCCTTGCTGAACTCTTCCGGCGGCGCCAGGCTTGGCGCCACTTCGGTGGCGGTGAGGTCGCGCACATCGAGCAATTCGATCTCGGCGTCCAGCGGCTGATTCTGCGCCGACTTCAGTGTCAGCTCACCCAGCCCCAGGGCATTCGCCATGCCAGACGACAGCGCCGACGCTGCCGCCATGGCCAAAACCAGTTTGCGAATTCGAAGCATGACCTCTTCCCTTGTATGAATCGTCCCAAATACCGCATGCGGTGTAGGACAAAAGTGCTCGCCAGTATCTTTTACGCCATGTGTTTAATCAACAATTGCGCCAATTGCACGGCGTTGAGAGCCGCGCCCTTGCGCAGGTTGTCGGTGGTCAGCCAGAGGTTTAGCTGCTGGTCTTCATCAATTCCATGACGCACACGACCAACATAGACCACGTCTTGGCCAACTGCGTCACCCACAGGGGTCGGATAATCATCACGGTCCACCAGTTCGACGCTCTCGGCCGCTTCAAGCGCATGGTTGACCGCCGCCAAATCGACCGGGCGACGGCTCTGCACGGCCACACTCAAGCTATCGCCGAAAAACACCGGCACTTGAATGCACGTCGCAGAAATCTTCAACGCTGGCAGGCCTAGCAGCGTGCGCGACTCATGCACCAGCCGCCGCTCCAGGGCACCGTGGCCTTGCTCGTCGATGGCGCCGACCTGGGGCAACAGGTTGAACGCGACCTGGCGGTCGAAGAAGCGCGGCTCCAGCGGGCGGGCGTTGAGCAGCTCGGCCGTTTGCCGGGCCAGTTCGTTGACGGCTTCACGGCCTTGGGCAGAAACGGCCAGCGAGGCCATGACTTGAATGCGCTCGATGTCCAGCAGCTCGCGCAACGGGGCCAGCGCCACGGCCAGGGCCACAGCGGCGGAGCATGGGCTGGCGATACGTGCCGGGAACTTGAGGCTGGCGAGGGTGGCAGCGTTGGCCTCCGGCACGATTGCGACGGCGTCCTCCAGCCCCCCGGACAGGTCGATCACGGTGCAACCGGCCTGCTGGGCTTTGTCGGCGAAACTGCGGCTCACGGCCGGGTTGGCGGCGAAGAAGGCCAGTTTGACCTGCGCGAAGTCGAAGCTGTCCACTTCACGCACTTTGATTTTCTTGCCGGCGAACATCACGCTGCTGCCCGCCGACTCCATGCTGGCCAGCAGGTGCAGGGTCGTGACCGGGAAGGCCAGCTCTTCGAGGATCTGCACGAGGGTTTCACCGACGCTGCCGGTGGCGCCGACGACGGCGATGTCCAGGGGGGTGGTCATGGAGGGGATCCTTGTTAGCTGTAACGGCGGGGGGCGGCACTTTACTTGGATTGTAGGCGTTTGTCTGTGCTGGCCCTATCGCGGATAAATCCGCTCCTACAGATTATGTGAATACCCTGTAGGAGCGGATTTATCCGCGATAAGGCCAGCACAGGTATAAAAAAACCCGCGCTGTCACCAGCACGGGTTTCTGGAACCACCGGAAACGATCAACGCTCCAGCAGAATCCGCAGCATGCGGCGCAGCGGCTCGGCCGCGCCCCACAGCAGCTGGTCACCCACGGTGAACGCGCCCAGGTACTGCGAACCCATGTTCAGTTTGCGCAGGCGGCCAACCGGGATGTTCAGGGTGCCGGTCACGTTGGTCGGGCTCAGCTCCTGCATGCTGATTTCGCGCTGGTTCGGCACCAGCTTAACCCATGGGTTGTGCTGGCTGATCATGCCTTCGATGTCGGCCAGCGGCACGTCCTTGTTCAGCTTGATGGTCAGCGCCTGGCTGTGGCAACGCATGGCGCCAATGCGCACGCAAATGCCGTCAACCGGGATCGGGCTCTTGAAGCGGCCGAGGATCTTGTTGGTTTCGGCCTGGGCCTTCCACTCTTCACGGCTCTGCCCGTTCGGCAGTTCCTTGTCGATCCACGGGATCAGGCTGCCGGCCAGCGGCACGCCGAAGTTTTCGGTCGGGTAGGCTTCGCTGCGCATGGCCTCGGCAACCTTGCGGTCGATGTCGAGGATGGCGCTGGCAGGGTTGGCCAGGTCATCTGCCACGGCAGCGTGGGTAGCGCCCATCTGCTTGATCAGCTCGCGCATGTTCTGCGCGCCGGCACCCGAGGCCGCCTGGTAGGTCATGGCACTCATCCACTCGACCAGGCCGGCTTCGAACAGGCCGCCCAAGCCCATCAGCATCAGGCTGACGGTGCAGTTGCCGCCGATGTAGTTCTTGGTACCGGCATCGAGCTGCTGGTCGATCACCTTGCGGTTGACCGGGTCCAGCACGATTACCGCGTCATCCTGCATGCGCAGGGACGAGGCGGCGTCGATCCAGTAACCCTGCCAGCCGGCTTCGCGCAGCTTCGGGAACACCTCGTTGGTGTAGTCGCCGCCCTGGCAGGTCAGGATCACGTCGAGGGTCTTGAGCTCTTCAATCGAATAAGCGTCCTTGAGGGGAGCAATTTCCTTGCCCACGCTCGGACCTTGGCCACCGACATTGGAGGTGGTGAAGAACACCGGTTCGATAAGGTCGAAGTCCTGCTCCTCCAGCATCCGCTGCATGAGCACGGAACCGACCATACCGCGCCAACCGATCAGACCTACACGTTTCATCGCAACTACACCTTTGCTAAAAGTGGGCCGCCACCGGGAAGTTTTGGTAGCGGGCCAGAGAGATTACAGATTCCGCAGCGCTGCGACTACTGCGTCGCCCATTTCCTGCGTGCCAACTTTGTTACAACCGGCCGACCAGATGTCGCCGGTACGCAGCCCTTGGTCCAGCACCAGGCTGACGGCCTTCTCGATGGCGTCGGCGGCAACCTGCTGGTTGAAGCTGTAACGCAGCATCATCGACACCGACAGGATGGTCGCCAGCGGGTTGGCGATGCCCTGGCCTGCGATGTCCGGAGCCGAACCGTGGCAAGGCTCGTACATGCCCTTGTTGTTGGCGTCCAGCGAGGCCGAAGGCAGCATGCCGATGGAGCCGGTGAGCATGGAAGCTTCATCCGACAGGATGTCACCGAACATGTTGTCGGTCACGACCACGTCGAACTGCTTGGGTGCGCGCACCAGCTGCATGGCGGCGTTGTCGACGTACATGTGGCTCAGTTCGACGTCCGGGTAGTCCTTGGCCACTTCTTCAACCACTTCGCGCCACAGCTGGCTGGATGCCAGTACGTTGGCCTTGTCCACCGAGCACAGTTTTTTGCCGCGCACGCGGGCCATGTCGAAGCCGACACGGGCAATGCGGCGCACTTCGCTTTCGCTGTAAGGCAGGGTGTCGTAGGCCTGGCGCTCGCCGCCTTCGAGTTCGCGCTGGCCGCGCGGGGCACCGAAGTAGATGCCGCCGGTCAGCTCGCGCACGATCAGGATATCCAGGCCCGCGACGATTTCCGGTTTCAGCGACGAAGCGTCAGCCAGTTGCGGGTAGAGGATGGCCGGGCGCAGGTTGGCGAACAGGCCCAGTTGCGAACGAATCTTCAGCAGGCCGCGCTCAGGGCGGATGTCACGCTCGATCTTGTCCCACTTCGGGCCGCCCACGGCGCCCAGCAGTACGGCGTCGGCCTGGCGGGCACGCTCGAGGGTTTCGTCAGCCAGCGGCACGCCGTGCTTGTCGATGGCGGCGCCGCCGATCACATCGTGCGCCAGGCTGAAACCGAGTTGGTACTTGTCGTTGGCCAACTCCAGCACTTTGACCGCTTCGGCCATGATTTCCGGGCCAATGCCGTCACCTGGGAGAATCAGAATCTGCTTGCTCATGCGTTCCTCTATCCATTCAAGCGGCGCGGCCAAGCGGGCCACACCGAACAATACTCAGCGCTCGGCCCACAACACCAGAACATCGGTGCTGAATGAGCCGTCGGCCTCAATCTGGTAATACTGCCGCACTTCTTCGCCCATGGCTTGCTGCAATTGGCGGATCGCCACGCGCAGCGGCTCGGGAGTGCGCATGCGCTCGACCCACGACTGCCACTCCAGGCGCAGGCGCTGACGGGTATGGCTGGTCACGTGCAGGCCGGCCTCACTGACGTGGCGCTGCCATTCGGCGACGGAATAATCACGGACGTGGCTGGTGTCGCGCAGCACTTCCGCGGTTTGCAAATAGGTGTCCAGCAGCGGGCTGCCGGGTGACATCACATCGATGAATGCCGCCACGCCGCCCGGCTTGAGCACCCGGCGCACTTCGCGCAAGGCCAGGCCCAGGTCGCTCCAGTGGTGCGCCGAATAACGGCTGAACACGAAATCGAACGACGCATCGCCGAACGGCAGGCGCTCGGCGGCGCCACATTCGGTGGTGATGTTGCCGAGCCCACGCTCGGCAGCGGCAGCGGCGACCACATCGAGCATCGATTGTGACAGGTCGTAGGCGACCACTTCGGCAACCAAGGGGGCGACGTGGAAGCTGACATGGCCGGCGCCGCAACCCAAGTCCAGCACGCGGGCGCTACCCTGCCCCGCCAGCGCAGCCTGTAGCAGGGCGAATTCGCTGCCTTGGGCGTGCACGGCGCTGCTGAGGTAGGCGCTGGCCTGTTCGCCGAACTGGCGTTGGACCACGTCGGTGTGGGGGGTGCTGGTCATGGGTATCTATCCTTGGGTGGTGTGTTGCCTTTGCCGGCCTCATCGCGGATAAATCCGCTCCTACAAGGACCGCACGTTACCTGTAGGAGCGGATTCATCCGCGATGAGGCCGGCACAGGCACTGCAAGTGCCGGCTATATCACTCAGGCATCCCGAAACAACCAGGGCTGCGCGGCTCGGTGCTTCTGCTCAAACGCCTTGATCGAATCACTGTCCTGCAAGGTCAGGCCGATATCGTCCAGGCCGTTGAGCAGGCAGTGCTTGCGGAACGCATCGATCTCGAAGTGCAGCACCTTGCCGTCCGGGCGGGTCACCGCCTGGGCCTGCAGGTCGACGGTGAGCTGGTAGCCAGGGTTGGCTTCGACTTGCTTGAACAGCTCGTCGACCTCTTCGTCGCTCAAGATGATCGGCAACAGGCCGTTCTTGAAGCTGTTGTTGAAGAAAATGTCGGCAAAGCTCGGCGCGATCACGCTGCGGAAGCCGTATTCGTCCAGCGCCCACGGGGCGTGCTCACGGCTGGAACCGCAACCGAAGTTTTCACGCGCCAGCAACACGCTGGCACCTTGATAGCGCTCGTGGTTGAGCACGAACTCCTTGTTCAGCGGGCGCTTGCTGTTGTCCTGGTAGGGCTGGCCCACGTCCAGGTAGCGCCACTCGTCGAACAGGTTAGGGCCAAAGCCGGTACGCTTGATCGATTTCAAAAACTGCTTGGGGATGATCTGGTCGGTATCGACGTTGGCACGGTCCAACGGGGCAACGAGGCCAGTGTGCTGGGTAAAGGCTTTCATGCTGCGCTCCCTTGGATCAACTCGCGGACATCGATGAAGTGGCCGGTCACCGCGGCGGCGGCGGCCATGGCCGGGCTGACCAGGTGGGTACGGCCACCGGCGCCCTGACGGCCTTCGAAGTTGCGGTTGGAGGTGGACGCGCAGTGCTCGCCGCTTTCCAGGCGGTCCGGGTTCATCGCCAGGCACATCGAGCAGCCCGGCTCACGCCATTCAAAACCGGCCTCGAGGAAGATCTTGTCCAGGCCTTCACGCTCGGCCTGAGCCTTCACCAGGCCCGAACCCGGCACGACGATGGCCTGCTTGACGGTGGCGGCAACCTTGCGGCCCTTGGCAATTTCGGCGGCAGCACGCAGGTCTTCGATGCGCGAGTTGGTGCACGAGCCGATGAACACGCGGTCCAGGAAGATATCGGTGATGGCTTGGTTGGCGCTCAAGCCCATGTACTTCAAAGCGCGCTCGATCGAGCCACGCTTTACCAGGTCGGCCTCGGCGGCCGGGTCCGGCACACGCTGGTCGACAGCCAGAACCATCTCTGGCGAAGTACCCCAGCTGACCTGCGGCTTGATATCGGCGGCGTCAAGCTCGACCACGGTGTCGAACACCGCATCATCATCGGACACCAGGTCTTTCCACGATTCGACGGCACGCTCCCACTGCTCGCCTTTTGGCGCGTACGGGCGGCCTTCTACGTAGGCAACGGTGGTGGCGTCAGTGGCCACCAGGCCCACACGGGCACCGGCCTCAATGGACATGTTGCAGATGGTCATGCGGCCTTCCATCGACAACTCACGGATGGCACTGCCCGCGAATTCCATGGCATGGCCATTGCCACCGGCGGTACCGATCTTGCCGATAACGGCGAGGACGATGTCCTTGGCGGTGACACCGGCAGGCAATTTGCCTTCCACGCGCACCAGCATGTTCTTCATCTTTTTGGCGACCAGGCACTGGGTGGCGAGCACATGCTCGACCTCGGAGGTGCCGATGCCGTGGGCCAAGGCGCCGAAAGCGCCGTGGGTGGAAGTGTGCGAGTCGCCGCAGACCACTGTCATGCCCGGCAAGGTGGCACCCTGCTCCGGGCTGATGACGTGGACGATGCCCTGGCGCACGTCGTTCATCTTGAATTCGACGATGCCGTATTCGTCACAGTTTTCATCAAGGGTTTGCACCTGAAGGCGCGACACCTGGTCGGCGATGGCCTCGATACCGCCCTTGCGCTCTGGCGTGGTCGGCACGTTGTGGTCCGGGGTAGCGATGTTGGCATCGATGCGCCACGGCTTGCGGCTGGCCAGACGCAGGCCTTCGAAGGCCTGTGGCGACGTCACTTCGTGAATGATATGCCGGTCGATGTAGATCAAGGACGAGCCGTCATCACGGCGCTTGACCTCGTGGGCTTCCCAGAGTTTGTCGTAAAGCGTTTTGCCAGCCATCAGACTGTTCCTCATCAGCGTCTTTCTATGCCAAAGACCCCTTGGCTTGTACGGACGATGCTATGGCGATAGATTGAATAACTCAAATTCATAATTTTCATGCTTTGCATAACCATCAGGAATTCGAAAGATGGACCTGGCCAACCTTAGCGCCTTCATAGCCATTGCTGAGACGGGAAGCTTTTCCGGCGCCGGTGAGCGCCTGCACCTGACCCAACCCGCCATCAGCAAACGCATTGCCGGCCTTGAGCAGCAACTGGATGTGCGCCTGTTCGACCGCCTGGGCCGCGAGGTAACGCTGACCGAGGCCGGCCGGGCATTGCTGCCCCGTGCCTATCAGATCCTCAACGTACTCGATGATACCCGACGTGCACTCACCAACTTGACCGGGGAGGTGAGCGGTCGGCTGACCCTCGCCACCAGTCACCACATCGGCTTGCACCGCCTGCCCCCGCTTTTACGGGCATTCACCCGACAATTTCCGGCGGTGGCGCTGGATATTCAGTTCATGGATTCAGAAGCGGCCTACGACGAAATTCTCCATGGCCGCGCTGAAATCGCGGTCATCACCCTGGCGCCAGAGCCCCACCACCTGGTCAAGGCCGTACCGGTATGGGACGACGCCCTGGACTTCGTGGCCGCTCCGGAGCACCCGCTGGCCAGCAACGGTGAGGTCAATTTGGCCGATGTTGCCCGCCATCCGGCAGTTTTCCCGGGCGGGAACACCTTTACCCACCACATTGTGCAACGCCTGTTCGAAAGCCAGGGGCTGACGCCGAACATCGCCATGAGCACCAACTACCTGGAAACCATCAAGATGATGGTGTCCATTGGCCTTGCCTGGAGCGTTTTGCCACGCACCATGCTGGATGAGCAAGTTGCACCCATCGCTTTACCCGGCATACAGCTGTCGCGCCAGCTAGGCTACATTTTGCACACGGAGCGAACGCTTTCGAACGCGGCCCGGGCCTTCATGGCCCTGCTCGACGGGCACGCGGGGTCCGCCTGACCGGTCGTCAGCCCGGCATTTCCACTTCAAGGACGCGTCAAACGCCAAAGGTCTGGTACCAATGCCCAAATCAGCAAACCGCTTTCCGCGCCTGCCGCGTATCCCTGCGGCTGATCCCCAGGAGTCGGAACAGGCCTGGCAGAACGCCCCGCAGCTGCTCGCCGCGCTCAACGGCGCGCGCCTGGGGGCTTGGCTATGGGACATCGAGAGTGGCCGGGTCAGCTGGTCACGCGGCACCCAGGCACTGTTCGGCTTCGACCCGCAGCGCCCCCTGCCCAATGCGGTCGATTACCTCGACTTGCTGCCCGAAGAGGACCGTGCCCGCACTCGCCAGCTGTTTCAGGCGGTGGTCAATGGCGAACCGGTGGAAAAAGCCATGCGCCATCGCATTCGCTGGCCGGACGGCACGTTGCACTGGCTGGAAATCAACGGCAGCCTGACCTACGACCTCCACGGCCGCAGGCAGATGATTGGGGTCATCCGGGAAATCACCCGCCAGCGCGAGCGCGAAACGGCGCTGATCAACTCGGAAAAGCGCTTTGCCACGCTGTTCCACCTGAGCCCGAACGCCATCCTGCTGACCCGCCGCAGTGACGGCATGATTTTCGAGGTCAACCAGCACTTCGAAGACATGTTCGGCTGGCCCGGCAGCCAGGTGATCGGCAAGACCAGCCTGGAGCTGGGGTTGTGGGTCAACCCCGAGCAGCGCCTCCAGATCATCGATGCCACCCGCGCCAATGGCGGACCATTACCGATTGAAGTGCAGTTCCGTGCCAGCACCGGCAAAATCCACGACGGCATCCTGTGCACCCAAGGCATCGAACTGGAGGGGGTAACCTTCCTGCTGAGCACGTTCGTCGACACCACCGAGCGCAAACGCGCCGAACAGGCACTCAAGGACAGCCAGGAACGCCTGGACCTGGCCCTGGACTCCGCGCAGCTAGGCACCTGGGACTGGCACATCCCCAGCGGCATGCTCTATGGCTCGGCCCGCGCCGCGCAATTGCACGGCCTGGACCCGGTGCCGTTCCATGAGTCGTTCGACGCCTTTTTCGAAGGGGTGCCGGAAGATGAGCGGGACACGATGCGCCATGCCTACCGCAGCCTGCGCGAAGGCCCGGCCGGCAATTACCAGATCACCTACCGCGTGCAGCTGGAAAACGGCGCCTCGCGCTACATCGAGAGCCGCGCACGGCTGTATCGCGACGAACACGGCAACCCGCTGCGCATGGCCGGCACCCTGCTCGACATCACCGAGCAAGTCGAGCGCGAACTGCGCCTGAGCGCTTCGGAAGAGAAGTTCGCCAGCCTGTTCCAGGTCAGCCCCGACCCGATCTGCGTCACCCACCAGGACACCGGCCAGTTCATCGAGGTGAACCCGGCTTTTACCCAGACCTTTGGCTGGGAAGCCGACCAGGTGATTGGCCGCACCGCCGAGCAAATCGGCCTGTGGGCCGAATCGATCGAGCGGGCCCGGCGCATCGAGCGGGTAATCCGCGAGCAAGCGCTGAGCAATGTCGCCGTGGTGGTCAACCACCGCGACGGCACGCCGTTGACCTGCGTGATTTCCAGCCGGTTGATCACCGTCGACAACCAGGCCTGCAGCGTCACCACCCTGCGCGACATTACCCAGCAGCAGCGGGCCGAGGCCGCACTGAAATCCAGCGAAGAAAAGTTTGCCAAGGCCTTTCACTCAAGCCCCGACGCCATCACCATCACCGAGCGCCAGAGCGGCCGGTACCTGGAAGTGAACGATGGTTTCTGCCGGCTGACCGGCTATAGCCCGGAAGAGGTGGTAGGCCAGACGGTGTACGAGATCGGCATCTGGGCCGACGACAAACAGCGCGCCGCCCTGCTCACCGAGCTGAAGGAGCGCGGCCGCGTGCACCACCGGGAAATGCTCGGGCGCAACAAGCGGGGCGACATTCTCACCGTGGAAGTGTCGGTGGAGCCGATCAGCCTCAACGAGGTCGACTGCCTGCTGCTTAACGCACGCGATGTCAGCCTGTTGAAGAACGCCCAGGCACAAATCCGCCACCTGGCCTACCACGACCCACTGACCAACCTGCCTAACCGCGCCCTGCTGATGGACCGCCTGAGCCAGCAAATCGCCTTGCTGCGCCGGCACAACCTTCGCGGCGCTTTGCTGTTCCTGGACTTGGACCACTTCAAACACATCAACGACTCCCTCGGCCACCCGGTGGGTGACACCGTGCTGAAGATCGTCACTGCCCGCCTGGAGGCCAGCGTGCGCCTGGAGGACACCGTGGCGCGCCTGGGCGGCGACGAGTTCGTGGTGCTGATCAGTGGCCTGGATGGCAGCCGCGAGTCGGTGGAGAGCAAAGTGCGAGAGCTGGCCGACACCCTGCGCGAGCTGCTGGCCGAACCGATGTCGCTGGATGGCCAGCGCCTGCAGGTAACACCGAGCATTGGCGTGGCGCTGATCCCCGACCACGGCGCCACCCCGGCCGACCTGCTCAAGCGCGCCGATATTGCCCTGTACCGGGCCAAGGATTCCGGGCGCAACACCACCCAATTGTTCCACACCACCATGCAAAAGGCCGCCAGCGAGCGCCTGCGCATGGAAAACGACCTGCGCCTGGCCTTGGCCCGCGGCGAACTGGCCCTGCACTTCCAGCCCCAGGTGGATGCCCGCGACAACCGCATTGTGGGGGCCGAAGTGCTGCTGCGCTGGCATCACCCACTGCTGGGCCAGCAACCGCCGTCGCAGTTTATTCAGGTGCTGGAAGAAAGCGGCCTGATCCTGGAAGTTGGCAGCTGGATTCTCGACGAAGCCTGCGATGCCTGTGCGCGCATGCTCGAAGACGGGCTGATTGACGCCGACGACTTCAGCCTGTGCGTGAACATCAGCCCAAGGCAATTTCGCCAGAATGATTTTGTGGAACGGGTGCTGCGCAGCCTGGACGATTACCGCTTGCCTCGGCACATGCTCAAGCTGGAGATCACCGAAGGCATCGTGATCCAGAACCTTGAAGACACCATCAGCAAGATGCGTGAACTCAAGCGCTACGGCGTGACTTTTGCAATGGACGACTTCGGCACCGGCTATTCATCACTCACCTACCTCAAGCGCCTGCCAGTGGATGCGCTGAAAATCGACCAGACCTTCGTGCGCGATGCGCCGATTGACCCTAACGACGCCGAAATCGTACGGGCCATCGTGGCCATGGCGCGCAGCCTGGACCTGGCGGTGATTGCCGAAGGGGTGGAGTTGAGTGAGCAACTGGCGTTTCTGGAGTTGCTCGGTTGCCACTTGTATCAGGGCTATCTGCACAGCCGGCCGCTGCCGTTGCCGGAGTTTCGGCAGATGCTGCTGGAGGCGCCAGCGGATTACTGACCCACGAAAAAGGGCACCCGAAGGTGCCCTTTTTGTCATCCCGCCGAACTCAGTTCAGCGCTGGCTTGTCGCCATTGATCGGGATGCGCTTGGCCTTGGCTTCTTCCGGCACGATGCGCAGCAGGTCGATGCTGAGCAGGCCGTTGGCCAGGCCCGCCGACTTGACCTCGATATGGTCAGCCAGGCGGAACGACAGTTTGAAGGCGCGCTGGGCAATGCCCTGATGCAGATAGGTCACTTCAGCGGCGCCGTTTTCGCGCTTGCCACCGATAACGGTCAGGACGCCTTTTTCGACCTGCAAATCGAGGTCCTGCTCCTGGAAACCGGCTGCGGCAACCACGATGCGGTAGTGGTCATCGCCATGTTTTTCAACGTTGTAGGGAGGGTAGCTGCTACCCGCTTCGTTGCGTGCCGCGGACTCGAACAGGTCGTTGAAACGGTCGAAGCCAACGGAATGGCGGAACAGTGGAGCGAGAGAGAAAGCGCTGGTCATGGTCATTAACTCCTGAGATTCAGCAAGTAAGTCATTGCGCGACCCGACTTCGGCATCGCGTACTCAAGAGATAGGGTCGAGGGGAACGCTTTCAAGGGGACAGTGTAAAAATTTGATGGCCCTTCGCGGCGGTCCGACGTCTCGGTGAATCCGCTCCTACAGGGGGGGCGCGGCCCTTGTAGGAGCGGATTTATCCGCGATTAAGCCGGCTCAGGCAACACAAGCTTCGAAAGCAGCAGCCTCAACCCCCAGCAACCGGCTGATCCGCGCGCAATCATCCTCACGCCGCAGCTCGGCAAACAACACCACCGCCTCCGGGTAACTGCGGGTCAGCATTGCCAGCCACTGCTTCATCCGCCCCGGCGCATAGCGCGGCGACAGTTTGGCCTGGGCCTGGCGCCAGAACTCGCGCAACAGGGGCAGCAGGTCATCCCAGCTCATCGGCTGATACTCACGCCCATCCCGTGCGGCAGCAATTTGCAGGGCCAGATCGGGTCGCGACACCAGGCCACGCCCCAGCATGATGTCCTCTGCCCCGCTAACCTCCCGGCAGCGCCGCCAGTCATCGACCGTCCAGATTTCACCATTGGCGAACACCGGCACGCGGACCACATCCTGCACCCGTGCCACCCACTCCCAGTGGGCCGGCGGCTTGTAGCCCTCGACCTTGGTGCGCGCATGCACCACCAGGTGCGCCGAACCGCCCTCGGCCAGCGCGGTGGCGCATTCCAGCGCACCGTCCGGGCTGTCGAAGCCCAGGCGCATTTTCGATGTGACCGGAATGTGCGCAGGCACCGCACGGCGCACTTCACGCACGATGGCATGCAACAGCTCAGGCTCCTTGAGCAGCACCGCCCCGCCCCGCGACTTGTTCACGGTCTTGGCCGGGCAGCCGAAGTTCAGGTCGATCACCGGCGCCCCCAGCTCGCAGGCCAGAGCGGCGTTTTCGGCCAGGCATACCGGGTCCGAGCCCAGCAACTGCACACGCATGGGCACACCGGCGGCGGTGCGAGCGCCGTGGCGCAGCTCAGGCGCGAGTTTGTCGAACGACGACGCTGGCAGCAGCCGGTCGCACACGCGGATGAACTCGGTGACGCACCAATCGATGCCGCCCACCCGGGTCAGGACGTCGCGCAGGATGTTGTCGACCAGCCCCTCCATGGGGGCCAGGGCAATTTGCATGTTGGGGTCTCGGTGCGAAAAGGCGGCAGTCTAGCAAAAAAAAGGGCCGTTTCAGGCACCGATCAGCGCCGGGCCGTAACCGTCGAGGAATTCGGCCGGCATGCGCTTGGGCTTGCCGCTGGACAGCTCGATACAGGCAAAGGTGGTTTGCGCGCGCAACAGCGTCACCCCGTCACGTGGGCGTTTGAGCTGAAAGCGCCGGGTCATGCGCAGGCGTTGGTCCCAGTCGATGATCCAGGTGGCCAACTGCAGCTCGTCATCTTCGTAGGCGGCGGCCAGGTAGTCGATTTCATGGCGCACCACCGCCATGGCGCGGTCCAGCCGGCGGTATTCGGCCAGGTCCAGCCCCAGGCGCTGGGAATGGCGCCAGGCGCAGCGTTCCAGCCAGGTGACGTAGACCGCGTTATTGGCGTGACCGAGGCCGTCGATGTCCTCGCTGCCCACACGCAAGTCGATGATGAATGGCGTTGCCAGGTCCCAGCTCATGCCCGCTCCCAATGTCAATGAACGGGCAGAGTGTAATGGAAGCTCACGCACTTTGCCGCGCGGGTGCACTGGCCCGGGCCAGCAATTCGAGCACAGCCTCGCTCAGGCGCGGGTCGGCCAGCACCCGCTGGTGGCCCCCTGCTTCCAGCAGCAACAGGCGGCTGTCAAACCAGGCTTTGTGAATCAGCTGGGCCTCGTTGGCCGCCACCAGCTCATCATCGGCAGCGTGCACCACCAGCCCCGGCAATTCCAGTTGATAGCCACTGACGTCCAGGCGTGCGATCTGCATACCGATATCCCGTTCGACCTGGCGCATGAACGCAACCCTGGCTCGAGCCGGCATACCCAGCCGCCGAGCAAAACCACGCATAACCCCCTGCAACTGCGCAGGCGCGGCGATGCTGACCGCCGCCTCGGCACGCAAGCCCATCTGCAGCGCCAGCATGACGCTGGCACCGCCCATGGAGTGGCCGATGACTGCCCGCAGCGGCGGCAACTCGGCAGCCGCCTCCAGCAACGCCCGGGCAAACAGCACCACATTGGCCTGATGCCCGGGTGAACGCCCATGGGCAGGGCCATCCAGTGAAACCACCGTGTGGCCTGCCTTTACCAGCGTTTCGATCAGCGCAGCAAACTGCGTGGGGCGCCCTTCCCACCCGTGCATCAACAGCACGGTCGGGCCCTGCCCCCAACGCAGCGCAGACAGCCCGAAGCGCAGGGTGATGCGTTCGGCACTGGCCAGCAGCGGCAGCTCCCATTGCCGCGGCGGCAGGCTGCGCGGCGTCATGAAGGCGCGGCGCATCTTGCCGGCAATGTGCTCGGGGACCAGGTGGCCCAGGGTGCCGTTAACGCCACGAATCCAGCTCAGGGTAGTCATCGCCTTGCTCCACGCTGTGAGTTCAGATAACCGCCGATTTGGCGGCACGCAAGATTCGGTCGGACAACTCCCCTGTACCCAGCGCACGCGCCAGGGCCAGGCCGCCAATCATCAAGGCCAGGTCGGCCAGTGCCTTGTCGGCATCTTCCGGGCGATCGACCATTGCCGCAGTCATCAACTCGATGTGCTCGGCCAGCACTTCGCGGAAAGCGTCTGGCAAGCGCTGCATTTCACCCAACGAGTTCGGTAACGGGCAGGCATGAATTTCGGCATCACGGTGCTTGCGCGACAGGTAAAAGGCGCTCACCAGTGCACGCCGGCCAGCGCCATCAAGGCTGGGGTCAACCCCGGCGAGCAACGCCCGGCGCTCGCCAAGCAGTTGGCGAAATGCCTCCAGCATGAGTTCGTCCTTGCTGTCGAAGTGGGCATAGAAGCCACCCACGGTCAGCCCCGCCGCCCCCATCACCTGGCTCACGCTCGGCTCTGCCGGGCCGTGCTGGATCAGTGCACTGCGGGCGGCCTCAAGAATGCGCTCACGGGTTCTGGACTTCTTGTCGTTCATGGCTCGGCTCGATCGTGAAATATGATGATCGAAATATTATTCTCATAATATTTTTCTGCAAGCTGAATTTGCTGCCGCCGGTCGGGGATGCATATTTTGGGGGGAGGTAGAAAAACAAAAGGCCCATTCAATAAGCGAATGAGCCTTTAAAGTCCCGCAAAACGCGGGTAAACGTGGCGTCCCCTAGGGGACTCGAACCCCTGTTACCGCCGTGAAAGGGCGGTGTCCTAGGCCACTAGACGAAGGGGACGTAACCTTCGCGAAGATTCACAAGCGTGAACCCTGGCAGAATTGGTGGAGCTAAGCGGGATCGAACCGCTGACCTCCTGCATGCCATGCAGGCGCTCTCCCAGCTGAGCTATAGCCCCGAAAACAAAAGACTCATTCAACATTCGAATGAGCCTCTTTAATTCCCGCAAAGCGCGGGTAAAGTGGCGTCCCCTAGGGGACTCGAACCCCTGTTACCGCCGTGAAAGGGCGGTGTCCTAGGCCACTAGACGAAGGGGACGTAACCTTCGCGAAGATTCACAAGTGTGAACCCTGGCATAAATTGGTGGAGCTAAGCGGGATCGAACCGCTGACCTCCTGCATGCCATGCAGGCGCTCTCCCAGCTGAGCTATAGCCCCGGATTTTTAGCCTCGCGGCCCAGCGACATCCTGAAACATCGCTTGTGTAAAACTGGCGTCCCCTAGGGGACTCGAACCCCTGTTACCGCCGTGAAAGGGCGGTGTCCTAGGCCACTAGACGAAGGGGACGAACCTTCTTACCTTCAAGACCCGGTTGCTGGACCCGGTCTTGCTTACCGGCAATGCCGTTAAGCGGAATTTGGTGGAGCTAAGCGGGATCGAACCGCTGACCTCCTGCATGCCATGCAGGCGCTCTCCCAGCTGAGCTATAGCCCCACAATGTCGCTTTGAACTGAATCACCGGCTGGGTGCCTGGCGCTTCGTTTCGTTCATCGCTGTGGACGGGGCGCATATTAAGATCGGATTGCAGGGCTGTCAAACTAATTTTTGAAATTAATCAAAATTTTTTTCACAGATAACAACCACTTACCGCCCTGCCCTTCCAATTTCTTGCGTAAAACCCTGTAGGAGCGGCTTCAGCCGCGAACACCGGCAAAGCCGGTGCCATTCACCGCGTGGGCGCAATCGCGGATAAATCCGCTCCTACAACAGCCTCAGGCGATGGTCGCCAGCAGCTTTTCCCACTCTTTGTTTTCTTTCTTCGACACACCACCCAGCAGGTCCAGTGCCTGACGCAGGCGGTAACGGGTCAGGTCCGGGCCAAGGATTTCCATGGCATCCAGTACCGACACCGAGCTGGCCTGGCCAGTAATGGCGGCAAACATCAGCGGCATGGCATCACGCAGCTTCAGCTCCAGCGCCTCGACCACGGCCTGAATGCAACCGGTGATGCGCTCTTTCTCCCACTGGCGCAGGCTTTCGAGCTTCCACAGGATCAACTGGATCACCTGGCGCACCTGGTCGGCCGACAGCTTCTTGCTTTCGAACAGCCTGGCATCAAGCTTCAACGCGCCTTCGAAGAAGAAACCACCCAGCGGGGCGACCTGGCTGAAGGTTTCGACACGGCCCTGCACATGCGGGGCGATCTTCATCATGTAGTCGCTGTTGAACGCCCACTTCTGCAGGCGCGCGGCGAATTCTTCCACCGGCAACTCGCGCAGCCACTGGCCGTTCAACCACGACAGCTTCTCGATGTCGAAAATCGGGCCGCCCAGCGAGATACGCGACAGGTCGAAGTGCTCGACCATTTCCGCCAGCGAGAACTTCTCGCGCTCGTCCGGCATCGACCAGCCCATACGCCCCAGATAGTTGAGCATCGCCTCGGGCATGAAGCCCATGCGCTCGTAGAAGGTCACCGAGGTCGGGTTTTTGCGCTTGGACAGCTTGGACTTGTCGGGGTTACGCAGCAGCGGCATGTAGCACAGCTTGGGCTGCTCCCAACCGAAGTACTCATACAGCTTGATCAGCTTCGGCGCCGACGGCAGCCACTCTTCACCACGCAGCACGTGGGTGATGCCCATCAGGTGGTCATCGACCACGTTGGCCAGGAAGTACGTCGGCAGGCCGTCGTTCTTCATCAGCACCTGCATGTCCATGCGGTCCCACGGGATTTCGACGTCACCACGCAGCATGTCCGGCACCACGCAAATGCCTTCGCTCGGCACTTTCATGCGGATCACGTGGGGCTCGCCGGCGTCCAGGCGGCGCTGCACTTCTTCGGCGCTCATCTTCAGGGCGCGGCCGTCGTAGCGCGGGGTTTCGCCACGGGCCATCTGCTCGGCGCGCATCTGCTCCAGCTCTTCGGCCGTGCAGAAGCAATAGAAGGCGTGGCCGGCATCAACCAGCTGCTTGGCGTACTTGGCGTAGATCTCGCCACGCTCGCTCTGGCGGTACGGGCCGTGCGGGCCGCCGACATCCGGGCCCTCGTTCCATTCGATGCCCAGCCAGCGCAGGGCGTCGAAGATCTGCTGCTCCGACTCGCGGGTCGAGCGCAGCTGGTCGGTGTCTTCGATGCGCAGGATGAACTCACCGCCGTGCTGCTTGGCAAAGCAGTAGTTGAACAGGGCGATGTAGGCGGTGCCGACATGGGGGTCGCCAGTGGGCGAAGGCGCGATACGCGTGCGAACGGTGGTCATGGAGAGTCTCGAACGAAAGATGAAACAAAGGCGGGATGTTAGCAGGGAGCAGGCACCCGGCTCCAGCAATGGCGCGAACGTCACTTGTGAAGGGGCCGTGTGTCGCTGTTAAATTTGTTTACATTTTTGGAACGATAGTCCCCATGCCAGCCCAACTCAAACGCCGTTTACTGATCTTTTTCACGCTTGTAGCGATCATCGCCCTCGCCTTTCTGGCCCATTGGTACTTCAAAGGGCGCTTCTATGAGAGCACCGACAACGCCTACGTACAGGGCGAGATCACGCGTATCTCCAGCCAGTTGGGCGCGCGCATTGACGAGGTGCGGGTAGACGACAACCAGCACGTGAACAAAGGCGACCTGCTGGTGCGCCTGGAGGTGGCCGATTTCGACCTGGCCGTGCAACGCGCCCGCGCCGCGCTGGCCTCCCGGGAAGCCGAGCGTGCCCAGGCCGAGAGCCGCCTGACCCAACAGTCCAGCCTGATAGCCGCCGGGCAGGCCCAGGTCGCCGCCAACCAAGCCACCTTCGACCGCTCGCGACTGGACCTCACCCGTGCCGAAAAACTGCGCGCACCAGGGTATGTTTCAGAAGAGCGAGTCACTACCCTGTCGGCAGAAAACCACGTGGCCGGCTCGCAAGTCGACAAGGCTCGCGCCGACCTGCAAAGCCAGCGCCAGCAAGTCAGCGCCCTGACCGCGGACCTCAAGCGCCTCGATGCGCAAATCGCCAACGCCCGAGCCGAACTGGCCCAAGCTGAACTGAACCTCACCCGCTGCGAAATTCGCGCACCGATCAGTGGCACCATCGGCCAGCGCAGCGCGCGCAACGGCCAAGTGGTTCAGGCCGGCGCCTACCTGCTGTCGATCGTGCCGGATGAAGCCATCTGGGTGCAGGCCAATTTCAAGGAAACGCAAATCGGCCACATGCAGGCGGGCCAACGCGCCGAACTGGTGTTCGACAGCTACCCGGACACGCCGATCGAAGGCCGCGTGCAAAGCCTGTTCGCCGCCTCCGGCGCGCAGTTCAGCCTGCTGCCCCCAGACAACGCCACCGGCAACTTCACCAAGGTGGTGCAACGCATCCCGGTGAAGCTGACCTTCGCCGCCGACAACCCGCTGCACGGCCGCATACGCCCGGGCATGTCGGTGACCGCTACCGTCGACCTGCGCAGCGAGGATGAGGGCCGCAATGGCCGGTGATCAGTTGCTGCGGCCGACCGCTGAGCCAACCCGACGCGACTGGATCGCGGTAATGAGCGTGATGCTCGGCGCGTTCATGGCGGTGCTGGACATCCAGATCACCAACTCCTCGCTAAAGGACATCCAGGGCGCGCTGTCGGCAACCCTGGAGGAAGGCTCGTGGATTTCCACGTCTTATCTAGTGGCCGAGATCATCATGATCCCGCTGACCGCCTGGCTGGTGCAGTTGCTGTCGGCACGCAGGCTGGCGGTGTGGGTGTCGGTGGGGTTCCTGCTGTCTTCGTTGCTGTGTTCGATGGCCTGGAACCTGGAAAGCATGATCGTATTCCGGGCGCTGCAGGGGTTTACCGGCGGCGCGCTCATACCCCTGGCATTTACCCTGACCTTGATCAAGTTGCCCGAACACCACCGTGCCAAAGGCATGGCCATGTTCGCCATGACTGCCACCTTCGCGCCCTCCATCGGGCCTACCCTGGGCGGCTGGCTGACCGAGAACTGGGGCTGGGAGTACATTTTCTACATCAACATCCCGCCCGGGCTGCTGATGATTGCTGGCCTGATGTACGGGCTGGAGAAGAAAGAAGCCCATTGGGAACTGCTGAAAAGCACCGACTATGCCGGCATTGTTACCCTGGGGCTTGGGCTGGGCTGCCTGCAGGTGTTTCTGGAAGAAGGCCATCGCAAGGACTGGCTGGAGTCCAGCCTGATTGTCGGTTTAGGCACCATCGCCCTTATCAGCCTGATTACCTTTGTGATTTTGCAGTTTTCAAAACCACACCCGCTAATCAACCTGCGCATCCTCGGCAACCGCAACTTCGGGTTGTCGAGCATCGCAAGCCTGGGCATGGGTGTGGGGTTGTACGGGTCGATTTACCTGCTGCCGCTCTACCTCGCACAGATTCAGGGCTACAACGCCCTGCAGATCGGCGAAGTGATCATGTGGATGGGGGTACCGCAGTTGTTCCTGATTCCGCTGGTGCCGCAGTTGATGAAGGTGATTTCGCCCAAAGTGCTGTGCGCGCTCGGCTTCTGCCTGTTCGGCGCAGCCAGCTTCGGTTCGGGCGTGCTCAACCCGGATTTTGCAGGGCCGCAGTTCAACCATATCCAGATAATCCGCGCGCTCGGCCAGCCGATGATCATGGTGACCATCTCGTTGATTGCCACAGCGTATATCCAGCCGCAGGATGCGGGGTCGGCGTCGAGCCTGTTCAACATTCTGCGCAACCTGGGCGGCGCCATCGGCATCGCTTTGCTGGCCACGTTGCTGGATGCTCGCACCAAGGTGTATTTCGATTACCTGCGCGAGGCAGTGGTGCCCAGCAACCCGCAGGTGGCCGAGCGGTTGGCGCAGCTGGCGGAGCGGTTGGGGAATGACAATGCGGCGCTGGGCAAGTTGAGCGAGATTACCCACCAGCAGGCGCTGATCATGGCCTACAACGATGCTTTCCATTTTGTAGGGATCGGGTTGGCGGTGAGCATGGTGGCGGTGTTGTTGACGCGCAAATTGCCCCAGGGCCTGAAAGCGGGCGAAGCCCACTGATAGCGCCGTCTGTGTGGGAGCGGCCTTGCCGGGGCGCTCCCACAGGGATCGCGCCAGCTTGTAGAAATTGAGTAAGACAGTTGCCCCCCACACCGACCGCGTTGACTTCAGCTGGCAATCAACCGTTCACGCAACTGCGCAATTTCGTCACGCAACTGCGCCGCCGCCTCAAACTCAAGATCCCGGGCAAACTGCATCATCTTCTCTTCAAGCTGCTTGATACGCTTGGTGATCTCGCCCGGCGTACGCAGTTCGGCTTCGTAACGGGCACTCTCCTCCGCCGCCTTGGCCATGCCTTTGCGCTTTTTACTGCGGGCACCGGGTACGGTGGCGCCTTCCATGATGTCGGTGATGTCCTTCACCACGCCCTTGGGCACGATGCCATTGGCCTGGTTGAAAGCAATCTGCTTCTCGCGGCGTCGCTCGGTCTCGTCGATGGCGCGCTGCATGGAACCGGTGATGTTGTCGGCGTAGAGGATGGCACGGCCGTTGAGGTTACGCGCGGCACGGCCGATGGTCTGGATGAGTGAGCGCTCGGAACGCAGGAAGCCTTCCTTGTCGGCATCGAGAATCGCCACCAGCGACACCTCGGGCATGTCCAGGCCTTCACGCAGCAGGTTGATGCCCACCAGCACATCGAAGGTGCCCAGGCGCAGGTCACGGATGATCTCCACCCGCTCCACCGTGTCGATGTCCGAGTGCAGGTAGCGTACCCGCACATCGTGGTCAGCCAGGTAATCGGTCAGGTCTTCGGCCATGCGCTTGGTGAGCGTGGTGGCCAGCACCCGCTCGCCGTCGGCAACCCGCTTGCGGATTTCAGAGAGCAGGTCGTCCACCTGGGTCAAGGCCGGGCGCACTTCCACTTGTGGGTCGACCAACCCGGTTGGGCGTACGACCTGTTCGACCACCCGGCCAGCATGCTCGGCCTCATAGGGCCCAGGCGTGGCGGAAACGAAGATGGTCTGCGGGCTGACCGCCTCCCACTCGTCGAAGCGCATCGGCCGGTTGTCCAGCGCAGACGGCATGCGGAAGCCGTATTCCACAAGTGTTTCCTTGCGCGAGCGGTCCCCTTTGTACATGGCGCCAACCTGCGGAACGCTGACGTGGGACTCGTCTATCACCAGCAACGCATCCGGCGGCAGGTAATCGTAGAGGGTGGGCGGCGGCGCCCCCGCCGGACGACCGGACAGGTAGCGCGAGTAGTTTTCGATACCGTTGCAGTAGCCCAGCTCCAGGATCATCTCCAGGTCAAAGCGGGTGCGCTGCTCCAGGCGCTGGGCCTCGACCAGCTTGTTGGCCTTTTGCAGGTACTCAAGGCGGTCCTTGAGCTCTGCCTTGATGCCCTCCACCGCTTCCAGCAACGTTTCCCGCGGGGTGACGTAGTGGCTCTTGGGGTAGAAGGTGAAGCGCGGCAGCTTGCGGAAGACCTCGCCGGTGAGCGGGTCGAACGCGGCGATGTTTTCCACTTCGTCGTCGAACAGCTCGATGCGGATGGCTTCAAGGTCGGATTCGGCCGGAAAAATGTCGATCACGTCACCGCGCACGCGGAAGGTGGCGCGGGCAAAGTCCATTTCGTTGCGGGTGTATTGCAACTCGGCCAGGCGGCGCAACAGTTCACGCTGGTCCAGTTTGTCGCCACGGTCGACGTGCAGGACCATTTTCAGGTAAGCCTCGGGGCTGCCCAGGCCGTAGATGCACGACACGGTCGTGACAATGATTGCATCACGCCGCTCCAGCAGCGCCTTGGTGGCCGACAGGCGCATCTGTTCGATGTGGTCGTTGATCGAGGCGTCCTTCTCGATGAACGTGTCCGACGACGGCACATACGCTTCAGGCTGGTAGTAGTCGTAATAGGAAACGAAATACTCGACGGCGTTGTGCGGGAAAAAGGCCTTGAACTCCCCGTACAGCTGCGCCGCCAACGTTTTGTTGGGTGCCAGCACCAGCGTCGGGCGCTGCACCTGCTGGATCACGTTGGCGATGCTGAAGGTCTTGCCCGAGCCCGTTACCCCGAGCAGGGTCTGGTGCGACAGGCCCGCCTCGATGCCTTCGACCATCAGGCGAATGGCCTCGGGCTGGTCGCCGGCCGGCTGAAAACGGGTGACGAGCTGGAACTCGGACATGTCGGACCTCGCGGTAACGCAGCAACTGTAAATTTAGCCAGTAGTCTATACCCAAATGCGCCGGTTCGGGGCTGGAATAAGGGCGCAGTTGTGAACACTCATTGCGGTGGACCTGGCAATTCGACCAATGGTCGAAAAATATTTGCGCAAATCGCCGTAAAAGCTGCGCCACACTGTCGCAGTGACCGGTCGGTATCACTATACTGACTCCCCGTTTGTGCACCGCTTCAGTGCATTCGGCTGGAGCGTGTACGCCCTATCACTCTCCATTCAGAGCCAAAGTAACAATGAGCCTGTTTTCCGCTGTCGAGCTGGCACCCCGCGACCCCATCCTGGGCCTCAACGAAGCATTCAATGCCGACCCACGTACCGACAAGGTCAACCTGGGCGTAGGCGTTTACTGCAACGAGGAAGGGCGCATTCCGCTGCTGCGCGCCGTGATCGAAGCCGAAACCCAGCGCGCTGCCCAGCATGCCTCGCGCGGCTACC
Source organism: Pseudomonas sp. PSKL.D1 (assembly GCF_028898945.1). Classification (NCBI taxonomy): domain Bacteria; kingdom Pseudomonadati; phylum Pseudomonadota; class Gammaproteobacteria; order Pseudomonadales; family Pseudomonadaceae; genus Pseudomonas; species Pseudomonas sp. PSKL.D1. The sequence continues at coordinate 4,157,226 of NZ_CP118607.1, forward strand.
TGCCGATCGACGGCATCGCCACCTACGACCAGGCCGTGCAAAAACTGATCTTCGGCGCCGAGTCGCCGCTGCTGGCCGCTGGCCGCGTGGTCACCGTACAGGCCGTTGGCGGCACTGGCGCACTGAAGATTGGTGCCGACTTCCTCAAGCGCCTGTCGCCCGACGCCGTTGTGGCCATCAGCGACCCGAGCTGGGAAAACCACCGCGCGCTGTTCGAGTCCGCCGGCTTCCCGGTGCAGAACTACCGCTACTACGATGCCCCGAGCAACGACGTCAACCGCGCGGGCATGCTCGAAGACCTGAACAACCTGCCGTCCGGCTCGGTCGTTGTGCTGCACGCTTGCTGCCACAACCCGACTGGCGTCGACCTGACCCTGGACGACTGGAAAAACGTCCTGGAAGTCGTCAAGGCCAAGGGCCACGTGCCGTTCCTCGACATGGCCTACCAGGGCTTTGGTGCCGGCATCGCCGAAGACGCCTTCGCCGTGCGCCTGTTCGCCGAGTCGGGCCTGGAGTTCTTCGTGTCCAGCTCGTTCTCCAAGTCGTTCTCGCTGTATGGCGAGCGCGTTGGCGCACTGTCGATCGTCACCGGCTCCAAGGACGAAAGCACCCGCGTGCTGTCCCAGGTCAAGCGCGTGATCCGCACCACCTACTCCAACCCGCCAACCCACGGCGCCACCATCGTGGCCACCGTGCTGAACAGCGCCGAGCTGTGCCAGATGTGGGAAACCGAACTGGCCGAAATGCGCCAGCGCATCCACGGCATGCGCCACCAGATGGTCGCACTGCTGGCCGAATACGGTGCCAAACGTGATTTCAGCTTCGTTGGCCGCCAGGCGGGCATGTTCTCCTACTCGGGGCTGACCGTTGAGCAGGTCGCCCGCCTGAAGAACGAATTCGGTATCTATGCGCTGGACACCGGCCGCATCGCGGTCGCCGCGCTGAACCAGAGCAACATCAAAGTGGTCAGCAAAGCGATCGTGGAAGTGCTGTAACTGCTTGATTTGTCAGGGGGAGGCTTGACTTCCCCCTGCTGTTGGGTAAGATACGCGCAGATTCCGCGATAGCTCAGTCGGTAGAGCAAATGACTGTTAATCATTGGGTCCCTGGTTCGAGTCCAGGTCGCGGAGCCAAATACTGAAAAACCTCCATGTGCGTGAGCACTGGAGGTTTTTTGCATTCTGGCTCTGGATTTTGGCGCATGTCTCGCGCCTTGCAGCGCTCTCAGGACCGAGCGCCGCCCGCGCGGCGCATCGCGGCTAAAGCCGCTCCTACATTTGTTGCAACGTGCCAAACCTGTCAGGCCATGGTTGCCTTCCGCGATTCACCGTCACATGTGGCTGCGCCCGATCGGGTAGAACTGGCCGCGACTCCACACGCCAAGCCACTCATCCCCATCGATCATCCGAGGCACCGCTAGCTCTACCAGTTGATAAAACACGTTACGGTGTATGAGCGCCTCCAGATTGGCGCGCATCAGCACGTAGGGTGATGGCTCCTGCGTTACCGGGTCGATCTCCACCCGCAGTGGGTTTTCCGGCCCTGCTTCCACCTCATCCTCGACATTGCTGGTAAACCGCAGCACCTGCTGTTCGCCACTGCCCTGCACATCCAGTGTCACAGCCACAAAGGGCGCATCGTCGACGCGAATGCCCACTTTCTCTACCGGTGTGATCAGGAAGTAGTCATCGCCATCACGCCGGATGATCGTGGAAAACAAACGCACCATTGGCTTGCGCCCGATCGGCGTACCCAGGTAGTACCAGGTGCCGTCACGCGCGATGCGCATGTCGATGTCGCCGCAGAAGTCCGGGTTCCACAGATGCACTGGCGGCAGGCCCTTGTGTTTGGGAATCTGCGCCAGAAGATCATTGGCTTTGCCGGAATCCGTCATTGCTTGCCCCTTACTTGCTCATGCCCAGAAGGCTACGAGCGTACTCGCGCATTGGCGCCGCGAGCAAATCCTCTGGCGTGTTGTCGTGGAACGTCAACAAACCGCCACGGCTCTTGATGCGGGCCGTGTCGATCAGGTAGCGGGTGTTGGTTTCGATCAACATCATCTGCACCACGCCCGTGTCCCAGCCCAGGCGGTCGACCGCCTGTTCGTCATACCACTCGTCACCGTTGCCGATACGGTCATCGGTGCGGGCGAAACGGGTGTAGAGCACGTAATCGGCGCCCACCGAGCGCGCCTGTGCGATGGCCTCTTCCAGGCCCAATGGGCCTTGGGCGCGGCGCACCAACGGGAAGTATTCGACAAAGCTTTTGAAGGCTTCCTCGGCCACCACATTCTGCTTCGGCTGCGGCCCTTTGCCCGGCGGCATGAAGGCACCCTGGCCAATGAAGATGAACGAATCCGGCTGCAGGCGGATCGACAGCGTGCGGCGCGTGTCGCTGTGATCGAGCAACCCGGCATCGCTCATGTGGTAACGGACGCCCTCGCCCATATCGCTGACATTCATGCAGCCACCCAGCGCCAACAGCGCCAGGGGCAAGACAAGGCTACGCATCATTCCTCCAGTGGCCGGCGACGAAAAACCGGCGGATAGCGGGCGGATGCAGCTTTTGCGCCAGTCTTAACCGCCAATCACTTTCATGACCGTCACACCGCCGGAGAACGCCAGTTCCTGCTTGTCGGCCAAGGCTTTTACCAGCAAGCGCTGCAAGGCTGGCAGCGCTTCGTGACGCGGTTTGGCCAACAGGTCGCCGACATAGTGACGGTTGTTCGACGACAAACAACCATGCAACCAGCCCGTTGACGAAAGGCGCAGGCGTGAGCACGTCCGGCAGAACGGCACGCTCTCGTTGGCGATCACGCCGAAATGCCCCCTACCCGGGATCTGATAGCGCAGCGCGGTGGCATCCAGCGGTGCATCGACTTGCTGGTACGCGTGCGCCTGGCCAATCAGCTCCAACAAGCTGTCCAACCCGACGAATTGCTGAACGAACGCGTTGTGGTCACGGGCCAGGTGGCCCATGCGCATCAGCTCGATGAAGCGCAGCTCAAAACCTTGCTCCAGGCAGTAATCCAGCAGCGGCAACACCTGGTCGAGGTTCTGCCCGCGCATGGGCACCATGTTCACCTTGATCTGCATGCCAAGCGCCCTGGCCTGCTGCATGCCGGCGAGCACAGTCGCCAGGTCGCCTCCCCTTGCGATACGGCGAAACGCCAGCGGGTCGAGGGTATCGAGGGACACGTTCAGCCGACGGATGCCTGCGGCCTGCAACTGAGGCAGCTTGCGTGAAAGCAGTTGGCCGTTCGTGGTCAAGGTAATGTCTTGCAGGGCAAGCTGTGCCACAGCTGCCAGGAACGCATCCAGCCTGGGGCTGATCAGTGGTTCGCCGCCGGTGATGCGCAAACGCTCGATACCAGCCGCCTCGATCAGGTAGGCCACACCGCGCGCCAATGTATCTGCGGGGAGTTCATCCTGCGCGGCCACCAAGCGCTTGCCATTGGGCACGCAGTAACTGCAGGCATAGTTGCAGGCAGCTGTCAGGCTGACGCGCAGGTTGCGAAAACGCCTGCCTTGACGATCGACGATCATGGATGACTCCGGCATGGATGAATCGGGGGCTGGCAAAACCTGACTCAAAATTCAGGTTTTTGCAAGCCCCCGCTCAATGCCGCAATCGTTGTGAAACGCGAAAGCGCTCTAGCCAGCGGCTTCCGGGTCACGCTTGCGCTTGTTGCCCATGCGCACACCGATGTCCATGAGGAACTGGAAGAAACCTTCCTGGTCTTCCAGCACATTGCTCCAGAACGGCGAGTGATACAGCGCAACCGCGCCATGTACCAGCGCCCAGGCGGCACAGTAATGGAAGTACGGCGGCACATCTTCAAGCTTGCCTTCGCTGATACGGCCCTTGATCAGCTGGGTGAGGCGATCGAAGTTGGACGCGCGGATGCTGTGCAGCTCCTCGACCATTTCCGGCACCTGGTTGCCCTTGACCACCTTCTCTTCCAGGCGGTCGAACAACCGATAGCGCTGCGGGTCACGCATGCGGAACTCGAAGTAGGCGCGCGACAGCGCCTCCTTGTCGCGGTCGACATCGGCAGAATGCAACAGCGCGTTCAGGTCCCGCTCATAATCGAGCATCAGGCGCAGGTAGATCTCCGCCTTGGACTTGAAATGCTTGTAGATCGTACCTTTGCCGATACCCACAGCGTCGGCGATCATCTCGACAGTGACGCTGTCTTCACCCTGTTCAAGGAACAGTTTGAGTGCGGTATCAAGGATTTCCTGTTCGCGACGGCGAAACTCACGGACCTTACGAGGTTCTTTCTGCATAGGAAGGACTGGATGACAATCGAAGCGGATTATTATGCCTAACTTGCAGCAAATTGCACGGATCATCCAACCATGTCTATGTTTCACGATGAGTTCGAGCTGGCCCCGGGCCTGCGCTATCTGAACCACGCGGCCATCGCCCCTTGGCCACGCCGGGCCCGCGAGGCGGTGGCGCGCTTTGCTCAGGCCAATGTACAGAGGGGCGCCAGCGACTACACAGCCTGGCTCGCCACCGAACGGCGCCTGCGCGATCGCCTGATGCGCTTGATCAACGCACCGTCGAGTGGGGACATCGCTCTGGTCCAGAACACCTCGCAGGCGCTGTCACTGGTGGCCTTTGGCCTGGAATGGCAACCCGGCGATCAGGTGGTGATCAGTGATGAAGAATTCCCCTCCAATCGCATCGTTTGGGAGGCGTTGGCCGACCGCGGCGTAGAGGTGGTACAAGCCAGCCTTGCCGGCGATGATCCGGAAGCCGCCCTGCTGGCTGCCTGCGGGCCTCGTACCCGCTTGCTGGCCGTGAGTGCGGTGCAGTTTGGCAGCGGGCTGCGCCTGGACCTGGAGCGCCTTGGCCAGGGCTGCCGGGCACGCAATGTATTATTCTGCGTCGATGCTATCCAGCAGATCGGCGCCCTGCCCTTCGACGTTCAGCGGTATCAATGCGACTTTGCCATGGCCGACGGGCATAAATGGATGCTTGGCCCGGAGGGGCTGGGTGTTTTCTATTGCCGCACGGCGTTGCGCCCGCAATTGAAGCTGCATGCCTATGGCTGGCACATGATGGATCACCTTGGCGACTTCGAACGCCGACAGTGGCGGCCGGCACCCAGTGCACGCCGTTTCGAATGCGGCAGCCCGAACATGCTCGGCGCACATGCACTGGAGGCAAGCCTGTCGCTGCTGGAAGATATCGGCATGCCGGAAATTGCCAGGCAACTGACGCTACGGATCGAGCAACTGCATCAAGGCCTGGCCAACATTCCCGGCATACGCCTGCACAGCCCGGCTTCGCCGGAAAAGCGGGCGGGCATAGTGACATTCAGCGTTGACGGCGTGGCAAGTTCAGCCATCTACCAAGCATTGACCGCCGAAGGAACAATTTGCGCACTGCGCGGCCCTGGAGTGCGATTTTCGCCGCATTTCTATACCAAAGAGCATCATATCGAAGAAGCTGTTCAGCAAGTGCGGCGCCTGGCCATACGCTGAGGAAAGAACGAACCCCGGACGTATTCCAAATCTGTTTAAAAAACGACCAGAACTGCACTGGCACTGCGCCAAACCTGGCTAATACTTGAAGTGTTGGCGCGGCGCATCCCCCCCAGTGGCGCGCCGATAAAGGTGCCCAGGGACCGCGTACCTTTGTTTTACTCCTAATGGTCTTAACCCGGATTCCCCCCCCAGAACCCGGGTTTTTTTTGCCCGGATGCTGGCGCTGGGGTACAGGTCAGGCTACACGAGCGAGGGGGAACAACCGTTTGAAGTTGGCGGTGGTTTGCTCGGCCAGCTGCTCGTAGCTGGCACCACGCAACGAGGCCACGTATTCAGCCACCTCGCGCACGTACTGCGGCAGGTTGGGCTTTCCGCGATGGGGAATAGGGGCCAGGTACGGGGAATCGGTTTCGACCAGCAGGCGGTCGACCGGCACTTGTCGCGCCACTTCGCGCAGGGCTTCAGCATTGCGGAACGTAACAATACCGGAGAGCGAAATGTAATAGCCCAGGTCGAGGGCGGCCTTGGCCATGTCCCAATCCTCGGTAAAGCAGTGCAGCACGCCCGCCTGCGGCAAGCTGGCCTCACGCAGCAAGGCCAAGGTATCTGCCCTCGCCGCCCGTGTATGCACGATCACCGGCTTGCCGGTCTGGCGCGACGCTTCAAGGTGCAGGCGGAACGACGCCTGCTGCAGCTCGGCCGCTTCCGGCTCGTAATGGTAATCAAGCCCGGTTTCGCCAATGGCCACCACATGTGGGTGCGACAGTTCGCGCAGCAGCCACTCCAGCGCTGGGGTCTCACCCGGCGCCAGGTCGAGCGGGTGAATGCCAACCGAGCAATCGACATCGGCATACTGCTCGCTCAGGGCCTTCACCGCCCCGGCATTCTCGGCACTTACACCAATGCACAGGAAGTGCCCAACGCCGCGCTCCCGCGCCGCCTGCAGGGCTGCATCCAGGGAGCCATTGTGGGCGCTCAGGTCAAGACGATCGAGGTGGCAATGGGAATCTACAAGCATGGGAAACGGCACACATGAAAAGAGAATGGTCAGCGTGAACCCGGCAACTGCACCCAATGGGCCAGCAGGGCTTCCAGCAGCAGGACGCGGTTGAGGTTGGCCTTGCCCAGCACCTTCTGACGCTGCTCAAGGATCCAGGCCTGGACATCCAGCACCTTGGCCTGCCGGCTTTTTTGCGCCAGGTACTGCACCACCTTGCGCATATCCGCCAAGCCTAAACCTTCTTCGTCCTGGGTCAATTGATAACGCAGTATCAGGTGCGACCAGTCGCAGAACCAGTCAAACAGCAAAAGCAATGGCACACCGCTCCACGCCTCGGCCAGCTGGCTGGGTGATTGCTGCTGCTTCAGCAGTTTCTTCACCCCATCCGTGACCAGCGCACGCTGTTCGCGCACGCCTTGAGCCTGCAGGCTCTGCGCCATCAACGGCGAGCCGGCAGCCAGGGTCAGCAGCTCGTCGCGTTCAGCCTCATCGCTTTCGGCCAGCGCCGAGGCCAGCCAGGCTCGGCTTTCGCTCAGGCTGGGTTGCGGGCAGGTAACTTGCTGGCAACGGCTTTTGATGGTCGCCAGCAGGCGGCTGGGCTGGTGGCTGACCAGCAGCAGCACGGTGTCGCCGGAAGGCTCTTCCAGGCTTTTGAGCAGCGCGTTGGAGGCGTTGATGTTCATGGCCTCCACCGGCTCGATCAACACGACCTTGCGCCCGCCAAGCTGGGCCGTCTGTACCACGAACTGTACCAGCTCGCGCACCTGATCAACCTTGATTGGCTTGTCAGCCTCTTCAGGCTCCAGCACAAAGTTGTCCGGGTGGCTGCCTGCCTTGAGCAACAGGCACGACTTGCACTGGCCGCAGGCATCCAGGCCCTGGGGCTGCTGGCACAACAGGCGCGCCATGAGCCGCTCGGCCATGGCCCGCTTGCCGATGCCCTTGGGGCCATGCAACAGGTAAGCATGGGCATGCTGGGCACGCCCCGCCAACTGTTGCCACAACGCCTGCTGCCAGGGGTAGGCTTCAGCCACGGCAACGCACCACAATGCCTTGCAATAGCGCATCGATGTCACGCTGCACCATATCCAGCGACTGGGCGGCATCCAACAGGCTGTAGCGCTGTGGTTCACGCTGGGCGCGCTGCAGGTAGGCTTGGCGCACAGCCTCGAAGAAGGCTTGGCCCTCCTGCTCGAAACGGTCCAGGCGGCCGCGCGCTGCGGCACGGGCCAGGCCCACTTCTACCGGCAGATCGAATACGAGCGTCAGGTCCGGGCGCAGGTCGCCTTGAACGAATTGCTCCAGAGTAGCGATGCGCTCCACCGAAAGGCCACGGCCGCCGCCCTGATAGGCGTAAGTGGCGTCTGTGAACCGATCACACAGCACAACCGCCCCTTTGGCCAATGCCGGGCGGATAACCTGCGCCAAGTGTTGGGCACGCGCGGCGAACACCAACAGCAACTCAGTGTCTGCGTCCATCGCCTCGTCGCTTGGCGCCAACAGCAGTTCGCGAATTTTCTCGGCCAATGGCGTGCCGCCTGGCTCACGGGTCAGCACCACCTCCAGCCCCTGCTCGCGCAGGCGTGCCGCCAGGTAGTCGCGGTTAGTGCTTTTGCCGGTGCCTAATATTCTGTTTAGGAACGATGTCAACCAGACGTCAACCCCAAGCAAAATCACCAAAAATCTCATCGAACCTAATATTTTCAATGACTTAAATAATCCTATAAACCGTAAAATCAGGCCCGAAACGGCACACATGTCAACCAGCTCAGTTTCGGGTGACCTCAGCAAGCCAAATGTAAACCAAACAGCCTTCCCGGACGCAAAAGCCCTTCAATCCCAGAGGCTTTTCAACCCTAGGATGTAAACCAAATGAGCTATGGTCATGATTGTATATGGTCTTTTCAGCCCTGTCTGGATGACTTGAAACGTCAATAATCGACCGGCGAATCCGCCCCACACCCGTCAAAAACTCCGACCAACGGACGCTAATCCGACGTCAACGTGCGCATGAACGCCCACGCCAGAGACCCAATCATGTTTTGGAGCAAGCTTTAGCTGTCCATTCGCCCTGGCGAAAGCCTTTGATGAACCGAGCGCCCACAAGCTCGTCAACGTCCAGATCCAAAGCCCAGTTAACGAGCCATGCGAGCGCAGACCAGACCAAGCCAAACAAAGCCAGCCAGGCCAGCCCAAGGCGAGCCTTCACACAACCCCTAAAGCCCGCCTCACGAAACTCTGGTCTACGAACCCCATAAACTCCCAGGCAAATTCGTTCTGCCGGAGATATTCAGCCAACTCATCCACGCCCGCCTCTTCGGGAAACTCCACCAACTCAGCCATGCGGTGCAGCGTCTGGATGGGGATGCCTATCTCTTCAAGCGCGTTCACGCCTGCTGGGAGATGGAAACTCTCAAAACCCATCCTGACATGGCTGTAGTCAATGGTGCTGCGAATCCCCTTTTTGATAGCGTGCAAACGAACAACGTCCTCCAGCAGCCCCAGCAACTTGGGGATGGTGTAGCCGAAGGCATTGCTCACCAGCTTCAGATCATTATTGAGCGACTTGGAGAGGTTTACTTTCTCTTGGGCTTTGATCCGCTGCTTGGTGTACTCGATCTGACCTTTCAGAAAAGCCGAATAACTGTCGGCCTTCAGGTAGGCGGTCAGCTTGGCCAAGATGTTATCTGGGGTTTTAGTTTGAAGACCATTCGTAGAAAACGCCTTCGGTACGATCTTGCTGCTGATCTTAGCCAACGTCTTCAAAAATCCGGGCGCTGGAGACCAGTGAAAGACAAGTGACTCAAACTCGTCCTCGTTGAGCATCTGAACCAAGCTGTACAGCTGCTCAAACTGCTCCATCCTGAAGTAGGAGTGCTTCTTGACTAGATCGACGGAAAACCGATCCTGCGCAAACGCGGCTTCAAACCGATCCTGGGAATATTCAGTCAAATGATCTGGCTGGGCACTCGCGAGAAGATTCAGCGGCGTATCTTCATCCTGAATCCCCAGAGGGATATCGACCTCCTGATTCAGGTTATCCTCGGGAACGTCTTCTAGGCAAAACACCTTGCCGACGAAGTGGACGCCCATCCGCCCCGCACGTCCTTTAATATTGCCGTGGGTGAATTTGTCGATTCCCCGGGTACCGTTGCGGTTGTCGTAGATAACGACATTCTTAGCAATCGTATTTACACCCTCGATAATGGTTGCGGTGCACAGGAGAAACCGCAGATCCCCCGCGTTGAATCGGTCGGCGGTGTACTGCTGGAGGGCTCGGGGAAGTCCGCCGAAATGCAAACCGATGCTATTCTTAAGGGCATAGGTGTAGTCCCAATCCGGGTCGAACTCTTCCGCAACCCAGTCAATGTGAGGACTCTGGAATGGCTGCCCGTACCCAAGTCTAACTAGCTCGCGGGCGACGTTGCCGGCCACAGTGGACGACTTGCAATAGATAATCGTGGCGCCTTCACACTGGGGTGCGATAGTCGCCAACATCTCAAGCTTCCCCTCATCATCATTGGGATCCACACCGAAGGTCTGCACATCGACCGCCACGGTGTTGAAGTCGGCAGATATGAATGTGTGGTCGTACCCCAGTTCAGTTAGGCCACGTATACTGTTGATGAAGGGCCCAGTGAGGTAAAACTGCTTGGAGACCTTCAGCAGCTTACTGAGGGCGATATTCAACTCAGTGACTCGCTCATCCTTGAAGTCGGTAGTGCCGTTTTTAAGCTGCTGGAAGGCCAGTTTGTAGAATTCATCAATAACGAAAAGATCGATGGCCTTGATGTCATCACGCTCGTTTACCCGTTCCTGGGTCAAGACGTACACGACCCTGTCGCTGCGGCATTCTTGCGAGCTGTGGTGAATGATCTGATAGACCTCGCCAAAGCGCTCCTGAAGCCGCCGGCGTGTCTCGTCAGCCAGAGCGACGGTAGGTACTACGAGAACGACCCGCTTGAAGCGACCAAGGCCAAGCAGCGAGTCGACAATGGCACTCTTGCCCATACTGGTAGGCGCACTCAGTACGACGTTGCGGCCAGCCTTGAGCAGATCGAAGATCCGGAACTGCATCGAGTGAAAAACAAAGTCTTTCGAGAATGGCGTTTGGTACACGTCCAAAGCAATACGTTCGCCCTGGGAAAGCTCCGAGAACTCTTTCTTCAAGTACGGAAATAACCCAGCCTTCCTGACCATGTTCCGAAGAATTCCAACGTGATCCACGAATTTCTCACGGGAACCAAGCGCCCGAATGGTCAGATCTCTACCCAATGAAGTGGAAACGGGGTTGGACAGGAGGGAGTTGACCGCTGAGAGGTAGCGGAACGCGGAGAACCCATCTGCGCCCAAACTCTGCTTTGCAGCATCATAAACTTCGATCACAAGGCCTCCCTGACCTTCTTGTCTACCAATTGGGTTAACGTCTCCAGACTTGGCGCTGGGTAGATGAACACGTTGATTGTGAGCTTTGCGAAGGTAGGGTCGTGCTCCAGGTCATCGACAAACTTTTCGAATAGGGCTGCCGTTTCCTGCTCAAGATGATCTTCATGCCCCGGTGTTTCAGGCTCAGTGAGCAATGTCGAGTCGTACCCTATGAATAGCACGAAACGAAGACGATCCAGATGAGAGTCGAACGAATTGCTCTCGTCCAAGATCGTGTGGATGTCATGGCGCAGTAGGTAGGCATCGTCTTTGATGTCGAGGATCTTGCCCCGAGCGTTGCTGAAGCATTCCATGATCTGCTCGTAGAGCTCATCACGGATCTCATGCAAGCGCGCAGCGATGTTTGATGCCGTGACAAGCTCACTGAAGCCAACCCACAACTCATCGCCCCCAGGATCTCGCCGAACGATATGGACGTTCTCCAGTATCTTTTCTTCGTTCTGACCTTCGAGGTAAAGCATGCAGGGTATTGGCTGACTTGAATGCGTCTGCCGAATCGTGGCGTGGAGAAGCACCCGCCCCAAGAAGGAACGCACATCTCCCAGGGAAGCGAATACAGTGTTTTGTAAGCGCTGCCCTTGCTCAACAAGCGATAGCTTGTAGATATCAGCCAGTTCATTAGGGCGGAGAAACACCTCGTCCAGCCATTTGCAGACGTTGTCGACGATGTGTTTATAACGGTAGCGCGTCATGCTGTATTGCTGGTGCAAGACGAGGCCATTTCGTTTAGCGCACGGTGTGGCCAAGGGGGCGCGGAACGGAACCAGAATATGCGGTAGCTGCCGCTTGACGTAGATCTTGCGCCCCACCCGCTTCTGGTCTTCCTCGACCCGGCCTTGGAACCAAGTGTTCAAATCGGCGCGAAGATAGGATTTGCTATCCACCGAGTGGATTCTGCGTGACAGAGCGCCTTTACGCGTAACTGTGTCCAGGATACCTCGCCAGATATCCTCTGCAGAGGCTTCGGCGCTCAAGATGGCCCCGTGGAGCTCATCCGCAGCAAGCCGAATGTTCCTGATGCCCAGGAGCTCAATCTCGCGCATGGTTCGGAACACTTGCCACCACGCGGCGTCAACCCAATTCGCCACGTCCACCCCACTGGTAGCAACGTAATTGGCGGTTTTTGAGTTGAGGTATTTGATCAGCTCATCGCGCCCGGGCTTGCCGTCACGTTCTTCTCGGCTGATAAGCAGGTATTCGAGAGTGACGTTAGTGGGATGCTCCGTAACGATCCTGAATTTTCTTGGGACGGTGAGCTCGGGTTCGCACTCCATGGACTTGTGCAAGATCGAGCTACAAGGGATCTTTTTGTTGCTCGCAACCTTACTCAGAACGACAAGATCGCTCTGGGCCCAAAGGGTCTTGGTGGTGGTTTTGACCTGTACGAACTCTACGAAATCATCGCAGACGACGTCGATATCATCTGTGACCTCACAGCGGATGCGTCGAATTGTCTTGTCACGAAGCATCTGTGTGACGTAAAAGGCGGCAACGCAATCCTGAAATATGAAGCCGTGCTTGGCAGCAACTCCGCCGGCATCGTTTGGTTCCATCTTGACATCCATGGCAGCTCTGTCCATGGAATTTATGGCAATCGCCCCCATGCGTCTAGGTTATTGATGGCGTTTTGATGTGTCTCGTGTGGGCCTGCAGCCTCCTGAGGCGTTATCTCACTGCCATCGAGCCTCCGCCCCCGCGCCATTCTTGAAGCCCCAGACCACATATAAGCCCCAGCTGACAGCATCCCAACCGCAATCAATTCAGGGGGCATAGTTGACTGATCCTGGCCTCCTGATGGACACCCATGGCCCATCGATTTTCGGATGAGTTGATTGTAAGGGGCCGGTGAACACACCTTCCGAACCTGCCCAGTAAGGGTAATTGTGTCCGCGTATTTATAAGCGGACGCAATTACCCTTAAGGATTCTCCGATCAAGTTGCTCATCAGCCGGAAATGTACTTGGTCACGCTGGCAGATCTGCGTAGATCCGTATGCCAAGCTCCTTCAGCACCTGCAGCACGCTTGCGATAGCTACGGTGCCTTTACCGGTCTCGATGTCTCTCAGCAGCACATGACTCTTGCCTAACATGCCCGCAAGGTCGGTTTGGATAATCGACTGCTGTTTTCGTATTTTTCGAACTATGGCGCCCAATTCTGCGGTTGCTCATTAGCCGGAAATGGGCGGCTTATCGGCGTACTCGAAATCGGAAAAGCTCATCTATCCTCGTCATCCTCCTCCGGCGTCGGCAGGATAAAGTACCCGCCTCCCCAGATTTCGCCGGCGTAGCAGGGATACTCATCTGGAGAATACGATTCCCGGACACTGAAGTAGGTGCTCCGGATGCCGTACTGCTCCCGCAGCTGCTCTGACAGTGCCAACACGATCGCCTCACGCTCACGCAAATCACGCCCGCGATCCAAGCCGTCCAGTGAAGCAAGATAGCGCCCCTTGAGATTCGGTCGGACTCGACCAGCCTTCACCAGGGCTCTCACATAAGGATGGGTGTTGTCTTTAAACCAGAGCCAGCAGCCACCCCACTCCTGCACGAACCACTTGGCGGTAGAGGCTTCCTGCTCTATGACTCTGCTGGAGAAGTCCTGGTCTGCAGCTTGAGCCTCGTCGGCAGAGACGTTCAACGCGGATTTGAAATCAAGGCAGGCGTTGCTAAACGCCTGCTGCAGCGCTTCATCGTCCAAGCCCTCAATGCTCATGGGGAGCTGGTCGCACACGAGGATGTGATCGACATGGGTCTCGGAAACGAGCCCGAGGTCGATCAGGCACAAGACGTCGTATTGGAGCAGGCCCGCCGTTGGCAGGTCAGGCACGACGATCCCCATGCCTGACCAATTTTCCAGCGTGATGTCGAGACCTGGGATGACGTTGTCTTCGTAACCGTCCTCCTCGATGTTCTCTATGAGGTCATCGTAGTTCCCTGGGTACCGCCACCGCCATTCCGAACAGGGCTTGGGCTGAATGGGCCCGCTCGATTCTTCTGCAATGTACCGGTACTGAATGCGACCATTTGCCCGGATCAGGCCCTTGATCGGCGCTCCGTCCTGAAGGTATGCCTGCCCTTCGGCCCACTGGATTACTGGCAAGACATCCCCTGCCTTGGCTGCGCTTTGCAGGAATGTGATGGCGTACTTGGTAACCACCTCATTATTTACGGCACCACCGCCATGAACAGCCACGAGGTCAGCGAGACTGAAGCTCGCAAAACAGACGGCTGGATGCGGGCCCAGAATAGTTCTGCTTCCGTCGCGGATGCCGAATGTAGGCCACAGGTGATGCATGCGCATGGCAAGTCTGAGAAGAAGTCCAGCAGTCCAATCATCATCGTCGGGTTGGCAGTATGACGGGAAAGATTCAGGTATAAACTCTGGGCAGGAAGATCCAATAAGATTCACATCGCGAAAGAAGTGCGCGACACGAGGCAGCAACAAGTTACTTTTATCCGAATTCATATCACCCCCTCCCAACCCAAAAAACTACTTATACACCCTATGCAAGACAAAATTTTACGACTACCACAACTCATCCAGAACAATAGACACAACAAGACAAATTCGCAAGCGCCCCCCCGCACAAATAAGACCAGCACAGACCGACATATCGGATAACACAAATATTGATACTTCAAAAATCCGGTACACCCACAACCTCAATTAATCCAAAACCACTCGAAGCCCTCTCCTGGCGCCCCGCGAAGACCAAACTGGAATAATTACAAAATTAACACCAACAAAAATCACAACTTATTGATTTAGCTCGTAAAGCTCCAAGAAAGAATCGACATCATCAACCTCAGCAGACTGTATCAATTACACCAAAATTCGTCGCGCCTCGTGCTTCCAAACCCCTGAAGCCCCCGTATCTTTATAAATTGTAAAAACTGCAATATCGTCACCATATAGAAGACACTCCCTCACCTACCCCTTTCACGACCCTATGCTTGGCGCGAGAGCGCAGCCAAATATCCAGCCCCATTACCCATGACAAACACCCCTCCCTCACAAACAGCCCAACTCAAACACAACAACCAAATCGAAATTTCGCAAACCTCGACAAAACATCAACCCCCAAACTTCAGCCGCACACATAAACAATGAAAAAGTTATACAAAACGCGCACACAAATTTAAAATATGTCTACCAACACGCATAAACATGATATGTAAATAATACCGAGACATTCCCTGAAGATGCCCCTACTGAGCTGCCGCTGACACGACCCACCACATGCGGCTCCAAGCGCATAGGCCAACCCAGCCAAGCTGCCCGACGCGCTGATCCGATGTATCCTGCCTGGCCATTGGGGCTCGCCCCCCCCACCGATGATCAAGGCGCCCCTGCTCGATGCCAGTAAAATTCATACTTTATGACGCCTTCGGCACCCTGCTGCGGATCCCCAATGGCAGGCACCCTTATCGCCAGCTCTTGAGAGAGGGCGCGCGCCAAGGGCGAAAGATGCAGGCGAATGACGTGCACCAGATCATGACCCGTCATCTCGACTTGGCGCAGGCAGCAGAGCATTTCGGTATCAAGATCAGCGCCGACCATCTGGCCGAGATCGAGTCGGTGCTCAAGGCTGAGCTGGAGAGCATTGAAGCCTACGACGATGGGCTGCGCGCTGTAGAGATACTTCAGGCGGAGGGCATCAGGGTGGCCGTCGCTTCGAATCTGGCCGCGCCCTACGCCAATCCTGTGCGGCACCACTATCCGACGATGGACGCCTATGGCTTCAGCTTCGCTGTGGGCGCGTTGAAACCCCAGCCGTTCCTGTACAGGGCGACCTGTGAATTACTCGGGATGGAAGACACCAGCACCCTTACCGCAGATGAGGTGATGATGATTGGCGACTCAGAGAAGTGCGATCGCATTGGGCCGCAAGCAGTGGGCATTCAAGGCTTTCTCTTGAACCGCAACGGGGGTCAGGACTTCACTGATCTCATGGCGTTCGCAGAGCACGTGCTGGCGTACAACCGACGCTGAGGTTACCGGGCAAGCCCCGCTGGATGCCCGCAGCCTCAAAACTAGAAAGGCCGATCACACCGGCACGATGGACACGAGCTCGAAATACCGAAACTTGCGTTTCTTCGCAGCCGCTCGCGCCTCCTGCTCGGCCAGCAAGGAGCTCAACGTGTCCGCATCGTGGGTGAAGACCTCGACCGCGCCTTCGAAGTCCTTGGTGACGTGTAAGGTGACCCGGAGCCGCCCACGTGAACGTACCGCTTTGGCCACCGGGCGAGGTTTAGCATTCCTCACGCCGGCCTGTGGATTCGGCGCTAACGCTGGTGGAGGGTCAATAGATTTCTGCGGTGGTGGCACTTCAGCAGGCGAAACGGTTGCCGGCCCGAACAAAGCCGCGCGCATTTCTTCCTCAGTCAAAGTGTCGCTCATTTCGGGTCTCTATATGGCTCTGGTGGGGGATATTCCGGCATAAAACCAAGTCATTGGTTTCGCCATAACTACCCCGCAAGTCTACCAGCAGATCCTTGCTATACCGTATGCCGAGGTGCATCGATCCAACGCAGCTAATGACCCTTGTGCTCGATCCAAGATGTTACGCAGAACCAGTCATGCGCAGCCGGTCATAAAGAGCCAATCATGCAGAAGCATTGACGGGTGGACGGCGTTCTCAACGGTGGAACAATCCGCATGGGATTCCGCGCTTCCTGCTAGCCCTCAATCCAGAAGACTGAAGTGACAGGGGCGTCTATCCCAGACATGGAACAGATTCCGGCCATCCCAGTAGCTTACCGCTCCATGGTCATCGACCCTTCGTTTGCCTCTGAAAACCGTGTGTGAATTCTTGAAGCCGAGCACCCTGTCGTCGAGCATCGGAACCTCGTGCCCTTCAAGCGCACCAGGGGCTCCACCCACGTTAACCTTTGGAAGAATCAACAACAGAGCTGCGTGCCGAGTTTCTTTGAGAACCAGGGCAAACACGTTTCCAATGGTGGAATAGCCCGACCGGGCATGAAGGACGCTGACATGCTGCCCCCGCTCGACCTTACGCAAAACAGACAGGATATGAGTGTCTGAAATCAGCGTCGATTTATCCTTGATCACCCCACCTTCAGCATCCTTACACCACTGGGCAACATCATTCGATGTTTTGAGCTCAAGCACCCCAGATGACCGCCGTGCAAAAGCCTCAGCGCTAGGCAAGTACCGCGAGGTGGTGACAAAGATGCCGCGATCTACACCATCATTCGCCACGACACCCCGGAGAGCGGCAACAGCCTCCAGCCCGATTGGGTTGGATGGTGAATAGCGCTTGGCTTGGACATAGGCGAGCGTGTCTCCCAAAGGCCCGCGTTGAAGCAGCTTGACATCGACCCCACCGTCCCCGACGCCAGGCCCAAGTTCCGATTCATAGCCTTGACTCTGAAAGAGCCGATGCAAAAATATCTCGAAATCTCTGTGATGTAGGTTGTGCAGGCGCTCCGGGCGAGCGTGAAAGTACTGGTAAAGCTCGCCGTACAAGTCGCCAAAATCCTCGACGATAAGGCTGCACACCCACTTCCAGTGAAAGTACGCGTCGTAGGCGGTTTGAAGCTCATCCGTTGTCGCGAAGAAATAGTAAGAGACACCGTCGTAGTTCTCGTACCAGAAACCGTGCCTGTCGGCGATCTGATCAAGCTGAGCCCGCAAAGGGGGATCCAGATCGCCATCCAGCATCTGTGCTAAAGGGCCAGAACTGTATAAAACGAAGATGACCGCCTCTTGGCCGGGCTCTGCACCGACCCGCTTCGCATACGTAGTGAAGCCACTGTCATACCAGATGTCATGAGACTCCGCCCACGACTTTAGATCGGCCTGCACCCTAGAAATCCGTTTCTCCAGGTCTGCATCTGAGTAAGCCACTACGCTCATTTCGTCGAACCACCCCTGAACCCTACCGCTTCCGTCTTGCCTCGCATCACCCGCGAGACGCCCCCCTGACCAACCTCTGACCGAACCCTGGTTGCACGTCAGATTAAGCCGGCCCGAATCATATCTCGCAGACAATCCCAAGCCTCAATGGACATAACGCCCGAGCTCACTGACGCCTTTGCGCATGAGGTCAACCAATCCATTCAGCTTGCGATAAAAGTTGTCGGCATCGACGAGAAAGCCTAATCGCCCAGTAATTTCGTCTCGCTCAGCGATCACTGCCTGATATTCAGCGCGGTGAGCCAGACCGGCAACCACCATGCCTTGCTGCAGCATAGTCAGCTCACGATGACGATTGATGTTCGCAGCGTAGCGCACGAAGTAGCGATTATTGAGCAGACGGTGCCGACTCAGCAGCAGACAGTATGCGCCGCATCCCGCCACGTACAACTTCATCATGCTGATGTGGATGCCAACAAACTCGCTCAGGTAATCCGCCAACTGCGGGGTCTCGTAGCAGGCAGCGGCGTACAAGATTGGCCACATGGCGATCGCAAAAAGGGCCTGCTTGGTGGAGGGAATGGCAAAGGCTTGGCTAAACATGCGACGCAGTCGATTCATTGAAGCTCCTATGGGCAAAAGTGACTCAGTCCAACATGAGGCTGAGCTGAGCCAGCTTCTACTCCAAACTTCGACGTCGCAAGCCAAAACCAAGGGACGTTTTTCAACCCAATCTGAACGTTGCCGTAGGTGCTACCACTCCCCCGCCAGCCAGCGCAGCGCGTTTCTGGTAGTGTCCATTTCGATGGTATCGAACACATTTGGTGAGCGGGGAATCAAGTGGATATTGGAACGGGTGGCGAGCACTACTTCATGGCAGTCTGCGCCACGCAAGGCATCACAGCCAACAAATCCCAGACCGACCGGCATGGGTGGGACGTCCTGATCGAGGTTGACCGGGCGGGGGTTCCCCTGAGCCAGGCGACGCTGCATGAGCCTGTTATCACCGGGGTAGTCCAGATCAAATCGACCACCACCAGCTCGCTCAAAGTAAGCGTTTCTCTGTCCAACCTGCGCAATATGGCAAGCAGCCCCCTCCCAGCGTTCTACCTGCTGATGGATTATTCCCAAGGGCACGTGCCGACCAGGGCCTTCCTGAGGCACGTTGACGAGGACTTGATCCGGCAGATTCTGAAGCGTGTGAACAAGCACACGGTGGCGGGCGACGAAGGCAATCTGCACAAGCGCACCATGCAAATCGATTTTGCCCTGGGCCAAGAAATCGACCTGCAGGAGGCCAGCGCACTCAGAACCGAATTCCTCCGTGCCATTGGCAACTCCCAGGCCACGTATACCGATACCAAGCAACGCTTCCTGAGAAGCGTTGGTTACGAGGATGGGGCAGGCAAAATACGCTTCCAACTGGTTGGCCGGGAAAGCGTGGAAGCCATGATTGAGGCCACCATGGGCAGAGGGGGGACGGTTGAGATGCAGGACATGCTCTTCGCTCTACAGCGGTTTGGTCTTGAGGATCCCCGAAGTCACCACCACACCCCAGTTGGAACGCTTGTCGTTGATCCCTCCCCGCCCATGGCCACGGGTACCCTCACGCTACGCAGCAGGCGCACAGGCGATAACGTCCAAGTGCCTGCAGCGGCCTACGTCAGCGCCATGTACGGCAGTGTGCCGTCGCACGTACTGCAGGCCCGTATCGATTGCGGTCTTTTTGACTGGTACCTCAGCGCGGATGGCGCGAGCGCCAAATTCGCATCAACTCTCGACCCAGAAAGCCCTGTCAAACTGGAAGACCTTCACGCCTACCTTCAGATCGTCGCCATGCTGAATCAGCCTGAAGGGCTGGGGGTGGAGTTTGAATTTGTTGGCCGCCCCCGGATCACTGCCACCATTAATAATGGTTCGAACCTGCCGGCATTTCCGGGAGCTCTGGAACTGGCCGACAGTCTGCTCAAGATAAAGACAGCATTCGGTGACCGGGGCGAGCTGAACATCAGCCTGGCGGAGCTGCTGGAAGGCTACAACGTTATTTGGCCCTTCTTTGCCTACATGAACAACAAGGCTTCAGCCAGAGTGTACTGGCCTGCAGGAGACCGAACAGAGGCCTACGAAGCGATTGTCGTGACGAAGCTAGACCTGACTGTAGACGGCAAGTGTTATCTCGCCATTCTCGCCGTCTCCGGGCAAATGACCCTCCAACCCGACGGCAGATTTTCGATGCCGTGCAAGGGTTTCGATCCGATCTACAAGACAGTCCTGCGTGCGGATGAGTGCCAGGACGAAGAGACCCTGAGACATTTGCAGCGGGTGGTCGATGATTACTCGCACACGCTGCCTGTTGTGCGACTGGCATCGTTCATCTAAAGGCACAAGCCTTCTAGCCAGACGCCCCTTTCTCGCGCTGAGTCCCCCATCAGTTGGTAGCAAAAAGGTCAAAAATAACACTGTATATACCACCAGCCATGCTCACCATTTTGGTGAGTATTTTCTAACCAGGACAGTTGCTTTATCTTCCTTGGCAGCACGCGTCGGCTGGACGGTGAAGTGTTCACCAACCGGCCTCACGATCACGAGCCAGAGGCATGACAGGGATGACCTACACAATCGACTGTTCGGAAGAAGCGATGGCCTTGCTTCACCAACTGGGGGTTCACGAAGAGTCCCCGGGAATCTGGGCGTTCTCGGACATACAGACCGCAAGTTACGGCTACCTCCACCACTCCCATAAACCGGTCGCACTTGTCGCCTACGCCACGATCAATCCCATCTTCGCAGCCGGTCGCTTTCCCGATTACACGCTGATCAATCTCGTTGAAAAAATGCCCCTCCTGGACGGTATCGAGTACACAGCCCTGGCGTTCCTTTGTGGCATACCCGCTCCGATATACCCGTCAGCCGAGCAACGCGGGAAGGTATTCGGCGAGGTTGCTTGGGATATCGTTCACCACTACAAGCTGGGCGAATGCTTCACAAAAAGTCGGCCATTCGGATTCGGTAGCCAAGCCAGTCACTACACGATGCGCCCCTGCGGCTTCGACCACGACCTCTCGGAGCCTGTCCCCGAGGCGTTGAAGGCAATGCGCAGCGCGTATCGGAAGATGAACAACGTACAGCGCGTGATGGTGCTGACACTGCTGCATCTGTATACGCAAGGGACAGATGATTTTTATCTTAAAGGTGGCTGCCCGACCAAGATATCAGCCGCCGAGGCGATCCAGGTGCTCCGCTCGGATCAAGACGCGCTCTCGATGTGGGCGCGGCTCATCACGCATTACGCGGGCTGGTGAAGCCATCCCCATGCATCAGGGTGCTCCAATGACAGGGCCTGGGCAGACTGATGAATGGCTGACAAATCAGAAGTTTCGTACGTCATCACCGAAAAGGCGCCCGTCCTCGACACGCTGGTTGTAGGCCTGGATAGCCCGCTGGTTGGCTTCAAGCCACTCAGCCCGCTGAGCCTGCTTGGCGTCGTCGGACTCATCAGTCGGATGTTTGCGATCATGATCGGTAGGCATGAGCCGTCTCCATCTAGTGCACCCGCTGATTGTATATGACCTGGCATCGGACAGGGTTTCGCCCCTAGCCCCGAGCGCCCGTGTAAACCAGATTTTTTGACCAGTAACCTTCTGAAGGTTACTGGTCAAAAAAATCTAATTTCTCCATTTAAATCAGATAGATGAGCACTATTCTCGCTAGATCTTATCAATGACGTGTAGCTGTTCAACAACCACCGATTAAAGCTGTCGCCCAAGGGCACAGTGACCAGGGGATTGGCTCAATCGGCGGCGCTGCGAGGTTCGTTCTCTTCTACGCCTCCACGAAAGGCACCAGGTAGTTGACCAATCTGTCTGCCCGTATTGGCGAGTGCTCGATTGAAAGCTGACACTGCCCTTCAAGCTCGATGTCGGTCAACTGAGACTCACACAGCTCTTTCAGCAATACCCTGGATTCAGCAACCAGTTGGTTCAACCGATCAAGCGTGAGCGCATAGCTCTCGTTCGCTGACGCTGCAGGGGTTGCCTTGTTCGTGGGGTGCACCACCACACGATGACTTGAGTAGCCGGGGTAGTTTCGGACAAACCACTGTTCTGCGACCAGAAGCTGACCATGCTCCTCCTTGGTCAACGGGTTTTTTTCCTGTTTGCGGCTTTTTGCTTCCAGGATCAGAGCAGTCTTGTTGGGGAGCAGCCAAAGCACATCTGGCCCTTCCCCACCAACGTCATGGCGCTCTGTAGTAAGCCCTATCAAGGTACCGAGTTCTGCGAGCGCCTGCTCGAACTGATTGGCAGAGGCGCTGCCGTGCAACTTGGACACCACCTCCTCAAAGCGTTGAAGCAGGCCACGCCTGATCCGGTATCCACGTAGCTGAGAGGCAATCGCTGCGCCTTGTGCACCAGGAGACGCCAGGGGCCGGTAGGGAGGAGCCGTACGTGGACGCAAAAGGTTGCGGTTCGCCGAAAACGCCGATCGTTGGAGCTCGTCACTGCGCTCGGTTTGCCCCCAGTTTTCTGCGATACGGCCTGCCAATTGGTACAACCAGCCACGTGTCTGGTCATCCACCGCGCCCTGAGCACCTGCTACCTGATCCAGGCGTTCGATCGCTTTGTCGTAAAAGCCGTCGGCCCAAAGGTTGAAGGCCTTGCGCTCCGTTGAGGCCGTATTGAACCGCTTCGGGTCGGGCGCCTCTGGCCCAACGTTTTCCGCAAGGGTTGCGGCATGGTACTCAACCCATCCGATGTCCCGATTGATGCTGAGCGCGATTGTATTGGTCAACTCGTTGACGTCACTGACTTCTTTGCTGACCGTCGACCCCATTTCGAGCTGTGCCCGAGTCGCGCTCGTGAGCAGCCTGAAGTTCGCGTCCTTGGCAATCCAACCAGCCAAGTCCGAGCCAAGCAGCAGCACTACGCAATGGTCGCCAGCCCCACGCGCTCCGCGTCCGATCCCCTGCTCTATCCGCTGAGCGAGCATGCGACTGATGGTAGCTCCACCATAGAGGGTCGCAGCACGTAACAGCTCATAATCAGACGTGCCGGAGGGAAGCCCTTCCATCACCAGGACTCTGCAAGAGTCACCGGGTAGATCAATTCCATCGTAACGGTTGGCAAATACGAATGGCCCATTGGTTCTACGCGACTGCAACGCCTCGATCGCGATCTCCACCTGGTCTGAGCCTTCCGCGAACTGGGCAGTGTCAGTCCATGCCTGCGCAGCATAGTTGGCGTGTACCAAAGCCACCGCCCCAAGGTTCATCCCAGCCACTTGCTTGAGCGTTGACTTAGCGACCTGTTGCGGATCGAAATCGAAGGGCATCAGACTTGGGATCAGGATCATCCGCTCACTGATTCCCGCGAGAGACCTAGAGGTTAACGCGTTGTTTACGAGCTGAGGATCGGCGTCGAATGTGCGGACAATTTCACTATCGTCAGCGATGGTCGCCGACATGTAGATACGTCGTGGAGCATCAGCGAATGTGGGGAAATTGTTTACCTGGGGCAGAACACTCGTAATGGTGAAAGCTTTGCCACTGATCAGCGCATGGCACAGATGCAGATTGTCTCGCAGCAATGGCCAAGCATACGGAACGTTCGCACCGTCGCCTCGCAACATTCCCCGTACGGTATCCAACTGCTCATTCCAGGCCCAATAAGGTACTTCCACAACGCCGCTGTTGAGGCCTGAAACGGTGTCGTCAAAAGTGCCTAGTCGATCGATGTCTCGAAAAGCATTGCGGAACAAGGTGCACAGCGCCTCGTACATTTCCTTGTCTTTCTCAGAGGAAACCTCAAGGGTGAACGACTCGCGCACCACAGAGAATGCTACGTGGGCGTCATCGAGGATTACGGCACCTACTCGAATGGGCATTTTCTGCCCACGAACCCCAAACTTGCTATGGCCGTTGAACAAAGCTTTGTACGAGGCGACCATGACAGCCTTGCCGTTCACAAAGTCGTCGTGCAGGGGCTGACCTCGTATGTATGGGACAGCGAGAATCCCCAGCGATTTCGCCTTTTCCAAGGTCTGTTTGACTAACTGCGTGGTCGGAGCCAGATACAGAACGGGCTCTTTGAGGTCATTCAGGGTCGACTGCGCAATCAGCAGACCAACCAAGGTCTTCCCGCCCCCGGTGTGCAGCTTGACCACCGTGTCACGCTCATCCTTTCTCTGGAACCACGCCTCCAGCACCTCTGCTTGACTGGTGTACAGATCATTGATGCCCTGAGGTTTGGGCATGCGCCTGAAGATCTCCAGGGGATCGATAGGTGCAGGTCGCTGAGACTGCGATCTGAGTTTGTTGAAGTCCACCATCCTTGTTTACCTCGCAGTCGCTGTTGAGCTTTAGTCGCTCATGTTCATTGGGTTATATCTCATCTTCTACGATTACTTGTTCTGCTTTGCCATGCTGGATACCCGCGATCCAGCCACGGGACTATTCCCAGCTTGGGCTATAAATGCGCTCGCCGCATTAGGCCATATTTGTGAGCTGTCAAATGGTGTCTGGCCTCCTAGGCCAATCCCGAGGAATCAAGGCATCCTCAGAGAGCTTGTTCCACCGCTTGCGAGTAGCGGCGACGTAACGGTGGTCATCGCCGAAGAAGGCGTGCTCAATCAGCAGTACCTGCAGACCTTCCTGGGCAGCCGTCTCATTGAAAAGGAAGTCGATGTGTCGACGCATGGCCGATACCTCTTCGTTTTCTCCAATCGACGACTCGTCTTCCCCACGTTGCGGGTAGTAAGGTCGGCTAATCTGGTCGAACGCGAGGAAGGCTGGTACTGGAGCATTGATTTCACCCAAGTACTTCTGCAGCGCGAAGGACAGGGCAATATGGATCGCCAGGTAGTTTTCGTCCGACCCTGCATCATGCAGCCGGAGAACGGCTCCTGTGCCCTCCTCGATAATCGCGACCTCAGGTGGTTTGGAGGAAAACTCAAGGTCTGCCCCAATGCATGGCGCGACCGTAGGCAACTTTGCGAACGCCTCCGACAGGTATTGCGACACCTTGCGTTCGGCGCGCGAGAGCAACACTTGCTTGGAGTTACTGTCGATCAGCGCTTCGAGCCTGTGAATCTGCTCATGCAGCACGCTCAGGTCAGAGCCTGGTTGGGGCCTGGTCGGATTCATCTCCAAAAACTGTGACACCTTACCCAGCAGGTGCGAATGGTATCGGGCCAAGCTATCCATTTGCTTGGCTTCATCACTTTGCCGAACCCAAGTCTTGATGCGCTCATCGGTTTCACGCAGCTTGATATTCAGTCGATCGATCTCGATCTGCAACGAGTCTTCATGTTCGATCAAGCGCGGCCTGACACTCTCTACCGCAACGCTTTCCGATCGCACGATCTTGATGGACTGGTGGATCGCTTCAGAGATCGCAATGCCACGCTCCGTCGGTGTGTCGCACAACGGACAGGTGCCAGAAGCTGGCTGAAGATGCTCGGCGATCTTCAGTTTCTCGTACTGGCGTTGGACAGCGCCCTGAAAACCCACCATGTCCTGAAGCGCCGACCGGGTCGCACGGGATTGCCTGCGCGCTTTCTCGATGTCACTCAGTAGGCTGCGCCGCTTTTCGTACAGGTTACCTAGCTCGCTTTCGTTGGGGTTCGACACCACTTTGGCATTGATCCGCTTGACCCGTTGCAGGATGGCTTCCAATTCCTGCTCGGTAGCATCGTCCGAGGGGAGGTCGCACAGGCCGCTGCGACTAGCATCGAGCAGCAAGCGCATGGCGTGTTTTTTGTACTCGCTGCCGGCTGCCTGGCGAGTTCGCTGCTGTCGCTCCTCTCGCTCAAGCTGCTTGCGAAGATCGCGCAAACGCCGCTCCTGGAGCACGCTGTCCTCGTTCACGACCCGCAAGAAATAGGGCATCGTCTCGATGATCGCCGGAGCTTCGTCAGCCTGATCCAGCCCATGAAGCAAAGCCGTTTCGTTATAGATGACATCCTTGGGAACGAACATGTAGGCCGTGGCGTGGCGCACCGTTGGGCGCCATTTACGGGCGATCTTGTCATCGGAGACGTCAGACACACCGCCGATGCCAAATGCTCGTTCGATGAATGCTTTACCCGCATCGACCGTCGTAGCACCTTGGAGCTGGTCAACAGCTTCGGGAATTGGCAAATTCCGCCCATTGCTGACGAACATCTTGGTGCTGGTGCCTTGGCCAACAGGCGGGACGAGGCGAGCCGTAATCATTTGCGCGCCATCCAGCACCCACTTCACACCGACCGCCACACTGTGGCGTTTCACATGAGCTGCGAGTTCGCACTTGCTGGAGCCAAGGCAGTAATCGATGGCTTTGATCAGGGTTGATTTACCGGTACCGGAGGCACCGGTAAAAATGTTCACCTCACCGAGCCGCAGATCAAGGATGCGAACCCGCCCGCCATCGCCGATGAAAAAGATGTTTGAGATGTTCCAGCGGCTCACAATTCTAGCCCCATCATGTCGAATACAGTCCGTGTAGTGCCGGCCAGGGCAAACCAGCAGCCCAGGCGGTCAATGTTCTTGAAAATGTTCCGGGTCTCCTCACTCAATTGCTTGGTGAGAACTTTGCGCAACGAGGCTGCGCCCAAGACGAGTCGACCTTCGGCATTGACCATGAGCAATTGGCTGAAGCATGCAAACTGGATCGCCTGGGTAACGATATCCAGGGAGCCATTCACTCGATCTGCAAGCCGGATCTGAATGAAGGGGCTTCGATGCAGCCACTCCAATAGGCCCGTCCTTCGATCGGTACCCGCAAAGGTAGACGCTAGGTCACCTGACAGTGCCAGCGGCAAGGCTGCGTAGCACAACGTGAGGTCTGGCGGCGTGTTGCTGCGAGAACAGTACTCTGAAACAAAGTGGGTCAGTAACGCAGCACAATAGGCCGGGTTGGTTTCGGCATAGATATCGTGGGCAATGGCCATGCTCTAATCCTTGAGGAGGTTCAGATAGTCGACATGCCACCCCACAAGCCGGTCGATCGCCAACACTTGGTAAGTGCCCCGCACGTAATAGTGCCCGCTCCAGCTCGGCGCAATCGGCTCGACATCCTTGGGGGCATGGTCATGAGCCCAGCGCAGAAGCTCCAGCCCTTTGGCCTCGACTTCGAGATGATCTAAACCCTCACAATCTTCTGCCATTCGAGAGTGGAGATCCGACCAACGCTCGGTGAGCTTTGCGTCATAACTGACGATCTTCGACCGCATCTGAGGTTTTTCGACAATCCACTTCGCCCGTTGCTGCGTCGCCCTCCATTGCTCACGGACAGCCTTGGTGACATCAGTGGGTCTTCCCCGAACCAAAGCGATCTGGCGATAGAGCATACCGTCAGACTCATAGTCATCGGGATGGTTGACCATGTCGAAATCAGCGATCAGCTTTTCGTCGTCCAGATGCGCGATGATGGAGGAGATGCTGTGTTCCATTTCGCTGCGCTGAATCACCCGGTCGCGCTTGCCACACAGGGTGTACACCACCTGCTGATCCCACCACGCAAGCAGTCGCTCAGCCGCTTGGGAGCGCTGATCCTTCGGAAGCAAGTGCAGATGTTTGGAGAGCGCCTCAGGGATCTGCCCAATCGTGACAGTGCCATGCTGAATGCGGATTCGTCGTAGCAGACTCGATCGGGTTGATGGGTCAAGGTTAAGGAATGCCTCACAGCCCGCAACACGTGGTGCATGCGGAAGTTTGTCACCTGCAGCCTTCGCAGCGGTGCGCTCATCAACGACACGGCTGGCTTCCTCAAGCATCGCCTTGAGCAAGGTCTCTCGATTCGCCTGAGGGTCACACAGAGCCATCAAGGGAGAGTCGCTGGATACGCTGCCGACCGAAACAAGGCAGAAGGTCGTATCAGCAAGTGACACGAGCGGGATGGCATCAATCCATACCTTGATTGTTTTCCACAACGCTACGCAAGCCAGTGTGACGGGGGGCGGATTTTCTTGGACGGAATGCTTGAGTTGGTAAAGAAGGGTCTGGCCGTTAGCCGTGAGCTCTACGTCGTCCAGCCTTTCGATTGCCACCGCAGCGTCATCATTCGTCTGCGATATCAGCGTCAGTAGAGCGAACTGGCTCTGGAAATAAAATCCCAAAGCGGCTGCGGACGCCTCATGAATCGTGTTTGATTCTGCACCTTCCATCACCCGAACAAACGCCTCCATGGTGCAATAATGCGATCCAATTTAGTCGCAAAATGATACCAGAGTGCCACTGTCAAATCACAGGTGAGCACCGGTTTGAGGTGAAAACGAAGGTCGACTAGGCAACCGGAGAAACTCGGCAAATAGTCTTCACCCACACCCTCGATGCGCTTGAGTCGAGCGTTAGACTCATTTGACGATCAGCGTCTCGACGCCCGTGACCGGATCACGAGAGGATTCAATCACGCTGGGGTTATCGTTGCCGATTTGCCTGAACAGCGCGATCACCTCATCGATGTCCATGAAGAGCAAAAACTTGTCTTTCTCACGGTCTGAGGTGAAGAAAAATCCGGACAGCCCGCCTTCTTCCGAGACACAGGGTGCGAATATGAAGCTGTGTATGACCCCGCCGCAAACGAAGGGAATGCTCCGCTTTTCTTGATTGTATTTGCTGAAGTCATAGAGCTCGTCAAGCCTATGATTATTACGCCAGGTCACAGGCTTGAGGTTGGCGAACTTGCTGACCGCGAGCAGCATGGTTCGTGTCTGATCCGTCACCTTCGTGGGGGTTTCAGTCAGCCTTCTGACCGAGTAAAAACCTATGAAGATATCCCGCTCGATCTGGGCAAGCTGAGCTTCAGAGAGCTCCTGGGTCGCCTTGTGAGCCGCGAGGCGCTTGGCCAGTTTCAGCAGAGGTAGCTTCCAGTTTTCACTTTCCCAAACCATTGAGTAAGCCCCCCCCAAGGATTGCGCCTGCGTCCAGCATGGCCGCCCTACAACCCGAGATCCACCGCGAATCGTGCATCCCTCATCTCATCAGTTGCCAATTGATCGCTGACCAGACGCTGCAAGACACAATAGTAGAGATAATCGCGTTTATGCTGCCGCACCCAGAGAACGGATGCCAGCGGGTCATCATTGCCCCAGCCGTCGTTCAGACAAACCTGCAGGGCCCTGAAGGCCGCGTCGCCCACGCTTGTTCGGTATAGCCGAGTCATGTCGTCATGCCCAGGCGGACGCGCATAGGTGTGAAGCGCACCACGAATGACATCTTGCAAAGACTGCCCATACGATCGAGCAGCACAATGCCAGAGCTCATTTTCCAGCTCAGCCCGTTCCACGGCACGCTCCCAACAAATTAGACCGGGATGCAATTTCCACGTAAATCAGCCTCTGTGCCACTGCTCATGGACGCGAGAGCGAGATCGCTTACACCGTTTATTCAGTAACGAAGTTGCCATGAGGCGCCTTGTTTATCAGGCCATGCCCAGCCACCTCGTTACGCTGCAGAGCGCCCTGAGCAAGGACAGTGTTGGGTATGGCTGCTGACCGTGGCCCAGACGTTTCTGAAAGACAGCCTTCAGGACTGACTGGCGTAGCTGCACATCAACTGAGAGATGATGGGTTCCTGGACATACGAGACCATCGCGCTCAAGAGCACCATCCCAACCGCCGTGGATAGCCAAGCACGCGTGCGTCCAAAGTCATGAAGAACGCGCTGCATTTTGATGACGCCAAGGAGGATGAACAATATGTACCCAAACAAGACTAGGTAATCGGAGACCGTTGCCATCTGGCTTTGACGGATTGCAGCCGTGACAGCTTGGTCATAGCTGAGCGAAGCACAAGTCTGCGTCATGGCCTTCAAGCGTGCGCCTAGCGCTGGCATCTCAAACATCTTGAGTACCACCAGCCAGCCCGAGAGGTAGAAAAAGGTGTTCACGCTGGCCAACATTTCACGTCGGCTCCCCACCAGACGAGCAGCCAATCCAAAACACACCCCATAACACGCAACGAGAAGCCAGTTTGCCAACGTCATGACACCGGCGAACTCTACAGTTGGGATGATCCCTGCTGAACGGGAAGCCGGCAATCCCAATACACCCAACCCAATCGCAACGACGATTCCGAACAACCAAGCCCGTGAGCACATGCCCTTGCGCTCTTTCATCTCTTTAAAGAACGAATCTTTCGACTGCATGAGAGCTCGCGCATCGGTGGCGGATGCACACACGGTGGGCCACATTTTTTCCAGGAAAAATCCTGCTATTTTTTCCACATTGCTATCTCTACAGATCGGCAACTGCACACCCGGCACGCACGATTCCGTGGGCCTGTTTCACTTAGCGCAAGCTCGCCGACGAGGCTGTACACCTCGGGTTGTACGACATTGGGAATTGAGTGAACGGAGTTGTCCGTACTCAAAAATTCAGTTGACCTTAGCTTTTTTGGTTTCAAAGAAAAAGCAGTTCGGCCTGGCGGCCTTAATACCGATCTCTCTAGCCCCTGGCGGGGCAACCTCATGGTGTCTTCAGCACCGTGTCTGAAATTCCAAAACGCAAACCTCAAAAGCAACAGAAAACAGCAGAGCGGATCGCCGCATGCCTCCCTGAAAAAGGTGTCTGATGGATCACCGCTTTTTTTTTGCTCTCAAATATAAAAACTCCGTCGCGCTTAAAATTTTTCAAGGGGGTGGGGTGCGAAAGTCGTCGCATATTCGACTTTTTTGTCGCACTGGCGACAGTTTGTACGAAGCTGTCCGAAGATACCCGACAAATCCGATTCACTGCACCTCATGAGTTAAAAATCCCAGCACGATCAAATTTGTCGGCAAACTGCTCGAACCGAGTCAGGTTTGCAGCTTTTCGATACCCCTTGTGAGACAGGCTGTTTACGGTCTCGGCGGTCTCAAAAAATAGCGCTCGACTCGTGATTCGCGGCAGAGCCAATGAGCACAATATGCCTAGCCCTACTTGGCAGGTTCAAGGCGGCTCCGGTGAATCGGGGGTATAGGACTGCGAGCGCTGGAAGCGGTAGGACTACCCATCGGTCTCGGAAAAATGGACAACGAAGAGAAAATCTCAAGCTGCTGACTGGTGTGGGTTTGGCTTACAAATTTTCGGTCGAGCTCACATGCTCAGAACCTACCTACCCATGCTGCCTTGTAAATGCCCGTATCATCTATCGGGACGCCCACCAGACCGCGAGAGGATTGACATGCTGATTGTGCTCGAATTGAACGGCAACGACGCAGAAGCGCTCCTGCATCATTGTACCGATCACCACCCTAACTCGGGGGATTTTCGACATGACTCTCGCCTTGCAGAAGCGTTAGAAACCCTCGCAACAGCGGTCAAAAACGCCATGAGCGGACAGGCATTAAGCAATCAGCCTACGGACATTATCGATTCCAGATTGATGGAGGCTGCGATCAGGCTGTTCAACGAGGAAGTTGTCGCAATCCAATGGCTGCAAAGGCCATTGAGGGCCCTCGGCCAAAAGCGTCCTATCGACGTTGATGTCGACACGGCCCTCGATTTGATTGGCCGCTTGGAGCATGGCTTTGGTGCCTAGAGGAACAATCAAAATCGTTCGATTACATCTGCGCGGGCGCGGACTGTACTGTCCGGCGAGCACGGCTTATAGTCGTGCCCGCCTATGAAGAAGCCATTTACCACACTCGAAGACGTCGCCCTCGCAGCGGGCATGTCCCGCGCGCAGACCTCCCGTGCGTTACGGGGTGATCCGGGAGTTCGCGCTGGAACCCGCGATCGCATCGCCAAGATTGCGGAGCAACTCGGCTATCGTCCCAACCTTGCGGCGCGAAGCTTGGTGTCTGCCCACTCATCCATGGTGGGTTTGCTCATTGGCGACCCGAACAACCCATTCCATGTCGAACTCGCACAATCGATTGATCGCGAGCTGATCGCTGCGGGTTTCGAGCCTATGACTACCCTCAGGGCCTCGGACGACACCTCCGTGAACAGCGCAGTGGAAAGGCTGCTGCGGGTGCGCGCGGCAGGCGTCATCCTCATCGCCAACTCGCTGTCTGCCAAAGCCATTGCGCCGTGGTTTCCCAAAGGCGAGCTACTTGATCCATGTTT
Source organism: Pseudomonas sp. PSKL.D1 (assembly GCF_028898945.1). Classification (NCBI taxonomy): domain Bacteria; kingdom Pseudomonadati; phylum Pseudomonadota; class Gammaproteobacteria; order Pseudomonadales; family Pseudomonadaceae; genus Pseudomonas; species Pseudomonas sp. PSKL.D1. Next base: position 4,189,074 of record NZ_CP118607.1, read on the forward strand.
AGAAATGGCCACTTAGCGGTGGCCATGCCGCTGCAATGGGTGGCACCGGCTGGCTACTTGGTGGCCCGCTTAGCCGCTTTTTTTCTGCGTGAGCTTGCGTATCTATGGTTGGCGGCGTTCGCAATATCCTTGGCAATCGAATCCAGGCTGGGATAGATAAAGCTTTCGTTAATACCCATCCTCGCCAGGCTTGCCAAAATATCTCTCGTAGCCGTGTAGGGTATGAAAATTTTGGTGATCAGGTCTTGTAAGGCGGTGTAATAGTCGAGCGGCGGGATTTGTGCGCCATGCAGGGTAAATGCACCGCTTTGCGCACGGATACGAGTTGTCATGTGTGGGGCAGAGATGCAGACAGGAAGCGTAGTGGTGTCCTTCGACATCGGGTCGATGTACTTATCCCAAGCATCTGCATTCGAGGCGATATCTATCGTTCGAGAAGTTAGAACTGTCTTTTTATTGATCTTCGATGGCTCGATGGAAAAGACTGCGAAGCCTTCTTCACTCAGGTGATCCTCTTCAAAACGCTCACATTCTGCGATCCCATCACCTTTGCGTACCAGAGCCCCTTGAGCCGCGAAGTACAGGGCAACCAGAGCATTGGTTGACCAGTCCAGCAATCGGGTCGGTAGGCCATGATGTTGGGCGATAAACATCCATTCGAACTCGTTCGAGGGCTGTTGCTCAAGGAACGGTCTGGCGAGCTGCTTGAATTCTTGCAGCATCCTTTCTGAGTCAGGGCCTGAGAAAGTCCCGCCGCTGCTGATCGTCACTACCGAGTCATCAATCTCTCGCCCGAGGTAATCGTGAGACTGGTGGATGTTCCGCAGCGCACCAGGTATGAGCTGATGACTAGCATTAGATTGGCCGCGAAACCACAGTGAATTAGGCTCATCAGCCTCCAAGCCGTCAATGATCGCTACGAATTCTACGAGCGTCCGAGCTGTGTAAGTCTTCACGTTAGCCTCTAGCTAAAGGGAGTGGGGGAACACCAGTTTTTGTACAAAGCACGCATGACTGCGTCGCAATCGGTCGATGAGGTGCGCCAAACGCTGAAAATCTGATCCTATCGCTCACACCTCACACCAGCCTTGGCCTGCACCGGGCACGGCTACGGATCTGGGGACATTCTCCGGTTATGGTAAGTCATCTTGAACGGATAGGCCGGCGCTCGATGCTTTACTGCTGAAATTTCTCCAGATGGCTTTGCAGGCCTGTGGCCAGTTCGATGTAGGAATGCACCGAGTCCAGGGTTGGCTCCGCGCCTACCGCATGAGCGGCATCGTTCCGAAGACGTCGTAGTTCGTGGTAGAGCGTAACCTGTGTCTCGCTCAATGCACCGATACCCGACAACGCCTGCGCCAGGCGAGCTGCAGTTATATAGGTCTTGCCTGGATCTGCTGAGCTTCGAGCCAGCGCTGCTCGACCCGCCGCCTCGACGCGTACCCAGGATTCCTGAATAGCTGAGCGCGGATGAACTGCTGCGAGCTCGAACAGGAATTCTTTAGAGGCCCTGACCTCGGGGCTCAAAGGCGGGACGGGCTTTGCAGGCTCGTCGACCATCTCTTTGAGCTGATTCACGTCTCGTTCGAACTCAGCCTCAACAGGGCCTGCTTTGAGCTTTTTTAGGAAAGGCGCCAACGCCTTCAATTCTGGCCTCAGTAACACCAGAACAGTCACAACGACCACCGGCCACGCTAATGCCTTGATCAGTTCGGAAATAAAGGTAAGAACGTCCATTGCCCATCCCTGGTGAGTCTCGTACACAAAGCAAATCAGGCAGAGAAAGGGCCACCGCCCCACCAAAACCTGACCAAGCATAGACCGCGATCCTGAAGCAGCCAGCGCTTTCGCTCAAGGTGAAGCTGATCCGCCTGGATGCTCTGCACCTTCAGGTTCGGGATGTGCCAGGGCTAAGGGTGTATAAGCGGTCATTGAGCACACCCTCATTGCGCAGGAAGAGGATTGCTCAATATTGGCGAGGCCTCTAGCACGGGCCTCTGGCGCGAATTATTGCTGAGCCATAATTCCCAATAATTCCCTGGAGAGCGCTTGCCAGCGGCTGTATTCGCTCCGGCAGTACGGCCATGAAGGTGTGCCGGCTGCTGTTCAAGCGCGGTCGTCATTTCGCCTGCACTGTCCACAACTGATCAATTCGAGTGGTGTAGCTCTGACTCATCATCTCCCGGCGCATGGCCCATTCGGGATTTGAGGGCACGCTGGCAAGGCGCAGCGTTCCCCTGCCCCACCTTTCATTGACCTCATCCAGGACATTCATCAGCGTATCGGCTATCACGGGCTGCGACCGCGCGAACAGATCACCCGTGAACTCACCTGGCTGGCGTAAATCCATGAGCAGCACTTCCGCCTTGCTGTATTTGTAGCCGGGTTGGAAGAGCCGATTGACTGCCTCGGTGGACGCTTTCGTCAACAGCCGCACATCATTCGTGGGGTAAGGCAGCTCAACCAAAGCGCCGTTTGCGTAATGGGCTTCATTGGGGTTGAACATGCCAGTACGAATACTCACTCTGATTTTTTTGCACCGGGAGTTCTGAGCGCGAAGCTTCTCAGCGGCCCTATGGGTGTAGGTCGCCACGGCCTCCCTGATCGGTTCGATATCCGTCAGGCGCTTACCGAACATTCGGCTGCAGCAGATTTCTTGTCTCGGCGGATCCGCTTCCTCTAGCTCAAGGCAGGGCGTGCCGGCCAGTTCGCGCGCGGTCTTCTCGATCACGACGCTGAACTTCTGCCGGAGCGTCCAGGCATCGGCCCTGGCCAAGTCCATTGCACTCTTGATGCCCATAGCTTCGAGGTGCGCCTTCATCCTTTTGCCCACGCCCCAGACTTCACCCACGTCGGTGTTGCGAAGCGTCCAGTCGCGGTTACGTTGATCGCAAAGATCCACCACGCCCCCTGTCCTGTCGATCAGTCGCTTTGCCGTGTGGTTGGCGAGCTTGGCCAGCGTCTTGGTGTGCGCGATGCCGACACCCACCGGAATCCCCGTGCACTGAAGAATGGTCGCCCGAATCTTTCGCCCAAACGCTATGAGGTCTCCGGGGATCCCCGTGAGATCAGCGAAGGCTTCATCCACTTAAAGGAAAGATTGCTATCCATGGACATGCTTCCACACCGCGTCGCTATTGGTTCGAGCCTGAGCAATCGGATGTCCATGGATTAACCTCAATCCCCCTCACGTTATTGCTAAATGTCCATAGGTACCAATCCCTGTAAACCGGTAGCGAAATACGAAATCGCCGAGGATAGCTAACGTAAGCAATCTGCCATTGCCTCCCTAGCTGAGGGGATATCCGTTGAGATCGATATCAAGATATCTTCACCCCTGGTCCAAGCCCTGCCCCCTAATCAGCGACATGCTTCAATACGGGGGCTCGCGGCATCCCAGGGCCATGATCTGAATAGAGATGCTCTACAATCAAAAAAAGACAGCATGTCAATTTAGGCCAACAGTCAGCACTAACCTCTATAGACGGACCTTCATCGGACTCCCCCTGATGCACATTAGCATTACGAATCGAATAAATAAGATTCGCAAATCTTTTCATGACGGCGACATCTTCTTTATTCTCAAATTTGGCAGAGAGCGATTCAATCCCAACAGGATCATAATTAGCCAGCACACGCCTTGGAATAATCTCGAAGAGCTTAGCAATTGACGCTCGCTCATTGTATTTCCACGACAGCTCATTTTGGAGCTTCAGATAAAGCTCATATTCACTATCCCCACCACCAAAGGTTCGCCTGACACCGTACATCCAACCAAAATAATACAAGCCTTCAACCACTCGATAAATTTCAATAAACGAGTGTTTCCAATGACTTGCAGAGAGCGCCAAGTAAATGTTTTCGTACGGAACAAACGGCAGCAGCAATAGACGCTGCGAAACCTCAATTATCTCTTGAGGAATGAAAGGCGAACGCGCCATTTTGAAACGCGCGGCCAAATGACAGAGAATTGCCCAAGGTGATGAGTTTGGAGATTCGCTAAATTCAAAGACACGAACATCTTCGTATACAGATATAACATCTGAGAGAGCAACAGATAATGTACTCTTCAAATCAAGAGCATTTTCGAGCTCTCTTGGACGCGACAAGCGCTCACGGGCAATATCTAAATATTGCCCGTGAGCATGAACAAACGACATGAAGTGAGTGCACTCGAATTCGACCTCACAGACTCCTATCTCAGTGAGCGCTTCCAAAACCGAACTAACTTCAAATTCGTGAAAATTTCTAAGCGAGAGTGCTAGAAATTCCTGACCTTCCTGCACAAATTTGAAACATACCCCACCCCCCGGACCAAAAACCACACCGTCCTTATCAGGACGAACACTCATGAGGGCTTTACCAAGCTGATCCGCCGACTGAAGCGAAACACTAGCTTGAGTAATTTCCTTATCAGCGGCTGACGCAATCGGTTTAATAATTGAACGACATAGTTTACGCAAATCGAGCACCTGAATACTTTCATTAGAGCTCTTAAGCCGACCTATGCCAAATTCCGGATCATCGCCACCATAGCCTATGGAATGCTGCCCACCTTCCTCCCACGTCAAGAGATCCAAAAAATCCACAGAGCATATCGAGTCAGTCACCTTGTAGGAAAAAAAAGCACCATGGAAATTGATAACGTCATCAAAGTCCATTGACGACTTGCCTGCATCGCTTGTTCTTATCTGTGCTTCAACCTCCTCCTTTGTTACATAGGCTGGCAATCTAATATCCAACTCTTTAACTAGAAAGAAGAAGAATGCGTCAATATGCTCACAGATGGTAACATCGAGTTGGTGACTTACTTCTTCCACCTTGCGATTGAGTTCATCTCCACCGTCAAATCGATAGAGGACGACGTACGCTTCGGATTGCGTACGAATAGGAACAAGAAACCCCTTATCCCCAATAATAATCGGGCGTTCAACGTCTAACCTCAAATGCTCAAGTAAACTGGCCGCATCCATGCGTTCCTTGGCCACTCCAGCAGTACTAAGCTTTGCACCAGGATCATTAAAAGCCAATGATCTCAGCTTACTGGTCGCTGCGGCTATGTAGTCATCCCACTTAATATTCATATCAATATGCTTGCCAGCACGCTTTGAAATTTTGAAGAAGGTCACCATCCTCGAAAAGAGCACCAAAAGCCTTTTCAAAATATTCACGTTCAAATCGCCCCACTTGAGATGCGGCTACACGATGAGCGGTGATCCGTTCCTCTAAGTCTTCGAGACAAAGCACTACCTCTTTATCTTCAGGGGATTCTGCTGCCTGTATGGCTTCTATGAGACGCGCAATATTTCTTTGAACCACGTTGAATTTTTCAGGGACAGCTTGCCAGTCCGTTTCCATGCCAGGCTTTCCGAAAAGGTATATTGAAAGTGCTGATACAAACCCAGCCTTTGCCGGAAACGCTCGAAACACTTCTCTACCACTGGAAAAACGACTTAGAGTTTCACTCAACGACGATTCTGCTTCAAAACTAGAGAAAGCAGTATTCAGCTTGCTGAGTAACAAAATAGCCTCGGTGAAATAGCGCATCACATCGACATGAGATGACGACTCGATCATATCCAGCCTGACGAAATCCTGGGCTATTTTATCCTTTAAATTAAGCTCTCTCTTTCTCGACGAAAAGATAAGCAAAAGCTCAACAACATCTTCCGACTCGTACTCACTAGCCGAAAGATTTGACCGACGCCCTGAATCCTTCGACAAGAATCTTATCGTACCCTCAACTGACGCCTCTACTTTTTCAAGTAGCGGCCTATAAATGGCCTCAAGTTGACGCGCTATATCCCACGGAACTTGCCCAGTATTCAGCACCAACATTCTATAGATCAAGTTATTGGCACTATCCGATATCCAGAACTCGACGCGCAAATCGCTCACACCATCGTAACCAGATTCTTTGGCGGCTTCTAAAATAGCAGTTGTACGCTGCATACCGTCAATGATCGATAATCTTGATGACTCTATACCACGAACCAAAGAAAGCATATCATCCCGACTAACAAGACTCTCTGTTTGCGCAGTATAACTATCTGAATCAACTAAAACTCCTACGACAACAGGTGGCAAGGAAGCCCCCCTGGATATATCTGTAACCATCCGCTCTCGGATTATTTTTGCAGTTTTCGTCTTAAGAGCGGCACGCTGCCCAGGTAGCCCGCCCTGCTCATTCCTGTAAATCTCCTCAACAAGCTCAATGTATTGCTTAGCAGGCATCTCAATTATTACAGAGGTACATCCATTTTCAGACTGAGCAATCTTATGAAACATATAATTTACCTATAACTGATCAGAACAAAACTGCATAAATTCTACTAGAGGCTTAAAAACGCATGACCACGCCACCGACCCTCATTGTAAAAACGCGTAACCAAAAACGCAATACAAGCCCCCAAAGAAAATCCCAATGAAACAAATTGGAGCCAAACCTTTGACGCCAATCCCTAGTAATTCCATGAGACAATTAACGTCTACTTTGCGCCTAGTCATGGAGCTAGAGTTTAAAATTGTTACGCTAGCAACCCAAGAGACTGGAAGTCAAGAATACCAACGCTTACTGTACATCTGGTTCTTTTGATATGCCGCATTATGAGAACGGCTTGATAAGTGACTGCAACCAAACACATTTGAGATTGCATCACCGATGCGAACCTTCAGTAAAGCGCCGCCTATGAACGTTGGCGCATGTAAACCCTGAATCGCCCCTGGTTTCGTAGACACCTCCAAGCCTCATTATGAGGCTTGGAGGTGTCTACGAAACCAGGGGCGATTCAGAGCCACTTCGCAGTGCTCGTGTAACTGCCTGATACTGCCATATAGCTGTACTCGCGATAACGGAATTTGGCAGAAATTATCGTATCTATGGAGCTACAAAAATACGGGGCATTGTTCACTTGGAGTGATCAGCCTATTCCACAATCAGCAACAGTGGATTTATTAGTCTAGACAACAGACAACTTTATCTGAGCATTCGATACTGATGATCATTATTTTGGATAATTAACTTCCAATAACGCGGGTACAGTTTTACACCTCTTTATGGTGTCGCGGCGTATAAAGAGGGCTAGCAGCGAAGGAAATGCTGCACAGCTGCGTAACTTGATAGGAACTGCCTGTGATAATTCAGAGCATCAAAACCCTTTGCATTGGACGGTGCTCCACCGTTTTCGGAGATCGAGTGTGTCGAGGGTGCCACCGCTTCCACGAAGAAATTGTCGATTGAAACGGCTACGACGACGCCCGGCAGGCACGAACGTGGGAACGCCTGGAAGCGATGGTGATTGCTGCCATGACCTTGAGAATTGACCTCTTCGACACAGTGGCCCTCCGCAGCCAGCTTCAACAGCGCAAGATCCGATTCATCGCCCATCACTCCCCCTACTGCTGGGCGTATTGCCTACTGCGCGTTGGCGCGCCCTCCATTCGACGCGTCGAAGCCTACGGCTTCAGCCTCAAACCCGCTTATGAGCAGCGAACGATTGTCGAGATACGCGACGAGATCGATGGTGAACTGCATGAGCGGGCTGAAGCTCAGCTATGAAACCTTGACGACGTACGCCAAGGGGTGGATGGTTCGGCGAGGGGCTACTAGAGGGCATGGTGCCGTTGGCACTGTAAATTGAGCAGGTCGTAGGGGCCAATCCTACTGGGCATAGGTAAGTGACTTCCGTCCTAGCTGAAGCAGGGAACGACGCAGTTCCCCGCCTTGACACACTCTGCCATAACTTCCGGCGATGCAGCTTGTGGCGACCAGTCAGTAGCCGAGTGATTACTCTGTACTGCCAATTTCAGTGAGGTTGAACCGATCAGGGGTGAACATTTTGAGATGACGTTCGAACGCGTGCTCCATAGCATCTTTGACAGGTGCGATGTAGGCTTGCCACCGATCAGGGTTGTATTTCCGTATGATGGATAGAACCGAATACTCCAGCTGATGCAAGGGATATCTATCAAAATGATTCCCTCCAGACAGCTTTCCTCTCAGCACGTCGTAAAACTTATGACAATCAATTTTATCGTCGTCATTTTTTAAGGTATGGAACAAGATGTTTCTTGAGGCATCGGTGATCCGCTTAACCTCAGTCATGTCTCTTTTGAGATTCAGCAACTCAACATTAATGCTAGGCGCATGCTTTTCCTCTGCTCGCTCCAACGCAGCCTCAAGCATTGAAACCCTGTCTTGGTGATGAGCATCCACAACCTCTGGCGTAACTTCGTTCAGCCATAATTGATGATGATACTCAGGCAGACCACCAATCGACGGCAGCTTATTACCCAAATGAAATCCGTATAAATTCTCTTTAGCTAAGTCTAGCGCTTTCACCATGTCGCCCGGGACATTATTTCCGCTATGAACATTTTTCAGACCAGCTTCTAGGTGCCTCTTGTTGATATCGCCGTCAGTGACACAAACGACTTCTAGGTAACGTTTATCGCCGGTCGCTCCGAGTTGCTCCCGATAGAAATAGATACCATACAGCAACGTCGGCATATTATCCCAAGCGCCCGCTGTGATAATTTTGTATGACCCTTTGGTTTCATTCGTCACCATCCCGAGGACTTCTTTCGCTAGGTCATCTTCACAAACCACAATGACGGAGGGTATTACATTCCCCCTGGCGGAGCCGTGCCGCTCTATCTTTATGGTCTTGGAGTTCTCACCGACCGACGTTGTGTATGAGGCCGTGCCTATAATCCCAATGCCAACATTCAGTTTGATTGGCGGTCTTTTTTCTTCGTCCATGATTTATCCTTGATAGAAGCTTTTAAACTATATTTTTAGAGGGCATGCTTGTGCCTAAACGCTTGAAACTTACGAATGAGCGAGGCGAAACATGATTTTGTGTCACATTTACAGGCAGCCATTACACTATTCATAGCAGCCTTTCTACGCGAGCAGGATCGGCAATGTCAACGCTCACCCGCTTATCCAATATTGAGCACGGGAGGTCGCTCAGGCAATGATTCGACATGTGTGGCTTAGCATCGCCAGAAGGCGCTGACTTAAAAAGGATGACGCCCATGCCCGGTGGCCAGGACAGATAGAACCTTTATCGTGAGCACCTAAAAGCATGTTTCTCACAAGGCTAGCGCCCCTCAAACGAATCTGTGCAACTCAGAAGTCGAGAAGGTGAGAGAGGCGCAGAGCCAGCTACAGCGTTTAGCGCGTCAGTTTGGCCACAAATTTGGCGACGTACTCACCCTGATGGCGAGCGATGTCGAGCTCGCGGACATCCGGCTGACGGGAGCCATCACCTCCGGCGATAGTGGATGCACCGTAAGGCGTCCCGCCACCGACCTTAGAGATATCGAACAGCGCGCTCGTGCTGTAGCCGATCGGGACAATGACCATGCCGTGATGGGCCAGGGTCGTCCAAGTCGATGCGATGGTCATCTCCTGGCCGCCACCGGTACCGGTGGAAGTGAACACGCTGGCCACCTTACCGACCAACGCGCCCTTGGCCCAAAGACCACCCGTCTGATCCAAGAAATTGCGCATCTGGCCCGACATGTTGCCGAAGCGGGTCGGGGTGCCGAAGATGATCGCATCGTACTCGGCGAGATCTGCTGGACTCGCTACCGGAGCCTGCTGATCGACCTTTCCATGGGCTGCCTTGAAAGCCTCAGGATCCATGGTTTCCGGTACACGCTTGATGGTGACCTCAACGCCTGGGACTTGCCGAGCACCCTTGGCGACTTCTTCCGCCATGGTTTCGATGTGGCCATACATCGAATGGTACAGCACCAGTACTTTTGCCATTTTGACTTCCTCCTCTAGAGATTTGTTTGCATCACCGGACAAGAAGGTGGCGATGCTCTTGAGCCAACTCATGTTGGAACCTCTTCATTTCAAACGACTTTGCAGGCTCACTTCAGGCAAGCCATGGGGACATCACGCAACGTCCACCATGACAACCTCAGCCAGATCCAATCCCTTCACAGCGAGGTTTGGCTCACTGTGGATAGCGGCGCCGTCACCCGCGTTGATGACGACCCCATTGATCTCGACGGCGCCTTTGGCGACCACGACGTAGGCTTTACGTCCTTCGGCAATCACGTAGTTCGCCTGCTTGCCCTTGGGCAGCGTAGCCGCAAGTAGCCTGGCCTTCGCCCGAATCGGGAGCGCATGCTCGTCCCCCGGCAGCCCACTGGCCAACGTGACAAACTCACCCGACAGCTCACCACGAGGAAATGGCCGGGTTCCCCACGAAGGAGGCAAGCCGGTCTCTTCAGGGATGATCCAGATCTGGAAAATCTTGGTGACCTCAGGCTCGCGGTTGTACTCGCTGTGGCGGATGCCCGTGCCTGCACTCATGACCTGGATGTCACCCGCGATGGTGCGGCCCTTGTTGCCCAGGCTGTCTTCATGGGTGATCGCACCTTCCCGAACCTAGGTGATGATCTCCATGTCCTGGTGGGGGTGCAGGGGGAATCCGGTCTGCGGCTGGATGGTGTCGTCATTCCAGACGCGCAGTTGCCCCCAGTGCATCCGATTGCGATCGGAATAGGAGGCGAAGGAAAAGTGGTGCTTGGTGTCCAGCCAGCCGTGATCGTCACCGCCGAGCTCCGCAAAGGGACGTACTTCAATCATGCCGTTCTCCACCTAAAGCTAATTGCGATGAAGTACATGATCAGGGCTTAGGGAAACTCAAAAAAGCGCAAAAAAATTGGAATATCTATCAAGCCTTTAGATAATTCCAATCAATAAAACAGTTCATTCACTATTTGATCAACAATCCAACTGAGCGCGCTTCATAAGTCTTCTCTATTAATTAAAGGCGAGGCATCCGGGCTGGGCAGATCGCGCTTTAGCCTGAGCTGATCACGCATCCAGTCACTCGCGTCATCAAATTCGCGCATCATCGTGGCAAATTCTTCAGGCGTGAGCTCCCGAATGCGTTGTTGGAAGTACTCACCATGCACACGATCTGGGACGTTGTGAGGATTCCGGGTCATTGAATTGAATCCATTCCGGTCGGAAGTTTGATGATTGAGGAAAGTGCGGCGCGCCGGCGCTGGCCCGGGCCGATGAGGACATAGACAGAGTCCTTGGTCTCAAAAAACCGCTCCTCTATGAAGGACTGCAGGGGTGCAGTCCGAGCCCAGCCACCAATGGGGTACCGCCCAAGCGTGTCATGCACCATATCGAGGAACACGAGCATTATAGGCTTCTGCCCCATGCCGGCCATGCCGTCACGTACCAGATCAGGCATCTCTAGATCGAAGAGCACCCAGTCCTGAACCACGCAGTGCGGTTTTCCAGGGAACCTCTCGGCTACTTGTGCTGCGGCCTCCTCAGCGGACGCATTGAGGCCTTCCATAGCCAGAGCCGGCCCGCGCAGCATCTCTGCCAGTAGCTTCAGCTTTTCCATGTACACCTTCAGTGTTCAATTCGTTGGCTGAGATCCAGAGGGAGCTCTTCAGGGCTTTGCGTCACCAAGACGTAAGCGCTACCAGTTGAGGTAAGCGCGACGGAGTACCCACCTTGATCAACAAACTCAACGATCATGGAGCTACGAATGCGCCGGCCATCCTTGAAGCGGTTTTTCTGATCGAAGTAGACGATACCCGTCAGCATGAAACCCTCGACCTCAGGACAGAACAAAAACGCAGTTATCCCGATATTGAAATGCGCACGTTTGGCATCCGCGACTTGAATGGGTACCCGCCCTCTATCAAGCATCAGTCTCGTTCCCTGCGTCGATATCATCATCGTCGATTGAGGATACGAGGACGTAGTAGTCACCCCCGCTCTCGCTTTGCAAAAGGGTGAAACCTTGCGCTCGGCGGATGGGACGGACAGGCGGAGTGAGTACAGTCTCACCATCTCTAATCTGGCCAGAGCAATCGAAGTAGGCATGCGCCGAGTAGTGGCCGCAAATCCGACCTGCCTCGAAAAGGTAGGCGTCTACCGCAACACCCCAGTCGACGGATTTCGCATTCAAAACCGCCTGAGGCACAGTCGTTGAGGGGCCCTGTTTCACATCAAACCTTTCAGCGACGCTCATCTAAATCCAACACCTTGTAGGGATCAAAACCTGTTTGTTCGTTGGGATAGCCCAGAGGATTGGAGACCAACCTGCAGCCGGCCAACTCGACATCAACGGCATGGTGGGTGTGCCCGAAAATCCAGGCATCGCTCATTGTCACTAGTGAGTGCCAGTTGTTGCAGTATGAAGCGGTGATCGGCCCTTCGTTCTCGTGCCCACCGACCTCTACCAGCGGCGCGTGATGAGTGACCACCACCGTTCTTCCATTGAAAGGCCGCTCCAACTCGGCAGCCAGCCACGCCCGGGATTGACGACTGCGGCCAGCGACCTCATCAGTGCGCAGCTTGTGAAAATTCGAGCCGGCGCGGATCACTCGGAAGTCGGTCATTGTTGCCCTGGCCGCAGCACTGGCTGCCGTGACATCCCCCATCGCGGCGAAGTCTGTCCATCCCGTACAACCTAAGAATCGAATACCGTCTTTGATGAAGGTATCGTTCTCCAGGACATGGATGTGGCTCTCAGCCGCCTGCCGCGCTTTCTCCAACGTCCGATCAAAATGGCCGCTGTAAAATTCATGGTTGCCCAAGATGTAGAGCACCTCACAAGAAAACGCCTGATTGGCCCATTTCACACCGCGCTCTCGTGTGTGGATGTCCCCGGCGAGCACGACAAGATCAGCGTCTAAAGCCAGAGGCTCGAATGGCTTGAATTCGAGATGCAAGTCAGACAAGACGCTAATCTTCATTCCCAGCTCCAATCTCGATTTAGCTATAAATTGATGTATCCAACGCTCGCTGACGCAAGGCGGTACCGGCCTGCTTGGTGGTCATGCCATCGTGGGCACATCGTGTGGGTGAGCATCTTAGCCGAATCAGACCGTTAATGTCAGCATACACAGTTTATCGGTCGTAATGGCTGTGGCTCTATCCTCGCTTTTGGACGCTTATGTCACTCAAGATCGAGGTAGCAGCGGCGCTACGCGGGATTCGCCAGCAGCGGCAACTGAGCTATGAAAATTTGGCCGGTGGCTCGCTGCGCACGACGATCGGTGCTCTTGAGCGCGCCAAGGCTGGCGTGACACTCGACAAGCTCCATGAGATTGCCGCAGTACTCGATTTCGACCTGGTGACGCTTATGGCTCTGTGCGTGGGCCTAAAGGACGGCAAGGAGCCTCAGGCTGTATTAGAAGCAGCCATGCAGGAGCTTGAGGCGTTCGAGGCATCAGGTGGCGCCGAACTCGTCCAAGCGCAGCTCAAGGACGGCCAGCTTTCTTCTCGATCGGTCGGCAAGCCGAAGAAGGTGCGTAATCAGGATGCTGTCCTGGCGCTCAAGGCGCAGGGGAAGACGCCTGCTGAGGTTGTGGAGGTTCTGGGGTTGTCTCGTACCACGGTGAGCAGGTACTGGCGTTCTGGCGAGTAGTCGCACGTCTGTCTAATACCAGGAGCGTCAGTATCGTGCAGGATTGGCTTCGGAGGAAATCGCTATGGAAAGTCGAAACTTCACTCTCAGGCGAAGTGGTAACTCGCCTGCAAACGCAATCCTGACCATCAGTTGTCTGAGCCCAGAAGACCTGCAAACTGGCAGGACGCGCTTGCAGGGGCTTCATGATTTGCTGCTTGAGTTAGACGCAGGTCGGTTTGAATACAACCGAAATTTCGCTCATCTCTTTGAGGCAGAAAGTTCTGGAGCTCTTAGCGCGACCTTCCAAGAAATCTATGAAGTCTGTGACATTGGAATAGATCCAATCTTATTCATAGATGGTCATGGAGATGAGCTTAAGGGCATGCGGATGCCTAATGGAGAATGGGTCAGTTGGAAGTCGCTGCTTGAACACTTCCAACCCATGATTGATCGAACCAGAGGACAATTGACCGTCATCATTGCCGCCTGCCACTCCATGGCAGCAATCAAACATGTTGACTCAAACAGAAAACTTCCATTTTCGTTTTATTACGGTTACCCCTCAGAGATATCAGCCGGGGTTGTGCAGGACGAAACTGAAAAAATCTACCGCAGTCTTTTACTGGATCATGGAAAAATATTAGTAGACGAACATCGCTTAAGAATTGAGTGTTTCTCTGAATACGATCATTTAACACCCGCTCTTGCGCCTGCTCTTCTACTCTCCAAATCCCCTACGCTGTCTGCTCAAACCCAACCCGAGCTTTCACGCAACGAGATCAATAAGTACATATCAGTTGAGATGGCTCGGGCTGGAAGGCCGGTAAAAGGTACTAGGCACCGTATAAATGAAATACTGGGATCAGGGGCTTTGGCAGTGCAGATTGCTAGAAACCTTATGCACGATACTGAAAGGTTGGAACGCGTGATTGAAGATATATATGCATTCATGAAAGGGGGGGCCCTGCCACCGCTTCCCAACGATTCGGACTGAGCCCTACGTCAGCAAGTGGCGACGCTTAGTTGGACGAAAGGCGTTGGAGAGAAGGAAAGCAGCCAACCTTAGCCAGGAGAATCAATGTGACGGATTCAGAGCAGTACATGTCAGAGAGCGAGTTTACGGACATGATGCTGGGTCATGTACACCCGGTGATCCTCAGCAGTGAGCATATTGATGGGTATTATTCACATGGAGGCATAGGGACTGCCTTTGTCTTGGAGTTCTGCGGCGAGCTCTTTGTCGTAACGGCCCTTCACGTTCTCAGGAACCAGTTCGCCACTCATGACGAATTGCGGATCTTGCTGCGCAACGCCCCGCTCTCCATCCTGTTCGACCTCCGCGCAGTATTCCGGGATGAGTCAGACCCCGACCCGGATTCAGACTTGGTGATTTTACGAATCGTGAAATCTCAGCACGCCGAGTTGTATGCGGCAGGGCTTGTCAGTCTTGACGCTGCCGAGTGCGCCTTTATCGAGGACTACAGCCGCGCTGAAAGCTTTGACGTTTTTGGCTACCCAGAGACCGGACGATCGTACGACTACGAAGAGAACATCCTGGGATCCCAGTTACGTTGGCTTAAGGGGGAACTCACAGAGTCCACAGTTCAAGGCCTTTGTACCCTAAAAATCAAAGGCCAACGCCCGGGCGATTTCAACGGCATGAGTGGTTCATTGGTCATCGCCGACGTGGATGGCCTAATGAGGTTCGCCGGCCTGGTGACGCTGGCAAGTAATGAGGGTGGGATATTGAACTTCATTCCTGCAGAGAAAATAGTGCACCATTTGGACGAAATGTTACGCATGGAGTTGGCGGGGGTTGTGGAAGCTGAGGATTCGGGCTCTGTGGATCGGTCGATGGATGGGGTCTCCGATGGTACCAGAGAGAGCCCGCGATAGAGTTTGCTAAAGTCCTTTAACAATTGGCGGGCTCGCTGCTTTCTCGCTGCTTTACAGTGCGAACCTGTCAAGCAGGCTGTGATCCTGGCGTATCTAGGTATCCAACAAATCGATCCAGTAGTCTATTCCCCTGGTTCACCCTTTGACTGGTCGTCAAATATCGGCGCCTCCAAAAACTGCTGGACACTCTGATCGGGATTGCTGAACAACTCGTTTACATAGCCCTCATGGGCGAGCAAAAGCACCCGAGCAAGATCAAGGTAGTGATTGTAAGTAGTAATAATGTGCTTGTGGCCCATCTGCTGCTTCAGGACTTGCATGGCCGCAGCGTCACGCACTTCACTCAGCTCCCCCAACAAAGCGCTTTTGAATCGCCGGATGAGAAAAATAGTCGGCCACCAATGGCGCGCATCATAAAAGCGGAGAGACTTTCGAATAGAGGGATCTAGCCTCCTAGCTCGGGTCTTCGCATCATTGGAGCGGCCCGATATCATCTTGCGCGTAACGGGAACACCACGGGAATTCAAAAACAATTGTGACGGAGGACAAGGCTTACCGTATTTCTTGGCATATAGTGCAGCACGCTCTGGATATAGGGTCTTGATATAATGGTCGTCCAATGCCTTTAAATCTAATCGATGTATTTTTATTGTACGACTCTTTTTACCTTTGCTATTAGCAATATGATAATCGACAGTTTCGTCAACAAAGGTCATATTTTCATAGGGCATAATATGCTGATTCCTCCCCGCGCCGGCGTAAGGAAAGCGACAGAGATCTACTGGCCGCATAGCTGTGCCTAGAGAGAGTTTGAAGATCGCGGCATATACAGGATCAGAGTAACCCAAGATCAAACAAGACATTTCATAATTGGTGGGCAAGGTATAGGATTGATCTTGAAGAATCTCGCGATCCAAAGCGCGGATACCCTTGCCATCCAATACCAACCGCGCCCTCGTTTTAATATGAGCTAAAAGCGCCTCGTCTTTAAAATTGGGCTGCCATGTTTTGTACCTGAACGATACGCACGACGTATAACCAACCTTTTTTAGCCACTCAAAAAAACCATAAACAAGCATCCCGTCTTGAATAATGGTCTCAGTACTAGGCCTGGTCGACTGGGCTGCAACGCGATCAATAGCCCTTTGGATTTGCCAATTTTTTAAATCCTGGTTGTCTACCAGGGCATGGTAGCTGGTCACTGAGACATCTTGGTACTTTTCCAAAGTCGATAGATAGCGGTA
The DNA here is from genome assembly GCF_028898945.1 of Pseudomonas sp. PSKL.D1. Taxonomy (NCBI): domain Bacteria; kingdom Pseudomonadati; phylum Pseudomonadota; class Gammaproteobacteria; order Pseudomonadales; family Pseudomonadaceae; genus Pseudomonas; species Pseudomonas sp. PSKL.D1. The sequence goes on from NZ_CP118607.1 coordinate 4,205,623, forward strand.
AAATTTTGATAGGACGTTTGAGTATCGATTGGAAGTATCAAGAGATGCACTGAGTTCCTTGAGATAAAGATTTACGTGACTCAGCATCACCATCGTTTTTTTCACGTGTGCAATGATGATGTAATGGGTACAGATCTGCCCTGGCGTCAAGGCACAAATATAAGTTAATACTCTTCGTGTGATCGTAATCATTCAATCACCTTGAGCTATCCTGAATACGGTTACCTTATCGTAGCCGTCGGTTATTGACGGATACGGCTCCTTAATCGCTGCCTTGCGTTCAAACTCAGGCACCTGCTTGAACATGAAACCGTGCTGAGCCTTGGTGACTGCTTCGCTATCGCAATAAGGGGAGTAAACTTCTAACGGGCTTGCCCCGTGCAACGAGCGTAGAAACTCTTGTGTCTCGACGCGGGTAAATACTGGCAGGTTGACCACTAGCACAGACGACGAAGAACGCGCAAAAAACCGCTCAACAAACTTATCAAATGAGCACAGATAGCGTTCCTGGAATACAACAACCCTGATGGTGCCATGCCTCAGGATCTTCAAAATCTTGTTCTGCATCTTATCTAGTGCCTCATGCTTTAGCTTGAGGTACGCTTCGACATCCTGGGATTCAGAGAAATTTGATATAGCCTCCGACATGTTTGGCTTGAAGACCTGAACACGCTCATTATCATCCGGCCCTGGCAAGAGCGGATTGCTAGAAGCTTGAAGATCAAGCGCCTGATCCAGTTCCAACTCGGTGACTTGGCGTTTCAACAATTCTACATGGAGGGATTTTCTCTTTAGCTCTTTGGTGAGTTCCTTCGCCCGATGCGTTAAAATATCACTTTGCATGAGAGATGTTAGCAAATTGCCTTCGAAGTCCCGAAATCTGGCGTCCTCGGTAGACTTAAGCAGTTTGATCTCGGATTCAAGATTACGCACCAGTTTCTGGGTCTGCATAATCACTTTAGATGTATCAATCCCTTCCCGAATGAGCAGCTCATCAATGGCACGGTGCCCGGTAATGTAGGGTTTCAAATGCAGGTAATTCTTGTGGAATGCCTGGCGGGAGATGCCTACCCGCTCAGCGACCAGCTGAATGGTGAGCGCTTCCGGGTCGTCATTCAGGAAATGCTCGCAGATCGCTTTTATTATCCGTCCCTCAGTATCTGCGACGCTCATGGAAAATTCTCCCCGAACCAGGACTAGCTGTTTAGATTTTTTGAGGAAGTAGCCTCAGAGCTAACGACACGCCCTGTAAGCTCTCGAAGGAGACGCTCATTGATATCGATCTTGTCTTCAATTTGACTCACTGCCTCCAATTTGAGTCTTTCCCGGTTGATCAAGAGAGAACGATAAAACTTCAAGTTATGCTCGATCGCATCTTTGGAGCCTTGAAGAATTATGTTGTGCTCACATTGAATATGGCAGCTTGAAAAGTCTGGGGCTGTTGGGAAAATGAGGTCGCGCCTGGACTTCAAGCAAGGGGGCAGATCATCATCGGAATCGTAGCGATGTGATAAGCACATGGTACCAAGCGAAGTGCGTTGAATTCTGAGTACTGATCCGCCTTCGAGCAGATGGCTGACGTACTGCATAATCGTCGTTTTCAGCACAGTGCCGCCGAAGTATTCAGGGCGGCTCTCTACCTGGGTTGCAATCCGATGCGCAGCTTCGCCTGCATAGACCCCAGTGTGGATGGCCTGCACTACGTTGACGAAGTCTTCTGCGAAATGCTCCCTGAGGGTTTCTACTACGGATGAGACGATGAAGGGGTTACGGGCAATGTAGCGGAGTGTCATTACATAGGAGCTGTGCCCGAAGATCATCCTGATGACGTCAATATTGGCTTCAGACTCATGGATCAATAGCTCGGCAATCGTTTTCCGGAACCGATGAACGTGCAGTTGAGGCAATCCTGTTTCCCTGGCGACATTCCTAGCCACCGTATCAATCATCCTATCGGTGAGGTTCATTTCAACGTTGCCGAGAGCAGGCTGAAAAATATATCCTTTAAGATAATTATTTCCCACTTTCCGCAGGCTCTCGAACGTTTCAATAGCCTCACCCAAATAATCGGGAATTGTAATGAAATCCGGATCCCCATGATAATTAGGATCACTACTGGTTTTATACCTAGAAAAATAAACGCGCCAGACACCATCCTTACCTTTGATGACGTCAGAAAATTTAAGGGGAGCAAGCTCTTTTCTCCGCATGCCCGTCATCAAACAGAACAAAATAAAAACAGCATTACGCACTCGATCGATTGCGTATTTGTACTTCAACCGCCAAGTATAAGAAAGCTGGACATATTTGCGACGCTCGCCACTTTTCATTTTATAAAGTTGAAAACGCTTTCCTCGTCCAAATCCTAAGACCTCAACCCCTTTGACCTTCTTGCCCAAGACACTTTCGAATTCCGGGTCTGGGCGCGAGGTCAAATAGTGCGCGTCTGTTATTAGAGACCTCAACTCCAAGTAGTTTTTTGCATCTACTATCAGAGGCATGGCCTCATCGATCCAAAAAAAAGCGTAACCCAGAAGAGTTATTAATTCATCTTCGGAATATGGTTTCCAACCAACGAATGCGGAGCTAATCACATCAAGAACATCTTGCCTTCTACTGGCAGTATCAACCAGGGAAGCATCGACCTTGAGCGAGTATTCTGGCGGCAACAAGCCTTGACTGGACAGCGTCAACCAAAAGTTAATATAAAAAAACATCATATTGTAAGCATGTGGCGACCCTTCGCGCTTAACGGTATCAAGGGCCTCATTAAGCATGCTGTCGCCAATGATTGAAATGGACTCCGCCGATCCGTCTAAATGATTAGCTTCAAACACATATGTCTGAATATGCTTGAACGAGTCGGCATAATTCTGAGAAGACACAAAACTTCTGATTGTACCGAATGGGTTAGTAGCTGGAAGAAGATAGTAGGAAATGGCACGCTTAAGGGGTTGCAGGTCTTCGGGGGAGTTATCGATGATGATGGAAATTTCGGTGAACTGACCAGCTTCGAGCAGTACCCATCTGCCATTTTTATACAACGAATAGGGAGAAATCGGAAAATCACCATCCGGACTAGCAGCCAACTTGACGTTCAAATTACCTTTTCGCTGACGAGAATAGTCTTGTTTCTCATCCTCAGATGAATCACCCTCAAACTCTTGAAGAAATTCATCGTAGTCGCCATCCTCCGCAGCGGAGCCACCACGCCCATGGGAGGTTTCATACAGTTCTTCAAAGTAAGCTTTAGCTGACTCCCGAGATTCCTCTTCAATTTCCGCCATGAGTTTGACAAAGTCATCGTTTTCTTTTTCTTCATTTGCGGACTTCATGCTTAATCCTCTACGTAAGCGATTAATGACTTCAGATCGACAGGAAGAAGAACCTCGTATTTGCTTCTATATAGGCTTGCAGATTCCAACAATGATCTGTTTTTTAACTTATCAACAAGATATTTGAGTACTTGAATCTCATCCGCGTGATCATCATGTGCACCTGGATCCCGCTCTACTAAAATTTCAAGTATTGCTTGGCGCTCCATCAAAAACGGAAGAGAGTCTTCCAGCACGCACCACTGTTCGCAGCCATTGCATTTATCTAAACGCGTACAGCGAGCGCCGGAAGGCAATTCTTTACTACCAGGGTACGAGGGCTGGGTAGAATCCAAGCACGCCCAGAGCGGCCTCTCATGGCCGATCAACGTGAATATCCTGAACCTCGGATATATCGACTCCTGAGCGATAGGCTTGCCCATTAATCCCTTGAACAGGCCTTCTTGACCCTTCTGGATAAATCGCTGCTGGAAATCATGGAAACGCGTCCTACGTCCTGCCATCGCCGATACCGAGCTGTCGTAATGGTTGTCGGTGGTAACAGAGTCGGCGTGACCGTATAACAGGGCAGTAAGAGCTATGGGCTGACGGCGCTTGTTTTTATTGTTCTGAAGGGACGTAACGCGCAATCGTGTTGAGAGACTGTCAACGTTCACAAGGGGCTCTCCGTTTTCCACTAGCTGCGCCCTAGCCAAAAAACGTTGAACGCCAGCCTGCCAGTGGCCCGGAGCATCCAAACTAGATAGCCGATCACCTGGAATCCAAGGTTGCACTGGGTCTTGAAAAAATAAAAATGGAGTTTGATGTCGCTTATCATCAACCTCAATACTTGGGTCGAGCTTTAAGTATCCTCTGCAGCTCTCCGAGAGATCGCAAGCTAGACGAATCAAATTGTAACCAGAATAGGGGTCAGTTCGGCTACTAGAGGTAACCATGGTTTTAGGACTGATGAATGACTTGCCCTGGCCTTGTGACCGAGTTTTAGTTGATATGACCACCACCACACCCTCTTTCGCTAACTCGGACATAGGGTGGACAAATCTGTCTTTATCCAGCGCAAGCACAGTCTCTTTATTCCAACCCAACTGGCGCTGGGTAAACAGAGCGAGAGTTGCTTGATCAGTAGCAGTAGGGTACATCAGCTTAAATAAATCTCGAAAACTAATGCAACCAGGCGCCCGCCTGCGCAAATAGGCACGATCTAAACAACAAGACAACACAAATTCCAAGGGCGTTCTACCAATGGGGCTAAGACCACCGACGCTCGCATCGTAATAGAGGCACTTCATCAAAGCCGGACGAATATAAAAAGGAAAACCGTGGTATTGGAGTGTAGCGGCGGCTTTCAACGGATCAATTGCCCATGTTGATAACTTACCATATCCCAAACTCAGTAAATCGCGGCTTATCTCCCATACTTCCCAGCTGTCATATGGCTTAGTAATGTGTACCGCCCGTTGAAACGCAAGTTTTTCTCGCAACAGATCGACTTCTCGGCACATAGCTTTGTACAGATCATCATCTGTTTGGTCTGACAGCGGTTCAGCTGGATTGAACTTTGGTTCCTCGATCACTGGCAGCTTCAACGCTGGCATACCATCTTCAAATCGGCGTGCCACATGTACAAAAGCTGACTTCAAACGTATAGCTAAGTAAATTCGAAAATTATTCCGTAGCAAATAATCTTCAAAGCGTTTGTATTCTTCAGCTCCGATATCATTGAGAGATGAAATTTTTAGTGCGGGAATAATGTTTGAATTATATCCAGTCGCAAAATCGAGAAATTTATTGATGGCCATCCGTAACTCATAGCCCTTGGCATTCGTTGCCATGCCCGCGCCTCGAACAAAGACGTAGTGCAGACCAGAATGCAAAGGGATTGAGAAATCGAAATCTGGCCGTTCCAGATAGTTGGATGAGATGACGACCTGATCCGTGGAGGTGGCGCTTGTTTCACTGCGATACATGTGAAGGTATCGCATGGCGGCACCTACGCGAGTTTCGCCAGCAGAGCATCCACTTCGGCAAGCACGTTTGCACTCACAGCATCGAAGGGCTGAGAAGCGTCAATCACTACGAAAGTGTCTGGTGCCTCTTCTGCTTGCCGCAGGAAGCCTTCACGGGCTCGTGTCAAAAATTCCAGCTTTTGCATCTCCATACGATCTAGCCCTTCACCACGGGACGCCACTCGCCTCATCCCGATCTCCGGATCTACGTCCAGGATGATATTGAGGTTCGGGGAAAAGCCCTCAAGCGCAAAACCGTTGATGCTCTGCACCAGGCTTAGGGGAATCCCTCTTCCGTAGTGCTGGAACGCTACCGTCGCGGGAGTGAAGCGATCACACACCACTACCTTACCGGCCTGGATCGCTGGAATGATCTTTTCTTTCAAGTGCTGAGCGCGAGCAGCAGCAAACAGAAGCAGCTCAGTCGTATCGCAAAGCTCTGGGGTCTCAGGATCGAGCACCACGCTCCGGATCTTTTCACCGATACGGGTTCCGCCAGGCTCGCGAGTCACGAGGTAGGAATGGCCTCGTGAGTGGAGAAACTCTTCGATGGCACGGATAACCGAAGACTTACCTGCCCCGTTATTTCCGTCACATACGATCAGACAGCCTTGCGCCATTCGTTTGTCCTAGTGGCTTTGGTGGAGGGGGCATTGGTTTACATCGTGGTAGAAGAGAATGTAATCGTCAAGTCCACACCCTCCCTTTCTGACCGCAGCCCCATACCCTCTGATTTTTGCTTTCGGGCTCAGAGGACTTGGTAGGGAAGGATAGCTTTGGTTTACATCGCACAGCTACTGAATATATTTTTTCTGGTTTACATGGAAGTCAAAGCGAATATAACGCGCCTTCGGGGCCTTCCAGGGTAATAAACAAGCCGCTCACAGGCAGTCCTTAATGTTGTTCGTCTGGCGCTGGCGCTTCAGCCGGCGCTGGAGATTCGCCTGACGGCAAGGCCTGCTGCGCATCAGGCTCCGGGGCATCAACAGCCGGCGTCTCGACCGAATCGGTCTGGCCCTGGGGCGCAGGGCTCGAGCGATAGTCTGCCCGCCGCTTGAGCTGGAATTCGCGCACTGCCGAGTTGTGATCGTCCAGGTCATCGGAGAACACATGGCTGCCGTCACCACGCGCAACGAAGTAAAGGCTGGTGCCGTCGGACGGGTTAAGCGCTGCATGGATAGCCTCGCGCCCGACCATGGCAATCGGCGTCGGCGGCAGGCCGGTGATGGTGTACGTGTTGTAGGGCGTGGGCTCACGCAGGTCGGCGCGGGTAATCCTGCCGTTATAGCGCTCACCCATGCCATAGATCACGGTAGGGTCGGTCTGCAGCATCATGCCCAGGCGCAGGCGCCGCACGAACACGCCGGCAATCTGGCCACGTTCCTGGGGGATACCGGTTTCCTTTTCCACCAGAGAGGCCATGATCAACGCCTGATAAGGGTCGCGATACGGCAGGTCGGTGGTGCGCTCGGCCCACTCCTTGGCCAGCACTTCGTCCAGGCGCATATAGGCTTGCTGCAGCAGCTCCACATCACTCATGCCGCGCACGAAACGGTAGGTATCCGGGAAAAAGCGCCCTTCGGGGAACACGCCGGTATGGCCAAGCTTGTCCATCACCTCGGTGTCGGACAAACCATCAAGGGTATGCTTGAGCTTTTCATGCTTGGCAATCGCCGAGCGCACCTGGCGGAACGTCCAGCCTTCGACCAGCGTCAGGTTGTACTGCACCACGTCGGCACGGCGCCAGGCATCGAACAAGTCTTCCACGGTCATGCCAGGCGTCAGGCGGTACTCACCGGTATGCAGCGGCGTGCCGGCCATGTTGAAGCGCCAGTACAAGCGCAGCCAGACGGCATCATCCAGCAGCCCTTCGCTTTGCATGCGGTAGAACATGCGGTTGGGGTTTGTACCGTTGGGCACGTCCAGCAGGCGTTCCTGCGCCACGTGCAAAGGTTGCTCCAGGACCGAGTTGAGCTTCCAGGCCGACCAGCCCAAGGCCAGGCCGGCAAGGATCAAGCCCATTTCCAGCAACAGCAGGAGTTTGCGTCTCACGAATTCAGGTATCCAGTAACGTACGGGCAACGGCCTGCAGTTTACGGGTGAGCGGGCCCGGCGACCAGTTTAGCTCGGCGTGGCCGCGCACCGGCCAAATGCCATAAACACTGTTGCACACAAAAACCTCATCGGCCTGCGCCAGCTCTTCAAGCATCACATCACGCACCTGCGTTGAGATGCCTAACGCTTTTGCCTGTTCCAGCAATGCGCTGCGCATCACGCCGGCGACACCGCATCGATTGAGGTCAGCCGTTACCAGCACGCCATCGCGCACCAGGAACAGGTTGCTATAGACACCCTCGATCACCCTGCCCTGCCCGTCCTGCATCAAACCTTCAGCATGTTCACTGCCCTGCCACTCGGCACGGGCCAGCACCTGCTCAAGGCGGTTGAGATGTTTGAGGCCGGCCAGCAAGGGTTGTTCCCCAAGCCGGGTCTGGCAAGGGTACAGCCGCACACCCTGTTCGGCATGTTCAGCCGGGTATTCTGGCAGCGGCCCGCCTTGCAGGATGCGCCGTGGCGGCACACCTGCAACCGGGGCATAGCCACGCTGGCTATCGCCGCGAGTCAGGATGAGTTTGGCAACGCCGTCACCCAACTGGCTGGCAAAACGCAGGACCTCGTCGCGCACCAGCGGCATGTCGGCGTTGATCGCCAACCGCTCGCACCCCAGCGCCAGGCGAGCCAGATGACCTTCCAGCAAGCTGGGGCGGCCAGCACGCACGGCGATGGTCTCGAAAAGACCATCACCGTAGGCCAGGCCCCGGTTCTGCAGGTTGACCGCAGTCGCAGGCTGGCCATCGATCCAGCTATGCATCAACCGGCGAACCGGCGGAACACCAGCGAGCCGTTGGTGCCACCAAAGCCGAACGAGTTGGACAGCACCACGTCGATCGGCATGCTGCGCGCCTGATGCGGCACGAAGTCAAGGTCGCAACCTTCGTCCGGCTCATCCAGGTTGATGGTCGGTGGCGCCATCTGGCTGTTGATTGCCAGCACGCTGAAGATGGCTTCGACCGCACCGGCAGCGCCCAGCAGGTGGCCCGTCATCGACTTGGTCGAGCTGACGGCCAGCTTGTAGGCATGATCACCGAACACACGCTTGATTGCCGCAACCTCGGCAACGTCACCCGCAGGGGTGGAAGTGCCGTGGGCATTGATGTAGCTGACTGCTTCCGGCTGGATGCCAGCGTCGCGCAGGGCGTTGGCCATGCAGCGGGCAGCCCCTTCGCCGCTATCGGGCGGCGAGGTCATATGGAAGGCATCACCGCTCATGCCAAAGCCAACCAGTTCGGCATAGATGGTGGCGCCACGGGCCTGGGCATGCTCAAGCTCTTCAAGCACCAACGCACCGGCACCGTCGGACAATACGAAGCCATCACGGCCCTTGTCCCATGGACGGCTGGCACGGGTTGGCTCATCGTTGCGCGTTGACAGCGCACGCGAGGCACCAAAACCACCCATACCGAGGCCACATGCAGCCATTTCCGCGCCACCTGCAATCATCACGTCGGCTTCGCCATAGGCGATGTTGCGCGCGGCCATGCCGATGCAGTGGGTGCCAGTGGTGCAAGCCGTGGCGATGGCGTAGTTAGGCCCCTGCAACCCCAGATGGATCGACAGGAAGCCCGAGATCATGTTGATGATCGAACCCGGCACGAAGAATGGCGAAATGCGGCGCGGCCCCGAATCGTGCAGGGTGCGGCTGGTTTCTTCGATATTGGTCAGGCCGCCGATGCCCGAGCCCATGGCCACGCCGATGCGCTCGCGGTTGGCGTCGGTCACTTCCAGGCCGGCATTACGCACCGCCTGGAAACCGGCTGCCAAGCCGTACTGGATGAACAGGTCGAGCTTGCGGGCCTCTTTGGCCGACAGGTACTGCTCGACTTCAAAGCCCTTCACCGAGCCGCCAAAACGGGTGGAGTAGGCAGAAAGGTCCGTGTGTTCGATCGGCCCGATGCCACTGCGGCCAGCCAGAATGCCCTGCCAGGTGCTCGGTACATCCGTACCCAGTGGCGACAGCATACCCATACCGGTGACCACGACGCGTCTACGCGACACAGTACTCTCCTTTTTCGTTAACAGAGTTTCTTGCCATTGCATTCAAGGCAACGGAATGAAATGGCAACAAGCTCTCGGCGCTCATCGCACGAAATCGCTGCCTGGCAAAGAAAAAACCGCACGCCAGCAAAGGCAGTGCGGTTTTTCTCGTCAAGAAGCGACGACTACAGCGTCTTAGGCCTTGTGGCTGTTGACGTAGTCGATAGCAGCTTGAACGGTAGTGATCTTCTCGGCTTCTTCGTCAGGGATTTCGGTCTCGAATTCCTCTTCCAGAGCCATCACCAGCTCAACGGTGTCAAGCGAATCGGCACCCAGGTCGTCGACGAAGGACTTCTCGTTGGTCACTTCTTCTTCCTTGACGCCCAGTTGCTCGGCGACGATTTTCTTGACGCGTTCTTCGATGGTGCTCATACCTAGTTTTCACTCCTAATGGACATATGTCAGGCAGCTGGCCGGTGACCAATTTTATAGAAAGACGTTCGCTTTTCAAGCGGAACGCACCTTCGGGTTGGGCACCGCACCCGCTGCCTGGAATCTGGTTGCAGCTTTATAACGGATTTTAGGCTCGGAGTATGACTCTTTTTTTAAGCAATCCGTCACATTGAGTTGCAGGGGTTACATGTACATCCCGCCGTTCACCGGCACGGTGGCGCCGGTGACATAGGCTGCGCCGTCGGATGCCAGGAACGAAACCACCTTGGCGATTTCGTCAGCCTGGCCCAGGCGGCCCAGCGGAATCTGGGTTTGCAGGGCTTCGCGCTGCGCTTCTGGCAGTTCGCGAGTCATGTCGGTATCGATAAAGCCCGGGGTCACCGAGTTGACGGTGATGCCACGCGAGCCCACTTCACGCGCCAGGGCACGGCTGAAACCTTCCAGGCCCGCCTTGGCGGCCGCATAGTTGGCCTGGCCAGCGTTACCCATGGCACCGACGACCGAGCCGATGCTGATGATACGACCCCAACGTGCCTTGGTCATGCCACGCAGCACGCCCTTGGACAAACGGTAGAGGCTGTTCAGGTTGGTGTCGATCACGTCGAACCACTCGTCGTCCTTCATGCGCAGCATGAGGTTGTCACGGGTGATACCGGCGTTGTTGACCAGGATGGCCGGCGCACCGAACTGCTCGCCAATGGCGCCCAGCACAGCCTCAACCGATTCGGCGCTGGTCACGTTCAGCTCCATGCCGGTGCCGGTGATGCCGTGCTCTTTGAGGGTGGCAGCGATGCGCTCGGCACCGGAAGCCGAGGTGGCAGTACCGATCACGGTAGCGCCCTGGCGGCCCAGCTCGAGGGCGATGGCCTGGCCGATACCACGGCTGGCGCCAGTGACCAGTGCAACTTTACCTTGCAGGCTCATGCAAGCTTCTCCAGATTCAGGCCAGCGCCGCACGGGTGGCGGCGACGGCGTCAGGGGTATTGAGGTTGTAGGTGGTTACGCCATCGGCGCAACGCTTGTTCAGGCCAGCCAGCACTTTACCGGGGCCACATTCAACCAGGTTGACGGCGCCGTGGGCCGCCAGGGCCTGCACGCACTCCACCCAGCGAACGGGCTGGTAGAGCTGAGCCAGCAGGTCGCGCTTGAGTGCATCAAGGTCGGCGGCAATGGCGGCGGTAACGTTCTGTACCACCGGAATTTGCGGCGCCTTCCACTCGATCGCATTGACTGCTTCGGCGAATCGCTCGGCGGCAGGCTTCATCAGTGCACAGTGCGACGGCACGCTGACGGCCAGCGGCAGAGCGCGCTTGGCACCTTTGGCCTTGCACAGCTCGATGGCGCGATCGACAGCGCCTTTGTTACCGGCAATAACTACCTGGCCTGGCGAGTTGAAGTTGACGGCGCTGACCACTTCGTCTTCGGCCGCTTCGGCACAGATTTCAACGACTACGGCGTCGTCCAGGCCGAGAATGGCCGCCATGGCGCCATGACCGGCCGGCACGGCCTCCTGCATCAACTGGCCACGGCGCTCGACCAGGCGAACGGCGTCTTTAAGGCTGATGCTGCCAGCGGCAACCAGCGCGCTGTATTCGCCCAGGCTATGGCCGGAGACGTAGGCTGGCTTGGCACCGCCCTCCTCCAGCCACAGGCGCCACAAGGCGATGGAGGCAGTCAGGATTGCAGGCTGAGTCTTGTCGGTTTGATTGAGCTTTTCTTCCGGCCCATTCTGAACCAGAGCCCACAGGTCGTAGCCCAGAGCTTCGGAGGCCTCCTTGAAGGTCTCGACGATCACTGGCTTTTCCGCGCCGAGCTCGGCGAGCATGCCCAGCGACTGGGAACCTTGACCAGGGAAGACGAATGCGAGGGATGCAGACATTGAACAAGCCCTTATGATCTTGTCATCGGATAGGGTGCGCCGAGCCATTGGCTGGGCACAGAATCTGAATGCTTGGATGAAGACGCAGACCAAGCGGTCACATTTAAGCACTTCATGGGCAAAATGCCTAAGGCAACAAATCTTCGAGGCGGCCATGCAGCCGCTGGGGCAGGTTTTCCTGAATCTCGATCAGCGCCCGCTGAATCGCACTCTGAAAGCCTTGCACCCCCGCCGAACCGTGGCTTTTGATGACGATGCCCTGCAACCCGAGAAAGCTCGCACCATTGTGCCGGGCCGGCGCCAGGTCGGCCTGCAGGCGCTTGAGCAGCGGCATGGCAACAGCCCCGGCAACACGTGACAAAGCGCCGCCCTTGAACAGTTTCTCAATGCGCGCGCCAATCATGGTCGCCAGACCTTCACTGGATTTGAGCAGGATATTGCCGACAAAACCGTCGCACACCACCACGTCGGCCTCACCCCGATACAGCCCGTCACCCTCGACGAAACCGATGTAATTGAGGCCGCGCGCGTTCTGCAGCAGCGTGGCAGCCAACTTGACCTGCTGGTTACCCTTGATGTCCTCGGTACCGATATTGAGCAGCGCCACACGCGGCCGCTGGACACCCAACGCCTGAGCCGCTACCGAGCCCATTACAGCAAACTGATAGAGGTTTTCGGCACTGCAATCGACATTGGCGCCCAAATCGAGCAACTGGCAGTAACCCGCCTGCGTCGGAATAGCCGCCACCATGGCAGGGCGGTCGATACCCGGCAACGTCTTGAGCACAAAACGCGACAACGCCATCAATGCCCCGGTATTACCGGCACTAACGCAGGCCTGAGCCCTGCCATCACGCACCAGTTCAAGGGCGATGCGCATCGACGAATCCGGCTTGCCCCGCAACGCCTGCGACGGCCGCTCATCCATCCCGACCACTTCACTGGCAGCCACAATTTGCAGGCGCGCGCGATCCGCAGCTGAAACGCCGCTAATCAGGTCTTCTAGAAGAGAGGGCTGACCGACGAGGGCCAAATGCAACGAGGGGGTAGCGGAAAGGCAGGCAATGCTAGCCTGAACAATGCTGCGGGGACCGAAGTCCCCGCCCATTGCGTCGATCGCGATGATCTGAGCGGACAAGGATTACTCGTCAGCGCCCTTGTCGACCACTTTGCGACCACGGTATACGCCTTCTGGCGAAACGTGGTGGCGCAGGTGTACTTCACCGGTGGTTTTCTCAACCGACAGTGCGTTTTCCGACAGAGCGTCGTGCGAACGACGCATGTCACGGGCAGAGCGGGATTTTTTGTTCTGCTGAACAGCCATAATTGATTAACTCCTAAACGTTTGGGTCACGCTTTAACTGCGCCAAAACACTGAACGGGTTGGACCGCGATACCTCGTCCTTGCTCGAGTCGGGCTCGTCTGCGCCCGCCGGCTGCTGGCATTCTTCCGGATGATGAGCAGGCACAATGGGCAAGGCGAGCAAAAGCTCCTCCTCGATCAAGGCCTGCAGATCCAAAGGATCTTCGCCCAGTTCCAGCACGTCATAGCCTTTCGGCAACGACTGGGTATTCGCACCCTCCTTCACCACGGCGTAAGTACATTCGCTGTGGATCGGCAGGGTGACCAGCTCAAGACAACGCTGGCAAACCATTTTGACTTCAACGTCCAGCTCGCTGTGGATAACCACCACGTGCTGTTCATCTCGTTCAAAATCGAACTTCGCCTGCACCGTACCGACATTGTCGGAAAGCGGGTCGCAGAGTCTTTCCAAATCAGCGAGTTGCAGCGAACCGTTAAGGGTTACGCCACGATCGGCTAATTTGCGCGGGTCAACGTGAGGTGGAATCGGGTCATTCAACATAGGCGCAGCATTCTAGGGATGCCCCCCGCCCCTGTCAAAGGAAATTCGGCGGCATCTCGCATGTTAGAATCGGGTTCAACTGATCAGGAGTCTACCATGCTTCCCTTGTTACTGGCTTCGAGCTCTGCTTATCGCCGCGAACTGCTGGCGCGACTGCGCCTGCCCTTCACCTGGGCAAGCCCCGACTTAGACGAGCGGCGGCTGGGTGACGAGCCGGCAGTGGAGCTCGTGCGCCGGCTGGCCAGGCAAAAGGCAGAGGCACTCGCAGCAACCCACCCCGAGCACCTGATCATCGGCTCCGACCAGGTTGCGGTGCTGGGCGAACAGATACTCGGCAAGCCACACACATTCGAACGGGCATGCGAGCAATTGCTGGAAGCCAGCGGGCAGCAGGTAACCTTCCTGACCGGGCTGGCACTGCTAAACACCGCCACTGGGCAGTGCCAGGTCGATTGCGTGCCGTTTACGGTGAATATGCGCGAGCTGAGCCGGGAGCAAGTGGAACGGTATGTGGCGGCCGAGCAGCCGCTGGATTGCGCCGGGAGCTTCAAGGCAGAGGGACTGGGGGTGAGTTTGTTTCAGAGCACCCACGGGAGTGATGCGACGAGCCTGATCGGGCTACCGCTGATTCGGTTGGTGGATATGCTGATGAAGGAGGGAGTGAGCATCCCTTAGCCAGACTTGAGATTTTTATTGCCCATGAGACCGAGCGCCGCCCACGCGGCGCATCGCGGTTAAATCCGCTCCTACAACGAAACGCGAACCCTGTAGGAGCGGATTTATCCGCGATGCGCCGCGTGGGCGGCGCTCGATCTCACAGACGACAAATACCTCAAGCCAAACTCAGCGCAACTGCGGCCCCTGGAACCCCATCCACATGGCAAGGTGCTCGGCCACACTCGCACCAATGCGCTTGGAGAACCGGTCAAAAGGCGACTCCTGGACGGTGTAGTCCACCAGGTCCTTCTCGCCGACAATCTCACGCGCCACGTAGCTGGCACTGCCCAGACCATCAACCAGGCCAAGCGCCTTGGCCTGCTCGCCCGACCAGATCAGACCACTGAACAGCTCCGGGTGCTCCTTGTCCTTCAGGCGCTCACCCCGCCCCTGCTTGACCATGGCGATGAACTGCTGATGGGTAGTATTCAGCACACCCTGCCAAAAGGCCTTTTCTTCAGGCTTTTCCGGCGAGAACGGGTCAAGGAATGCCTTGTGCTCACCGGCCGTATAGGTACGCCGCTCAACACCCAGCTTCTCCATCGAGCCAACAAAGCCATAGCCTGCCGCCGTCACACCAATGGAGCCGACCAGGCTTGCCTTGTCGGCGTAGATTTCGTCCGCGGCGCTGGCAATGTAGTAAGCGCCTGACGCCCCCAGGTCGGCAATCACCGCATAGAGCTTCTTGTCCGGGTACTCGCCACGCAGGCGGCGGATTTCGTCATACACATAACCCGCCTGCACCGGGCTACCGCCCGGGCTGTTGATGCGCAACACCACCGCCTTGGTTTTCGGGTCCTTGAAGGCTTCGCGCAGGCTCTTGACCAGATTGTCGGCACTGGCGGCCTCCTGGTCGGCGATCACCCCACGCACTTCCACCAGCGCGGTATGGCTACCACTGCGCGACGCAGCCTTGTCCATGTCCATCAACGGCGAGAACAAGGCCAGAACACCGAACAGGTAGACGAAGGTCAGCAGCTTGAAGAAGATCCCCCAACGCCGCGCGCGGCGCTGCTCCTGAACCCCCGCCAGCAAGGTCTTTTCCAGGAGTTTCCAGCTTTTGCGCTCTTCGCGCTCATCCGGCTCGGATTCTGGTGCTTTCCACTCGTCAGCCATGCTCACCTACCTTGGAATTGGAATTACGAATTACCCGCCAACCACTCGCGCAACTGGGAGAAATGATCAATACAAACCTGCGGGCCGAATTCGGCCAACGCCTGCAGCGACATGGCACCATAGCCCACCGCCACCGAATGCATGCCGGCATTGCTGGCCATCTGCAAATCGAACGCCGAGTCACCCACCATCAGCGCACGCTCAGGGCCGACACCACAATGCGCGAGGATTTCCTCCAGCATCAGCGGGTGCGGCTTACCCCGCGTTTCGTCGGCGGCACGGGTGATGTCGAAGAACTGCTCCCAGCCATTGGCTTTGAGCACCCGATCCAGCCCACGCCGCGCCTTGCCAGTCGCCACCGCCAAGCGATAACCCTGGGCGCGGAACGCATCCAGCGACTCAATCACGCCCTCGAACAAAGGCGAAGGCTGCTGATCAAGCGCCACATACACATCGGCATAGTGCTGACGAAAGGCTACAAGCTGAACAGGGTCAAGGTGCGGGTAGAGGGTTGAAATGGCCTCATCCAGCGCCAGGCCGATGATGCCCTTGATGGCACCCTCGTCGCTCGGCGCCTCACCCGCACGCGCCGCCGCAGCATTCATCGCCTCGACGATACGACCGATGGAATCGGCCAGGGTGCCATCCCAATCGAAGATCAACAGGTCATAGTTACTGTGGCGCACTCAAACGCTCCACTGTCTTGGCCCATACTTCGTCCACTGGCGCTTCCAGCTTGAGCTCGCCACCATCGGGCAACGGCACTGTCAGGGCGTAGGCGTGCAGGAACAGGCGCTTGCCGCCCAGCTCGCGAATCTCGCGGCTGAAGTCCTCGTCGCCATATTTGCTGTCACCGGCAATCATGTGCCCGGCATGCAACGCATGCACACGGATCTGGTGAGTGCGGCCGGTAATCGGACGCGCCTCGACAATGGTGGCGAACTCGCCGAAGCGGCGCAGTACGCGGAACAAGGTCAGCGCCTCCTTGCCCTCGTCATTGACCTCGACCATGCGCTCGCCGGAGCGCAGGTTACTTTTGAGCAACGGCGCATTGACCTGCTTCTTGGCGGTTGGCCAGTGGCCGCGCACCAGCGCCATGTAGCGCTTGTCCACGCCATCGCCGCGCAGGGCCGCATGCAGGTGGCGCAGCATGCTGCGCTTTTTGGCGATCATCAGCAGGCCTGATGTATCACGGTCCAGACGGTGCACCAGCTCGAGCTCCTTGGCATCCGGGCGCAACTGGCGCAGCGCCTCGATCACACCAAAGCTCAGGCCGCTGCCACCGTGCACGGCAATGCCGGAGGGCTTGTTCATCACGATCAGCGCCTTGTCTTCGTAGACGATGGCGGCCTCCAGGCGCTGCAACAGCCCCTGGGCAACAGGCGCAGGCTCGTCGCGCTCAGGCAGGCGCACCGGCGGCACCCGCACGATGTCGCCGGCCTGAAGCTTGTACTCGGGCTTGATACGGCCTTTGTTAACCCGCACCTCGCCTTTTCGCAGGATGCGGTACACCAGCGTCTTGGGCACGCCCTTGAGCGCCGTGATGAGGAAATTGTCGATGCGTTGGCCGGCAAGCTCCGGCGCGACTTCGATCAGCTGAACGCCGGAAGTCGGAGGGGTATTGGTCGTCATGGCGGGATCATAACAATTTTTTATGGAATTGAAGCACTTAATCATTGCTGCTATAGTCGCGAACGCCGCCAAAAGCGGCAGGCCAGCGGCACCAGGCCCTTAGCCGGTCCCTGACCAACGCAATTCTGCAGGACGCGAGGCCGTCCTACGGGGTTTTCGCCAGTTTACCGAATTGCCTGGAATCGCCACCAGCGCTGTGTAGAGAAGATCGAAAAAAAACGACAAGTGCGGTGTTTCACCTGCTTACCCGCTTCTTTTTGGCCCTCCTCTGCCCGCCCGTCGCTTCCACGCAACGCACGGCGAATGCTTCGGAAATACCTGCCTTGGACATGAATGGCGCCAGTGCGGTATCCGCGCTGGCGAAAAATGCAACCCGTTGCGGATTCAGCGCGCGGCAGCACCCGAATTATCAGGGATACGTGCAGGGTGGAGATGCACAGCCCTCGGTCCGTGTAGCAGATGCCCCAAAGCGTCCACGGCCGACGGTTGATTCCTCCTCCTGACTGAGTGCACGAGGCCCGCTTGGTTGATTCGGATTCCAATTCGAAACCACCGGGGCCTGGTAGGCACCGCAGCAAACAGGACGCGTCGTCGCGACAACGGCAGGCTGGGCAACCGGCTGGTGCCGAACGTTCTTCGACACGGGGGTGGCCCGGCCACCCTTTGCGCACCTTGGCACCGACCATGAGACGTCGTGTGTGCCGAACGCCGTTTCCGGCAGCCCGGAAACCGACGGTACAACATGAAAAGAATGCTGATTAACGCAACTCAGCCCGAAGAGTTGCGTGTAGCCCTGGTGGACGGCCAACGTCTGTACGACCTGGACATCGAGTCCGGCGCGCGTGAGCAGAAAAAGGCCAACATCTACAAAGGCAAGATCACCCGGATCGAGCCCAGCCTTGAAGCGGCCTTCGTCGACTTCGGCTCCGAACGTCACGGCTTCCTGCCGCTGAAAGAAATTTCCCGCGAGTACTTCAAGAAGGCGCCCGAAGGCCGCGTCAACATCAAGGAAGTGCTGAGCGAAGGCCAGGAAGTCATCGTCCAGGTCGAGAAGGAAGAGCGCGGCAACAAAGGCGCCGCCCTGACCACCTTCATCAGCCTGGCCGGCCGTTACCTGGTGCTGATGCCCAATAACCCGCGTGCCGGCGGCATCTCCCGCCGTATCGAAGGCGAAGAGCGCAACGAACTGCGCGAAGCCCTGAACGGCCTGACCGTACCGGGCGACATGGGCCTGATCGTGCGCACTGCCGGCCTTGGCCGCAGCAGCGAAGAAATGCAGTGGGACCTCGACTACCTGCTGCAGCTGTGGACCGCCATCAAGGACGCCTCCCAGGACCGCGCCGCGCCTTTCCTGATCTACCAGGAAAGCAACGTCATCATCCGCGCCATCCGCGACTACCTGCGCCAGGACATCGGCGAAGTGCTGATCGACAGCATCGATGCCCAGGAAGAAGCCCTGACCTTCATCCGCCAGGTGATGCCGCAGTACGCCAGCAAGGTCAAGCTGTACGAAGACAGCGTACCGCTGTTCAACCGCTTCCAGATCGAGAGCCAGATCGAGACCGCCTTCCAGCGCGTCGTCGACCTGCCATCCGGCGGCTCGATCGTCATCGACCCGACCGAAGCCCTGGTTTCCATCGACATCAACTCGGCGCGCGCCACCAAAGGCAGCGACATCGAGGAAACCGCCCTGCAGACCAACCTGGAAGCGGCTGAAGAAATCGCCCGCCAGCTGCGCCTGCGCGACATCGGCGGCCTGATCGTCATCGACTTCATCGACATGACCCCGGCCAAGAATCAGCGC
Source organism: Pseudomonas sp. PSKL.D1 (assembly GCF_028898945.1). Lineage (NCBI taxonomy): Bacteria > Pseudomonadati > Pseudomonadota > Gammaproteobacteria > Pseudomonadales > Pseudomonadaceae > Pseudomonas > Pseudomonas sp. PSKL.D1. The sequence continues at coordinate 4,224,525 of NZ_CP118607.1, forward strand.
GCCGTCGAAGAACGCGTGCGCGAGTGCCTTGAAGCCGACCGCGCCCGCGTTCAGGTTGGCCGCATCTCGCGCTTCGGCCTGCTGGAGATGTCCCGCCAGCGCCTGCGCCCTTCGCTGGGCGAAAGCAGCGGCATCGTCTGCCCGCGCTGCTCGGGCACCGGCATCATCCGCGACGTCGAATCGCTGTCGCTGGCCATTCTGCGCCTGATCGAAGAAGAGGCCCTGAAGGACCGCACCGCCGAAGTTCGTGCCCAGGTGCCGATCCCGGTCGCCGCGTTCCTGCTGAACGAAAAACGCAACTCGATCACCAAGATCGAGCTGCGCACCCGTGCACGCATCATCATCCTGCCGAACGACCACCTGGAAACCCCGCACTTCGAAGTCCAGCGCCTGCGCGACGACAACCCGGAAGTGCTGAACAACCAGTCCAGCTACGAAATCGCCGCAGCCGAAGCCGAAGAGGCGCCGCAGCCGACCGCCACCCGCACCCTGGTACGCCAGGAAGCCGCGGTAAAAACCGCACCGGCCCGCACCAACGCCCCGGCACCGGCCGCAGCCGAAGAGCAGGCACCTGTTGCCCAGCCGGCACCCGCGCCGAGCGTACCGGAGCCGAGCCTGTTCAAAGGCCTGGTGAAGTCGCTGGTGAGCCTGTTCGCAGGTAAAGAAGAGCCTGTCGCCGCCCAACCGGTTGCCGCCGAGAAGCCTGCCGCCGAGCGCACCCAGCGCAACGAAGAGCGCCGTAATGGTCGCCAGCAGAGCCGCAACCGCAATGGCCGCCGCGATGAAGAGCGCAAGCCGCGTGAAGAGCGTGCCGAGCGCGCGCCACGTGAAGAGCGCCAGCCTCGCGAAGAACGTGCTCCGCGTGAAGAACGCGCACCACGTGAAGAGCGCGCACCGCGCCAGCCACGCGAAGACCGCCGCGGCAACCGCGACGAGCGCCCTGTACGCGAACTGCGTGACCCACTGGACGCCGCTCCAGTCGCCCGCGAAGAGCGCCAGCCTCGTGAAGAACGCGCACCACGTGAAGAACGTGCTCCGCGTGAAGAGCGCGCACCTCGCGAAGAACGTGCTCCGCGTGAAGAGCGCGCACCTCGCGAAGAACGTGCTCCGCGTGAAGAGCGCGCACCTCGCGAAGAACGTGCTCCGCGTGAAGAGCGCGCTCCACGTGAAGAACGTGCCCCTCGTGAAGAACGTGCTCCACGTGAAGAACGCGCACCTCGTGAAGAGCGTCAACCGCGCCCACCACGCGAAGAGCGCCAGCCTCGCCCAGCCGAGGAGGCCGCCGAACAAGCTGCCGAGCTGGCCGAAGAGCAACTGCCGAACGAAGAGCTGCTGCAGGACGAGCAGGAAGGTGCCGATGGCGAACGCCCACGCCGCCGCTCCCGCGGCCAGCGTCGCCGCAGCAACCGTCGCGAGCGTCAGCGCAACGCCAATGGCGAGCTGATCGACGGTGGCGATGAAGACGGCAGCGACGAGCAACCACAACAGCACCAGGCTTCCGAGCTGGGCGCTGAACTGGCTGCCGGCCTAGCCGTAACCGCCGCTGTTGCCAGCAGCAACATCAGCGCCAATGCCGAAGCGCAGGCCAACCAGCAAGCCGAACGCGCCAATGCTGAAGCCACTGTTACTGAAACCCCTGAAGCCGCCCCGGCGGTTGAGCGGGTCGAAGTGGCCGAAGTCATCACCCAAGCCGAGGAAGTGGCCATTGCCCCTGCCGTTGAGCAGCCGGTGAGCGAGCCGGTGGTGGTCGCTGAAGCCACTGCAGAGCCTGTGGTAGAAATTGCACCACAGCCGGTTGTCGAAGAAGCCCCGGCCGCTGAGCCAGCAGCTGTAGAAACCCCAGTGGTAGCGCCAGCAGTAGAAGCCGCGCCGGTGGTTGTAGAAGCTGCGCCAGTCGTTGAGCAACCTGAAGCGGCGGTTGAAGCACAGCCAGAAGTGGTTGCAGCACCCGTGGTCGCCGAACCTGCACCGGTTGAAGCACCAGCCGTTGTGGAAGAAGCCGCCACCGTAATGCTGCCAAATGGCCGTGCACCTAACGACCCGCGTGAAGTGCGCCGCCGCAAGCGTGAAGCAGAAGCCGCAGCAGCTGCCAAGGCTGCCCAGGAAGCTGCCGAAGCGGCCAGCGAGCCAGCCCTGGAAACCGCCGATGAGCACAAGCCTCATCACGGTTGATCGCCAAGGCTGAATGAAAAAGCCCCGCCAGTTCACACTGGCGGGGCTTTTTCTTGGCCGGCTTTTTTGCTGATACCCGGATCCGCTCAGACCCAGCAGCGCGGCAATCAGTACAGGTTAGGCTCCATTTCCAGCTCAACGCCGAACCGCGCCCGGATGTCAGCCTGTATCCGCTGCGCAAGGCCGTGCAACTGCGCCCCGCTCGCCTGCCCATAATTGACCAGCACAAGCGACTGCAACCGATGCACCCCGGCATCGCCATCCCGATAACCTTTCCAGCCTGCCTGCTCGATCAGCCAGCCCGCTGCCAGCTTGACCTGGCCATCTGCCTGCGGGTATGCCACCACGTTCGGATAATGCGCGCGAATCTGCTCGGCCAGCGCAGCAGGCACCACCGGATTCTTGAAAAAGCTCCCGGCATTGCCCAACTCTGCAGGGTCCGGGAGTTTTTCCCGGCGAATGCTGCAGATCGCGTCGCTGATCGCTTGCGCGGTGGGCTGCTCAACGCCCTGCTCCAGCAGCCGCTGGCGCACCGGCCCGTAGTCCAGGTGTGCTTGCAAGGTGCGGCTCAAGGCAAAACGAACGCGCAGGATCAACCAGCGGCCCGGGTTTTGCTTGAACAGGCTGTCGCGGTAGCCGAACGCGCACGCTTGCAGGTCGAATTCACGCAGCTCACCGGTCTGGCGGTCCAACGCGGTCAAACCGGCGAACACATCCTTTATCTCGACACCGTAGGCGCCGACATTCTGCATGGGCGCTGCCCCGACCGTACCCGGGATCAAGCTGAGGTTTTCCAGGCCGCACAAGCCCTGCCCCAACGACCACTGCACAAACGGGTGCCAAGGCTCACCCGCCTCAGCCTCGACCACCACATGGCCATCCACGTCGCTGAGCACCTGGCAGCCACGGCTGGCCATCTGCAGCACCAGCGCATCGACGTCACGGGTCAGCAGCAGGTTGCTGCCACCGCCAATCACCAGCACCGGCAAATCACGCTCGGCCGCTTGCGCCAACGCCTCACGCACATCGGCATCCGTGTGCGCCTGGACGAAGTACCGTGCCTTAACATCGATGCCAAACGTGTTGTAGGGCTTGAGCGAGACATGCTCCTGCCAACGCACTGTCATAGCCGCCCCTTGATTTCCACGACCAGGTCACGGCAAGCCGCCTCGATCAGGTCCAATACCTGCTCGAAACCGTCTGCGCCGCCGTAGTACGGGTCGGGCACTTCATCAAGGGCCGCACCGTAGCGACGCAGGAACAGATCCAGCTCGCCTTTGGCCGCATGCGGGCGCATGGCCCGCAAGTTGGAAAGATTGCTCTCGTCCATGGCCAGGATCAGGTCGTATTCGGCGAAGTGCGCTGCCTTCACCTGCTGGGCACGCTGCTTCGTCAGGTCATAGCCGCGCGCCAGTGCCGCCTTGCAGGTGCGGCTGTCCGGCGCCTCGCCGACATGCCAGTCGCCGGTGCCGGCCGACGCTACATGCACGCGATCAGCCAAGCCCGCAGCCAGCAACTGATGGCGTAACACGCCTTCGGCGGTCGGCGAACGGCAGATGTTGCCCAGGCACACGAACAGAACGCGCATCAGGCCTCCAGCAAGCGCCGAACGCGCTCCAGGTCTTCAGGGGTATCGACGCCTACAGCCGGCGCCTCGATGGCGTCTTCCACATGGATGCGTACGCCGTGCCAAAGGGCCCGCAGCTGCTCCAGCGCTTCGGTCTGCTCCAGCCAGCAGGGGCCCCAGCTTACGAAGTCCTGCAGGAAGCCGGCGCGGTAAGCGTACATGCCGATATGGCGGCGGTACGGCACACCCTCAGGCAACTGGCTGCGGTCTTTGGCGAACACGTCGCGCGCCCAGGGCAGCGGTGCACGGCTGAAGCTCAGGGCCAGGCCGTGCTTGTCGCTGACTACCTTGACGGCGTTCGGGTTGAACACTGTTTCCGGCTCATGGATGGCTTCAGCCAAGGTAGCAATGCCGGCTTCAGGGTGGGCTGCCAGGTTGGCAGCCACCTGGTCGATGATCACAGGTGGAATAAGCGGCTCGTCACCCTGCACATTGACCACGATGGCATCCGCCGCCAAACCCAGCTTGGCAGCCACTTCAGCCAGGCGGTCCGTGCCCGACTCGTGGTCGGCACGGGTCATCAGCACTTCAGCGCCAAAGCCCTCACAGGCCTCGACAATGCTGGCATCGTCGGTGGCAATGACCACGCGGCTGGCGCCGCTCTTGCGCGCCTGCTCCCACACGTGCTGGACCATCGGCTTGCCGGCAATCAGTTGCAACGGTTTGCCCGGCAGACGCGTGGAGCGCAGCCGGGCGGGAATGACCACGGTGTAGTTCACGCTCATTTGTCCAGGCGCTCGTCGTCGGTCAGGGTGCGCGCTTCGCTTTCCAGCATCACCGGGATGCCGTCGCGGATAGGGTACGCCAGGCCCGCGCCCTTGCTGATCAGCTCGGTCTTGTCGGCGCTGAGCTTGAGCGGGCCTTTGGTGATCGGGCAGGCCAGGATGTCGAGCAGTTTGGTGTCCATGGGAGCTTCCTTGAGGCCAGATGGCCGGCAAATGAAAACGGGCTCAGGGCGTGCGATGCCCTGGCAGCAAGCGTTGCAACTGGTTGTCGAACCAATCGCTGAAGGCGGGTGTGGGCTGCGCGTCGACCGCCAGGTACCACCAGTCATCGCCTGCGAAGGCCCGGCATTTCACCGCGTCCTTTTCAGTCATGACCAGCGGCAGCGGCGGGCTGAACGCCAGGTTCTCGGCGCTGAACTGCGCATGGTCGGCAAACGGATGCGGCACCGGCTGCCAGTTTAGCCCTTGCAGGGTATTGAAGAAACGTTGCGGGTTACCGATGCCGGCCACCGCATGCAGGCGCTGGCCGGCCGGGAAGAAATCAAGGCCTTGGCGCTCACCGCTGCGCAGGTTGACCAATGCCGACGGCTGCAGGCCAAAGGCGAAGCCATCCGCGCGGTCGGCACTGGCGCCATTGAACAGCACCGCGTCCGCCTCTTGCAGGCGCTGCGCCGGTTCGCGCAACGGGCCGGCAGGCAGGCAACGGCCATTACCCAGGCCGCGGGCAGCGTCGATCAGTACTAGCTCAAGGTCCCGGGCCAGCCGGTAATGCTGCATGCCGTCGTCGCACAGGATCAGGTCCAGCGGCTCACTGGCCAGCAGTGCCTGCACGGCGCGTGAGCGGTCGGGGTCGATCATCAGTGGTACGCCGGTGCGCTGGACGATCAGCAAAGGCTCATCACCGGCCTGCCCGGCACTGTGCTGCGCCTCTACCCGCCAAGGCAACTGCGGCGGCTTGGCGCCATACCCGCGGCTGACCACCCCTACCTTCAGCCCCCGACTGCGACAGTGCTCGATCAACCACAGGATCATCGGCGTCTTGCCGGTGCCACCAATGGTGATATTGCCCACCACGATCACCGGCACCGGCGCGCGATAACTGGCGCTCTCACCACTGAGAAAACGCGCACGCTTGCGCAACACCACACGCCGGTACAAGGCTTCCAGCGGGCGTAACAGGGCCAGGGCCGGGTGGCCGGCATACCAGGCCGCCAGCAGGCGATCGCCCAGGGCCATCAAGGCGTCCCCTGCGCGGCCTCGACGGTGGTCATGCGCAGGTGGCTGAAGCCGAGCTTGCCGGCGGCATCCATTGCAGTGATCACCGCCTGGTGCGGGGTCTTGCCGTCTGCACTAATGGCCAGCGGCAGCGTATTGTCGCCACCGGACTCACGCTCGATGGCCTCGCTCAGGGTCGCCAGATCGCTCTTGGGCAGCAGGTGGTTGTTCACCGAGTACACGCCATCGGCGCTGATGGTGACTTCCACCAGCTTGTCCTGGTCCGCAGGTGGCTGCTCGGCACTGGCGGCCTCTGGCAGCTCGACGCGCAGCTGGGTTTCGCGCGTGAAGGTGGTGGTGACCACGAAGAACAGCAGCAGGACGAATACCACGTCGATCAACGACGCCAGGTTGATGTCGACGTTCTCCCGCTGGCGATTGCGCCGGAACTTCACGCCTTGCCTCCGGCCACTTCCACTTCACGGTCGCCCTGGATCACTTCCACCAGCTTGATGGCTTCCTGCTCCATGCCCACCACCAGTTCATCGATGCGGCGCAGCAGGAAACGGTGGAAGAACACCGCCGGAATACCAACCATCAGGCCGGCCGCCGTGGTCACCAGGGCCTTGGAAATACCGCCGGCCAACACGGCTGCGTTGGCGGTCATTTGCGACCCCATGAAGGCGCTGAAGATGTCGATCATGCCCAACACCGTACCCAGCAGGCCGAGTAGCGGGGCCATGGCGGCAATGGTGCCCAGGGTGCTGATATAGCGCTCCAGCTCGTGGATCACGCGCGAGGCGGCTTCTTCGATGCACTCTTTCATGATTTCGCGGCCATGACGCGAGTTGGCAAGGCCGGCGGCGAGGATTTCACCCAGCGGCGAGTCGGCGCGCAGGGCCTTGAGCTTGTCACTGGTGAGTTGCTTGTCCTTGATCCACATCCAGACCTGGCCCAGCAGGTGCGGCGGGGTCACGCGGCTGGCGCGCAGGGTCCACAGGCGCTCGACGACGATAGCCATGGCAGCGATGGAGCTCAGAATGATCGGCAGCATCATCCAACCACCGGACTTGACCAATTCCCACACAGTAAGCGCCCCTCTGAAAAATGGCCGCCACTCTACCATAGGCGCGCGGAGGGCTCATCTGCCGGAGGTCAGGGAATTACCGCTCGCGCCAGAAGCGTGCTTTGCCGCGCATGCCTTCCACACCCCCCTGGGCACCGAGCACCAAGCGCAACGCCCCCTGCTGCGCCGTGTCGTGAACCATCAGCCCATGGCGGCGGTAGCGCTCGATAACCTGTGCATGCGGGTGCCCGAAACCGTTGTTGCGCCCTCGCGAGATCATCACGCCACGCGGGGCAAGGGCGCCGATGAACGCCTCGGTGGAAGAGCTGCGGCTGCCATGGTGTGGGGCCTGCAACCAGTCGGCCGTCAACCCCGCGTTGGCAGCCAGCCAGGCACGCTCTGCACCCGCTTCCATGTCGCCCGCCAGCAACAGTCGCTCGCCCCGGGCCTCGACCATCAGCACGCAGGAGCGGTCATTGCTGCCCTGCCCCGCTGGCCACTGCCACAGCGAAAAAGACACCCCGTCCCATTCCCAACGTTGCCCACTCAGGCAAGGCTCGGCCAACGGCAGCGCCTGCGGCTCCCCCGCCAGCACCTGACGCACAGGCAACCCTTGGCGGATAGCCTCGGCACCACCCGCATGATCAGCGTGGGCATGACTGATCAACAGCACATCCAGCGCACCTACGCCAAGTTTGCGCAGGGTCGGCAGCACCACCCGCTCCCCCAGATCGTTACCACCGCGTGCGGGGCCTGCGTCGTAGAGCATGGCGTGATGGCGCGTACGCAGCAGGACCGCCAGCCCTTGGCCGACATCCAGGTGCCAGACCTCCACCTGCCCTTGCCCCACCGGCGCTTTGGGCACCCACAAGGCCAGCAGCATGACCCCACCCAGCCAGCGTAACGGTACGCCGGCAGGCAACAACAGCAACAGCGCGCCGAGACACACCAGCAGCCAGGCGCCCAACGGCAGAACCGGCGGCACCCAGGCAGGCTGCCATTGCGCCAAGACGGCCAGCACCCGAAACAGCACATCCAGCAGGCCACCCGCCACCCACAGCAGGCTGTCGCCAACCGGCGCCAGCGGCAACAACACCGTCCCCAGCAATGCCAAAGGCAACACCGCCAGGCTGACCCACGGCACCGCCAACAGGTTCGCAAAGGGAGCACTCAGGCTAACCGGCAACCCGGTCGCCAGCAGCACGGGCAGCAGGCCCACCGCGATTACCCACTGGGCACGCGTCCACACCTGCCAGGGCCGCCAGCCACCCAGCCGCGCACTGAAGCTGTAGAGCAGAATCGCCACTGCCGCGAACGACAGCCAAAACCCCGGCAGCAGCGCAGCCAGCGGTTCGGCGATCAATACGGCATTGAGCGCGAGCAACAACGGGACAACCGCCCCCACATGCCGAAACCGCAATCGCCAGGCCAGTACCACGGCCAGCATCAGGCAGGCGCGCTGCACCGGCACACCGCCACCGGCCAGCCAACCGTAAGCCAATGCCGCACTCATCGCCAAAGCGCAGGCACAAGGCAGCCACGGCAAGCCACGCGGCCACAGCCCCCAACGCGCCAAACCGGCAACCAGGCCATAAAGCAGGCCGGCGACAAGGCCGATGTGCTGCCCGGAAATCACCAGCAAATGCACCGTGCCGGTGGCCTGCAGCACTTGCCAGTCCTCCCGTGGTAACCCCGCACCGTCCCCCAGCACCAGCGCCGCGAGCGCCGCCTCACGCCCATGGGCATCAACCTGCGACAGGCGCTGGCGCAGGGCATCGCGTACGCCCGGTGACGCGGCGTCCAGCACCTGCCCGGCCTTCACCGTGCCGGTTGCGCCTGTGCGGCGAGCCAGCAATTGGGCCTCACGGTCCGGCCCATGCGGGTTAAGCAAACCTGCCGGGCGATGCAGCGTCACGGCCAGGCTCCAACGCTCGCCCGTGCGCACAGGCGGGCCGTCAAACCAGTTCAACAGCAGGCGTTGCGGCAGTGCGGCACGGCGCGAACTCGGGCCTTCCAGCTCAAAACGCATACCCTGCCCCGTTTGCGTCGGCAGGCCTGCCACCCGCCCCTCCAGCCACAGCGTTCGGCCATCCAGCTCGGCTGACAAGCGGTCGCTCAGCGCCTGCTGCGCCGACCAGCAGGCCCAGCAAAGGCCCAATACGAACAAACCGATCAGCCGCAGCCGCGTGAACAGGCAAAGCAGCCCGCCAGCCAGCAGCAAAGTCAGCCATCCGACCGATGGCAACGACGGCAAAAGCCCCAGGCTCAACAGCCCGAGTGCCAGCGCAAGCATCCCTGTGCGCATGAGATAGAGCTCCAGAAGCAGGATCGCTTACTGAGGCTTAGCGCAAATGGCGCCCAGGCTTGCTCAACAATTGTCACAAACTCTGAACGAGCCTGAGATGGAATCAAGGCATACTGCCCTGATCACTGCTCCGGGAGCCTACATGCCGCGCCGAATTTTCAAACGCTACATGCCGGACCCGACCAGCATTCGGGAACATAAGTCCTTACGCTTTTTCGGCAAGTTGCTACACGACCCCAATCTCTGGCACCTGAACCGCCATTCGGTGGCGCGGGCCATGGGCGTGGGCCTGTTCGCGGCGTTGATCCCCATCCCCATGCAGATGCTGCTGGCGGCGGCGCTGGCGATCCCGGTGCGGGGCAACCTGCCGATCGCCGTCAGCCTGGTGTGGCTGACCAACCCGCTGACCATGCCGCCGGTGTTTTTCGTCACTTACATGACCGGTGCCTGGCTGATGCAAATCCCGCCGCGCACACTGCCCGACGAATTGACCTTCGAATGGATCACCGACCAGCTCGCCACAGTGTGGCAGCCGTTTTTGCTTGGGTCGGTGGTGTGCGGGGTGGTGCTGGGCGTCGCGGCCTACTTCACCACCCTGTTGTACTGGCGCTGGTGGATTGGCCGGCAATGGCGCCGGCGCAAGCAAAGGGTTTCAGGCGCGCATGCCGCGGCCGCTGACCAGCAGGCGAACGCACACCAGGTAGAGCACCGCGGTGGCCACCAGCATGAAAGTGATCGCCGTACCAATGCTGATATCCGACACCCCTAGGATGCCGTAGCGGAACGAGTTGACCATGTGCAGCACCGGGTTGGCCAACGACACGGTCTGCCAGAACGGCGGCAACAGGTTGATCGAGTAGAACACCCCGCCCAGGTAGGTCAGCGGGGTGAGCACGAACGTCGGTATGATGGAAATATCATCGAAGTTGCGCGCGAACACCGCATTGACGAAGCCCAGCAGCGAGAAGATGGTCGCGGTCAGCAGCACCACCACAACGGTCACGCCCAGGTGATGCACCTGCAAATGGGTGAAGAACAGCGACAGCAAGGTCACGATCACCCCCACCGCCAAACCGCGCAGCACACCGCCCAGCACATAACCGACCAGGATGATATGTGGCGAAACGGGCGACACCATCAACTCTTCGATCGAGCGCTGGAACTTGCTGCCGAAGAAGCTCGACACCACGTTGCCGTACGAGTTGGTGATTACCGACATCATGATCAGGCCGGGGACGATGTACTCCATGTAGGTGAAGCCGCCCATGTCGCCGATCTGCCGGCCGATCAGGTTACCGAAGATGACGAAGTACAGGACCATGGTGATGGCCGGCGGCAGCAGCGTCTGCGGCCAGATCCGCAAGAAGCGCCGCACTTCGCGGTAGACGATTGTATTCAGGGCGACCCAGTTGGTGCGCAGTTCCACACTCATACGGCCACCTTTGACAGGTTCTTTTCCACCAGAGACACGAACAGCTCCTCGAGTCGGTTGGTCTTGTTGCGCAGGCTCTGCACTTCAATGTTCTGCAAGGCCAGTTGGCCGAACAGCGCGGTGATGCCGATGTCCTTGTCCACCTGCACCTCAAGGGTGTGCGGGGTCAGCAGGCGGCACGGGTAACCCTGCAGGGTCGGGGCCTGGGCCAGGTCCTGCTTCAGGTCAAGGACGAAGGTTTCGACGTGCAGCTTGCCCAGCAGCTTGCGCATGCTGGTGTTCTCGACGATGGTGCCGTGGTCGATGATGCCGATGTTGCGGCACAGCTGCTCGGCCTCTTCCAGGTAGTGCGTGGTCAGGATGATGGTGATGCCTTTCTGGTTGAGCTCGGTGAGGAAGCTCCACATCGAACGGCGCAGCTCGATGTCGACGCCAGCGGTGGGCTCGTCGAGAATCAGCAGGCGTGGCTCGTGGATCAGCGCACGGGCAATCATCAAACGGCGCTTCATGCCGCCGGACAGCGAACGCGACTGCACGTCACGCTTGTCCCACAGGCCCAACTGGGTCAGGTACTGCTCGGCGCGCTCTTTTGCCAGCTTGGGCGGGATGCCGTAATAGCCGGCCTGGGTCACGACGATGTCGAAGGTTTTTTCGAACTGGTTGAAGTTGAACTCCTGGGGCACCACGCCCAGGCAGCGCTTGAGGGCTGCCGGCTCGCGGTCCAGGTCATGGCCGAACACGTTCACCGTGCCACTGGTCTTGTTCACCAGGGTGGAAAGGATGCCGATGGTGGTGGATTTGCCAGCGCCATTGGGGCCCAGCAAGGCAAAGAAGTCACCTTCGGAAACGTCCAGGTCAATGCCCTTGAGGGCCTGGAAACCGTTGCCGTAGGTTTTGGTCAGCTGTCGGATGGACAGAGCGGAACTCATAGCGGGTCACGTACCGATTGGAAATGGTTCAGGACACGCCAGGCAAAGTCACTGGCGCAGTGAGTGCGGCCATGGTGCAAGGCCAGGCCGCACAAGTACAGTCACATCTATTGATAATGACTATCGAAGCAGGGTCAGGTGAGCGCGGTCATCACCGCCGCCTGGTAGGCAGGGCGCGCTTTCAGGCGCTCGTACCAGGCTTGTAGATGGTACATGGCCGGGCGCTCGATGGGCATTTCGTACCAGGCGTAGATGAAACTTCCCAGTGGGATGTCACCCATGCCGATCTGGTCACCGGAAAGGTACGGCTGCTTTGCCAGGCTTGCGTCGGCCATGGCCAGCAATTCGGCGCATTGCTTGTGTGCGGCGTTGATTGCCACCCAGTCTCGCTGGTCTTCGGGTGTACGCAGAAGGCCCCAGAACAGTGGGCGGAACGGGGCGGCAAACGATGAGGTGGTCCAGTCCATCCACTTGTCGGCCTGGGCACGCTGGCGCGGGTCGTCGATGTACCAGCCTTGCTCCTGGCCATACGCGGCGCACAGGTAGCGGACAATGGCATTGGATTCCCACAAGGTCAGGTCGCCATCTTCGATCATGGGCACCAGGCCGTTGGGGTTGCGGGCACGGTATTCGGGGTCGTTGACCACGCCGAACGCGCCGCCGGCGTCGATCGACTTGAAGTCCAGGCCCAGCTCGTGGGCGACCCACAGCGCCTTGCGCACATTGCTTGAATTCTTGCGGCCCCAGATCGTCAGCATGGCAATATCCTTATGAATGCGGAGGGGGTGAGTCTACTCCAGAGCTGTGTTGCCTGTACTGGCCTCATCGCGGCTAAAGCCGCTCCTACGGGCCTGAGCGGGTTCTGTAGGAGCGGCTTTAGCCGCGATGAGGCCGGTACTGCCAATACAAAAACATGCCCTGACAAATCCGCGCGAACTCCAACCACCCCAGCCTGTCACTGAAAAAGATGCCGTCTAAGCTCTGTGGGTCGGCTGTTCAAGCCCTTGGTTCCAAGGAGGACCGATTATGTTGCTGTTGTGGTTGGTGGTGCTGGTGATCGGCGCGGCGTACCTCACGCACCGGCGCCTGGCGCCGTTGCAGATACTGGGCATCATGGCGGCCTATGTGCTGCTGATGGGCATTTTCAGTAGCGCGCCGGGCTGGCTGCTGACGTTGATCTGGCTTGTGCTGGGGGTGAAGATCGCCCTGGTGGCGTTGCCGGAATGGCGGCGCAAGGTATTCACCGGGCGGGTGTTCCACTGGTTCCAGCGCACCCTGCCGCCCATGTCGCAGACCGAGCGTGAAGCCATTGAGGCCGGCACTGTGTGGTGGGACGGCGAACTGTTCAGCGGGCGCCCGGACTGGCGCACCCTGCTCGATTACCCCGCCCCCAAGCTGACCGATGAGGAACAGGCCTTCATCGATGGCCCGACCGAACAACTGTGCGCCATGGTCAGCGATTGGCAGATTGGCCAGGACCTGGACCTGCCACCGCAGGCCTGGGCGTTCATCAAAGAGCACGGCTTTTTTGCCCTGATCATTCCCAAAGAATATGGCGGTAAGGGCTTCTCGGCCTACGCCCACTCCCAGGTGGCGATGAAGCTGGCCACCCGCAGCGGTGACTTGGCCTCCACGGTGATGGTGCCCAACTCCCTCGGCCCCGCCGAGCTGCTGCTGCATTACGGCACCGACGAGCAGCGCAATCATTACCTGCCGCGCCTGGCCCGTGGCGAGGATATCCCCTGCTTCGCCCTGACCGGCCCGCTGGCGGGGTCGGATGCGGGCGCCATGCCGGATACCGGTATCATCTGCAAAGGCCAATGGCAGGGCGAAGAAGTCATCGGCCTGCGCCTGAACTGGGAAAAACGCTATATCACACTCGGCCCGGTCGCCACCTTGCTGGGCCTGGCGTTCAAGGCCTACGACCCCGACCATCTACTGGGCGATGAAGAAGAGCTGGGCGTCAGCCTGGCGCTGATCCCCACCAACACACCCGGCGTCGAGATCGGCAAGCGCCACCTCCCACTGGGCGCTGCGTTCATGAACGGCCCCAACAGCGGCAAAGACGTGTTCGTACCGCTGAGCTTCCTCATCGGTGGCCAGGCCATGCTCGGCAAGGGCTGGATGATGCTGATGAACTGCCTGTCGGTGGGCCGTTCGATATCCCTGCCTGCAGTGGGTACCGGCGCTGCCAAGTACACCAGCCTGGTGACCGGCCAGTATGCGAACATTCGCGAGCAGTTCAACGTGCCGTTGGCAGCTTTCGAAGGCATTCAGGAATCCCTGGCCCGCATTGGCGGTAACGCATGGCTGATGGACAGTGCCCGCCTGCTGACCGCAAAAGCCGTGGACCTGGGCGAAAAACCCTCGGTGCTGTCGGCGATTCTCAAGTACCACCTCACCGAACGCGGCCGCGAGTGCATTCAGCATGCCATGGACGTGCACGGCGGCAAGGGCATCATCATGGGCCCGAACAATTACCTGGGCCGCAACTGGCAGGGGGCGCCGATCTTCATCACGGTCGAGGGCGCCAACATTCTCTCGCGTAACCTGATGATCTTCGGCCAGGGCGCTATCCGCTGCCACCCGTTCGTGCTCAAGGAAATGGCCTTGGCCGGGCGCGAGGACCATCAGCAAGCGCTCACTGAATTCGACGACCTGCTGATGCGGCACATCATGTTCGCTGCCGGCAACGCGGCCAGTACGCTGATTTACAACCTGGGGCTTGGCCGCTTCGAGAAAGAGCCCGGTGATGCCTTGAGCCAGGGCTACTTCCGCGCCCTCAACCGCCAGGCTTCGGCCTTTGCCCTGCTGGCCGACCTGTCGATGATGCTGCTGGGCGGTGCCCTCAAGCGCCGAGAGCGGTTGAGCGCAAGGCTTGGCGATGTGCTCAGCTACTTGTACCTGAGTTCTGCCGCACTCAAGCGCTACCACGACCTGGGCTCACCCGAGCACATGCGCCCCCTGCTGCGCTGGGCGCTGGAAGAAAGCCTCGGCCAGGCAGAAAAAGCCCTCGACCGCCTGCTCGACAACTTCCCCAACCGTTTCGTCGGCTGTGCGCTGCGCGTGCTGGTGTTCCCGTTTGGCCGGCGCCATACCGGCCCCAGCGATGAACTGGACGCCGAAGTGGCCGCATTGATCGGCCGCAGCAAGGGCGACCCGGCGCTGGAAGAGTTGCTGGCCGGCTGCTTCAGGCCGCAGGCGGAAGGCGACCCGGTGGCCGCATTGCAACGGGCCAGCGACCTGCTGGATGAAGCCGTGCCGTTGCACAAGGCAGTGCATCAGGCGGCCAAGGAAGGCCGTTTGCAACCGGCACCGGGGCAATCTGTGATTGAGGCGGCAGTTGAAGTCGGCGTTCTGCAACCGGGCGAGGGACAACGGCTGCATGACGCGGAAAAAGCCCGGCGGGCAGTCATCGATGTGGATGCATTCGACAAGGCGCAACTGCTGCCTGAGCAGGGCAAAGTACGCTGAGTGAGGGCCTGGGTGGGGGCATGCCCCTCACCCCCTAACCGGCGTATACTCCGCCCCCGTTTCAACCACCTCGAGGACCGCCACCATGGCCAACCCCCATCTGGAATACCACCTGCAACTGCTCCACCACCTGCGCACCATTCTGGCAGCGCTGGGGGAAGCCGAGCAGGTACCGGAGGAAAGCCACGCCCTGTTCCTCGAACGCTTCGACGAACTGCTGACCCTGCTGCCGCAAGACCCACTGCAAAGCCAGTACCTGGGCCAGGACCTGATCTGCCAGGTGATTCAGCGCTACCCGCAAATCGCTCACCTGGTGCCCCGCGACCTGTTGTGGTTCTTTGGTGGCGATTGCCTGCACTTCATGCCCGACGATGAGCTGGACATGTACCAGCAGCTGGAAGAACGCCGCTATGAAGCCGAGCAAAATGGCGAGCCGTTCGACTGGAACATGGAGAAGCGTTTGCTGAGCGCGCAAGGCCCGGAAAGCACGCACTGACGGGCAGCAGTGAGAGAAAGTTGCGAGGAAGCAATCGCAACTTTCTCACCGCCGCCAGATAATTAACTGTTATTTGCAAACTCCCAAATCCCTACACAACAAAAAGAAACTTCCTACAAATACGCACTACACCTCTACAGGCGCAAAGCCTGACCAAATAAAAATCCAACACGCCAACACCCAAACCTACCCGCGAATAAAAAACATCCCCTTACATATCCGCACTCGACGCGCGACTGATTTTGCGCGCATGGTTTTTATCGGATGGCACCGAGCAAAACCTAAAAAACTAACATGTAGGACCGATCCTACAAAACAAACCCCCTCATTAAACACGCAATAAACATCACACTTACAAAGGACCACTAAAAACAACAACAAGGAGGCCAACACTCATGTCAAAAAGCACACACGACACTGAGCCCATGAGCACGTTATCGCTGAGAATCGTCAACCCCGACCAATTGCAACATGGCAGCCGTGCACGGCACCGCTTCGATCAAAGGGGCGGCACCATCGGCAGCGACAAAGCCTGCTGGCGCCTCATTGATCACGACAGGCAAATTGCCCCCATCCATTGCGAGATCCGCTGGATAGAGGGCCGGTTCTGTGTCATCGACCACAGTAACCAGACCTACCTCAATGATGAACGTCAAAGCCTTGGCCCGAGAAATCCAAGGAGCCTGCGCAATGGTGACCGGTTGCAACTCGGCAGTTGTTGCGTACAGGTACGTTTCGAACAAGGCCCGCCTCCAGAGCTGGCATTGAGGGCACTTCTAAACGCGCAGCCCAACGCGCTCGATGCCCTGTTGGCCGAGCCTGCTGCCGGCACTTGGCAACCAGACGCCTCCGACGCGCAACCCATCGCCGATATCTGCAGCGTATTCACTTCGCAAACCGAGCGCGACCCTCTGAAAGCGCTGGACGCAGCAACCGCTGGAGAGGCTTCGCAACAAGATCCGCTGCAATGCCTGATTACAGGAAAGCAGCCATGAGTCCCCTTACCTGATCAACGCCGAAGTTTCGCCCCCCCAAGATGCGTCCTCCAGCAATAGTTTGACGTCCGCATATTTATGCAGACTTTCGATGATGCACAAGGAACACCTATGCCTAACCAGTCTGATTTGCGATATAGCCTTCAACCCTTGGTGGGCAAGGCTGACTTCGAAGTCGTGTCGTTCAAGCTCGAAGAAACCTTGAGCCAGCCCTTTGTACTGGACCTGGTGCTGATCAGTTACACACACGAGGTGGACTTCGGCCACCTGCCCCGAGCCGAGGAGCACGCATGAGCATCAGCCAACTGATCGCCACCACCGTGGCCGAAGTCGCCCTGCCCCTCGACCAGTGCAATGCCTGTGAACGCCAGGGCTTGCCGATTCTGCCGCTGCGCAAGGCCCTGGTACCGTTCGCCAACCCGGCCGACAACGCCCGCATCGACACCCGCCTGGGCCTGCGCACCCTGCGCATGGGCTACCTCTACGTGTTGCTCGACCAAAGCATCTGGCAGGCCTACGAAGTCACCGAACACGGCCACCTGCGCCGCTTCAACCCCTACCAACCGCCGCCCGGCCCGCCACCCGCCCTGCCCGAACGGTGCGTGAATCAGGACCATGACGTACCGTCCTGCTTCCTCAACATCGACACCGCCACCTACGGCTCGGCCTGGGTCGCCTTCTCCAGCGATGCCTGGCCCGTCAGCGTGCTGGACGCCTACAAGAACGGCGCAGCCCCCGCTCACCGCTTCGAAGGGCTGGACCTGATTCAGGCCCGTAACAACCCTGAACTGCTGGGCATGGCCATGACCCCGGACAACCTGCAGGTTGACCGGCAGGTGTTCGAATACGCCCAGCAATTACCCGGCCCGTTCGACAGCGCGCACGGCTTCCACAGCCGGCTGCTGCGCAAGACCGCCTTGCGTGGTTTCGTGGTCAACGCCATGGCCGCGCACCAACTGGAGAACGGTGTGCTGGCCATCGTGCTCGACGACACCGTGGGCCTGGCACAGGAATACAACCATCAGCGCCTGCACGAGGTGGTCCAACGCCAGACCTGGCGCGAAGACCCCATGCGCGCCTACCAACTGCAAACGTCGCAGATCCTGCAGATCATCCGTGCAACCCACCGCGAGTGGGCGGCGCAGAAAATTATTCCCAGGCACGAGCCGCACACCGGCGATGGCCCACCCATGTTCAAAGGCGCGAGCGAAGAGTACCAACGCATGGTCGATGCCGCCCAGCAGGACAGCGACGACAGGCTGGAAGAGCGCTATGACGAACCCCGCCGCGCTGCCTTTCAGGCCGAGTACGAGCAGCAGGAGGCGGTATTCCAACAACGTATCGATCAGCAGGCACGGGCCTATGTGGCCCTCTGCGAAAGCCCCGCCTTCAGGCTGATCGAACAATACGACTATGACGGTACGAACCGTGATTCAGGCATCGCCTACAGCAAGACTATGGCCACCTGCCTGGCGGGGGGTGTCACTGAAGCACCGAGCGCGGAGCCCCGCCCGCCTGCACCGGGCACCACCGAAGCGCTCTGGCTGAAGTGGTTGCAGGATCCGGACAGCCCAGCCTACCGCGCCGTACTGATGCGCGATCGCCCCCTGCTGGAGGCGTTCCTGCCCAGCTTCTCCAGCACCGAACCCGTCAACTGGAATGACAGCGAAAAACTGTACACGGCGGTGAGCAAAATCATCACCAGTGATGACGTCGGCGTGCAGTTTCGCAACCAGCTCAGGCAGGCAGTTGCCGAAACCCTGGGGGCACTCAACGGTGCCAGTCAACGCCTGCAAGCCCAACTTGCCCCCGGCATTCAACAGGCCGTACGGCGCCTGAACAGTGCCACCCAGTTGCTCTACAACGGCGTGCACCTGGTAGAGCTGCAGGTGCAGATGAAAGTCAGCGAATACTACGCCCTGCAAAGCGCGTACCTACGCAAGATGCAGAACCAGGCCAGCCAGGCCATGGCCAAGGCCCGGGAACGGCTGATGCCCAGCCTGGATGACCTGAATGACGACCTGCTGCGTAGCGCGCGCAAGGTGACCCCGATCATTCAGACCGGGTTACTGAGCCTGGCCGTGCTCGATCCAAAGGTGGCGCACACCGTGATCAATGTCAGCCTCTGGGTCGAGGGCAAGGCCGTGGACCTGCATGAGCGGCTGACCAGGGAAGTGAAGCTCAACGTCAATCAGATGAGCCATGCGGCGCAATTGACTCTTGTCGATCTGAGTGTGGCTGCCGGTACATTGGAACCCGGCGCACGGCGGATGCTGGAGGGCATGAAGATCAGCGCTCAGCAGGCCTCACAATTGGTGCAGGAGAGTTTCACCGGGTTGCGCGGGGCGGCGGGGAGTTGGCAGTTCTTGCTGACGTTGGGAGGGATGTACCTGCTCAGTGACAGTCTTGGGAAGAACATGAAGAAGGCTGAGGAGGAGATCGGTCAGAAATCGCTTGAGGCAGTGATGGCGCTCTTTGGTTCGAGCCTGGGGATATTGGGCGGCGGGGTAGAGGTGGCTGGATTAATTATAAGAAACACCAAACCGAGCCTTTTCACGCGAGGCGAAAAAATAGTTAGGCTAGGTGCTGTAATTAGCGCTGCAGTTGGCGCCATTGACGTAATTCAGTCACTGATCGCTGCCAATCGCACACGTGCATCAGGAGATAAAACAGCATCCGAGTATTACATCTACGCTGCGATTGCGTCTTTATCAAGCACAGTCGCCGCATTAGTTGCAGTATCCGGAGCGGTAGTTCTAGGTTCATTGGGCTTTGCGATAGGCTTTGGGCTTGTGGCGTTCGGCTTTATCAAACTTGCTGAGCACAGCGAATCCAAACCGCTTGAGCGTTGGGCAATCCGTTGTCACTTTGGCAACGCCAATGAGACGCCTCGCATCCACTGGCCGTCGCCAGAATTTGCTGACATTGCAATTGCAGAATTGAATGCGGCAACGCTCGGTGTTTCAGGAGTTCTTGGTTTTCACGCCACCAGGCTGGATGCAAAGTCTATGATAGGCGGCATTGCCACCCAGGAGACGACACAATGGTTGGAATTTAGGTTCATACTTCCAAGCTTTAGTGAAGCGACCTCCAGCTACCACTGGACGTTAGTCGTTCACCGGCAGGGCGACGGAGAATTACCAGATCCCATCGGAGGCGAAATTGTCATAGATGAACGTATGCGCCCCCCGCCTACTGCAACGAGAACGTACAGCTCGACAGCGTTTACAACATCCCGCCCATCTCACCACAGTGATTACAGACCAGAAAGCCTGACTATCAACGTCGCCAACCAAACGGACAAAACTAGCAAAGAAAAAATAATCCACAAGGTTTTCACCGGAAAAATCGAGCTCGTACCGGACCCAGGAAAGCACAACATTTTAGCTGCTTCGCTGTACGTTTCATACTGGCCAAATCGAGACTTACCAGAATCTCATGCCGAGCTCGTTATTCAGGAATACAACAAATGACATCCCAACAGAAAGAGATCGGCTGGAAACATGACTTACCAAAGCTTGATAAAGCTTCCGAGCCCAGCAAATATATCAACCAAGCTTATCCACCACCCGACCATATCGACACAGTCTACATTGAATTTCCTCGCTCAACACTCAAGATAAGAGGACTTGCAATCATTGGATTTGGCATTGCATTATTACTTCTTTCTGCCAACCTAATACGCACGCTCACCGATGACTGGTTCTGGCGCGACTTAGAGCGCGCCTTTTTCATTACAGCCTTCTCCTTATTAGCCTATTTCTTGATCACCCCATACATTCGCATCGATATCGAACTACCCCGCAACGAACCGATACGATTCAACAGAGCCCGCAAGAAAGTCTATTTTTACCAATATCGATATGATCGCCTCAACCCATTAGGTCGCAAAAACTGGGGTATAAAGCCTGTAGCCTATAACTGGGACAACATCACTGCCGAAGTCTACCGCTTGGGCTATGGAGGAGACCGACATGAATCGATACGGCTGTCGATTCACGACCCCATAACGGACAAAATAATCGACCGCGTCTATTTCTCCGGCAACATAGAAGAAGGTAAAAAATGCTGGGAAGTCGTCCAGCTTTTCATGCAAAAAGGCCCCGAAGCTCTTCCAGAATTCATCTACGCCGCCAACGACTGGAGCAAGGAACCCTCCAACCCCTTCGAACGCATTGCTCCAAAAGTCCAATGGCCCATCGAAATGGACCTCGAATCCCGCACCGCCCCCTCCCCCGGAGAACACCCATGAGACCCGTCATCCTCGTAGGCCACACCCACGATTGCCCGATCCATGGTCAAAACTTCGTAGAAACCGGCAGCCCCCATTACACATTCAATGGCAAAGCCGTCGCCAGAGTCGGCGACCGCACCCGTTGCGATGCAGTCATTATCAGTGGATCCCCGGCGTTTCACATTAAGGGGGAAAGCTGTCGCCAGGCAAGGCGACCACACTGACCACGGTGGCACATTGAGCGAAGGGGAAGAGAGTTGGCTGCTGGAATGCCCCTGGCTAACCACAAGGATTTTTTAGTGGCCAGTTCCGATGCTCCACTCAATACCCGTTACGACGTAACCGAGCACAATGCCCATGGGTTGCCGGAAAACGGTGAAAAGATCTTCAAACTGCTAACGCGCCTCGAGCAGGAGCCAAAGCGGTTTCAGGATTCGTTGGAGTTCATCTACATCTGCCTATGCATGGGGCTGAGGGGCAAATATGCACTGAAAGCCAAAGGTGACGAACATCTGCAAGCAATGACTGAGGAACTGAGCGTCATCATCAGCGAACTACGCGGCCCTCCCCCCCGACCTGTTCCCCGACACGCTGCACAGTGTAATGTCTGACAAACCCCACTCACGCCGCATCTGGCCATGGTGGAGTCCACTAATGGTTGCAGCAGGGTTCATCAACTTAAATGCATTTCCGATGGACGAAAAAAAACGCCACCTCGTTAGAGATGGCGTTTTTCGATTTGGAGCGGGAAACGAGACTCGAACTCGCGACCCCGACCTTGGCAAGGTCGTGCTCTACCAACTGAGCTATTCCCGCAATTTGAAGCTTTACCGCTAATCGGCGTGAAGCGCCTTTACGACCTTCACCACCACTGCACCGTGCGAACGCCACAGTATTTAAACTGGAGCGGGAAACGAGACTCGAACTCGCGACCCCGACCTTGGCAAGGTCGTGCTCTACCAACTGAGCTATTCCCGCAAATGGCGTCCCCTAGGGGACTCGAACCCCTGTTACCGCCGTGAAAGGGCGGTGTCCTAGGCCACTAGACGAAGGGGACACACAACACTTTTCAGTGCACCAGCACATGAACCTCACGATTCAGACTGGATTTTCTTTTCCTGCCCCGCCGTTAAGCGCTGCCGGAGAAACTGGAGCGGGAAACGAGACTCGAACTCGCGACCCCGACCTTGGCAAGGTCGTGCTCTACCAACTGAGCTATTCCCGCATTGGCGTCCCCTAGGGGACTCGAACCCCTGTTACCGCCGTGAAAGGGCGGTGTCCTAGGCCACTAGACGAAGGGGACACGCTACAAGCATTACTGCCTGCTTTCACTCCCTGCCGCGTTTCGCTGTGTGCTTTACGCTGCAAGTGGCGCGCATTCTATGGATGGTTAGGGGAGGCGTCAACCCCTTTGTAGAAATTTATTTAAATCAATGACTTCGGCCCGTCTGCTTACCTTGCGAAAGCAGCGCCCAAGGTTTGGCGTTGCTTTTCTGACACACCCAACGCAAAGTGCCATCACTGGAGAAAATCCCCGCCGCGCCGACACAGTGCAACAAGGCGGGCCGGCGAGCCCTCTCCTACTACACTCTTCTATGTAAACCATTCTGATGAGGCGTTAACGGTGACACCACTTCTGATCACACTGCTCATCGTGGCGGGTATCGCGTTGCTGATCGTGATCGGCTACCTCAACAACGTGGTCGAGAACGGCAAGCTGGAACGCGCTCGGCTAAAGATAGAGCTGGCCGACCGCGTGCGCCGCTGTGGCGAAATCACCGAAACCTTCCCCGGGCAGTTCATGACCCCGGCGCTCAAGCTGCTGCTGGCGCGCCTGGAGCTGAACCTCAACCAGCGCCAGCTGGCGCTGGACAAGAACAATGCCGACCTTAAGGCGCGCATCGCCGAGCTGGAAGGCCAGATCGCCCAGGGCGACAAGATCCCGGTGAACAACCCGCCATCCCCCATACAGACCGAGGCCAAAGCCAAGGATGTGCGCTTCCTGCTGGAGGCGCTGCACGCACAGATCGTCAAAGGCACCCAGGAGAATGTCCTGCAAACGGCCGAAGGCAAGCACTGGGTGAAGGAAATCCGCCATATCCTGGTGCTGCTGCATATCGAGTTCTTCAACAACCTTGGCCAACAGGCCCTGCAACAGGAGCAGCCCGGCCAGGCGCGGCTGGCGTTCGAGCGCGGCGTGCAGTATCTGCGCAAACAGCCAGAGCCAAAAGTGTATGAAGAGCAGCTGACCTACCTGGAAAAACTGCTGGCGCGGGCGAATGCCCAAGTGCTGGACCAGATGGAACCGGCCGAGAATGAAGAGAACGAACTGACCCAAGGCCTCAAAACCGATGAGGACGAGACCTGGAAGAAACGCGTGATTTACGATTGACTCAGACCGGCCTCATCGCGGATGAATCCGCTCGTGCGTGAGCGAACCCATCCGCGATGACAGCAATCAGCAGTCAGTCAATTCCAGAAACACCGCCGCCAACCGCTCCAGCCCCACCTGATCCGCCTCGCTGAAGCGCGCCAGCTTCGGGCTGTCCAGGTCGAGCACGCCAATCAGCCTGCCCTCCTTCACCAGCGGGATCACCAGCTCACTGTTGGACGCGCTGTCACAGGCAATGTGCCCCGGGAACGCATGCACATCCTCAACCCGCTGGGTTTGTCGGGTAGCCGCCGCCGCGCCGCACACGCCCCTGCTGAAGGGGATGCGCACACACGCCACCTGGCCCTGGAACGGGCCCAGCACCAGCTCTTCGTTGCGGTTGAGGTAGAATCCCGCCCAGTTCAGGTCGTCCACCTGGTTGTACAAAAACGCCGAAAACTGCGCGGCATTGGCGATGAAGTCACGCTCGTCGGCAAACAGCGCCTGTACTTGCGCGGCCAGCAGGTCATAGCCGTCGAGGCCGGCGCCACTGGCATTAAGGTCGATCATTTATTTCTGCTCCAGCAATTGCAGCCCGACCCAGTAGCGGGCGAACTGATAGGCACAACGGCCATTACGGTTACCGCGGCCGGTGGCCCAGCGCACGGCAAGGATGTCGAGCTGTTCGTCACGTTGCCAGTTCAGGCCGGCAGGCCGGGCAAGCTGGCTGATCCAGTGCTCGACCACGTTCAGATAATGCTCTTGGTTGAAGGGGTAGAACGACAGCCACAGGCCAAAACGGTCAGACAAGGCAATTTTGTCTTCCACCGCTTCGTTGGGGTGCAGTTCGCCGTCGACCATCTTCCAGTTTTCATTGTCGCTCTGTTTTTCCGGCACCAGGTGGCGGCGGTTGGAGGTGGCATACAGCAACACGTTATCCGGCGCCTGCTCCAGCGAGCCGTCAAGCACGCTCTTCAGCACCCGGTAGTCGCCCTCCCCGGCTTCGAACGACAGATCATCACAGAACAGGATGAAGCGCTGGGGCAGCTTCTGCAGCTGCTCCACGACGCGCGGCAGGTCGGCCAGGTGGTCGCGCTCGATTTCAATCAGGCGCAGGCCGGCGGCGGCGTGTTCGGCCAGCAAGGCACGCACCAGCGACGATTTGCCGGTGCCGCGCGAGCCCCACAGCAACGCATGGTTGGCCGGCAGCCCATTGATGAACTGGTGGGTGTTGCGGCCCAGCTGATCGCGCTGCTGATCCACGCCTATCAGGTCGGACAGGCGAATGTCCAGGCTGACCTCCAGCGGCATCAGGTAACCGCTGCGGCCATCGCGCTGCCAGCGGGCGGCCAGGGTGGTGGCCCAATCGATCTGCGGACGGGGCGCCGGCAACAGGGGTTCGAGACGCGCCAGCACGGATTCGGCGCGTTCCAGGAAAGCATTCAAGCGAGCGTCCATGACGACTCCTACACATCAGATTCCAGGTGGCTGTGCCGGCCTCTTCGCGGCTAAAGCCGCTCCTACAGGGACTGCGCAATCCTGTAGGAGCGGCTTTAGCCGCGAAGAGGCCGGCACTGGCAATTGAGCATTCAAGGCTGAATGTTTGACAGACCCGCCAGCAGCCGAGATTGATCGGCTATGCTTGCGCAGCGCAAGGAACATGAAACCGGCTTGGGACTCATGGATATCAAGTTCACCAATCGCCTGTCATACAAGCAAGCCCGGTTGACAGTCCTGGTCGGCTTCATACTGGGAACATTGCTCAGTCTCATCCAGATCGGCATCGATTATGCCAGCGAAGACGCGTCCATCAACCGCGAAGTGCAGGCGTTGCTGCAAATCAGCCACAACCCGGCCTCGCGCATCGCCTACAACATCGATTCGGAGCTGGCGCTGGAGCTGACCCGGGGCCTGCTGCAATCACCGGCCATCTTCCGCGCGCGGCTGATCGACAACAATGAAACCGTGCTCGCCGACGTAGAGCGCGCCCGCGTGCAGGACCGCTACCGGCCACTGAGCGACTTTCTGTTCGGCGAGCACCGCCAGTTTCACGAACGCCTGCACCTGACGCACATGCCCGAGGAATACCTCGGCACCCTGTACCTGGACGTTGATACCTACGCCTTCGGCAGCCGCTTTCTGGACCGCGCCGGCGTCACGCTGCTCAATGGCTTTGCCCGCAGCCTGGTGCTCACGGGCATTCTGCTGGCACTGTTCTACATGATGCTGACCAAGCCTCTGGTCACCGTGATCGGCGCACTGAGCGGGCGCGACCCGCGTCAGCCCGGGCTGACCCGCCTGGACTGCCCCCATGGCCACGAACTGGATGAAATCGGCGTGCTGGTCAAGGTTGCCAACCAGCAGTTCGTCAGCATGGCCACCGAAATTCAGCAGCGGCGCAGTGCCGAAAACCGCCTTACGCACTACCTTAACGAGCTCGAAGACATCGTTTCGGCCCGTACCGACGAGCTAAAAGCCAGCAACAGCCGCCTCAGCCAGTCCAACCAGGAGCTGGACGAAGCCCGCCAGCGCGCCCTGGACATGGCCCAGGCACGTGCCGCCTTCCTGGCCAACATGAGCCACGAAATCCGCACCCCGCTTAATGGCATGCTGGGCATGATCGCCCTGGCGCTGGACAGCCCGCTGGCCAGCGAACAGCGCCAGCAGCTGTCTATCGCCCATGACTCGGGCAAGGTGCTGGTGGAATTGCTCAACGATATTCTCGACCTGTCCAAATTCGATGCCGGCCAGCTAGAGCTGGAACGCATTGCCTTCGACATGGGCGCCATGGTCGAGGACACCGCCAACCTGCTGTCACAGAACGCCGCGCAAAGCGTCGAACTGACCTGCCTGATCGCCGACAACTTCCCAAGCTCCGTACTGGGCGACCCCACTCGCGTGCGCCAGGTGGTGAGCAACTTGCTGTCCAACGCATTGAAATTCACCCGCTTCGGCCGCGTGGACGTATGCCTGGTCAGCATTGTCGGCGGTGTACGGCTGGAGGTGCGCGACACTGGCATTGGCATCCCCGAAGAAGCACAGACGCGGATTTTCCAGCCCTTTACCCAGGCCGGCGCTGGCATTACCCGCCAGTACGGCGGCACCGGCCTGGGCCTGGCCCTCACGCGTAACCTGTGCAAGGCGATGCGGGGCCACCTGCGTATTCACTCCGAGCCTGGCTTCGGCAGCCGCTTCACCGCCGAACTGCCCTTGCCCCCGCACACCGAAGCGATCGCGCCGCTACCCCTGCAGGGCCAGGTGGTGGCCTTGAGCAACGCCGGCAGTGGCCTGCACGAACTGCTGCAAGGCCTGCTGCCCGGTTGGGGGCTTGGTTACCAGCGCCATGACGACATCGGCACACTCGATGCCAATGCCATCGATTTGCTGATTACCGACGACCTGGATCACCTGTTCCAGATACGCCCATCACTGCAAGTCCCGATCCTGCTGGTAACCGCCTATGGCAATTTCCTGCCCGCGGAGCAATCCGCGCAACTGGCGCCGTTGCACCAGCTGGCTCGCCCGCTGGCACGCAACGCTTTGTACCAGACGCTACGCCGCACCTTGCAGGGCCACGCGCCCGAGCACCCGCTGGCCACCCCGCCCCTCAGCGCTGCCGAAAACCGGGCCCGTATCCTGTTGGTGGAAGACAACCCGGTGAACCAGATGGTGGCCAAAGGCATGCTGGCCAAGCTCGGCTGCCAGGTGCAACTGGCCACCCAGGGTGTGGAAGCGCTGGACTGGCTGGAGCAGGAAGACTTCGACATGGTGCTGATGGACTGCAACATGCCGGTGATGGACGGCTACGAAACCAGCCGGCGGATTCGCCAAAGCGGCCGCTGGCCAGAGCTGCCAATCGTGGCACTGACCGCCAACGCCATGCCCGAAGAGCGCGAACGCTGCCGGGCAGCTGGCATGA
This sequence comes from Pseudomonas sp. PSKL.D1, assembly GCF_028898945.1. Taxonomy (NCBI): domain Bacteria; kingdom Pseudomonadati; phylum Pseudomonadota; class Gammaproteobacteria; order Pseudomonadales; family Pseudomonadaceae; genus Pseudomonas; species Pseudomonas sp. PSKL.D1. The sequence continues at coordinate 4,251,485 of NZ_CP118607.1, forward strand.
ACGACTACCTGGCCAAGCCGTTTCGCCGTGAAGAGTTGCTGGCGCTGATCGACCACTGGGTGCCGCTTAGCGGCTGAGCAAGCGCTCGATATCGCCTTCCAGCGCCTGGGGCTTGGTGGTGGGCGCATAGCGCTTGACCGTGCCACTGGCCGGGTCGAGCAGAAACTTGGTGAAGTTCCACTTGATCTTCTGCGAGCCCAGCAGGCCCGGCGCACGCTGTTTGAGCTCGACAAACAGCGGGTGGGCGCCCGGGCCATTGACCTCGACCTTGCGGAACAGCGGGAAGGTCACGCCAAAATTGCGCTCGCAGAACTGCGCGATTTCGCGGGCCTCACCGGGCTCCTGCTTGCCGAACTGATTGCAAGGGAACCCCAGCACCACCAGCCCTCGTGCCTGATAGGCCTGCCACAGTTGCTCCAGCCCCTTGTACTGCGGGGTAAAACCGCACTGGCTGGCGGTATTGACCACCAGCACGGCCTTGCCGGCGAAATCGCCGAGCTTCTTGTGCTCGCCCGCCAGGGTGACGCACGGGATATCCAGCATCGATCCGGCCATCTCAGGCTCCGTCAGCGGGTTTGAAATCAAGGCACACCGAATTGATGCAGTAACGCAGGCCGGTGGGCGGCGGGCCATCAGGGAACACATGCCCCAGGTGGGCATCGCATTGTGCACAGGTGACTTCGGTGCGGATCATGCCGTGGGAGGTGTCGCGGATCTCGATCATCGCGCTTTCATCGATCGGTGCGTAGAAGCTTGGCCAGCCGCAACCGGAATCAAACTTGGTGCGCGCATCGAACAGCGGCAGGTCGCAGCAGATGCAATGGAAGATACCCGCGCGCTTTTCGCTGTTGTATTTGCCGCTGAACGGCCGCTCGGTGCCCTTGAGGCGGCACACCTGGTACTGCTCGGGGTCGAGCATTGCGCGCCATTCATCAAGTGTCTTGTCGATCTTTTGCATGGGTGGACCTCGGCAGGCTGAATTTCACCTCGCGCCGTCTTTTTTATAGCGCGGGTGGCACGTATATTAGTTGGCTTCGTGTGCAAGGCAGCAAGTCTGGCACCCGCGCCCCGCCCTTTCAAACCTTTCGACGGTGGCGCACCGCGTATTCTCAATCGGGATCACATCATGCAGTTCAGCAAATCGAACAAGCTCGCCAATGTCTGCTACGACATTCGCGGCCCGGTGCTCAAGCACGCCAAACGCCTGGAAGAGGAAGGCCACCGCATCCTCAAGCTGAACATCGGCAACCCGGCGCCGTTTGGCTTCGAGGCGCCGGATGAAATCCTTCAGGATGTGATCCGCAACCTGCCCACCGCCCAGGGGTACAGCGACTCCAAAGGCCTGTTCAGCGCGCGCAAGGCAGTGATGCAGTACTGCCAGCAAAAAGAAATCGAAGGCGTCACCATCGAGGACATCTACCTGGGCAACGGTGTGTCCGAGCTGATCGTCATGTCGATGCAGGCGCTGCTCAACAATGGCGACGAAGTGCTGATCCCCGCGCCGGACTACCCGCTGTGGACCGCTGCCGTGAGCCTGGCCGGCGGCAAGCCGGTGCACTACCTGTGCGACGAGCAGGCCGACTGGTTCCCCGACCTTGAAGACATCAAGGCCAAGATCACCCCGAACACCAAGGCCCTGGTGATCATCAACCCGAACAACCCCACCGGCGCCGTGTACTCCAAAGAGCTGCTGCTGGGCATGCTGGAGCTGGCGCGCCAGCACAACCTGGTGGTGTTTTCCGACGAGATCTACGACAAGATCCTCTACGACGAAGCCGTGCACATCAGCACCGCTTCGCTGGCCCCCGACCTGCTATGCCTGACCTTCAACGGCCTGTCCAAGTCCTACCGCGTGGCGGGCTTCCGTTCCGGCTGGCTGATCATCTCCGGGCCGAAGCACCACGCCCAGAGCTACATCGAAGGCATCGACATGCTGGCCAACATGCGCCTGTGCGCCAACGTACCGGCCCAGCACGCCATCCAGACCGCCTTGGGCGGCTACCAGAGCATCAACGACCTGGTGCTGCCACCCGGCCGCCTGCTGGAGCAGCGCAACCGCACGTATGAGTTGCTGAATGCAATCCCGGGCGTAAGCTGCGTGAAGCCGATGGGTGCGCTGTATGCCTTCCCGCGCATCGACCCGAAGGTGTGCCCGATTCTGAACGACGAGAAGTTCGCACTCGACCTGTTGCTGTCGGAAAAGCTGCTGATCGTTCAGGGTACGGCGTTCAACTGGCCATGGCCGGACCACTTCCGCGTGGTTACCTTGCCGCGGGTGGATGACCTGGAGGCGGCGATCGGGCGGATCGGGAACTTCCTGCGCACCTATACGCAGTGACTCTGGTCTGAGCGCCGCTCGCGCGGCGCATCGCGGATGAATCCGCTCCTACAGGCTTTTGTAGGAGCGGCTTCAGCCGTGATGGGCTGCACAGCAGCCCCGCTCACTTACATCCTGCAACGCTCTACCGCACAGCCCCCGCCAAATCCTCTGCCATACTCCGCCGTACACAGTTTGAAATAGTCGCCCGATTGAATCGGCACGCCAAGCCCCTTATATACCCCGCATACGCAACAAACCCATCCGTCAGGAGAACGTAACAACCATGATGCGCATTCTGTTGTTTGTAGCCACCAACCTTGCGGTGGTGCTGGTTGCAAGCATTACCCTGAGCCTGTTCGGCTTCAACGGGTTCATGGCCGCCAACGGGGTTGACCTCAACCTCAGCAGCCTGCTGGTCTTCTGCGCCGTGTTCGGCTTCGCAGGGTCCCTGGTTTCGCTGTTCATCTCCAAGTGGATGGCGAAGATGAGCACCGGCACCCAGATCATCACCCAGCCGCGTACTCGCCATGAGCAGTGGCTGCTGCAAACGGTCGAGGAGCTGTCCCGCGAGGCTGGCATCAAAATGCCCGAAGTGGGTATTTTCCCGGCTTACGAGGCCAACGCCTTCGCCACCGGCTGGAACCGCAACGACGCCCTGGTGGCTGTTTCCCAAGGCCTGCTGGAGCGTTTCTCGCCCGATGAAGTGCGCGCCGTACTGGCCCACGAAATCGGCCATGTGGCCAACGGTGACATGGTCACACTGGCACTGGTGCAGGGCGTTGTGAACACCTTCGTGATGTTCTTCGCCCGCATCATCGGCAACTTTGTCGACAAGGTAATCTTCAAGAACGAAGAAGGCCAGGGCATTGCCTATTACGTGGCGACCATCGTTGCCGAACTGATCCTGGGCATTCTGGCCAGCATGATCGTCATGTGGTTCTCGCGCCGCCGCGAGTACCGTGCCGACGAGGCCGGTGCACGGCTGGCCGGCACCCAGGCAATGATCGGCGCCCTGCAGCGCCTGCGCGTGGAGCAAGGCCTGCCGGTGCACATGCCGGACACCATGAAGGCCTTTGGCATCAACGGCGGCCTCAAGCACGGCCTGGCTGGCCTGCTGATGAGCCACCCGCCGCTGGAAGAGCGCATCGAGGCGTTGCAGCGCCGCGGTTGATAGCTGAACAGCAAGAAGGGCGACGTAAGTCGCCCTTTTTGTTTGCCTGTATCGGCCTCTTCGCGGGTATCGCAGTGCCTGTGGGAGCGGGTTTACCCGCGAAGAGGCCGGCAAAGGCTGTACAGCAATCAGAACTGCACGCGATATACCCGTTCAACCAGGCTGTTTACGCCCGCCTCAACAAATTTCGGACTCTCTGCGACAATCTCCTTCTCTTGTAATACATGCACCTCCCAGCCGGAAAAGTCTCGTACCTCTCCATCCCCCACGGAGAACGGCGGGCCAGCCATCATCGCCTGGTCATAGTCCAGGGTCACCAACAACCCTTGAACCCCGCCCGGCAGCACCTGCCCCAGTAACTTCATGTACTGCGCCCGCATCTGCGGTGGCAAGGCAATCAGCGCAGCACGGTCATAAACTCCCGTGCAATCGGCCAAATCCTCTGCCCGCAAGGCAAAAAAATCGCCACACCACAGTTCGATGTCACCACTGCGCCAGGCTTCGAATGCTCCCCGCTGCGTGACCTGCGCCTTCAGCCCCTGCTCACGGAAAAAGGCCTCCACCGCCCGCCGCGACAGTTCCACCCCCAACACCCGGTGCCCCTGCCCCGCCAACCACACCATGTCCAGGCTTTTGCCGCACAACGGCACCAGAACGCGGCTGCCCGCCGGCAAACCCAAGGCCGGCCAGTGCTGTTGCAGGTAAGGGTTGGCATTGGCCTGATGAAACCCGATCTGGTTATCCGCCCACTTGCGGTGCCAAAACGCCGCGTCCATGTTCACTCCTGATTTTTCGATAATTCGGGTATAAAACTTATATTGGATATCGATCGTTAACTGATCGAAGATGACTGCATCTTAACCCTCAGGACGCCACCATGCTGCCCAGCCTGTTCATTTCCCACGGTTCCCCCATGCTCGCCCTGCAGCCCGGCGCCAGCGGGCCAGCATTGGCCGCATTGGCCAATGCGCTGCCGCGCCCCAAGGCAATCGTTGTGGTATCGGCGCACTGGGAAAGCCGTGAGCTGCTGGTGACCGCAGGGGAGCACCCTGAAACCTGGCATGACTTTTACGGCTTTCCGGCTGCGCTGTATGCGGTGAAGTATCCGGCGCCGGGTGAACCGCAACTGGCTGCACAGGTTGGCGCGTTGTTGACGGCAGCAGGCCTGCCCGCGCGCCTGGACGCCCAGCGGCCCTTCGACCACGGCGCTTGGGTACCGCTCTCATTGATGTACCCGGACGCGGGCATTCCGGTGATTCAGGTTTCGCTGCCCAGTCAGGCCGGCCCTGCACTGCAGATCAAGGTGGGCGAGGCACTGGCGGCGTTGCGTGAGGAAGGCATCTTGCTGGTTGGGTCCGGCAGCATCACGCATAACCTGGGTGAGCTGGACTGGCACGCCGGGCCGGATGTGATTGAGCCTTGGGCGTTGGCGTTTCGGGATTGGGTGGTAGAGCGGCTGGGCGAGGATGATCGGGTGGCGTTGCTGGATTATCGGCAGTTGGCGCCGTTTGCGGTGCGTAACCATCCCAGTGATGAGCATTTGTTGCCGTTGTTTTTTGCCTTGGGAGCCGGAGGTAAATTTGGGGTGGTGCACCAGGGGTTCACCTTAGGGGCACTGGGGATGGATATTTACCGGTTCGACTGAAGATTGCCGGGGGCGCTTCGCGCCCCTTTCCGACCGGTCCGGCGTCCCGGCAAGGCCGCTCCCACAAGAGATCGCGCAGCTACAACTTCGCACAGGCAAAAAAATCCCCGACCTAAGCCGGGGATTTTTTATTGCAGCAAGATCAATCTTCGCGGTAGCGACGCAGCTTCAGCTGCTTGCCAGCAACGCGAGTGTCCTTGAGCTTGGTCAGCAGACGCTCCAGGCCATCTTCCGGCAGCTCGATCAGGCTGAAGCTGTCGCGCACCTGGATGCGGCCGATGGCATCACGCGCCAGGCCACCTTCGTTCAGGATCGCGCCCAGCAGGTTCTTGGCAGCGATACCGTCACGGGCACCCAAGGCAGTGCGGCAACGCACACGGCCTTCAGCCAGCGGCATCGGGGCACGGCGCTCGCGGTCACCACCACGGTCACCACGGTCGCTGCGCTCACCACGCTCAGGGCGCTCGCCACGCGGGGCAAAGCTCGGTACCAGCGGTTGCTCGCGCTCAACGGTCGCCAGGTCCAGCGCCTGGCCATTGGTGGCCTTGCGCAGCAGAGCGGCAGACAGGGCACGAGCGCTGCAGCCCAGGTCGGCAGTCAGGCGGTCGAACAGGTCGCCATGGGTGGCTTCCGCTTCGGCTACCAGCGGCGCCAGGCTGGTGGTCAGCTTCTTGATGCGGGCATCCAGCACAGCCTGGGCGTTAGGCAGACGCGCTTCGGCAACTTTCTGACCGGTAACGCGCTCGATCACTTGCAGCATGCGGCGCTCACGCGGGGTGACCAGCAGCAGCGCACGGCCATCGCGACCGGCACGGCCGGTACGGCCGATACGGTGCACGTAGGACTCCGGGTCGTACGGCATGTCGACGTTGAACACGTGGGTGATACGCGGTACGTCCAGGCCACGGGCAGCGACGTCGGTAGCGACGACGATGTCCAGGCGGCCATCCTTGAGCGAGTCGATCACGCGCTCACGCTGGTTCTGGGCGATGTCACCGTTCAGCGCGGCAGCCTTGTAACCTTTGGCTTCCAGTGCGGCGGCCAGGTCCAGGGTGGCTTGCTTGGTACGCACGAAGGCGATCAGCGCGTCGAACTCTTCCACTTCCAGCAAACGCAGAACAGCCGGGATCTTCTGGTCGGCGTGGACCATCAGGTGGGCCTGCTCGATCGCGGTAACGGTCTGGGTTTTGCTCTGGATCTTGACGTGCTTCGGCTCGCGCAGGTGACGCTCGGCGATGGAACGGATCGAAGACGGCAGGGTGGCCGAGAACAGCACGGTCTGGCGGGTGGCAGGGATGGCGTCGAAGATCACTTCGAGGTCGTCCATGAAGCCCAGCTTGAGCATTTCGTCGGCTTCGTCCAGTACCAGGTACTGCACGGTGGACAGGACTTTTTCGTCACGACGCAGGTGGTCGCACAGGCGGCCCGGCGTAGCGACGACGATTTGCGCGCCGTTGCGAATGGCACGCAGTTGTGGGCCCATCGGGGCACCACCGTAAACGGCCACCACGTTAACGCCCGGCATTTGCTTGGCGTAGGTTTCGAAAGCGGTGGCTACTTGCAGCGCCAACTCACGGGTTGGCGCCAGGATCAGGGCTTGCGGTTCGCGCTTGCTCACATCGATCTTGTTGAGGATCGGCAGGGCGAAGGCAGCGGTCTTGCCGGTGCCAGTCTGCGCCTGGCCGATCATGTCGTGACCGGCGAGGATGATCGGGATCGATTGTTGCTGGATGGCCGACGGCTCTTCGTAGCCGGTAGCCAGCACGGCAGCAACAATGTTCGGATTAAGATCGAGAGCGGCGAAGCCGCCGGTTTCCTGGGTCATGGGTCTGCCTCTAGGTGCATCCGCAAAGACCCATGCTCCAAAGCTGCACATGCCTTGAAAGACCGGAAGGTCACCCAGGCAGCTTTGGCGGCGGGGATTTGCGAAAACGATTGAATAAAGAAAACGTGGGAATGTCCGCCTAGCGGACCTGCAGCCGAAGCTGGACTCGGAGGATTTGCACCACCTGATTTTGCGGCCCGCTAAAAGACCGGCGCGTACTATACCCGAATTAACGGCGGGGAGTGAGTAATATTTTCTGATCCGACAGCCAGTATTCGGCCATCAAGCGGCGCCGGCTGAATCGTTTTTCCACCGACGCCCTGCCATGATCAAGTCGCTGGCCGAATCTGCCCGATCAACCCTTCAAGGCTGTAACCCAAACGCGGCGCCAACGCCTCGGCCCGTGCCCGCAAGCCATCCACGTCCAGCACCTGATCCAGGTCCGCCGGCACCAGCAGGATCACATTGCCCTCCTTCACCGGCAACTCCCAGTAATGCCGGTGGTACAACCCGCGCAACAGCGCCGCCCCCAGCGGTTTGCCGTCATCGGTGGCCCACTGGTTGATCACCAGCCAGCCACCAGGGTTGAGCTGCTTCTGGCAGTTGTCCAGGAAGTTCCACGCCAGGTGCGCCACCCCGGGCCCATGGTCGGTGTACAGGTCAACAAACAGCAAGTCGGCCCTTTCAGCGGTGGGCAACAGTTCAATGGCATCACCTACACGCACATAAAGCCGCGGGTCGTCGTCCAGCCCCAGGTATTGCATGGCCAGGCGCGGCACGTCCGGGCGCAACTCGATGGCTTCGATGTCATCCAGCGGCAAGAACTTCATGCACGCCTGGGTCAGTGTGCCGGCCCCCAGCCCCAGGAACAGCGCACTTTCAGGCTGCGCATGGCACAGCGCGCCCACCAGCATGGCGCGCGTGTAGTCGTATTCCAGCCAGCTGGGGTCTGCGGTGAACACGCAGCTCTGCTCGATGGCATCACCGAACTCGAGGAAGCGGTAATCCTCCACCTCGTACACGCTGATCACGCCAAAGGCGTCCTCGACCCGGGCCAACAGCCGCTCTTCCCGCTCCGTCGCCATGTACCTGCCACCTGCCCGCGCAAAAACGCGCATTGTCCGCCAACACCCCCGATGCAACAAGCGCGGCGCCACCTGATACCATGACAGGCAGCCCAAACCCCAACAATACCGAGCCTGTGATGAACCGACCGTGGAGCCCTGACAGCTGGCGTGCCCTGCCGATCCAGCAGCAACCGACCTACCCCGACGCCGCGCACCTGCTGAAGGTCGAGCAGACCCTGGCCAGCTACCCGCCGCTGGTGTTCGCCGGGGAAGCGCGCGAGTTGCGCCGGCAGTTTGCCGAGGTCACCGAGGGCCGCGCCTTTTTGCTGCAGGGTGGCGACTGCGCCGAAAGCTTTGCCGAGTTCTCCGCCGCGAAAATCCGCGACACCTTCAAGGTGCTGCTGCAAATGGCCATCGTCATGACCTTTGCCGCCGGCTGCCCGGTGGTCAAGGTCGGGCGCATGGCCGGGCAGTTCGCCAAGCCGCGCTCTTCAGGCGACGAAACCATCGGCAACGTCACCCTGCCCGCCTACCGGGGCGATATCGTCAACGGCATCGGCTTTGACGAAAAAAGCCGCATACCCGACCCGGACCGCCTGCTGCAGGCCTACCACCAGGCCACCGCCAGCCTCAACTTGCTGCGCGCCTTTGCCCAAGGCGGCTTTGCCGACCTGCATCAGGTGCACAAATGGAACCTGGACTTCATCGCCAACTCCGCGCTGGCCGACAAGTACCACCAGTTGGCCAACCGCATCGACGAGACCCTGGCGTTCATGCGTGCCTGCGGCCTGGACAGCGCCCCGCAACTGCGCGAAACAAGCTTCTTTACCGCTCACGAAGCCCTGCTGCTCAACTATGAAGAAGCCTTCGTGCGCCAGGACAGCCTGACCGGCGATTACTACGACTGCTCGGCGCACATGCTGTGGATCGGCGACCGCACCCGCCAGCTCGACGGTGCCCACGTCGAGTTCCTGCGCGGTGTGCACAACCCGATCGGCGTCAAGGTCGGCCCAAGCATGAACCCCGAAGAGTTGATCCGCCTGATCGACACCCTCAACCCCGCCAACGACCCGGGCCGCCTGAACCTGATCGTGCGCATGGGTGCCGGCAAGGTCGGTGCCCATCTGCCGGGGCTGATCCGTACCGTGGAGCGCGAGGGGCGCAAGGTGCTGTGGAGCTCCGACCCGATGCACGGCAACACCATCAAGGCCAGCAGCGGCTACAAGACCCGCGACTTCGCGCAAATCCTTGATGAGGTAAAGCAGTTCTTCCAGGTGCACCAGGCCGAAGGCAGCCACGCCGGCGGCATCCACATCGAAATGACCGGGCAGAATGTCACCGAATGCATCGGCGGCGCCCGGCCGATTACCGAGGACGCCCTGTCCGACCGCTACCACACCCATTGCGACCCCCGCATGAACGCTGATCAGTCGCTGGAGCTGGCCTTCCTGATCGCCGAAACCCTCAAACAAGTGCGGCGCTGAGCAATGCCCGGCGCAGCTGGCTGCCCTCTTCGCGGGGGCAGTTCAGTTGCACCCGTTCAAGCCCCAGCCACCCGGCCAGGCGCAGCAGGTTGACGGCCAGGGCGTGATAGCCCGCTTCATCCAGTGGCTGCGCTTCGGCATGCACCGCATGAACCGCCAATTGCCCTTGGGCGCGCTCAGCGCGCAGGTCCAGCCGGGCAGCGATGCGTTCGTTGTAGAGAAATGGCAGCACGTAGTAGCCATACACCCGCTTGTGGGCGGGGGTGTAGATTTCCAGGCGGTAGTGAAAGTCGAACAGCCGCTCGGTTCGATCGCGCTCCCACACCAGTGAGTCGAACGGCGACAACAGCGCACTGGCCTCGATACGCCGAGGGATGCGCGGCGTGCCAACGCAGTAGGCGGGCTGCTTCCAGCCTTGCACCTGTGCCACCTGCACACGGCCATCTGCCACCAGCTCGGCCAGCGCCGCCCTGCCCTGCGCCGGCTCCAGGCGAAAGTAGTCGCGCAGGTCACGTTCCGTAGCCACGCCCAAGGCGGTAGCGGCATGCAGCATCAGCCCCTGTTGGGCTTCAGCTTCGCTTGGCCGGGGCTGATCAAGGATGGCGCGTGGCAACACCTTTTCCGGCACGTCGTAAAGGCGCTCAAAGCCGCGCCGCCCGGCCACCGTGACCTCCCCGGCGGCAAACAGCCATTCCAGGGCGTGCTTTTCCTCGCTCCAGTCCCACCAGGGGCCGGCCCGCTCCTGGCGCGTGGACAAGCTACCAGCGCCCAATGCGCCTTGCTCGCGCACGGCCGCCAGCACGCGGGCGATGACATCCGGGCGCTCGCGGCCAAACTGTGCGAGCTGGCGGTAGATGCCACGGCCGTCGGCGGCGTGGGCCATGCGCCAGCGCAGCAGTGGGTAGAGGTTAAGTGGCAGCAGCGAAGCTTCGTGGCCCCAGTACTCGAACAGCTGGCGCCGTCGCCCCCATGCCAGCTGGTCGAGGGTGGCAGGGTCGTAATGGCCCAGGCGGGAGAACAGCGGCAGGTAGTGGGAGCGCACCACGGCGTTGACCGAATCGATCTGTACCACCCCCAGGCGTTGCAGCGTGCGTTTGACTGCGGACAGGGTCGGGTGAGATTGGGTTTGCTTGCCAAATCCTTGAGCGGACAAGGCCAGGCGACGGGCCTGGGTGATGGATAACTTGAGGGGCAAGCCTGGTCTCCTTGTATGGGTTGATCTGGCCTCATCGCGGCTGAAGCCGCTCCTACAGGGGTACACGATCACCTGTAGGAGCGGCTTCAGCCGCGATGGGGCCGGCAGATCCACACACTAACCTAGCTCATTTACGCAACGGATCATCCCAAAAATGCCGCTCGGCCTCTTGCTGGATATCCGCCCTACTCAACCCCAGGTCGTGCAATGTCGCATCACTAAGGCGGGCCAGTTCCTGGCGCTGGCGGTACAGTTCGTACCAGCGCACTGGCCGTTCGATGGCAGCGTGCCACAGCTGGTTCAGTGAAATGGCAGGTTGCTGGATGCTGCTGATATGACCTTTCATCGTGAAGCCCTCCGTGTTGATGGCTCCAGTGTCCCGCCAGGCTTAAGATCAATCCAACGAATGTTTCTGATGCCATGCATCTCGGAGATTGATGCAATGTCCCAGTACCAGAGCCTTGATGCCGACGTGCTGCGCACCTTCGTCGCCATTGCCGAACAGGGCGGTTTCACCCGCGCCGGGGAAGTAGTGAATCGCACCCAATCGGCGGTGAGCATGCAGATGAAACGGCTGGAGGAAGACATCCTGCAGCGTCAGCTGTTCGAGCGCGACGGGCGCCAGGTGCGCCTGACCGCCGAGGGCCAGGTGTTGCTCGGTTACGCCCGGCGCATCCTCAAGCTGCATGGCGAGGTGTTCAATACGTTGCGCATGCCGCATATGGTCGGCATGGTGCGCATCGGCACGCCAGACGACTACGCCATGCGCTACCTGCCGACCATTCTGTCGAGCTTTGCCCAGGCCTACCCGTTGGTGCAGGTGGAGGTGCATTGTGACTCGTCCAAACAACTGATGATGCGCACGGACCTGGACCTGACCATCGTCACCCGTGAGCCGGGCAACGAGGTCGGCCAGTTGCTGCGCCAGGAGCGGCTGGTGTGGGCCGCTGCAGAGGGGTTCTGCCCCCAGGAGCAACGGCCTGTGCCGCTGGCGTTGTTCAATACGGAGTGCTTCTGCCGCGCCTGGGCCTGCAATGCCCTTGAAGCACAGGGCATCGACTACCGCATTGCCTACACCAGCCCAAGCCTGGCGGCGATCTTTGCCATCGTCAGCGCGGGGCTGGCGGTGACGGCGCAGTTGCAGAGCGTGCTGACCAGCAACCTGCGTATCGTCAGCAAGAACGAAGGGCTGCCGCAGCTGCCAGTGGCCAATGTGATGCTATTGCGCAATGACCAGCAGCAATCGCCGATTACCGACTGCATGGCGGGCTACATCGTGGAGGGGTTCAAGTGAGCTGAGAGCGCTGTCCGCCCTTTTCCGACCGGTCCGGCGCCCCGGCAAGGCCGCTCCCACAGTGATCGCGCCAGCTTTGAGGTTTTATGCAAGACAGTTGCTCCACCACTGTGGGAGCGGCCTCGTGTCGCGAAAGGGCCGCAGCGCGGCCCCAGGTTTCTAAAGCTCAAACCCCAGCATCACCGCACACACCACCAGAAACACACAGAACATCGCCCGCAGTACTTTTTCCGGCAGGGCATGGGCCAATTTCACACCCCAGCTGATGCTCAGCAGGCCACCTACGGCCAGAGGTATGCCCACGCTCCAGTCAACACTGTGGTGCACGCCATAGGTGAGCAACGTCACCGCCGTACTCGGCGCCGCCAAGGCCAGCGACAGCCCCTGCGCCACCACCTGCGTGGTGCCGAACACGCTGGTCAGAATCGGCGTGGCCACTACCGCCCCGCCAACTCCGAACAACCCGCCCATGGTGCCGGCAAACCCGCCCAGCACACCCAACCATGGCCACGGATAACGCAGTTCGGCGCTAGGCGGTGACACCTTGAGGAACATGCGCGCCACGTTCCAGATGGCCAGCGCCACCAGAAACCCGACAAACCCCAGGCGCATGGACTGCGCATCGATGCCCACCGCCCAGATCGACCCCAGCCAGGCAAACAGCAGGCTGCACAGCGACAGCGGCAACGCGTGGCGCAGTTCGATGCGGTTGCGCTGGTGATAGCGCCACAGCGCCAGCAGCACGTTCGGCACCACCATCACCAAGGCCGTGCCTTGTGCCAACTGCTGATCCAGCCCGAACAACACACCCAGTGCCGGGATCGCAATCAACCCGCCACCGATGCCAAACAGCCCTCCCATGGTGCCCAACGCGGCGCCCAGCACGATATACAACAACCACTCGATCATCAGGGCCTCATCCGCCTGCGTTAACAATCCGAGCATGCTAACGATTGAAGGCTGGCGGGGAAACGCACAGCAACGCACAATGGCTGTGCGTTTTCCGCAAAAGCAAAGCCGCCATGAGCCCCGACATTCTTACTGATCAACTCAGCCTGTTTCTCGATGTGCTGGAAACCGGCAGTTTCTCCGCCGCCGCCCGCCGCCACCCACTGACGCCGTCCGCTGTGGCACGGCGCATCGACAACCTCGAAAGCGCCGTGGGTAGCCGCCTCTTCACCCGCAGCACTCATGCCGTGCGCGCCACGCCCGCAGGCAACGCCTTTGCCGAGCGCGCACGGCGCATCATCGAAGAACTGCGCCTGGCACGGGCCGAGGCGGTGTCGCTGAGCAGCGCGCCTGAAGGGCTGATTCGCATCGATGCGCCCGCTGCCTTCGGCCGCCGCCACCTGGCACCGGCCATCGCCGATTTTTTGGTGGCCTACCCTGGGCTGGACGTGCACTTGCGGCTGATCGACAGCTTTGTCGACCTGCACGGTAGCCACCTGGGCGAGGTCGACCTGGTGCTGCGCGCCGGCCCCCTGGCCGACACCCGCCTGGTCGCAACGCCGCTGGCGTACATGGTTCGCATCGCCTGCGCCAGCCCCGCGTACCTGGCCAGCCGCGGCATGCCCACGTGCCCGAGCGAGCTGCCCGGCCACGACGGCCTGGACTGGGACGGCCTCGCCCCGCCTTTCGCCTGGCGCTTCGAAGTGGCCGGCCAACCCCGCCTGTACCGCCCGTCACGCATGCGCATGGCCGCCAACAACGCCGAAACGCTGCTGTTCGGTGCCTTGGCCGGCCTGGGGATCGCCCACCTGCCTACCTGGCTGATCAGCGACTACCTGCTGCGCGGCGAACTGGTACCGCTGTTTTGCGACCACGGCCTGCCGCAGCCAGAAAGCAGTGGTATTTATGCACTGCGCCTGTCACATGAAACGAACTCTCGCAGCCGCTTGCTGCTCGAATTCCTCAAGAGCCGCTTCAGCCCCATCCCACCTTGGGACCTGGCGCTGCGCAGCGAGCTGCGCTGGCAATGAGCGCGCCAACCATCAGCGTGCTAAATTTCTTCATCACCGATATTCAAGGACCTGCATGAACGCCAACACCCAAGCCTCCTGCGACGAGCTGCTGCTGGACAACCAGGTCTGCTTTGCCCTGCACTCGACCTCGTTGCTGATGACCAAGGTCTACAAACCCCTGCTGCAGGCCCTCGGCCTGACCTACCCGCAATACCTGGCCATGCTCGTGCTGTGGGAGCGTGACGGCCTGACCGTGGGCGAAATCAGTCAGCACCTGCTCACCGACCCCGGCTCGCTCACCCCGCTGCTCAAGCGCCTGGAAAGCGAAGGCCTGCTCAAGCGCAACCGCAGCCGCGAAGACGAACGGGTGGTGCTCGTGCAGCTGACCGAAAAGGGTCGCACCCTGCAGCAACAGGCCAGAGAGGTGCCGCAATGCATCCTCAAGGCCAGTGGCATGGACCTGTCGCAACTGCAAAAACTGCAAACCGACCTGCTGAACCTGCGCGACAACCTGCAAAAAAACCTCTGATGGCTACGCTGTGAGATGCCCGTTCGGACGAGCGGTGAAAATTTATCTTGCGCGCAAACTAATTGAGCGCTAATTTAAATCCCACATCCACCGCGCCACAGGCGCACAGCACAATCGCGAGGTTCATCATGCAAAAGGTCACTCCCCTGTACATCGCAGAAGCCACCTCCACTGGCGGCCGCGACGGCAAGTCCCGCTCCAGCGACGGCAAGCTGGAAGTCAAGCTGAGCACCCCTAAGGAACTGGGCGGCGCTGGTGGTGAAGGCACCAACCCTGAACAAATGTTCGCCGCCGGTTACTCGGCCTGCTTCATCGGCGCACTGAAGTTCGTGGCCGGCCAGGAGAAAAAAGCCCTGCCCGCCGACGCGTCGATCACCGCCAAGGTGGGCATTGGCCAGATCCCGGGTGGTTTCGGCCTGGACATCGACCTGCACATCAACCTGCCAGGCCTGGCCCAGGCAGACGCCGAAGGGCTGGTGGAAAAGGCACACAAGGTTTGCCCGTACTCCAACGCCACCCGCGGCAACGTGGATGTGCGGTTGCATGTGACCGTGTAAGGCACGGCATTCAACAGGCATAAAAAAACCCGGCCAAGGCCGGGTTTTTTGTGCGCATCACAAGAAGAATTACTTCTTGGAACGGCCCTTGAAGGTGTTGTCGCGAGTGTCGATGTCGATCCACTCGTCGATCTGGATGAAGTCGGCAACCGAAATCTCGGTACCGTTCTTCAGTTTGGCAGGCTTCATGACCTTGCCCGAGGTGTCGCCGCGCGCAGCGTTCTCGGTGTAGACAACCTGACGGCTGATGGTGGTCGGCAGTTCAACCGATACCAGGCGGCCTTCGAAGAAGACGGCTTCGCAGATGTCTTCCATGCCTTCTTCGATGTACGGCAGAACGGCGTCGATGTCTTCGGCGTTCAGTTCGTACATGGTGTAGTCGGTGGTGTCCATGAAGGTGTACGAGTCACCGCTGATGAACGACAGGGTCGCTTCTTTGCGATCCAGGATCACGTCGTCCAGCTTGTCGTCCGCACCGTAAACGGTTTCGGTCTTGTAGCCGGTCAGCAGGTTTTTCAGCTTGGTCTTCATGATCGCGCTGTTGCGACCCGACTTGGTGAACTCGGCTTTCTGAACCAGCCACGGGTCATTGTCGATCCGCAGTACGGTACCGGGTTTCAGTTCTTTACCAGTTTTCATTACGAAGTATCCGAATCTGGATGGATTTATAAAAATCGAGGCCGCGTATCATAGCGAATTTCGGTAAAAGTGTACTAGCGCCTTGGCAAGGTCCGGCCGAGCGGCCTGCCGGGCAGCCCAATCTTCGGCATGCTGCTGCAGTTGCGCCCAATGTTTACGGGCCCCTTGCCAGGCCTGGCACATGTCCAGGTTCATGTTCCAGGCACGCCACAAAGCCAGCATCGCCTCTGCGGCGTCGTCCGACAGGCCCTGTCGATAATGGCTGAGGAACGCTTCGAGCTTTTCCCAGTGGGCATTTTCATCCTGGATGTAGATATGCCACAGCATGGGCTGCGCTGCCCACTGGGCGCGGACAAATGAATCTTCACCCCGCACCGCGTTGAAATCACAGCTCCACAGCAGGCGGTCGTAATCGTCCTGGCTGACGAACGGCAGTACCTGCACCGTCAGCGTGCCCCGCTGGTACACATCCCCCACGCTCAACGCCGCCTCGCCCAGCCAAGCCCCCAGGTCGGCAAGAATGCGCCCCTGCGGCACCAGCAAGTGGATGGGGCAGGTATCGGCCGCCAACGCATCCAGCCAGCTGCCCAACTGCGGGTTTTCGTAGGCAAACAGCGATATCAGCTGCGCATCGGGCACGGGGTGAACGCCAAGGCCCTGCAAAAAATCGGCGCGGGCCTGCCGGCATTGTTGAAACGCCTGACGCTGTGGCAGCAACGACGCCTCGCGCAAAAGCCCACCGGTTTTTTCAGTGAACCCCGGGAAGAAAAATACCTTGCGCAGGCCATTGGGCTGCGGCGATGGCAGGCCATGGCAACCTTCAACCCAGTCTTCGGCACTGAGGTAGTCGAGGTTCAGCCAAAGCGGCGCGGTTGCACGGGCACGCATGGCGTCGACATAGGCCGCCGGCAGTTGGCAGGCAAACGCGCCGATCACCAGGTCGCCTGGCTCCACCGGTTGCCAGTTGGCCGGCCAGTGGCGCACATCGACGCCCTGTTGCCACTGCCGGGCGGCCGAAGCATCGGCACCGGGGCACAGGCGCACAAAGGCATGCAGGTCATCCACCCACAGGCGCACCGCCAGGCCATGCTCGGCCACCAGCTGACGGGCCAGGCGCCAGGTCACGCCGATGTCGCCATAGTTGTCGACGACGGTACAGAAGATGTCCCAGGTGGCTTTCATACGCCTCACCTTGCCCGCGAAAAACCGCGAATTGTGCGCATTAATTGTCGCCGACAAAAGCACCTACGCTGAAAATCTGCCCGGTGCCATGCGACAATGCCCCCTCGCCCCACCCTGCCAGGAGGCTGCCATGCCCCGCCACCGTGAATTGAAGATCACCCTCAAACCGCTGCAGTTGATCCTCTGCGTGGCCTTTGGCCTGTGGTTGGGCGCAGTGGCGATTGCCTTGAGCCTGTGGCTGGCACTGCGCCTGTGGCCCGAGCAGGTGCAACCGGTGGCCCAGGCTGTGGCACCGGCCATCACCCAGCCGCCCGCCGCACCGGCGCCACCCACCGATGCGCAGGCCGAGATGTTTGAGCGGTACAAAGCGATTTTGCACAAACAGGAAGCCCAACAGGCCGCCGACGCCGCCCAGGGCAACCCCCGTAACCTGAACAGCCCCAAATGCCAGTTCTGGCTGTCGCAAAACCGCACCGCCCCTACCGACAAGAGCCAGGCCAACGTGCTGGAATTTTGCTACTGACCATGAACAAGACCGACCTGCTGCGCCGCATTGTCACCACGCTGGAAGCCGACATGGAGGTGCTGCGCCGCGCCGCCCAGACCGCCTACGAAGCCGCCACCGCCGAAGAGAACATTGCCGAGAACAAGTACGACACGCTAGGCCTTGAGGCATCGTACCTGGCAACTGGCCAGGCCAGGCGCACGGCGGAGATTCGCCAGGCGCTGCTGACCTACCAGCAGCTTTTGCTACGCGATTACGACCCGGCGCGCGGGGTGCAGGTGAGCAACCTGGTGACGCTTGAGGATGAGGACGGTGGGCAGCGGCGGCTGTTTCTGGGGCCTGAGGCGGCCGGCTTGAAGGTTGGCGAGGGCGATGGGCTGGTGACCGTGATCACGCCCAGGTCGCCACTGGGCCAGCAGCTGCTTGGCAAGAAGGTCGATGATGAGGTGAAGCTGGGGGCGCAGGTGCTCTTTGTGATCGAGGTTGCCTGAGAGGGCCTCTCGCGGATAAATCCGCTCCTACAGGTTATGCGGATAACCTGTAGGAGCGGATTTATCCGCGAGAGGCCCTCTCAGGCAACCTCTACCCCCCAGCCAACGCATCAAACCGCCGCGCCAGCCCCCGCTCTGCAAACTGCTCCACCACAAAATCAATAAACGCCCGGGTCTTGCCCGGCAACAGTTTGTGCTCGGCGTAATACAGGCTGATGTGCCCATCATCCACATACCAGTCCGGCAACACCCGCTGCAGGTGCCCCGCTTCCAGATAGGGCACGGCAAACGGCAAGCTCACCAAGGCAATGCCCAAGCCCTGCTGGGCCACCGCGCAGGCGGCGTCGGAATCGCTCATGGTCATTGCCTGGCGCAACACCAGCGGTTGCTGCGCCTGCCAGCGGCTGGTCAACGGCCACGAGCGCACTCGCCCGGTTTGCGGCGAGCGGATCAGAATCCCGTCATGGCGCTGCAGCGCCTCTGGGCCCTCAATCGGCGCATGCCGCTGCAGGTAACCCGGCGCTGCCACCAACACCCGGTGCGCCACCGTAAGCTTGCGCGCCACCACCCCGAGCGGCAGCTCGAAACCACCCCCAATGGCCGCATCGAAGCCTTGGCCGATCAGGTCCACCTGGCGGTTATCAAAGTGCCAGTCCGGCGTAATGGCCGGGTAACGTCGCAAAAACTCAGCCAGCAACGGCAGCACATACAGCCGCCCGAACACCGTGCCCATGCTTACGCGTAGCAACCCCGCCGGCTGCCCTTCGGCGCTGGCCAGGTTGGCGACTGCGTACTGGATGGTGCGAAAGCTGTCACTCACCTCGCCCAGAAAACGCTGCCCCGCTTCAGTCAAGGTGAGCTTGCGCGTACTACGCTGGAACAGCCTTACCCCAAGGCGCGCTTCCAGTTGGGCCACATGCTTGCCCACTGCGGCTGGGGTCAGGCTCAGGCGCCGGGCGGCTTCGGCAAAGCTGCCGACTTCGGCGCTGCGGATAAAACACTCAAGGGCGTTGAACGATTCGGTGGCCATGATTCACAACCAATAGTTCACTCTGCTGATAGTGATTGCCATCTTATCAGCAGGTAATCAACGGCCGATACTGCGCCCATCCAAGGCATTTGGCCTTGCTTCCAGCAGGAGATCAGCATGTCCAAGCAACTTACTCTCGAAGGCAAAGTCGCGCTCGTACAGGGCGGTTCCCGTGGCATTGGGGCTGCGATCGTACGGCGCCTGGCGCAAGAAGGCGCGAAAGTGGCCTTTACCTACGTCAGCTCCGCAGGCCCGGCCGAAGCGCTGGCCGAAGAGGTGAAAGCCGCCGGTGGCCACGCCCTTGCCCTGCGCGCCGACAGCGCAGAAGCCACCGCCGTGCAACTGGCCGTGGATGACACCGTGAAGGCCTTCGGCCGCCTCGACATCCTCGTCAACAATGCCGGCGTTCTGGCCGTGGCACCGGTGGCCGAGTTCGACCTGGCAGACTTCGACCGCATTCTGGCCGTTAACGTGCGCAGCGTGTTCGTCGCCAGCCAGGCCGCCGCCCGTTACATGGGCAAGGGCGGGCGCATCATCAACATTGGCAGCACCAATGCCGAACGCATGCCGTTTGCCGGGGGTGCCCCGTACGCCATGAGCAAGTCGGCACTGGTTGGCCTGACCCGTGGCATGGCGCGCGACCTGGGGCCACAGGGCATCACCGTGAACAACGTGCAGCCAGGGCCGGTGGACACCGACATGAACCCGGCCAGCGGCGAATTTGCCGAAAGCCTGATTCCGCTGATGGCCATCGGGCGGTATGGGCAGGCGGATGAAATTGCCAGCTTCGTGGCGTACCTGGCCGGGCCTGAGGCGGGGTACATCACCGGGGCCAGCCTGACCGCCGATGGTGGGTTTGCGGCCTGATTCACGTATTGTTTCGGCCTGTTGCGGCCCTATCGCGGATAAATCCGCTCCTACACAAATCCTGTAGGAGCGGATTTATCCGCGATAGGGCCCGTACAGGCTGCCCCCACTGCCAAGGACTGTAAATGACCACCCCCACCCTAAGCCGCGCCCTGATCCTGCTGATGGCCGCCGCCACCGGCCTGGCCGTGGCCAGCAACTATTACGCCCAGCCCCTGCTGCACAGCATCGCCGAGCAATTCGGCCTTACCACCGCCAGCGCCGGCGCCATCGTGATTGCCGCCCAGCTCAGCTACGGCGCCGGCCTGCTGTTGCTGGCCCCGCTGGGCGACCTGTTCGAACAACGCCGCTTGATCGTTGTAATGTCGGCCATCGCCACCCTGGGCCTGATCATCAGCGCCTGCGCCCCCAGCCTGCCCTGGCTGATTCTGGGCACCACGCTCACTGGCGTGTTCTCGGTGGTGGCGCAAATTCTGGTGCCCATGGCGGCCTCGCTGAGCGAGCCGCATCAACGTGGCCGGGCGGTAGGCACCCTCATGAGCGGCCTGCTGCTGGGCATTCTGCTGGCACGCACCGCCGCAGGCTTCATGGCCGAACTCGGCGGCTGGCGCGCTATCTATGTGCTGGCTGCCATCCTGATGGCCCTGACCGCCCTCGCCCTGTACCGCAACCTGCCCAAGCACCACAGCCATGCCGGCATGCAATACCCGGCGCTGATCGGCTCGGTGTTCCGCCTGTTCATCGAAGAGCCCGTGTTGCGCCTGCGCTCGCTGCTCGGCCTGCTGGCATTCAGCCTGTTCGGGCTGTTCTGGACCCCACTGGCCTTCTTGCTGGCACGCGAGCCTTACCACTATTCCGACGCAGTTATCGGCCTGTTTGGCTTGGCCGGGGCGGCGGGCGCGCTGTCGGCAAACTGGGCCGGGCGCCTGGCAGACCGTGGCAAAGGCCCGCTGGGCACA
Organism: Pseudomonas sp. PSKL.D1; assembly: GCF_028898945.1. NCBI lineage: Bacteria > Pseudomonadati > Pseudomonadota > Gammaproteobacteria > Pseudomonadales > Pseudomonadaceae > Pseudomonas > Pseudomonas sp. PSKL.D1. Next base: position 4,272,206 of record NZ_CP118607.1, read on the forward strand.
ACCGTGGGCCTGGTCGCCCTGCTGCTGGCCTGGGTGCCCCTGGGTTTTGCCGAAACCTCGCTGCCAGCGTTGCTGGCAGGCGTGCTGGTGCTGGACCTGGCCGTGCAACTGGTGCATGTGAGCAACCAGAACGCGGTGATTGCCCTGCGCCCTGAAGCCCGTACACGCCTGAATGCCGGTTACATCACCTGCTACTTCATCGGCGGTGCGCTAGGCTCGTTGCTGGGCACGCAATTGTTCCAGCATCAGGGCTGGATGGGCATCGTGGTGGCGGGCTTGATGATCGGCATGTTGGCGCTGGTGGTTTGGGGGCTGGCCAGCCGATCGCGACCGTTCACCACATACCCTCCGTCGCCTGCTCGTTGACTTGCCCGCCCCCAGCGGCGCTCAGTAGGCGCTGACCAATGCCCTTCTTCGACAGGACGACTCGATGACAAGACTCACGGTGCAATCCGGCGATTTCTTGCAAGGTGAAGGCGAGTTTCGCAATGGATCGCTCACACTCAAGACCCCCCGCAGCCCTTCGCCCGGCGAGCGGATTTCCCTTGCCCGCATCACCGACCTGCAGCTGGCCAGCCTGGAATCCAGCCGCAACCTGGGCAGCGCGCTTGGCTGGGGCGTGGCCGGCGCCCTGGTGGCCGGGCCCTTCGGTTTGCTGGCCGGGCTTTGGCTGGGCGGCAAGGAAGAGGAAGCAACCTTCCTGGCTACGTTCAAAGATGGCCGCAAGCTGATGGCCATCACTGACGGCAAGACCTGGTCGAAAATTGATGACAGCTGGCGGCAACATAAGCATCCGGGGAACACGGACAGAGGGTAGACTGGCGCCTTTTTGTCGGCCCTTACCGCCCCATCGCGGGGCGGTACGGGCGTGCCCAAGGACCCCAGCATGCCCCTGCCCCACCCCCGCCTGCCCCTGAGCCTGCTCAGCCTGGGCCTGGCCCTGCACAGCGCCCACAGCCCGGCTGAAGACAGCATCTCGCTGGCGCCGGTGCAGATCAACGACACCTACAACACCGAGGGTTACCTGGCGCGTGAGGCTGCGGTAGGCGGCTTCCAGCCCGCGCCGCTGCTCGACACCCCGGCGTCCATCAGCGTGTTCAGCCAGCCCCTGCTTGAAGACCGCCAGGTGCGCCTGCTCAGCGAAGTGCTGCAAAGCGACGCCTCGGTTGGCGAAAGCTATGCCCCCATCGGCTATTACGAAAACTTCAATGTGCGCGGCTTCGAGCTCAACGCCGCCAGCAGCTACCGCATCAATGGCCAGACCATTGCCGGCGAACAGAACGTGGCGCTGGAGAACAAACAGCAGGTCGAACTGCTCAAGGGCCTGGCCGGATTGCAAAGCGGCGTATCGGAGCCCGGCGGGCTGATCAACTATGTAACCAAGCGCGCAGAGGACGTACATAGCGTCACACTGGCCACCAACGAACAAGGCGAGCGCTACCTGGCCACCGACCTGGGCGGCTGGTTCGGCAGCGAACGGCAGTTTGGCCTGCGCGTGAACCTGGCCCATGAGGACATCCGCTCCTACGTCGACCACGCCGACGGCAAACGCGATTTCGCCTCGCTGGCCTTCGACTGGCAGATCAGCCCCGACGCCACCCTGCAACTGGATGCCGAATACCAGCACCGCGAACAGCGCTCGGTGCCCGGCTATCAGCTGCTCGGCGGCAGCCAGGTGCCCCACGGCATCGACCCGGATGACCGGCTGGCCTACCAAAGCTGGGCCAAGCCCGTGCAAACCGACGCGCTGAACCTGGGCGGGCGCTTCGCCTACCGCTTCAACGACAGCTGGACCGGCACCTTGAGCGCCTCGCGCAGCCAAGTGGTGATCGACGACTACAGCGCCTTTGCCTGGGGCTCCAGCGAAGGCGCCTACTTCGGCAGCAACGGCGACTACGACATCTACGACTTCCGCAGCCCCGACGACACCCGCCGCACCGACGAAGCCCAAGCCATGCTTGATGGCCACATTGACGCCCTGGGCGTAGGCCACGACCTGACGGTAGGCGCCAGCGCCCAACGCCGCACCCTCGACCAGCGGCCCTACTACAACGAGTGGCTGGGCACCGGCAACATCTACACCGGCGCACCGGCGCTGGAGCCTTCGGACAAAGCGATCGACGCCAGCGAACGCCGCCTCGACAGCCGCCAGTACGGCCTGTTCATCAGCGACCGCATCACCTTCAACGAGCAATGGCAAACCGTGCTTGGCGCCCGCGAAGTGCGCCTGGACGAGCAAACCTGGGATGAAACCGGCCTTGCCGGGCGCCACACCCGCCAGTACCAGCTGCTGCCCAATGCCGCGCTCATCTACAAACCGCGCACCGACACCACGCTGTACGCCAGCTATGCCAAAGGCCTGTCGGCCGGGGGCACGGCCCCGTGGTACGCCAACAACGCGGCCGAAATCCTCGCCCCCACCCTGTCACACCAACTGGAACTCGGCATCAAACGCGATTGGCAAGGCATGAGCTTCAGCGCCGCACTGTTCCAGATCCGCCAGGCGTACCAGTACGCACGCCCCGAAGACGATGGCACCTTCACCTACGTGCAGCAGGGCCAGCAAAAGAACATCGGCCTGGAGCTGGGTGCCAGCGGCCAGGTGACCTCCAACCTGCAGTTGCAGGCCAGCGCAGCGGCAATACGTGCCCGGGTGAAAAACAGTGGCACCGACGCCTATGAAGACCACCAGGCCATCAACGTGCCACGGCTGCGCGCAGCGCTTTACGCCGACTACAGCTTGCCGGTGCCAGGCCTGGCGCTGCTGGGCGGCGCGCGTTACAGCGCCAGCAAGTACGCGAGCCAGTCGGGCAACGTAGAGGTGGGTGGTTATACCGTGTTCGATATCGGCAGCCGTTACCGCACGCGCATTGGCGGTTACGACACCGTACTGCGTCTGACCGTGGACAACGTCTTCGACAAGCGCTACTGGCGGGATGTGGGGGATTACCTGGGCGACAATTACCTGTTCCAGGGCGCGCCGCGTACGGCGCGGTTGTCGGCTTCGGTGAGTTTCTAAGCCGTTCACCGCACTCTGTAGGAGCGGATTTATCCGCGAACCAGCCGGTGCGGTGCTTGGCACCGGCTTTGCCGGTGATCGCGGATAAATCCGCTCCTACAATGGCCAGCGTAGCCTGCAAGATTTGAAGCCACTCAAAAGCAAAAAGCCCCTGCGCTTTTCAGCACAGGGGCTTTTCGGAATGTGGCGGTGAAGAAGGGATTTGAACCCTTGATACGATTTCTCGTATACACACTTTCCAGGCGTGCTCCTTCGACCACTCGGACACTTCACCGTTTTCTCTTCAAGCTGTTCAGCCTGTCGAGGCGCGCTAATTTAGTAGAAGACCTTTTCCTTGGCAAGCATTTTTTTCAGTTTTTTCATGTATTTATGCCAACCCACTGAAAATCCGGGGTTAGCAGGGCAATGCTGCCAATCTCTACTTCGCTTTTACCGGCCCCAGCCCCCCTGCCCCGACAATGCAAGGCATGGCGCCCGCCCGCTGACTGGCTGGTCAGCCTTGCTGCTTTACCTGGCCTGCCGCGCTGGGTAACGTCATCGCCACGCCACCCAAAGGACTCTGTCATGAGCGAGCTCATCACCTACCACGCCGAAGACGGCATCGCCACCCTGACCCTCAATAACGGCAAGGTCAACGCCATCTCGCCCGACGTGATCACCGCCTTCAATGCCGCCCTCGACCGTGCAGCGCAAGAGCGCGCGGTGGTGATCATCACCGGCCAGCCGGGCATCCTCTCCGGCGGGTACGACCTCAAGGTGATGACCGCCGGGCCCAAAGAAGCAGTCAGCCTGGTCACCGCCGGTTCAACCCTGGCCCGCCGCCTGCTCTCGCACCCGTTCCCGGTGATCGTCGCCTGCCCGGGCAACGCCGTGGCCAAAGGGGCCTTCCTGCTGCTGTCGGCGGACTACCGCATCGGCGTCGAGGGGCCGTACAAAATCTGCCTGAATGAAGTGCAGATCGGCATGACCATGCACCACGCCGGTATCGAACTGGCCCGCGACCGCCTCACCCGCGCTGCATTCCAGCGTTCGGTGAACAATGCCGAGGTGTTCGACCCGCACGGTGCGCTTGAGGCTGGCTTCCTCGACAAGGTGGTCCCGGCCGAACAACTGCACGAAGCTGCCCTGGCGGCTGCGCGCGAATTGAAAAAGCTGAACATGCTGGCGCACAAGAACACCAAGCTTAAAGTGCGCAAAGGCCTGCTGGACAAGCTGGAAGAGGCGATTGTGCTGGATCAGGGGCATATGGGTTGATTCTGGATCGTAGAGCGCCGCTTGCGCGGCGCATCGCGGATGAATCCGCTCCTACAAGGGCAGTGCATCACCTGTAGGAGCGGATTTATCCGCGATGCGCCGCGCAAGCGGCGCCCAATGGTTTGCCCCACACAGTGCACAGCCGTACACTGCGCCGCGACTGTCTGGTGTGAGTCGTACCATGCTTTACTCGCTTCGCATGCTCCTGCTGGCCCTGCACTTCTTGCTGGCAAGCGCCTTTGGCCTGCTGATCGGCCTGCTGCGCCCTTTCAACCGTGACAATAGCCGCATTTTTGCCCGCCTCTACAGCCTGCCGGCCACCTGGCTGATGCGCATCAAGGTCAAGGCTGAAGTCGGCCCGCTGGCCGACCAGCCCCCGGGCTGCGTGATCGTCGCCAACCACCAGTCCAACTTCGACCTGTTCATCCTCGGCCGCGTGGTGCCGCAACGCACCGTGGCGATCGGCAAAAAGAGCCTGGGCTGGATCCCGCTGTTCGGGCAGCTGTTCTGGCTGGGTGGCAACGTGCTGATCGACCGCCAGAATGCCTACCAGGCGCGCAGGGCCATGCAGCAAACCACCCGCACGCTGCAGGCCGACACCTCGATCTGGATTTTCCCGGAAGGCACGCGCAACCCCTCGGAGCAACTGCTGCCGTTCAAGAAAGGTGCGTTCCACATGGCCATCGAAGCCGGGGTACCGATCGTGCCGGTGTGCGTCAGCCGCTACACCCACCGCCTGAGCCTGAACAGCTGGCGCCAGCGCACGGTGATCGTGCGCTCGCTGCCACCTATTGCCACCACCGGCCTGAGCCTGCAAGACCTGCCGGCACTGATCGAGCAATGCCGCACGCAGATGCAGCATTGCATCGACCGCATGGAACATGAATTGCCCACTCCATAGGTTGCCCTCACGCCGTTGACCGCCCAAGCTGTAACCCGTGTACAACCGAACAAGTGGATAACCATGGGTCGAGTCGTGGCATCAGCGGTGTATGCCGCAGGCAGAAAAGTTACCAACATCAGCATCGATGAAGGCAGCGAATGGGCGCGCAAGCCGGGGCATTTCGTGTGGATCGGCCTGGAAGAGCCCAACGCCGAGGAACTGGCCAACCTGCAGTGCCAGTTCAACCTGCACGAGCTGGCCATCGAAGACGCGCTGGAGAAGCACAGCCGGCCCAAGCTGGAAACCTTCGGTGACGCGCTGTTCATCGTCACGTATTCGCCGGTGCGCCACGAGGGCAAGCTGGAGTTCATCGAAACCCACATCTTTGCCGGCAACGGCTACATCATCACCTGCCGCAATGGCCATTCCAAATCCTATGCATTGGTGCGCCAGCGCTGCGAAGCGCGGCCGCTGCTGTTGGAGCATGGCGAAGATTTCGTGCTGTATGCGCTGCTGGATTTCGTGACCGAAAACTACCAGCCGGTCAGCGAGGCGATTCATGGCGAAATCGAAGAGCTGGAGCAGAGCGTGCTGGGCGGTTCGCTGCAGGACGAAGACATCCGTCGGCTGCACAGCCTGCGCCGCGACATCCTGCGCTTGCGCCGCTACGTGGCACCGATGCAGGAGGTCAGCGAAGAGCTGCAACGCCTGAGCTTCCCGTTCATCGACAAGAACATGCGCCCTTACTTTCGTGACGTGCAAATCCACGTGACGCGGCAAATGGAAGACCTGGCAGGCATTCGCGACATCGCCAGCCAGACCATCGAAATCGGCATGCTGCTGGAGTCGTCACGGCAAAGCATCGTGCAGCGCAAATTTGCTGCGTGGGCGGCGATCCTGGCGCTCCCTACGGCGATTGCGGGGGTTTACGGGATGAACTTCCAGAACATGCCGGAATTGACCTGGCACTACGGGTATTTTGCGGTGCTGGGGGTGATTGGGTTGGGGTGTGCGGGGTTGTTTGCCAGCTTCAAGAGGTCGGGTTGGCTTTAGAATGCCGGGGCCTGCTGCGCAGGCCCCGGGGTAATCACGCCGCCGGTTGCTGGATAAACCGCATCATCCACTCGCCCACCAAATCCCCCTGGTGCTCACTGGCCAGGCTGGCGACGGCCTTGTGGTACACCTCATCCCCCAAGAACTCTTGGCGCGCATCCAGCAGCGCCCGCGAATACTCATGCACGAACTCCGGGTGGCCCTGGAAACACAGCACCTGGTCGCGAATGTGGTACGCCGCATTCGGGCAGAAGTCGCTGGAGGCGATCACCGTGGCCCCCTCCGGCAACGCGGTCACCTGGTCCTGATGGCTGATCAGCAAGGTCAGCTCGGACACTTCAGGGTCCATCCACGGCGCATGCGCCGCCAGCGAGTAGCGGTGGATGCCCACGCCCCAGCCCTTGTCGGCCCGTTCTGCTTTGCCGCCCAGGGTCAGCGCCAGCAACTGATGGCCGAAACACACGCCCAGCAGCTTTTCGCCACGCTCGTAAAGTTTGAGCAAGTAGGCCTTCAGCGTCTGAATCCAGGGGTCGGTGCCAAACGAGTCCGCCTTGCTGCCGGTGACCAGGTACGCATCGAAACGCTCGCCATCCGGGGGGTAGTCGCCGTTCATGACGTTGTACACACGAAATTCAGCTGCGATCGGCTGACGCGAGAAGAGCTGCTCGAACATCCTCCCGTAGCCCTGGTACTGCGCGGTCAACTCCGGTCGCAGGACATCGGTTTCAAGGATGCAGATGCGTAACGACATAGGGATAGTCCTGAACGACATGGGTGGAAATCTGATGTAGAGACTGACGCGAAAGCCACGTACAAGCAAGTAGGCTGCACTGACGAACGGTCACATTTTGTCGGACTGCGCCCTGTAAACACAAAGCGGTCTAGGAAGCGGTTGCGAATCTAATGGCCCATGGCCTCATAGCCGAAAACACGGAATTTGTTACATGCATAGAAGAAAGCGTTCTGAAACAGTGATGACGCACCCCCTACTGTTGGTTGTATACGCACTAACAAGAGGCAATCACAACAACCAGTAACAGGTACCACTGTGATCGACCCGAAACGCGACAGGGAAGCCAACGGGTATTCAGGAATAACAACAAGAAGGCGGTCCGCCATGTTCAGACAATCGAAACTTCGCCAAGCTGGGCTCATTCTTTTTGCCACGACTTTGCTGCTGATCTTGCCGAACCTGACACGTTTGTTCGGATGACAGTAGCGGTGGCCTCAACGGGCAGCGCACAGGTAACCTTCCAGCCCTGATGGTTGGAGATTGCCCATGCGCCACTGCCTGGCCCTGTTAGCCCTTTTACTGAGCTTGCCGCTATCGGCGGCGCAACTGCAGCTGGAGTTGGGCGATGGCACACGCCAATTCGACAGCGCGACCCTGCTCAACCACCCACAAGCCCGCGATATCAGCATCGAGCAGGACGTGGCCTACAAACGGCCCATGCATTACCGCGCCGTGCCGTTGGCCGCCCTGCTCCCCGGCATCAAGGCAGACGACCACCTGCAGGCGGTGGCGCTGGACGGCTTTGCGGCAGAAATGCCCGCCGGGCCACTGTTGCAGGCTGGCCCTGCGCAAGCCTGGCTGGCGGTTGAAGACCCAGCCAAGCCGTGGCCTGCGCTAGGCAACGGCAAGCCCGGCGCGGGGCCGTTCTACCTGGTGTGGACCAACCCGCAAAGCAGCGGCATCCGCCCGGAACAATGGCCCTTCCAGATCGCCACGATTCGCCGCCTGGCCCCCGTGGAACAACGCTTCCCGGCACTGTTGCCAGCCCCGGAACTTCCCGCCACTGACCCCGTACGGCAAGGGTTTGCGCTGTTTCAGCAAAACTGCCTGGTGTGCCACCGGTTGAACGGCGCGGGGGATGCGCAGTTCGGGCCGGATTTAAACGTGCCGCATAACCCGACCGAGTATTTTCAGCCAGCCTTCCTGCGCCAGTACATTCGCGACCCGCAAAGCCTGCGGCAATGGCCGCAGGCGCGGATGCCGGGGTTTGCCGAAAGTGTGTTGAGCGAACAGGAGCTGGATGCGTTGTTGGCGTATCTGGCGCATATGGCTGGGCGTAAGCCTTGAGATTGGGGTGGCTGCATCGCGGATAAATCCGCTCCTACAAGCACGGGTTCATCCGCGATGACCGCGATGACTACCCTGTAGGAGCGGACTCATCCGCGATAAACCCAACACAAATCCGTCAGGCAATCGGCCGCTCATGCTTCACGCCCCACCCTTCCACCTCACCACCACACGGCAGCACCACCTGCTCAAACGCCTCTTCAAAGTCGCCAATCCCACCGTAGGTGGCATACATGACCTTGCTCAGCTCCAGGTGCCACCCGCCATCGTCCATTTCCCACACCTGGGCATTGAGCGATTCGCCACGAAACTGCCCGGCTGCCCGTCGTGCCCCGGCTTCGTCCGGGAACACGGCATAGAACTCGATGGGGTGAATGCGGGTGAAATCAAAACCGCCAGCTTTCATCTGGCGCAGGACATTGCTGCTGATATCGTCGTTCTGGCTGCTCATGAATCGTCCTCCCGAATAATGCGATGGATAGACTTTCCGTGCACTACGCACCTGCCCACAAACAGGCAGATCGAGCTGATGCAAGACGCGAATTGAACAGGTACAGGCCCGCAGAAAAGGCCAGTGCCTCCCACCAGCGTAGTGCCTGGCATGGCACTACGCCAACCTGTGGGTCAGGAAGCTTCCTGAATACGGGTGATGACCACGCCGTTCTGCTCCTTCAGCCAGCGTGCCGTGGGGGATGGCGCTCGGTCCTGGAAGTCGTTGAGGTCCAGCTCGTCCATGACCGGAAACAGATGCGAACGAATGGCGCGTGCCGCGTCCTCTTCGCTGGGGCACTGTTCGCTGTGCAGCAGCAATGTGGTTGGCTCGCCCTTCTGGTCGGCAAAAATGACTTCCCACTCTTTCATTGAATAGCCCTCAATCAAAGAACATCGGGTGTGTGTTGCGCCTGTAAATGCTTGACCATTGGGCTGGGGGTTTGTTCAGTCTGTGAGGGCCTGTCGCAGATAAATCCGCTCCTGTAGGAGCGGATTCATCCGCGATAGGCCGTCACACAATTACTTCGGCGTACCGTGCACCACGCCAGCGGTGTTATCCAGCAAGCTCTTGGTCGCCGTCTGGATATACGCCTCAAGCTGCTTGAGCATCTGCGGCTGGTCCGGGCTTTCGATCAGCTCGGCCTTGAACTCGCTGCCCAGCTGGTAGCGGTACAGGCGCGGGGTCATGTCCTTGGATTCGATCAGGATGCGGTCACCCTGCACCAGGCCCACGATCTGCTCGCTGCCCGACGGCTTGATCATGCCCACGCCCTGGTCACCCTCAGGCAGGTTGAGCAGGTCGCGGCCCCAGCACTGGTGGCGAACCTGGCCACCCAGGCGGCCCATGATGGTCGGCACGATGTCGACCTGGGTACCCACGGTGTGGTTGACCGCGCCGAACTTCTCCTGAATGCCCGGGGCAATCAGCAGCAGCGGCACGTTGAAGCGGCCCAGGTCCAGCTCGGTGACCTGCTGGTGGTTGCCGAAGCCATGGTCGCCGACGATGACGAACAGGGTGTCCTTGAAGTACGGCTCCTTGCGCGCCTTCTCGAAGAACTGGCCCAGCGCCCAGTCGGAATAGCGCATGGCGGTCAGGTGCTCGTCCAGGCGGCCCTGGCCGGTGACCTTCTCGACCGGCAGGTCTTTGGGCAACGCATACGGCGTGTGGTTGGACAGCGTCTGCAGCAGCGCGTAGATCGGCTTCTTGCCGTCGTGCTTGGCCAGTTCCTGGTTGCCACGGTCGAACATGTCCTGGTCGGACACGCCCCAGGTCGGGTCGGAGAACACCGGGTCGACGAAGTCGTTGCGGCCAATGAACGTGGTCATGCCCTGGTTGCCGAAGAACCCGGACTGGTTGTCCCAGGCGAAGTCGCCGTTGTACACGTACACATCGTCGTAGTCACGGGCGCTGAGCAGCGCCGGCAGGCCCGACAGCTTGTGGCCACCTTCCGGGGTCTGCATCAGGTATTCGAAGCCCGGCAGGTTCGGGAAGCAGGCCATGGTGGCGAACATACCCTGGTGGGTATGGGTGCCGTTGGAGAAGAAGCGGTCGAACAACAGCCCTTCCTTGGCCAGCTTGTCGAAATACGGGGTGATGTTGTTCGGGCTGCCCAGTGCGCCTACCGAGTGGCCGGCGAAGCTTTCCATCAGGATTACAACGACGTTCTTGATCGGCAGAGTGCGCTCGGCCGGCGGCACGAAGTCGCGGCGGATGGCGGCCTCGTCGGCATCGACCAGGGTGTCGTGCGGCGTCAGCACCTGCTCGCGCACGGTCTGGGTGGCCAGGTTTTGCTCCAGCACCGGCTTCCACAGGTTGGCGCGGTCTTCACCGAAGCGGCTCTTGGCGGCGTCGATCAGGGTCAGCGTGCCGTTCAGGCCCAACTGGTTGACGAAGTTGGAATCGGTAGTGAAGGCATCACCCCAGCGCATCGGCGGGCCCTGGCGCAGGGTGCCACGGGCGGCGACCACGGCCACCAGCAAAATCACCATGAACACCGCCAGGCGGTTGTACCACGGGGCAACCTGTTGCACGCCGTTGCCACGGGTCAGGCGGTCGATGCCCTTGAACAGCAGGCTCAGCAGCCAGGTGCCGACCAGCCACGCCAGGATATAGCGCACCACCGGGAAACCGTACCAGAGCATGCTCATCACGGTTTTCGGGTCTTCCTTGATGTACTGGAAGACCAGGCCGTTCAGGCGCTGGTGGAATTCGCGGTAGAAGTCCATCTCCATCAGGCCCAGGAACATCACCACGCTGGCGGTGAGGGTGAGCCAGAAGCGGAAGAACCCGCGCCGGGCCATGGCCCACGGGCTGAGAATGGCCAGCAACAGCGGAATGCTGATGTACACCACTACCCGCAGGTCGAAGCGCAGGCCGTTGAAGAAGCCCTCGGCGACGGTGGAGTAAGGGGTGTCGCCGATCATGTCGCTGTTGTAGACCAGCAGCGCAAGGCGCACCAGGCTGAGCATCAACATGATCACCAGGCCGCTGAGCAGCGTGTAGGCCAGGTGCGATTTCAAGGTCGGCGTATAAGCTCGCGCGCCCTGTTGCTTCAAGGCATCCGTGTTAGCCATGAATGGAGAGGTCCTAGGATTGCGGTTTGCGGGGTGGCGCTGGGCATAGACCAACGCAGCATTGTGCGGGTGCGGATTCTGTTTAAACCAATGTGAAAATTTTGTCACGAGGCTATTGCGACGTTTTTCCGCTCAACTGCGCTGGTTGCCACGGGGGCCGGCGATGGCCCAGATAATCAGGCCTACCACCGGGAACAACGCGATCAGCAAAATCCACACGAGCTTGATGGCGACCGCGCTGGCGCTCTTGATTACCTGCAAGGCCGCCCAGATCATCAGGGCCAGGAGCGCCAGGCCGACCACGCTGTTAAAGGTTGAACCCATGGCAAACACCTCGCATAGCCCTGTGGGAGCGGCCTTGTGTCGCGAAAGGGCTGCGCAGCAGCCCCGGCAATGTTGTGTCAAAGCCGAAATCCTGGGGCCGCTCCGCAGCCCTATCGCGACACAAGGCCGCTCCCACAGGGATCGCGCCAGCTTTTAGAAATTGAGTAAGACAGCTGCTCCCACAGGGCAGTGTGCGATGCTCAGACGTGCACCGCGACCTTCAAGGCCTCCAGCGCCGGCTCCGCCTTGATGCCCACCTCGGCAGCCAACTCCAGCACCCGCGCCAGGTCGTGCTGCCCCACCATCACCATCTGCAGCTCGTCATCCAGCAACTGGCTGAAGTTAAGCAGTACATAGCCGCCCGCCTCCTTGTTCAGCGCGCCCATCTGCACCTGGATGCGGTTGAGCGCCGTCAGCGGCTCGGTACGCGCCAGTTGCTTGGGCTTGAGGGTAAACGGCACGCTCTTGTCGAACGAATCGCTGATTTGCTGGAACAGGTCCTGGTAGCTGTCGGCCTGGAATACCACGGTGTCCGGCAGGCTGCCGAGCACCACCCACTCACCCAGCGGGATCGGGAAGCTGTCGTCGTAATTGACGTCGGGGTTGGCGGCCAGGAAGGCGGCCGGGTCGGCGTAGGCCTGCGCGGCCTCGTCGGCGATGCGCTCGATGTCCTCGTCACGCATGCAGCCAGCGGCGATGAGGCGGATGAATTCGAGCAACTGGTTTTTCATGAACGGGGCCTGCGGCAGGTGAAAAGGCGCCAAGAATAGCCGCAAATGCCCCCGGGTGGTTAGCCGGCCAACGCTTGCAGGCGGGCCGAAGTGTCTACCGCGCCCATGGTTTGCGCCGCCATCAGCGCGGTGGCGCCACGGGCATCCTGATGCGCCGGGTCGGCGCCCTGAGCCAGCAGGTAGTCAAGGATTTCGCTGCGATTGAACATGGCCGCCAGCATCAGCGCGGTACGCCCGTCCTGCGCGGCAGCGTCCACCGGCACGCCGTTTTCCAGCAGCAGGCGGATCATCGCCAGGTCGCCCTTGAAGGCGGCACCGGCTATCGGCAACTGGCCATTGTCGTTGGCAATCAGCGGGTCGGCACCGTGGGCCAGCAGCACGCTCACGGCGTCGTGGTGGCCATGGTAGCTGGCCAGCATCAGCAGGGTGTCGCCCTTGTGGTTGCGCAGGTTCACCGGCAGGCCGCTGGCCAGCAGGCGCCCGAGCATTTCGGCATCGCCCTGGCGCGCCCGCTCGAACACTTGCTCGGCAAAGGCCGCGGTTTCGTCGTCGGTCATGGTTGGCATCTTGAACCTCCTGGCATTAAAAGTTGCCCAAGTGTTTGTCAGGCAAGGCCAGCGGGTCAAAGGTTCAGAATCTATCGGGGCGATAGACCGTGCAAAATGCACTGTGCAAAATGCCCGACCTTGCAGGCTGCACGATGCCGCTTCTGCAAAACGCAGGCAAACCCCTGTATTTATTGAGTTTTTCAGCCACCGAGGTTCTGGCACGGTCACTGCAACCATCAACTCACGTCTGCCCAAACAACAGCCAGGAGTTGCTATGGACCTCATTCAGGAAAAATTCGTCTCGGTGTTCTCGGCTTACAAGGTGGCCACCCAGGCCCGCCCGGATGGTGGCGTGCTGCTGACCTTGCGTGCTGCCGACGGCAAGGTGACCCGCCGGGTGCTGACCTACCAGCAACTGCACAGTGCCGAGCAATTGTCCTGGGCGATCAGTGCCATTCGCCGCGACCTGGCGGAACAGGCCAGTGAGCTGCCTGTGATTGGCATGCTGCAGAGCCAGCAGCGGTTTGCGTTGCCTACCTATCGCTGAGTTTTTCTGTACCGGCCTTATCGCGGATAAATCCGCTCCTACAGGGGGACTGTTGTAGGAGCGGATTTATCCGCGATGAGGCCGGCACAGCCATTAAAATTCGTCGATCCCGGCAAACAACCGCGCCGTTTCATCCCCGGTAAACCGCACGCGCTGGTCATTGCCAAACACGCGCAACGCCACGCAGAACGGGTTATCCCCAAACTCCACCCAACGCCGCACACCCGCCGGTACCACCAGCTGGTCACCCTTCTCACACAGCACCGTATACACGTAATCCCCCAACCGCAGCCCAACCTGGGCACGGCCACTGACCACCGCAAACACTTCCTGCGCGTCGTACACATGCTCATCGCGCATATCCACTGGCTCTGCCTCGCCCCCGTCGCGGTTGAGCACGGTATACGCCTGGCTGCCATGGGCCGTCATCAGTTGGTCGAGGTAAGCACGGCATGCGCCCAGCACGTCGTCTTCGGCACTGCCCGGCCGCACACGCACTTCAAGCGGCGCATGTTCAAGCTGTACACCCTGCTCGGCCAAGGTAGCGGCGATGTCGTCGTGGTGAGTCAGCACCTTGTTCGGCAAGGCCGGGCTGGACGGGTGAAATACACAAAGGATGCTCATCTGCGGCGTGTCCTGGTCGAATTCGAACAAATGGCAATGATAACGGCTGCCGCCAGCGCTGCGGCACTGGCCATACCAAAGGTGAAGGATGGCCCCAGCAGTTTCCAGCTGTAGCCCGAATACAAGGCCCCCAATGCCCCGCCGGTGCCCGACAGCGCCGCGTACAGCGCCTGGCCCTGGCCCTGCTGACGGGCGCCGAAGCTGCTTTGCACAAAGGCGATGGAAGCGGCGTGGAAGCAGCCAAACGTGGCGGCGTGCAGCAACTGTGCGCCCACCAGCACCGCCGGGTCACCGGCCAGGTTACCCAGCAACAGCCAGCGCAGGCCCGCCAACAGGAAGCTGACCAGCAACACGCGCTCCACGCTGAACCGCGCAAACACCCGGCTCATGGCCATGAACATCAGCACTTCGGCCACCACACCCAGCGCCCACAGCAAGCCGATGGCCCCCCGGGCGTAACCCAGGTGCTCCAGGTGCAGGGTGAGGAAGGTGTAATACGGCCCGTGGCTCAGTTGCATCAGCGCCACACACACGTAAAAGGCAATAACCCCCGGCGCCCGCAACTGGCGCAAAAAGCCGCCGGCATCTGCCCGCTCGCCCTGCTCCACCGGCTGGGCATTGGGCACCCACAGGCTGGCGGCCACGATACCGCCCATGATTGCTACCAGCGCCACCGGGTAGATGTCCAGGCTTAGCCATTCGAACAACCGCCCCAGGCCGACCACGGTGAGGATGAAGCCAATCGAGCCCCACAGGCGCACCTGGCTGTAGCGGGACGTTTGCCCGTGCAGGTGGGCCAGCGTGATCACTTCAAATTGTGGCAGTACCGCATGCCAGAAGAAGGCGTGCAGGGCCATTACCAGCGCCAGCCAGGCGTAGCTCTTGCCGAAGAAGATCAGCGAAAACGTGGCCAGCGTGCACAGCGCGCCCAAACGCACGATCAGCAGGCGCTGGCCAGTGCGGTCACCCAGCCAGCCCCACAGGTTGGGGGCCACGCAGCGCATCAGCATGGGGATGGCCACCAGCTCGCCAATGCGCGCCGGGGGGAAGCCCAGGTGGTCGAAGTACAGCGCCAGAAACGGGGCGGTGGAGCCCAGCAGGGCGAAGTAGAAGAGGTAGAAGCTGGACAGGCGCCAGTAGGGGATTGGGGGCATCAGGGGGCCTTTGGGGGGCTTGTGCGGGCCTCATCACGGCTGAAGCCGCTCCTGCAGGGGCGTGCGAAAACCTGTAGGAGCGGCTTTAGCCGCGAAGAATGCGAATCAGAGCTGGCCCAACACCGGGGTATTCACCTTCACATCGGCATTCTGCGCACGGTGGCGCAGCAGGTGGTCCATCAGCACGATGGCCATCATCGCCTCGGCAATCGGCGTGGCACGGATGCCTACGCACGGGTCGTGACGGCCCTTGGTGATCACCTCCACAGGGTTGCCGTCCACGTCAATGGAGCGGCCCGGGGTGGTGATGCTGGAGGTTGGCTTCAGCGCCAGGTGCGCAACAATCGGCTGGCCCGAGCTGATGCCGCCCAGAATGCCGCCGGCGTTGTTGCTGAGGAAGCCTTCCGGGGTCAGTTCGTCACGGTGCTCGGTGCCACGCTGGGCAACGCTGGCAAAGCCCGCACCAATTTCCACGCCCTTGACCGCGTTGATGCTCATCAGCGCATGGGCCAGTTCGGCGTCCAGGCGGTCGAAGATCGGCTCGCCCAGGCCCGGCATCACGCCTTCGGCCACCACGGTGATCTTGGCGCCCACCGAGTCCTGGTCGCGGCGCAGTTGGTCCATGTAGGCCTCAAGTTCCGCCACTTTGCCCGGGTTGGGGCTGAAGAAGGCGTTTTCTTCCACCGAGTCCCAGGTCTGGAACGGGATTTCGATCGGGCCAAGCTGGCTCATGTAGCCACGTACGCGGATACCCTGGGTAGCCAGGAACTTCTTGGCAATGGCACCGGCCGCCACGCGCATGGCGGTTTCGCGCGCCGAGCTGCGGCCACCACCGCGGTAGTCGCGGGTGCCGTACTTGTGGTGGTAGGTGTAGTCGGCGTGGGCCGGGCGGAACAGGTCCTTGATGGCCGAGTAGTCCTTGGACTTCTGGTCGGTGTTGCGGATCAGCAGGCCGATGGAGCACCCGGTGGTGCGGCCTTCGAACACGCCGGAAAGGATCTCCACTTCGTCCGGTTCCTGGCGCTGGGTGGTGTGCCGGCTGGTGCCGGGCTTGCGCCGGTCAAGGTCGAGCTGCAGGTCGGCCAGCGAAATTTCCAGGCCGGGCGGGCACCCATCGACAATGGCGACCAACGCCGGGCCATGGCTTTCGCCAGCGGTGGTGACAGTGAACAGCTTGCCGTAGGTATTGCCGGACATGGACGCTCCGCGAGTCTGCCTGAATTGAACGAAAGCACGCAGTATACAGATGCTTTGGCTGCCTGTGCGGGCCTGAGCGAACCTTCCCGTAAACATTGGGTCAAACCGGTCATCTCCCCCATGCAGTACCCCATGATGTCGCGCCTAGCCGCCCTCTTCTTCCTGCTGTTCACCAGCCTGGCCCACGCCGCCGCCCCCACCGTGCTGCAACGCCCCATCGACCTGGACACCGGCCAGGGCGTGCTGCACGGCAGCCTGCTGTTGCCGCAACAGGCCACCCCGCCCCCGGTGGTGCTGATCATCGCTGGCTCCGGCCCCACCGACCGCGACGGCAACAACCCGGCCGCCGGGCGCATCGACAACCTCAAACGCCTGGCCCTGCTGCTGGCCAACGAGCACATTGCCAGCGTGCGCTACGACAAGCGCGGCGTGGCTGCCAGCCAGCCCGCCACCCCCGACGAACGCGACCTCAGCGTTGAGCAGTACGTTGCCGACGTGGTGGCCTGGAGCCACAAACTCAAGGCCGACCCACGCTTCGGCCCGTTGATTCTGGTGGGCCACAGCGAAGGCGCGCTGATCGCCAGCCTCGCCGCGCAGCAAGCCGGCGCCAGCGCAGTGATCACCCTGGCCGGCAGTGGCCGCCCGCTGGCCGACGTGATCCACGAGCAACTGGCCCGACGCTTGCCCCCGGCACAACTGGCCCGCAGCAGCGCCCTGCTTGAGCGCCTGCAGGCCGGGCAAACCAGCCTGGACGTACCTGCGCCGCTGCGCCAGGTGTTCCGCCCCAGCGTGCAGCCCTACCTGATTTCGCTGCTGCGCCAGGACCCGGCCAAAGCCTTCGCCCGTCTGCCCATGCCGGCGTTGATCGTGCAGGGCCGCAACGATGTGCAGGTGGACGTGGCCGATGCCCAGCTGCTCAAGGCTGCCAAGCCCGATGCGCAGCTGGTGCTGATTGACGGCATGAACCACATGCTGCGCATCAGCCCCAAGGAAATGCGCCTGCAACGCGACAGCTACCTCAACCCCGAGCTGCCGCTGGCCCGCGAGCTGGGTGAGCGCATCGTCACCTTCATCCACCAGTTGCCATCCGCCTGAGGGGCAACGCACACGGGGGCTCACGTACCGGCCAAGGCTGCCGATACGCTCGGTAATGGCCCGCATGTGAGACCCCCTGATGACCGAAACCTCCGCCGCCGTCGAGCCGGCCGAAGAGCCGCAAGCCCCGGAAAGCGTCGCCCTGCCCTGGGACGACCTGGCTGTCGAACACTTCCAGCTGCTGCGCCTGGCGGCCCTGCCCACCGACCGCAACAGTGGCGCCCGCCCATTGCGTTTTGTCGAGTTCGGCTATGCCGAACGCCACGACAAGGCCCACAGCCTGCTGCGCATGGAAATCCGCCTGCCCGGGCAAAAAGTGCGCAAGGAACAAAACCTGCTGGACATTCGCGTTGACCATGCCGAACGGCGGGTGCGCATCGGCAGCGACAGCGGCCTGCAACTGGAGCCGCTCAACCGTGGCCTGGGCCGCTTCCTGATGGGCCAGGCGGTGCAATGGCTGCAGCGGCGGTGGTCGCATTACCACCTTGAAGGCATGGCGCTGCCCAACAAGGACGCGCTGAACGAGGACACCCGCCTGCGCCGTGACCGCTTCCTGAGCGCTACCGGCATCGAGGTGGAATATGCCGACCCGCAACACCTGAAGGGGCGCACGGTTGAAGCCACCGTGGGCCAGCTCAAGGGCGGCTGGAACACCGAGAAAGTGCAGCGGGTGGATATGCTGGAGGCGGCGGGCATGCTGCAGCAGGCCGAGCAGCATTTGCTGGAGAAAGAGGCGCAGTTGCGCGAGCGGGACGAGCGTGTGGCCAAGTACCGGCGCGAGGACAGCGGGCTGCGGTTTACCATCACCTGTTTGGTGGCGTTTGCGGTGTTTCAGGCGGGGTTGTTGATCTGGATTGCTACGCGGTAGGCAGGAGCAACTGTCTTGTATAAAACCTAAAAGCTGACGCGATCACTGTGGGAGCGGCCTTGTGTCGCGAAAGGGCCGCGCAGCGGCCCCGGCAATATCTGCTGCGAAGCTGCAATCGATGGGGGCGCTACGCACCCCTTTCGCGACACAAGGCCGCTCCCACAGGGCCGGCGCTACATCAGAGGGTCACACCCTGGCCTTGAACAATTCCTGATGCTGCCGGCACTGCTCGGCCGTCAGCATGAACACCCCGTGCCCGCCGCGCTCGAACTCCAGCCAGGCAAAGTCCACTTCCGGGTACAACGCCTCAACGTGCACCTGGCTGTTGCCCACTTCAACAATCAGCAAGCCCTTGTCGGTCAGGTGGTCGGCCGCTTCGGCCAGCATGCGCCGCACCAGGTCCAGGCCGTCGTTGCCGCAAGCCAGGCCCATTTCCGGCTCGTGGTGGTACTCGGCCGGCATGTCGCCGAAGTCTTCGGCATCCACATACGGCGGGTTGGACAGGATCAAATCGAACCGCTGCCCCGGCAAACCGGCAAAACCATCGCCCTGCACGGTGTACACGCGTTCTTCAAGGCCATGGCGCTCGATGTTCTGGTTGGCAACTTCAAGCGCCTCGAACGACAGGTCCGCCAGCACCACTTCAGCCTCCTGGAACACTTCGGCCGCGACGATGCCAATGCAACCCGAACCGGTGCACAGGTCCAGAATGCGCGCAGGCTCGGCACCCAGCCACGGCTCGAAGCGTTTCTCGATCAGCTCGCCAATCGGCGAGCGCGGCACCAGCACGCGTTCGTCCACGATGAACGACATGCCGCAGAACCACGCCTCGCCCAGCAGGTACGCAGTGGGCACGCGGTCTTCGATGCGGCGTTTTAGCAGGTGCTGCAGGCGCACGCGCTCGTCGTCTTCGAGCTGGCAGTCCAGGTAGCTGTCGGCCACCTCCCATGGCAGGTGCACCGCACCCAGCACCAGCAGGCGGGCTTCGTCCCAGGCATTGTCGGCACCGTGGCCAAAAAACAGCTCGTGCTCGTGGAAGCGGCTGACCGCCCAGCGGATATGGTCGCGCAAGGTGCGCAGACGGGATGTGATCACGGGGTACTCCTATTCAGACTGTACAAAAGTCTAACAGCCCAACCCGCATATTTGTTCGCCGTCGGCACCCTGCAGCCCGCCACAGGCCAATAACCACGCTGCTTGCGATGTCAACCATTCCCATTGGCGCCAAGGCAAGGGAGAATAGGTATACAAAAGCCCTACCCAAGGAGCCATTGATGTCCGTTCCAACCACGATGTTCCGCCTCACTGGCCGCGACTACCCGCCGGCCAAGCTGAGCCAAGCCAGCCTGATTGTCATCGATGCGCAAAAAGAGTACCTCAGCGGTCCGCTCGCGCTGTCGGGCATGGACGAGGCCGTGGCCAACATCGCCAGGTTGCTCGACGCCGCCCGCAAGGCGGGCCGCCCGATCATCCACGTCCGCCACCTCGGTACCGTTGGCGGCCGCTTCGACCCGCAGGGCCCGGCAGGTGAGTTCATCCCTGGCGTAGAGCCACGCGACGGTGAAATCGTCATCGAAAAGCGCATGCCCAACGCTTTCAAGAACACCAAGCTGCACGAAACCCTGCAAGAGCTGGGGCACCTGGACCTGATCGTCTGCGGCTTCATGAGCCACTCCAGCGTCAGCACCACCGTGCGCCGAGCCAAGGACTATGGTTATCGTTGCACCCTGGTGGAAGACGCCTCGGCGACCCGCGACCTGGCCCTGAAAGACCGCGTGATCCCGGCTGCGCAGATCCACGAATGTGAAATGGCCGTGATGGCCGACAACTTCGCCTGTGTCGCCCCCACCGCCAGCCTGATCTGAGCTGGCGGAACCACAGGGCACGGCGCAGGTCCTATTCCGGCTACCCACAGAGGACATCGGAATGAAGCTCAAAGGCAGTTTCGACGCCAAGCGCCTGCGCCCGCGCCAACCGCGCAACTGGGGCGCGCGGCTGGCGGCCGGCCTGTCGGCGCTGCTCGCCACCCTGGGCGTGCTGTTGACCATGGCAGGCGTTGCCGGCCTGCTGGGCAACTACGCCGCCCTGGCCGAACTCAATGCCAACCGCCCACTTGCCGCCACCTTCACGGTGGGCGGTTTGCTGTTGCTGTACTTAGGCGTGCGCTTCTGGCGGCGCAGCCGCATTCGCCTGCGCCGCGGGCGTGAGCTTAACCTGTCGCCGCATTTGATGAAGAAGCATGACTGACAATCTCATCGCGGATAAATCCGCTCCTACAGGCCACACTAATACCCTGTAGGAGCGGATTCATCCGCGATGAGGCCGGCCCAGACAACACAAAGCCCCCCCACTCGCGTAAACTCCGCCCCCCACGTGGAGGCAACATGCAAGACGACGACTTTTCCCTGTTCAGTGCCGAAGTGCGCGGCGTCAAGCCGATCAAGCACGACCGTGCCGACGTCGGCAAACCCAAGGCCGACCGCAAAAAACTGGCCGGCCTGCGCCAGAACGCCACGGTGCGCAGTGACCAGACGCTGGTGATCGACGGCCTGTCCGACCAGTTTGTCATCGACGTGGGCGCCGAAGACGAGTTGATGTGGCGCCGCGACGGCGTGCAGGAAACCCAGATTCGCAAACTCAAGCTCGGCCAGATTGCCTTTGAAGGCAGCCTCGACCTGCATGGCATGAGCGTGGAAAAGGCCCGCGAAACCCTGTGGGCCTTCATTGCCGAGGCCACAAGCCTTGAAGTGCGCTGCGTGCGCGTCACCCACGGCAAGGCCGCGCGCCTGGACGGCAAGCGCCCGATGATCAAGAGCCACGTCAACACCTGGCTGCGCCAGCACCCGCAAGTGCTCGGTTTTACCTCCTGCCAGGCCCGCCACGGCGGCACCGGCGCGGTGTACGTAATGCTCAAACGAACCATGATGGAAGGCCGCGACGAATAACGCCGCGCTTGCAGCGCAGGCGTTGCCGCCGTAACCTTCCTTTTTTGCGATTTTACCCACAGGTAGATACATGTCCCTGGAACAGAACTACACCGAGATCCTCAGCCAGCTTGGCGAGGACGTCTCCCGTGAGGGCCTGCTCGACACGCCCAAGCGGGCTGCAAAGGCCATGAAATACCTTTGCCGCGGTTACGAGCAGACGCTGGAAGAAGTGACCAACGGCGCCCTGTTCACCTCCGACAACAGCGAGATGGTGCTGGTCCGGGACATCGAGCTGTACTCGATGTGCGAACACCACATGCTGCCGTTCATCGGCAAGGCCCATGTGGCCTACCTGCCCCAGGGCAAGGTGCTGGGCCTGTCGAAGGTCGCGCGCATCGTCGACATGTTCGCCCGCCGCCTGCAAATTCAGGAAAACCTCAGCCGCCAGATCGCCGAGGCCGTGCAGCAGGTTACCGGTGCCGCCGGTGTGGCCGTGGTGATCGAAGCCAAGCACATGTGCATGATGATGCGCGGTGTCGAGAAGCAGAACTCGACCATGCTCACCTCGGTGATGCTGGGCCAGTTCCGCGAGAACGCCGCCACCCGTGCCGAGTTCCTCAGCCTGATCAAGTGATCGGCGCGTGACACAAGCCGGCCCATCGTGGTCGGCTTTTTATTTTCAGGAGTTGCCCATGATCGTCAAAGCCTTGCGGGTCGGCCTCGGCCAGCTCATCGTGTTCGGCGACTGGATCAGCCGCCCGGCCAAGCGCAAGCGCGATGCCGCCGCCCAGGCACGCGTCGAGCAAGAAGCCAAGGGCCTTGCGCTGTACCAGTTTCATGCCTGCCCGTTTTGCGTGAAAACCCGGCGTACCCTGCACCGGCTGAATGTGCCGGTGGCGCTGCGTGATGCCAAGAACGACCCGGTGCACCGCCAGGCGCTGCTGGAAGGTGGTGGGCGGGTGAAAGTGCCGTGCCTGCGCATTGAAGAGGCAGGTGAAGTGACCTGGATGTATGAGTCCAAGGCGATTATTGCCTACCTGGACAAGCGCTTCGCCTGAACACGCGTTGTTGTGTGTGTATGTGTGTGGGAGCGGCCTTGCGTCGCGAAAGGGGTGCGAAGCGCCCCCAGTTTTCAGCTTCGCAGCAGAGATTGCCGGGGCCGCTTCGCGGCCCTTTCGCGACACAAGGCCGCTCCCACACACAAGCAAGCAAACAGCGCGCCTGGCTGATTATTCCACCATCGGCACATGCCGCGGATGGCTGGCCACACGCTCCAGCCAAGCCTGCACCGCCGGATAATCCTTCAACTCAAACCCACCTTGCTGCGCCACGTGGGTATAGGCATACAACGCCACATCGGCAATCGAATACTGCTCCCCCACCAGGTACGGCGTCATCGTCAACTGCCGCTCCATCACCTTCAGCGCCTTGTACCCGCCTTTGTGCAGCTTGCGGTACTCCTCCACGCGCTCGTCCGGCAGCCCCAGGTAAAACTGGATGAACCGCGCCACGGCAATGTACGGCTCATGGCTGTACTGCTCGAAAAACTGCCACTGCAGCACCTGGGTGCGCAAACGTGGCTCGCTGGGCAGGAACTCGCTGCCATCGGCCAAATAGTTGAGGATGGCGTTGGACTCCCACAGGTAGCTGCCGTCTTCAAGCTGCAGCACCGGCACCTTGCCATTGGGGTTCATGGCCAGGAACTCGGGCGTTTCGGTCTCGCCCTTGAGGATGTCCACCGGGTGCCATTCATACGGCCGGCCCAACAGGCTCAGCATCAATTTGACCTTGTAGCAGTTGCCCGACTGATAGTCGCCATACACCTTGTACATCGCCCCTCCCTCCCGTGCAGTTGCACTTGCCTGCCCAATAGTTGGCGACTGTACGGCTAAAAGCAATGCCTGCTGTATGGCAAGGATCAAGCCGGGCCGCGTTAGGCTGAAAAAAATGCTTACACATGGACAAGGACTCACCCCATGACCGATGCCACCTCCGCACGCCTGCGGCCCCTGGCAGACACCTCCCCGTCGGCGGTGGTCGCCGGCTTCATCGCCATGCTCACCGGCTACACCAGCTCGCTGGTGCTGATGTTTCAGGCCGGCCAGGCGGCGGGCCTGACCACGGCGCAAATTTCATCGTGGATCTGGGCGCTGTCCATCGGCATGGCGGTGTGCAGCATCGGCCTGTCCTTGCGCTACCGCACCCCGATCACCGTGGCCTGGTCCACGCCTGGCGCGGCGCTGCTGATCACCAGTCTGGGCGGCGTGAGTTATGGCGAGGCCATCGGCGCCTACATCACCTGTGCCGTGCTGGTGCTCATCTGTGGGCTCACCGGCAGCTTCGAGCGCCTGGTCAGGCGTATTCCGGCCTCGCTGGCGTCTGCACTGCTGGCCGGCATCCTGTTCAAGATCGGCAGTGAAATCTTCGTGGCAGCCCAGCACCGCACCCTGCTGGTGTTGGGCATGTTCTTCAGTTACCTGCTGGTCAAGCGCCTGTCGCCGCGCTACTGCGTGCTGGCCGCCTTGCTGGTAGGCACGGCGCTCAGCGGTGCGCTGGGCCTGCTGGACTTCAGCCACTTCCAGCTGGAAGTGGCCACCCCGGTATGGACCACGCCCAGCTTCTCGCTGGCGGCCACCATCAGTATCGGCATTCCGCTGTTCGTGGTGGCCATGACCTCGCAGAACATGCCCGGCGTGGCGGTGCTGCGCGCCGACGGCTACCAGGTGCCTGCCTCGCCGCTGATTTCGGCCACCGGCTTTGCCTCGCTGCTGCTGGCGCCGTTTGGCTCGCACGGGGTCAACCTGGCGGCGATCAGCGCGGCCATCTGCACCGGGCCGCATGCCCATGAAGACCCGGCCAAGCGCTATACAGCGGCCGTGTGGTGCGGGATTTTCTACGGGGTTGCCGGGGTGTTTGGCGCCACGCTGGCGGCGTTGTTTGCGGCGCTGCCGAAAGAGCTGGTGCTGTCGATTGCCGCACTGGCGTTGTTCGGGTCGATCATGAACGGGCTGAGCGTGGCCATGGGCGAGGCGCGGGAGCGGGAGGCGGCGTTGATTACCTTTATGGTAACGGCTTCCGGGTTTACCTTGTTTTCCATCGGGTCGGCGTTCTGGGGGATTGTGGCGGGGGTGTTGACCCTGCTGATCCTGAATCCACGCCGCTAGTGGTTAACCTGTGCGGGCCTCATCGCGGATAAATCCGCTCCTACACACCGATCCCCTGTAGGAGCGGATTTATCCGCGATGAGGCCCGCACAGGCCACCTCACAACCGGAAATGCCCCACCATGCCCTTCAAATCACTGCCCAACTGCGCCAGCTCGATACTCGACCGGGCATTGTCCTGCATCGCCAACGCCGCCTGATCAGCACTGCCGCGAATTTGCGTAACGCTGCGGCTGATCTCTTCCGCCACCGAACTTTGCTGTTCCGCCGCTGCCGCAATTTGCTGGTTCATTTGCTGAATCAACCCCACCGCCACGGCAATGCTGCCCAATGCACTTTCGGTTTGCAGCGCATCAGCCACCGCCAGGCGCACCAGCTCGGTACTGCCGCGAATCTGCGCCACTGACTGCTGGGCATTGCCGCGCAGGCTGGCCACCAACCGCTCGATCTCTTCGGTGGACTGGCGAGTGCGCCGCGCCAAGGCCCGCACCTCGTCAGCCACCACCGCAAAGCCCCGCCCCTGCTCCCCCGCCCGCGCCGCCTCGATGGCAGCATTGAGCGCCAGCAGGTTGGTTTGCTCGGCCACGCTCTTGATCACCTCCAGCACGTCGCCGATGGTGTGGATTTCGGCACTCAGGCTGTCGATACCGGCGCTGGCCGTTTCCGCCGCCTCGGCCAATTGCTCGATGCGCTGCATGCTCTGGCGCACCACCTGCTGGCCCGATTCCACCTTGCCGTCGGCCGCTTGCGCCGCCTGGGCGGCTTCTTCAGCATTGCGCGCCACGTCATGCACGGTAGCGGTCATCTGCTGCATGGCGGTGGCCACTTGCTCGGTTTCTTCCTTCTGGCTGCCCACTTCGCGGTTGGTCTGCTCGGTCACCGCCGACAGGGCCTGGGCGCTGCCCGCCAGTTGCTCGATACCCTGCTGCAAGCCGCTGACCACGCCCGAAAGCCCCGCAGCCATCTGCTGCATGGCGTGCATCAACTGGCCCACTTCGTCCTTGCGCTGGGCGTCTGCCTCCAGGCTCAGCTCACCGGCTGCAATGCGCTGGGCCCGGCTGATAACCCGCTTGAGCGGGCCGACCACGGCGCGGGTGATCAACCAGGCCGCCAGCACGCCCGCCAGCAACGCCAGGGCAGTGGCCACGGCGATGGCAGCGGTGTTACGCGCCAACTCACCCTGCATGGCCTGCTGCCGGGCAGCGTAGGCTTCGTTCACCTGCTGGGTAACCTGCTCGGCACGGGCCTGCAACTGGGCTTTGATGCCTTGCTCCTTGCCTAGCAAATCGGTGTACTCGTTCAGCTTTTCAGAGAAGCTGCCAATGTGCCCGGCCACCTCGCCCAGCACACTCTGGTAACCGGCATCAGTGACGCTTGCCTTGAGTTGCTCCACCAGCTCGGCGGCTTCCACGGTCTGGGCAATACGCCCCTGGCTGGCGCCCTCTTCGCCCTTGCGGCTTTTGTCCAGGCGCACCCGCGCTTCGTCCATGGCCTGCAGCATCAGCCGCGACACCTGCGCCACCTGCCCGGCCTGGTCGAGAAATTCGCTGCCTTGCTGGCCTTGTGACTGCTTGAGGGTGTAGGCGCCGTCATCGGCCAGCCCGGCCTGCAGCACATCCAGGTTGTTGGCCACGCTGGACACCGACCAACTGGCCATATCCAGCGCCAGCTCCTTGGCCTGCACGGCCTCCACAAACGCATCGAACGCCTGGCCATACGCGGCAAGGTCATCCTCGGTGGCTGCCAGTGCGGGTAGCCCTTTGGCGCGCTCGTTCAGGTTTTGCAGGCCCGCGCGCAAGGCCTCGGCCTCCTTGATATCAGAGCGCAAGGCAAACGCCTGTTCATGCTGGCGCAACCTCAGCAGGTCGGTGTTGAACTGGCTCAGTTCACGCAAGCCATCAAAGCGCTGGCCCACCCCCTGCAACGCTGCCACGCCAATGGCCGCTACCGCCAAGGTCAGCAGCAGCACCAGGGCAAAGCCCAGCCCCAGCTTGCGGGCCATGCCCAGGTTGGCCAGCACACCTTGCCTGGTCGCACTCATCGCCTATCCCCCTTCACCTTGCAAGGTTTACCCGAGGGCCAAGCGTGGCAACGTTGCCAGCCTGCTAACAAGAGGTTGACGCCAGAATGGTGTCAATTGGCTATGTGCGTGTCGCTTTCAGGCCGATGGAGGTCGCCCTGCGTGCTGAAGAAAGGCCTGCGCCCGGTGGTCCTGCCCGTAGGCGACATTGATGCGCAGCCATTCACTGCTGGCGCCCTGGTAATCGAAGGCGCTGCCCGGGGTCAGCAACACGCCGTGCTCCACCGCCAGCCGCTCCAGGCTGGCAAAGTCGCGCCCCGGCACCCGCGCCCAGACGAACATGCCGCCGTAAGGTTCGCAGAACACCTGCCAACCGTACTGCTCCAGTTGCCCAAGCAGTTTGGCCATGTGTTGCGCCAAGCGCACCCGCAAGCGTTGCACGCTTTTGCGGTAGCTGCCGTTGGCCAGCATCTGCCCCACCACCTGCTCCACGAAGCGCGACGTGCCAATGCCGCTGACCATCTTCAGTTCGGCCAGCCGCGCCAGCAGCGGCGCATCGGCCACCACGTAGCCCACCCGCAGCGAGCTGCTGAGGGTTTTGGAAAAACTGGCCATGTAAATCACCTGTTGCGCGCTGTCGAGGGTGGCCAGGCGCGTGGCCGGGCCGTCCTGAAAATCGGCATAAATATCGTCTTCGATGATGCGCAAGCCGTGTTCGCGGGCCAGTTCCAGCAGGCGGTAGGCAACCTGGGGCGACATGCTGGTGCCGGTGGGGTTCTGGTACAGGCTGTTGATGAACAGGCAGCGCGGGCGGTGCTCGGCCAGCAGGCGTTCGAGCACCTGCAGGTCGGGCCCGGTTTGTGTGCGCGGCACCGGCAGCATATGCACCTGGTGCTGGCGCAGCAGGTTGTACAGGTTGTAGTAGCCCGGGTTTTCCACCAGCACCGTGTCGCCCGGGTTTAGCAGCGCACGCACCAGCAGGTCTAGGGCGTGGCTGGCGCCGTGGGTGGTGAGGATGCGCTCGGGGCCGGCGTTGATGCCCAGTTGCACCAGGC
The DNA here is from genome assembly GCF_028898945.1 of Pseudomonas sp. PSKL.D1. Classification (NCBI taxonomy): domain Bacteria; kingdom Pseudomonadati; phylum Pseudomonadota; class Gammaproteobacteria; order Pseudomonadales; family Pseudomonadaceae; genus Pseudomonas; species Pseudomonas sp. PSKL.D1. The sequence continues at coordinate 4,299,814 of NZ_CP118607.1, forward strand.
GCTTGTAAATGTGCTGGCGCAGGCTGGCCAGGCCCAGCGGCGGGCAGTAGTCGAACAGGTCTTGCGGGTTGCCACGGCTGACCTGGCGGATGGCATGGGCCAGGTCGGTGTCGGCGCGCCAATTGCTGGGTAGCCAGCCGCAGCCAAGTTTGAGCAGGTTGTCGTGGCCTTCGCGAAACTGCCGCCAAGTGCCGTCGCCGGCCTCGCCCCACACCGGCTGGTCTTGCTGGGCCAGGCCGGGTTTGCGCTCGGCGACGAAAAAGCCGGTGCCATGACGCGCCTCCAGCCAGCCGCTGGCGACCAGGCGGTCGTAGGCTTCGATCACGCAGGACGCGCTGATGGCCTGGTCGCGTGCCAGGGTGCGGATGGACGGCAGCCGGGTGCCGGGGCGCAGGCGCTGGTGTTCGATCCAGGTTTGCAGCTGGTTGGTGAGTTGCTGCACCAAGGGGGTGGGGCTTTGGCGGTCCAGGGTGAGGTGCATGGCGTTAGGTGTTTGGTGGTTTTGAGCGAACAGTTAAGCTTAAATGGGGGTGGGGGTGTTTCTTGTTGCGGGGGTGGGCTGAATTGGATGATGGCTGTGCGGGCCCTATCGCGGATAAATCCGCTCCTACAAAGACCCGTGTAGGAGCGGATTTATCCGCGATGAGGCCGGCCCTGAAAACACACAAACCCCAGGACCACCCACCATGCTCAAACTGGCCTTCGCCCTGTGCCTGATCACCTTGGCCGTCAACCTGCAGGCCCCGCTGTACACCGCCTACGCCGACCTGTCCGGCCACGGCGCCGCCGCCACCGCGGTGGCCTTCTCCGCTTACGTACTGGGCGTACTGCCCGTATTGCTGGCCCTGGGCGGCCTGGCCGACCGCGTTGGCCGGCGCCCGCTGATTTGCGCCGCGCTGGTGCTGTCGATGGTCGCCACCAGCCTTACCCTGCTCGTGCCCAGCCTGCAAACACTAGCGTTCGCCCGCCTGCTGCTGGGCCTGGGCACCGGCCTTGCCACCGCCACCGCAACGGCCTACATGGGCGAGCTGATGGGCGAAGGCAGCGTCGCCCGCGCCGCCAACTGGGTTACCGCCAGCACCTCGCTGGGCTTTGGCCTGGGCGCTGCGCTGACCAGCCTGTTTTTGCTGCCAGGCCCCAGCCTGACGCCTGGCAGCCTGCCCTTGCACCTGCTGCTGGCCATTGCCGCGCTGCTGTTGGTGTGGCGGCTGCCCGACCCACGCCCCAAACAGCGCAGTCCCATGCTGCGCCTGCCCTGCTACCCGCGTGGCAGCCTGCCGTACGGGCTGGCCATTTTGCTGGCGTGGGCCTGCACCGGGCTAGTCATTGCCCTGCTGCCCGGCATCTTGCGCCAGCATGGCATGAGTGAATGGTCAGGGTTTTCGACCTTTTGCGTCACCAGTTGCGGGTTGCTGTTCCAGCCGCTTGCCCGGCGCATGCACCGGGTGAAGGCGGTGCTGCTGGGGTTGGCGATTTTGCCGTGCAGTTACGGGCTGTTGGCCTGGGGGGCGGATCAGGGGCAGTTGGCCCTGGTGTTGCTGGGCGCGGTGGCGGCCAGCAGCGCTTGCTATGGGTTTATCTACCTGGGGGGGCTGGCAGCGGTGAACGAGCTGGCGGGCAGTGAAAAAACGCGGGGCAGTGCCGGGTTCTTTCTGCTGGCGTATCTGGGGTTCAGCTTGCCGGTGATTGTGACGGGGGTGTTGAGTGACCGGTTGGGGACGCAGATGGCGCTGCTGCTGTTTGGCGGGGTTTTGCTGCTGGGGTGTGTGGCGGTTGCTTTGGGATTGATGGTGGCTGGGCGGGCCTCATCGCGGATGAATCCGCTCCTACAGGAGTCCAGCCTGTAGGAGCGGATTTATCCGCGATGAGGCCCTCAGCTCAAATCGCCGTAGCCCCGCCATCCACCGCCAAACTGTGCCCGGTGGTAAACGCCGCCCCGTCACTGCACAGGTACAACACCGCGCTGGCAATTTCCTCGACCTTGCCGATGCGCCCCACCGGGTGCATGGCAGCGGCGAACTCCGCCTTGCGCGGGTCAGCCTCGTAGGCGCGGCGGAACATGTCGGTGTCGATCACGGCCGGGCACACGGCATTCACCCGGATGCCCTTTTTTGCGTACTCGATGGCCGCCGATTTGGTCAGGCCAATCACCGCATGCTTGGACGCGGCGTAAATGCTCATTTTCGGCGCCGCCCCCAGCCCCGCCACCGACGCGGTGTTGACGATCGCCCCGCCGCCCTGGGCCAGCAGCAGCGGCAACTGGTACTTCATGCACAACCACACACCCTTCACGTTCACGCCCATGATGGCGTCAAATTCCGCTTCGCTGCCCTCCGCCAGGCGGCCCTGCTCGATCTCGATGCCGGCATTGTTGAAGGCGTAATCCAGGCGGCCGAAGGTTGCGATCACCTGCTCGTGCAAGCGGCGCACCTCGGCGTCGCGGGTCACGTCGCAGGCCACGAACAAGCCTTCGCCACCCGCTTCACGGATCAACGCCAACGTGGCTTCGCCGCCGGCTGTATCAAGGTCGGCCACGACCACTTTCAGGCCTTCACGGGCAAAAGCCAGCGCGGTGGCGCGGCCGATGCCGGCGGCGGCGCCGGTGACCAGGGCTACCTGGCCAGAGAAGGTCATGCTCATGCTGTGTGCTCCTGACAGTAATGGCGAAAGAGTGTAGTCAGGCCGCCATGGCGCTGGGCAGCATCATCAAGGCAACGGTTGGGCTACCATGCTTACCAGTGATTTTGCGGACCCGCGCCCATCAGCGCGCTAAATTAACCCACCGCCTACCGCCAAAAGGAACTGCCATGAGCCACCCCAACCGCCGCTTCCTGCTCACCCAACGCCCGGTCGGCGCCGTGCGCCGCGACAACTTCACCTTCGAAACCGTACCCGCCGCCGAGCCTGCCGACGGCCAGATCCTGGTACACAACAAGTACCTGTCGCTGGACCCGGCCATGCGCGGCTGGATGAACGAAGGCAAGTCCTACATCCCGCCCGTGGGTTTGGGTGAAGTCATGCGCGCCTTGGGCGTAGGCGAAGTGGTCGCATCCAACCACCCGGACTACAAGCCAGGCGACCATGTGAGCGGCGCCCTGGGTGTGCAGGACTACTTCACCGGCACGCCCCAGGGCCTGCACAAGATCGACCCCAACCTCGCCCCCCTGCCCCGCTACCTCTCGGCACTGGGCATGACCGGCATGACCGCCTATTTCGCCCTGCTGGACGTTGGCCAGCCCAAGGCCGGCGACACCGTGGTCATCTCTGGCGCCGCCGGTGCCGTGGGCAGCATCGTCGGGCAAATTGCCAAACTTAAAGGCTGCCACGTGGTCGGCATTGCCGGTGGCGCGCAAAAGTGCCAGTACTTGAAGGACGAGCTCGGCTTCGACGGTGTGATCGACTACAAGGCCGAAGACGTGCTGGCCGGCCTGAAACGCGAATGCCCCAAAGGCGTGGACGTGTACTTCGACAACGTCGGCGGCGACATCCTTGATGCCGTGCTTACCCGCATCAACTTCAAGGCCCGCATCGTGATTTGCGGCGCCATCAGCCAGTACAACAACAAAGAAGCGGTCAAAGGCCCGGCCAACTACCTGGCCCTGCTGGTTAACCGCGCGCGCATGGAAGGCTTTGTGGTGATGGACCACGCCAAGGACTACGGCAAGGCCGCGCAGGAAATTGCCGGCTGGCTGGCCACGGGCAAGGTCAAGAGCAAGGAAGACGTGGTGGAGGGGCTGGAGACATTCCCCGAGACATTGCTGAAGCTGTTTAGCGGGGAAAACTTCGGCAAGTTGGTGCTGAAGGTGTAATCAGGCCACACGCCCTCCTGTAGGAGCGGATTTATCCGCGAAGCAGCCGACGCGGTGATGGCACCGGCTGCGCCGGTGTTCGCGGAAAAATCCGCTCCTACAGGTAATGCGTCCGCGCCAAGCACTGCCACTGCAAATCTTGTAAGATTCCCCTTCGCGCCTCAAAGGATTTGCAGAAAAGACCATGATCAAGATCACCCCGACCATCGAGTGCTCCAACACCGCCCCGTTCGTACTGTTCGGCGGCATCAACGTACTCGAGTCCGAAGACCTCGCCCTCAAGGCCTGCGAAGAATACGTGCGCGTCACCCAGAAGCTGGGCATCCCCTACGTGTTCAAGGCCAGCTTCGACAAGGCCAACCGCTCGTCCATCCACTCCTACCGTGGCCCGGGCATGGAAGAAGGCCTGCGCATCTTCGAAAAGGTTAAAGCCACCTTCGGCGTCCCGATCATCACCGACGTGCACGAAATCCACCAGTGCGCCCCGGTGGCCGAAGTGGTCGACGTGCTGCAACTGCCCGCCTTCCTGGCCCGCCAGACCGACCTGGTCGTAGCCCTGGCCAAAACCGGCAAGCCGGTGAACATCAAGAAGCCGCAGTTCCTCAGCCCGTCGCAAATGCAAAACATCGTGCACAAGTTCAACGAAGCCGGTAACGACCAGCTGATTCTGTGCGACCGCGGCACCTGCATGGGCTACGACAACCTCGTGGTCGACATGCTCGGCTTTGGCGTGATGAAAAAAACCTGCAACAACCTGCCGATCATCTTCGACGTGACCCACGCCCTGCAAAACCGCGACCCGTCCGGCGCTGCCTCCGGTGGCCGCCGCGAGCAAGTGGTCGACCTGGCCCGCGCCGGCATGGCCGTTGGTTTGGCTGGCCTGTTCCTGGAAGCCCACCCCAACCCGGACCAAGCCAAGTGCGACGGCCCAAGCGCCCTGCCGCTGGACAAGCTGGAGCCGTTTTTGGCCCAGATCAAAGCGCTGGACGACCTGGTCAAAGGCTTCCAGCCGCTGGTGATCGCGTAAGGCCAACGCCAGTGAAAGGGGCCGGTTCAGGATCGTATCCGGCTCCTTGTGTTGCAGGGTCCAACCAAGCAGCTATACCTGTAAAAAGCCAGCGCTTCCACGCCCCAGAGTCGCCTCAAACCCTCTGTTTGCCGGCCGGAAGCCTGCGCCGTAGTGCTACGGATAGCCGTTTGCCAGATGGATCACTCCTTTCAACTGAAAACCCTGCTTACGAAGAAAACCAGACAGTGCAAAAGTAGGCGTGCCACACACGCATTACATGAAACGATTTCCAGCTAGGGGTTATCCATGCCTGCTCCGAGTCACGAAGTTACCGACACTCCGCTGGTAACAGTGATCATCGCATCCTACAACCACGCACGTTACATCGAGGCCAGCATCAACAGCGTCCTCAACCAGACCTACAAGCACATCGAACTGCTGGTGATTGACGACGGCTCGAAAGACGATAGCCCCGCCGTGCTCAAGCGCCTGCAGGCGCAACACGGGTTCGACCTGCACTTTCAGGCCAACCAGGGCCTGGCCCGCACACTCAATGACGCGATCGCCCGCGCCAAGGGCAGCCTGATCGTGCCGTTCGGCTCCGATGACATCATGCTGCCCCACCGTATTGCCACCCAGGTGGCGTACATGAACGGCAAGCCCGAAGTGGGCGTTTGCTCGGCCAACATCGAAACCATCGACCAGGATGGCAAGGTGATGGGCGCACGCGAGCAGCGTGGCCGCAACTTGCCGTTCCGCCGCCTGGACTTCGATGACTTGTTCCTGGACCGCAAGCCGGGCCCCATGGCTGCAACCCTGATGCTGCGCCGCGAAGCGCTGGAGAAAGTGGGCGGCTTCAATGCCGACATCCGCCTGGAAGACGTGTATATCGAACTGTCGATCGCACGGGCCGGCTACTTCATCGATGTGCTGGGTGAGGTGCTGGCGCAATACCGCGACCATCCCACCAACACCTTCAAAAACGGCCGTTTCATGGTGGATAACGTGCTGCGAACCCTGGCCGTGTTCCAGGACCACCCGCAGTACGAACAGGTGTGCATGAAGTTTCGTAACTCCATGATGCTGAAGTACGCCAACCGCGACAAAGCCCTGGCCCGGGAATTACTGGGGGCAATCCCCCTCAAGTACTGGAACCGTAAGACCTTGCGCGGTATCTGGCGGCTGATCAGCTCTTAAACGGCTTGCCCTCGTTTGCCGAGGGCCAACCATTGGCCATACACCAGGGCCATCGGGATCCAGATCAGGAACCAATGCTCCTTGGGGCGTGACATGAAGGCATTGCCCTCTGTAAGGCCCGAGGCAAAACCGAAGACCAGCCAGGCACCCGCAAGCACCACACCCGGGTGCTTGCGATAGGCCCAGCAGAAGTACATGGCCAACCCATACAAGGCCATCCACAACACCAAACCAACAACCCCACCTGCATACAGCACACCCAACTCGATGTTGTGCGGGTCGGCCAGTGTGCGCTCCATCCCCGGTACCACCACCGTCATGGCCGTGTCGTAGCCATGGCCAAACCAAGGGTGCTCACCTATCTGGCGCAGCGATTCCATCCAGATGGCAGGGCGATAGGACACGCCACGCTGGGTGATGGCTTCGGGGTAGACCAACGCCACGGCAACCACTGCAATGGCAATGGTGCCGACAGCAAGCAAACCACGCCGGCGATCACCCACGATCAGCAACCATCCCAGTGCAGCCGACAGGCCGACCAGCGGGGTTCTGGAGCCCGTTGCCAAAATGGCGGCGCCCAGTACAAACAGGCAGGCCAGCGCAACCGGGTTCAGCGCACGCTGGCCCTGAAACCAGAACACCAACCACACCGCCGCGAACGCCCCCAGCACATGCGCCGTGAGCAATGGGTTGTACAACGCGCCAAAACCGTCCAGGCGCATGGCACCCGCAGGCAGCAAAACAGCCACGAAGTAGATGAGCGAAATACCCGCCGCCGTTGCTGCCACCAACGCTGCCAGGCGCACGCACTGGGTAAGGGTGACCGAGGCATGCAGGGCGATGATCCCCGCCGAAAGCAGCAGCATGGTGATGTACAACGGCCGCTTCAGCAAACTGCCCACTGAGTTTTCAGTGTCGGACCAGGCAATGGTCAGCATCGTGTAGGCACTGAACACAAGAAAGGCCATGAACAAGGGGTTGTTCGCCAGGTCTTTGAGCATTCTGGGTTGCAGCAACAGCGCCACCAGGGTCGGGGCCGCCAGCAACACATAAAACAGCTTGTGGTACAGGGTACGGTCCCAGGCCCAGAACATGCCTGTGAGGATGACCAACCAGCCCAGCGGCAGGATATAGCTGTTGATGACGCGCGCCACCTGACGTGACGGAGACCTTACGGATACATCGGCGGACATCTAACGCCCTCTGGCAATGAATACATGCAACCCCAGCCCGCGAATTCGCATCGAACCCGCGAGCCCTTTCTTCATATCACCAATTTGCACCTAGTGGCATGACAGCCGTCGAAACAGCTCAGCCCTGGATCTCGGCCACTACCGCCGCCAGTGCCTTGGCAGGGTCTGCTGCCTGGCTGATCGGGCGCCCGATTACCAGGTAATCCGAGCCAGCGTCCAGAGCCTGGCGTGGGGTGAGGATACGGCGCTGATCGTCCTGGGCGCTGCCTGCCGGGCGGATGCCTGGGGTAACCAGCTGCAGCGACGGGTGCGCGGCTTTGAGCGCCGGTGCCTCCAGGGCCGAGCACACCAACCCGTCCATGCCCGCCTTCTGGGCCAGTGCCGCCAGGCGCAGCACCTGCTCTTGTGGGTCTACATCCAGGCCAATGCCGGCCAGGTCTTCACGCTCCATGCTGGTAAGCACGGTCACGCCAATCAGCAACGGCTGCGGGCCGCTGCGCTTGGCCAGCTCTTCACGGCACGCCGCCATCATGCGCAGGCCGCCGGAGCAGTGCACGTTGACCATCCACACGCCCATTTCGGCCGCGGCCTTAACCGCCATGGCGGTGGTGTTGGGGATGTCGTGGAATTTAAGGTCCAGAAACACCTCGAAGCCCTTGGCGCACAGGGTTTCGACAATGCCCGACGCGCTGCTGGTGAACAGCTCCTTGCCCACCTTTACCCGGCACAGGGCAGGGTCGAGCTGGTCGGCCAGTTGCAGGGCGGCTTCACGGGTAGGAAAATCCAGGGCGACGATCAGGGGCGTCTGGCAGGCGGACATGGGCGAGGGTCTCTGTGGCAAGTCGAAAACGGCGCGCATTGTAAACGAAGTGGCACAGGCTTTGGGCACCGCTCCTATAATTGAACCAACGGATACGGCATTTGCTCAAAATGTGTACAAACCCCGAAGGAGAACGACAATGCCCTGGTATGCCTGGCTGATACTGATAATAGCCCTCGGCTCGATTGTCGGCGGGTTGATGATGCTGCGGGACACGGCCAAAAAGCTGCCGCTGACCGAAGAGCAATTGCGCAAGGTGCATGAACGTAACGCCGAGGCCGATGCCAAGGATGCGCAAGACCGTTGAGGCACGATCGCGGGCGGTGCGCTGCCCGCGAACAGGCGCCCGGCCCGATTACTCCACCATCACCTTGGCGCGGTTACGTTCCAGTAATGCGTTGCCAATCCCCTTTATCTCCAGCAATTCATCCACCGTTTGAAACGGCCCGTGAGCCTCGCGGTAAGCCACGATCGCTTCGGCCTTGGCCTTGCCGATGCCGTTGAGCTCCCGCTGCAAGGTTGCCGCATCGGCCGTGTTCAGGTTAAGCCGAGCATCCGCTGCCTCCATCTGGCTTACCACCGGCACCGGCTCCTTCACCGCCTCTGGCGTGGCATGCACGGCAAACGAAATCCCCGCGAACAACGGCAACAGCAGGTAATTGAGTACGGTATTGCGCATAACGGTCACTCCTGTGAGTTGGGTTTGCTTGCAGCGGTTTCCGTCGCTGCACCCTCACGCTAGCCGCTAAGGCCCAACCTTCCCACCCCGCAATCGTTACCGAATCTGAAAAGATCGAGCACCGCTGTGCGGCGCATCGCGGATAAATCCGCTCCTACAGCCATGCGCGCCACCTGGTAGGAGCGGATTTATCCGCGATGCACCGCACAGCGGTGCCCCTCTCAACACTTCCCCCCAAAACCCGACATACGGCATCTCCCACAAAAACCCCCGCTCCAACTCCAACATGAAACACGATCAACGGCGAAAACCCCCGCATAACCGGCAGGAACTTTCTGCCCGAATCATGGTATTGCCTTGACGCTTATGCCATGCGGCGCTTAACCTCGCGTGCCTTAGAACATGGAAGTCTCCGGAACACACCCGGGCAAATTGCCTACGGGTTCGGGCCTTTCCTGAAGATGAATCCGGCGTGCCTAGGCGCGCTGCTTTGCTTTGCGGTAAACATCTTGAAGCCTCGTTCCTCCCTCCAGATCCAAAAGTCGGTCATCTTCGCCCTCGTGCTGCGTGAAGCCCGCTCCCGCCTCGGCGACCGCCGCATGGGCGCCGTGTGGCTGCTGCTCGAACCCATCGTGCACCTGCTGATCTTCTCGTTGCTGTTCGGCTTGCTGCGCGGGCGCACCGTTTCGGGCGTGGAATACCCGGTGTTCATCCTGGTGGGCATGGCGCCGTTCCTGCTTTACCGCAACACCGCCCTGCGCCTGATGGACAGCCTGCGCGAAAACCGCTCGCTGTTTGGCTACAAGCAGATCAAACCCCTCGACACCTACGTGGCCCGGGTGATCGTCGAAACCTGCATCGCCGCTACCGTGTACGCCATCCTGGTGTTCGGTTTTGCCTGGTACGGCTTCGACATGTCCATCCACAGCCCGCTGCAATGGGTAGCCACGCTGGCGCTGGGCCTGTTGTTCGCCTTCGGCCTGGGCATGCTGCTGGCGCTGGTCACCCACGCCCTGCCCAGCCTGAAAATCGTCATCCGCATGGCGTTTTTCCCGCTGTACTTCATTTCGGGCGTGCTGATGCCAGCCGCCTACCTGCCCCAGGCCATGATGCCGGTGCTGCTGCTCAACCCCTTCCTGCACATCCTCGAGCTGATTCGCGCCGAGGTGCTGCCGCACTACACCCCGGTCGATGGCGTGTCCGTTACCTACGTAGTCGCCTTCACCCTGGTGCTGCTGTTCCTTTCGCTGGGTGCCTACCGCGCCCGCAGGATGCACCTGATTTCCACCAAGAACGGTTAACGGCAGGCCACCCGTGTTCGAGCTTAGAAACGTTACCAAGTCGTACCTCACGCCCAATGGCCGGCGGTATGTGTTCCGCAACCTGTCGCTGGCCATCCCGCCCGGCAAGAACATCGGCCTTATCGGGCGCAACGGTGCTGGCAAGTCCACCCTCATGCGCCTGCTGGGCGGTGCAGACGTGCCCGACTCCGGCACCATCGTCACCGACCGCAGCATCTCGTGGCCGGTGGGTTTGGCTGGTGGCTTCCAGGGCAGCATGACAGGGCGCGACAACATCAAGTTCGTGTGCCGCGTGTACGGCGCCACCGGCGAGGCCATGCGCGAAAAAATCCGCTACGTGCAGGAATTTGCCGAAATCGGCGACTGGATCGACGAACCCATCAAAACCTACTCCTCCGGCATGCGCTCACGCGTGGCCTTTGGCCTGAGCATGGCGTTCGACTTCGATTACTACCTCATCGACGAAGTGATGTCGGTGGGTGATGCCCAGTTCAAGCGCAAGTGCGCCGACGTGTTCAAAGAGAAGTTGCAAAAGTCCAACGTGGTGCTGGTAACCCACTCCATGCCGGAAGTCGAAAAACTCTGCGACATCGTGCTGCTGGTGCGTGACGGCGCCATCCAGGTGTACGAAGACGTCGCCGAAGGCATCAAGGCCTACAACAGCTGACCCACCCTCTTCCACTTACAGCAGCACCGTTCCACATCAAGGATGCATCCAATATGAGCAGTACGGGTAACAAGAAGGGCTGGCGCCTGGCGTTGGCCATGGTGGTCCTGCCAATGATCCTGGCGGGCGTTTACTACGGCGTGTTTGCCGTTGACCGTTTTGTAAGCTCCGCCCAGGTGGTGGTGCGCCAGGACGGCAACAACCAGGGCGCCCAGGTGCCCGGCCTGGCCACCCTGCTGACCGGCGCCAACCCCGCCTCGCGTGAAGAAACCCTGTACCTGCGCGAATACATCACGTCGATGGACATGATGCTGCTGCTGGAAAACAAACTGCACTGGATTGAGCAATACGCCGCCCAGCGCAGCGACGTGTTCTTCTGGCTGGACAAAGACGCCCCGCGCGAAGACCTGCTTGAGTACTACCAGCGCATGGTCAGCGCCCACTACGACGAAACCACCGGCCTGCTGCGTGTAGAGGTGCAAGCCTTTACCCCGGAGCTTTCCGAGCAGATTTTGCGCGTAATCCTGCAGGCCAGTGAGCACTTCGTGAACGAAGTGAGCCACAACATTGCCCGCGAGCAAATGAAGTTTGCCCAAGGCGAACTGGAAAACGCCCGCCAGAACTACGCCAAGCGCAAAACCCAGCTGCTGACCTTCCAGAACGACAACAAGGTACTGGACGGCGGCAACACCGCGCAAAGCCGCGCCACCATCATTGCCGACCTTGAAGGCCAGTACACCAAAGAGCAGGCCGCCCTGACCGAAATCAGCTTCAAGCTGCGCGCCGATGCACCACAAGTGCGCCAGCAAAAGCAAAAGGTAGAGGCCATTACCCAACAGCTGGCCAAAGAAAAACGCCTGCTGGTGTCGTCGCCGCAAGGTTCGCAGCTGAACGTGGTTGCCTCGCGCTACCAGCAGCTCACCCTGGACGCCGGCATTGCCGAAGAAACCTACAAAACCGCCGTGGCCGCGCTGGACAACGCCCGCATCGAAGCGAGCAAAAAAATCCGCACGCTGGTCACCGTGGTTAGCCCCAACACCCCGCAACTGGCCCTGTACCCAGAGCGTTGGTACAACCTGGCAACCATTTTGCTGGGCCTGCTGATGCTGTACGGCATCACCCGCTTCATTCTGGCTTCGATCGAGGATCATCGTGATTAAATCCCTGGCTGTGTCCAAACGCGTCAACCTCAAACTGGCCGCACTGGCCCTGGCCACCCTGGGCCTGGCCGGCTGCGGCGGCACCCTGTCCGGTGCCGGCCCGTACAAGGGCGAGATCGAGAGCAAGAACGAGGCGTACAACCTCGTCGACATCAACGCCACCACCATTGCCCCGTACATGTTCGGTGCAGCCCGCCCTGCCCTGGCCACCGTCACCAAGCCGGTATCGGCCGAAGTGCGCCTGGCCTCGGGTGACGTGCTGAACGTGCTGATTGCCGACACCGCGCCAGAAGGCTCCGCCCTGTTCGCCCCCCTGGCCACCGGCGGCACCCAGCTGAAAACCCGCGTCGACACCCAAGGCATGATTTCGCTGCCGTACGTGGGCCGCCAGTTTGTGGCCGGCATGACGCTGAACCAGGTTGAGCAGATGATCCGCGCCAAGCTCAAAGGCATCACCACCGACGTGCAAACGCACGTAGAGCTGGTGGGTGACCTGTCTGGCTCGGTGCTGGTAGCCGGCGCGGTGAAAACCCCGGGCCGTTTCAGCACCCTGCAAGGGCCGCTGACCCTGCTGGACGCTGTTAACCAGGCAGGCGGGCCGGTGCTGGAGCCGCACCTGGTGAACGTGACCGTGCGTACCGGTAGCCAGGTGCAGCAGTTCAACTATGAGGACGTGCTGGCCGGCAACAACATGGTGCTGCGCCCGAACTCCGAAGTGGTGCTGGACCGTGCGCGTCAGCGGTTTGTGGCGATGGGGGCTGTGGGTGAGCCTGGGTTGAAAGACCTGCCGAGCCAGAACACCAGCCTGCTGGATGCGCTGGGTAGCGTAGGTGGGTTGCGTGAGCAGAATGCGAACCCTGAAGGGGTGTTTGTGTTCCGCATGGCGGATGCGGCTAATGGCAAGCCTACTGTGCTGCGGCTGAACATGCGTGATCCGGCGGCGATTTTCTATGCGCGGCAGATTGCGGTTAAGCCGGATGACACGATTTATGTGACCAACGCGGCGGTGTATGAGTGGCAGAAGGTTATTTCGCCGATTGTACAGACGATGTTGCTTGGTCGCGCCACTGGCGCTTATAACTGATCAATTACTCACTGAGTATTCAACGGATTAGCCAGCCTCCTACATGAGGCTGGCCAGAAGCTGCAGGGACTTCCAGGTGCTAAACCAAATTTATCTGACCGCCGATTTCCTCGCCACCAAGGAAAGCGAACAGTCAAACAATATTCGCTGGTTCATCGACATTCTCAAACGTCCACTTCAACAAGCGACTGGCCTGAATGGCCAAGAGTTTAAGAGTGCGATCTCAGAAAAAAATGGCTTTGTCAGAAGCCGATTTTTTGATGAGTCCGGCATTCAGTTTGACCCTAGCGAAATGCAGTTTGACTATAACGCTGAAATTGTCAGCGACCAGTCCATTAGCTACCTCAAAGAATTTATTTCGGAACAAACGCTTGTAATTGGCTACGAACTCTCGCATGCCACTCGCACAGTTCTCGATCGCGCAAATATCACTTACATAGATATTTGGCTCCACCCAGTTCGCTACTTGGATGATGTGCTCTTTGCCTTCTTCTCCAATAATGAAGCAATAAACTCTTCGCTCAAAAGCTTCAACATGAGCGAGAACACATACTACTCGTATGCTGATCGACTTCGCGTTCAAAACTATCGTGGCTTCAGACGCGCCAAGCTTGACCTGCAAGACAACTCTGCATTGTTTGTAGGGCAAACGCTGTATGACAAGGCCATTTCTCTTAACGGCCGTATGCTTTCGCTTTTAGATTTCAAAGAGAAATTCTCTGAGCTCTGCAGCACACATGATCACGTCTACTACAGCAGACACCCTTTCGTTAAATCTGGCGATGAAGAAGTCATTTCATTCATTCAAAGATACAACAACGTTACAATCACTGAGGCACCTACATACTTCCTGCTCGCATCTGACGAAATTAAAACCGTAGCATCAATCTCTTCGTCGGTTGTTCATGAAGCGAAGTATTTTTCAAAAAACACTGAATTCTACTTTAGACCCGTAATCAAAATCGGCAATGAAGAAGACTGCTACTCATCTATATTCCAAGCATTCATGTTTGCACACTTCTGGGCTGATATCCTTTCCCCAGTGCTCAGTGTAAATTCTGTAGAAAAAACCGAGTACAACGATAGCAAAGATAAAATCCGGGATATGCTATCGTTCTACTGGGGATACAGAAATATTGACAAACTAGAAAGCTTGAAGCAGACCGTAGGTGCCCTCTACGAAAAAAAAAATAATGTAACCCCTATCAAGTCGATTGCTGCGGCCACCGACTGGCGCGCAGCAATCGATAAGGCCAGCGTAGTATCGTTCGATATTTTCGATACGCTAATCACTCGTAAGTACTACTTCCCGACTGATGTTTTCGCGTTCGCTGAAAATGATGCGCGCAAAGTAACCAACGGTAAAGTAAGAAACTTCCGAAACAATCGAATCTCCACTGAAACGAAGGTCAGAGAAGCCAAGCGACTATTGACAGGCGCTCAAGAAGTCACCACCGCCGAAGTCTATGTCGAGTTGCAACGCACCTATGACCTGACAGACAGCGAGCGAGACGATCTTCTCAAGCTGGAGTTGGCGCATGAGTTCCAGATCAGCACTAGACGAGATGCTGGCTGGAGGATGTACAAGTATGCTCAAAAAATGGGCAAAGAAATAATTGCAGTGTCTGACATGACACATGACCATCAATTTATCTGCTCACTGCTAGACAAAAGCGGATATACAGGACTCACTAAAGTCTATGTGTCATCTGATTATGGACTCAGAAAACATGAAGGCGAACTTTTTGACCACGTCATTACTGATCTAAAGGTCGGGCGCAGCGATGTAGTCCACATCGGTGACAATCCTCACGGAGACCTGAAATCAGCAGCAGAAAAAGGCCTCAATAGCATTCTGCTCCCTAGGTCAAGCGTGAACCTTGAAAAAGCAGCAGGTTATACGCATTTTATTCAAGAATTGAAAAGCTCTAAGACCGAGTTTGACTGTATACTTTTCTCAAAAATTGCGAGAAAGTTTTATGACAATTCCGCAACAGAAGTAAAACCTAAAACGCTGTTCAGCGGAAGCGCTTTTAACCTCGGCTTCGTCGGCATGGGCCCTGCTATTACAGGCTTTGCAACTTGGATTTATTCTCAAGCGAAGTCTGCCGGAATCTCCGACATTTACTTCTTGTCCCGCGATGGTTTGATCGCGAAAAAAGTTTACGACACGCTATTCTCAGACCAACTGGACGCTCCTAAATCGCACTACATCTATGCATCGAGACGTGCCGCAAGGGTTTCCTCAATATATTGTCTTGCAGACATCTACGAAATTGCCAGCAAGCACATTTACGCCACAACGATCGGTCAATACCTATGGAGCAGGTTCGGGCTAGTAGAAGGGTCCGTTATCGCAGAAACACTTCAACAGTTTGGCTTCACTGATGAGTCTCACCCAATCGGTGCCAAATCAGACAAAAGTGCAATTCAGGATCTCTTAACTTTCCTGGCAAACGATATTTTGCTAGCTGCAAAGACCGAACGAGAAAACTATATTCGCTATCTGAATGACAACGGCGTTAGCGCCTCTAAGTCTTGCGCATTGGTAGATATTGGATATGCAGGCTCTATGCAGGCGGCCCTCCAGCGCATCACAGGAAAGGACTTCCTCGGTCTATATTTCGCCACTTTTTCCACAGCAAGAAATGAAGCGCTAGATGTATCCAGCATGAAAGGGTACGTAACCAACCTTTCCCCTGCTAATGGAACCGCCCATGGCATTCAAACTCATAGGTTCATCTATGAGTCTTTGTTCTGCGCGTCTCATGGATCGTTTGTCTGCATCAAAGAAAACAACTCTCAGCTTGAGCCTGTATTTGATGACGGCGACAAAGATGAAGTACGCGACCGACTCATCACTCAAGTACACGGCGGCATTGAAGCATTTGCCTACAACCTTAAACTTGAAACCTCAGATATTTCGGCTTTAAAAATCGAGCCAGAATCTGCCACACGAATTTTTGATTACTGGTTGAAGTCCCCTACAATCGATGATGCACTCATTCTTGAGGGGCTACGCTTCCACGACCCTATCGCACCGAACTTAGAGCGCTTTGTAGTTCCAATGCGGGAGGACAGAGCTGCCCCTAATATTGGTAAGGTTTGTGTCTGGCCTGAGGGCTTAAGAGCTATTCAGCGTTTAAAAGGGCCGAGCACGTCAAACGCTGGAGTCACAAATTCCGCAGCTCCGAAAGCGGCTACATCCAAAATCGCCACGACCGACACCCTGCAGAACGAAGTCGGCATAGACAGAAAAGCATTGCGGCCGACTAAACGAAATCTGGTCACTTGGCTGATTCACCCGATTGAATCACGAATCATCCTAAAAACTTGCTCCACGAAAAAAGTAGAGAAGTATATTCGAGATCGAAAAAAATTCTTTGAGGACGCTAAAAAGCCCCTCGTCAGAAAATACGGAAGATATTCCACGCCATTCTTCTCATAATAATTAAACCTTACTAATCGGGAGAGTGAATTCTCTCCCGCTCGAGGTAGCGATGAGTAGCTTTTCAAAAATCACCGGCATCGAAAATAACTCAATCTCCGTTGGATCCTCATCTAAAATCCATGTTGATTGCGCAGTGGAGTTCAAAAAATTCCATAATGGCAGCGGCGGAGATAACAACCTCGTCCAGATTGGCGACAACTGCAATATCCGACTTTTAAAAGTCTCAATCCAGGGCATAGGAAACAAGCTTATAATTGGGGATAACTGCAAGCTTAATGGCGCGTTAAACATCGGAATAATTGGAACAAATAGAACGGTAACCATTGGCAGCAATTGCACCATCAACGGTGCATTTATAAACTGCAGAGATGAAGACATAGTCATTGGCAATGACTGCCTCTTCTCCAACGAAATTAAAATCCGCTCTTCGGACGCACACAAGATTTTTGACGCAGCTACGAAAGAACAAATCAACTCCCCTAAATCCCCGGTAACTATCGGAAACCATGTTTGGGTCGGCCAAGGTGTTTTTATTGGAAAAAATGCCGCCATTCCTGACGGATGTGTAGTGGGCACTCGCGCAGTTATCACCAAAAAATTCGAAGAACCCAACTGCATTATTGGTGGAATCGGTGGTCGAGTAATACGGCAAGGCATTTACTGGGAACAGTAAACGCTAATAGATTTCGCTTATTAAATTTGTAGGCAGCAGCTTTTTGAAAATCACTCCAGAAATTCAGTGCTCCAACTCCACCCCCTTCGTCCTGTTCGGCGGCATCAACGTGCTCGAGTCCGAAGACCTCGCCCTCAAGGCCTGCGAAGAATACGTGCGCGTCACCCAGAAACTGGGCATCCCCTACGTGTTCAAGGCCAGCTTCGACAAGGCCAACCGCTCGTCCATCCACTCCTACCGTGGCCCGGGCATGGAAGAAGGCCTGCGCATCTTCGAAAAGGTTAAAGCCACCTTCGGCGTCCCGATCATCACCGACGTGCACGAAATCCACCAGTGCGCCCCGGTGGCCGAAGTGGTCGACGTGCTGCAGTTGCCCGCCTTCCTGGCCCGCCAGACCGACCTGGTCGTAGCCCTGGCCAAAACCGGCAAGCCGGTGAACATCAAGAAGCCGCAGTTCCTCAGCCCGTCGCAAATGCAAAACATCGTGCACAAGTTCAACGAAGCCGGTAACGACCAGCTGATTCTGTGCGACCGCGGCACCTGCATGGGCTACGACAACCTCGTGGTCGACATGCTCGGCTTTGGCGTGATGAAAAAAACCTGCAACAACCTGCCGATCATCTTCGACGTCACCCACGCCCTGCAAAACCGCGACCCGTCCGGCGCTGCCTCCGGTGGCCGCCGCGAGCAAGTGGTCGACCTGGCCCGCGCCGGCATGGCCGTTGGTTTGGCTGGCCTGTTCCTGGAAGCCCACCCCAACCCGGACCAAGCCAAGTGCGACGGCCCAAGCGCCCTGCCGCTGGACAAGCTGGAGCCGTTTTTGGCCCAGATCAAAGCGCTGGACGACCTGGTCAAAGGCTTCCAGCCGCTGGTGATTTCGTAAGTTTTGGCATCAAGGACCGTGAACATGGCAGCTTCTGAACAACGGGTCGCAATCGTCATTCCGGCACGCTTCGGCTCTACCCGCCTGCCGGGTAAACCGCTGGCCGATATTGCTGGCAAGCCAATGGTGCAGCACGTTTACGAGCGTGCGCTTCAAGTGGGTAACGCACAGGTGGTGGTTGTCGCCACCGATGATGAACGCGTTGCCGAGGCAGTGAAGGGTTTTGGTGGTGTATGCGTGATGACCTCGCCAAACCACCCTTCCGGCACCGACCGCCTTGCAGAAGTGATGGCGCAGGTTGAGGCGGACATCTACATCAACCTGCAAGGTGATGAACCGCTGGTGCGCCCTGCCGATATCGAAGCACTGGCAGCCGGCATGCTGGCGGATGCCAGCGTCAATGTGGGCACCCTGTGCCACCCCATCGACGCGCACGAAGCAACCAACCCCAACACCGTGAAAGTGGTGCTGGCGGGCAATGGCAATGCCCTGTACTTCAGCCGCTCGCCCATCCCCTACCCTCGCGACAGTGAAGCGGCCACTTACCTCAAGCATGTGGGCGTGTACGCCTACCGCCGCGAAGTGCTGGCCGAGTACGCCAACCTGCCGCAGCCGATGATGGAGCATGCCGAGAAGCTGGAGCAACTGCGCCTGATGGCGGCGGGTTACTGCATCCGCGCCTACGTAGTCGAGCCAACTGGCCCGGGTGTTGATACACCAGAGTGCCTGGAGCAAGTGCGTGCGCTGATGACTGGCCAAACCCCTGCGCCGAAGCCAACGCTGGCGGACATTTGCTTGGTGATTACCGATGTGGATGGCGTGCTGACTGATGGCGGCATCTACTACGACGCGACCGGTGAATGCCTCAAGCGCTTCCATGTGCGTGACGGCATGGGCATGCGCTTGCTGGAAGAGAATGGCGTGCGGGTGGCGGTGCTGTCCGGGCGGGATTCGGCGACCCTGCGCAAGCGTGTGGCGGACCTGGGTGTCACGCTTTGCCAGTTTGGTGTGAAGGACAAGCTTGCGGCGTGTAACCAACTGATGGCCGAGGCTGGGGTTACGGCGGAGCAAACGGCCTGCATTGGCGACGACTGTATCGACCTGCCTGCATTTGCGGCTTGCGGGATGGCGTTTGCCGTGGCGGATGCGCCGGTTTACGTCAAGGCGGCTGCGACGCAAACCCTGACGTCTGCAGGTGGCACTGGAGCGTTCCGCGAGGTGGCTGATGCCATTCTGGTTGCCCAAGGTAAGGAGGCGGTGCTGGGTAGCGCTGCGGGCTACGCCAAAGTGATGGCGAAGATGGCGCAGTAGCTTGCCTACACCCCGACCATGTTCGGGTTGGAATGCCCCGCAGCCGGCCAAGTGATACCACTTGGCCGGTTTTTTATAGGGTATTTCCGGCAAGCCGCAAGCCATTTCGGATAATTTTGCACCTTGGAAAATATGCTCACAATTGAAGCTCAAACAGCAGCCCTCTAACAGGTGACAAGGCACACTCACACCCTTAATGTATGGCCTTCGATATCACTCAGTAAACGGGAGCATCCCATGATTCAATTTGAAGAGGCCATAGGAGTGGCCAGGGAGAACGTGACAAAGCTCGTAAGAAGCGCAATTAATATTGAGCTGGAGGGCGCGATAATTTCTGATGATGCGAAACAGTACGAAATCACTTTCAGCTATGACTTGAACACTTCGAATGATAACCCTATCGCCAGCGGCTTCAAGGAAAGCAACCTTAGAACGCTCGCCGATTTGTTGAGCAAACGCAAAGAATACAAGGTGTTTCTTGTAGACAGCCAATCGGGAAGCTTCAAAGGTTTCAAAAGCCAGAAAGAGGCCTGACCCATGAGCAATGGCAAGCTGATAGTCGATACCAACCTACTGCTGCTACTGGTGATTGGCGCTGTAGAAGGTGGTAGGCACATAAAGCGCTCAGGCAGACTTAATGCTTACACCGAGTCCGACTTTCAAAACATTACCGAAGTGATGAAAGGCTTCAACGACATCTACATCACACCCTACATTGCCACTGAAGTCTCCAATCTTATCGATCTCAGTGGCCGTGCTTATGAAGCAGCACTGGACATTGCCAGAGCATTATTCAGAAGCTTCAAGAAACTAGATTGCGACATTGATAAAGACTGCGCTCCGTCAATTTTCCTACGCTACGGGATTACCGATACGTCGCTAACAATTCTCGCCAGTGATTTCACGATATTGACGAATGATTCGAGGCTGCTTGATCCGTTGTATACGGCATGCCCGGATAACGTATTGCCCTATGCTTTCGTCAAAGCCAGCCGGTCCAGACGCTGAGCAGTAGCGTTTGGACCAGCCTTGGCCATTTGGCTCTTCAGTGAATCAGTCGAAAATCTCGACCACCCCGACCACAGCCCCGTCAGCATCCGTCACCGCCAACGCCCGAATCTTGTTATCGAGCATATAAGCCTCAGCCTCCGAAAGCTGCGCGTCTTCCAGAATGGTATGCGGCGTAGCCGTCATAAACTGCGCAACCGTCTCACCCACCACCGCTTTGTTATCCACCAAAGCACGGCGCAGGTCACCGTCGGTCACGATGCCAACCAGTTTGTCGTCATCCATCACCACCGTCAGGCCCAAGCGGCTGCGGGTCATCACCAGCAGGCAATCATGGAAGCTGGTGCTCGGCGAAACCACAGGCGCCGGCGAGTGCATCACGTCACGCACGCGGGTGAGCAGTTTGCGGCCGAGGCTGCCGCCGGGGTGGTAGCGTGCGAAGTCCATGGGTTTGAACTGGATGGCTTCGATCAGCGCTACGGCCAGTGCGTCGCCCATGGCCATGGTGGCCAGGGTGGAGGTGGTAGGTGCCAGGTTGTTCGGGCAGACCTCGCGCTCTACCGAGATGTCCAGCCAGATGTCTGCGTGCTTGGCCAGCGTGGACTTGCCGTTGCCGGTCATGGCGATGATTTTGTTGCCGAACGAGCGCAGGCTTGGGATGAGCTTGATCAGCTCTTCGGTTTCGCCGCTGTAGCTGATGAGAATCAGCACGTCGATGGGCTTGAGCATGCCGAGGTCGCCGTGGAAGGCTTCGGCGGGGTGCAGGAAGAAGCTTGGGGTGCCGGTGGAGGCGAAGGTGGCAACCATCTTCTGGCCGATGAGGCCGGATTTGCCCATGCCGCAAACGACGGTGCGGCCTTGGCAGCCGAGGATGAGTTCTACAGCGCTCTGGAACTCGCCGTCGAGGCGGTCGGCGAGGTGGGTTACGGCCTGTGCCTGGGCGATTAGGGCTTCTTTGGCGATGGTGAGGTGATTCATTTTCGTCCCTGACGACAGCAATAAATGCGAAGCGGCGAATGTTACGGTTTTTGGGTGGTGAAGCAAAGCGGTGGTGGGTGGGTTTGGGCGGTTTGTGACCGGTGGGTTTTGGACGGGGCCTTGGGTGTGGCACCGGCTTTGCAGGTGATCGCGGATGAATCCGCTCTCATGGAACTGCACATAACGTATTGAACTAGCAGGGGACATGTGGGAGCGGCCTTGTGTCGCGAAAGGGCTGCGAAGCAGCCCCGGCAATTTATGCTTTTGTGCCGACATTTCGGGGCTGCTTTGCAGCCCTTTCGCGACACAAGGCCGCTCCCACAGGATGCGCGACACACATGCGGCCCCAGTTCTTTCTGCGACAGCGCAGCCCGGATGGGCTGGGTAATTTCCTACAGGGGGCGCGGCGATGCCGCTCGGTGAGTATTCCTGCGTGATCCTCGGACATTTCCTACAAGTCTGGGGTGGAGGTAACGATTGCAGGGAAATATCCTACGGCATCTGTCGACAGGCGTCTGATTGTTCCGGGGAAGCCCGCCCTTTAGGCTTTTGCAGGTCGCTGGTGGTTCAGCGATCGGGTGTGGAAACCCGTACAAGCATTTTGGATTCTGTCGTTAATGGCGGCTGTACGCGGGAGGCCTCGTGCCTACCGAGTTTTCCTGAATGCACTCGGGTTTCCACCCCGCGTACCGCTGCCACCCTTCCTGTGGAACGGAGGGGTGGCGTGCATAAGCGTTCAGGAGTTGCTATGAAAAAGATCGTCCCCGATCCCCCTCACCTTTTCGAATTACCCACCGGTAAATCCCTCTCCAACGCCATCAGCGAAGGCATCGTTCCGATGGAGCACGTGCTGGCCAACGCCGCCCACTACCTGATGTTCGCCTACAGCGACTGCCGCGCGGCCCTGCATCATTTGAACGAAGAAAGCGCCCCCGAAACGCTGATGAGCGGCCTGCGCGCCATCCAGATTGCCTGGGGGCAGGTGGATGCGCTGGAGATGGCAGTGCAGCGGACTACCGAACTGCAATGAACAGGGGTGGCAACATGAGTAATGACGAAAACAAACCCGCCACCACTGTTGGCAAAACCCAGTTTTACCAAGGGCCGGGGCTTAGCCAGCCGCTGTTTTGCATTGCGCCGGGCATCCCTTGCCAGCATGCGCGGGAACAGGCCTCGGAATTGCTGGGGTATGTGCGGGACATGATCTTGACCGGGGTAATGGAAGAAGACCCGCAGTTGCTCTGGGCTTCACATTATTTGAGCGCGATGGCCAAGGCGTTGCTGGATGATGCTGAGTTGGGGATGAAGAAAGGGTAATGGTGTTTGCTGCTTGGGGCGCTCCTACACCAAGCCCTTCGGCTGAATGACCACAACGTCCGTGGCTTCTAACTCGCCGGTTATGCCCACCTTGGGTTCGTAATGCACTTGCTGCCCAACCTTCAGCGTCCGTGTGCCAGACCTGAGGCCCATGGGCAGCACCCACAGTTCTTTGCCGTGTGGCACGCTGATCGAGCCACAATGTTTTACTTCATCGAAGTACTTCACCGTTCCGATAGGCATGCGTGCACCTGGGCATTGCGGACGTCTGCTGCTTGCAGGCCTTTGTACCAAGGCACTATCTCAAAACACACCCACTGCCCTGGCTTCAGAACCCTGGGTTCTATCTGGATGGCGGTGTATTGCACGAAGATATCTTCGTAACCTTCGCTCGGTGCGATAAATCCAAAGCCTTTGGCGGCATCAAACATTTTTACTTGCCCGTTAGCCACGATTTCCACCTCGGTTGGTGCTCCTTCTGGCCTATCTTCGCCAAGTGTGAATAACCGCGAAACTGGCATTTTTATCAGGTTGACTAACGCGGGCGTGTTTATGGGAACGTCGAACTGCGGCCTGTAGTGCAACGCGGGGGTGGCACCGGCTTTGCCGGTGATCGCGGCTGAAGCCGCTCCTACACGAGATGGGGTTGAGTTATTGGCGAGGATTCCTGCGATGGCCTCAGACGTTTCCTACAGGCTTGGGGTGGAGGTATCGATGGCAGGGAAATATCCTACGGCGTCTGTCGATAGGCGTCTGATTGTTACGGGGAAGCCAGGCCTCTAGGATTTCCGGGTCGCTGGTGGTTCAGCGATCGGGGTGTGGAAACCTTGTGCAGTACATATGGTTGCCGTCGATATGACAGCTGTACGCGGGAGGCCTTCTGGCCTACCGGGTTTGCCATATGCCTGGTTTTCCACCCCGTGTGCAGCTGTCACCCTAATGTGTGGAAACGGATGGGTGGCACTTAATCAATATGGTGCCAACTATGAAAAAGATCGTCCCCGATCCCCCTCACCTTTTCGAACTACCCACCGGTAAATCCCTCTCCAACGCCATCAGCGAAGGCATCGTGCCGATGGAGCACGTGCTGGCCAACGCCGCCCACTACCTGATGTTCGCCTACAGCGATTGCCGCATGGCCCTGCATCATCTGAACGAAGAAAGCGCACCCGAAACGCTGATGAGCGGCCTGCGTGCCATCCAGATTGCCTGGGGGCAGGTGGATGCGCTGGAGATGGCGGTGCAGCGGACTACCGAACTGCAATGAACGGGGGTGGCAACATGATTACTGACGAGGACATACCTGCCACCACTGTCGGCAAAACCCAGTTTTACCAAGGGCCGGGGATGAGCCAGCCGCTGTTTTGCATTGCGCCGGGCATCCCTTGCCAGCATGCGCGGGAACAGGCCTCGGAATTGCTGGGGTATGTGCGGGACATGATCTTGACCGGGGTAATGGAAGAAGACCAGCAATTGCTCTGGGCTTCGCATTATTTAAGCGCGATGGCCAAGGCGTTGCTGGATGATGCGGAGTTGGGGATGAAAACAGGGTAAAGCGCCTGCATTGGTGTTTGCTGCATGGGCGCCGCTTGCGCGGCGCATCGCGGCGGCGATCAGGCGTCAGCCAAGGAACACATCAGGATTGACACCGAAGCGGTCCGCCAGCGCCCGGATCTGGCGAACGTTGAGTTTGCGCTTGCCCGACAGCAGCTGGGAGACGGTCGACTGGCTACCGACCTCGGGCAGGTCGCGCTGGCTGACCCCGTGCTCATCCATCAGGGAACGCAGCACCCCAATACCGGAGGCCTCGGGGATGGGAAAGTGCTTCTTATCGAAGTCGCTGATCAGGTTGGCCATGCACTGCACCAAGCCATCCAGCGGGTGCCCTTCGTCATAACCGGTAATCTCTTGCAGCTCGTCGAGCGTAGCCACCAGCTTGTCGTAGGCAGCCTCATCTTTTGGCGGGCTGAGCAGAGGCGCCACGAAGGCCCAGTGGTCGATGGCAGTTTTTACCAGAGTACTCATATTCAATCCTCACTTGGCCACCACTTCCACGATGCGCTTGTCTGTCACCATGCGCATGCAAGCTCCTTGATTCGTTTTTGCAATTTAGCAAAGGCTACAGTTGATCTCGGGTGATTGAAAATTCGGATACAAGGCGGGCAAGTGTCGCACGCTGACGACCAGTTGTTACCGACCTGTGCCCGTCGCGGCTGTCCAACGTTGCGGTGGACCCGCACTCATAGAACAAATGTGATTTCACGATGCGTCTGTAGGAGCGGCCGAGGCTCTCAGCGAGATAGGCGGTTTGGCCAGTTAGATGTTAGCGGGCTGGGCGTAGTGGGAAATGATGAGCGCAGCGAACAACAAGATGTGAATGACCAACTGGGTTACCAGTAACCGTTTCAACCGGGGCGGGAAGCGTTTTACTTCGTCCAGGTCAATCAAGCCTCTGCGCATGAACACACCGGGCATGGCCAACACCATGGAGATCAAGCCCGTGCGCATCACCTTGCCCATCAAACCGGCGTACTGAAAAGTAGTTTTGTTGCCGGTCACGAAGGCGCAATTAGCCAGCAACGCTTCAAAGCGCTCGGTGTACTTGTGCGCCACATAGGCTTGCACGATCAGGGCTATCACCATGGGTACGATGATCAGCCCTGCAATCAGCCCTGGGTGGATGCCATTCACGCTGCTACCTCATGCCAAGAAGGGCCTTGTTCCCTATAGGGTGCAATTTTTCGTTGTACATCAGCAAGCTATCCCGCAGCATACCCCTCCCCCACAGCTAAAAATGGACACACGGCTGCTGCCCGTTCGGATGCCATGACTGCCCCTTCCAGCCCGCCCGCTACGAGCAAAACGCTCTACCGCTGGCAACGGGCCCCACTCGCACACCACCTGCACGCGCTGATGCCCCAATGGGCCGGTCAGGCGCTGGATATCAGCAGCCAGGACTTGGCGTCCAATGCCTCGTTCGTGAATTACGTGCGCCATCACCGCTTCACCTGCCCGAGCACCGGGCAGCCGGTGGAGGTGGTGGAAAAGTCGATTCGCAAGGTGGCCTTTCTGGGTAGCCAGGAGGCGCGTTTTCACCGGGCCGAAGGGTTGCTGGCGGGCAGCACGCAATTCCGTTACCCGGCGTGCCTTGGGGTGGTAGAAACGCCCTGGGAAAGTTTGATCTTCACCGAATTCGTGCGCGGCAAGCCGCCGCGCATGCATGCCATTGCCCGGCAACTGGCGCTGGGCATCGCCGAGCTGGAAGGGCTTGGGCATGCCTGGCTGCAGGCGCAGCCGGCGGGCAAGGCGCCGCTTTTGTGGAGCATGGACTTCTTCCGGCCGTGGTTTTTACTGCGCCCGCGCTTCAACTTTGCCCGGTGCCTGCCGGGGCTGGCGCAGCTTGGGCGCCAAGACGCGCGCTTTGCCGGGTTGGCGGAGCGGTTTGCGGTGTTCGGGCCGTTAACCCGCAAACTGGCCGCCGAGGCCAAACGCAGCCCGCGGTGCATCAGCCATATGGATTACCTGCGCAAAAACCTGTTCGTCGACAAGGGGCAACTGCACCTTATCGACTGGAGCGAGGTGAAGGTCGGGCGGGTCGGGTTTGACGGTGGCGCGTACCTGGGCAGTTTGTTCCGGCGCAAGGACACGGCGGTGTTCCTGGCGGCGCAGCAGGAGTTTGTAACGGCGTACCGCGAGGCGCTGGGGCCGCAGTTTGATGGCGAACAGGCGCTGGGCAATTTGCGCTACGTGTTTTTGCTGACGGCGCTGTACCACTGCTTGCGGCCGGAAACGGTTGCGGAATACCGCGAGCGGGAGCGGATGGGGTTGCTGCGCGAAAAATACGAGTATTTGCTGGAGTTGGCGAATACCTAGCGCCACCCGGCAGGCGCCTGGCCAGGCAAAAAAAAGCCCGGCCGCAAAGGCCGGGCACACACACCCAAAGGAGCAACAAACAGGTGTCAGGGTTGGGAATGCTTTGACGCTCAGGCCACTGCCGCCAGCTTGGCCTTGGCCTGGTTCAGGCCCTTCTCGAAAAAGTCACCGCTCATGTTCAGGCCTTCGGCGTGGATGAAGTTCACATCGTGAATGCCGATAAAGGCCATCACCTGGCGCAGGTACGGTTCCTGGTGGTCGCTGCTGGCACCGGCGTGGATGCCGCCACGGGCAGTCAGCACGATGGCGCGCTTGCCGGCCAGCAGGCCTTGCGGGCCGGTTGGGGTGTACTTGAAGGTGATGCCGGCACGCAGCACGTGGTCCAGCCAGGCCTTGAGGGTGCTGGGGATGGTGAAGTTGTACATCGGCGCTGCCATCACCAGCACGTCGGCAGCCAGCAATTCATCAGTCAATTCGTTGGAACGTGCCAGCGCTTCAAGCTCGGCGGCGCTGCGCTGCTCTTCGGGCTTCATCCAGCCACCCAGCAGGTCGGCATCCAGGTGAGGCACCGGGTTTACCGCCAGGTCGCGCACGGTGATTTCATCGGCCGGGTGCGCCGCTTGCCACTGCTGGATAAAGTCACGGGTCAGTTGACGGGAAACGGAATCCTGCTGGCGGGCGCTGCTTTCGATGATCAGTACGCGGGACATGGGGTGCCTCCATCGGCAAAAAGGGTTGCGATTCGATGGAGGTGAGATTAAGGCTTGACCTATCGATAAAAAAGCGTAAAAAGTGGGTTCAATCTATCGATTAATCCGTTTTATTCCGCTTTGCAGTCCAGCGCGATGCGCAGCTTGAGGATCTGCCGGTTGAATTTGGCGGTTACGTCTACGCTCTTGCCCGCCGGCACATTCACCCGGCGTACCCGTGGTGCTTCGGGGCCGTTGCGGAATGTGACCTTGCAGGCCGCCGGCACTTGCCCGTAGTTGTTCAGGGTAATGGCACCAATATCGTAGGACGTGTCGTAAGCGTTGTAGTCCAGCTTGACCCCGGTCAGTTCCTTCTCCACATCGATGGGGTAAGCCATGGCCCCTAGGGGCAGGCACATCAGTATTGCCGCACAACATTTCTTCATGGGGCGCTCTCCTTGAAAGAGCGCAGCTTAGGACAACAGGAGCCAAAGATGAAAGCGCCGCGCGTAACCCTGGATCAGTGGCGAACCCTGCAGGCAGTGGTCGATCACGGGGGGTTTGCCCAGGCTGCCGAGGCCTTGCACCGGTCGCAGTCATCGGTCAGCTACACGGTGGCGCGCATGCAGGAGCAACTGGGCGTGCCGCTGCTGCGCATCGACGGGCGCAAGGCGGTGCTCACCGAAGCCGGCAACGTGCTGCTGCGCCGCTCGCGGCACCTGGTGAAGCAAGCCAGCCAGCTGGAAGACCTGGCCCACCACATGGAGCAAGGCTGGGAGGCCGAGGTGCGCGTGGTGGTCGATGCCGCCTACCCCAGCGCCCGCCTGGTGCGCGCCCTGGCGGCGTTCATGCCGCAAAGCCGGGGTTGCCGGGTGCGCCTGCGTGAAGAGGTGTTGTCAGGCGTGGAAGAGGTGATGCACGAAGGCATTGCCGACCTTGCCATCAGCAGCTACAGCATCGGCGGCTACCTGGGCACCGAGCTGAGCGCAGTGGAGTTCGTCGCCGTGGCCCACCCCGAGCACAGCCTGCACCGCCTGGGCCGGGAGCTGACCTTTCAGGACCTGGAAAGCCAGTTGCAAGTGGTCATCCGCGACTCGGGCCGCTCGCAGCCCCGCGACGTGGGCTGGCTAGGTGCCGAACAGCGCTGGACCGTCGGCAGCCTGGGCACCGCCACCACCTTTGTCAGCAGTGGCCTGGGCTTTGCCTGGCTGCCCCGGCACATGATCGAACGCGAGCTGCGCGAAGGCGTGCTCAAGCCCCTGCCGCTGGACCAGGGTGGCAGCCGCCACCCACTGTTCTACCTTTATTCGAGCAAAGAGAAGACCCTGGGCCCGGCCACACAGATCCTCATCGACCTGCTGCGCAATTTTGACACCGCGCCGCTGGACGTGCCCTTCGCAGCCC
The DNA here is from genome assembly GCF_028898945.1 of Pseudomonas sp. PSKL.D1. Classification (NCBI taxonomy): domain Bacteria; kingdom Pseudomonadati; phylum Pseudomonadota; class Gammaproteobacteria; order Pseudomonadales; family Pseudomonadaceae; genus Pseudomonas; species Pseudomonas sp. PSKL.D1. The sequence continues at coordinate 4,328,320 of NZ_CP118607.1, forward strand.
CCCCACAAGCCTGAGAGGACCGCGCCCATGGCCTATTTCGAACACGAAGGATGCGCGCTGCATTACGAGGAATATGGCCAGGGCGAGCCCCTGGTGTTGCTGCATGGCCTTGGCTCCAGTTGCCAGGACTGGGAGCTGCAGGTGCCCGAGCTAAGCCGTCATTACCGGGTGATTTTGATGGACATCCGTGGCCACGGCCGCTCCGACAAGCCCCGCGACGGCTACCACATCGCCACCTTCAGCGCAGACCTGCTGGCCCTGCTGGAGCATTTGCAAACCGGGCCGGTGCATTTCGTGGGCCTGTCGATGGGTGGCATGGTGGGTTTTCAGTTCGCCGTTGACCACCCGCAGTGGCTGCGCAGTTTGTGCATCGTCAACAGCGCCCCCGAGGTGAAGCGCCGCACCCGCAGCGACTGGCTGTGGTGGCTCAAGCGTTGGGGCCTGGCGCGCATCCTGAGCGTTGAAACGGTCGGCAAGGGGTTGGCCGAGCGCCTGTTCCCAAAACCCGGCCAAGCGGACCTGCGCGTGAAGATGGCCCAGCGCTGGGCGCGCAACGACAAACGCGCCTACCTCAAAAGCTTCGACGCCATCGTCGACTGGGGCGTGCAGGAACGCATCGGGCAAATCCGCTGTCCCACGCTGGTGATCGCCGCCGACCACGATTACACCCCGATACAACTGAAAGAGCGCTATGTGGCCCTGATGCCCAATGCCAGGCTGGTAGTCATCGACGATTCCCGGCACGCTACGCCCCTCGATCAACCCGAGGTTTTCAACCAGACTTTGCTGCAGTTTCTGGCAGCCGCCTCCACCTCTCAAGGATCTTTGAGCCCATGCTGAAAAAACTCCTGCTCACCGCCTGCTCGGTTGCCTTCGCCACCAGCGTCATGGCCTCCGACAAGACCCCGCACGTATTGCTGGACACCAGCTTCGGCCAGGTCGAAATCGAGCTCAATGCCGAGAAGGCGCCGGTCAGTACCAAAAACTTCCTTGAGTACGTTGACAGCGGCTTCTACAACAACACCATTTTCCACCGTGTGATTCCGGGCTTCATGGTCCAGGGCGGTGGGTTCACCGAACAGATGGTGCAGAAAAATACGAATGACCCGATCCGCAACGAGGCCAGCAACGGCCTGCAGAACACCCGTGGCACCTTGTCGATGGCCCGCACCTCGAACCCGAATTCGGCCACCAGCCAGTTCTTCATCAACGTGGCCGACAACGACTTCCTCAACCCGGGCCGTGACGCCGGTTACGCCGTGTTCGGCAAAGTGACCAAGGGCATGGAAGTGGTCGACCAGATCGTCAATTCGCCCACTACCGTGAAAAAGGGCATGCGCGATGTACCGGCAGACCCGGTATTTATCAAGTCGGCCAAACGCATCGACTGACCGCAGGCTTCACAGGGACGTGAAACCGCCTGGGGCCGGGTAGAACAGGAGTCTTGTCACCCATGCTGTACCGCCGTTTCGAACAACTGATCGATATTTTCCGCGACGCGCCCAGCGAGTCGCCGCCCACCCAGGTATGGCCGTTTTACCTGTATTACCTGCGCCAGGTGTGGCCAAGCTTCCTTGCCCTGCTGGTAGTGGGGTTGGTGGCGGCACTGATCGAGGTGGCGATGTTCAGCTACCTCAGCCGCATCATCGACCTTGCCCAAGGCACGCCCAATGCCAATTTTTTCAGCGAGCACAGCGGCGAGCTGATCTGGATGCTGGTGGTAGTCCTGCTATTGCGGCCGATCTTCTTTGGCCTGCACGATTTGCTGGTGCATCAAACCATCAGCCCCGGCATGACCAGCCTGATCCGCTGGCAAAACCACAACTACGTGCTCAAGCAGAGCCTTAACTTTTTCCAGAGCGATTTTGCCGGGCGCATCGCCCAGCGCATCATGCAAACCGGCAACTCCCTGCGCGACTCCGCCGTGCAGGCGGTGGACGCGCTGTGGCACGTGCTGATCTACGCCATCAGCGCGCTGGTGCTGTTCGCCGAGGCCGACTGGCGCCTGATGCTGCCGTTGCTCACCTGGATCGCCGCCTACATCGGCGCGCTTTACTACTTTGTGCCACGGGTGAAGGAGCGCTCGGTGATCTCAAGCGATGCCCGCTCCAAGCTGATGGGGCGCATCGTCGATGGCTACACCAACATCGCCACCCTCAAGCTGTTTGCCCACACCGACCACGAGCAACAGTACGCCCGCGAGGCCATTCGCGAGCAAACCGAAAAAACCCAGCTGGCGTCACGGGTGATCACCAGCATGGATGCGGTCATCACCACCCTCAACGGGCTGCTGGTGGTGGTGACCACCGGGCTTGCGTTGTGGCTGTGGAGCCAGTCGCTGATTACCGTGGGTGCCATTGCCCTGGCCACGGGCCTGGTGATCCGCATCATCAACATGGCCGGGTGGATCATGTGGGTGGTCAACGGCATTTTCGAGAACATCGGCATGGTCCAGGACGGCCTGCAAACCATCGCCCAGCCGGTGACCGTGACCGACAAGCCCCAGGCGCCTGCGCTGAAGGTTACCCGTGGCGCGGTGCATTTTCGGGATGTGGACTTCCATTACGGCAAGGCCAGCAACGTGATTGAAGGGTTGAACCTGAACATCCGGCCGGGTGAAAAAATCGGACTGATCGGCCCGTCCGGGGCGGGCAAGTCGACCCTGGTCAACCTGCTGCTGCGGCTGTACGACGTGCAGGGCGGGCAGATTTTGATCGACGGGCAGGACATTGCCAGCGTAAGCCAGGCCAGCCTGCGCGCGCAGATCGGCATGATCACCCAGGACACCTCACTGCTGCACCGCTCGATCCGCGACAACTTGCTGTATGGGCGCCCGGGTGCCAGCGAGGCGGCCTTGCACGAGGCGGTGCGCCGTGCGCGGGCTGACGAGTTCATCCCGCAGCTTTCCGATGCTCAGGGCCGCACCGGCTTTGATGCGCATGTGGGCGAGCGTGGCGTGAAGCTGTCGGGCGGCCAGCGCCAGCGCATTGCCATTGCCCGGGTGCTGCTTAAAAATGCGCCAATCCTGATCATGGACGAAGCCACATCGGCGCTGGATTCGGAAGTCGAGGCCGCGATTCAGGAAAGCCTCGAAACGCTGATGCAGGGCAAGACCGTCATCGCCATCGCCCACCGGCTGTCCACCATTGCCAAGATGGACCGGCTAGTGGTGCTGGACAAAGGCCGGATTGTCGAGAGTGGCAGCCACAGTGAATTGCTGCAGCAGCGGGGGCTATATGCCCGGTTGTGGCATCACCAGACCGGCGGGTTTGTAGGCGTGGACTGATTCCGGTGACAACGCAATCCTTGTAGGAGCGGATTTATCCGCGATGCAGGCGACGCGGTGGCTGGCACCGGCTGTGCCGGTGATCGCGGATAAATCCGCTCCTACAAGGCCTGCCGGTAGGGCAACATTTGCCGGGCCTCTTCGGCATACGCGCGTACGCCTTCCCGCTCCTGCTCCAGAAAATCCCCCACCGCCCGCCGTAATCCCGGGTGCAGCAGGTAATGCCACGAGCGCGTCAACACCGGCTCAAACCCCCGAATCAGCTTGTGCTCACCCTGCGCCCCGGCATCAAACCGCTGCAGCCCTTCGGCAATCGCAAAGTCCATGCCCTGGTAAAAACACGTCTCGAAATGCAGCCGGTCAAACTCATCCAGGCAACCCCAGTAGCGCCCAAACAGGCTGCTACCACCCACCAGGCTCAAGGCCATGGCCACATCTCGCCCACCCTGGCGCGCCATCACCACACGCAGCGCCTCGGGCATGCGTTCGGCCAGCAGGCTGAAAAACTCGCGCGTCAGGTAGGGTGCACGCCTGCGCACTGCGTAGGTGTTGGCGTAACACCGGTACACAAAGTCCCACTGCGCCTCATCCAGTTCGCCCCCTCGGTACCAACGGAAGTCGATGCCCTGCCCCGCCACCTGCTCACGCTCTTTGCGCATCTGCTTACGCTTGCGCGAGCTCAAGGTGTCGAGAAAGTCCTGGAAGTCCCGATACCCAGGGTTACGCCAGTGGAACTGACACCCCACCCGCTCCATCCAGCCGGGCAAGCCGGCCATCTGGGCGTCCAGCGCGGGGTCGGTGAAGTTGATGTGCGCGCCAGACAACCCGCCTTTGCTCAGGTACTCGGGCAATGCCTGCAACACCAGCAGCCCGTCCGCCGGGTCAGCCGCCAGCAGGCGCGGCCCGCTCACCGGGCTGAACGGCACCGCTCCAAGTAACTTGGGGTAGTAGGCAATACCGGCACGCTCGCAGGCATCGGCCCAGCCGTGGTCGAACACGTATTCGCCAAACGAGTGCCATTTGCGGTACGCCGGCAGCAACGCACGCACCTGCCCGTCACGCTCCAGCACCAGGTGCTCGGCGGCCCAACCGGTGGCCGGGGCCACACTGGTGCTGTCTTCCATGGCGCTCAAAAAGGCATGGCGCAAGAACGGTTGGCCGTCAGGCACCAAGGCATCCCAAGTCGCCGCTGGCAGGTCACGCAGGTGGGCAAGGCTGTAAAGGCTGGTCACGTTTTCGACTCGCTGTGCGAAGGGTTCAGTATTACGGAACTCGCTGTTTTTACTCAATTACTTAACCGCAGTGCCACTAATTAGACATTATTCTGTCATTCGCCCCCGCAATACTTGCGCCTGTTTTCCGGAACCCCAGAACCTGTCTATTCAGGCCCTTTCCGGCGACATGCCAACATGGGGGCGGGCGCTGAGCCTCCCCAAATTTTTCAAGTAGGGAGAACCTTATGCGTCTTGTTTCTACACTTACCGGAGTGAGCCTCACCGGCCTGATGCTGGCTCTGAGTACTCCGGCCAGTGCTGCTGTCGACGCCAAGCTGCTCGAAATGCTCCGCGCCAACGGCTCGATCAACCAGGCGCAGTACAACGAACTGCAGGGCGACCTGGCCCAGGAAACCAAGGAAAAGGCCACTCAGAAAGCCCAGTCCGAGCGCATGAGCTCCTTCGAACAGAAAGTGGCGTGGGCCGCCAAGACCCAAGTCAAAGGCGATGTGCGCCTGCGTTACGAAGACGTCAACGTTGACGACCCGAACAGCAGCAGCGGCAACCAGGACCGCCAGCGCGTGCGTGCCCGCGTCGGCTTCTACAGCGAAATCAACCCGCAAGTGGACGCTGGCGTGCGTATTGCCACCGGCAGCAGCGCCGACCGCCGCTCGACCAACCAGAGCTTCGACAACTACTTCGACAAGAAGTCGCTGTGGGTTGACCTGGCGTACCTCGACTGGCACCCCACCGCCATCCCCAACCTGCACCTGATTGGCGGCAAGATGCAACAGCCTTGGGTGAACATGGGCGACATCATCTGGGACAGCGACATCAACCCGGAAGGCGTGGCCGCTACCTACAAGGCTGACCTGGGCGGTGCCGAAGTGTTCGCCAGCGCCGGCCAGTACACCCTCAAGGACAACGTTGACGGCGACGGCGTGCAGTACAAGCACGACGCCCAGGTGTACCACGCTCAGCTGGGTACCAAGTTCGCGCCGGTTGATGCGCTGAAAGTCACCGTGGGTGCGAGCATCTACGGCTACGACAACGATAAAGAAGCCGCCATTCTGCAGTCGTTCGGCAACACCACCAACGAGTTCAACCTGGTGGAAGGCTTTGGCCAAGTCGACTTCACCGGCTTTGCCATCCCACTGTCGGCCTATGGCCAGTACGTGAAAAACACCGAGAGCACCGACGGCGAAGACCAGGCCTGGCTGGCGGGTTTGAAGACCAAGGTTGGCGCCTGGAGCCTGGACTACAACTACCGCGACGTGCAGCGTAACGCGGTGGTCAGCCTGTTCACCGACTCCGACTTCGGCAACGGCTACACCGGTTCGCGCGGCCACAAGTTCAAGGTGGGTTACGAAATCGACAAGAACTTCTCGCTGGGCGCGGCTTACCTGATGGCCAAGACCGACCTGTCGCAGCTGCCTAACAGCAATGCTGATGTAGACACCCTGCAGGTGGATTTGGAAGCTAAGTTCTAAGCTACCTGGTCTGCTTCAAAGCAAAGCGGGAAGTGCCGACCCCATCCGGCGCTTCCTGCTTTTTTTTGGCGCCGCTGTCGCGCCGCATCGCGGATGAATCCGCTCCTACACGCAATCCTTGTAGGAGCGGATTTATCCGCGATGAGGCCCTCAGCGCTTACGCAAAATCACACTACCAATCGAATACCCGGCACCAAACGAACTCAGCACCCCCAGCGACCCGGTGGCCAAGTCATCCTGGTACAGGTGGAACGCAATCACCGACCCCGCCGAACTGGTATTGGCATACCGGTCCAGAATCACCGGCGCATCTTCCACCGCCACATCACGCCCCAGCAGCTTCTTGACGATCAACTGGTTCATGCTCAGGTTCGCCTGGTGCAACCAGAAGCGCTTCACGTCGGACGGCTGCAGGCTCTTCTCGCCCAAGTGCTTGCCGATCACGTCGGCCACCATCGGGCAAACTTCCTTGAACACCTTGCGGCCTTCCTGCACGAACAGTTTGTCGCGCGCGCCCTCACCCTCTTCCGCTGCCCGGTTCAGGAAGCCGAAGTTGTTGCGGATGTTGTTGGAGAACACGGTGGTCAACTTGGTGCCCACGATGTCGAACTGGTGCTTTGAGGTTGCCAGGTCGGCACGCTCCACCAGCACGGCAGTGGCGGCGTCACCAAAAATGAAGTGGCTGTCGCGGTCACGGAAGTTCAGGTGCCCGGTGCAAATTTCCGGGCTCACCACCAGCAAGGCACGGGCCTGGCCCAACTGCACGCTGTTGGCGGCGGTCTGGATGCCGAAGGTGGCAGACGAGCAGGCCACGTTCATGTCGAACGCAAAGCCTTCGATGCCCAGCGCCTGCTGCACTTCGATGGCAATGGCCGGGTACGGGCGCTGCAGGTTGGAACAAGCGACGATCACGCCGTCCACATCGGCTGCTGTGCGGCCAGCGCGTTCCAGCGCCTGGCGCGCCGCAGCCACGCCCATTTCGCAGAGGATCGACTGCTCTTCATTGGTGCGCTCTGGCAACCGTGGTTTCATGCGCTGCGGGTCGAGGATGCCGGCCTTGTCCATGACAAAGCGGCTTTTGATGCCCGAGGCCTTTTCGATGAACGCCGCATCCGAAAGCGGCGCTGCCTCAACCTCGCCACGCTCGATGGCGGCGGCATTGTCGCGGTTGAATTGCTCCGCCCAGGTGTTGAACGAGGCTACCAGTTCTTCGTTGGAAATGCTCTGGGCCGGGGTGTACAGGCCGGTGCCGCTGATCACGACGTTATGCACGGTCGTTCCTCTGGTAAAAGGCCATCGCCACGGGGCGCTGGCTGGAATAATGGCACTTTAGTGCCAAGTCGTAGGCAAGGGCAGCTCCCGAAGAAGCGGGCTGGCCCCGCGAAGGGCCGCAACGCGGCCCCCGAAATTGCACCAATATTGCCACAACTTCGCGCGGTTAGGCTTCCACCTGCGCCCACTGTTTACTGAGACGCTTGTCGGAAATCGCCACTTTGGTGCCCAACTGCTGGGCAAACAACGACACCCGGTATTCTTCCAGCAACCAGCGGTACAGGGCCAGTTGCTCGTCGCGCTTGCCCTCCTGGGCATGCTTGTCGGCGCGGGCCTTGTACTGCGCCCACAAGTTGCCCAGCTCACCGCTCCACACTCGGTCCTTTTGTACCTGGGCGCCCAGCTTTTCAAGGCGCAATTCCACGGCTTTGAGGTAGCGCGGCAATTCCTTGAACCACACCCCCGGCGTTTCCCGCACAAAGCCCGGGTACACCAGGTTGGCGAGTTGTTGCTTGATGTCGTTCAGGGCAACGGCCTGGCTCAAGTCGATCTTGCCCTTGAAGCGCTTTTGCAGGCCATGCCACAGCTTGAGCACTTCCAGCGTCTGGCGCGCCAGGCGTTCGGCATGCTCGGCCCAGCTGCCACGCTTGCGTTCGGCAAGCCCGGCCAGTGCTGCACCGTCGCGCGGCAAGGTGGCTTCGCCTTCGAGGATGCAGCTGTCGAGGCTGGCCAGCAGAATGTCTTCAACCAGCGCATCGATACGGCCCAGCTCACGGTACAACAGGCCCAGCTCGGTCAGGCCTGGCAACTTGCCGCGCAGGTATTTGGCAGGTTCGGCCAGTTGCTGTAGCAGCAAGCGTTGCAACGCCCGGCGGTGCTGGAACTCGGCTTCGGCCTGGGTCGAGAACCGCCCTTCGCGCACCGTGCCGCCCTCTTCGACCAGGGCCGGGTAAACGGTCATCGACAGCCCGGCGATCTTTTGTTGCGCGGTTTGCTTCACTTCGCTGAAGGCTTTGGCCTGCACTGGCTGCTCGCTCTTTTCGTTGCGCGGCACCGCCAGTGCGGCCTGGCTGGCGGCGGCAAAGCGCGCCGTCAGCTCGGCCAGGTCGCGGCCTTCGCCCAGGAACTTGCCCTGGCCATCGACCACCTCGATGTTCATGCGCAGGTGCCCTTCCACCAGGCTGATGGATTCTGCCCAGGCTTCGTCCGACACCCGCGCACCGGTCATGCGCAGCAGTTCCTGGCCCAACGCCTGCGGCAGTGCACCTTGGCCAAAGGCCATGCGCGCCAGCGATGCCTTGACGAAGTCCGGCACCGGCACAAAGTTTTTGCGCAGCGCCTTGGGCAGGTTACGTATCAGCGCCACGCACTTGGCTTCCAGCAAGCCCGGCACCAGCCATTCCAGGCGCTCGCCCGGCAGGCTCGGCAACAGCGGCGCTGGCACCCGCACGGTAACGCCGTCACGCGGGTGGCCCGGTTCGAAGTGGTAGCTCAGCGGCAGGCTCAGTTCGCCCACCTTGAGGCTGTCGGGGTACTGCGCGGCGGTGACTTCGCTGGCCTCGCGGGCCAGTACGTCTTCTTCGCGCATGATCAGCAGGTTGGCGTCCTTCTGGCTGCCCATGCGGTACCAGCTGTCGAAGGTCGCGGTCTGGTGGATCTCTGCCGGCAAGCGCGCTTCGTAGAAGGCGTACAGGGTTTCTTCGTCGGCCAGAATGTCACGCCGGCGCGCCTTGGCTTCCAGTTCGTCCAGTGTCTCGAGCAGGCGCTTGTTGGCCGACAGGCATTTGGCCCGCGACTGGATTTCGCCACCCACCAGCGCCTCGCGGATGAACAACTCACGGGAGGTTACCGGGTCGATGGGGCCGAAGTGCACCGGGCGGCGGCCTACCAGAATCAGCCCGTACAGGGTAATTTGCTCGTAGGCCACCACTTGCCCGCGCTTTTTCTCCCAGTGCGGTTCGAAGTGGTTTTTCTTGACCAGGTGGGTGGCCAGCGGCTCGATCCAGTCGGGTTCGATCTTGGCCACCATGCGCGCGTACAGCTTGGTGGTTTCCACCAGTTCCGCGGCCATCACCCAGGCCGGGCGCTTGCGGCCGATGCCCGAGGACGGGTGCACCCAGAAGCGCCGCTGGCGCGCGCCCTGGTAATCGCCTTCTTCGGTTTTGTGGCCGATCTGGCTGAGCAGGCCGCTGAGGATGGCCTTGTGGGTTTTCTGGTAGTCGGCCGGTTCTTTGTTCACCGACAACTGCAAGTCACGGCAAATCAGCGCCAGCTGGCGGTGGGCATCACGCCATTCGCGCAGGCGCAGGTAATTCAGGAAGTTCTTGCGGCACCAGTTGCGCAGCGGGTTGGCCGTCAGGGCCTGGCGCTGTTCTTCAAAACCACGCCACAGGTTGACCAGCGCGGCGAAGTCCGAGTCCACGTCCTTCCACTGGGCGTGGGCCTGGTCGGCGGCCTGCTGGCGCTCGGGCGGGCGTTCGCGGGCGTCCTGCACCGACAGCGCACTGGCCACGATCAGCACTTCCTGCAGGCTGCCCTGGCGGGCGCCTTCGAGCAGCATGCGGCCCAGGCGCGGGTCGATCGGCAGGCGCGCCAGTTGGCGGCCCAGCGGCGTCAGCTGGTTCTCGCGGTTGACCGCCGACAGTTCCTGCAACAGGTTGAAACCGTCGCTGATGGCCTTGCCGTCTGGCGGCTCGATGAACGGGAATGCGTCGATGGCGCCCAGGCGCAGGTGCAGCATCTGCAGGATGACCGCCGCCAGGTTGGTGCGCAAAATCTCGGGGTCGGTGAACGCCGGGCGGCCGTTGAAGTCGTCTTCGCTGTACAAGCGGATGCAAATGCCCGGTTCTACCCGGCCGCAGCGGCCCTTACGCTGGTTGGCGCTGGCCTGGGACACCGCCTCGATCGGCAGGCGCTGAACCTTGGCGCGGTAGCTGTAGCGGCTGATGCGGGCGGTGCCGGTGTCAATCACGTAGCGGATGCCCGGCACGGTCAGCGAGGTTTCCGCCACGTTGGTGGCCAGCACCACGCGGCGCCCGGCATGGCTCTGGAAAATGCGCTGCTGCTCGGCCGGTGACAGGCGTGCGTACAGCGGCAGGATTTCGGTATGGCGCAATTGCGCCTTGCGCAGGATTTCGGCGGCATCGCGGATTTCCCGCTCGCCGGGCAAAAACACCAGCACATCGCCCGGGCCTTTGCCCTGGCCGCGTTCGTGCTGGGCAATCTCGTCCAGGGTGGCAAGAATCGCCTGGTCGACGGTGAGGTCGTCCTCGATCTGGTTGCCCTCTTCGTCCTGCTCGCTGGTAAGCGGGCGGTACCAGGTTTCCACCGGGTAGGTGCGGCCAGACACCTCGATGATCGGCGCGCCGTCAAAGTGTTTGGAGAAGCGCTCCAGGTCGATGGTGGCCGAGGTGATGATCAACTTCAAATCCGGCCGGCGGTGCAGCAGGGTCTTGAGGTAGCCGAGCAAAAAATCGATGTTCAGGCTGCGTTCGTGGGCTTCGTCGACGATGATCGTGTCGTAGCGCTCAAGAAAGCGGTCATGCTGGGTTTCGGCCAGCAAAATGCCGTCGGTCATCAGCTTGACCAGGGTGTTGGCGTCGCTCTGGTCCTCGAAACGTACCTGGTAGCCCACCAGGCCGCCCAGCGGCGTGCCCAGCTCCTCGGCCACCCGCGCCGCCACGCTGCGGGCGGCAATACGGCGGGGTTGGGTGTGGGCGATCAAACCGTGGCTGCCACGCCCCAGTTCCAGGCAGATTTTCGGCAACTGGGTGGTCTTGCCCGAGCCGGTTTCGCCGGCAATCACCAGTACCTGGTTTTCGGCCAGGGCCTTCTTGATTTCGTCACGCTTGGCCGCAATCGGCAGGCTGTCGTCGTAACGGATGTGCGGCACGCTCTGCTGGCGCGCGGTGACCTGGGCGCAGGAGGCCTGCACCTTTTCCACCCACTGCGCAAGCTTGGCCTCGTCAGGGCGCTTGCGCAGTTCATGCAACTGCCGCCGCAGGCGGTGGCGGTCGGCAATCATGGCGTGGTCGAGGTTTTGCAGGAGCTTGTCGATGGCGTGGTCAGTCATGGGGCTTTTTAGTGGTGCGGGCGTAGGGCCAGCTTTTTCATGATCGGCATTTGGGTAGGGGGGGATTGTCGCAGATTTGCCGGGCATTTGCTGGCCATGCTGGCCTGTGGGAGCGAACGTCCGGTCAGCCTCGACGTACACGTAGCCGTCGGCAGACTGCCGTTTTCGGAAGGGTCAAGCGCTAGGCGGGGTCACTGAACACTTCGAATGAACCGGACGTAATTTCTCTGAACCCAGCGTCCCGGTCCAGCACCACATTTTCAAATGTACCTTTGTAGTGGTTGAGTTCCGAAGACGTCAGTACCAGCGTACCTTCAATCGCCCAGATATCGCCACTGATGCCCAGTGTGACTTTCGGGAAGGGGTCGCTGAAGCGATGTTTTACCCCTACTTCCAAATCGTCAAAGAAACCAACATTGAGATTCAGGTCCTGAGGATGCACGCCATTCCTGGAACCTACGATAACGACATACCCCGAGCCTGCGCCCCGCCATTCGATTTCGTCGGCCTTGAACTCAACATGTTTGTCGCCTATCAAAGAGGCAGTTAAATAATTACTTTTCTGCCTGGATGAGAGTTTTTTACCCTGCTTGCCCGAAGCCCCGGCTAACTTCTTCAACTCACCTGCAGTTCTATTCCGATCACTCGCCATTTTCCTACCCTCGCCGTTATTAACCGCACGTGCAGTCAATTATTGGCACCTCATCAATCTTGATAACTGGCATAGTTATCAGTTAACAAGAGGGCCCTGCCAAGGCAGTAAAGCCACGGTGGCAACACAAATGTTTAGCCATTCCCAACGTAAACGTTGCCATTCACTGCTTTAATAACCCTTGAGCCGCATGTGAGTATCAAAGGCATGACCCCCGTCCAGCCCATCGCCCCACCGGTATCCCGCCCTTCGCTTGCGAAGGCTCGGACCCGCGCCGGGGAAAATCCGCTGGTCCACATCATCCTCGCCTTCTGGGCCCTGTGGCACTGCCGTCACGCGCGCCCACCGGATATTTCGCTCACGCCTTTGTGACAAAGCCTGGCCGTCGTATGGCCGTTTGACCCAATAGGGCCGCTTGCCTGCGCGGTGGCCCTGCGTGCCCGTGAGCGAATCCACCATGCACTTTGCACCTGTAGAGCAAGCCCAGCGTTTTCTGGACGAAAACCCTGATATCGAACTGTTCGAGCTGTTCATCCTCGACGCCAACGGCGTGCCACGCGGCAAGCTGTTGCACCGCGACGAACTGCTGGCGGTGTACCAAAGCGGCCGCCCGCTGCCCAGCACCATCCTGGGCCTGACCCTGAACGGCGACGACGTGGAAAACTCCGGCCTGGTGTGGGACGTGGGCGACATCGACTGCCGCGCCTACCCGCTGCAAGGCAGCCTGGTGCGTTTGCCATGGCGCCGCGTGCCGACCGCCGCCGTGCAGGTGAGCATGCACCCCAGCGAGGGCCTGCCGGCCAGCGTGGCCGACCCGCGCCATGTGCTGGTGCGCACCATCGATGCGCTCAAGGCCGATGGCTACTACCCGGTGATGGCCTGCGAGCTGGAGTTTTACCTGCTGGACCAGAAGCGCGACGCCCAGGGCCGCCCGCAACCGGCGCTGGACAACGACGGCGGCCGCCCGCGCAGCACTCAGGTGTATGGCCTGCGTGAGCTGGAACAGATCGAGCCGTTTTTGGCCGACCTTTATGCAGCCTGCAAGGCCCAGGGCATCCCTGCCCGCACGGCGATTTCCGAATACGCCCCCGGCCAGGTGGAAATCACCCTGGAGCACGGCGACGCTCTGGAGGCCATGGACCAGGCCGTGCGCTACAAGCGCTTGGTCAAAGGCATCGCCCATGCCCACGGCATGCAAGCGTGCTTCATGGCCAAGCCGTTCGCCAACCTGGCCGGCACCGGCATGCACATGCACCTGAGCCTGGCCGACCGTGACGGCAACAACCTGTTCGCCAGCGACGACAAGGCCGGCACGCCGCTGCTGCGCCAGGCGGTGGCCGGCATGCTGCGCCACCTGCGCGAGTCGCTGTTGCTGTTTTGCCCCAACGCCAACTCGTTCCGCCGCTTCCAGGCCAACAGCTATGCACCGCTTGCGCCGACCTGGGGCGTGGACAACCGCACCGTGAGCCTGCGCGTGCCGGGCGGCCCGGCCAACAGCCGGCATGTGGAGCACCGCATCTGCGGCGCCGACGCCAACCCGTACCTGGCCGCTGCCGCGATTCTTGCCGCCAGCCACCGTGGCATCCGTGAACAACTGGACCCGGGCGCCCCCGTCGAGGGCAACGGTTACGCCCAGGCCACCGAACACCTGCCCACCGACTGGCTCACCGCCCTCGACGCGCTGGAGCGCTCGGAGTGGGCGCGCGAAGCCTTGGGCGAGGCCTTCCTTGGGGTTTACCTGAAGGTAAAACGCGCTGAGTACCGCCAGTTCATGGCCGAAGTCAGCGAACAGGACTGGCGCTGGTACCTGCACCAGGCCTGACCCCAATTTCAAAAGAACAAGGAACACCCCATGAACGCAGCAGTAAACAACGGCCCGGCCCAGCGCGCGCCGTCCTATTACAGCGCCTCGCTCAACGACCACACCGAGTACCCGCAACTGAAGGGCACGGTGCAGGTCGACGTGGCCATCATCGGCGGCGGCTTCACCGGCGTGGCCACGGCGGTGGAGCTGGCTGAACGCGGCCTGAAGGTGGCGGTGGTGGAAACCAACCGCATCGGCTGGGGCGCCAGCGGGCGCAATGGCGGGCAGGTCACAGGCAGCCTGTCGGGCGACGAGGCCATGCGCACCCAGATGCGCGACCGCCTGGGCAGCGAGGTGGATGACTTCATCTGGCACCTGCGCTGGCGCGGGCACCAGATCATCGAACAGCGGGTGGCCCGGTATGGCATCGATTGCGACCTCAAGCGCGGCCACCTGCACGCGGCCATGAAGCCTTCGCACCTGAACGAACTGCGCGGCTTTCAGGCCGAAGCCCAGCGCCGTGGCATGGGTGACCAGGTGCAACTGCTCGACCGCGAAGCCGTTGCCCAACACTTGCAAAGCCCGCTGTACCTGGGCGCACTCAAGAACCTGCGCAACCTGCACTTGCACCCGCTGAACCTGTGCCTGGGCGAAGCACGCGCGGCCCAGTCGCTGGGTGCACTGATTTTCGAGAATTCCGAAGTGCTGGACATCGTCCATGGCCCGCGCCCGGCCGTGGTCACGGCACACGGCCGGGTGGAAGCGCGCCAGGTGATGCTGGCCGGCGACGTGTACCACAAGCTGGAAAAACGCCAGCTCAAGGGCAAAATCTTCCCGGCCATGGGCGGCATCGTCACCACCGCACCCTTGGGTGAGCTGGCCGAGCAGATCAACCCGCAGGACCTGGCAGTGTACGACTGCCGCTTCGTGCTCGATTACTACCGCCTCACGGCCGACAAGCGCCTGCTGTTCGGTGGTGGCGCCAATTACTCGGGCAAGGATTCACGCGATATCGAAGGTGAGCTGCGCCCCTGCATCGAGCGCACCTTCCCGGCGCTTAAAGGCGTGCCCATCGAGTTCCAGTGGAGCTGCGCGATGGGCATCGTGGTCAACCGCATCCCGCAGTTGGGCAAACTTTCGGACAACGTCTGGTATTGCCAGGGGTACTCGGGGCACGGGATAGCCACCAGCCATATCATGGGCGAGATCATGGCCGAAGCCTTGACCGGGACGCTGGAGAAATTCGATACCTTTGCCCAGTGCAAGCACATCAAGGTGCCGATGGGGGATTTGCTGGGGAATCCGCTGTTGGCGGCGGGGATGTGGTACTACCAGATGCTTGAAAAGTTACGCTGATCACGCGGACTCTGTGGGAGCGGCCTTGTGTCGCGAAAGGGCCGCAAAGCGGCCCCAGGATTACAGCTTCGCAGCTAAGATTGCCGGGGCTGCTTTGCAGCCCTTTCGCGACACAAGGCCGCTCCCACAAGGGGGTCAGGCGATTTTCTTCAGGCCCTGTTTTTTCAGCTCTTCATCGCGCAATTCACGGCGCAGGATCTTGCCAACGTTGGTGGTTGGCAGCGCGTCGCGGAACTCGATGTAACGCGGCACCTTGTAGCCGGTGACGTTGGCACGCATGTGCTCCATCACCTGCTCTTTGGTCAGGGTCATGCCCGGCTTGACCACGATGAACACCTTGATCACCTCACCCGACTTCTCGTCCGGCACGCCGATGGCGGCGCACTGCAACACGCCCGGCAAGCCGGCCAGCACGTCTTCGAGCTCGTTCGGGTACACGTTGAAGCCCGACACCAGGATCATGTCCTTTTTGCGGTCGACAATGCGCATGTAGCCGTCCTGCTGGATCACGGCGATGTCGCCGGTTTTAAGCCAGCCATCACGGTCGAGGATTTCAGCGGTGGCGTCTTCGCGCTGCCAGTAACCCTTCATCACCTGCGGGCCCTTGACGCACAATTCGCCCACTTCACCCAACGGCAGCTCGTTGCCGCTGTCGTCGATGACCTTGCACAGCGTCGACGGCACCGGAATACCGATGGTGCCGACCTGATTGGCCTCGGCCGGGTTCACCGCCGCAACAGGGCTGGTTTCGGTCATGCCGTAGCCTTCGCAGATGGCGCAACCGGTAACGGTCTTCCAGCGCTCGGCCACGCTCAACTGCAGCGCCATGCCGCCGGACAGCGTGATTTTCAGCGCCGAGAAATCCAGCGCACGGAACGCTTCGTTGTTGCACAGGGCCACAAACAGGGTGTTCAGGCCAACGAAGCCGCTGAACTTCCACTTGCCCAGCTCCTTGACCATGGCCGGCAAGTCGCGCGGGTTGCTGATCAGCACGTTGTGGTTGCCAATCAGCATCATCGCCATGCAATGGAAGGTAAACGCATAGATGTGGTACAGCGGCAGCGGGGTGATGAGGATTTCGCAACCCTCATGCAGGTTGGAACCCATCAGCGCCCGGCACTGCAGCATGTTGGCCACCAGGTTGCGGTGGGTGAGCATCGCGCCCTTGGCCACGCCGGTGGTGCCGCCGGTGTATTGCAGCACGGCCACATCGTTGGGCTGCGGGTTGGCTTCGGTAACCGGCTGGCCCTTGCCCAGTGCCAACGCGTCATTGAAGCGCACGGCACGCGGCAGGTTGTAGGCCGGCACCATCTTCTTCACGTACTTGATCACGCTGTTGATCAACAGGCGCTTGACCGGCGGCAGCAGGTCGGCCACTTCGGTGACGATGACGTGCTTGACCTGGGTCTTGGGCACCACCTTTTCGGCCAGGTGGGCCATGTTGGCCAGGCACACCAGGGCCTTGGCGCCGGAGTCGTTGAACTGGTGCTCCAGTTCCCGCGCGGTGTATAGCGGGTTGGTATTGACCACTATCAGGCCGGCGCGCATGGCGCCGAACACGGCTACGGGGTATTGCAGGACGTTGGGCAGCTGTACGGCGATTCGATCACCGGGCTTCAAGTCGGTATGCTGCTGCAGCCAGGCGGCAAAGGCACCGGACAGCGCATACAATTCGCCATAGGTGATGGTTTTGCCCAGGTTGCTGAAGGCCGGTTTGTCGGCAAAGCGTTGGCAGGACTGCTTGAGTACTGCCTGGATGTTGGCAAATTCGTCAGGATTGATTTCCGCCGTAATCCCGGCTGGGTACTTATCCTTCCAAAAATGTTCGATCATGGAAGCCCACTCCTTAGCAACAGCGAAGTTCATGTACGCGTCGATGCGCTTATTATTGATATGTGATGGTGGTTCGTTGCAAACCGAATCATCTGAAAGCGCGCCGAGAGTAGCAGCTTTGCCAGGGGTCGCCTAGAGGCCAAAACAGGCCTCATGGTCACAAAAATGACTCAATGAACAATACAGGTCATTTTTAGAGTAATTATCCAAAATGTCGCGAAAACACCTGTAGGAGCGGATTTACCGAGACGTCGGACCGCCGCGATGGGGCGCGCAGAGCCCCCGGCGATCTGTTTGAGAGTTGTGGGGGGGCGCTGTGCGCCCCATCGCGGATGAATCCGCTCCTACAGGGGACCGCGTCAGTGTCAGGCGATGTCGCGCAATTCGCGCCGCAAGATCTTGCCCACCGGCGTCATTGGCAGGGACTCACGCACCACAATGTGCTTGGGCACCTTGTAACCGGTGAAGTTGGCTTTGCAGTAGGCCTTGAGTTCATCCACGTTCACCCCGCCCTCCCGCGCCACCACAAACAGCTTCACCGCCTCGCCGGAACGCTCGTCCGGCACGCCGATTGCCGCGCAGTTGGCCACTTGCGGGTGGCCCATAATGACGTCTTCGATTTCGTTGGGGTACACGTTGAAGCCCGAGACGATGATCATGTCCTTCTTGCGGTCGACGATGCGGGTAAAGCCGTCCGGGTCAATCACCGCAATGTCGCCGGTCTTGAACCAGCCTTCGGCATCCAGGGCCTGAGCGGTGGCTTCAGGCTGCTGCCAGTACCCCTTCATCACCTGTGGCCCTTTGATGCACAGCTCGCCGCGCTCGCCCAGCGGCAGTTCGTTGCCGTCGTCATCGATCACCTTGAACGCCGTGCCCGCCACCGGGATGCCCACCGTGCCCAGCCGCGCCAGCTGGCCGTAGGGGTTGGTGCTGGCCACCGGCGAGGTTTCGGTCAGGCCATAGCCTTCGACGATGCGGCAACCGGTCAGGCTCTCCCAGCGCTCGGCGGTGGCCTTCACCAGCGCGGTGCCGCCCGAGTTGGTTACCTTCAGTGCGGAGAAATCCAGTTGCCTGAAGCCCGGGTGGTCCATCAATGCCACGAACAGGGTGTTCAGCCCCAGCAACGCCGAGAACCTCCACTTGCCCAGCTCTTTGATAAAGCCCGGGATATCCCGCGGGTTGGTGATCAGCACGTTGTGGTTGCCGGTGACCATCATGCACATGCAGTTCGCGGTAAAGGCATAGATGTGGTACAGCGGCAGGGGCGCGATCATTACCTCCTGGCCGTCCTTGAGCAGCTTTTGCCCATCCGGGCCGTGCTGCGAGAAGCACGCCAGCACCTGCAACATGTTGGCCACCAGGTTGCCGTGGGTGAGCATGGCGCCCTTGGCCAAACCCGTGGTGCCGCCGGTGTATTGCAGCACGGCAATGTCATCAAGGCTGAGCGATACCGGCTTGGGCGCCTGGCCGCGCCCCTCGCGCAGCACCTGTTTGAACGCAATGGCTTGCGGCAGGTTGTAGGCCGGCACCATCTTCTTGACCTTGTCGACCACGGTATTGATCAGCCAGCCTTTGGCCGCGGGCAGCAGGTCGCCCATCTTCGCTTCGATCAGGTACTCGATGCCGGTGTCGGGCAGCACCTCCTGCACACGCTTGCCGAACATGTTCAGGTACACCAGCGCGCGGGCACCGGCGTCCTTGAACTGGTGGCGCATCTCGCGCTCGGTGTACAGCGGGTTGGTGTTGACCACGATCAGCCCGGCGCGCATGGCGCCGAACACGGCAATGGGGTACTGCAACACGTTGGGCATCTGCACGGCGATGCGGTCGCCCGGCTTGAGGTCGGTGTGCTGCTGCAACCAGCAGGCAAACGCCGCCGAGTGGCGCTCCAGGTCGGCATAATTGAGTGTCACGCCCAGGTTGCTGAACGCCGGGCGGTCGGCAAAGCGCTTGCAAGAGCGCTCGAACACCTCGACCACCGAGCTGTACGCGTGGATATCGATGGTGGAAGGTACGCCATCCGGGCGTTTGTCATTCCAGAAGTCGGCTTGCATTTATTATTGTTCCTCTGCCTTGACCTGCTTGATCCCTGCCTTGCTTGCCATACGGCAAGAAAGCGTTGAACCGACGTTAGCAGGTAAGTTGAAGGTGGCATACACGCCAAGTGCCGCCATTAACATTGTGAATCTTATTTGTGCCCTTCCTGCAATCCGCGCGGTTGTGCATACACTGTGCGCGTACCCTTCGCGCAAAGGATTCGCCATGCCCCACGACGCCTTCTGGCTGCCTGCCAGCGAGCATTGCAGCCTCTACGTGCACCAGTGGCTGCCGGCCGGGCCGGTGAAGGCCGTGGTGTTGCTGGCCCACGGCATGGCCGAGCATGCCGGGCGCTACCAGCGCCTGGGCCACGCCCTGAGTGATGCCGGCTATGCGTTGCTGGCACCCGACCTGCGCGGCCATGGCCGCACCGCCGAGCTGGGCAGCCTCGGCCTGTTCGCCCGGCAACATGGCTGGAATGCCCTGCTTAACGACCTCGCGCTGCTGGCCCAGCACTGTGGCCAGCAGTACCCGGCTACGCCGGTTTTCCTGTTCGGCCACAGCATGGGCAGCTATATCGCCCAGGCTTACCTGATGCACCACAGCGCCAGCCTGCACGGTGCCATCCTCAGCGGCTCCAACTTTCAGCCGGCCGCGCTGTACCGCAGCGCACGCCTGATTGCGCGCCTGGAAAGCTGGCGGCAGGGGCCGCTGGGCAAGAGCGCGCTGATCGAGTGGCTGTCATTCGGCTCGTTCAACAAAGCCTTCAAACCCAACCGCACGGCGTTCGACTGGCTCAGCCGCGACCCGGCAGAGGTGGACCTGTACGTGAATGACCCGTTGTGCGGCTTTCGCTGCAGCAACCAACTATGGCTGGACCTGCTGCAGGGCCTGGCGCAGATCAGCCAGGCGAAAAACCTGGCGCAGATCGATCCGAACTTGCCGTTGCTGGTGATTGGTGGACAATGTGATCCGGTGAGCGTCGGCAAGCGTCTCACCCGTCTGGCCGACGCCCTGCGCGCGACCGGCAATCGACATGTACAGCTGCGCGTCTATCCTCAAGCGCGGCACGAAGTGCTCAACGAACTCAATCGGGACGAGGTCACCGCCGACATTCTCGCCTGGCTGGAGCAGGCGCTGGCCCTTGGCCGCCCTGCCCGCAGCGAATGATTGGCGCCCTCGCCCGCCTTTTAAGGAAGCCCCGATGACCCAGGTCACCAACACGCCTTACGAAGCCCTTGAAGTCGGCCAGAAGGCCACCTACGAGAAGTCCGTCGAAGAACGTGACATCCAGCTGTTCGCCGCCATGTCCGGTGACCACAACCCGGTGCACCTGGATGCCGAATTCGCCGCCAAAAGCATGTTCCGCGAACGCATTGCCCACGGCATGTTCAGCGGCGCGCTGATCAGCGCCGCGGTAGCCTGCACCCTGCCTGGCCCTGGCACCATCTACCTGGGCCAGAAAATGAGCTTCCAGAAGCCGGTGAAGATTGGCGACACCCTGACCGTGCGCCTGGAAGTGCTCGAGAAGCTGCCGAAGTTCAAGGTGCGCATCGCCACCAATGTGTACAACCAGAACGATGAGCTGGTGGTCGAGGGCGAGGCCGAGATCCTGGCGCCGCGCAAGCAGCAGACCGTCGAGCTGGTATCGCCGCCGAATTTTGTGGCTAGCTGACTCGGCGAAATACCCCTTGTAGGAGCGGCCTTGCCGGGGCGCCGGACCGGTCGGAAAGGGCCGCGAAGCGGCCCCGGCAATTTCTGCGGCGAAGCTAAAATCCTGGGGGCGCTTCGCACCCCTTTCGCGACACAAGGCCGCTCCCACAAAGGCCGCGCCTACAAAGCCTGCAGGCGCCGTTCTATATGCCGCCGCTCCGGCTCCTGCCGGGTCAATGCCAGCGCCTGCTGCCAGGCCTGCCGCGCCGCTTCAACATGCCCCAGCTGAAAATGCAGCTCGGCCAGCGCGGCATGGGCCAGGTGATAATCCCGTAACTCCCCGGCTGCCAGAATCGCCTGCACCTCCCGCAACCCCACCAGCGCCCCATCCCGCCGGGCCAACGCCACCGCCCGGTTGAGCGCCACAACCGGCGACGGCCAGTGCCGTTGCAACACATCGTACAGCCCGACAATTTCCGCCCAGTCCGTCGCCTCGGCCGATTCCGCCTCGGCATGCACTGCCGCAATCGCCGCCTGCACGGTGTAGGCGCCGAATGCCCGGCTGCGCAGCGCCAGCCGAACCAGTTCGCAACCTTCCTCGATCTGCTCGCGGTCCCATAGGCTGCGGTCTTGCTGGTCAAGCAGCACCAGATTGCCTTCGGCATCCGTACGGGCACGCTGGCGTGAGGCCTGCAGCAACATCAGCGCCAGCAGCCCGACAACCTCCGGCTCTGGCAGCAACTGCACCAGCAAACGCCCAAGGCGGATGGCCTCATCGGTCAAATCCTGTTGCAGCAATGCCTCGCCCGAAGACGCCGAATACCCTTCGTTGAACACCAGGTAAATCACCCGCAACACGCTTTCGAGCCGTTCGGGCAGCTCTTGCATCTCCGGCACCTGATACGGAATGCGCGCTTCACGAATCTTGGCCTTGGCGCGCACGATGCGTTGGGCAATGGTTGCAGGGGCCTGCAGAAAGGCGCGCGCAATCTGCTCGGTGGTCAGGTCGCACACTTCGCGAAGGGTCAGCGGCACTTGGGCGTCCGCCGCCAACGCCGGGTGGCAGCAGGTAAAAATCAGCCGCAATCGGTCGTCGGCCAGCAATTCCTCTTCGCTGGGGTCCTGGCCTTGCCCGTCGATCAGCATGATCAGGTCTGCCTGGGAGCGGTCAAAACGTACCCGCCTGCGCAACACGTCAATGGCCTTGAAACGGCCAGTGGATACCAGCCAGGCCCGCGGGTTGGCGGGGATGCCGTCACGCTGCCAGCGTTCCACGGCAATGAAGAAGGCATCATGCATGGCCTCCTCAGCCAGGTCGAAGTCCCCCAGCAGGCGGATCAGCGTTGCCAGGATGCGCCGCGAATCACGCCGGTACACAGCCTCCACCTCGGCGCGCACCTGCGCCAGCGCCGCCATCAGTCAGGCATCCGCTGGGTCACCACCTCCACCAGGCGGTCCAGGCTTTCTCCCCAGCCTTGGTGAAAGCCCATTTCTTCATGGGCCTGGGCATCGGCGGCGCTCCAGTGCCAGGCACGCGCGGTGTAGCGGGTTTTGCCGTGCTCGTCGTCGAAGGTCACCACGGCAGTCATGAATGCCCTTTCGGACGGCACCCAGCCGGGGCCGAACGCATCGGTGAATACCAACCGCCTGGGTGCGGCAATTTCCAGAAACACGCCTTGGGTGGGGAACTCGCTTCCGTCGGGGGCGCGCATCAGGGTGCGGAACAGCCCGCCAACCCATAACTGCATTTCGCACTCCGGGGTGGTCATGCCATGCGGCCCCCACCATTGCATCAGCCACTGGGGCTCGGTCCAGGCACGGAATACTTTGCTGGGCGGTGCGTCGATCAGGCGGCTGATGGCCAGTTCATGTTTATGATCCTTGGGTTGTTCCAGCGTCATTCTTGTTGTTCTCCGCGTGGTTCAAGGTTGCAGGTCGCGCACCGGCCGCACTTCAACACTGCCTACCCGCGCGGCCGGTATGCCCTTGGCGATATTCAGGGCCTCATTCAAGTCCCGGGCATCCACCAGGTAAAAGCCTGCCAATTGCTCTTTGGTTTCGGCGAAGGGGCCGTCGGTGAGGCTCATCTGGCCACCGCGCATGCGTACCGTGGTGGCCGTCTGCACCGGTTTGAGCGCTTCGGCGGCCAGCATGCGCCCGCTGCCGTGCAGCGATTCGGCGTAGGCCATGCACTCGGCGTCTTCAGGGCTGTCGGGCAAGCTGTGCAGCAGCCCCTCGTCACAATAGACCAGGCACAGGTATTTCATGGTCGTCTCCAGGCATTGGCAAAGTGCGTTTGGCGATAGTGGCTCAGGGTTTGAGATCGAACAGTGCTTTCTGGGTTTCCATGTCGAACGGTGCCGACCAGTGTTCGTGGATCACCTGCCATTTACCGCCCGACTTGCGGTAGCCGACGGTCGCGCGCATGAAGCCACATTGGCTTTCGTCATCGCCCGGGCCACAACGGTTGAGCCAGTGGGCCAGGCCCAGGTCGCCATCGGCATGCACGGTAAGTTGGGCAAGCTCGAACACCATCGGGCCTGTGCAGAAGCTCATGCACATTTCCCAGTGCTTCTGGTAGTTGGCCTTGCCCTTGAACTGCAGTTCCTTGATGGCATCGAAGGCGACGATGTCGTCGGCGTAGGGTGCGGTGATGCCGGGGATGTCGCGGTCGCGTACGGCCTGCATCCAGGTGTCGATGAGCTGGCGGATTTCGTTTTCGGCGGTGGTGTTCATCGGGTGATCCTCCGGGCGTTCCTGAAAGGTGTGGCACAGGTTTGGCCTGTGCCTTCAACCTTTGGTCGAACGGTAGCCGGGGAAATCGACAGGGCAGTGAATTTATTTCCGCTGCAGGGGGATCCAGATTTCCATCACCGCGTCAGGGTTCATGGGGTTGAACACTGCCGGATAACGCTCGAACAGCGCAGCATGGGCCTGCTGCTCACCCGACTGCGCCAGCCACTGAAATGCCCCATCGAACGTCCCCTTCAAACCCTGCAGGCTGCCACGGTGCTCGAACACCGCGTAGTGCCGAGGCTCCAGGCTCAGCGTGATGAAGCCATCAGGCAGGCCAAAAGTGTCGACCACCTCAACGCCTGCCAGGTAGTCGAAACCGCCCTGTTCGTCGGGGTGGTAGCACACACCGTAGCCATCCTGCCCGTGCTGCCCAGGCACTTTGCCCATGTACGGCCCGAAACGCTGCCACAACAAAGGCAGGCCACTGAGGTCGCTCATACTGAACCGTTCGGCAAAACCGGCCAGGGTCAATGCCCGGCCATCCTCTATCCGTGCGGGGGTCAAGGCCATGTCAGTTGCTCCACAGTCAATCGTTGGTGCGATAGCGTAGCCCAACCGTGCACCACGAAAATTGACCTAGAGCGGTGGGCTGGCAAGGATAAACTCGCGATACCCCGAAATCACCACATAAACCGCGAAATAGCAGAAGATCGCCGCCGACAGCAAATACGACCAGGTCAGCAGACGGTCGCCGAGCAGGCGCCCGCCATGGCTGGCAATGCTGCACAGGCCCATGCACCACACGAGCCCTGCGGCGAAGAACCCACTCAGGAACAAGCCCGCGTCCACCATGCTGCCGCCCCCGGAGCGGGAAATCAGTACCCCGCCCACCGCGGCAAACCAGAGAATGGCGGTAGGGGATGACATGGCCAGGAAAATCCCGCGCAAAAACTCGCGCCAGCCCGACTCGATGACCACCTGCCCCTGCGCCTCCATGTGCCCGCCCCGCCAGGCCGCCAGCAGCATCTTCACGGCGAACCACACCAACATGGCCGACCCGCCCACCCACAAGGTCCAACGCACGGCTTCGAATTGCAGCAACACGGTCATGCCGGCCAACGCCGCCACGGCGTAAACCAGGTCACCGACACAGGTGCCCAGGCCCAGCCAGAAGCCTTTGAGGAACCCCCGCTGCATGGCCAGCGTGATCATCGCGATGTTGGCCACGCCAATATCCAGGCACAGTGAAAGGCTCAGCAAAAATCCATTTGAGAACGGCATTGGAAGCTCGACTTCGTGTTGAGGAAAGCGCCACTGCAGCGGGGGGGGCGCGGGCTGCAGTGTAACGAAAATGACGATCCTTTCTCACTCACTTGGCCGACAGCGCACAGGCCTCAGGAAACTTCGCGGTCCGCGAGCACATTCGCATACCGCTCACGGTCCACATTCGCCCCGCTCAACACCACCGCCACCCGCTTGCCGGCCTGGCGCCCACGCTCCTGCATCAATGCCGCCAACGCCGCCGCACCTGCGCCCTCAGCGGTGTTATGCGTGGCTTCGTGATACACCCGCATGGCATCGGCGATTTCTTCATCGTTGACCCGCACGATCCGGGCGGCATGTTGCTGCACCAAGGCAAAAGCATCGGGGTGAGGAACGCGGCAGGCCATGCCGTCGGCGAAGGTGTCGGCGGTGGCGGTGGCGGTAGTGACGATGCGGCCCTGCTCGAAGCTTTGGGCATAGGCATCGGCGGCACTGGAGACCACACCGACGATCTCTGTTTGCAAGCCCAGCAGATTGCGCGCCTGGATCAGCCCACAGATGCCCGAGCCCATGCCAATTGGCACATACACGCAATCCAGGCCCTGTACCGCTTCGAACAGTTCCAGGGCATAGGTGGCCACGCCGCGCACCAGCTCCGGGTGGAACGACGGCACCATGTCATAGCCCAGTTCATCAGCCAGGCGCGCTGCCTCTTCACGGGCCACGTCGAAGTCCACGCCGTGTTCCACCAACTCGGCGCCCAGCGCTCGCATGGCGGCATTTTTCTCTTGCGAATTACCCTCGGGCACCACGATCACCAGCGGTATGCCCGCCTGGCGCGCCGCCAGGGCCATGCTCTGGCCGTGGTTGCCGCGGGTGGCCGTGACCAGCCCGCGGGGTGGTGTGCCGCTGGCCAGCAGCGAGCGCACATACACCAGGCCGCCGCGCACTTTGAATGCGCCGGTGGGGGCGTGGTTTTCGTGCTTGACCCAAACCTGGCAACCCACCCGTGCGGCCAGCAATGGCCAGGTGTGCTGCGGGGTGGCGGGAACGTGCTGGTGGACGAATGCAGCGGCTTCACGCAGGGCGGCAAGGTCGAACATGGTGGTCATCCTTCATCGGTATGAGGTTGATCCGATCCTAAGTGCCGGGCATTGTATGGGTAAAACCTTATATTGCATGGGTGGCAATTTCGTGTGGATCCCCGAACTGGCCGACGACGGCCAACCGCGTTATCTGGCGCTGGTCGATGCCATCGCCAGCGCCATCGAACGCGGCACGCTCAAGGTGGGCGAGCGCCTGCCACCCCAACGGCGTTTGGCCTGGAAGCTCGGGCTCAACCCCAGTACCACCCAGCAGGCCTACCGCGAAGCGGCTGCACGCCACTTGGTGGCAGGCGAAGTCGGGCGCGGCACTTATGTGCTGGCGGGTAGCCGCGAGGCCACGTTGTTTCGCCTGAAGCAACCTGACCGGCAACGTGAGGTCATCGACCTGTCGACCAACGTCCCCGCCGTCGACCCCTCCAGCGCCGACCTGCACGGCAGCCTGCACGCCCTGCTCGGGCACGGGCATACCGGCTTGCTCGATCATTACCTGAGCCATCAGCAGTTGCTGCTGGGGCGGCTGCAAGGCGCCCGCTGGTTGGCCAATCGCGGCCTGGCGCTGTCGGCGGAGCAACTGCTGGTGTGCGGCGGCGCCCAGCAGGCACTGACGCTACTGCTGCAGTCGTTTTGCCAAGCCGGTGAACCGGTGTTGCTCGAAGCCCTGACCGCCCCCGGCATCAAGGCCGCCTGCCGCCAACTGCGCCTGCCGGTGCATGGTGTGGCACTGGACGCCCAAGGCCTGCGCCCGGATGAACTGGACCGGGTCGCCCGTGCCAGTGGTGCACGGGTGCTGGTGACCACGCCCACCCTGCACAACCCGACCGGGTCGAGCATGGGCGACGCACGCCGCCGGGCGATTGCCGACGTGGTGCAGCGGCTGGGGTTATTGGTCATTGAAGATGATGTGTACGGCGCCCTGAGCAACCATGCGCCGCTTTACCCGCTGCTGGGCGAGCGCGGCATCCTGATCAGCAGCTTGTCCAAGACCGTGGCGGCCGGCTTGCGCCTGGGCTGGATCGTGGCCAGCCCGCACGTGCTGGAGCAGGTTGACCCCCATGCCGGCGCCAGCCACTGGCCGGTTTCGCCATTGAACCTGCAGATTGCCTGCCAGTGGATCGAAGACGGCACGGCGGCGCGGCGTTTGGCCTGGCAGCGTGCGGAGGTTGCCGAACGCTGGCGCCTGGCGCGCAAGGTACTCGGGGATGCATTGCTCGATGCCAGCGCGCCGTCACCCCATGTGTGGGTGGCTGCAGCGCAGGGCGCGGAGCGGGTGGTGGAGGCGTGCCGGGCACAGGGGGTGGAAGTGGTACCGGCGAGTGTGTTTGCGATTGGCGCGAACCAAGTGCCGGCGGTGCGTATCAGCCTGTCGGCGGCAGGGAGCCGGGCCGAGCTCAAACGCG
The DNA here is from genome assembly GCF_028898945.1 of Pseudomonas sp. PSKL.D1. Classification (NCBI taxonomy): domain Bacteria; kingdom Pseudomonadati; phylum Pseudomonadota; class Gammaproteobacteria; order Pseudomonadales; family Pseudomonadaceae; genus Pseudomonas; species Pseudomonas sp. PSKL.D1. The sequence continues at coordinate 4,355,491 of NZ_CP118607.1, forward strand.
GGCTGGATATCGTGACGCGCGCTCTGTAGGAGGTGTGTCGTGTATCCTGTGGGAGCGGCTTTAGCCGCGAAGTAGACGACGCCGTGCCTGGCACCGGCTTCGCCGGAGTTCGCGGCTAAAGCCGCTCCCACAGGTCCCTGCTAATTCAATACGTTATGTAGCGTCAGCCCTGCTCGCAACCCTCACCCATGGCGCGATACTGAATGGTGTGCACCTGGCCTTGATGGTCTTCATAGGTCATGGTCGCAGGCACCACTTCGCAAACATTGGGGATGGTCGACAGGTTGATCACCCGTTTGATGTCCAGGTTCATGGAGTAGTCGTACTGCTGGGCCACAGGCTCGGTGGAGACAGGTTTGGCCTCGTCTGCGAGGGCGAACGAAGACATACCGACCAATGCAAGAATCAGTAGTGGTTTCATGGGGGTTGGCCTTTAAATCAATCAAGCTGATCGATTGACTTCTGATGCCGTCAATGGCGCGGAGAAGTTGTCATCAACTGCGAAGATGACACGAAGTACCGATCCCGCTTCGTCGTACTGCCAGTGGGAATGGTTAAAAGTCTACTCCCCGATCGGAATAGTTGAACCCCGAAGTCGGATATTCACCCTTGCGGCAATTGCAACAATCTGCGACAGAATTGCGGCAAAATACTGCGCTAGAGCCAACCAACGGGTTTTATGAAAGATCCCTCATGCACCTGCATTTCACGCAACTGACCGGCCTTGAACGCCGCCTGCTGGACAACTTCTACCGCGAGCACGGTTCACGCATGCGTGCCGCCAGTGATGGCGCGCTATGGGTGGCGCGCCATAACGGGCTTATCGCGGGCCTGAGCCTGAGCCCGGTTGCGGGTGGCTACTGGCTGACAGGGCTGTTTGTCGCCCCTGAGCAACGGAACAGAGGTGTGGCAGCAGGCTTGCTCGATGCTGCGCTTGCACAAACCGATGGCCCCACATGGCTGTTCTGCCACCCCGACCTCACGCCCTTCTACCAGCGCCTGGGGTTTGAGCATGCGGCCCATCTGCCCGAAGCACTGGCCGCGCGCCTGGCGCGCTACCAGCGCAGCAAGCGGCTGGAAGCGCTGGTACGCGTTCAGTCGTCGCTGGCATCCAGCCCCGGGAACAGCACCTCGGTGTAGCCGAACTTGGCAAAATCCTGGATACGCGACGGGTAAAGCCGGCCGATCAGGTGGTCACACTCGTGCTGCACCACGCGGGCGTGGAAGCCGTCAGCCACACGGGCGATGGGGTTGCCCTGCGGGTCGATGCCCTCGTAGCTGATGTGCTTGTAACGCGGCACCACCCCACGCAAACCTGGCACCGACAGGCACCCTTCCCAGCCATCCTCCACTTCAGTGGACAGCGGCGTGATCACCGGGTTGAGCAGGATGGTTTGCGGCACCGGCTCGGCGTCGGGGTAGCGCTCGCTGCGTTCGAAGCCAAAAATCACCAGTTGCAGGTCAATGCCGATCTGCGGCGCAGCCAGCCCCACACCGCCCACATGGCGCATGGTTTCGAACATGTCGTCGATCAACTGCTGCAACTCGACGCTGCCGATCAGGTGGGCGGGTACCGGTGGGGCAACACGGAGCAGGCGCTCGTCGCCCATTTTGAGGATGTCACGGATCATCGCGGGTTCGGCTCGGACGGTTGTGGCTCGACCGGGTGTTCATGGCCAAGCACGGTCAAGGTTTCCTTGGGCTTGTTCCCCTCGAAATCCTTCTCGCCCGGGTTTTTGCCTTCGGCAGACATGTGTTCGATCACCGCGTTCATCTCCGCGCCCAGCAGCAAAACGGCCGCAGAAATGTAGAAGTACAGCAACAACACGATGATCGCACCGATACTGCCATACATCGCGTTGTAATCGGCAAACGTCTTCACGTAGTAGGCAAAACCGAGCGAGGCGATGATCCACACCACCACGGCCAGTACCGACCCAGGGGTGATGAAGCGAAACTTCTGTTTCACATCGGGCATCACGTAGTAGATCAGTGCCACCGCCACCATCATCAGGATGATGATCGCCGGCCAACGCAGGATGGTCCACACCGTGACCACCACTTCCTGCAGGCCCACCTGCGAGGCAATCCACTCCATCACCTGCGGGCCCAAAACCATCAATGCAGCGGCGGCCAGCAGCATGCCGGCAATGCCGACGGTGTAGATGACCGACAGCGGAATGCGCTTCCATACCGGGCGCCCTTCGGGCACATCGTAGGCGGCGTTCATGGCGCTCATCATCAGGCGCACGCCGGCCGAGGCGGTCCACAGGGCAATCACGATACCCACCGACAACAGCCCGCCTTTGGACTGCTGCAACTGGTCAATTACCGGGTTTACCTGTTCCAGCGCCTGGGGCGGCAACACCAGCTCCGACTGCAGGCGCAGCCAGGAGAAGAAATCGGGCAAATGCAGAAAACCGATCAGGGCAATCAGGAACAACAGGAACGGGAACAGCGAAAACAGCATCTGGTAGGCCAGTGCAGACGCATAGGTGGACATCTCGTCATCGAGAAATTCCTGGACGGTACGTACCAGCACGCGGTGCAGGGGCAAACCGCGCAGGTCGGGGAAAATCATAGCGTCTCCTTTCGCCGCTTGATCAAGTACAACTGGGAAGTCTAATAGACCACGGGGCCGCTGTACTGCTCCCTGCCACTTTTCAGAATTTGACTACAACGGTTGGTGTAGGAGCGGCCTTGTGTCGCGAAAGGGGTGCGAAGCGCCCCCACCAATTGCAGCTTCGCAACCAATATGGTCGGGGCCGCTCTGCGGCCCTTTCGCGACACAAGGCCGCTCCTACAGGAGGCAAACAGCATGAGTTACGGCTTTTTGACCGCATCCTTGACGTTGCCCTTGATCTGCTGGGCCTCCCCCTTCAGCTCCTGGGCCTTGCCCTCGGCGCGCAGCTTGTCGTTGTCGGTCACCTTGCCAATCCCTTGCTTGACGTTCCCAATCGCTTCATTGGCCAGGCCTTTTGCTTTGTCTTTAGTGCCGCTCATGGCAAATCTCCTGCAAATGGAGACACGAAAATCGTGTCGACAGAAGGTGGACCCACCCCCTGACGCAGGAGTTTCAACAGATTTGCCCGGCGGTGAATGAGCGGGCGAATACCGCACCGAATCAGCGCTGCCACGCTGCACCGCAAAGGGCGGCTGACCTAGAATCCCTGCCAAATTGCACCCATAAAAACAACAGCTTCCGGATACCCGCCCCATGCGACTGATGCCTCTGTTCGCGGCTCTGCTGCCGCTGCTTCCCTTGCCCGCTCTGGCCGCCGCACCGGCCAGTGAAACCCTCAAGGTCGACCGTTACAACGACGACGGCCAACCCGGCACGCTGCGCTGGGCCATCGAAACCAGCAACCAGAACCCCGGCCACTACCGCATCGACATTGCCGCCGTCGGCCAGCCGCCCTACGTCATCCGCCCTGCCCGCCCCTTGCCGGAAATCAAAGGCCCGGTGGCCATCACCGGCCTGCCATGGGCGCGCGATGGCCAGTACATTGCCATCGACGGCTCCGGGTATATCAAGGACGAAGGCAAGCGCACCTGCCCCGGCGCCCTGCCCGGCCAGTTCGGCACCAACGTGCGCACCACCACCAACCCGGGGCTGGTGCTGCGCGACACCCAGGGCGTGCACCTGAGCGGCCTGGAGGTGCGTAACTTCTGCATCGGCATCCTGGTCAACCGCGCCAGCAACAACGTCATCGAAGACAACCGCATCGTCGCCAACAAAGGCGGGGCCGGGGTGATGCTCACCGGCGACGACGGCGCCGGTAACCCCACCGCCACCACCACGGTCAACAACAAGGTGCTGCGCAACCAGCTGGTCGACAACGGCGACGGCCTGGAGCTGACCCGCGGCGCGGCCTTCAACCTGGTGACCGACAACCTGTTCCGCTCCACCGACGCCAACCCCGAGCCGTCCCAGGGCATCGAAATCCTGCTGGGCAACGACAACACCGTGGTGCGCAACCGCTTCGAGAACTACTCCGACGGCCTGCAAATCAACTGGGGCAAGCGCAACTACCTGGGTGCCAACACCTTTACCGGCAACTCCATCGGCGTGAGTGTCACGGGTGAAGGCAACATGCTCGATGGCAACCTGATCCACGGCAACCGCATTGGCGTGGCCCTGCGCCCCGAGCCGGACGTTAACGCCACGCGCCTGACCGGCAACCGCATCTGGGGCAACAGCCGCGACATCCGCCGCTGCGAGGCCGGTGGCTCGTGCGTGCCAGGCCAGCGCACAGGCGCCATCATCTTCGGCGTGCCGGCCCAGGCGCATGCGCTGTACGTGGGGTCGCGCGGGGTGGGTGCGGACCTGGCCAAGCAGGACCAGGCAATCATTTGCGATGGCAAAGGTGAACCCAAGCCCTGCCAGCCGCTGCCCAACCATAACCAGCAGGCGCCCAAGCTGATCGCGATTGAAGGCAATGTGTTGCGCGGTGAGGTTCAGGGGCCGGCGTCGAGCCTGTTGCGGGTCGAGGTGTTTGGTAACACCGAGGCTGACGGGACCGAGGCGCAGCAGTACCTGGGCGAGGTGCTGGTGAACAGCGATGCCCAAGGGCGCGCGCGGTTTGCCCAGCCGCTGGAAGGCGCCGCCGGGTTGCGCAGCTTTACGGCGACGGTGACGACGGCGGATGGCGCAACTTCGGAACTGAGCCTGCCGGTTCGGCGGTGAAACCGTCGACAGGCACAGCGCCACCCGTCACAATGCAGCCCTAACCAAGCGTCAACCCGCAGGAACCTGCATGAAACTCGACAAACCCGCCGCCATCGCGCGGCGCAACCAAGCGCTGGCCAAGCCCGTACTGACCAGCGCCAACACCCTGTTCGCCATCCTCGACCGCAAACGCAACCTGTGGTGGTTCGAAGTGCCGGTGGCCCTGCTGCGCAAAGGCCAGCCCGACTGGGTCAACCTGCTGCTGCACACCCCGGAAAGCGACGAGTTGCAGCACCTGAAGGTGCCAACCAACTTCCTCAAGGCTCACCAGGAGCAAATGGAAGTGCGCAACCCCGGCAAGCGCCGCTCCACCATCAGCCTGGCCCTGAGCGCCGACCGCGACTCGCTGCTGCGCGACACCCGCCCGGGCGGCGAGCAGCTCGACTTCAGGGCATTCGTGCAGGCCTGATCAGGCCTTTTCGATCCGGTCGTCATGGATGACGATGCGGCCCTGCTTGAACAACGCCCCAATGGCCTTCTTGAAGTTGCCCTTGCTGACGTTGAACATGCGGCTGATCACCTCCGGGTCGCTCTTGTCGCACACCGGCAGCACGCCACCGGCCTCTTCCAGGCGTGCCATGATCTGCTCATGCAGCCCTTCGGCCAACGCCTGGCCCACCGGCTGCAGGCTCAGGGAGATCTTGCCGTCGTGGCGCACTTCCTTGATGTAGCCCTTCTCTTGCATGCCCGAACGCATGAACTTGAACACTTCGTTCTTGTGGATCAGGCCCCAGTGGCGGTTGTTGATGATCGCCTTGAAGCCCATGGGCGTCTGCCCGGCTACCAGCAGTTCCACCGGCTGGCCAACCTTGTAGTCCGCCGGGGTGCGGTCCAGGTAACGGTCCAGGCGCGAGGTGGCGGTGATGCGGCGGGTGCGCTTGTCGAGGTACGCGTGCACCACGCAGTAGTCGCCGATCTTCAGCTGGCCGGTTTCTTCCGAATACGGCATCAGCAAGTCCTTGGACAGGCCCCAGTCCAGGAAAATGCCGGCACCGTTGATGTCCTTGACCTTTAGGCTGGCGAACTCGCCCACCTGCACCTTGGGCTTTTCGGTGGTGGCGATCAGTTGGTCTTCGCTGTCCAGGTAGATGAACACGTTCAACCAGTCGTCGACCTCGGTTTCGGCATCCTTCGGAATGTAACGCCCGGGCAGCAGGATTTCGCCGTCGGCACCGCCGTCCAGGTACAGGCCGAATTCCACGTGTTTCACGATTTGCAAACTGTTGTAACGCCCAAGCAGAGCCATTTCGAATGTTCCTCAAGACAAGGCGGCTATTCTACACCTGAAGCCACCGAAGGGATCAGCACATGCCTGCACGCCTTTCCAAAGCCCTGTTCATCGCCATCGGCTTAGCCCTGGCCCTGGCAGCCTGCAGCCGGATTGACCTGGCCTACCGCAACCTCGACCGCCTGGTGCCGTGGTCGCTGGGCGATTACCTGGACATGAACGGCGAGCAAAAGGCATTACTCGACGAACGGTTGAAGCAACACCTGGCCTGGCACTGCAAGACCCAGCTCCCCGGCTACCTCGACTGGCTCGACCGGGTTCGCAACATGGTTGCCGAAGACCAGGTGACCGACCAGGCGTTGCAACAGCGTACCCGTGAAGCGCGCCAGGCGATTACCCGCGTGACCGAAGAAATCACCCCATCTGCCACCGAGTTGCTACGTGGCATGAGCGATACGCAGGTCATGGAAATGCGCGAAGCCTTCCGTGAAGACATCAGCGAACGCCGCAAGAAGTATGTGGATACGCCCCTGCCGCAACAAATCACCCGCCGCGCCGAACGCATGGAAAAACGCCTTACGCCCTGGTTCGGCGAACTCAATGCCGCCCAGCGGCTGCGCGTGCTTACCTGGTCCCAGGCCCTGGGCGACCAGAACCGCGACTGGATTGCCAACCGTGCCCATTGGCAGCAGCAGTTGATGTTGGCCATGGACCAACGCAGCGATGCCAGCTTTGAACCGCGCCTGGCGCAGTTGCTGCAGCGCAAGGAAAGCCTGTGGACGCCGGAGTATCGGGTTGCCTTTCAGAACAGTGAGCGGCAGGCGCGCAGCCTGATGGTTGACCTGATGCAGCAGAGCACGCCGGCGCAGCGACAGTTTCTGGAAGACCGGCTGGCCAAGGTGCGGGCGGATTTCAGTGGGTTGAAGTGCATGATGCGATGATTGTGGTTGCCTGTGCGGGCCTCTCGCGGATAAATCCGCTCCTACAGGGATCGCGTGTAGGAGCGGATTTATCCGCGAGAGGCCCGCACAGGCAACCACAATCATCGCCCCTTGCGCCTATAGGGAAACACATCAATCACCTTCCCCTCCCGAATGCTCGCCTGCAGCCCCTTCCAGTAATCCGCGTCATACAACTCCCCATGCAACTTGCTGAACAACCGCCGCTGGCCAATATCGGCAAACAAAAACGGCGGAAACTCCTCGGGGAACACATCATGCGGCCCGATCGAATACCACGGCTCGCCCGACATCTCGTCTTCGGGGTAACGCGGTGGCGGAATGTGGCGGAAGTTAACTTCGGTCAAATAACTGATTTCGTCGTAGTCGTAGAACACCACCCGGCCATGCCGGGTAACGCCAAAGTTCTTCAACAGCATGTCACCCGGGAAGATATTCGCCGCCGCCAGCTGCTTGATGGCCATGCCGTAGTCCTCCAGCGCTTCCAGCACCTGGGCCTCGCTGGCCTGCTCCAGGTAAAGGTTGAGCGGGGTCATGCGCCGCTCGGTCCAGCAGTGGCGGATCAGCACCGTATCGCCCTCCAGCGCCACGGTGGACGGCGCCACTTCCAGCAACTCGGCCAGGCACTCCGGCTCGAACTTGCCACGCGAGAAGCGGAAGTCGGCAAACTCCTGGGTATCGGCCATGCGCCCGACCCGGTCGACGCTTTTTACCAGGCGGTATTTGTCGATGACGGTGGCACGGTCGACGGTTTTGGACGGCGAAAAGCGGTCTTTGATGATCTTGAACACCGTATTGAAGCCCGGCAGCGTAAATACGCTCATCACCATGCCGCGCACCCCGGGGGCCATGATGAAGCGGTCGTCGCTGATGGCCAGGTGGCTGATCAGGGCACGGTAAAACTCCGACTTGCCGTGCTTGTAGAAGCCGATCGAGGTGTACAACTCGGCAATGTGCTTGCCCGGCAGAATACGCTTCAGGAAATTGACAAACTCCCCCGGCACCGGCACATCCACCATGAAATACGAGCGGGTGAAGGAAAAGATGATCGACACTTCTGCCTCATCGGTAATCACGCCATCGGCCTCCACACCATGGCCCTCGCGGTGCAGCAGCGGGATCACCAACGGCCATTGTTCGTCGGTATTGTGCAGGCGCCCGACCAGGTAGGCGCCCTTGTTGCGGTAGAGCACCGGCAAGAACAGTTCCAGCGCCAGCGCCGGGTCTTTGCAAACCCAGTCCGGCAGGCTGTTGCGCAACTGGTCTTCGAGGCGGGCGATGTCGCCTTCAAGGTCGCCATAAGTGAATGCGTGGTAGGCAAAGACTGCCCTGAGCAGGCCACTGAGGCCACCGTCCGGCGTGTAGGTGCGGGTTTGTGTGGCGCGTGCATGGCTGCGGATCGAAGGGCGGGTGGTGTGGATGAACATGCAGCCGTCGCTGATCTGGTCGTGGCTGAACAGGCTGCAGAACAGCGAGTTGTACCAGGTTTCCGACAATTCATCGTCCAGGCGCGGGTCGATCAGGCGGATGTAGGCACTTTTTACCAGGGGCCATTGCTCTACATCCAGCAGCACATCATCGTCGAAGGCGTCGCGCATGTAGCCATTTACCTCGCCGACCTTTTTTTCATAAAGGTTGATGCGGGCAGCGGCGGCGCGCTGGATGTCCTGCCAGCGCGCCTGCACGAAGCGCTCGCGAGCGCCGAGGGTGATGCGCTGGAAGTGTTCACGGTAGCTGTCGAAGCCATCGAGGATCATCAGGGCGATTTCGCCGGCGGGCCAGTGCTGGGTCATGGCGAGGCGCCTCGGTGCGGGGTGAGATAGACAGCTTAGTGCATGGTTGGAGTTATTTGGTGGGGCGAAGATCGCGCGCCGCCCGCGCGGCGCTCGCGGATAAATCCGCTCCTACAGGGTTCAGCGGCGCATGTGTAGGAGCGGATTCATCCGCGATGCGGCGCATCGCGGCGCTCAATCTGACAAACAACCCGATTACGCACTGGCGTACACTGCCGCCCTGCCCTGTACCCGGAGACCCCCGTGAGCCCCATCGCCCTAGCCCGCCTGCTGACCCTCGCCGCCGTCTGGGGGGCGAGCTTCCTGTTCATGCGTATCATCGCCCCCGAACTGGGCACCGTGCCCACCGCCTTCTTCCGCGTTTCCATCGCCTGCCTGGGCCTGATTGCCATCCTTGCCGCCGCCCGCGTGCGCTGGGACTTTCAGGGCAAGCTTGGCGCCTGCCTGGTGCTGGGCATGATCAACTCGGGCATCCCGGCCACCTTCTATTCCGTGGCCGCACAGGTACTGCCCGCGGGCTACTCGGCCATTTTCAACGCCACCACACCGCTGATGGGTGTGCTGATCGGCGCACTGTTCTTCCGCGAAGCCATGACATTGCCCAAGCTGTGCGGCATCTTCCTCGGCCTGTTTGGCGTGGGCATCCTCAGCGGCGCCGGCCCGGTGGCGCTGGACATGGCCCTGGTACAAGGCGCCCTGGCGTGCCTGGCCGCCACCACCTGCTATGGCTTTGCGGGTTTTCTGGCCCGGCGCTGGATCAGCGGCCTGGACAGCCGCCTTTCAGCGTTGGGCAGCATGCTCGGCGCCACGCTGATGATGACGCCGCTGTTCGCCTGGAGCGCGCTGACCCAGCCACCGGCCAGCTGGGGTGGTTGGCAGGTGTGGCTGTCGCTGCTGGGGCTGGGGCTGGTGTGCACGGCGTTTGCCTACATCCTGTACTTCCGCCTGCTGGCGGAAATCGGGCCTGTGAAAGCCAGTACGGTAACCTTCCTGATTCCGGTGTTCGGGGTGTTGTGGGGGGCGTGGTTGCTGGATGAATCACTGTCGATGGGGCACTTGTATGGCGGCGTGTTGATTGGCCTGGCGCTGTGGCTGGTCCTCAAACCCGCACGCCAGGCTTGACCGCCTTTTGTGGGAGCGGCCTTGCCGGGACGCCGGACCGGTCGGAAAGGGCTGCGCAGCGGCCCCGGCAATATCGGCTGCGAAGCTGCAATCGATGGGGGCGCTTCGCACCCCTTTCGCGACACAAGGCCGCTCCCACAGGAATCGCGTCAGCTTTTAGGTTTTATACAAGACAGTTGCTCCCACAAGAGCAGTGCTGTTTCGCCTGTGAAACCTCGGTTTTAGCCGTTACCCAAAATGCCCAACAGCCTCGCACAGGCACACACCCGTGCGCGGTTGCTGGGCATTTTTGTGCCACATAAAAAACCATGTTTTATATATGAAACAACAGAAAAATCTTATTGAACAACTAACCAATTAATAAATAACGACTTTTTAAATAAATATCAGAACTGTCACAACTGGCATTGTTCATGCACTAAACGGCGTATCACCTATAAAACAGACCAGAGACCCCTCCCATGGCTGTGAAAGAGATGTACGCAATCGCCCCGCAGTGGCAAGTGCCGCACTCCAAGGATGACCCGGCGCCCACGGAAATCGAATTCCGCAATGTCGGCAAGGCGTTCCCCGCCAAGGGCCAGAGCGATGCCCCGTTTGCCATCCGTAACGTGAACTTCCGCATCCGTCGTGGCGAGGTGGTTTCGATCATCGGCCCGTCCGGCTGTGGCAAAAGCACCATCCTCAACATGGGTTCGGGCCTGTACAAGCCCACCGAAGGCGAAGTGCTGGTCAGTGGCGAAAAGGTCAACGGCCCGGTGAACAAAGTCGCCTTCATGCTGCAAAAAGACCTGCTGATGCCCTGGCGCAGCATCCGCCGCAACGTCGAGCTGGGCCTGGAAATCCAGGGCATGCCGGCCGCCGAGCGCAAGGCGATTGCCGAGGATCTGCTCAACCGCTGCCACCTGCAAGGCTTTGCCGACCACTACCCGTTCCAGCTGTCCGGTGGCATGCGCCAGCGCGCCGCCCTGGCCCGCACCCTGGCCATTCAGCCGGAAGTGCTGTTCCTCGACGAGCCGTTTTCGGCCCTCGACGCGCAAACCAAGATGATCCTGCAGCAAGACCTGGCGCGCATGCTGTTCGAAGAAAAAAAGACCGCACTGTTCATCACCCACGACCTGGTCGAGGCCATCGCCCTGTCCGACCGCCTGCTGGTGATGAGCGCCCGCCCCGGCACCATCATCGAAGAAATCGAAATTGACCTGCCGCACCGCGACAACCCGCTGGAGCGCCGCAAGCTGCCGGAAATCGGCCCGCTGGCCGGCCGCCTGATGGAACTGCTCAAGGTCGGCGAAGACCACGACCTGCACTGACCGACGCCCCACACATCGATTCGGGAGTTAGCATGTTTAGCACTCATTTCAAGCGCGTGGCCCACGCCGCGATGGCGGCCCTTGCCCTGAGCCTGGCCGCCCAGGCCCAGGCCGAACCGACCAAGGTCACCTACCTGTTGCCCGCGCCACCGAGCCTGCCGGCGTTCGCGCCATGGATCATCGCCAAGGAAAAGGGCTACTACCAGGCACAAAACCTGGACCTGACCTTCATTGCCGCCAAGGGCGGGGTTGATGTAGCCAAGCAGATCGGCGCCGGCAACGCGCTGGTCGGCGGTGCCATTGGCGACACGCCCATCATCGTGCGCCCCAACGGCATCCCGGTGCGCGCCGTGGCCGTGCTGGGCGGCGGCGGCGTGACCATGATCGCCACCAATGCCGGCGAAAACATCCAGTCGGTCAAACAGCTCAAGGGCAAGACCCTGACCGTGATGTCCTACTCCGACACCACCTACTACGCCCTGCTCGCTTCGCTGCGCAAGGCCGGGCTTAGCAAAGACGACGTCGACATCCAGGCCGCCGGCCCCTCCGGTGTGTGGCAGCTGTTTTCGGCCAACAAGGCCCAGGCCATGGCTGGCGTGCCTGATTGGGTGGTCAATGCCGAGGATGCGGGCCTTAAGTACGCGCTGATCCCTCGCGATCAGGTTTTCGAAAGCATGGCCCAGGCCATCCTCGCCTCGGACGATGCCATCGAGCACCACCCGGAGGTAGTGCGCGGCGTGGTCCAGGCCACCTTGCGCGGTCTGCAGGACATCATCGACGACCCCAAAGCCGCCGCCGCCAGCTTCGCCCGCGCGGTGCCGGCCTACGCCGGCAAGGAAGCCTCGCTGGAGAAAACACTGCGCCTGTACGTGGAGTACGTCTACGCCGGCCAGCCAGTACTCGGCCGCATCGACCCGGCGCGCCTGGATGCAGTGCGCAAGTTCTACGTCAGCGAAGGCATCGTCACCCGCGAACCCAAGCTCGACGAGCTGTACAGCAACCAGTTCATCGAAACCACGACCGCGGCCAAGTGACGCCCGGCAATAACAAGGTAACCGCCCGATGAGAAACCTCAACCCTTCCGTGGCCGGCAGCGTTGGCTTGCTGGTCCTGTTCCTGGCGCTCTGGCAATGGGGCCCTGGCCTGGTCGGCATGCCCGAATTCGTGATGCCGCAGCTGAGCCGTGTGGCCCACGAAAGCCTGCTGATGTGGCAGTCCGGCAACCTGCTGGAACACACCCTGATCACCGCCTTCGAGATCATCGTCGGCTTTGCCCTCGGTGCGCTGCTGGGCGTGGCCATCGGCGTGTCGCTGGGCCTGTCGCCTTCGGCCGAAGCCATGCTGTCGCCCTACATCCTGGCGTTGCAGATCGCACCCAAGGTGGCCTTCGCGCCGCTGTTCGTGATGTGGCTGGGCTACACCATCTACCCGAAGATCCTGATCGCCATCCTGATCGTGTTCTTCCCGGTGATGATCAACGTGCTGTCGGCCATCCGCACCGTCGACCCCGACATGATCAACCTGGTGCGCACCATGAACGCCAGCCGCTGGCAGATCTTCCGCCTGGTGGAGTTCCCCTCGGCCATGGCCGCGCTGTTCTCGGGCCTGCGTATCGCCTCCACCCTGGCGGTGATCGGCGTCACCGTCGGCGAGCTGGTGGGCGGCAACCAGGGCCTGGGCTTCCTGCTGGTGGACGCCGAAGGCCAGGGCAACACCGCCGGCGTGTTCGTGGCCATCGTCATGCTCACCCTGATCGGCGTGCTGGCTTACGGCGCCGTGGTGTGGGCCGAGAAGCGCGTACTGCACTACCTCCCCAAAGCCATGCTGAGTACCCAATGATGAGTGCATTCAACAACCTGCTCGCCGGCCGCCGCGTGCTGGTCACCGGGGGCGCCCGTGGCCTGGGCTATGCCTTTGCCCAGGCCATCGCCCAGGCCGGTGCCCGGGTGGTGATCGCCGATGTGCTGGCCGGCCGTGTGCAGCAGGCTGCCTGCGAACTGAGCGGCATGGGCCTGGACGTCAGCGGCGTGTCGCTGGACCTGGCCAGCCCCGAATCCATCGACGCCTGCATCGAACGCACCGTCAAGCGCCTGGGTGGCCTCGACGGCCTGGTCAACAACGCCTCGATCACCAACTCCGGCGGCAAGAGCTGCGAAGAGCTGGACATCGAAACCTGGGACCAGGTGATGCAGGTGAACGTGCGCGGCACCTGGCTGATGACCCGCGCCGCCCTGCCGGCCCTGCGCGAAAGCGGCCGTGGCGCGGTGATCAACCTGGCCTCCGACACGCCGCTGTGGGGCGCGCCCAATCTGTTGGCCTACGTGGCCAGCAAAGGCGCGGTGATTGCCATGACCCGCAGCCTGGCCCGCGAGCTGGGCAGTTCCAACATCACCGTCAACGCCATTGCCCCCGGCCTGGTGCTGGTCGAGGCCACCGCCTACGTGCCCGAAGCCCGCCACCGCCTGTACACCGAACAACGGGCCATCCAGCGCCCGCAACTGCCCGATGACGTCAGTGGCGCGGTGCTGTTCGCCCTGTCCGACCTGTCGCGCTTCATCACTGGACAAACCCTGCCGGTCAACGGCGGGTTCGTCATGCCTTGAGCCAAGGAGACCGATCATGACCGACCTTTCCCAACAGCAAGACGCCCCGAAAAGCTGGGACCGCCCCGCCGACGCCGACCTCGCCAGCTGGATGCAAACCCGCATCGCCCGCTACGAAACCCGCCGTTACGACTGGGACGCGCTGAAGTTCCAGGCCGACTACGACCCCAAGTTCCGCCGCGCGCAGATGCGTTACGTGGGCACCGGCGGCACCGGCGTGGGCAGTGACATGAACACCATTCCCTCGGAGCACTTCACTTTCTCCACCATGGTCATCCCGGCCGGCCACGAAGGCCCGCCCCACCTGCACACCGACGTCGAAGAAGTGTTCTTCGTGCTGCGCGGCAAGCTCAAGGTAATCATCGAGAAAGACGGCGAGCGCTTCGAAACCGTGCTGACCGACCGCGACCTGATTTCCGTGCCGCCAGGGGTGTACCGCGAAGAGATCAACATCGGCGATGAAGACGCACTGATGTGCGTGATGCTCGGCGCCAAGAAGCCGGTAACCCCGACCTACCCGCCAGCCCACCCGCTGGCCTCGATCAAGCGCGGGTAAGCCAATGACGCCGCTCATGCCCAACCTCGACCTGCATTTTGCCGAGCGCCTGCTGCGCCTGGACGGCGCCCAACTGGCCGTGCGCCAGGCCGGCAGCGGCGAAGCCGTGGTGCTGCTGCACGGCATCGGTTCGGGCGCGGCGAGCTGGCTGCAAGTGGCCACGGGCTTGAGCGAGCGTGCCCGGGTGATTGCCTGGGATGCGCCGGGGTATGGGCAGTCCACGCCACTGCCCATGGCCGCACCCCGTGCCAGCGACTATGCCGCGCGCCTGCTGCAGGCGCTGGATGCCTTGGGCGTGCAGCGCTGCATGCTGGTGGGCCACTCCCTTGGCGCGCTCACCGCCTGCGCCTTCGCCCGGCAGCACCCGCAGCGGGTCAGCCGCCTGGTGCTGCTGAGCCCGGCACGCGGTTATGGCGCCGAGCCGGAACAAGGCCAGGCGGTGCGCGCCAAGCGCCTGCACAGCCTGGAGCAACTGGGCATCGAGCAGATGGCCCGCGAGCGCAGCGCCCATTTGCTGTCTGCCAATGCCAGTGCCGAAGCGCTGGCCTGGGTGCAGTGGAACATGGCCCGGCTGCAGCCTCACGGCTATCGCCAGGCCATCGAACTGCTGTGCGGCGATTACCTGCTGCGCTACACGCCCCTGGCCGTGGCCTGCGACGTGCACTGCGGCAGCGCCGACGGCATCACTCGCCCCGAAGACTGCCGCGCCCTGGCTGATGCACTGGGCGCCCCGTTCCACCTGATTGCCGGCGCCGGCCATGCCTGCGCCATCGAACAACCCGACACGGTGACGGGCCTGCTGGCCCGCGCCCTGGACGCCTCTTTAACAGGTAGCGCGCCATGAACGAAATGGACAACTTGAAGGACAACCAGGACAAGTACATTGTCCCCGGCCTGGAACGCGGCCTGCTGCTGTTGTGTGAATTCAGCCGGCAAAACCGCACCCTGACCGCCCCCGAGCTGGCCCGGCGCCTGTCGCTGCCGCGCTCGACCATCTTCCGCCTGCTGACCACCCTGGAAACCATGGGCTTCGTCACCCGCAGCGGCAACGAGTACCGCTTGGGCATGTCGGTGCTGCGCCTGGGCTTCGAATACCTGGCCTCGCTGGAACTCACCGAACTGGGCCAGCCGCTGCTGGCACGCCTGTGCGACCACCTCAACTACCCCAGTAACCTGGTGGTGCGCGACGGCCGTTCGATCGTTTACGTGGCCAAGGTTTCGCCGCCTTCGGTGTTCTCCAGCGCAGTCACTGTCGGCACCCGCCTGCCGGCCCACGCCACCGTGCTGGGGCGCATCCTGCTGGCCGACCTGAGCCTGGCCGAACTGCGCGAGCTGTACCCGGAAGAGCATTTGGAACAGTACTCGCCGTGCACGCCGAAAACCGTGCTGGAACTGTTCAACCTGGTGCAGGCCGACCGCCTGCGCGGTTTTGTGAGCGGCGAAGGCTTCTTCGAATCGACCATCTCCACCGTGGCCGCACCGGTGCGCGATGCCAGCGGCCAGGTGGTGGCAGCGCTGGGTCTGACCATCCCCACCGTGCAGATCGGCCACGTTAATTTCGACAACCTGCTCGGCCAGGTACGCGGCAGCGCCGATGAGCTGTCGCGCCTGCTCAACTACCGGCCCGGCAGCGGCCACGTCACCGCACTGATGAGGGACTGAAATGAACCCCTATCAACTTCAAGGCAGCACGGTGATCGTCACCGGCGGCTCGTCCGGCATCGGCTACGCCTGTGTCGAACTGCTGCTCGAAGCGGGCGCCCGCGTAGCGTTTTGCGGGCGCAACGAAGACCGCCTGCGCAGCGCCGAAGCGAGCCTGCGTGAACGCTTCCCCGAAGCGCAGTTGCTGGCACAGGTGTGTGATGTGCTGAACGCCGCCTCGGTGCAGGCCTTTGCCGCCGCCAGCCTGGCCGCGCTGGGCCCGGCACAGGTGCTGGTGAATAACGCCGGCCAAGGCCGCGTATCGACGTTCGCCGACACCACCGACGACGCCTGGAACGAAGAACTGCAGCTGAAGTTCTTCTCGGTGATCCACCCGGTGCGCGCCTTCATGGCGCAACTGCAAAGCCAGGCCAACGCGTCGATCGTTTGCGTCAACTCGCTGCTGGCCAGCCAGCCCGAGCCGCACATGGTCGCCACCTCCGCCGCCCGTGCCGGGCTGAAAAACCTGGTGCGCTCGATGGCCTTTGAATTCGCCGAACACGGCATCCGGGTCAACGGCATCCTCATTGGCCTGGTGGAGTCCGGCCAATGGCGCCGCCGCTTCGAGGCCCGTGAAGAACGCGAGCTGGACTGGTCGCAATGGACCGCGCAGCTCGCCCAACGCAAGCACATTCCCCTGGGCCGCCTTGGCCTGCCGAAAGAAGCGGCGCAGGCCATCCTGTTCCTCGCCTCGCCCCTGTCGGCCTACACCACTGGCAGTCATATCGATGTATCCGGAGGCCTGTCCCGCCATGCGTAACGAAAACACCGTCACCGTCGGTGCCGTCATCACCGCGTTCCTCGAACAATGCGACGTAAAAGCCGCCTTCGGGGTGATCTCGATCCACAACATGCCGATCCTCGATGCCTTTGCCGTGCGCGGCAACATCCGCTTCGTGATGGCCCGCGGTGAGGCCGGGGCCACCAACATGGCCGATGCCTACGCCCGCAGCAGCGGTGGCCTGGGCGTGTGCCTGACCTCCACCGGCACCGCCGCCGGCAACGCTGCCGGGGCCATGGTCGAAGCGCTTACCGCCGGCACCCCGCTGCTGCACATCACCGGGCAGATCGAAACGCCGTACCTGGACCAGGAACTGGCCTACATCCACGAAGCCCGCGACCAGCTGACCATGCTCAAGGCGGTGTCCAAGGCGGCGTTCCGCGTGCGCAGCGTGGAGACCGCACTCAGCACCCTGAAGCTGGCCGTGCAAACCGCCATGACCGCCCCCACCGGGCCGGTGAGCGTGGAAATCCCGATCGACATCCAGTCGGCGTTCATCCCCATGCCCACCGACCTGTCGCCGCTGCCCATCCCGGTGGCCGCGCCCGCCGCCGAAGCGCTGGACCTGGTGGCCGAGCGCCTGGCCAGCGCCCGTCGCCCGCTGCTGTGGCTGGGCGGCGGCGCCCGCCACGCCGGTGCGCAGGTCAAGCGCCTGCTGGCAATGGGCGTGGGGGTGATCACCTCTACCCAAGGCCGTGGCGTGGTCAACGAAGACGACGAGCGCTGCCTGGGCGCGTTCTCGCAAAACAAGCTGGTCGAAGGCTTCATGCAAACCTGCGACGCCCTGGTAGTGGCCGGCTCGCGCCTGCGCAGCAACGAAACCTTCAAGTACGCCCTGAAACTGCCGCGCACCACCCTGCGCATCGACGTCAACCCGGCCATCGAAGGCCGCAGCTACCCCAGCGACCTGTTTGTTTGTGGTGACGCAGCCCTGGCCCTGGAAGGCCTGGCCGACCGCCTGCAAGGCCGCCTGAACGTCGACCCGGGCTTTATCGACGAACTCAAGGCCGTGCGCGCCGAGGCGCGCCAGCAACTGGTCGCCGACCTGGGGCCGTATTCGGCCATGGTCGAACAGTTGCAGGCCCAGACCGGGCGCAACTTCACCTGGGTGCGCGATGTGACCCTGTCCAACAGCATCTGGGGCAACCGCCTGCTCAACCTGTACCACCCGCTGGCTGGCGTGCACGCGCTGGGGGGTGGCATTGGCCAAGGTTTGGCGATGGGCATCGGTGCGGCGGTGGCCGCGGCCGAGACCGCCCCGGGGCGCAAGGTATTCGCCCTGGCCGGTGACGGTGGCTTCATCCTCAACCTGGGCGAACTGGCGACCCTGGTGCAGGAAAAGGCCAACGTGGTGATCCTGCTGATGAACGACCAGCGCTACGGCGTGATCCGCAATATCCAGGACGCCATCTACGGCGCCCGCCACGCCTACGTCGAGCTGCACACGCCCGATTACAGCAAGCTCGCCGAATCCCTCGGCCTGCGCCACGGCCTGGTCAAAGACCTCAAGGACTTCGGCACCGTACTCGGCGGCGCGCTCAACGAAAGCGGCCCGTTCCTGCTGGAAGTGGACATGCTCAGCGTAGGCGGTTTCGCCACCCGCTTTGCCGGCCCGCCCAACAGCGAAACCAAGGCGCAGAAGGCCACGGCCTGAGGACTCCGCCATGCTCAACATCACCATGATCGGCTGTGGCGCCATCGGCGTGGCCGTGCTCGAACTGCTGGAAAAAGACCCGCAGCTGCGCGTGGACGCGGTCATCGCCACCGCCGACTCAGTCGGCCTAGTCGAGCAGCGGCTGGCCAGCTTCGGCCAGCCGCCGCGGGTGCTCACCGCCCTGCCCGCCGACGCCCGCCCCGACCTGCTGGTCGAGTGCGCCGGCCACAAGGCCATCGAGGAACACGTGCTGCCGGCGCTTGAGCGCGGCATCGCCTGCCTGATCGTCTCGGTCGGCGCGCTGTCCGAGCCCGGCCTGGTCGAGCGCCTGGAGGCTGCGGCGGCGCGGGGCAACACCCGCATCGAGCTGCTGCCCGGTGCCATCGGCGGCATCGATGCGTTGTCGGCCGCCAAGGTCGGCGGGCTGGACGCGGTGGACTACATCGGCCGCAAACCGGCGCGGGCGTGGAAGAACACCCCGGCCGAACAGGTGTGCGAACTGGACGCGCTGCTTGAGCCGACGGTGATCTTCCAGGGCAGCGCCCGCGAAGCGGCGCAGCTGTACCCGAAAAACGCCAACGTGGCCGCCACCCTGTCGCTGGCCGGCATCGGCCTGGACCGCACCCGGGTCACGCTGATCGCCGACCCGCTCAGCGAAGAAAACGTCCACCACTACGAAGCCCGTGGCGCCTTTGGCGGTTTCGAGATGAGCCTGCGCGGCAAGCCGCTGCAGGCCAACCCGAAAACCTCGGCCCTGACCGTGTACAGCGTGGTGCGCGCCCTCGGCAACCACGCCCATGCCATTTCCATCTAGGGAGCTGCCCATGACTCTGGAACAGACCTTGCCCATTTGCGTCGCCGGCACCTGGCGCCTGGGCGGCGGCGAGCGCTACGCCACCAGCTACCCCGCCACCGGCGAGCCGGTAGCCTGGCTCAACGCCGCCAGCCTGGACGACGTCGAAGCCGCCGTGCAGGGCGCGCACCAGGCCTTTTTGCACAGCGGTTGGGCCCAGCGCAAACCGCACGAGCGCGCCGCCGTGCTGTACCGCATCGCCGGGCTGATTCGCGAACGCGCCGAGGAACTGGCGCAGCTGCAACGCCAGGACAACGGCAAGCCGATCAATGAAACCCGCGCCTTGGTGGCCAGTGCGGCGGGCACCTTCCAGTTCTTCGCCGCTGCCTGCGAAACCCTGGAAGAAACCATCACCCCGTCACGCGGCGATTTCGTCAGCATGAGCGTGTACGAGCCAATGGGCGTTGTGGCGGCCATCACGCCGTGGAACTCGCCGATTGCCAGCGAAGCGCAAAAAGTTGCCCCGGCCCTGGCCGGCGGCAACGCGGTGGTGATCAAACCGGCAGAAATCACCCCGCTGCTGGCCCTGCAACTGGCACAGATTTGCGAGGACGCCGGGCTGCCCAAAGGGTTGATCAGCGTGCTGCCGGGCAAGGGTTCGCTGTTGGGCGATGCGCTGACCCGCCACCCGCTGGTCAAGCGCGTGTCGTTCACCGGCGGCACCCGCACCGGCAAGCACATCGCCCACATCGCCGCCGACAAGATGATGCCGGTGTCGCTGGAGCTGGGCGGCAAGTCGCCGACCATCGTGCTTGACGATGCCGACCTCGACCACGCCGTGGCCGGGGTGCTGTACGGCATCTTCAGCTCGTCGGGCGAGGCCTGCATCGCAGGGTCGCGCCTGTTCGTGGCACGCGCCCTGTACGAGCCGTTCATGGCCCGCCTGACTGCTGCCGCCGCACAACTGCGGGTGGGCGACCCGGCCGACGAGCGCACGCAGATGGGCCCGCTGATCAGCGCCGGCCACCGCGAATCGGTGGAGCGCTACGTGGCGCTCGGCCTGGCCGAAGGTGGCCGCCTGCGCCTGGGTGGCGAGCGCCTGAGCGGCGGCGCATTCGACAAGGGCTACTTCTACCCGCCGACCATCCTCGAAGGCCTGGGCAACCACCAGCAGGTGTGCCAGGAGGAAATCTTCGGCCCGGTGCTGGTAGCCCTGCCCTTCGACAGCGAAGAAGAACTGTTGCAGCAGGCCAACGACAGCCTGTACGCCCTGGCTGCCGGCATCTGGAGCCGCGACTACAAGCGCGCCTGGGCACTGGGCCGCAAGCTCCAGGCCGGCACGGTGTGGATCAACACCTACAAGCAGTTCTCCATTTCCACCCCGTTCGGCGGCTGGCGTGACAGCGGCCTGGGCCGCGAGAAGGGCCGGCTGGGCATCCTGCAGTACATGGAACAAAAGAGCCTCTACTGGGGCATGAACGATCAGCCGCTGGCCTGGGCCGGCGTGGAGGCAACGCAATGAGCGTACTGGGCATCGACGAAGTCACCTACGGCGTGGAAGACCTCGCCACCTGCGCGCGCTTTTTCGCCGACTGGGGCCTGACCCAGGTCAGCGAACAGCCCGACGAGGTGATCTTCGAAACCCTCAACGGCTGCCGAGTGGTGTTGGCCTCCATCGACAAACCCGGCCTGCCGCCGGCCATCGAGCCTGGCTCGACCGTGCGCGAGGTGGTGTGGGGTGTGGCCAGCCAGGAAGACCTTGCACTGTACAGCCAGCGCATCGCCAACGACCCGGGCTTTGTAGAGGGCAACGGCCGCATTGGCTGCACCGACCCCAACGGCCTGGCCATCCGCCTGCAGGTTACCCGCAAGCGCCCGCTGGATATCGAGTGCAGCGGCCATAACACCTGGCAGACCAAAGGCCGCATCAACAAACCGGCACCGGTGTATGACCGTGCCACGCCGATTGAAGTGGGCCATGTGGTGTTCTTCGTCAAGGACGTGAATGCCTGCGAAGCCTTCTACCACGAGCGCTTCGGCTTCCAGGCTTCGGACCGCTACCCCAACCGCGGCGCGTTCCTGCGCACCGCCGAGGAAGGCGGCCACCACGACCTGTTC
Source organism: Pseudomonas sp. PSKL.D1 (assembly GCF_028898945.1). Taxonomy (NCBI): domain Bacteria; kingdom Pseudomonadati; phylum Pseudomonadota; class Gammaproteobacteria; order Pseudomonadales; family Pseudomonadaceae; genus Pseudomonas; species Pseudomonas sp. PSKL.D1. The sequence continues at coordinate 4,376,841 of NZ_CP118607.1, forward strand.
ATGCTGCAGCTGCCGGCCCCGCGCGCCGGGCTTAACCACGTGGCGTTCACCGTGCGTGACCTGCACGAAGTGTTCGGCGGCGGCATGCACATCTCCCGCTGCGGCTGGGCCACCGAGATCGGCCCGGGCCGCCACCCGGTGTCGTCGGCGTTCTTCTGGTACTTCAAGAACCCGGCCGGTGCGCTGGTGGAGTACTACGCCGATGAAGACCAACTGACCGGCGAGTGGCAGCCACGCGAATTCGAGCCGGGCCCTACGGTATTCGCCGAATGGGCGATTGCCGGCGGCATCGACGGCAATACCCGGCGCCAGCAGCACGTTGAAGCGCCGCAAGGCAAATTCCTCACCGACAAACCAAAGAACAATTGAGGTGCACCCCATGACCACGACCGAGGTTTACCTGCAACCGCACCAGGCGCGCAAACGCCCCAACACGCCGTTCGAAGACCTGCTGGGCGACTCCATCGAGCGCGCCTACGGCAATGGCGTGAGCGAGCTGGGCGAACTCCTGGCCCACCTGAACCTGGCCGGCCCGCCCTGCCCGCTGACCAGCGGTGAGTGGACCGAAGACGCATTCAAAAACCTGATGGCACGGCTGGGCGAATGACCCGCTGGAGGTAGAACAAGATGAACATGCACGTAACCGTCGACCCTGTTGAACAACACCTGGCCAATGGCCTGAAAGACCTGTGGTTCCCGGTATTGCCGTCGGAGCTGCTGGGCGAGAAGCCCGTTTCGATCCGCCGCATGGGCTACAAGATCGCCCTGTGGCGCGACAACGATGGCAGCGTCCACGCCCTCGAAGACCACTGCCCGCACCGTGGCGCGCCGCTGTCCCAGGGGCCGGTGCTGGGTGACCGCCTGCAGTGCCCGTACCATGGCGTGGAAGTGCGCTGCGACGGCACCGTCACCAAGGTGCCAGGCAGCCCTGGCTGCAAGCTCGAAGGCAGCCGCCCGACGCGGATGTTCCACACCCGCGAGGCGGCTGGCGCGATCTTCCTGTTCAATGCCACCGACCCGCACCTTGAAACACCGCCCGAGCTGGTACTGCCCGAGCAACTGACCTCGCCCGAGTGGAGCAGCTTCCTGTGCTACACCGAGTGGAAAGGCGATTACCGCTACGTGCTCGACAACGTCATGGACCCGATGCACGGCACCTACCTGCACAAGATGTCCCACTCGATGAGCGAGGGCGAGGCCACCGCCAAGTTCGTCACCCGCGACACCGAGCAGGGCTTCTTCTTCGAGAAGGAAGGCCAGCGCGGGGTCAACTTCGACTGGACCGAATTCCTCGACAACGGCTGCCACTGGCTGCGCCTGGAAATCCCCTACCCGAAAACCGGCGGCCCGGGCGGCAACTTCACCATCATCGGCAGCTACACCCCCAGCAGCCGCGCCTTGTCTGCCGTGTTCCACTGGCGCGCCCGGCCGCTGACCGGCTGGCAGCGCGACACCTGGCGCTTTCTCTACAAAAACCGCCTGGAGGCGCGCCACTGGGCGGTGCTGGAGCAAGACCGGGTGTTGCTGGAGTTCATGGAGTTCGAGGCCAACCAGCGCGAAAACCTGTACCAGCACGACCTGGGCGTGGTGCGCCTGCGTCGTTACCTGAAAGGCAAGGCCAAGGAACAGCTGGCCCTGATCGAAACCAAGCAACTGGGCTGAGGTGACCGATGTCCAATTCCTCCACCATCAGTGCCCTGGTGCACACCCTGCGCCATGAAGCCGACGGCATCATCAGCGTAGAGCTGCGCCCTTGGGGCGACACGGTGTTCGCGCCGTTCGAGGCCGGTTCACACATCGACCTGCACCTGCCCAACGGCCTGGTGCGCAGCTACTCGCTGCTGAATTCGCCGAGTGACCAGGGCCGTTATGTGGTCGGCATCCTGCGTGACCGCGCCAGCCGCGGCGGTTCGCGCTACGTGCACGAGCAGTTGCGCGTGGGCAGCCAGCTGCAGATCAGCCAGCCGCGCAACAATTTTGCCCTCGACACCCGCGCCAGCCATAGCGTGCTGGTGGCAGGCGGTATCGGCATTACGCCGATCTACTGCATGTTCCGCCAGCTGCTGGCGCTGGGCCGCTCGGCCGAGCTGATCTACTGCGCCCGCTCGCGGGCCGAGGCGGCGTTGCTGGAGGACATCGCCGGGCTGAACGCCAAGGTGGTCTACCACTTCAACGACGAGAAAGGCGGGCTGCCGGACTTGGCTGCTTATCTCGGTGGTCGTGCGAAGGACACACACTTCTACTGCTGCGGGCCGACGCCCATGCTCGATGCCTTCGAGCAAACCTGCGAACAGCTGGGGTATGCCAACGCGCATATCGAGCGGTTCACGGCGGTGGAGGTAGCGGCATCGGAAGAGGCCCAGGACAGTTACAGCGTGGAGCTCAGCCGGTCGGGCAAGACCGTGCAGGTGGAAGCGGGCCTGAACCTGTTGGACGTGCTGCTCGAAGCGGGTTGTGACATCGAACACAGCTGCCGCGAAGGGGTGTGCGGGTCGTGTGAAACACGGGTGCTGGAGGGAGACGTGGACCATCGGGACGGGGTGCTGACCAAAGCCGAAAAGGCCGCGAACAAGTCGATGATGGTGTGTGTGTCCGGGTGCAAGAGCCGGCGGTTGGTGCTGGATCTTTAAGCATGCCACGACATTTCTGACGCCCTTGAGATCGAGCGCCGCCCGCGCGGCGCATCGCGAATAAATTCGCTCCTACATTTTTTGCAACGTGCCGAACCTGTTACGCCATGGTTGCCTGCCTTTGTAGGAGCGGATTTATCCGCGATGCGATCATCGCCCCACCCAATGCACTTTCGTTAATAACAAAAAAACCCGCAATCAAGGGCGACGCTCCCTTATTGCCTGCGAAAAACCACTTAACCTTGCAGGGCATGGCATGAACAGATACGTGATTAGCCTCAGTCTTATTCTCGGTAGTTGTGCAAGCTTCGCGTCAGAACCCGGCCCCGCCGCCCCCGACCAACCACCCGCCGTTAAAAAACCGTTCCCCCATGTTGCCTGGCACAGCGACGATGCCCAGAGCAGCCTGGACATCGGCGGCGCACTGCGTATCAACTACCGCGACGAACACTGGGACACCACCGAGAACAACGGGCGCTTCCTGTTCGATACCTTCCGGCTGGATGTACAGGCGACCCATAAACAGTTGTTCAGTGATGTCGGCTACTGGTTTCAGGATGACGGCAAGCGCTCCATCGACCGTGGCTATGTCGGTTACCGCTTCAGCCCCCAGGCCAACCTGCAATTGGGCGCGCCCTTCAAGCCGTTTGGCCTTGAGCCGTACCCGCAATTTGGCTGGAGTTACCATATCCCGTTCTTCATGGGTTACGGCGTCAGCGCCGGCACGGGCCTGAAATACAGCTACAAGGACGCCCAATGGGACCTGCAACTGGGTTACTTCCCACGCATGTTGCCGTCGGGCATTCGCTATTCGCCGGAAGTTGGCCGTTACAGCGACCTGGACGACAACGCCGTGCCCTTCACCCAGTCACGCCAGGACAACGAAAAGCGCAACCAGGTCAACGCCCGCGTCGCCCGCACCTTTACCGGCGAAGGCTGGAAGACTGAATTGGGCGCTTCGCTGGCCGCATCCGAACTGTACAACGCCACCACCCGCGATGACGGCGACTATTGGGCCGCCGGGGTTCACGCCTTGGTCAACCAGGGGCCATGGACTGTCACCGGCCAAGCCATCCGCTACGAGTACGACCCAAAGAACCCGGCCGGCGTGAGTGACGATGCCGTGCTGATGGGCGGCAACGGCCTGACCCCGGCGTACCTGATTGCCTCCAAGGCCACCATTGCAGCGCTGAACGTGGGTTATGACGTGTTTACGCCGAAGCTTGGGCAACTGAAGAAGATCAAGCTCTACACCGACTACAGCCGCATGATGAAGGACGAAAGCGGCTGGGACGATTCGCAAATGTTCACGGTGGGTGCGCAGTTTCTGGCCATGCCGATCATGGCGTGGGTCGATTTTACCTGGGCGCGCAATGCCAACCCGTTTGGTGGGGCCGAGAACGGTACCGGGTGGACCAGTACCAGTTCGGTGGGCAGTAATGACTGGTATTACCGGACGAACATCAATATTGGGTATTACTTCTGAGGGTTGAGCGCCGCTACGCGCCGCATCGCGGATAAATCCGCTCCTACAAGTGATCGGCGTGTAGGAGCGGATTTATCCGCGATGCGGCGCGCAGCGGCGCCAATCTCCGCAAACCGCATTACAATGCTCGCCCCATCCCATACGTAACCCGCCATGCCCCCTGAACACCCCCCAGCCCACCAAATCGTGCTCTGGCAACTGGAGCAGGACGCCCAAGGCTACCCCCCTGCCTCGGTCGAAGGCTTGTGGGTCAGTTACAGTGAACGCGGCTATCAGGTCGACAGCATCCCGTTCTATGCCTACGGCATTGCGCCCGGTGACATCATCAGCATTTGCAATGACGACGAGCGCGTCTGGTTCGACAGCCTGCTACACAACGGCGGCGCCACGGTATTGCGTATTCTGGCCAAGGCCCCCGATACACTGGAGCAGATCCGCGAGGCCATGGAAGACTTCAGCTGCAACTGCGAAGCCCAGCAGGCCACAAAGATGCTGGCCGTCCAAGTCCCGCCCGGCCAGCCGCTGGACACCCTGCTCTACTACCTGCTGACCCAGCGCGCAGCCGGCACCCTGGACTTCGAAGAGGGTGTGCTACGCCACACCATCCCCGAAGAATTCCGCTAAGGCTCAGGCCTCGGCCAACCGCGCCGCCGGCTTGCGGAACACAAACAGCAAGCCGACCACGATCAGGCTCATGCCCAGCAGGCTCAGGGGTGCAAGGCGGTTACCGAAGATCAGAAAGTCCATCACTGCGGTCACCGCCGGCACCAGGTAGAACAGGCTGGTGACGTTGACCAGGTTGCCCCGGGCAATCAACCGGTACAGCAGCAGGGTCGCCAGCAACGACACCACCAGGCCCATCCACAGCAGCGCACCGACGAAGCCGCCGGTCCAGTCCACGTGCAGCGGCTGCAACGGGGCGAACACCGCGCACATGGCAAAGCCCGCCAGATACTGCAACGGCAACGTCCCCATCGGTTTGTCGGTAATGCGCTTCTGCAGGATCGAGCCAAAGGTCATGCTGGCCAGCGCCAGCAAGGCGAACAGCATGCCAAGCAGCGAAACGCCGCCGAGGTTGATGCCTTGGTACACCACCATCACCAGCCCGCCGAGCCCCAGGCCCAGGCCGAACAACCGGCTCCAGGAACGCTGGCGCTCCATTAGCACCACGGTGAGGATCGGTTGCACACCCATTACCGTGGCCATTACGCCGGGAGTGACGTGGGTGTTGAGTGCCAGCAGGTAGAAGATCTGGTAGGCCCCCAGCAACACGCACCCGGTACCGAGTGCACGCGCAATGGCGGCCGGTGTGCGTGGCCAGCGCAGGCCCAGCAACGGGCCGATCAGCAGCAACCCGGCAAGCGCTAGCGCGGAACGTAACAGCAAAAAGGCGAAGGGGCTGGCGTGGGCCAGGCCCAGTTTGGAAACGATTGCCCCGCTGCTCCACAGCAGGACGAACAGGCTGGTGGTGGCCGCCGAGGCCACGGATGCTTTGGTAAGGACAGACATGTATTGCCACCTGTATTCGGTGCGAATAGCCGAACGGAAGGCGTGAACTTCAGCGAGGGAAGTGGCCGACCGTGTTCAGTAGGTTGCGTACGTGCGGGTGCTTAAACCGGCACGACCACGCAAGGAGGCGGAGCTACGCCGCCTACAACGCCACTGACAGGTGGTGGGTAGTGACTGATCATGGCCGGCTGCTGGCTGCCACGCACGACCATGCCCGCGACTGGCGCGATGGCTGGAACCGTGATGGTAGGGATGGCGGGCATGAGCAGGTCTTTTGGAAGTTGAAGTCTGGACTATAGCGGTGGATTCATGCTGTTACAACCACCGTTTGGGAGCAACTGTCTTGTATAAAACCTAAAAGCTGACGCGATTATTGTGGGAGCGGCCTTGTGTCGCGAAAGGGGTGCGTAGCGCCCCCATCGATTGCAGCTTCGCCGCCGATATCGCCGGGGCCGCTTTGCGGCCCTTTCGCGACACAAGGCCGCTCCCACATAGCCCTGCGTAAATCAGAACAACCAGTGATAAAGCAGGTAAGCCACCACCACCGCCAACACCGGCCGCAAAACGCGGTAGGCCTTGGGGTTGGCGCGTTTGAACTGTTTCACATGGGTGCTGATTTTGTTGCTGAACCGCTTGCTCCAGGCATAAGCCTGGTTGATCCCGCCCACGCGCTCGTCGTCGGTGTTCTGCGGCGCGGTGGCGCGGCCGAGGAAGGCGCTGACCTTGCGGTTGATGCGGGTCATCAGCGGGCTGCTCAGCGGGCGCTCGATGTCGCAGAACAGAATCACCCGGGTCATGTCGGTCTCGTTCTTCACCCAATGCACGTAGGTTTCGTCGAACATCACGTCTTCACCATCGCGCCAGGCATACTCCTGGCCATCGACATAGATGCGGCAGGCGTCGGAGTTCGGTGTAGAAAGGCCCAGGTGGTAGCGCAAGGAGCCGGCGAACGGGTCGCGGTGCGGGTTCAGGTGGCTGCCCCCGGGCAGCAACGCGAACATGGCGCCCTTGACGTTGGGGATGCTGCTGACCAGCTCCACGGTTCTTGGGCACAGGGCTTCAGCCGAGGGCAGCGGTTTGTCGTACCACTTCAGGTAAAAGCGCTTCCAGCCCTTCTTGAAGAACGAGCCAAAGCCTGCATCGTTGTCTTTTTCGGCGGCGCGGATGTAGCCCTCGTCGAACAGGCGCATGGCTTCTTCACGGATGTCCTGCCAGTTGTCCTTGAGTACATCCAGCTCCGGGAAGCGCTGGCGGTCCAGGTAAGGCTTGGACGGCACACCGGAGAACAGGTACATCAACGCGTTGTACGGGGCAAACAGCGCCGAATGGTTGACGAACTGGCGCAGCACCGGCAGGCGCGCCTTGCCGCGCAAATGCACGAACAACACGCTGCCGAAAAACACCAGCAAGACGCCAGCCTTGGCGACGAAGGAAAAGGTCATGCAACACTCCTTGCAAAGCAACAGGCCAGCGCTGCCTGCTGCTGACGAAAATCATCCGGCCATCATAAACCCATCACGCGCCGGTAAAAACAGCCTGAACGGGATGGGTCTATTAAAGATTTTGTAATAAACCGGGCTGCCGAGTGTTGCTTCGGGTCAGCTTACTGCTGGTTTTCCTGCTCGCTGAACATGTCGGCGAACAGCATGCTCGACAGGTAGCGCTCGCCGGAGTCCGGCAGAATCACCACGATGGTCTTGCCCTGCATCTCTGGCTTCTCGGCCAGGCGCACCGCTGCCGCCATGGCCGCGCCACAGGAAATACCGCACAAAATGCCTTCTTCCTGCATCAGGCGGATGGCCATGGCCTTGGCTTCGTCGTCGGTCACGGTTTCGACCTGGTCGACGATCGACAGGTCGAGGTTTTTTGGCACAAAGCCCGCGCCGATGCCCTGAATTTTGTGCGGGCTGGGCTTGAGCTCTTCACCTGCCAGGGTTTGGGTGATCAGTGGGGACGAAACCGGCTCCACCGCCACCGACAGGATCGACTTGCCCTGGGTGTTCTTGATGTAACGCGACACGCCAGTGATGGTGCCGCCGGTGCCGACGCCAGCCACCAGCACGTCGACCGCGCCGTCGGTGTCGTTCCAGATTTCCGGCCCGGTGGTCTTTTCATGAATGGCCGGGTTGGCCGGGTTGTCGAACTGGCCCGGCAGGAAGTACTGGGCGGGGTCGGAGGCGACGATTTCGTTGGCCTTCTCGATGGCGCCCTTCATGCCCTTGGCCGGCTCGGTCAGCACCAGTTCGGCGCCCAGGGCCTTGAGCACCTTGCGACGCTCCAGGCTCATCGACGCGGGCATGGTCAGGATCAGCTTGTAGCCACGGGCGGCGGCGACGAAGGCCAGGCCGATGCCGGTGTTGCCGGAGGTGGGCTCGACGATGGTCATGCCCGGCTTGAGCTTGCCGTTGCTCTCGGCGTCCCAGACCATGTTCGCGCCGATGCGGCACTTGACCGAATAGCCCGGGTTGCGCCCCTCGATCTTGGCCAGAATGGTCACGCCGCGCGGGGCGATGCGGTTGATCTGTACCAGCGGCGTGTTGCCGATGGAATGGGCGTTGTCGGCGAAGATACGGCTCATGGCGGTGTCCTTGAACATGAGAAGCAGGGAAAGATATCAAGGGTATGCCTGGGCCGGTGGCCAGTAAAGCGCGCAAGTGTGACGGGGCATTCAGGGACTGAATACCGGGTCTGCGTTTGCAGTGGGCCGGGTGCGGGTTATAGTCGGGGGCAAATCAATAATCATGCATTGTTTGTGCGGGCCTCATCGCGGATGAATCCGCTCCTACAGGGCTATGGTGCCTGTAGGAGCGGATTTATCCGCGATGGGGCGGCACAGGCCACCCGAAGAGGAACCCCCGATGAAGTTCGAAGGCACCCGCGACTACGTCGCCACAGACGACCTGAAACTGGCGGTCAACGCGGCCATCACCCTCGAACGCCCATTGCTGGTCAAGGGCGAGCCGGGCACCGGCAAGACCATGCTCGCCGAGCAACTGGCTGCCTCGTTCGGTGCCCGCCTGATCACCTGGCACATCAAGTCCACCACCAAAGCCCACCAAGGCCTGTACGAGTACGACGCGGTCAGCCGCCTGCGCGACTCGCAGCTGGGCGTGGACAAGGTGCACGACGTGCGCAACTACCTGAAAAAGGGCAAGCTCTGGGAGGCCTTCGAGGCCGACGAGCGGGTGATTTTGCTGATCGACGAAATCGACAAGGCCGACATCGAGTTCCCCAACGACCTGTTGCAGGAACTCGACAAGATGGAGTTCTACGTCTACGAAATCGACGAGACCATCAAGGCCAAACAGCGGCCGATCATCATCATCACTTCCAACAACGAGAAAGAACTGCCCGACGCCTTCCTGCGCCGCTGCTTCTTCCACTACATCGCCTTCCCCGACCGCACCACCCTGCAGCAGATCGTCGATGTGCATTACCCGAACATCAGCCAGTCGCTGGTCAGCGAGGCGCTGGATGTGTTCTTCGACGTACGCAAGGTGCCGGGGCTGAAGAAAAAGCCGTCCACCTCCGAGCTGGTCGACTGGCTCAAGCTGCTGATGGCCGACAACATCGGCGAAGCGGTGCTGCGTGAGCGTGACCCGACCAAGGCCATCCCGCCGCTGGCCGGCGCGCTGGTGAAGAACGAGCAGGACGTGCAGCTGCTTGAGCGCCTGGCGTTCATGAGCCGGCGCGGCAACCGCTGACAGGAGCCGGCCATGCTGCTGAACCTGTTCAACGAAATGCGTGCAGCCAAGGTGCCGGTGTCGGTGCGCGAGCTGCTCGACCTGCTCAATGCCCTGCAAAAACGGGTGATCTTCGCCGACATGGACGAGTTCTATTACCTCGCCCGTGCCATCCTGGTGAAGGACGAGCGGCATTTCGACAAGTTCGACCGGGCGTTCTCGGCTTACTTCAAGGGCCTGGAAAACCTCGACCGGCACCTGGAAGCGCTGATCCCTGAAGACTGGTTGCGCAAGGAGTTCGAACGGTCGCTGACCGATGAGGAACGCGCGCAGATCCAGTCACTCGGTGGCCTCGACAAGCTGATCGAAGAGTTCAAGAAACGCCTGGAAGAACAGAAGGAACGCCACGCCGGCGGTAACAAGTGGATCGGCACGGGTGGCACCAGCCCGTTCGGTTCAGGCGGTTTCAACCCCGAGGGCATTCGCGTGGGCGAAGCCGGCAAGCGCCAGGGCAAGGCCGTGAAGGTGTGGGACCAGCGCGAGTACAAGAACCTCGACGACCAGGTGGAACTGGGCACCCGCAACATCAAGCTGGCCCTGCGCCGGCTGCGCAAGTTCGCCCGTGAAGGAGCCGCCGAAGAGCTGGACATCGACGGCACCATCGACCACACCGCCCGTGACGCCGGGCTGCTGAACATCCAGATGCGCCCCGAGCGGCGCAACACGGTCAAGCTGCTGTTGCTGTTCGACATCGGCGGTTCGATGGATGCCCACGTCAAAGTGTGCGAAGAACTGTTCTCGGCCTGCAAGACCGAGTTCAAGCACCTGGAGTATTACTACTTCCACAACTTCATCTACGAGTCGGTGTGGAAGAACAACCTGCGCCGCACGTCGGAGCGGTTCTCCACGTTCGACCTGCTGCACAAGTACGGCGATGACTACAAGGTGGTGTTCGTCGGCGACGCGGCCATGGCGCCTTACGAAATCACCCAGCCGGGGGGCAGTGTCGAGCACTGGAACGAAGAGGCCGGGTATGTGTGGATGCAGCGCTTCATGGAGAAGTTCAGGAAGATCATCTGGATCAACCCGTACCCGAAACAGGCCTGGGATTACACGGCGTCGACCCATCTGGTGCGGGATTTGATCGAAGACCGGATGTTCCCGCTGACCTTGCAGGGGTTGGAGGACGGGATGCGGTATTTGTCGAAGTAATAGTTAGCCTGGGCTGGCCCCATCGCGGATAAATCCGCTCCTACAGGGTGAACTGCGGCCCTTGTAGGAGCGGATTTATCCGCGATAGGGCCCGCACAGACTACCGCCAGCTCTCTTTAACCGCCTTGCGCCGCCCACCGAGGATCACCCAGCCAATCCCCAGCAACAGGCTTTCAACCACAAAGGCCAACACAAACCCCGCGCCAACCCCCCAGCCAATCGCCTCGGGCACCAGCAAAATCTGGTAGCTGTAACCCTTCAAGGTTTCCTCACGCAATTGCGGGTCGGGCTGGGCCAGCACATGCCAGGTACGGCTCACCCACGAGCCTTGCAGCGCCTGCCACTCATCCTCCAGCAACTGATTGCGGATCATCAGGCTTTCGATGCTGTTGGCATCGCTGACAAACACCGGGTCGTCACTGGTGCGGTAATGCCGCAACAGCGCCTGCAGGTCGCCATTGAAGAAGCGCTCGGCCGTTTGCTTGAAGCCGTCCAGCGCCTGGCGTGATTCAAACAGGTGCGCCTCGACCCGCTGGCTGTAGTCCTTGACCAGCCCGGGCACCTGGATACCGGCCAACAGGCCGAACGTGAACAACAGCAACCGCAGGTAACTTCTGAACATGCAGCGTCCTTAGCTCTGGCCTTGCGAAACGCATTCTCCGTGCCGCCACAGTGCCCATTGGCCGGGCTCGTAACGTTCCCAGGTCTCGTTTTCGGTCAAGGCTTCGGTGGCGATTACCGTGACCACGTCGTTGGGGGTGGTTTCGGTATGAAAATCGACAATCAGGTCGACATCTTTAAGGCGTGCAGCACCAAAGGGCGCGCGCCGGGTAATGTGGACCAGCTTGGTGGAGCAGAAGCAGAACAGCCAGTCGCCATCGCTGAGCAGGCAGTTGAACACGCCTTTGCCGCGATACTCGGCACAGGCTTCGACCAACACCGGCAGCAGCTGTTCCACCTCGACAGGTTCCGGGAAGGCTTCGCGCACGCGGTTGAGCAGGTCGCAGAAGGCCGCTTCGCTGTCGGTGTCGCCCACCGGGCGGTAGAAGCTGGCCTTGCCCTTGAACTCGCCCAACTGGCCGTTGTGCGCGAAGCACCAGTTGCGGCCCCACATTTCGCGCACGAAGGGGTGGGTGTTGGACAGGCATACCCGGCCCACGTTGGCCTGGCGGATATGGCCGATCACCACTTCGCTCTTGATCGGGTAGCGTTGCACCAGGTTGGCCACTTCCGACTCGCTGCTGGCGGCCGGGTCCTGGAACAGGCGCAGGCCGCGCCCCTCGTAAAAGCCGATGCCCCAGCCGTCCCGGTGCGGGCCGGTGCGGCCACCGCGCTGCATCAGGCCGGTGAAGCTGAAGACGATGTCGGTAGGGACGTTGGCGCTCATGCCCAGCAGTTCACACATGCTCAGCCCCCTTTACAGACGTGGTTCGACCCGGCCGCCCGCAGGTGCGGCAGGGGGTGGGTCATCGCGGTAGCGGCTGCGACGTTCGGCAACCAGCGGGCTGTCGCTGGTGACCTGCTCATCTTCCGCCGCGCGGCGCTTGGCTGCCGCCTCGGCCTGCTCGCGGCGCTCGCGGGCGCGTTTTTCCAGCGGCCAGCGGATCAGCACGAAAACGATGTACAGGATGAAGGCAAACAGGCCGTACATGGCGAAGTCGGAAACAGCGCGCCAGGCGTTGTTGCCGACCTTGAAGGCCACATCCAGCGCAGTGATGGCGATGGCCGGGGCAACCGCGTCCTTGGCCGGGTCGACGACGGTCGGGGTCAACAGCAATACCGCCAGGATCACCCGCAGCGGCTCGCGCAACCAGCGCCACATCCAGCCGGTGAGCTTGAAACCCACCAGCAGGCAGCCCAGGGCGGCAACGGCGTAAAGGCCCCAGGCGAGGGTATAGTCGTTCTCGGTCATGGTGTTCGTGCAAGCCAGGCAAAGAGACGCCTATGATAAACACTTTTCCGGGCGCAGACAGCGTCTACCTGTCCCGGCGCCTTCGCGGCCCAAGCATAGCCACCACAGAGATTCCAGATGCCCAGCAGACCCCAGCCCCCCGTCGCCCGCCAGGTCCAGGCCGCAGATCCGTACGCCTGGCTGCAAGATCGCGACACCCCCGAGGTGCTCGCCTACCTGCAAGCGGAAAACGCCTACCAGCAAGCGTGCCTGGCCGACCAGGCGCCTTTGCGCGAGCAGCTGTTCGAAGAAATCAAAGGCCGCATCCAGGAAACCGACCTGTCCCTGCCCTCCCCTTGGGGCCCGTACCTGTACTACACCCGTACCACCGCCGGTGACGAGTACCCGCGTCATTACCGCTGCCCGCGCCCGGCGGACGACTCCAACACCGTGGATGAGGCCCAGGAGCAGTTGCTGCTCGACCCCAACGCCCTGGCCAACGGTGGCTTCCTGTCGCTGGGCGCGTTCAATGTCAGCCCCGACCACCGCCTGCTGGCCTACAGCCTGGACACCAGTGGCGACGAAATCTACACCCTGTACGTCAAGGACCTGGCCACCGGCAACGTGACCACCCTGCCCTTCGACGACTGCGACGGCAGCCTGACCTGGGCCAACGACAGCCAGACACTGTTCTTTGGCGAACTGGACGACACCCACCGCCCCTGGCGCCTGCGCCGGCATACGCTGGGCGAGGCCACGGCGCGGACGGTGTTCGAAGAGCCCGATGGCCGCTTCTTCCTGCATTGCTACCGCGCAAGCTCCGAACAACAGCTGGTACTGCTGCTCAACAGCAAGACCACCAGCGAGGCCTGGGTACTCGATGCCCACACCCCGCACGCGGACTTCACCTGCCTGGCCCCCCGCGAAGAAGGCCACGAGTACTACCCGGACCACGGCCAGCTCGACGGCCAGTGGCGCTGGTTTATCCGCACCAACCAGGACGGCATCAACTTTGCCCTGTACCAGGCGCCCGACGCACCGGTGCCAAGCCGCGAACACTGGCAACTGCTGGTGGCGCACCGCGAAGACATCATGCTCGAAGGCCTGAGCCTGAACGCCAGCGCCATCAGCCTGAGCCTGCGCGAGGGCGGCCTGCCGATCATCGAAGTGCGCCCGCAAGGCCTGACCAGTTACCGGGTGGAGTTACCCGATGCGGCCTACAGCCTGTACGTGCAGGACAGCCTGGAGTTCGCCAGCCACCGCATCCGCCTGCGCTACGAAGCCCTCAACCGCCCGGCTCAGGTTCGCCAGCTGGAACTGGCCACTGGCATGCAGCAGGTGCTCAAGCAAACCCCGGTGCTGGGCCCGTTCGACGCTGATGATTATGTCAGCGAGCGGCTGTGGGCCACCGCAGCCGACGGCACCCGCGTGCCGGTCAGCCTGGTGCGCCGCCGCCAGGACCTGGGCAAGACCGTGCCGCTGTACCTTTACGGCTACGGCGCCTACGGCGAAAGCCTCGACCCATGGTTCTCCCACGCTCGCCTGAGCCTGCTGGAGCGCGGCGTGGCCTTTGCCATCGCTCACGTGCGCGGCGGTGGCGAACTGGGTGAAGCCTGGTACCGCGCTGGCAAGCAGGAGCACAAGCACAATACGTTCGGCGACTTCATCAGCTGTGCCGAGCACCTGATTGCCGAAGGTGTCACGGCATCGGATCGCCTGGCCATCAGCGGCGGTAGCGCCGGCGGCCTGTTGATGGGCGCGGTGCTCAACCTGCGGCCCGAGCTGTTCCGTTGCGCCATTGCCGAAGTGCCGTTCGTCGATGTGCTGAACACCATGCTCGACCCTGAGCTGCCACTGACCGTCACCGAGTACGACGAATGGGGCAACCCTGAAGAGCCTGAGGTATATGCGCGGATCAAGGCCTACGCGCCCTATGAGAACGTCTCGGTGCAGGCTTACCCGGCCATGCTGGTGGTGGCCGGCTACAACGACAGCCGTGTGCAGTACTGGGAAGCGGCCAAGTGGGTGGCGAAGCTGCGTACCCTCAAGACCGATGACAACCTGTTGCTGCTCAAGACCGAGATGGGCGCGGGGCATGGTGGCATGAGCGGGCGCTACCAGGGGCTGCGGGATGTGGCATTGGAGTATGCGTTTGTCTTCAATGAGCTGGGCGTGGTGTAAAACGCGTTTTTTGTTGTCATAGGCGAGGGCTTTGCCCTCGATCGCGGATAAATCCGCTCCTACACGGCCCCCTGTAGGAGCGGATTTATCCGCGATGGGCCGCAAAGCGGCCCCAACAACGCCAACCGAAGAAGAACAACACATGCCCGACCCAACCCACCTGAATGCCGAAATCCGCGACATGCTCATGGACTGCGGCCAGTTCGACGCCCTGCAGCCCGGCGACTTCCACACCGCCGCCGGCTATTTCAGCCTGGCCACCATGAGCGAGGGCGAAACCATCTTCAACGAAGGCGACGCCGGCACGTTCATGTGCATCCTGCACCACGGCGTGGTGTCGGTACGCAAGACCGATGGCAACGGTATTCAGGTGGAAATCGCCACCCTGCGCAGTGGCCGTGCATTCGGCGAAATGGCCGTGCTCGACGGCGAACGGCGCTCGGCCACCTGCGTGGCGGCCAGCGACTGCCAGCTGCTGACCCTGGGCAAGGATTCACTGGAAAAGATGCTCAACGACGCCCCGCGCATCGCCGCGCGCATCATCCGGGCGCTGGCCGTGGCTCTGTCCAGGCGCCTGCGCATGCAGGATGGCCAACGGCTCTCGCTTTAGTCTTCTGCCTCCACCGGCTTTGCCGGCTCCTGCCGCAAACCCGGCAGCGGCTGGTCCTTGGGCGGCCCCGGCACCGGCATGGGCGGCAGCAGCGGCGCGCCGGGCTGGCTGTCGTAGGCCTTGGGTGGCGTGCTGGGGGTAATCTGCGGGTATGGCGTGGGCGTTGCCGTGCCGGGGGCGCCGGGCACGGGCGTAGTAATGCGTGGCGGCGTGCCGGCCGCCTGGGCGGTGGAGATGCCGGCTACCAGCAGCGCGGCAAAAATCGCATGCAACATCATCAACCTCCTGTCGGGAAGCTTCTTACAGGCTATGCCCATTTCGTGTTTTTCGCCTGTCCGCCTGGCCTGCAAGCGCGCTAGACTCAATGGCATAACCGTCGTCATCTGCCTGATCAGAACAAAGGAAACACCATGAGTTCGGCTTCCACTTCCGCCGCCACCGCCCGCCTCGACCGCATCCTTGCCGATGCCAAGCGCGACAAGGAGATGGGCTACCGCGACAAGGCCCTGAAAATGTACCCGCACGTGTGCGGCCGCTGCGCCCGTGAGTTTTCCGGCAAGCGCCTGAGCGAGCTGACCGTGCATCACCGTGACCACAACCACGACAACAACCCCCAGGACGGCTCCAACTGGGAACTGCTGTGCCTGTACTGCCACGACAACGAGCACTCGCGCTACACCGACCAGCAGTACTTCAGCGACGGCTCGCTGAGCACCCCGAGCATCGCCAAGGCCACCCACAACCCGTTCGCGGCCCTGGCCGGCATGCTGAAAAAAGACTGACCGTCGAAAGCCGCCCCGCTGCTGCCGGCAAGCCCGTATAATCGCGCCTTTTTGCGAAGGGCCCCGGCACGTGGCTAACAAACGGTACAGCTGCATCGGCCTGTTCAACCCCAAGTCTGCAGAGAACGTCGGTTCGGTGATGCGTGCTGCGGGTTGCTACGGCGTCAACTCGGTGTTCTACACCGGCAAACGGTACGAGCGCGCGCGTGACTTCGTCACCGACACCAAGCGCGTGCATTACGACATTCCACTGATCGGCATCGACGACCTGCAGCGCATCATCCCGCTTGGGTGCACGCCGGTGGCTGTGGAGTTGGTGGATGGCGCAAGGCCACTGCCTGAGTACACCCACCCGGACCGGGCGATCTACATCTTCGGGCCTGAGGATGGCTCGCTGAGCGAGGAAGTGCGGGGGTGGTGTGAAGAGACCATCTATATTCCGACCGAGGGTTGCATGAACCTGGCGGCGACGGTGAATGTGGTGCTGTATGACCGGTTGGCCAAGGGGTTGAATACGCGGTCGGGGCCGAAATTCAAGTAAAACAGGCTGCCAGTGATGTCGCCTGCACCGGCCAATCGCGGATGAATCCGCTCCTACAGGGGGTTGCATTCCGTCTGTAGGAGCGGATTTATCCGCGATGAGGCCGGCACAGGTAACACCAAGGTGCCGAACTCCGTCAGAACAGCACCGGTCTTGCTCAGGTCACGAAGCGTTGATCCAGATGGTCTTCAGCTCCGTGTACTGGTCGTGGGCCCAGATGGACTTGTCGCGCCCACCAAAGCCAGACTCCTTGTAGCCACCGAACGGCGTCGAGGCATCGCCTTCGCCGAAGCAGTTCACGGTCACCACGCCCGCGCGGATTTCACGCGACAGGCGCAGCGCATTGCGCAGGCTGCCGGTGTAGGCCGAGGCGGCCAGGCCGTAGATGGTGTCGTTGGCCAGCTCGATGGCTTCATCGATGGTCTCGAAGCTGGTCACGCTCAGCACCGGGCCAAAGATTTCTTCCACGAACAGCTTGTTGTTGCGGGCCACGCCATCGACGATGGTCGGCTGCACGAACACGCCCTGCTCGGTCTCACCGCCCTGAACGATACTGAGCTTGTGCTCGGCGGCGTATTCCAGGTACGACTTGACCTTCTCGAAGTGCGACTTGCTGACCATGGCGCCCAAGCGGTTGTCAGGGTCGAGTGGGTCGCCCAGCTTCCAGTCCTTCAGGTGCTTGCCAATCAGGCCCAGCAGCTCGTCTTTGACGTCTTTGTGCACGATCAGGCGCGAGGAGGCCGAGCAGTTCTCGCCCATGTTCCAGAACGCACCGGCGGTGACGAACTGGGCCACTTCGTCGAGGTCTTCGCAGTCGTTCATGACCACGGCCGGGTTCTTGCCACCCAGCTCCAGCACGATGCGCTTGAGGTTGGACTCGGCGGCATACTTCAAGAACAGGCGGCCGGTGTCGGTGGAACCGGTGAAGCTGACCATCGGGATGTCCATGTGGCGGCCAATGGCCTCGCCCACTTCACGGCCACCGCCCGGCACCAGGTTGAATACGCCCGCCGGGATGCCGGCCTCGTGGGCCAGCTCGGCCACACGCAGGGCGCTCAAGGTCGTTTCCTTGGCCGGTTTGACCACGATCGAGCAACCGGCAGCCAGCGATGGGGCGATCTTCCAGGCCAGCATCAGCAGCGGGAAGTTCCACGGCAGCACCAGGCCGACTACGCCGATGGCTTCGCGCACCACCATGGTCACGGCGGCGTTGCCGGTGGGGGCAGTGTTGTCGTAGATCTTGTCGATCAGCTCGGCGTGCCAGCGGATGGTGTGGATGGTTTCCGGCACGTCGACATTCTGGCACTCGCTGACCGGCTTGCCGCTGTCGAGGCTTTCCAGCACGGCCAGTTCATGGGCGTTGTCTTCCAGCAGTTGAGCAAACTTCAGCAGGATGTGCTTGCGCTCGCCCGGCTGCAGCTTGGCCCACGCACCGTCTTCGAACACGCGCTTGGCGGCGGCCACGGCGACGTTTACGTCATTGACGTCGCAGGCGGCCACTTCAGCCAGTTGCTTGCCGGTGGCCGGGTTGGTGGTGACGAACGTCTTGCCCGAGATCGCATCGCGGAACTCGCCGTCGATGAACGCCTGGGTACGCAGTTGCAGGTCGGCGGCGATGGCCGCGTATCGGGCCTTGCTCAGCAATTCGGCCATGTTCATGCCCCCCCGGTGATGTGTGCGACGGCGCGCTTGAGTTCAGTGACAACCCCCTGCAGTGCCTGCTTCTCGTCAGCGTCCAGTTCGGACAGCGGCTTGCGCACACCACCGGTTTTCAGGCCGTTGAGGGCCACGCCGTACTTGATCGACTGCACGAACTTGCCACCTTCCAGGAAGTCCATCAGCGGCATCATGGCGCCCATGATCTTGCGGGCTTTGTCGAAGTCCTTCTCGATCACGCAGGCCTCGTACAGCGCCACGTGCTCGCGCGGGATGAAGTTGGAGCCGGCGCACACCCAGCTTTTGGCGCCCCAGGCAAAGAATTCCAGGGCCTGGTCGTCCCAGCCGCACGACAGCTGGATGTTCGGGCGCTGGATGGCCAGCCGGTGCAGCTGGGCCATGTCGCCGGAGCTTTCCTTGATGGCGACGATGTTTTTCACATCGGCAACGGCATCGAAGAACTCCTCGCCCATGCTCACGCTCATGCGGCCCGGGTAGTTGTAGAGCATGATCGGCAGGCCGGCGGCGGCGTCCACGGCTTTGACGTGTACGGCGATTTCCTGCTGGGTTGGCAGCGCGTACGGCGGGGTGCCCACCAGCAGCGCGTCTGCCTTGATTTCAGCAGCGTGCTTGGCGAAGGCCACGGAATCTTCGGTGCGGATGGCACCGGTACCGATGATCAGTGGCAGGCGGCCGTTCAGCACGTCCTTGGCCTGGGCGGCCAGTTCAAGGCGCTCCTGGGCGGTGTGGGCGTAGTACTCGCCGGTGGAGCCGCCAATGATGACGCCGTGGATTTTCGACTCGACCAGGTATTCGAGCACGTCGGCGAACGCCGCCTTGTCGATCGAGCCGTCCGCAGCCAGCGGGGTGACTGCCGGGGTGTAGATGCCTTCGAATTTCACGGTAGGTTCTCCAGTGCGTTGATCAGTGTTGTAAAGGCCACGGCGGATCGACGCCGTGGCGAGTCGTACGGAAAAGTCAGCCCAGCGATGCAGCCTGTTGCAAGTTCAGCGAGCGGGTTTCGGGGGCCAGGGCGACGGAGAAGGCCAGGCCGACGAAGGTCACGGCAGCGGCGGCGTACATCGTGGCGCCGATGCCATAGCTGTCGAGGGCGATGGGCACCAGCCAGGTACCGACGGCGGCACCGACCCGCGACATCGAAGTGCCCACGCCCACGGCGCCAGCACGGATTTCGGTAGGGAACAATTCGTTGGGGTAGACCAGCTGCAGCACCTGGGCGCCGCCGATGAACAGCGCATAGGCACCGAACAACACCAGGATGAGCATCTCGTTACCGTTGCTGAAGGCGCCCAGCCCCAGCAGGGCCAGGCCCGACCAGAAGAAGCTGTGCAGCAGTGTGGTGCGCCGGCCAATGGTGTTCAGCAAACGGGTACCGATGATGCAGCCGACCACGAACAGGAAGGTGATGGCGATCGAACCGATCGAGGCCCAGTCACCCTTCAGGTTAAGCGCGCCCAGCACTTTCGGCGCAAAGGCGTACACGGCGAATACCGGGATGACCGAGCAGGTCCAGAACATGGTGACGAACAGCATGCGCTTGCCATAGCCGGAGTGCAGCAGGCTGAGGAACGACAGTTTGCGGGTCTTGGGCTCCTCCGGCAGGTTGCGCAGGGAGAACGCGTCGCCATACACATCCTTGATCACCTGCTCGGCTTCGGCGGCGCGGCCCTTGCTGATCAGCCAGCGCGGGGATTCCGGGGTGCCCAGGCGGATGGCGAACAACAGTGCGCCAATCACCGCGGCACTGGCCAGCACCAGGCGCCAGGCCTCGTCGCCCCCATGACGCAGGATGGCTTCACCAACCAGGTAGGCGGTGGCGGCACCGGCAAACCACAGCACGGTCAGGGTCGCCAGGCGTGGGCCGCGGTTTTTCTTGGGCAGGAATTCCACCAGTAGCGAGGTTGCCACCGGGTACTCGATGCCAACCGCAATGCCGATGGCAAAGCGCAGCAGGAACAAGGCAAGTGCCGACTCCACCCAAAACTGTGCGACAGACGACAGGATGAACAGGGTCGGGCCAACGAAGAACACGCGCTTGCGGCCAAAGTGGTCAGTCAGCCAACCACCGAAGAAGCCGCCGAAGAAAATCCCGATCAACGCCGAGGCGGCGATCATGCCCTGCCAAAAACTGGTCAGGCTCAGGCCTGCCGACATCTGCACCATGGCCACGCCGATGATGCTCAGCACATAACCATCGACGAACGAGCCGCCGCCAGAGCGCACGGTCAGCCACTGGTGAAAACGGTTGATCGGTACATCTTCAATCGAAATATTCGGACTTGTCATTGTTGTTCCTGCCACTTCATCTGCATGTACGAATTCAAGGCGAGTGCGGCCGCGACACTGAATAAAACATTCAGCCCCGGGTGATCGGCGTACTCTTCCCGACCATCAAATTCGGGCAAAGGGTGCCCGTGCCGGTTAAATAAGCCCGGCGTAAAAAGTGTTATGGCCTAACGTCGAATCAGATCAGCTCTCTTTGCCGGCGCGCATTTGCCCCCACATCAGGTTGGCGTTCAACCCCAAAGAAACCAGGGGCTGCGGCGGATTTGCACAAGGCCCTGGGGCATTGAGCAAAAACTCGATAAGTTCGTTTTTGTCACCGGCGAGCCAGTCAGCCAGCAACTTGCCGGTGACGGTGCCGCGTGTAACCCCAAGGCCGTTACAGCACAGCGCACCAAATACATTGGGTGCCAACTTGCCAAAAAAGCCCATGTGGTTACGCGACAGCGCAAGTGCACCGCCCCAGGTATATTCAAAGTTCACGTCCGGCAGCATCGGGAAGCGCCGGGCAAACGATTCGCGGTGGCGTTGCACGAAACGTTGCAGGTATTTGGCATTGCTGCGCCCGTCCGGGTTGTAGCTGAAGCTGTTGCGCACCAGCAGGCGGTTGTCGACGGTGCGGCGCAGGGTGGTACCGAACGGGTCCGCCGGGATCACGCCCCAATAAGGCTTGCCGCCCAGGCGCGCTTGCTCGTCCTCGGTCAGCGGGCGGGTGATGCTGCCGTAGGTGAATACCGGCAGCATGCGGCCCTTGAGAAAGCCGAAGCTCATGCCGAACGCGTTGGTGGTGAGCACCAGCTTGTCGGCAGTGATGGCGCCGTTGGCGTGGCGCAGCAGCACTTTGTTGCCGTATTCGACGTCGGTGATGGGGGTGTTTTCGTAGAGGGAAACGTTGGCTGGCAGGCTGTCGGCCAACCCTTTGACCAGTGCAGACGGTTGCAGCAGCGCCGTGCCGGGGGTGAACAGGCCCTTGCGGTAGAAGTGCGTGCCGATGTGCTCGGGCAGGTCGCGCCCTTCGATCACTTCGTAGGGCTGGCCGAGCTTGTCCAGGCCACGACGATAGGCGTCGAGCACCGCAATGCCACGGTCTTCGATGGCCGCCTGGTACTTGCCACAATGGCGGAACTGGCAGTCGATGTCGAACTGGTCGATCAGTTCCTTGAGAAACGACTGGCCGCCCAGGTTGAGCTTGAGGATGGTCTTGGCGATGTCGATGTCACCGATGTAATCCTCGGCCCCGATGTCGTGGGGCAGGTCGATGGCAAAACCGGCATTGCGCCCGGAGGTGCCATAGCCAACTTCCTGGGCCTCGATCAGCACGATTTCGTCATTCGGGAAGTTCGTCGCCAACTGGCGTGCCGCCGCAAGCCCTGTGAAGCCTGCGCCCACCACCACCCAGCGCGCCTGGCTGTGGCCTTTGTGGGCCGGCCTTGGCGTGCGGGTTTTGCTCAGGTGGTACCAGCCACAGGTGGCATCATCGGCGGGTAACGAACTTATTCTTGTCATGTCACTAACCTGGATCGTCGTGTTGTCGAGTGGTCAGCGCCTGCGGCGGCGACCGGGTAACTCATATCTGAATCGGTACATCCAGCCCTTGTGGCGCGGCGTACTCGGCCATGCGCCGGCGCGACAGTTCAAAGTGCTCGCGCACCAGTTGCCCGGCAGTTTGCGGGTCACGGCCTTCAATGGCCTGGATCATCTGCTCGTGCTGCTCGCAGGCCAGTTCCAGGTCGCGCTGCATGTCGTCGGTGGTGGGGTGGCGGTAGAAAATCTTGCCCAGCCGGGTGTGGTCGATCAGCAGGCGACGCAGGCTTGGCAACAGGTAGTCGTTGTGCGCCATCTTGCCGATTTCCAGGTGGAAGGCGTCGTTGTGGAGCACGCGGTTTTCCACGTCGCGCTCTTCGATGGCCTGGCGGAACTGGGCCTGGATGCCCTTGAGCACTTCGATTTCGGCTTGGGTGGCGTTGGTCGCGGCCAGCTGGGTAGTGGCGATGTAGATCAGGGGCGCGGCGACGAAGAAGCTGTGCAGCGAATCGTGGTTCATGGCGGCCACGCGCGGGGCGCGGTTGGCCTCCAGCTCGATGTAGCCTTCGGCGGCAACCTGGCGCAGCAGTTCGCGAACCGGCGGGCGCGACAGGCCGAACTCATCACACAGGGCCAGTTCATCCACCACCGCGCCTGGCGCCAGCTCCATGCTGAGGATACGGCGGCGCAGGGCTTCGGCAAGGACGGCCTTGCGGTCCTGCGGCACTTCTGCACTGAGCGGTTGAACGGTGGCTTTCATGGCGGCCTTCTTTATTGTCATAGCGCTGTGTCTACTATTTGTATAACGACTATAGGGCACTGTTAGACAATGTGTCTACAGCATTTTCGATGAACGGTGAAATCACTGGAAAGCCCGGGTTTGTTGGCTTTTAGGGACATCAGGGGGGAGATTAAACACGCTGGGGGCTGCATTGCCAAACGTGACAGGAAATTGTCCGGATGAGACATGGCGATATTTTGTGTCGGGCGTGAGATCGGGCGCCGCATCGCGGATAAATCCGCTCCTACCGCATACCTGTAGGAGCGGATTTATCCGCGATGCGCCGCGCAGGCGGCGCTCGAACCTCATCAAACCGCTGCCAACGCCTCCCGCCGCTCATGCCGCCGGCTGCTGATGACGCCCAAAATCAGAATCACCACCGCCAGCGCCAAGGTCAGCGACACCTCCATCCGGTGCTTGGGCATCACGAACATCGTCCCCAGCGCAAACACGATGAACCCGATCACCGCATAGGTCAGCCATGGGTACAGCCACATCCGGAAGGCAATCTCCACATTCTGCCGCTGCAACAGGGCACGCATGCGCAGTTGCGAGAAGGCGATGGCCAGGTATACCAGCAAGGCAATCGAGCCAGAGCTTGCCAACAGGAAGGCAAACACCTCGGCAGGCGCGAAGTAATTGACGACAGTGGCCAGCATGCCGATCAACGTGCTGCCAATCACCGCCGCACGCGGCACACCCACTTTGGACGTGCGCTGGATAAAGCCCGGCGCATCGCCCCGCTTGGCCAGCGAATAAAGCATTCGCGACGAAATATAGATCGAAGAATTCAGGCAACTGGCCACCGCTACCAGCACCACCATGTCAACCAGCAGCTTGGCATACGGAATGTTCATGATCTCCAGCGCCCGCTGGTAGGAGCCCTGCACCGGCAGCAAGGGGTCGTTCCACGGCACCACCGAGATGATCACGAAGATCGACAGCAGGTAGAACACGCTGATGCGCCAGATCACCGAACGGGTAGCCTTGGCGATGTTGCGGGCCGGGTCTTTGGACTCGGAGGCGGCAATGGTCACCGCTTCAGTGCCCAGGTAGCTGAACATGGTGGTGAGCAAGGCGCCGATGATGGCGGTCCAGCCGTTGGGCATGAACCCGCCCTCGGTTTCCAGCAGCAGTGGCAAACCACTGACTTCCCGCCCAGGCAGTACGCCGGCCAGGGCTGCGGCGCCCAAAGCGATGAACGCAACGATGGCAATCACCTTGAGCATGGCGAACCAGAACTCGAATTCGCCGTACTTGGCCACGCTGAACAGGTTGGTGGCGGTCAGCAGCACGGTCATGCTCAGGGCAAAGAACCAGGCATCGATGTGCGGGAACCAGTTGTTGAGCACCACGCCGGCGGCGATGGCTTCGATGGGGATCACCAGCACCCAGAACCACCAGTACAACCAGCCGATGGTAAACCCGGCCCAGCGCCCGATGGCGCGGTCTGCGTAGGTGGAGAAGGAGCCGGTGTCGGGGCTGGCGACGGCCATTTCACCGAGCATGCGCATCACCAGCACCACCAGCGCCCCGGCCAGTGCGTAGGCGACAATGGCTGACGGGCCCGCGGCGGCAATGGCATGACCAGAGCCGATGAACAACCCGGCACCGATCACCCCGGCGATGGAAAGCATGGTCACATGGCGTTGCTTGAAGCCTTGGGCCAGCTGGTTGCCGGCGCCGTTCGCGCTTGTCGTTGTCATCCTGATCCCTGCTGTTGTTTTCTTTGTGGGGGGGACGTGAAGCTCCTGGGTCGAAACCCAGCGTGGATGAGCTTCGCGCCTGGTCACGGTAATGCAGCCGGGTACGCAGCCAGTTGCCTGAATCCGCCAGGAACATGACCAGACATGACCCAGTACCGCCTGGCAGCCGGAATGAACCCATGCGAGGCCGGGGCGGTCGGCTGCTTACACATCACAGGGAGGGCTTGCCATGCTTGATCGTCATGTTGAAGACCACAATGTGCATGGGCTGGAACGGGTCGGTTCACTGGCCGGCGGGGCGCTGATGTTCAGCAAAGGGCTGCGCCACGGTGGCTTTATTGGGCTATTGCAGATGGTCGTGGGCGGCCTGGCCGTGGCGCGCGGCATCAGCGGGCACTGTGCGACCAAGGCGTGGTTCCAGGACCATCGGCAGGAGTACTTGCGGTTGCGCTCGGATATTCAGCGCAGTGCGGCGGAGCTGGAGGCGTTGAAGCGCAGTGCGCGGGCGGCTACGCGGGGGTTGGGGTGGTTGGGGATTAGGGGGTTTCCTGTACTGGCCCCATCGCGGATAAATCCGCTCCTACAGGGTAACGTTGCGCCTGTAGGAGCGGATTTATCCGCGATGAGGCCAGTACAGGTTAATCCAGCACCTTGCTCTGCAACACCTCGGACCGCCGCCCCAGCACGTTCTCGCTGATCTGCACGAACTCCGCAGTGCTGACACTCGGAAGGCGCATCAACGCCCGCGCCACGTCATCGAGCGAGCGCTTGGACTGGGTATGTATGCGGATCTCCTTGTCCAGCGCCTGCAGCAGCAACACGCCACGGGCCACCTGCGCCGGGCTGGCCCGCTCGGCTTTGAGATTGGTGACCTTGGCCCCCTGCTTCTGCAAACGCGCCAGCCATACCTGGTAACGGTCGTCACTCACGCCCCCAGCGCGGCGCAGCAACTCATTGGCGTAGTAATCGGTCAGACTCTCGCCAAGCCAGTCGCTCTGCTTACCGACGCGAATCTGCGCAAACAGCTGCACCAGTTCACGCAGCAACGGGCTGCTGCCACTCTCGCTGACCATCGGCCGGCCGCTGTGCAGGTACAACGAACCATGTGCTGCCATGGCACCGCGCCACATGCCATCGCGGGCGCCGATCAACAGCAGTTTGGGCGGGTTACGTGGGAACACGGCCTGCAGGTGTGGCCACACAAAGGTCAGCAAGGTCAGGCTGTCCATGCGGCGCATGCCCTGCCCCACCGGCGCGGCCACGGTCACGTCGGTTTCGCCCAGGCGCGCACGGCGGCTGCCCAGGTCGCCCGCGAGCATCCATCCGGTGGGGCGGTCGAACAGGCGCGAAACGTTATCGATGCGGAACTTGTCCTTGCCGATGCGTGGCCAGGCGGTTTCGATGCTCTTCCAGCCTTCGGGCAGGTCAACCGACAGGCGGGCCACCAGCTCGGTGCCATCCTGCTGGTCCAGCCTTGCGGGCGGCACCAGTTGGTCACCCTGGAACAACGCCCAATGGGTAGTGATGCGTGAGGTATACGCGCCGCTGCGCTGTTGCTGGTCGAGTTTTACCCGATAACTGAGGCTGGTTTTGCCCGCCGCGGGGTGCCACACGCCACGCTGGCCCTGCTCCTGCCACTGGCCGTCGGCCTGAAAGCCACTGTAGGCACCGGCCTTGCCCAGGTCGAAATCCAGGCTGCGCACGGCGCTGCCTTCAGCCAGGGTCAGGCGCACCTCGGCCTGGCCGCTGGCAGGTAACAGGCGCACTTGATAGTCGAGGTCGACCTTTTTCGCCCAGGCCGGTGAACTGGCCAACAACCCCAAAAGCAGCAACAACTGGCAACGCATACAGAAACTCCTTGTTCCCCAGCGGCGACGGCCCGTGCCGCTCAGCTGGCGCGAAAGATCAGGTGGTCTTCCCAGTCGTCTTCATCCACGTCGTGTTCACTGAGCATACGCCCCGACTGGGAAATGCGCTGTTCATGCACCTGCTTGCGGTCACCACAGACCAGGTGGTGCCAGGCGGGCAGGTCCTTGCCTTCGCTGACCAGGCGGTAGCCACAGGTGCTGGGCAGCCACTTGAACTGGTCGGCCTTGCCCGGGGTGAGCTGGATGCAGTCGGGCACGTGGGCGAAGCGGTTGGGGTAGTCGCTGCACTGGCAGGTGTCCAGGTCGAGCAGTTTGCAGGCGATGCGCGTGTAATAGACGCTGTTGTCGTCCTCGTCCTCAAGCTTTTGCAGGCAGCACAAGCCGCAGCCGTCACACAGCGACTCCCATTCTTGCGGGCTGAGTTGTTCGAGGGTCTTGCGCCGCCAGAATGGCGCGGTGTCGGCGATCATCACACGGGTTTCCTGCATGGCTCTTGAGGCCGCGGCACGCGGCGGCGCCAGTCTAGAGCCTGGCCTTCGGCAACGCCATACCGCTTGTCAGTGGCGGGTGGACGCAGTAGCGTTCGGTCTTTCCCCTTCATGTTGCAGGAGCAGCCATGAGCGCCACCCCCCGCGTTGCCGATTACGCCATCAACGAGCAGTTCATTAACCGCTGGTCGCCGCGGGCCTTCACCGCCGAGCCGATCAGCGAAGAAACCCTGCTGAGCTTCCTGGAGGCCGCACGCTGGGCGCCCTCGGCCTACAACTCGCAGCCGTGGCGCTTCTTGTATGCCCGCCGCGACACGCCGAACTGGGAGCGCTACCTGAGCCTGCTGGTGCCGTTCAACCGTAGCTGGGCGCAGCAGGCGTCGGCGCTGGTGCTGGTGATGTCCAAGACCACTTTTGCCGCACCGGGAGCCAGCGAAGAAAAGCCGGCGCTGTGGCACACCTTCGATACCGGCTCTGCCTGGGGGCACATGGCGTTGCAGGCGAGCATCAGCGGCTGGCACACCCATGGCATGGCCGGGTTTGACCAGGAACTGGCGCGCAAGGAGCTGAAAGTGCCGGAGGGCTATGTGCTGCATGCGATGGTGGCGATTGGCAAGCTGGGGGACAAGGCCAGCCTGGATGAGGCGCTGCAGGCGCGGGAAGTGCCTAGCCCGCGTCGGCCGTTGAGTGAGTTGGTGGCGGAGGGGGATTTTAGCCTGTAGTCATCCTGTGCCGGCCTTATCGCGGATAAATCCGCTCCTACACGAAACCCTGTAGGAGCGGATTTATCCGCGATAAGGCCGGCACAGCCACTACCAATCAATAACCCCGCGCGAAATCCACTTCCCCACGCAACCCCTGCCCCGCTGCATACCCACGCACATTCTCGACAAACAACCGCACCATCGCCTTCGGCGAGGTGGGCGCGGAGCTGTGCCCGGTGAGTAACAACCCCCACGCGGTCCAGAACGGATGGCGCTGAGGCAGCGGCTCCTGCCGGCACACGTCGATCACCGCCCCCGCCAGGTGCCCCTGCTTCAGGGCCTCGACCAGGTCGGCATCGACCACCGCCACCCCGCGCCCGGCATTGATGAACAGCGCCGTGGGCTTGAAGCGCTGGAACAACGCCGCGTCATACAAGTCGTGGGTGGCAGGCGTGTCCGGCAGCAGGTTGAGCACATAATCCACCTGCTCGACCATGCGCGGCAGGTCGGCCAGGCTCGCTACTTCAACGAAGGGCACCTGTTCCCGGGCGCTGCTGGCAATGCCATACAACGTCACGCCAAACGGCAGCAAAAATTCGGCCACGCGTTGGCCGATGTCGCCGGTGCCAACGACCAGCACCTTGCGCCCTTCCAGCGAACAGCCGGGGCGGTCATCCCAGCGGCGCTCGACCTGGCTCACCAGACGCGACAGCACTTCGCGCTCATGGCCCAGCATGTAGGTCAGCATGTACTCGGCCATCACCTGGCCAAAGATGCCCACAGCCCGTGTCAGGCGGTAGTCGCGCGGCAACCCCTCGGCCAGCAGCGGCGTGATCCCGGCCCAGGTCGACTGCATCCACGCCGGTTTGTGGCCCTGGCGCAGCAGGCTGGCCAGCAAATCCGGCTGGCCCAGCCACACCGGGCAGCCCGGTGCCTGGCGGGCCAGTTCGGCGGAGTCACCACTGGTGACGATGTGCACATCCGGGGCGGCTTCGGCCAGCAGTTCGGCGTAATGAGCATATTGCTGCTCGGCAAGCAGAACGCGCATGGTCAAGCCGGGTCGTTACGGCGCAACAACTCTTCGGGCAGGTGCTCGATGTAGTCGTCATCCGGTGGCGGCATCTGCAGGTGGTAGCCCTGATTGTCGAGGTTTTCCAGCACCTTGGTGATGTCTTCGCGGGCCAGCTTGCGCTCGGGGCTCAGCACCAGGTCGAAGGCGTGCACGGGGGTGCCGAAGTACGGCAGCAGTGCTTCGGGCACACGCTCCAGGCCATCGGCCTTGAGCACGTAGAGGTACATTTCGTTCTTGCGGGGGCTCTTGTAGATCGAGCAAATACGTTTCATTGGGTCTCTCCGGCACCTGCCAAATCATCCAGCAGGGCCTGGCCCATCCGCTCACGGCGCCAGCCGCGCAGCGAATCGGGCAATTGATAGGGGCCGTTGGGGTAGCCGCTTTTAAGCAGGGCTTCCAGGGCTTTTTTGCGCAGCATCAGCTCCGGGGCGATGCCCAGACGCTCGCCTTCGGCCTGGCCGATGGCGCGCAGGCGCTTGAGGATGCCAGAGGCTTCGATCGGCAGCGGTTCAGGCTGGGCAGGCGGCCACTGCTCGGAAGGTACACTACCGGCGCGCTTGATCAGCTCAAGCAGGAAAGCGCCGTCCTGACGGATGGTACGCGGGTGCATTTCTTCGATCTTGGCCAGCGCCGAGAGGTTGTCTGGCTGGCTCTTGGCCATTGGCCACAAGGAATGTTCCTTGAGGATGCGGTTGCGCGGCACGTCACGGCTGCGGGCTTCACGCTCGCGCCAGGCGCACAGTTCGCGCAACACGGCCAGTTGCTGGCGGCTGAGCTTCCAGGCCAGCTTGACGTCACGGTACAGCGTTTCAGGTTCGACTTCGCGGCGCAGGGCCGCCACCAGTTCGGCGCCGTCTTCCAGTACCCAGGCGTACTTGTCGTCGGACAGCCGCGGGCGCAAGGCGGCAAACAGCTCGGCCAGGTGCACGGCATCTTCGGCGGCGTAGCTCACCTGCGTTTCCGACAGCGGGCGTTGCAGCCAGTCCGAGCGGGTTTCGCCCTTGGGCAGCTCGATACCCAGCACTTCCTGCACCAGGCGCGAGTAGCCCATGGAGAAGCCCAGGTTCAGGTAGCCCGCCGCCAGTTGCGTATCGAACAGCGGTTGCGGCAGCTTGCCGGTCAGGCGCAGCAGCACTTCAAGGTCTTCGCTGCAGGCGTGCAGCACCTTGACCACACCGCTGTCGTCGAGCAGCTCACCCAGCGGTTGCCAGTTCTTGATCAGAAGCGGGTCGATGAGAAAGGCACGCTGGCCATCACCGACCTGCACCAGGCCGGCCTTGGGGTAAAAGGTGTCGACCCGCATGAATTCGGTGTCGACGGCTACGAAGGGCAGTTCGCGCCAGCTCCGGCAGTGTTCGGCCAGGGTCTGGTCATCACGGATCCAGTGAATTTCGATGGCCACGAGGCTCTCCCACTAATATTGCCGCGCAGTATATACGGCGCGGGCCCTGCGGGTGAAACCTGCGCCTTCCCTGGTACGGACGAACGGCCTCAGCGTTTGGCCGCCAGCCACGGCCGACAACTGGCGAACATGTCCAGCGACTGCTGGTAGACCTCGGTGTGCACTTGCAACAGGCCGAGCATGGAGTGGAACAGGTTGTCCTGGGACAGCGGCGCATCGCTGAGCCTGGCCAGGCAGTCGGTGTCCAGGCCGAAGTCCGCCTTGTAGCTGTCGGAGAACCACACCAGCAGCGGCACGTGCTTCTGCTGGTCGGGCGCCATCATGTAGGGCGTGCCATGCAGGTACAGGTTGTACTCACCCAACGACTCACCGTGGTCGGACAGGTAGATCATTGCCGTGTCGACCTTGTCCTGCTTGCTGCGCAGGGTATCGATGAGTGTAGCCAGAACCTTGTCGGTGTAGGCCAGGGTGTTGTCATAGCCGTTGATGATCTCCTGCTGGCTGCACTGGTTCAGCGCGTTGCTGCGGCACACCGGGGTGAAGCGCTCGTTGCCCGCGGGGTAGCGCTTGAAGTATTCGGGGCCGTGGCTGCCCATCTGGTGCAGCACCAGCACGGTGTCCTTGTCGAGGTTGTCGATGAGCTCGCCCAGGCCCTGCAGCAGGATTTCGTCATGGCATTCGCCATTGGCGCACAGTTGCGGGTCTTTGAGGTTACTGACGTCAATGAACTGCACCCTGTCGCAAGTGCCCTTGCAGCCCGACTGATTATCGCGCCACTGCACGGCCAGGCCTGCGCGCTGAAGGATGTCCAGCAGGCCTTCGCGGTTCTTGGCCACGCGGGCGTCGTATTCCTTGCGTGGCATGCCCGAGAACATGCACGGCACCGACACGGCGGTTTCAGTGCCGCAGGAATGCACGTCCGAAAACGCCAGCAGGTCCTTTTCCTTGGCCAGATTGGGTGTGGTATCACGGCTGTAACCCAGAACACCGAAGTTCTCGGCGCGGGCACTTTCGCCGACCACCAGCACCGTCAGCGACTTGCGTTCGTGGTGCTGCCAGGCCGCATCACGGCGGGCATCTTCGGCATAGGCCTGAAATGGCCGGGCAGCCGTGCCGACACGTTCGCTTACATAACCGATGGAGGCACCCACGATATTGCTTGGGGTAAGCATCAGGCGCAGTTCGTGGTGGTTGCGAAACAGCGACGACAGCCCTTGGTAATTGACCAGCGCCACCGAACCCACGGCCACCACGCAAGCGCCACTGACCACCAGCTTGCCGAGCACTTCACGGTGCCAGGCACGGTAGGCAATCGGCGCTTTCCACAACAGCACCGAGGGCAATACACCCAACAGCAGGATATAACCGGCAAACTTCAAAGACAGTAAGTCACGCACTTCCGCAACGTTGGTTTCTGCCATGTTGCGAAACATGCCGGCATCTATTAGCACGCCGTACTGATTCATGAAGTAAGCCACCCCGGCGCCACTCATGAACAACACAATCAACAGCGGTTTCAGCACATACCGGAATGCAAACAACGTCAACACCAGGTTAAATGCAAACAGCATCATCACAGCGAACGCCAGGCTCAGCCAAAGGCCCGTAAGCCCTGGGGGAACGATCTGCTGCAGGTGCTGCCATAAAAACAGGTTGAAACCGATCAGCAGGTAAAGGCTGGCCAGCAGCGTGACCCATTCGGCCCGCAGGTTCTTAAGTATTGGCATTGGCAAAAAAAACCAAAGGAAAAGTTGGCGAGACTTTAAAAAGCGCCACATCAATTTTATGTGAAAAAGACGCCAACAAATCCGTGACACACCGGCTTTCACCGATTAAATCAAATTCATTCAGCCGCCATTCAGCCTGACGCGCCATGCCCCGCCCGGCAAAGGCGGCTATCCTCAAAGGTCAGGACCTTTACGACAACCCTGACAGAGGTGAAGAAATGCCAGTTCCGCATGATCTGCTCGCTGACCTGCACGTTACCGCTGAAGCATTCCAGGCACTCATAG
Organism: Pseudomonas sp. PSKL.D1; assembly: GCF_028898945.1. NCBI lineage: Bacteria > Pseudomonadati > Pseudomonadota > Gammaproteobacteria > Pseudomonadales > Pseudomonadaceae > Pseudomonas > Pseudomonas sp. PSKL.D1. Next base: position 4,408,883 of record NZ_CP118607.1, read on the forward strand.
ACAAGGACCAGACGCTGCATGCGCTGCACAAGGAATACAACGCCAAGGACAAAGAGGTGGTGGCTGCCGAAGGCAATGGCACCAATGATGAGGCGGTCAACCGCCTGCGCAAGGAACGGTTGCTGATCAAGGACAAGATCGAACGGATTATTCATCCGCCGAAAGCCTGATGGATCTTTACTGAATCGAATGGCCCTATCGCGGCTAAAGCCGCTCCTACAGGGGCAGCGCATCACCTGTAGGAGCGGCTTCAGCCGCGATAGGGCCAGCAACCATTACACCGCAGCCAGCGCCCTGCCCAGGTCGTCAATCAAATCCCCACAATCCTCGATCCCCACCGACAACCGCAGCAGGTTCTCGCTGATGCCCATCTCGCCCTTCTGCGCCGGGCTCAGTGAGTTGTGCGACATGCTCCACGAGTGGTTGATCATGCTTTCCACCCCGCCCAGCGAATCGGCCAGCACGAAGATTTGCAGCGCATCGACCAACCGGTTGAGCGCCGCCCGGTCGCCGCCTTTGACCTTCATCGCCACCACTGCCCCGCCCGCGCGCATCTGGCGCTTGCACAGTTCATGCTGTGGGTGGCTTTCCAGCCCCGGGTAGAACACCTGCTCGACCTGCGGGTGGTTTTCGAGGAAGCGCGCCACCTGCAGCGCGTTGGCGCACTGGCGCTCCATGCGCACATCGAGGGTTTTCAGACCGCGCAGGGCCAGGTAGCAGTCAAACGGCCCCTGAATCGCACCTACGGCCATGCTGATTTTGCGCAGGCGGGCATGCAATTCCTCGTTGGCCGCCACCACCACGCCGCCGGTCAGGTCGGAATGGCCACCGATGTATTTACTCGCCGAGTGCATCACCAGGTCCACGCCCAGGGTGATCGGGCGCTGGTTCCACGGTGAGCAGAAGGTGTTGTCGATGCAGGTGAGGATGCCGCGCGCGCGCGCCAGGTCGCACACGGCCTTGATGTCGACCAGATGCAGCAACGGGTTGGTGGGCGACTCGATCCAGATCAGCTGCGTCTCGGGCTTGATGGCGGCGGCCACGGCGTCGATGTCGTTCAGGTCGACATAGGTGGTGGTCAGGCCCGAAGTGCGCCCGCGGTAGTCTTCAAGGATGCGGAAGGTGCCGCCGTACACGCCGTTCATCACCACCACGTGGGCGTCCTTGGGCAGCAGTTCCAGCACCGTGGCCGTGGCGTTTACACCAGACGCACACGCCACCGAGCCCACGCCCTCTTCCAGCGCCGCAACGCAGGACTCGTAGGCATGCCGGGTGGGGTTGCCGACGCGGCTGTAGGCGTATTCCGGGTTGTCGTCCAGGCTGCGCTTGATGTACGAACTGGCGGTGTAGATCGGCGGGAAGATCGCGTTGTCGGCGACGCTGAACTGCTCGCCGGCGTGGATGGTACGGGTGGCAAAGTTGCGCGGCTTGTCGGACATGGTCAGGCCCATTGGCAGAAGTAAAGCCGCCACTATCGCATAACCACGCGCGGAAATTTTTCTGGCTGTGGGGTAATCTGGGGAAAATTTTTCTGCCCGGTTAGCAAACGACATGGACAGCTTCGACCAGCACATCCTCACCCTGCTCCAGCGCGATGCCTCGCTTTCGCTGAAGGACCTGGCCGAAGCGGTCAACCTGTCCACCACACCCTGCTGGAAGCGGGTCAAGCGGCTGGAAGAGGACGGTTACATCCTCGGCCGCGTGGCCCTGCTGGACCCGGAACGCCTGGGGCTTGGGCTGACCGTGTTCGTGCAGCTGAAAACCCAACGCCACGACGCGGCCTGGCTGGAGCAGTTTGCCGCGACGGTGAAGGGGTTTGAGGAAGTGATGGAGTTTTACCGCATGTCCGGGGATTGGGATTACATGTTGCGGGTGGTGGTGGGGGATATCGCCGCTTATGACCGGTTTTACAAAAAGCTGATTACCAGCACGGACGGGTTGTCCAACATCACCTCCAGTTTTGCCATGGAGCAGATGAAGTACACCACGGCGTTGCCCGTGCATCGGTGATTGTCTGTGCCGGCCTCTCGCGGATAAATCCGCTCCTACACGCACCCTGTAGGAGCGGATTTATCCGCGATGAGGCCGGCACAGGCAACAAATCACTCCGCCGCCTGAACCACCTCAATCCGGCTCCCCACCCGCGCCTTCTCCAACCGGATGGCCACAAACTTCGACGTCGGCGTATACGTCCCCTCCCCATAACTCTCCAACGGCACCAGCGGGTTGGTCTCGGGGTAATACGCCGCCGCCTGCCCGTCCGGAATGTCGTACGGCACCAGCCGGAACCCGGATACCCGCCGCTCCACGTTGTCCTCCCACAGCGACACCAAATCCACCTGCTCGCCCGGCTCGAAGCCCAGGCGACGAATGTCCGCCTCACTGACAAACACCACTTCACGCAGGCCGAACACCCCACGGTAACGGTCGTCCAGCCCGTACAACGTGGTGTTGTACTGATCGTGCGAGCGCATGGTCTGCAAAATCAGGTCGGGCTTGTCGCCACGGGCCAGCACCTTGGCGTTGACCAGGTGCTCGGGCAATTCACTGGCAGTGAACCGTGCCTTGCCCGTGGCCGTGCGCCAGCTGCGCTCGGCTGCGCTGTTGCCCAGGTGGAAGCCGCCGGGGTGCTGCAGCCGTTCGTTGAAGTTGGCAAAGCCCGGGATCACATCGGCGATCATGCTGCGAATGCGCGCATAGTCGGCCACTGCATACTCCCAGTCGATCGGCTTGTTGCCCAACGTGGCCTTGGCCATACCGGCAATGATCCACGGCTCCGAACGCATGTGCGCCGAGCGCGGGCGCAGTTGGCCATGGGAAAGGTGCACCATGCTGAACGTGTCTTCCACGGTTACACCCTGCGGCCCGCTGGCCTGCATGTCGATCTCGGTACGGCCCAGGCACGGCAAAATCAGGGCATCACGCCCGGTGACCAGGTGCGAGCGGTTGAGTTTGGTGGAAATCTGCACAGTCAGCGCACAGTTGCGCATGGCCGCGTGGGTGCGGGGGGTGTCTGGCGTGGCTTGGGCGAAGTTGCCGCCCAGGCCGATGAACACCTTGGCCTGCCCCTCTTCCATGGCTTTGATCGCCAGCACCGCGTTGTGCCCGTGGGCGCGCGGCACACGGAACTGGAAGCGTTTTTCCAGTGCGTCAAGCAAGGCATCCTTAGGCTTTTCGTCGATACCCATGGTGCGGTCGCCCTGCACGTTGCTGTGGCCGCGCACCGGCGACAGGCCGGCACCAGGCTTGCCGACGTTGCCGCGCAGCAGTTGCAGGTTGACGATTTCCTGCACGGTCGGCACCGAGTGACGGTGCTGGGTAACACCCATGGCCCAGCACATGATCACCCGCTCGGCTTTACGGTACATGCGCGCCGCCAGCTCAATCTCGGCCAGGGTCAGGCCTGACTGCTCGACGATATGTTCCCAAGTGGTGCCATCAACAGCCGCCAGGTAGTCGTCCACACCACTGGTGTGCGCGGCGATGAAGGCATGGTCGAACACGGCAGGTTCGCCCTTGGCCTGGGCTTCGCGCTCCCATTGCAGCAGAAACTTGGCCATGCCACGCATGGCCGCCATGTCACCACCCAGTGCCGGGCGGAAATACGCCGTGTTGGTAGGTTCGGAGCCGTTGCTGAGCATCTCGAACGGGTGCTGCGGGTGCTGGAAGCGCTCCAGGCCCCGCTCCTTCAGCGGGTTGAAGCACACCACCTGGGCGCCCCGCTTCACCGCTTCGCGCAGCGGTTCGAGCATGCGCGGGTGGTTGGTGCCGGGGTTCTGGCCAATGACGAAAATCGCGTCGGCCAGTTCCAGGTCGTGGAATACCACGGTGCCCTTGCCCACGCCGAGGGTTTGCGACATGCCCGCGCCGCTGGCCTCGTGGCACATGTTCGAGCAATCGGGGAAGTTGTTGGTGCCGTAGGCCCGCACGAACAGCTGGTACAGAAACGCCGCTTCGTTGCTGGCCCGGCCAGAGGTGTAGAACTCGGCCTGATCGGGCGACTCCAGCGCCTGCAGGTGCTGGGCAATCAGGGCAAAAGCGTCTTGCCACGACGTTTCGACATAGTGGTCGGTGGCCGCGTCGTAGCGCATGGGGTGGGTCAGGCGGCCCTGGTATTCGAGCCAGTAGTCGGTCTGCGCGGCCAGGGCGCTGACGCTGTACTTGGCAAAGAAGGCCGGGTCCACCGAGCGCCCGGTGGCTTCCCAGTTGACCGCCTTGGCACCGTTTTCGCAAAACTTGACCATGTCGCTTTCCGGCGACTCGCCCCAGGCGCAGCCGGGGCAGTCGAAGCCGCCGTTCTGGTTGGTCTTGAGCATGGCCCGCAGGTTCTTGAAGGCGTTTTCGCTGCCCAGCCAGCTCTTGGTTACGCTTTTGAGCGCCCCCCAGCCGGCGGCGGGGCCTTTGTAGTCCCTGATGTGTTGGTCCTGGCTCATGCGGTTGTTCCTCGCGCTCGGTGCTTTTTATCAGCCTATGGAGCGCGGCATGGGGGCGTCCAATCGAAATGTCTTACCCCGTGATAGGTGGTTTCGATCATCGGTGATAGAGCCCATTGATCAAGCGGTCAGACAAAGCAATTTGACGCCCCCGCGGCCAGGTTATAGCTTGGAGATGAGCCCCAACCTGCCAACGAGCGCGAACGTGGAACAGCCCAGCCGGCCCCTGATCGACGGCTTCAACCGGAAAATCGACTACCTGCGGATGTCGGTCACGGACCGCTGCGACTTCCGTTGCGTGTACTGCATGGCTGAAGACATGCAGTTTTTGCCGCGCCAGCAAATCCTCAGCCTCGAAGAACTGTTTCAGGTAGCCGAGCGCTTCGTCGCCCTGGGCACCCGCAAAATCCGCCTCACCGGTGGCGAACCGTTGGTACGCCAGGGCATCGTCGACCTGTGCGGGCGCATCGCCGCCCTGCCCGGGCTGCGCGAACTGTGCATGACCAGCAACGGCTCGCAACTCGGGCGCCTGGCCCAGCCACTGTTCGACGCCGGCCTCACCCGCCTGAACATCAGCCTCGACAGCCTGGATGCCGCCCGCTTCAAGCAGCTGACCCGTACTGGTGACCTTGAACAGGTGATAGCCGGCATCGACGCCGCGCGCCGGGCCGGCTTCCGGCGCACCAAGCTCAACTGCGTGGTGCTCAAGGGCCGCAACGACCATGAGCTGGTCGACCTGGTGCGCTTTGCCATCGAGCGCGAACTGGACATCACCTTCATCGAAGAAATGCCCCTTGGTGTGATCAGCGAGCACGAGCGCGGCGAGTCGTTCTGCTCCAGCGACGAGGTGCGCGACCGCCTGGCCGAGCATTTCACCCTGGTCGAATCGACCGAATCCTCGCAAGGCCCGGCCCGCTACTGGCGCCTGGCCGAAGCGCCACACACCCGGGTGGGCTTCATTTCGCCCCACAGCCACAACTTCTGCGCCACCTGCAACCGCGTGCGGCTCACCGTGGAAGGCCGGCTGCTGCTGTGCCTGGGCAACGAACATTCGATGGACCTCAAGCAAGTACTGCGCGCCCACCCCGGCAATGCCGAGCGGCTGGAAAAGGCCATCCGCGATTCGCTGCACCTCAAGCCCTACCGCCACCACTTCGAAGTGGGTGGCGAGGTGCAGATCCTGCGCTTCATGAACATGACCGGCGGCTAAGCGGCTGCCTCTGGATTTCCATGATCGTTCACCCCCGCCCCGATGTGCTGCGCGTGCTGTTCACCCTGAAGGGTTCGATCGTCAAGCGCATTGCCTTGCGCTGCCTGATGGTCACATTGCTGGCAGCGCTGATCGTGCTGGTAGAGCGGCACTTCCCGGCGTTTTTCTACCCGGTCAGCGCCACGCCGTTCACCCTGCTCGGGCTGTCGCTGTCGATCTTCATGAGCTTTCGCAACAACGCCTGTTACGACCGTTGGTGGGAGGGGCGCAAGGCGTGGGGCAAGCTGATTATCGAAACCCGCTCTTTCGTGCGCGAAAGCGTGGTGATCAGTGATAAAGCACTGCGCGCCGAACTGCTGCGCAGCCTGTGCGGCTTTGCCCATGCGCTGAACGCACGGCTGCGCGGTGAAGACGAACTGCGGGCAGCCCGGCCCTGGCTGGCTGAAGGCGCGCCAATGGTGGCGCATAACGTGTGCGACGGCATTCTGCGTGATATTGGCGGGCGCTGCTCACAGCTGGCCGAGCGCCAGCAGATCAGCGAATGGCGCTACACCCTGCTGGAGCAGCGCCTGGCGGGGCTGACGGAGGTGCAGGCCACCTGCGAGCGGATCAAGGGCACGCCGCTGCCATTCCCCTACACGTTGCTGCTGCATCGCACGATTTACATTTTTTGCCTGCTGCTGCCGTTTGCCCTGGCTGAACCGCTGGGGTGGTTGGCACCGTTGTTCACCACCATCGTGGGGTACACGTTTTTTGGGCTGGATGCGATCGGCAACGAGCTGGAAGACCCGTTCGGGCGGGACGAGAATGACTTGCCGACTGATGCCATGGTGCGCACGGTGGAGCGGGATGTGCTGGGGGCGTTGGGGGTTGAGGCGCTGCCGCCGGCGTTGTTGCCGGTGGATTATGTGTTGAGTTGATGGGCCTCATCGCGGATGAATCCGCTCCTACACGCGCGATACCTGTAGGAGCGGATTTATCCGCGAGAGGCCGGCACAGGTCAACCGCGGCTTTCGCAGGCAGCAATGGCCTTCAAATGCTTCACAAAATTGCAGGGCCGATGCCGCGCATCCAGTTGCTCCACCAAAATCCCCTCCCAGGCCGTACGGCATGCCCCGGTCGACCCTGGCAGGCAACACACCAACGTACCATTGGCCAACCCCGCCAACGCCCGGCTCTGCACGGTCGAGCTGCCGATATCCAGGATCGACAACGCCCTGAACAATTCGCCAAACCCATCCACATGCCGGTCCAGCAGGCAATGCACCGCTTCCGGCGTGCTGTCGCGCCCGGTAAACCCGGTGCCCCCGGTAATCAGCACCACCTGCACGTCATCATCGGCAATCCAGGTGGCCACCTGGGCGCGGATCTTGTACAGGTCGTCCTTGAGCAGCGCCCGCGCCACCAGGCGATGGCCCACCTCCACGGCCCGGCTGGCCAGCAGCTCGCCAGAGGTGTCATTGTCGTAGGTACGGGTATCGCTTACCGTCAGCACGGCGATGTTCAGCGGTACAAAGACCGCGTCGGCTTGGACACGCACATTAGAACTCCTTCAAAGGCCTGCCCGCCACGCTAGAAGCAAACCGGGCCAGCGTCCAATCGATACGGCGTACTGGCCAATCAATGACATCTATCGCAGACGTGGGTTAAGGTCTGCACAACCCGACGCCAGGCACGCCCATGGACATCAAGCAGCTCAAGTTCCTCATCGCCCTCGACCAGACCCGGCACTTTGGCCAGGCCGCCGCGCTGTGCCACATCACCCAGCCGACCTTGTCCATGCGCCTGCGCAACCTGGAGGACGAGCTGGACCTGGTGCTGGTCAAGCGTGGCCAGCGTTTTGAGGGGTTCACCGAAGCTGGCGAACGCATCCTGGCCTGGGCACGTACGCTGCTGGCCGCCCACGACGGGCTGCAGGCCGAGGCCGCCAGCTGCCGTGGCCAGGTGGTCGGCAGCCTGCGCATCGGCAGCGTGCCGCTGGCCAGCTTCAACCCCATGCACCTGCTGATGCCCCTGCGGGAAAAATACCCCGAGGTGCAGTTTCAGCTCAGCTCGCACAGCACCGAGCAAGTCATGGACGGCCTGAGCCGCAACCAGCTTGACCTGGGCATCTGCTACCTGGACCAGGTCAACGCCAGTTTCTTCGAAGTGATCGAACTGGGCACCACCACCATGGGCCTGCTGCACGACACCCGCCACTTCGGCTTCGATGCCACCGAGCTGCGCTGGGACGCCCTGGCCGGCATTCCGCTGGGGCTGCTGAGCAAGGGCATGCATTACCGCCAGTCGCTGGACCTGAGCTTTCGCAGCCGCGGCCTGGAACCCCTGGCCGTGCTGGAAAGCGACTCCAGCTTCCAGCTCATCCAGGCCATCACCGCCGGCGTGTGCTGTGCAGTGATGCCGCTGGGCTGCGGCCTGGAAGACCTCAGCGAGCACCTGCGCATCATCCCCATCGCCGACGCCAGCATCCACAGCCCGGTTGGCCTGCTGTTGCGCCGCAGCGAGCCACGTTCGGCGCTGGCCGAGCAGTGCTTTGCCGAAGCCCGGGCGCTGTTTCAACCCGTCGCCTGACGGTACTGCCTGGGGGTGAAACCGGTGAGTTGCTTGAACTGCCGGCTGAAGGCGCTGTGGTCGGTATAACCGCAACGCAACGCCACCTCGGTGATCGGCAAGTCGCTGTGCAGCAACCGGTGAGCATGCTCCAGGCGCGCCTTGTGGATCATCTGCCGCGGCGTGAGGTGGAACACCCGCTTGCAATAGCGCTCCAGCTGCGCCACGGAAATCCCGGCGATGCGGGTCAGTTCGCCCAGGCTGATTGGCTGGTGAAAGTGGTTGCGGATGTGTTCGTCCACCGCGGCCAGGCGTTGGTAGGCGGGGTGGGTGTCAGCGGCTGATTGCAAGTCCACCGAAATGCCCACCAGGCCGATGATCTGGCCGGCCTGATTGTACAGCGGGCGCTTGTGGGTCAGGCACCAGCCGGGTTCGCGGCTGCCGTAGAGGTGCAGTTCCAGCTGGTCTTCCAGCACCAGGCCATCCTTCAGCACGCGGCGGTCCTGCTCGGTGTAGCCGGGGCCCAGCTGGGCCGGGAACACCTCGGCGCTGGTCTTGCCCAGCAGCGGGTCCAGGCGCTTGAGGCCGCAGCGCTGGACCAGGGTGGTGTTGGCCAGCACGTAGCGGGCCTGGCAATCCTTGATGAAGATGGCGGCGTTGGGGATGGCGTCCAGGATCGGCAACAGCAGGGCGACGCCGGCCAGCAGGGTTGCCAGATTGGCGGGGCGGTGCTGGTCGAGGGACTGGTACAGCGTTGCCAGGGGGGTATGGGGCATCTGCAGGATCTCGCCGGGTTTGCTGGCCTCATCGCGGATGAATCCGCTCCTACAGACCGGCGTGAACCTGTAGGAGCGGATTCATCCGCGAGAGACCAGCAGCCTACCCACCCCCTCCCACAGGCCGCTACCCCTTTTCTACAACTGTGCCGATTTCGTCACCCCCTCTGCAGAAAACCATCAAGAACCCCCACCCCGTTCCGCGCCACTCTATGCCCCACGCAAGCCGCCCCACACCTACAAGAGCGCGGCCACAAGCCGCACCTCGTGACATCAGACCTGCCTATCCAATAACCAACAAAAAGGCGAACCCATGTCAGGCAAATTCAAGAAACAGCTGTCATTGCTCGACCTCACCTTCATCGGCCTTGGCGCCATCTTCGGCTCCGGCTGGCTGTTCGCCGCCAGCCACGTGTCGGCCATCGCCGGCCCGGCCGGTATCCTCTCGTGGTTCCTCGGCGGTTTCGCCGTGTTGCTGCTGGGCATCGTCTACTGCGAGCTCGGCGCCGCCTTGCCGCGTGCCGGTGGCGTGGTGCGCTACCCGGTGTACTCCCACGGCCCACTGCTCGGCTACCTGATGGGCTTCATCACCCTGATTGCCTTTTCCAGCCTGATCGCCATCGAAGTGGTCGCCTCACGCCAATACGCCGCCGCGTGGTTCCCGGGGCTGACCAAGGCCGGCTCCAGCGACCCCACCGTGCTCGGCTGGCTGGTGCAGTTCGCCTTGCTGGGGCTGTTTTTCTTCCTCAACTACCGCAGCGTGAAGACCTTCGCCAAGGCCAACAACCTGGTCAGCGTGTTCAAGTTCATCGTGCCGCTGCTGGTGATCGGCGTGCTGTTCACGTTCTTCAAGCCGGAAAACTTCGAGGTTCAAGGCTTTGCGCCGTTTGGCCTGTCGGGCGTGGAAATGGCTGTATCCGCTGGCGGCATCATTTTCGCCTATCTGGGCCTGACGCCAATCATTTCGGTGGCCAGCGAGGTGAAGAACCCGCAGCGCACGATTCCGATCGCCCTGATCCTGTCGGTGCTGCTGTCCACCGCCATCTATGCCCTGCTGCAACTGGCGTTTCTCGGCAGCGTGCCAACCGAAATGCTGGCCAATGGCTGGGCCGGGGTCACCAAGGAACTGGCCCTGCCCTACCGTGACATCGCCCTGGCACTGGGCGTGGGCTGGCTGGCCTACCTGGTGGTGGCCGATGCGGTGATCTCGCCCAGCGGCTGCGGCAACATCTACATGAACGCCACCCCACGGGTGATCTACGGCTGGGCGCAGACCGGCACTTTCTTCAAGTGCTTCACCCGCATCGACGAGCAGTCCGGCATCCCCCGCGCCGCCCTGTGGCTGACCTTTGGCCTGTCGGTGTTCTGGACCCTGCCGTTCCCGTCGTGGGAAGCGCTGATCAACGTGGTGTCCGCCGCCTTGGTACTGAGCTACGCCGTGGCCCCGGTCACTGTCGCCGCCCTGCGCCGCAATGCGCCAGACATGCCGCGCCCGTTCCGGGTCAAGGGCATGGGTGTGCTGGGCCCGCTGTCGTTCATCATCGCCGCACTGATCGTGTACTGGTCGGGCTGGAAGACGGTGTCGTGGTTGCTCAGCCTGCAAATCGTGATGTTCGTGCTTTACCTGCTGTGCGGCCGCTTTGTGCCTACCCAACACCTGTCGCTGGCGCAGCAGGTGCGCTCATCGGCCTGGCTGATCGGCTTCTACGCCGTGACCATCCTGCTGTCCTGGCTGGGCAGCTTCGGTGGCCTGGGTGTTATCGGCCACCCGCTCGACACCGTGGTCGTGGCCGCCTGCGCCTTGGGCATTTACTACTGGGGCGCCGCCACCGGCGTGCCAGCTCACCTGGTGCAGCTGGAAGGCGAGGATGAGAGCGAGGCCGCCAGCGACGCTTACACCGGCCACCGCCCTGCCGCCGTTGCCTCCTGACCTTTAACGAACGGACACGCCCATGAAACAGATCCACGTCATCGACTCCCACACGGGCGGCGAACCCACCCGCCTGGTAATGAGCGGCTTCCCGCAACTGCAGGGCCGTAGCCTGGCCGAGCAGCGCGACGAGCTGCGCGAGCTGCACGACCACTGGCGCCGCGCCTGCCTGCTGGAGCCACGCGGCAACGATGTGCTGGTGGGGGCGCTGTACACCCCGCCAGCATCGCCTGGCGCTACTTGCGGGGTGATCTTCTTCAACAACGCCGGCTACCTGAACATGTGTGGCCACGGCACCATCGGCCTGGTGGCCTCGCTGCAGCACCTGGGCCTGATCAAGCCTGGCGTGCACCTGATCGACACCCCGGTCGGCCAGGTCAGCGCCACCCTGCACGAAGACGGCGCCGTCACCGTCGGCAACGTGCCCTCCTACCGCTACCGCCAGCAGGTGCCGGTGGACATGCCTGGCCATGGCGTGGTGCACGGCGACATCGCCTGGGGCGGCAACTGGTTCTTCCTGGTTTCAGCGCACGGCCAACGTATTGCGCTGGACAACCGTGAAGCGCTTACCGACTACACCTGGGCCCTGCTCAAGGCCCTCGAAGCCCAAGGCATCACCGGCGAAAACGGCGCCCCCATCGACCACGTCGAACTGTTCGCCGACGACCCCGAGGCCAACAGCCGCAACTTCGTGATGTGCCCCGGCAAGGCCTACGACCGCTCGCCCTGTGGCACCGGCACCAGCGCCAAGCTGGCCTGCCTGGCCGCCGACGGCAAGCTCGAAGCAGGCCAGACCTGGGTACAGGCGAGCATCACCGGCAGCCTGTTCCAGGGCCGTTACGAGTGGGAAGGCGAACGCATCCGCCCGTTCATAACCGGCCGCGCCCACATGACCGCCGACAGCACCCTGCTGATCGACGAAACCGACCCTTTCGCCTGGGGCATCTGACCCGGCGCATTTCCCACTGAACACTGAAGGAGTGACACCATGACCCGTAACATCTTCACCGGCTGCATGCCCGCCCTGATGACCCCGTGCACCGCCGAGCGCACCCCCGACTTCGACGCGCTGGTGCGCAAGGGCAAGGAACTGATCGATGCCGGCATGAGCGCCGTGGTGTACTGCGGCTCGATGGGCGACTGGCCGCTGCTGACCGAGGCCGAGCGCCAGGAAGGCGTGGCCCGCCTGGTGGCTGCCGGTATCCCGACCATCGTCGGCACCGGCGCGGTGAACACCCGTGAAGCGGTATCCCATGCGGCCCATGCGGCCAAGGTGGGCGCTGCCGGCCTGATGGTGATCCCGCGCGTGCTGTCGCGTGGCGCTTCGCTGATTGCCCAGAAGCACCACTTCTCGGCCATCCTGGCCGCCGCGCCAAAACTGCCGGCCGTGATCTACAACAGCCCCTACTACGGCTTCGCCACCCGCGCCGACCTGTTCTTCGAACTGCGCAGCGCCTTCCCCAACCTGATCGGCTTCAAGGAGTTTGGCGGTGGCGCCGACCTGCGCTACGCCGCCGAGCACATCACCTCCAAGGACGAAGACGTCACCCTGATGGTTGGTGTCGACACCCAGGTGGTGCACGGTTTCGTCAACTGCAACGCCACAGGGGCCATCACCGGTATCGGCAACGCCCTGCCCCGTGAAGTGCTGCAACTGGTGAGCCTGAGCAAGCAGGCGGCCAAGGGCGATGCAAAAGCCCGCCGCCTGGCGCGTGAGCTGGAGTCGGCGCTGGCGGTGTTGTCGTCGTTCGATGAAGGCTGCGACCTGGTGCTGTACTACAAGCACTTGATGGTACTGAACGGTGACAGCGAGTACGGCCTGCACTTCAACGAGACCGATGTGCTGACCGATGCCCAGCGTAATTATGCCGAGCAGCAGTATGGGTTGTTCCGCAGCTGGTATGCGAACTGGTCGGCTGAGCAGAACATCGCCTGATAATCAGGCGCCACTGTCCTTGTAGGAGCGGATTTAGCCGCGAAGCAGGCGACTCGGTGCATGGCACCGGCTACGCCGGTGATCGCGGCTGAAGCCGCTCCTACAAGGGGCGGTGGCGCGGCCTGATTCTGAACTTTACCTAAGGACGCCCCCATGCCCCTCACCGGCAACCTGCTCATCGGCCAGCGCGCCATACCCGGCACCCGCGCAGCGACCCACGCCATCAACCCGGCCACCAACCAGCCCCTCGAACCCGCCTACCACGGCGGCACCGGCGAACACGTGGCCCAGGCCTGCGCACTGGCCTGGGCGGCATTCGACCGTTACCGCGAAGCCTCGCTGGAACAGCGTGCGAATTTTCTTGAAACCATCGCCACGCAGATCGAAGCGCTGGGCGATGAACTGATCGACCGCGCCGTCGCCGAAACCGGCCTGCCCCAAGCGCGCATCCTTGGCGAACGCGGCCGCACCTGCACGCAACTGCGCACCTTTGCCCGCGTGGTACGCAGCGGCGAATGGCTGGACGCACGGGTCGACAACGCCCTGCCCGATCGCCAGCCGCTACCACGCCCGGACCTGCGCCAACGCCAGATCGCCCTGGGCCCGGTGGCGGTGTTTGGCGCCAGCAACTTCCCGCTGGCCTTCTCGGTAGCCGGTGGCGACACCGCTTCGGCACTGGCCGCCGGCTGCCCGGTGGTGGTCAAGGCCCACGGTGCCCACCCGGGCACCAGCGAGCTGGTCGGCCAGGCCGTGGCCCGCGCCGTGGCTGAGTGCGGCCTGCCCGAAGGCGTGTTTTCGCTGCTGTACGGCGCTGGCCGTGAAGTGGGCATTGCGTTGGTCAGCGACCCGCGCATCAAAGCGGTGGGCTTCACCGGTTCACGCAGTGGTGGCATCGCCCTGTGCCAGGCGGCGCAGGCTAGGCCAGAGCCAATCCCGGTGTACGCCGAAATGAGCTCGATCAACCCGGTTTTCCTCTTTGACGCCGCCCTGCAAGCCCGTGGCGAAGCCTTGGCACAAAGTTTTGTTGCCTCTTTGACCCAAGGCGCCGGCCAGTTCTGCACCAACCCCGGCCTGGTGATCGCCCGCCAAGGGCCGGCCCTGCAACGCTTCATCGATTCCGCCAGCGAGCATGTACAGCAGGCGGCTGCGCAAACCATGCTCACCCCGGGTATCTTCAGCGCCTATGAGGCAGGCGTCGGCGCCCTGGCCGAAAATGCCCACGCACGGCTCGCCGCCAGCGGCAAACCACAACAGAGCCCCAACCAGTGCCAGGCTCGCGTGTTCATCACCCAGGCCACAGCATTCCTGGCCGACCCCGCGTTGCAGGCCGAGGTGTTCGGTGCCGCTTCGCTGGTGGTGGCGTGTGACAACGATGAGCAGATTCGCCAGGTGGCCGAGCATCTGGAAGGCCAACTCACCGCCACCCTGCACCTGGACGACGCCGACCTCGACAGCGCCCGCAAGCTGCTGCCTACGCTGGAACGCAAAGCCGGGCGCATTCTGGTCAACGGCTGGCCGACCGGTGTGGAAGTGTGCGATGCGATGGTCCATGGCGGGCCGTTCCCGGCCACCTCCGATGCCCGCGGTACCTCGGTCGGTACGGCGGCCATCCTGCGTTTCCTGCGCCCGGTGTGCTACCAGGACTTCCCGGATGCCCTGCTGCCCGAGGCCTTGAAGCACGGCAACCCGCTGCACCTGCGGCGTTTGCTCGACGGCCAACGGGAAGCCTGACCATGGTTGAAGCGCCAGAAACCGATATCGCCGTGGTCGGCGCCGGCATCGTCGGCGTCGCCTGCGCCCTGCAACTGGCCCGCCAGGGCCGCAAGGTGCTGCTGATCGACCGCCAGGCGCCCGGCCACGGCGCCTCCTATGGCAACGCCGGGCACCTGGCCACCGAGCAGGTGTTCCCCATCGCCGACCTGTCGATCCTCAAGCGCTTGCCGCGCATGCTGCTCGACCCCATGGGCCCGCTGCGGCTGGACTGGAAGTACCTGCCCAAGGCCCTGCCGTGGTTCACCCGCCTGCTGCTCAACCTGCGCCCGGCGCCGTTCCAGCGCAGCGTAGCGGGCATTCGCGTACTGAACAAAGGCAGCCTCGGGGCCTGGCAGCGGTTGCTGGGGTCGATCGGGCGCAGTGACCTGTTCAAGGAAGATGGCTCGCTGCTGGTGTACGAACGGCCGGAGTCGCGCGAGGGGCTGCTGGCATTGCGCGCCCGCATGCAGCAACAAGGGGTGCCCGTGGACCTGTGGTCAGCCGATGAGGTGAATGCGGCAGCCCCCCAGTTGAACCCATCGATGCTTGGCGGGCTGTTCTTCCCGCGTACCGGGCACTTCATTGACCCGTACCGGGTAGTGAGTGAACTGTTCGAAGCGGCCAGGGCCTGTGGCGTGCGCTTCATGCGTGCCGAGGTCAGTGGTGGCCAGTTGCACACTGCGGGGGTGAGCCTGACGAGCGACAGCGGCAGGATCGATGCGCGTCAGGTACTGATCAGTTGTGGCGCCCATTCGGCAAAGCTGACCACCGCCCTGACCGGCAAGGCGGTGCCGCTGGATACCGAGCGGGGGTATCACCTGATGCTGCCGGGCGAACATGAGCGGTTGCCATTCGCGGTCACTTCACTGGAGCGCAAGTTCATCATGACGCCGATGGCCGATGGCCTGCGGCTGGCCGGTACGGTGGAGTTCGCCGGGCTGGATGCGCCACCGAGCATGCAGCGGGCGTGGCAGTTGCACCGCTTGAGCCAGGGGCTGTTCAGGCAGGACTTGAGTACAGAAGGAGCGACGCCGTGGATGGGGTTCCGGCCATCGCTGCCGGATTCATTGCCGGTAATTGACCGGGTGTGTGATGGGCGGGTGTTGCTGGCGTTCGGGCATCAGCACCTGGGGCTGACCCAGGCGGCGGTGACGGCGCAGTGGGTGGGGGATTTGGCGGAGCGGCCAGCCGGGCACCAGACCGCAGTTTACCGGTTGGACCGGTTTTGAGTTCGGGGGCTGCCGCGCAGCCCCCGGCATTCTTCAGCGATACCGCTCAAGCCAATGCGCATACGGCGCCGGCAAGGTCCAGGACGCCTTCTCCACCCCCAGCTCCTTGGCCGCGAAATACGCCCAGTGCGGGTCCGCCAGGTGCGCACGCCCCACCGATACCAGGTCCAGTTGGTTGGCCTTCAACGCGCCTTCAGCCAGCTGCGGCGTACCAAAGCCCCAGGCCGAGGTCACCGCAATGCCCGCCTCGCGGCGCACACGCTCGGCAATCGGCCCCATGAATGCCGGGCCCCACGGGATGTTGGTTTCAGGGATGGTGAAGCCGACGCTGACGCTCAGCAAATCCAGGCCACCGGCCTTGAACATGCGCGCCAGTTCGATGGACTCGTCCAGGGTCTGCTCATCACGCCCGTCATACTCCAGCACGCCAAAGCGTGCGGTTAGCGGCAGGTTCTCCGGCCACACTTCACGCACGGCGGCCAGGGTTTCCATCAGGAAGCGGGTGCGGTTCTCGAAGCTGCCACCGTAAGCATCGGTACGTTTGTTGGAGTGCTCGGAGAAGAAGCTTTGGCCCAAATAACCGTGGGCGAAGTGCAGCTCAATCCACTCAAAGCCCGCATCGCGCGCGCGGCGGGCGGCATCGACGAAGTCCTGCTTGACCCGGGCGATGTCGTCCAGGGTCATTTCACGCGGCGTTTTTGGCAAATGAGCGCCAAAGGCGATGGCCGAAGGGGCGATGGTGTCCCAGCCACGGGCATCATCGGCGGCAATGTGGTCGTCACCTTCCCAAGGGCGGTTGGCGCTGGCCTTGCGCCCGGCGTGGGCAATCTGGATGCCCGGTACCGAGCCGGCTGCCTTGATGGCCTTCACCACCGGCACGAAGGCCTGGGCATGGGCATCGCTCCAGATGCCGGCGCAGCCGGGGGTAATGCGCCCTTCCGGCGCCACGGCAGTAGCCTCGACCACCAGCAGGCCGGCACCACCACGGGCCATGCTGGCGTAATGCACCTGGTGCCAATCGTTGAGCATGCCGTCCTCGGCCATGTACTGGCACATCGGCGGAATGGCGATGCGGTTGCGTAGGGTAATGTCCTTCAGCGTGTAGGGCTGGAACAGTGCAGACATGAGAAAAAACTCCAAGGGTTGTCCGAATACGATTGTTCGATCATATTCGAACTATGGCAATTTGTGAAACCCCCGTTATCATGGCGACCATGCGAGCCTACAAACACCCCAACCCTGAAGACCTGATTCTCGAGCGCGTGCTCTACGCCCTCTGCGACCCTGTGCGCCTGGAAATCGTCCGCCACCTGGCCGGCGTGGCCGAGGCCAGTTGCGGGGAGCTGGACGGTGGGCGGCCGAAGTCGAGCATGTCGCATCACTTTCGTGTGCTGCGGGATGCGGGGTTGGTGCATACGCGCAATGTGGGCACTACGCACATGAATTCGTTGCGTAGCGAAATGCTGGATGAGCGCTTTCCCGGGTTGCTAGGCAGCATCCTGCAGCAACACTGACGCCGCCTGTGGGAGCGGCCTTGCCTTGAGGTAAGCACTGAAGCTGTAGGAGCGGATTTATCCGCGAAGAGGCCGGCACAATCGGCACAAGACAGTTGTTCCCACAGGCGACGCAAAAAAAAACCACGAGGTCTCCCTCGTGGCTTTTCGATCACAACCTGGCGGCTTACAGCGCCATGTCGTTCTCAGGCTTGCTTTCCAGCGGCGTGGTCACGCCAGTGGTGGTGCCGACGCTCTGGTCGATCACCGGCGGCTTCTCCAGCTGCAGGATTTCGGCAGTGTAGTTCCACTCTTTTTGAGTGGCAGCGGCCGAATCGTTCAGCTTGGTACCGTAGCTCGGGATGATCTCTTTGATCTTGGCCTGCCACTCTGGGGTAGCGACCTTTTCCTTGAACACGGTTTCCAGCACGTTCAGCATGATCGGCGCAGCGGTCGAAGCACCAGGCGATGCACCGAGCAGGCCGGCGATGGTGCGGTCTTGCGAAGCCACAACCTCGGTGCCCAGCTTCAGCACGCCGCCCTTCTCTTCGTCACGCTTGATGATCTGCACGCGCTGGCCAGCCTGCCACAGTTTCCAGTCTTCCTTCTTGGCGTTCGGGAAGTAGGTGCGCAGGGCTTCGAAGCGGTCGTCGTCAGACTGCATCAGCTGGCCGGCAAGGTATTCCACCAGCGGGTACTGGTCGATACCCACGCGGGCCATCGGCCACACGTTGTGGGTGGTGGTGCTGCTCAGCAGGTCCAGGTACGAGCCGTTCTTCAAGAACTTGGTCGAGAAGGTGGCGAACGGGCCAAACAGGATCACGCGCTTGCCGTCCAGCACGCGGGTGTCCAGGTGCGGAACCGACATGGGTGGCGCGCCAGTGGAGGCGATGCCGTAGGCCTTGGCCATGTGCTGCATGGCAACGGTCGGGTTCTCGGTTACCAGGAACGAACCGCCCACCGGGAAGCCTGCGTATTCCTTGGCTTCAGGAATGCCCGACTTCTGCAGCAGCTTCAGTGCGCCACCGCCGGCACCGATGAACAGGAACTTGGCATCGGTGACCGACTCGGTGCCGTCCTTCAGGTTCTTGTACTCGACGCGCCACGAGCCGTCTTCGTTGCGGGTGATGTCCTGGACTTCGCTGGACAGCTTCAGGTCGAACTTGTCCTGGGTCTTCAGGTGGCCAACGAACTGGCGGGTGATCTCACCGAAGTTGACGTCGGTGCCGATCGGCGTCCAGGTCACGGCCAGCTTCTGGTTAGGGTCGCGGCCTTCCATCATCAGCGGGACCCACTTGGCGATCTGCGCGTGGTCCTCGGAATACTGCATCGGGCGGAACAGCGGGCTGGCCTGCAGGGCGTCGTAACGCTTCTTCAGGAACTTGATGTTGTCATCGCCCCAGACGAAGCTCATGTGCGGGGTGGTGTTGATGAACGAGTGCGGGTTCTTCAGCACGCCCTGGCGCACTTGCCAGGCCCAGAACTGGCGGGAGATCTGGAACGATTCGTTGATCTCGATGGCCTTGGAGATGTTGACGTTGCCGTCTTTGTCTTCCGGGGTGTAGTTCAGCTCGGCCAGCGCGGAGTGGCCGGTACCGGCGTTGTTCCAGCCGTTGGAGCTTTCTTCGGCCACGCCGTCCAGGCGCTCGACCATCTCCATCGACCAGCTTGGCTCCAGCTCGTGCAGCCACACGGCCAGGGTGGAGCTCATGATGCCGCCGCCGACCAGCAGCACATCGACTTTCTTGGTTTCTGCGGCGTGCGCTTGCATGAAGCTCGCGGCAACAGCCAGACCCAGCAGGGTCTTGCCAGCTTTCTTGAACATTGATTTATTCCAGTCAGTAGAACGGAGGGGGCTGTGGCTAACCCGGGTATTCCATGTTCTTCAGCGCAGGCTTTTTGTTGATCATTGTTCAGCAGCCAGAGAACCAGAAAACGCCCCAGCCTTTTGTCGAATTGACCGACAAGGCTGAATCGTTTCGCCGATTGTAACTGAAATGCCAGCACAAAAACGAGCGTCAAGACGGCAGGTTGTCCCAGTGGCAGGTTGTCACGCCGCACCTGACCGCAGATGGCAAAGCGCGATACCCTACGGGCCTGCCCACGCACTGCCCAAGAGGAATTCCCCATGCTCGGCGTCACCGACTACGGCGCGTTCGTCATCGCCTTCATCATCGTGCTGGCCATCCCCGGCCCCGGTAACTTTGCCCTGATCACCGCCACCGGCAAGGGCGGCATCAAGGCGGGCATGGCGGCGACTTGCGGGGTAATCCTCGGTGACCAGGTGCTGCTGTGGCTGGCAGTGGCGGGCGTTGCCACCCTGTTGGCGGCCTACCCTGCAGCCTTCCACGTGGTGCAATGGGCCGGCGCGGCCTACCTGGCGTACCTCGGCATCCGCATGCTGCTGAGCAAACCCGGCGCGCCGCGCACCAGCCGCATGGACAACGGCCACTTCCTGCGCCAAACGATGATGATCACCCTGCTCAACCCCAAGGCGATCATGTTCTACATGGCGTTCTTTCCGCTGTTTGTCGACCCGGTGAAGCACCAGGGGCTGGTGACATTTGGTTTTCTGGCGGCGACCGTGGCGGTGGTGACGTTTTTGTATGGGTTGATTGCCGTGGTGCTGACCCATCACCTGGCCGAACGCATGCGTGCCAACCCGCGGATCGCCAACCTGTTCGAGCGGTTGGCGGGGGCTTGTTTGGTGGGGTTCGGGATCAAGCTGGCGGCGATGCGTTAACGCAGGGCTGTATTGCCTGGAGCGGCCCTATCGCGGATGAATCCGCTCCTACAAGGGCGGTGTAGGAGCGGATTCATCCGCGATAGGGCCAGCACTAACGACGCCCCCGGAAGTATTCACTGAGAAACTCCACCGTCACCTTCACCTTCGCCGAGTTCAGCAACGGCGAGGTATGCACCGCCCAGATGTCAGCTGCCTGGAAGTAGTCGCCAAGCACGTGTACCAGTCGCCCGGCTTGCAAATCTTCCCGGATATCCCACATCGACCGCAGCAGGATGCCGCGCCCGTCCAGGCACCACTGGCGGGCAATTTCGCCGTTGTTGGTCGACAGGCTGCCGGTCACCTTCACCGTCTCGGGGCCTCTGGCGCCGGTCAGGTTCCACACGCCAAACGGGTGATCGCGCTCCTTGATCACCAGGCAGTCGTGCTGGCCCAGTTCCGGTAACGATGCCGGCGTGCCACGTGCGTCCAGGTACTCAGGGCTGGCGCACAACACCCGGTGATTCTTTGCCAGCGGCTTGGCAATCACATGAGGTGAAATGTCGTTGCCGACGCGAATGTCGAGGTCGACGCCCTCCTCCACCAGGTCCACCAGGCGGTCCTGAATGTCCAGACGAATGTCCAGGCCGGGGTAACGCACCGCCAGTTCCGCCAACGCCGGCGCCACCATCCGCCGCCCAAGGCCGGGGCTGCTCACGACCCGCAACAGGCCGCTGGGTTCGCCATGCAACGTGTCGATCTCATCCCCCAGCTGGCTCACCTGATACAACAACTGCTGCGCCCAGCGGCTCACCCGCTCGCCATCGTCGGTCAGGGTGACGTTGCGGGTGGTGCGGTGCAGCAGGCGCAAGTTCAGGTCTTGCTCCAGGCCACGAATACGCTTGCTGACAAACGCCGGAGACATGCCAAGCTCGTCCGCGGCGGCCGTGAAGCTGAAGCGGCGGGCGACCAACAGGAAGACTTTCAAGTCGTGCAGGCTGGGCAGATTGTTCACGATTCAGAAACCAAGTTTCCACAGAAGCGCTGATTTTGTCCGATTTGAATACGATTAGCCTAGTGCTTCCTTCATTGCACAGAGCACCTGCCCATGACCACCAAACCTTTTCGCATCGCCGCCATCCCGGGCGACGGCATCGGCCTTGAAGTGTTGCCAGAAGGCATCCGGGTATTGGAAGCCGCCGCGCACAAGCATGGCCTGGCGCTGCAGTTCGACACCTTCGAATGGGCCAGCTGCGACTACTACCTGCAACACGGCAAGATGAT
This sequence comes from Pseudomonas sp. PSKL.D1, assembly GCF_028898945.1. Taxonomy (NCBI): domain Bacteria; kingdom Pseudomonadati; phylum Pseudomonadota; class Gammaproteobacteria; order Pseudomonadales; family Pseudomonadaceae; genus Pseudomonas; species Pseudomonas sp. PSKL.D1. The sequence continues at coordinate 4,430,198 of NZ_CP118607.1, forward strand.
GCCCGACAACTGGGCCGAGCAACTCAAGCAGTACGACGCCATCTACTTCGGGGCCGTAGGCTGGCCCGACAAGGTTCCTGACCACATTTCCCTGTGGGGTTCGCTGCTCAAGTTCCGCCGCGAGTTCGACCAGTACGTGAACATCCGCCCGGTGCGCCTGTTCCCGGGCGTGCCGTGTGCCCTGGCCAACCGCAAGGTCGGCGACATCGACTTCGTGGTAGTGCGGGAAAACACCGAGGGCGAGTACTCGTCGGTGGGCGGCATCATGTTCGAGAACACCGAAAACGAGTTTGTCATTCAGGACTCGATCTTCACCCGCCGTGGCGTCGACCGCATCCTCAAGTACGCCTTCGAGCTGGCGCAAACCCGTGAGCGCAAGCATGTGACCTCGGCCACCAAGTCCAACGGCATGGCCATCAGCATGCCCTATTGGGACAAGCGCACCGAAGCCATGGCGGCAAACTACCCGGCGGTCAGCTGGGACAAACAGCACATCGACATCCTGTGCGCGCGCTTCGTGCTGCAACCCGACCGCTTCGATGTGGTGGTGGCGTCCAATCTGTTCGGCGACATCCTCTCCGACCTGGGCCCGGCCTGTGCTGGCACCATCGGCATCGCGCCATCGGCCAACCTCAACCCCGAGCGCAACTTCCCGTCGCTGTTCGAGCCGGTGCACGGTTCGGCACCGGACATCTTCGGCAAGAACATCGCCAACCCGATTGCGATGATCTGGTCGGGGGCGATGATGCTGGAGTTTCTGGGGCAAGGTGATGAGCGCTACGTGGCAGCCCATGACGATATCCTCGCGGCCATTGAAGCGGTCATTGCCGAAGGCCAGATCACCCCTGACATGGGCGGCCAGTGCTCCACCCAGGAAGCGGGCGATGCCATCGCTCGGCGGGTGGCGGCACGCTGAACCTGAACGCTGCAACCCGGCAGTGCTGCCGGGTTGCAGGCAATGCCACTAGCCGCCCAGCGGATACTCGATGGCCAGGCGTATTTGATCGGCGTCCAGTTCAGCCTGGGCCGTGTTGCCGCGGTGCACCGCGTGGCGCAGGGTGATCGCCAGATTGCGCGCCGGCCCCGACTGCACCACGTACTTGGCTTGCAGGTCACGCTCCCAGTGCCGGCCATCCTTGCCATAGCCAAGCCAACTGTAACCGCCGGACGGATCCATGTGGCTGCCATCGATGCCGCTACCACGCACATACAGCGCCGAGAACGACAAACCCGGCACCCCATAGGCGGCCATGTTCAGGTCATAACGCGCCAGCCACGATGCTTCCTGCGGGGCGTTGAAGTCGGAAAGCGCCACGGCATTGCTGAGAAAAATCGCACCGCGCGTCACATAGTCGAACGGCGTGTCGCCATCGATCTTCTGATAACTCACCCCAAAGCTGTGGGCGTTGTAGCGGTAGGTGGTGAGCAGGCTCCAGCTGGTGTTGTCAATTTCCCCGGACAGCGACTTACCGGTGTCCTGTGTGCGATACAGGTTCAGGTCGAAGGTGAGTTGCTGTTGCTCGCTCAATGGCAAGGTGTAAAACAAACCAAGGTAGTGCTGGCGCCACGAGTCTTCGTATTTGCCACTGAACACACTGGCCGTCAGCCCCTCCAGCGCCGAGGTACGCGCGCCGACCAGTTCATAGCGGTCGCCCTGCCGGCCATTCGAGTAGTTGACTACAAAGCCCCGGTCATGGCTGTTGGCGTTGCGGTCGGTGCTTTCATTGAAACGGCCGGCGTAGAGGGTGGTTTTGGGCAGCTCACGGCTGCTCAGGAACCAGCCGGTGGCGGTTTCCGGCAAAAGGCGGCTGTCGGAGGATGAGAAGATGGGCGTCTTGACCCGTTGCTCGCCGTAACGCAACTCGGTCGACGACACCCGCATTTTCACCGCCGCGCCACCACGGCTGAATTCGCGCTTGGGGTGGCCGTCGTTATCAATGGCCAGCAGCCGGGCCTTGCCGGCCCGGCCACCCCCGCTGTCCAGTTCACGGCCAATGTAAAGATGGCCATCCAGGCCGAAGCCGACAGTGCCGGTGGTAAAGCCCGAGCTGAAATCCCCCATCAGCCCGTAGGCGGCTTCTTCAGCCAGGTCGCTGCGCTCAGCCCTGGGTTTATAGGCGTTGCGTGCGCCGTTGCTCACGGCACCATGGCGGTAGTCTCGGCGGTCGTACAGTACTCGGTTGAACAGGCTCCACTGGCTGTCGGCCACGAAGCCCTTGCTGTTGTCCTGCTCCGAAGCGTGGGCAAGCAGGGACTGCCCACCCAACGCCACAATCAAGGCGGGTGTCGAAATGATCTTCACGATGAACTCCCGGAAAACTGCCGATCCACAACGAAGGCGCCCGCCTGGCAGGCGCCGTTTACGTATCAGAGGTATTTGAGCCAGGCAATGTCGCGGCGGCGCTGCTTGAGGTTGGCGAACCAGCGCGTAGGGAAGAACAGCGCCACGCCCAGAATCACGCTCCACAGCCACACGGCCGGCAGGTCGTCAAAGCCGTAATAGTTGCCCTGGTTAGTGCCCCATACGGCAACCGCCAGCAGGTACATGGCCTTGAGCACATACAGGTGCAGCAAGTAGAAAAACATCGGCGCACCGCCGTACACCGCCAGCTGCGCAGTGGACCAACGGTCCTGCAGCCGCTCGAACAGTGCCAGCAGCAAAAGGCCAAGGCCCAGGGTGGGCATCAGGAACATCAGTGATGGCGGGTATTTGGTAGCGCTCATGAAGCTCATGAAGGTGCGCAGGGCATCGCCGGTGTGCACCCACGGTTTTTCGCCATACACGTTGAGGTAGCGGATGAACACGAAGGCCACCAGCACCCCGGCACCCAGTTTCACCAGGCGTGCAGCGCGCTCGGCCGGTGCCATATCCTTGCCAAACCACGGGCCGATGCCCCAGCCCAGCAGAATCACGCCGATCCACGGCAACACCGGGTAGGTGGTGCGCGCACGGGTAAAATCGGTCAGCTCGATGAACACGCGCTGATGCAGGATCGACCAAGGCACGAAGAAGGGCGAATCCGGCCCCACCACCACGCCGTCGAGCAGGTTGTGCCCGGCCACGATCACCAGCCCCGCCACCACCAGCCAGCTGCGTTTGAAATGCAGCAGGCCGGCCAGCACGATCATGCAGATACCGATGCACCAGATCACCTGCAGCCACAGGGTTTTAGGCGGGAACTCGGCGTTCCAGGCAAAGCACACCACGGTCAGCTCCAGGATCACCAGGAACAGGCCGCGCTTGAGCAAGAAGATCGACGTCTCCTTGAGGGTATGTTTCTGGCTGTAAAGGTAGGCCGACAAGCCCGTCAGGAAGATGAACACCGGTGCACAGATTTCGCTGAGCATACGGGTGAAATACAGGTCGGGGGTGACGCTCAGGGCGTCGATGGGGTCGGTGACCTGCCGGTGCAGCAGGAACGTTTCCCGCACATGGTCCACCAGCATGCACAGCATCACGAAACCGCGCAGGGCATCGATGGCCAGCATCCGGGTATTGACCACCACGGCAGCCGCCGGGCGCGCAGAAGCCAAGGCTCCCACCCGCCCCGTCACTTCAGAAGTAAGGGACATATGAGTTACTCACGTTGTCGAGCATTGATCGAAAGCCCGCCAGAACGGCCGGGGTCTGCAAACCGTTGCGGTTATTCGGACGCTTTGGCCAACCGTGCCTTTTCGGAAGCAGGCAGTTGCGAGGGCGCGCGTGGCAAGGGCGCCTGGCCGGTATTGCGGTAGAACGACAAGGTCGAGCTGTAGCTTTTTACGTCATAGCTTTGCGGCTGCTGCTGCGCGTCCAGGCGCTGGCCGGGGGCGGTCACCTTGTATTCGGCAGCCACCACATAGGTGCCCTGCCAGGGCAGCTCGAAGCTCACGTTGCCGTTTGCATCTGAGGTTTGGGTGAACACCTGGCCAGAGCCGGTTTCCAGCAGCACGTTCTGGTCGGCCAGTGGTTTGCGCAGGTAGAACACCTGGAACTGTGCGGTGTTACCGCTCGCTTCCCCAGTCGGCACGATGTCCAGGTCCAGCTCAGGCTGGCGTTGGCGCAGGTCACCGACCCAGCGGGTGGCGGGGGTCCAGTAAGCCTTGAGGTTCTTGCCCTGCTCGTGCAGTTCGAAAATCGGGTATTGCAGGTCTGCCGCCAGCAACGTGTCCTGCGGGGCTGGCTGATGTGCAACGCTAAACGCATCGCGTTGCTGCGCCAGCGCTGTGCTGCCCTGTGCCGACCAGCCCTTCAGTGCCTGGAAGCGATCCAGCCCGCCCGGGGTCACTTCAAGCACGTTCTTGTCATACTCGCCGTAGCGCAGCACCAGCGCCTGTGGCGAGGTGGGCTCGAACCAGATCTGGTGTGCTTGCGCGCCACCGATGCCACTCAACAACCCGTACCCCAACAACAGTGCCGAGAACCTTTTTTTCATTCGCGGATACCTGTGCCTTCGATGGATCCATACTCCCGGCCAATACCCGGGAGCGCCCTGTCCTGCCAGATGAATTACACCCCAGGGCAAAATGAAATTTGTTTCATTTTCATAACCGGCAGGCCCATGAAATTTCGTTTTGGCACTGCAAACAGCGTTAAATGCGGCCTGCGCCAGGCTGGCGCGCAGGGCGTTGTGTTGGGAGGGAAATGTGCACTGACGGTGCAGGCGCTATTGATTGCCTATGCGGGCCTCTTCGCGGAGGCACGCACAGAAACAGGAAGGGGATATCAGTGGCGCAGGAGCTTGCGCAGGGGCACGCCTTCTTTCATCACAGGCGATTTGATGACGATGTAGCTGAAGTACTTGGCAATGCCGATGTTGCGGTCCAGCAATTCTTCGACCACTTCCTGGTAATGCTGGATGCTGCGGGTCATGAAGCGCACCAGATAGTCGTAGCCACCGCTGATCAGGTGGCATTCGAGCACTTCGTCGACCAGCCGGATGTTCGATTCGAACTTGGCGAAATCTTCGCGCTTGTGGTCACTGAGCGACACCTCAGTGAATACCGTCACCGACTCGGTGATCTTCGCCAGGTTCAGGTGCGCCTTGTAACTGGAGATGAACCCGGCCGCCTCAAGCCGCTTGACCCTTTGCAGGCACGGGCTGGCCGACAACCCCACGGCGTCGGCAAGGCTGACGTTGGTCATGCGCCCGTCTTTTTGCAATTCGACCAGAATATTGATGTCGATCCGGTCCAGCTTCAGCATTCCTTCCATGCCACGCCTCTTTGTTACTGCCAGGAGTAGGCCAATCTACCTGCAAAATCAGCGCCGTAATGCAATTTGATGCTGGCGCACCAAGTCGGCCATGCTGCTGATGCACACATCGGCGGTGCATGGCTGGCGATGGTCCAGGCGCGCGCGGCGGATCAGGCACAACCCGGCCGATGCCGGTGCCTGGGCCGGCTCACGCGACAGCAGCAATGCCTCGCTGGGTTCAACGCCCAAGTCTCTGAGCCAGTGCGACTGGTCCAGCGGGTGCGCTGCAGAGGACAACAAGTCGTCCGGCTCCAGCCCCAGCCGCTCGCACAGCTGCCCACGGTCCTCGATGTTGCGGTCCACCAGCACCAACAGGCGATAGAACTTGCGCAGGTACAGCATGGCCCCGGGCGCATCCTCGAACAGCGGCCAGTAAGGCACCGAGCGGGCGAAAGTCAGGCTCTCCTCCCAACTGGCCTTGCAGCCCAGCCGCTCGGCGATATGACGATGGGCAAAACACAGCATGCCGCTGTAACCCAGTTCATCGAAACGCGGCAGCAGTGAACGCATCACCGCCTTGTAATCGGCCAGCAGTGCGGCCCGCTCCGGCAGTTGCCGGCGGCCTTCGAACAGCGGCTGCAAGGCCGTCCATACGCCCGAGTCGCGGTCCACCAGCACTTCATCGCAATCGATCAGCAACACGCGGTAGTCAGTCAGCGCCATGACGATCGTAAACCTCCTGTGCAACGGTCATCGAATCAAGCGCCCCAAGCCGGCATTAGCCTGCACGGCTCGGGGCACGCGGTTCATTTTTCGATCAAGACGCATGCCAACGCTGTGTCGAGAATGCTCAAGGCTTCATCAACCTGCGCTTCGCTTGTCACCAAAGGTGCCAGGAACCGCACTACGTTGCGGTGTACGCCGCACTTGATCACCAGCAAGCCGCCGGCGCGCGCCTGGTCGATGATGCGTTGGGTGAGGTCTGCATCAGGGCTGGCCTGGGCATCGTCCTTGACCAGTTCCATGGCGACCATGAAACCGGTGGCCCGCACATCGCCGATCTGCCGGTAACGCGCCTGCAACGCCAGCAGGCCGTCACGCAAGCGTTCGCCCAGTTGCTGGCCACGTTCCACCAGCCCGTCGCGGGCATAGGTGTCGATTACCGCCAAGGCAGCGGCGCACGCCAGGGCGTTGCCGCCATAGGTGCCGCCCAGGCCGCCCGGCAACGGTGCATCCATGATCTGCGCGCGCCCCACCACGCCCGAAATGGGCAGGCCACCGGCAAGGCTCTTGGCCACGGTGACCAGGTCGGGCTGTATGCCGGAATGCTGGAAGCCGAACATTTTGCCGGTACGGCCAAAGCCGGTCTGGATCTCGTCGCAAATCAGCACGATGCCATGCTGCTCGGTGAGTGCGCGCAAGGCCTGCATGAACTCGACGGGCGCAGCCAGGAAGCCACCATCGCCCTGCACCGGTTCGATGATGATTGCCGCCACCCGCTCTGCTGCAACCTGGGTGGCGAACAATTCATGCAGCGCCGCCAACGCCATCTCGGTGCTCACCCCACGGTAGGCATCAGGATAGGGCGTGTGGAATACCTCGGGTGCGAATGGCCCGAAGTTCTGCTTGTAAGGCTGGCTCATGCCGGTCAGGGTCGTGCCCAGCAACGTGCGCCCGTGGAAGCCACCGCGAAACGCGATCACCGCCGAACGCTGGGTGTGGGCGCGGGCAATCTTGATGGCGTTTTCCACGGCTTCGGCGCCTGAGGTGAAGAACACCGCCTTGTGCGCCTGCTCACCGCCAATCAGGGTCGACAGCCGCTTGGCCAGTTCGATGTAGGGCTGGTACGCCACCACCTGGAAACACGCGTGGGAAATCCGCGCCAGTTGCGCCTGCACGGCGGCGACCACAGCGGGGTGGTTGTGGCCGATGTTGAGCACGCCGATACCGCCCACAAAGTCCAGGTAACGCCGGCCATCCACGTCCCACAGCTCCGAGCCCTGAGCCCGGTCGATCACCACCGGGTGGGCGGTAACGATACCGCGGGGCACGTACTGGTCACGTTGATGCAACAGGTGAGGGGCTTCGTCTACTTTACTGTTCATGGCATTTTCCATTGAGGTGCCGAGCAATCGGCAGGTGGCTGCGATGCAATCAGGTTAAAGGCTCGCCGAAGCCGACTTAGCCGAACTTGCCTGCCGAGAAACCCGGATCGACTGTTTTCACCCCTGCAAACGGCAGAATCCATCAGCCCCCCAACGCACCGCCGAATCTGCTGGCAGCCCCGCGATTGCAGAGGCCGCAAGCCGCTTGCCAGGGCGCTTTCGACAGATCGTGCTACGTGGCTCAGGCATGATGAAGGCCACTCTCAAACGTCTCAGGAGCTGTACATGGCCCTGCTCTACAAAGCCGACCCCGTGCGCGGCGAACACTGGAAAGCGCTGTTTGCCGAGCACGCGCCAGGCATCGATTTTCGTATCTGGCCCGACATCGGTAACCCCGAAGACATCGAGTACCTCGCTGCCTGGTTGGCACCGGATGACCTCGAACAGACCCTGCCCAACCTCAAGGTGTTGTTCGCCCTCTCGGCCGGCGTCGACCAACTAGACCTGAGCCGCATCCCGGCTTCGCTGCCCGTGGTACGCCTGCTGGACCCTGGCATCAGCCAAGGCATGAGCGAGTACGCCTGCTTTGCGGTCATGGCGCTGCACCGTGACATGCTGCGTTATCGTCAGCAGCAGTTGCAGGGGCAATGGCAGGCTCACCGACTGGTGCCCGCGGCCAATCGGCGTATCGGGGTGATGGGGTTGGGGCGCCAGGCGCAGCATATTCTGTCGAGCCTCAAGCCCTTCGGCTTCGCCCTGTCGGGCTGGGCCCGCAGCCAGCACCAGATAGAGGGTGTCACCTGCCACGCCGGCACCGCGCAATTGCCCGCGTTCCTGGCCCAGTGCGACATCCTGCTGTGCGCCCTGCCCCTGACCGAACACACCACGGGCATTCTCAACCACGAGTTGTTCGAGCACCTGCCCCCGGGCGCGGCGCTGATCAACATGGGCCGTGGCGGCCACTTGGTGGAACAGGACCTGCTAAGTGCGCTGGACAGCGGCCAGCTAAGCGCCGCCGTGCTGGATGTGCTGCAACAAGAGCCGGCCAGCCCGCAACACCCGTTCTGGAAGCACCCGAACATTCTGCTGACCCCACACATCGCCGCCATGACCCAGCCCGAAAGCGCCTTCCCCAACCTGCTGGAGAACATCCGGCGCTTCGAACGTGGTGAAGCCATGCAGGGCCTGGTCGACCGCAGCCAAGGCTATTGAGCTTCAATGGGCAACGCCCGGGCATGCTCGCCCGGCGTCGCCTGCACGGTGGCCTTCAGAGGCCACCCACGTGAAACGCCTTGACCTCCAGGTACTCGTCCAGCCCCAGGCTGGAACCTTCGCGCCCCAGCCCTGATTGCTTGATCCCCCCGAACGGCGCCACTTCCATGGAAATGATGCCCGTGTTCAAGCCGACCATGCCGAACTCCAGTGCCTCGCCAAAACGCCAGGCGCGGCTGAGGTTCTGGGTGAAGTAATAGGCGCCCAGGCCATAGGGCGTGGCATTGGCCATGGCCAGCGCCTCGGCTTCGTCGTTGAAGCGCATCAACGGCGCGACCGGGCCAAAGGTTTCTTCATTGGCCAGCAGCATGCCGGCGTGGGCATCACCCAGCACGGTTGGCTGCACGAACTGCTGGTCGGCCTGCACGCTGCCACCGCACAAAAGCGTGGCGCCTTTGCTCAAGGCATCGTCGATGTGGCGGGCAACCTTGTCCACCGCCGCCGCGTTGATCAACGGGCCGATGGTCACCCCGTCCTGCAGGCCATTGCCAACCTTGAGCTTGGCCACCTCCTCCACCAACCGCTGGGCAAAACGTGGATAGATGCCGTTTTGCACCAGAATGCGGTTGGCGCACACGCAGGTTTGCCCTGCGTTGCGGAACTTGCTTTGCATCACCCCCGCCACGGCCTGCTCAAGGTCTGCATCATCGAACACGATGAAAGGTGCATTGCCCCCCAGTTCAAGGCTCAGGCGCTTGATGTGCTCGGCGCTCTGGCGCATCAGCAGGCGGCCGACCGCCGTGGAGCCGGTGAACGAAATCTTGCGCACCGCAGGGCTTTCGGTCAGCGCCTGGCCAATGCCCGTCGGCATGCCGGTGACCACGTTGAACACCCCCGCCGGGATGCCGACCCGCTCGGCCAGCACCGCCAGCGCTAGCGCCGACAGCGGCGTGAGGTCGGAGGGTTTGACGATGATCGGGCAACCTGCCGCCAGCGCCGGCGCGCACTTGCGGGTGATCATGGCGTTGGGGAAGTTCCAGGGGGTGATCGCGGCGCACACGCCCACCGGTTGCTTGATGGTCATCACCCGGCGGTCATCACTGGGTGCGGGCAAGGTCTGGCCATAGGCGCGGCGGGCTTCCTCGGCAAACCATTTGACGAAGCTGGCGCCATAGCGCACTTCGCCTTTGGCTTCGTGCAGCGGCTTGCCCTGCTCGCGGGTCATGATCAGCGCCAGGTCGTCGAGGTTGTCGAGCATGGCGTGGTACCAGCGCTCCAGCCGCTGCGCACGCTCTGCCGCCGGCACCGCCCGCCAGGCCGGCCAGGCCCGTTCAGCGGCCTCGATGGCACGTTGGGTTTCGGCTGCCTGTAGCGCTGGCACATGGGCCAGGCATTCGCCGGTGGCCGGGTCCAGCACCGCCAGCGTGGCACCCTCATCGGCGCTGATCCATTGGCCGTCGACGTAGGCATGTTCCACCAGCAGGCTGGGGTCTTTCAGTTGGGCTTTGAGCATGATCGAGTCCTGTTCCGAGACACTTGCCAGTCTATGCAGGTGCCCTGGAAGAGGATGCTGAAAGCGCGGTGGCAGCAGCGGCAGATGCTGAAATTTGCCACCGCACGGCAGGCTCTACTGCTTGAGCGAGGCCAGCAGCCGCTGCAGAAACTGATCACCGGCCTCCAGTTGGCTGAGCGTGATGAACTCATCCGGCTTGTGCGCCTGCTCGATCGAACCTGGCCCGCACACCACCACCGGTACATCCAGCCGGTTGGCGAACAAACCGCCTTCAGTGCCGAACGACACCTTGATATGTTGGGTATCCGGCGCCGCAAAACTGTGCAGCAGGCGCACCGCCTCGACGCTGGGGTGGGTATCCAGCCCCGGGTACTCGTTCATCAGCTCGATGTCGATGGCAGCAGCTGCCGACACCTGCTTCGCCTCACGCACCAGCGCCTCGGCGCGCTCGCGCAACTCACCGAGCAACAGCTCGGGGTTGTCGGCGGGCAAGTTGCGGAACTCGAATTCCAGCGTGCAGCGGTTGGGCACGATGTTCAGCGCCTTGCCGCCATCAATGCGGCCGATGTGCACGGTGCTGTAGGGCACATCGTAGCCATCGTCCCGGGCGCCCTGCTGCTGGATGCGCTGCTGGCTCTGGCGCAGCACCGTCATGAAGTCGCTGGCCAGGTGGATGGCGTTGACTGCCTGCGGTGCCAGCGAGGAATGTGCCTCCTGCCCGTGGCAGCAGACGTGGTACGAACTCTTACCCTTGTGGCCTACCGCAAACTGCATCTGCGTGGGCTCACCGACCACACACAGGAACGGGCGCAACGGGGCCAGGTCGAGCACATCCAGCAAGCGCCTTACGCCCACGCAGCCGATTTCCTCATCGTGCGACAGCGCCAGTTGCAAGGGGCGGCTCAAAGGTTGCCGCGCCGCCTCGATCAGGGTGTCGATGGCCAGTGCGATAAAGCCCTTCATGTCGCAGGTGCCACGGCCATAGACGCGCCCGTCGCGGACCGTGGCCTCGAATGCCGGCAACGTCCAGGCCTGGCCGGCAGCGGGCACCACGTCGGTGTGGCCCGACAACACCACACCGGGTACCTCGCGAGGGCCGGTGCTGGCGAACAGGTTGGCCTTGCGGCCGCTTTCGTCCTTGACGATCAGCGACTCGATACCATGGCTGGCCAGCAGATCACGCACGTAATCGATCAAGGCAAGGTTGGATTCGCTGGACACGGTGTCGAACGCCACCAGCCGCTTGAGAATATCCAGTACACGCGGGTTCATCGGGCATTACTCACAATCTGAAGGGCTGCAGGCTCACCGGTTTGCAACGCCGTGGGTGGTGCAAACCGGCGCACATCGAACGGCGCCACATGGGTGCTGGTGTGCCCGGTGCTCATCCACTCGGCCATCACGTCCCCTACCCCGGGGCCCAGCTGGAAGCCGTGCCCACAGAAGCCAAAGGCATAGAAAAGGCCATCTACCTTGCTGCTGGCGCTGATCACTGGCAGCGAGTCGGGTGTGTAGCTTTCGATGCCGCTCCACACGCGGATGATGTTCAGGTTCACGGCACCCGGCAGCAAGCGTTGCATTTGTTCGATCTGGTTGATCGTGCTGCGCGGCTCCACCTGCACGCGCCGGGTGAGCATGTCGGGGCGGCTGCGGTAACCGCCGCCGATCACGATATTGCCGCGGGCGATCTGGCGGAAGTAAATCACCTCTTCCGGGATTTTGGTGTACACGCCGATCACCGTCGGCAGCGCATAGGGCACAGGCTCGGTGACCGCCATCTGCGGGCCGTGGGTTTCCAGCGGCACCGGTTCGCCAAACTGTTCGGACAGCTTCGAGCCCCAGGCACCGGCGGTAATCAACAACTGCCCGGCGATGAATACCTGGCCGTCGGTGGTGGTGACATGAAACTCGCCGCCCACTTTCTGCACATCGCGCACTTCAGTGCGCTCCTCGACTCGCGCCCCGGCCCGCACCGCCGCACGGGCAAACGCCGGGGCGGCCAGGCGTGGGTTGGCATGGCCATCGTGGGGCGCGTAAGAGCCGGCCTTCACCTCCGGCCCCAGGAACGGGAAGCGCTCGTGCAAGGCCTTGCCGGTGATCACTTCCAGGTCCAGGGCGCGCGCTTCGGGTGCGGCGGCGTAGGCGCGCAACTCGTCGACATGCGCTTCGTCGTAGCACACCCGCATATGGCCACTGGGCAAAAATTCCAGGTCTTCGCCAATCAGCTCGGGCAGGCGTTTCCACAAGGCCCAGGAGCGGTTGGCCAAATCCAGCTGGCACAGCGCGCGCCCTTGACGCCGCACGTTGCCAAAGTTCACACCACTGGCGTACTGACCAATCTGGTCGCGCTCCAGCAACGTCACCGAGCGCCCACGCTGGCGCAGGAAAAATGCAGACGCAGCGCCCATGAAACCACCGCCCACAATCAGCACATCGCTTCTGTGCGCCGTCATGAAGCCACCTCGCTTTTGTGCATCGACAGGGGTTTGACCGGTGCCTGACCGCGCTGGCGGCCCACGGCCTCTACCGGTACGCCGGCCTCGGCGGCAATCACCTGGGCACCGGCCTGGGAGCAATAACGGCCCTGGCAGCGGCCCATGCCAACGCGGCTGAAGGCCTTGGCGCGGTTCACTTCGCAGGCGCCCTTCTCGCGCACCACGGCACGCAGTTCACCGGCGCTGATCATTTCGCAGCGGCAAACAATCGCCTCGTCGGGCAACGCCTTGGCCTGTTCGGCAGGCCACGGGAATGCCTCGCACAGGCCCACGCGAAACTGCTCCATCACCGCCAGCGACTGCCGGCACGCCTGCTGGGCAACGCCTTGCACGGGTTGCTGCAAATCCTGCAGCACCGCCAACGCCGCCAACCGGCCGGCCTGCTCAGCCGCATCGGCACCTCGTACGCGAGCACCGTCGCCCGCGGCATAAACACCTTCGACCGAAGTCCGGCCGTCGTCGTCGACCGCCAGCAGCCACTGCCCGGATACCGCGTCAAACTGCATGCGGCAACCGGCCAGGTCGGCCAGCTGGGTTTCCGGGCGCAAGTGATAGCCTAGGGCCAGGGCATCGCAGTCAATTTGCTGCACCTGCCCATCAGCACCCTTGAAGCGCACCCCACGCACCCCCTGCTGGCCATCGCCCTGGATTTCCAGCGGCTGTACGCCCAGGCGCACCGCTACCTTGGCCCGGTACAACCGCGCCAGCAGCTTCATGCCTTCAAACAGCACCGCGGGCCGGGCCAGCAACTTGGGCAAGGCCTTGATGCGGTTGATCAGCGGTGAGGTATCGAGCACCGCCGCCACCTGCGCCCCGGCCTTGAGGTACTGACTGGCGACAAGGTAAAGCAGTGGCCCGCTGCCCATGAACACCACGTTGTGGCCAATAGACACCGACTGCGCCTTGAGCGCGATCTGCGCCCCGCCCAGGCTATAGGTGCCCGGCAGGTGCCAGCCGAGCAGCGGCATCAGCCGGTCGGTGGCGCCGGTGCACAGGATCAACGCGTCATACTCGACCACCGAGTGTTGCCCTTGGCTGACGCAGTGCAATTGCCCCGGGGTGAGGTTCCACACCAGTGTGTCGGGGCGGTAATCGATGAGCCCGCTCAGTTGGTCGAAACACTGATGCAAGGCTTTTGCCTTGTCGGCTTCAGTGCCGTACAAGGCGCTGTAATCGCGTGTGAAACCTTCGGGCTGACGGCGGTAGATCTGCCCGCCGTCACGGCGGTTCTCGTCGACTACCACCGGTTTGATGCCGGCCTCCAGCAAGGTTTGCGCACAGCGCGTGCCGGCTGGCCCGGCGCCGACGATGACTACCCGCGCAGTGGCCATATTGCCTCCGGTTGTTGGGTAACGATATCCAGCCCTTCGCGCACTTCGTTGGAGCAGGCGCGCAGCCGCTCGCCGTTGCGGGTCCAGACCCAGCAATCCTGGCAGGCGCCCATCAGGCAGAACCCGGCGCGGCGGCCGGAATCGAACTCCGACTCGCGCAACGATGCACCTTGCGTCAACAACGCGACCATCAACGTGTCGCCCTGCAGTGCCTCGATGGGCGCGCCATCGACCAGCAGCCTTACCGTGGCGCGCTCGCGCTCGCCCAACCTCGCAAAACGCGCTTTCATGCCAACGCCCTCACGCCCATATTCTCCGGTTGCGTACGTGCCCCGCCCAGTTCGGCAGCGTCGCGGTGGCACAGAATTTCGCTGCCATCAGCCAGCGTGCGCCGGCTGGGGGCTGTCTTGTTGCACAGGCCATCGATGCGCTGCGGGCAGCGGTTCAGGAAGCTGCACAGCTCGCTGGCATTTTCTACCGGGCTGATGGCGGGCAGTTCGCCGCAAGTAATGCCGCAATGCTCCAGCCAGCCCTGGCGCAGTTCGGGCACCGAATGCACCAGCAAGTTGGTGTAGGGGTGCAGCGGCGCGGCACTGAAGGCCTCGCGGCTGCCTTGCTGAACCTTGTGGCCGCTGTACATCACCACGATGTCGTCGCACAGCGCCCGCACGGTGGAGATGTCGTGGCTGATGAACAGGTACGACACCCCCAGTTCGCGGCGCAGGTCGCCCAACAGTTCGAGGATGGCGGCACCCACCACGGTGTCCAGCGCCGAGGTTACTTCATCGCACAGGATCAGGTCCGGCTTGGCGGCCAGTGCTCGGGCCAGGTTGATACGTTGCTTCTGGCCACCGGAAAGGCCACTGGGGCGGCGCTTGGCGATGTTGCGCGGCAAGCGCACCAGGTCGAGCAGTTCATCGACGCGCTGGTCCAGTGCTGCCCCTTTGAGGCCAAAGTACATTTTCAGCGGGCGAGACAAGATGGTGTGGATGCTGTGCATGGGGTTGAGCGCCGTGTCGGCGTTCTGGAACACCATCTGGATGCGCCGGAACTGGTCGGCGCTGCGTTCGGCCAGGCTGCCTGGCAATGTGGCACCGGCAAAGTTCAGGCTGCCACGCGCGGGCGTCAACAGGCCGGCCACCACCCGAGCCAGGGTCGACTTGCCCGAACCCGACTCGCCGATCACACCAATGGCCTGGCCACGGCACACGGTCAGGTCGATGTCTTCCAGCACGCGGATCATCGGCAGGCCGTTGAGGTTTTTCTTGCCGTAACCAGCACTCATGCCGTTTATCGACAGCAACACGTCATCCTGGGCCACCTCGCTGCTGGGGGCTTGGTTGGCATCCGGGCGCGCCGCGGCCAGCAGGCTGCGGGTGTAGTCCTGAGACGGGCCATTGAGCAAGGCCCGGGTGCTGCTGTGCTCAACCACCTTGCCGCCGTTGAGTACCACGATCTGGTCGGCCATTTGTGCAACCACGGCCAGGTCGTGGGACACGTACACCGCCGTCGCGCCACGCTCGTGTACCACCCGTTTGAATGCGCGCAGTACGTCGATCTGGGTGGTCACGTCCAGGGCGGTGGTAGGTTCGTCCAGCACCACCAGCAGCGGGTCGCTGATCAGCGCCATGGCCGCCATGATCCGCTGCAGTTGCCCGCCAGACACCTGATGCGGGTAGCGCTGGCCAATGCTCTGCGGGTTGGGCAGCGCCAGGTCGCGGAACAGGCCGATGGCCTTGGCCTGCAGCTCGCTACGCGAACCCAGGCCATGGATCAGCGCACCTTCGATCACTTGGTCGATGAGTTTTTTGGCCGGGTTGAACGCTGCGGCAGCACTTTGCGCCACATAGGCCACGCGGTGCCCGCGCAAACCTTGCAGGGCCTGCTCGCTCAAACCGAGCATGTCGTGCTCGCCCACTTGCACCACGCCACCGGCCAGGCGGCAGCCTTTGCGGGCATAGCCCAGCAGCGCCAGGGCGATGGTGGTCTTGCCCGAACCCGATTCGCCGATCAGCGCCAGCACTTCACCTTTGGCCAGTGTAAAACTCACGCCCTTGACGATCTCGATATCACCGCTTTCGCCCTCGGCCACCACGCGCAGGTCTTCGACCCGAATCAAATCAGCCATCTCAGTTACCCCCCGAGCAGCGGTTGCGCCGTAGCGAAATACGGTCGATGAACAGGTTCACACCAATGGTCAGCGAGCCAATGGCGAGCGCCGGGATCACCAGCGCCGCCGCACCCTGGCTCAGGCCACCGATGTTTTCCCGTACCAGCGAACCCAGGTCGGCGTCGGGCGGTTGTACGCCCAGGCCCAGGAAGCTCATGCCGCTGAGCAGCAGCACGATAAAGCCAAAACGCAGGCCCAGGTCGGTGAGTACCGGGTTGAGCATGTTGGGCAGGATTTCCATGCAGGCCACATACAGGCGCCCTTCGCCACGGGTGCGCGCCACTTGCACGTATTCGAGCGCTTCGATGTTCACCGCCAGGCTGCGCGAAATGCGAAACGCCCCCGGGGTAAAGCTGAGCACCGCCGTGCAGATCAGCAAGGTGACCGAAGAGCCGAACGCCGACACCATGATCAGCGCCAGCATCTTGCTGGGGATCGAGATCAGCGCATCCATCAGGCGGCTGATGGTTTCATCCAGCCACTTGGGGGCGACCACCGACAGCAGCGCGCACAGGCACCCCAGGCCACTGGCCAGCAACGCCGACACCAGCGCCAGGCCGACGGTGAAGCGCGCACCCACCAGCACCCGGCTGAACATGTCGCGGCCCAGGTAATCGGTGCCGAACGGGTGCGCCAGGCCAATGGCGTCGAAGATGTTGTCGGACACCACCTCCCCCACCGGGTGCGGCGCCAGCCAAGGCCCGAACAGCGCCACCAGCAGCCACAGCAAGCACATTGCACCGCCCAGCCAACCGAGCCAGGTAGACGCCGAAGCGCGTTTGCCTGCCGAGCGTGCGGGCGTGACCGGTAGCGATTTCACACTGAGATCGTTCATTGGTTTCGCAGCCTCGGGTTGGAAAGAATCGCGCACAGGTCGGCAACCAGCACCAACCCCAGGTAAGCGGTGCAGAACAACATGGTGCAGGCCTGCACCAGCGCCATGTCACGGTTGGTGACAGCGTCGACCATCAAGCTGGCGATGCCGGGGTAGTTGAAGATGGTCTCGACGATCACCACACCGCCCAGCAGGTACGAAAGGCTAAGGGCAATGGCGTTGGCGATCGGGCCGATGGCGTTGGGCAGCGCATGGCGCAGCACGATGCGCACCGGGCCCACACCTTTGAGCCTGGCCATTTCCACATAGGGGCTGTCGAGCTGGTCGATCACTGCGGCGCGGGTCATGCGTGCCATCTGCGCCACGATCACGAAGCACAGGGTCATCACCGGCAGTGCGTAGGTACGCATGAACTGCCAGGGTGAGTTGACTTCGCTGGCGTACGACAGCGCCGAAAGCCAACCCAGGTTGACCGCAAACACCAGCACCGCCAGCGTCGCCACCAGAAACTCCGGCACCGCCACCAGGGCCAGGGTGATGAAGCTCAGGGCACTGTCCACACGCCCGCCGCGCCCCATTGCCGAACCGATGCCCAGCACCAGCGCCAGCGGTACCGACACCAGCGCGGTGACGGCCGCCAGCATCAAGGTGTTGGGCACGCGCCCGGCCATCAGCTCGCTGACCGGCATGGCGCTGGACACCGACATACCAAGGTCACCACCCAGCAGGCTGGTCAACCAGTGCAGGTAGCGCACCACACCCGGCTGATCCAGGCCCATTTTCAGGCGCAGCGCTGCCACCTGCTCCGGCGTGGCGAACTGGCCCAGCGCCTGCTGGGCCGCGTCACCGGGAAGTACCGCCGTGATGGCAAACACCACCACCGACACGATCAACAAGGTCACGACGGCAGCGCCAAGGCGCCTGCCGATCAGCCAAAGTGTGTTGCTATTCATGGTCTTGCCCCCGCATCAGTACTGCACTGCAATCACGCGTCCAGCCATACCTGCTCGCTGAACATGTAACCCATGAAGCCACCCAGCGGGTTGCTGCTGTAGCCCTTGATGCGTTGGTCGACGCCGTCGATGTTGCTGATGAACACCGGGATGCCGATGCCACAGTTTTCGCTGACCAGGGTTTGCATGTCGGCGTACATCTTGCCGCGCTTGGCATCGTCAGTTTCGCCACGCGCCAGCATCAGCAGCTGGTCGAACTGGTCGTTCTTCCAACCGGATTCGTTCCACGGTGCGCTGGACTGGAAGAACTGCGAGAAGATCACATCGGCGTTGGGGCGCGGGTTGATGTTGCCGAAGCTCAACGGGTGCTTCATCCAGTGGTTGGACCAATAGCCGTCGCTGGGCAGGCGGTTGACGTTCAGGTTCAGGCCTGCCGCCTTGGCCGACTGCTGCAACAGCACCGCGATATCTGCCGAGCCGGTGGCGGCCGGCGAGCACACCAGCGGCATCTTGATGTTTTCCATGCCGGCCTTCTTCAGCAGGAATTTGGCTTTTTCGGGGTCGTAGGCGCGTTGTGGCAGGTCGGCATTGTGGTAACGCGAGCCAGGGGCGATCGGGTGGTCGTTGCCGACCACGGCGTAGCCACGGAACACGGCGGATTTGACCTGTTCGCGGTCCAGCAGGTACTTCATGGCTTCGGTGAAATCGCGGTTCTGCCCGGGCATCTGGTCCTGGCGGATGATCAGGTCGGTGTAGTTGCCCGATGGCGCGTCGACCACGCGGTGCCCGGCGCTGGCGGCAATGCGCTGGGTAGAGCGCGGGTTGACCTCGTTGATCAGGTGCACGTCACCGGACAGCAGCGCGTTGACCCGCGACGGTTCATCCGGGATGGCGATGAACTCGATCTCGTCCAGGTACGGCAGCCCCGGCTTCCAGTAGTTCGGGTTGCGCACGCTGATCGAACGCACGCCCGGTTTGAATTCCTTGACCTTGAATGGCCCGGTGCCGATACCCGCGTTGAAGTCTGTGGTGCCGGCCGGCACGATCAGCAGGTGCGACACAGCCAGAATCGACGGCAGCTCGGCATTCGGTGCGCTGAGGGTGATCTGCACTTCCAGCGGGCCGGTGGCCTTGATGTCACTGACCTGCGCCATCAGCGGCATGACCTTGGAGCCGGTAGCCGGGTCTTTGTGGCGGGTGAGCGAAAACACCACGTCTTCGGCACTGAGGGCCTTGCCGTTGTGGAAGGTAACGTCCTTGCGCAGGGTGATGGTCCACACCGTGGCATCGGTGTTGTCGATGCGCTCGGCCAGTTCCAGTTGCGGCACCAGGTGGCGGTCGAACCGGGTCAGGCCGTTGTAGAGCATGAAATGGCGTACGTAGTCGGTGGACAGCGCACCTTTGGCCGGGTCAAGGGTGTCGGCGGTGGAGCTGGACATGCCGGCAACGCGAATACGCCCGCCTGGCTTGCCCTTGGCCGGGGTTGCCGATTCGTCGGCAAACACCTTGCCCGCCATCCCGAACAGGCTGCCGGCACTGGCCGCAGCAACCCCTGCAACACCCAGCATGCGCAATGCATCGCGGCGCGACATGCCACGATTGAGCCCTTCGAACACGCGCAGGCTTTCTTCGCCCGAGATCAGTTGCGGTTCGACTTTTTTGTCTGCCATATCGGTTCTACCTGTCGAAAATGAAATTGTCCGAGTTGCGCTGGTTCAGCCAGGGCATCCTTGAAACACAAACGACGACGGTGAAGCTAAAACGCTTGCCTGGCG
Source organism: Pseudomonas sp. PSKL.D1 (assembly GCF_028898945.1). Taxonomy (NCBI): domain Bacteria; kingdom Pseudomonadati; phylum Pseudomonadota; class Gammaproteobacteria; order Pseudomonadales; family Pseudomonadaceae; genus Pseudomonas; species Pseudomonas sp. PSKL.D1. Next base: position 4,449,763 of record NZ_CP118607.1, read on the forward strand.
TTACAGGCGTTGGTCCTGGAAGCGGTAATAGGCGCCAACCAGAGGGAGGAACCAGGGCGTGCCAAAGTGGCCGGGCACCGCAGGCCACTTGAGTGCGCGCCACGGGTTGGCGTGCGGCTTGCCGTCCATTACATCGGCCATCACCTGGCCCATGTGCACCGACATCTGCACCCCATGGCCGCTGTAGCCCATGGAGTAGAAAATGCCGTCGTGCTCACCTGCCCGTGGCAGGCGGTCGGAGGTCATGTCCACCAGCCCACCCCAGCAATAGTCGATGCGCACATTGGCCAGTTGCGGGAACAGCTGGGCCATGGCGGCCTGCAATACCTTGCCGCTCTTGGCATCGGAGCTGCTGTTGGACATGGCAAAACGCGCCCGGCCACCGAACAGCAAACGGTTGTCGGGGGTGACCCGGAAGTAGTTGCCGATCAGCCGGCTGGTCACGTACGAGCGTTGCTGGGTGAACAGTTGATCGATCAGCGTTTGTGGCAACACCTCGGTGGTCACCACGAAGCTGCCCACCGGCACGATGCGCCGGCGGTACCAGCCCGGCCCACCGTGTTGGCAAGCACCGGTTGCCAGCAAGATCTGCCGCGCCTGGATCTTCCCTTTGGACGTATCGACCTGGTAGCCGCCCCGGTTGGCTTTCCAGCCCTTTACCGCTGCGCCTTCATAGACTCGCGCGCCCTGGCGAACGGCCGCTTCAGCCAAGCCAACACCAAAACGCCCGACATGCATTTGCACGCCATTGCGCTGCAGCAGGCCACCATGAAACGCCGACGAATCGACTTCGGCACGCACCTGGGCTGCGCTCAGCAACTCCACGTCAGCATCCACATCACGCCGGATCAGCTCGCAAGTGCGGGCCATGCTGTCGAAGTGCTTGGCCTTGGCCGCCAGCTTGAGCTTGCCGTTGCGCACCAGGTCACAGGCAATGCCCTCGCGTTCCACCAGGGTCACCACACTCTGCACTGCGCTTTCGTACGCCTTGTAGTACTCGCGCGCCTGCTCTACACCCAGGCTTGCGCACAGCGCCGCATAGTCCTGCGCCACACCGGTGTTGCACTGGCCACCATTGCGGCCAGAGGCTTCGCCGATGACCGCACCGGCCTCCAGCACGACCACGTTGGCACCCTTCAGCGCCAGGGAGCGCGCAGCCGAAAGGCCGGTAAAACCACCGCCAACCACGACCACATCAGCGCTACCTTCCACCGCCCCGTGTTGCGCGCCGTTGAAGGCGGGTGCGGTATCGAGCCAATAGGATTCACTGCGCATCTCATTCCCCGTTTGCCTGCTCATGCTTGAGCGTTTTCAAAGGTGCCAGCGTTGACGGCTGCGCCGCCTTACAGGCCGACCAGCCCGGCCAGGCCGCCGATGTCCGGAATCTGGCGATAGCCGTAGAACTCGTTGGCCGGCACCTCGTGGCCACGGGCGACGAAAGCCTTGTTCTTGATCTTCATGTCATGGGCGGGGAACAGGTCGTAACGGAAGCTCGAAGACACGTGCAGGATGTCCTCCGGGCCGCAATTAAGGTTGTCGAGCATGAATTCGAATGCAGCCAGGCGCGGCTTGTAGGCCTTGGCCTGCTCGGCGGTAAACACCTTGTGGAACGGTGCGCCCAGTTTGTCGACGTTGGACATGATCTGGCTGTCGCTGGCATTGGAGAAAATCACCAGTGGGATCTTGTCGGCAATTTTGGACAGGCCTGCCGGTACATCGGCATGCGGGCCCCAGGTTGGCACGGCGTCGTAGTAGAGCTGGCCTTCGCCACGGTACTCGACGTTCCAGCGCTTGCAGGTACGGGCCAGTGCAACCTTGAGGATTTCGTCGTAGGGCATCCAGTCGCCCTTGACCTGATCCAGGCGATACGCCGAGAAGTCCTTGACGAACTGATCCATCTGTTCGGCGGGTACGCGGTCGGCAAACAGCTCGCGCGTCATGGTGCCCATGTGGAAGTTGGTCAGCGTGCCGTAGCAGTCGAAGGTAATGAATTTAGGTCGAAGAAAGCTCATGGTGTGCGGTCCTGAAGTTCGTTGAGGTCAAGGCATGACGAGCATTCGCTCCGGTCGGGAGCTGTGATTGCAACCCTGCAACACAGATTCATTACACCACCGTGAAATCAGCAGATGGCGTTGAAAGCGCTGGCTGCTTGATAGAAACCACCGTTTTGCGGGGCGCTGTCAGCATTCTTTGCGGGGCGCTCCGACGTTGGGCAAAGCCTGAAAACGTGCACATTCCTGGACCCTTTTCCACTGCCTTGAAGCAAGCTGCGGCCATTCGTGCCGCAGAGCCTGCTGTCTGCGGCCAAACGCATCGCGGGCAACCCACATTCACCGCACTCGGCGGCGAACGCGGCGTTGCCCGCGATCGGTATGACGATGTTCTGCAAGATCTGCACCTCCCGGGCCATATAAGGCGGTCAGGTGCAGCAGATTCTGCTTCTAGGGCTGAATGTCGATCAGCACGCTCTTGAAGCGCAGGTTGGCTTCAAAGGCTTCACGCCCCAGGTCCTTGCCAATGCCCGAGCGCTTGTAGCCGCCGGTTGGCAGGATGTAATCGTTGCTGCGGCCATAACGGTTTACCCAGACCGTGCCGGCTTCCAGCTTGCGTACCAGGCGCAAGGCGCGGTTGAGGTCGGCCGTGTGCACCCCGGCGGCCAGGCCATAGGTATCGTGCCTGGCCAGTTCGAGGGCCTCGGTTTCATCGTCGAATGCCTGCACCGTCAGCACCGGGCCAAAGATTTCTTCGCACACGGCCGGGCTTTGGCTGTTCACGCCCGCCAGGATCGTCGGCTGGTAATACGCCCCGCCCATGCCTTCGAACAACCCGCCACCGGCCAGCACCTCGGCGCCGGCGTCGCAGGCACGGCGCACAATGCCATCAATGCGCTGTGCCTGCAGGTGGGAAATGATCGGCGGCAACGTGCTGTGTGAGGACCACGTCGGGCCGGGTTTCAAGGCATTGAAATAGCCCTGCAGGTGTTCGATGAAAGGGGCCATGATCGAACGCTGAATAATCAGCCGTGAGCCGGACACGCACACTTGGCCGGCATTGCCGGTAATGGCCAGGGCCACGGTGTGCGCGGTCTTGGCCAGGTCGGGTACGTCGGCGAACACCAGTTGCGGGCTTTTGCCGCCCAGTTCCAGCGTCACCGGCTTGGGGCCGACCAGCGCACAGGTGGACATGATGCTTGCCCCGGTCGCCGTGGAGCCGGTAAAGGTGACCTTGGACACCAGCGGGTGCCGGCACAGGGCATCGCCCGTCACCCGGCCATCGCCTTGCACCACGTTGAAGATGCCGGCCGGGATACCCGCCTGCACGGCCAGTTCGGCAAACCGCAGGCTGGAGAACGGCGTGAGTTCGGAAGGCTTGAGCACCACCGCATTACCGGCCGCCAGGGCGGGGGCGACTTTCCACGAGGCCATGCTCAGTGGGAAATTCCAGGGTGCGATTGCAGCGACTACACCATAAGGCTCGGCAATCTGCAGGCCCAGGCGGTCGGTCTGGGTGGCCGCCACTTCGCCGCCGTGCTTGTCAGCCAGCTCGGCGAAAAAGCGGATGCCCTCTGCAACATAAGGAATGTCCCAGGCCAGCACATCCTTGTGCGGGCGGGTCGACCCTACTGCCTCCAACGGCGCCAGCACCGCACCGTCTGCTTCAACAAGGTCTGCCCAGCGGCGCATCGCTCGCGCCCGCTCACGCGGTGGCCGGCTGGCCCAATCGCTGGCCTTGAACGCCTGCCAGGCGTTGCCGATGGCTTCATCCACCACCGTGGCATCGGCCAATGGCAACGAGGCGTACACCTGGCCATCAGAGGGGCGGGAAACCTCCATGCCTGGCTGCGCATCGCGGTAGCGCCCGCCAATGAAGTGGGCGCTGCGCACAGCAATGAGACGGGGATCGAAGCTATCCATGAAGGACTCCAGGCGTATGGAAACGAGGCCTTCAATGCTAGAAAAAAACGCCAAGCATTTGCTGCCGACGTTGCACCGTGTTTAAGCAGTTACTGTGGCCTTGCCCCCCTGCCACTTGTGCTTTCTACCGAATCGCTCTGCCCCCCTTGCCAGCCCGGGCCGCGGGTGGGATACAGCGTGAAGAACCTGGGTTGTTCAGCCTTTTTCACTGGCCCATACGGGAGTGCCGCCATGCCGGTTTCAGCACCTTCTTCTTACGACTACCGCCCGATGACAGCCGACGACGTGGCCAACGCCCACGCGCTGTCACAAGCCCTGAAGTGGCCCCATCGCCTGGAAGACTGGGCGATGCTCCAGCGCACCACGCAAAGCTTTGTGGCCATGGACAACGGCCAAGTGATCGGCAGCGCGTTCGCCTGCCATCAAGGGGCATTCAGCACCATCGGCCTGGTGATCGTCAGCGACGCGTATCAAGGCAAAGGCATCGGCCGCACGCTGATGGAGCTGGCAGTGGGTTGCGTGCCGCCGCGCACGGCCATCCTCAATGCCACACTTGCCGGCGAGCCGCTGTACGCCAAGATGGGCTTCAAAGCGTTCGGCACTGTCGAACAGCGCCAGGGCGCCGCCCTGCCGAGTGAACTGTTGCCTGCGAATACTGGCGATCATTACCGCGACCTTGGCCGGGCCGACTCGCCAAGCCTGGTTGCCCTGGCTACGGCAGGCAGCGGCCTTGACCGTGCGGCGCTGCTGGACGACTTGTTACCGGCCATCGAGCGCGGTGTGGGCATCGAACAGGATGGCCAACTGCAAGGTTTTGCCCTGCTGCGCCGCTTCGGCCGAGGCCTGTGCATCGGCCCGGTGATTGCCCAGGACAGCGCGCAAGCCCAACGCCTGATTGCCACCTTGCTCAATGGCGTACCGGGCGAATTCGTGCGCATCGATATCCCTACGACTTCCGGCTTGTCGGCATGGCTGGAAAAGGTGGGGCTGGCGAAGGTCGACAGCGTGACCCAGATGTCCCTCGGCCCCATTCCCCAGGCCACCGGCGGCGTCAGCCAGTTCGCCCTGATTACCCAAGCCCTTGGCTGATTCATTTACAGGAGACTCCCCATGCCCCAACACCCCGTCCTGCTGCTTGCACGTGCCGACAATGGCCCTGTGCCAACCGCGTTTCAGCAAGGCCAGTTGAACAGCAGCGACCCCTTCGGCACAAGCCGCCACATCGCGGTCATGCACGATGACGGCATTGCGGCGGGCACTTTGCAGCTGGGTGGCACGCTGGCCGTTGAGCAGTACCCCTTCACCGAGATGCTGGTTGTGCACCGCGGGGTCATTACGCTGCAGGGTGATACCCAGCCCGTCGAAGTGCACAAAGGCCAGGCCGTGGTGATCGGTCGCGGCACCCCGCTGCGGATCACTGCCAGCCCCGACAGCCTGTGCGCCTTCTGCACCGCTACCCTGGCAAATGGCGACGACAAACCCGGCATTTTCCCGATTGACGCCCGCGCCGTACTCGCCCCGTCCGCGTCGCTGGAGCCTGCCGTGCTGATCGGCCCCGCGCCGCAGTGCCGCGCCAACAACCTGTTCGAAGACAGCGCCAGCCCGTTGCGCATCGGGGTTTGGGACTCCACCCCGTATGCCCGCATTGCCCGGGCGCACAAGGTGCACGAACTGATGCACGTGCTCGAAGGCACGGTCGTGCTGACCGATGCCGAAGGCAACGGCTTGACGGTAGCGCCGGGGGATACGGTGTTTGTGTCGAAGGGCACGGTGTGTGCGTGGACCAGCACGGTTTACGTGCGCAAGTACTACGCGGTTGATTGAGTAAAGCCGGCTTCAGGGGCAGCCTGAGAGAATGGCTTGCCCCGCGTTCCGGTAAATCCATGCCGGGTCACCACAAACTGCCACGCCTTCAGAGCATCAGGCTCTGATTCCCCCCTCAAAATCGTACGCAATCCACAAAAGTTTCATGCACCGTCCTCAATAAATGTGATCGGACAATGCATTACACTTGCGCACCAGCTAGAAATAACCAGTAACATTTCCGGCTGGCTCTACGCATCACTCCGCTTTCCCTCCCTTATTCCTTACAAAAAACGAGCGTTAATATTTGCATGCACGACTCAAGACAGCGCTACCTCACCCCATCCGGGTTGCAGGCCTGCACGTTCACCTTTGCGCTGCTCAGTGGCTTGGCAGTGGTAAGCCCAGCCTCGGCAACGGATGCCTTCGATAGTCAATCGCCCTACATGTTCGGCAACTGGGGCGGCACCCGCGATGATCTTGCGCAGCAGGGCATCGAGTTCAACGCCAGCTACGTGGGCGAGGTCGGTGCAAACCTGGGTGGCGGTTACAACAACAGCCGTGCCACGCGCTACAGCGACCAGTTCGCCTTCGGTGCCAAGTTCGACCTGCAAAAACTGCTGGGTTGGCACGATGCGGCCTTCCAGCTGACCGTCACCGACCGCAACGGCGACAACATCTCCAACGACCGCATCGGTGACCCGCGCGTCGGCACCCTGAGTTCGTCCCAGGAAGTGTGGGGGCGCGGTTCGCACTGGCGCCTGACCCAGATGTTCTACCAGCAGAAATTCTTCGACCAGCGCCTGGACATCAAGGTCGGCCGGTTTGGTGAAGGCGAGGACTTCAACACCTACGACTGCGATTTCCAGAACCTGGCGTTCTGCGGCTCCCAGGTCGGTAACTGGGGTGGCATCTGGTACAACTGGCCCGTCAGCCAGTGGGCGGCGCGGGTCAAGTACGCGATTACCCCCGAGCTCTACGCGCAGATCGGCGCCTACGAGCAGAACCCCTCGAACACCGAGTCGGGCAATGGCTTCAAGCTTAGCGGCAGCGGTACCGAAGGCGCCGTGCTGCCGGTCGAACTGGTCTGGCAACCCCGCTTGAACGGCCTACCGGGCGAATACCGGGCCGGCTACTACTACAGCACTGCCGACGCCAAGGACGTGCTCAAGGACAACCACGGCCAACCGGCCGCCATCAGCGGCAACGACTACCGCAGTGCTTCGAGCAAGCACGGCTTGTGGCTGGGCGTGAAACAGCAGGTGACCCAGGTAGGTGCCGACACCTCGCGCGGCCTGAGCCTGTTCGCCATGGCCACCGTGCATGACAAGAAGACCAACATGGTCGACCACTACGCGTCCGCCGGCGCCATCTACAAAGGCCTGTTCGATGCCCGCCCGCAGGACGACATCGGCCTGGCCGTGTCGCTGATCCACGTGAACCCCGCCTACCGCAAGAATGCCAAGGCCTCGAACCTGGCCAGCGGCGTCTACGATTATGACGACCCCGCCTACCTGCCGGTACAGGACACCGAGTACAACGCCGAGCTGAACTACGGCGTGCATGTCACCAACTGGCTGACCGTGCGGCCAAACCTGCAGTACGTCCGTCACCCCGGTGGTGTGTCCCAGGTGGACGATGCCTGGGTCGGCGGCCTGAAGATCCAAGCGTCCTTCTGACGTGAAGCGCGCCGGCTCAGGCCGGCTTTCCTGACTCACTTGAAACGGAGTTTTTTATGAGCACTCAAGGTGCTTCGAACCGTAGCCGACTGCTACCGAGCCTGCTCGGGGTCGTGCTGCTGCTGATGGGCCTGGCCCTGGTGGCAGGCGGCATCAAGCTGGCCACCCTCGGCGGCTCGCTGTACTACCTCATCGCCGGCGTGGGCATTGCCCTGACTGGCATTCTGCTGATGCTCGGCAAACCTGCCGCACTGTGGCTGTATGCCTTGGTGCTGTTTGCCAGCACCGTATGGTCGCTGGTCGAAGTAGGCCTGGACTGGTGGCGCCTGGTGCCCCGCCTGGCGCTGTGGTTCGTGCTCGGCATCGTGATGCTGCTGCCCTGGTTCCGCCGCCCGTTGCACGGCAGCAGCACAGCAGGCAAAAGCACCGGCGCGTTGGGCTTTGCCGTTGTGGTGGCTGGCCTTGCCGCGCTGGCCAGCCAGTTCGTGGAACACCGTGAAATCAACGGCACCCTCGACCGCGCCAGCACCGACATGGCCAACACCGCCCCGGCCCAGCCCGATGGCGACTGGCAGAGCTATGGGCGTACCGCCTACGGCGACAAGTACTCGCCGCTGAAGGAAATCACCCCGGACAACGTGCACAAGCTGGTACCGGCCTGGACCTTCCGCACCGGTGACATCCCAACCGAAAACGACCCGGGCGAGACCACCGCGGAAAACACCCCGCTGAAGGTCAACGGCATGCTGTATGTGTGCACCCCACACAGCCAGGTAATTGCCCTGGACCCGGACAGCGGTAAGGAAATCTGGCGCTACGACCCGAAAATCTCGACGCAGAATGCCGAGAACTTCAAAGGTTGGGCGCACATGACCTGCCGTGGCGTGTCCTACCACGACGATGCAGCCTACGCCTCAGCCGACGCCGTGCAGCAGAGCGCTGCCGACACCGCCAACGCCTGCCCGCGCCGCCTGTTCCTGCCCACCGCCGACACTCGCCTGATCGCGCTCAACGCCGACACCGGCAAGGTCTGCGAAGGCTGGGGTGACAAAGGCCAGATCGACCTCACCCGCAACATCGGCACCTTCGCCGCCGGTGGCTACTATTCCACCTCCCCACCCGCGGTTACCAAGGACCTGGTGATCATCGGTGGCCACGTGACCGATAACGTCTCCACGGATGAGCCTTCTGGCGTAATCCGTGCCTACGACGTGCATGACGGCCGCCTGGTCTGGAACTGGGACCCGGGCAACCCCGACGCCACCGCGCCGATTGCTGCCGACAAGTTCTACACCCGCAACTCGCCGAACATGTGGTCGGTGCCTGCGGTGGACGAGAAACTGGGCATGGTCTACCTGCCCATGGGCAACCAGATGCCTGACCAGTGGGGCGGCAACCGTACCCCAGAGTCGGAAAAATACAGCGCTGGCGTAACCGCGCTGGACCTGGCCACCGGCAAGGTGCGCTGGACCCGGCAGTTCACCCACCACGACCTGTGGGACATGGACGTCGGCGGCCAGCCGACCCTGATGGACCTGAAGACCGCCGACGGCGTGAAGCCTGCGCTGCTGGCCTCCACCAAGCAGGGCAGCATCTACGTGCTGGACCGCAGCAACGGCGAAGCGATCGTGCCGATCGAAGAGCGCCCGGTGCCACAAGGCGCCGTGGAAGGTGACCGCACTTCGCCTACCCAGGCGTTCTCGGCCCTGAGCTTCGCCCCGCCGACCGTCAAGGAAACCGACATGTGGGGCGTGTCGCCCTTCGACCAGATGCTGTGCCGCATCAACTTCAAGTCGCTGCGCTACGAAGGCATGTTCACCCCGCCTTCCACCCAGGGCTCGCTGGTGTTCCCGGGCAACTTCGGCGTATTCGACTGGGGCGGCATCTCGGTTGACCCGGTGCGCCAGGTGCTGTTCGCCAACCCGGACTACATGGCCTTCGTCTCGAAGCTGGTGCCAAGCGAAGAAGTGGCTGGCGGCCCGGCCCGCAAGTCCGAGACCGAGGGTGTGCAACCCAACAAGGGCGCGCCGTATGGCGTGATCATGTCGCCGTTCCTGTCGCCGGTCGGCTTGCCGTGCCAGGCACCTGCCTGGGGCTACGTGGCAGCCGTTGACCTGACCACCCACAAGGTCATCTGGCAGCACAAGAACGGCACCGTGCGCGACAACTCGCCACTGCCGCTGGCCCTGCCGATGGGCGTACCGAGCCTGGGCGGCAGCTTCATGACTGCCAGTGGCCTGGCGTTCCTGTCGGGCACCCTGGACCAGTACCTGCGTGCTTATGACGTACGCGACGGCAAGGTATTGTGGGAAGGCCGCCTGCCGGCCGGCGCGCAAACCACGCCAATGACCTACCAAGGCAAGGATGGCAAACAGTACGTGCTGGTCATGGCCGGCGGCCATGGCTCGCTCGGGACCAAGCAGGGTGACTACGTCATCGCTTACAAGCTTGCCGACTGACGCCCAGGTTTGAACTGAAAATGCCGGGGCCGCTTTGCGGCCCTTTCGCGACACAAGGCCGCTCCCACATAGTCCGCCATAACCCTGAAAATGCAGGGCTCACGCGGTCAGTGTGGGAGCGGCCTTGTGTCGCGAAAGGGCTGCGCAGCAGCCCCGGCATTCTTAAGTGAACAGCATTACGCTCTCAAGCGGCATTTTTTGTTACAGGTCCTACAAGAAATCCTCAGATTTTTCCCATTTCTTGTAGTCCATTTCCGAATTATATTGCTGCCCCTGCCAAGCCATTGCATGTGCCTGGATTGCGGCCTAGTCTCGGCCGGTCGTTGCCAAATCAGCGACCGGCTTTGACAGGCTGAACCCACTCCGAGCACGTGCTCTAGCTTTATGGCGGCAGTACGTGGGGCACCTCGTGTGCGCCGAGTCTCCGGAGTCCTCGGTCTGTCAACCCGCGTACCGCTGCCACCCTCTTGTTTTGACCTACCAAGGCAAGGATGGCAAACAGTACGTGCTGGTCATGGCCGGCGGCCATGGCTCGCTCGGGACCAAGCAGGGTGACTACGTCATCGCTTACAAGCTTGCCGACTGACGCCCAGGTTTGAACTGAAAATGCCGGGGCCGCTTTGCGGCCCTTTCGCGACACAAGGCCGCTCCCACATAGTCCGCCATAACCCTGAAAATGCAGGGCTCACGCGGTCAGTGTGGGAGCGGCCTTGTGTCGCGAAAGGGCTGCGCAGCAGCCCCGGCATTCTTAAGTGAACAGCATTACGCTCTCAAGCGGCATTTTTTGTTACAGGTCCTACAAGAAATCCTCAGATTTTTCCCATTTCTTGTAGTCCATTTCCGAATTATATTGCTGCCCCTGCCAAGCCATTGCATGTGCCTGGATTGCGGCCTAGTCTCGGCCGGTCGTTGCCAAATCAGCGACCGGCTTTGACAGGCTGATCGATTCAAGGTGCCGTTGCAGCGTTTTATGGTAGCTGTGCACGGGGCACCTTCGTGTGCGCCGGGCTTCCTTGGATCACCGGTCTGTCAACCCGTGTACAGCTGCCTCCATTCGTTTGACAGCGTTGTAGGTAGCTCCACCTGATCCAAGGAGTTTACATGCGCAAGATGGTCCCCGATCCACCCTACTCCCTCCCTTTGCCCAACGGCGTGCAAGACACCCTGATCCAGACCTCGGAATACGTGCTCTGCGCACTGACCGTGGCCCGCCAGTCCGTGCAACTGAAACCCACTGCATCCAGCTCGATCGTAATGCAGGCGGTGATTCACGAGATGGAAGCCGTGCATGCGCTGGTCGAGTCGGCGTTGTTGCAGTTGCAGATGCACGCGCATTTGCCGGCTGAGCCGCAGACGCTGCATTAAGGCTGACGGCCTCTCGCGGATAAATCCGCTCCTACACAGTCCAGGCCATTACACAGCCCTGTAGGAGCGGATTCATCCGCGAGAGGCCCGCACCGGCAACAACTGTTTTCAGGGAGAACCCACAATGCCCACAAACACCACCCCCGGCAAAACCCGCTTCTGCCAAGGCGAAAACCAAACCCACCCGCTGTTCCGCATCGAACCCGGTATCCCTTGCGAATACGCCCGCGAACAAGCCTCCGAACTGATGGGCTACGTGCGCGACCTGACAATCGCCGGGCTGATGGAGAAGGATGAAAAGCTGATTTGGGCGTCGCATTACCTGAGCGCGATGGCCAAGGCGTTGCTGGATGATGCTGAGTTGGGGATGCGTGCACGACCGCTGGCTGAGCCTCAGACTCTGCATCAAGGCTGATGGCCTCTCGCGGATAAATCCGCTCCTACAAGGACCGCGCAGGCCCGACATTGCGCGGCACCTGTAGGAGCGGATTTATCCGCGAAGGGCCATCACAGGCAGCCATTCCCCCAAAATCCCCCAAACGAAAAAAGCCCCGAGGGCTATACAGCGCTCGGGGCCTTTAATATGGCGGAGAGATAGGGACTCTAAGATTTAAACCCTACAGCCCATAATACACCGTATCTATTGGCTTTTATCATCAATAGTGGTCAAATTGAGTGGTCAAAATGGAGACTGCTCAGCATGGCCACACACCTTGTACAGAAACCCGGCGAAAGCACTTGGTACGTCAGAATGGCAGTCCCTGCTGATGTACGTCATGCCTTTGGTGGGCGTGCCAAACTGATCAAGACCACCGGCACCAGCAACCGATCCGAAGCCATGGACCGGCGACTACCTATCCTCGCACAGTGGAAAGCTGACATAGCGGCAGCAAGGGAACATAAGCTCGTCTCAGGCGACCAGTGGAGACTTGCTCAGCATCAAGCAGGTTTGGATTTACAAACCCAACGAACCAAAGCAATCACACGTATTTATACCCCCGTCTCTCCCGACGAGCCTACACCAAGTTTCGCATGGTTCGAACAACTACCAGAAATCATCAGTAACCTTCGCAATGAAGGGCATGACGCTATAGCCAGCAGACTCACAGACTACGCGAAGCGGTACGTTGCTGCACTTGAAGACGGTATCACCGCCGGTGCCGGTATTGACCTGCACAACGAGCTTCTGACAATCATGGCTGACATGGAAGCAGTGTGTATTTCAGAGGAGTACGGCCTGTCTGATGCTGAACACCAAGAAGCAAAGGCTATTATTCACAACCCGGTAATCTACAAGCCCGTCTCCCCCATCACTGACGGACGCCTGGACAAATTCAGGGCACAACGAGTTAAAGATAGTATCGCAAACAAAACGATAGACCAGCAGGAAAGCAAGCTCAGGAAGTTATCAGACTACCTTCGTGACCAAGGTAAACCGTTGACCAGCGAGACAGTTGCCGCGTGGTTAGAATCATTGAACATGACAAGCAAGACCAAAGCTCAATATCTGCTTGCAGGTTCAACATTCTGGCAATGGGCGATCAAACATGACACACACTGGAAAGAACTTCATCAGGGCCAAGACAACCCGTTCAAAGAGCAAGCCCTGCCAAAACTTAGCGGTAAGGCCAAGGTAGCAGCAGCACGCAAAGCATTCACCCCTGAACAGATTGAAAGCCTTTACAAAGTAGCTAAGACACAAAATAACCGGGCATTATGTGACCTGATCGAACTTGGCTCTCACACTGGCTGTCGCATTGAGGAACTTGCCCAGCTTCGCAAGGAGTCAGTTGTTAAAGTTGAAGGTGTTCTGAGCTTTAAGATTGAAGACAGTAAAACAGCGGCTGGCATTAGGGAAATACCAGTACACCCTTCAATCCAAACCACCGTTGAACGACTAATCAATGACAGTGCTGATGGTTTTCTACTCCCAGCCACAAGCGGAAATAAATACGGAATCAGATCAGACTCTCTGAGCAAAGCATTCGGTAGAATGAAGACAGCAGAAGGCTTTGGTAAACAGCATGTATTCCACAGCGTGCGCTCAATGGTAATTACACTACTACTCCGTGCTGGAGTAGTCGGACCTACTGTTGCAAACATTGTTGGACATGAAACTGGCATTGTTACGTTCGACATTTATGACGAGGGCGCCAGCCCCCAGCAGAAATTGAAAGCATTGGAGAAACTATCATTCAATTTCACCTAAAAGTTTCAAGAAAGTTGCAACAGGTATTGACAGAATGAGAATCATTCGCTATAATGGTCGCATGTTAAGAGGTTATTAGCTTAGGGCTTTCAGGGTTATAAACCCTCCCTCTCAACATCCTCTAACGCCTTCCCTCGGCGTTGTTAGCAACTGTAGATCATGGTTTCCTTTTCTGTATTCTACGGCCTGCTCTACCACTATGTTCTCTACCGTAGTGGTACACATTTCTCCTTAGCCCCCTCGTTCACTTCATTGTGGCGAGGGGTTTTCTTATGCCTGTATAGCTATTCGTTCGATAGGCACCATTACATTTATCATTAAGAGGTTCAATCAATGGAACAAACACGTTGCTGCCTGTCTTGCCAGGCACCATTAACAAACAAACGGTCTGACGCTGTAACTTGCAGCGGGAGGTGCCGCAGCAAGAAGTGGAGGGCTTTGAAGGAGCAGTCAGTATTGATTCCCTTTCGTTTGCCTACTTCTTTACATGTTGACCTATTTTTAGCGGCCTATAAAGGCAATCAGGGAATCAACACCTATCTTACTAAGGTGGTGAGCGACCATCTGACTCACATTCATTAAGGGGAAATACAACATGACGAATAAAGAAATCTATCAGCAGATCAAGCATTATAAATCGTTGAGAGCAGCGGCGGCAGTTACCGGGAATCGTGCAGAAGGCCAACGGTGTAGTGATATGCTTGAAATACTCGCTGCACATATTACGTGCGGTGCCCGTTATGAGCGTTGATTCATTCATCAAGGGAATGCAACGAGCAAACGCTAATCGCAAGCAACGGCAGACCAAGCAACAGGCAAACACTGTAACCGGTAAGCCAGTGGTAGTTGCACCATCACCAGCAGTCGTCGCTTCACCGGGTTTTGATCTGGAAGCTTTCCGCTTAGATATCATTCGCAAGGCGATTGCCAAAATCATGTTTAACAAACAAAAGGAAATGAATAAATGACAGAGAAGGTTAAGATAACTGGGGTGCCTCCACAATTCGATGAGGCAGAGCTTGAGCGACGAGTAGAAGGATGGACTAGGGTTTATCGCAGTACCGAGCAGAGTATGGAGTTGGTCAGTGCCTGTCTTGGGCATGAGTTCCTTCAAAAAGTAATCGACAAAGCAAGTCAGGGCTATACAATTACTTCTACTAAACATCTGAATCATGCTGAGCTTTATCACTCGACTTACATGGTAAAACCACCGGCGATGCAGGAAGAAGACATTGCCAAAATTCGTGCTGAGCAGAAAGCAAAGTACATTGCCCATCTGCAAGCTGAACATGCACGATATCATGATATGCTTCGTCAGCAACTCATTCAGGCTGCTGAGGACAAAGAGCGTAAGGCAGCAGAAGCCGCTAAGGCGAAGCAACTGGCATCCATCGAAAAAGAGGTTCAAGGTTGCTACAAACCGTTGGTCATTCCGGAGTGACAACCTAGGGTCATTAACAATGGATATACAGGATGCTTCCTACTGGTTAACGCTGGTAGGAAGCTTTTTTTATGCATCAAGAAAAGTCGTTTTATCCGATAACCATTGGGGATGATGGTGATGGTGCTTAACACACCCAACGTTCGCACTGAAAAAATCATCATTTCTCAACGGATAGTACGTTTAACCAAATTTATCTTCAGAATGGCAGGAGCAATACGCAGGAAGGCACCAACGGAGCGATTCTGAGCGTTTTATCGTCTCATGCAAGAAAAGGTAGCGAGGTATAGGTCTGCATCGCTCTAATCGCACTAGGGAGCGTTACAGGGGGTATTGCGAAGGTAGCTATCGCAAATGAAAATATTTCGCATTTGGTATTGACATTTTCCTTCCGTTGCTGTAGAATAGGGCTTGCCTGCCGAGCGGTAGCGAGGTAGGTAAAGCAAAAGCATTACATTATTATGTGCTGTAGCACATAGTTATAATTAAAGAATAAGTAAAGAGAAAGGAGTGTAAACACTCCAAAGATAAAAAATAATTAACTACTT
Organism: Pseudomonas sp. PSKL.D1; assembly: GCF_028898945.1. Lineage (NCBI taxonomy): Bacteria > Pseudomonadati > Pseudomonadota > Gammaproteobacteria > Pseudomonadales > Pseudomonadaceae > Pseudomonas > Pseudomonas sp. PSKL.D1. The sequence continues at coordinate 4,465,181 of NZ_CP118607.1, forward strand.
AACGTAGTTAAGAATGTTATTATTCTTAGCTTCGCTAAGGTGTTGATATACTGTACCGGGTACAGAAGAGAGATCAAGAGCTTTGAGGACTGTTGTCCTCTCTCCCAAAAGCATTCGCACATTCGTGCTCACCGGCAGGCACTGAAATACATCAGAGTGATGCCTGTCGCTAGTCAGTTGATGATCGGCAAAGGAAACCGAAAGGTTGACGCTCTAGTCCGTCAACGGACGATTGTCATTGACTCAGCGTTGACGCTGAATACGGTTCCTTAGATCACGCCAGAGAGGGGGGAAGGTACGAACCCCAAACACCGTGTTGTCATTCTCACCGTTGACGGTGAAGAGCATTCACCATCCCCACTCGACGTGTACCAATGTCGTCACACACTGTTTTCCAATGTCGTCACTGGTCGATTTGATTTTCCACCAACCTCAAATTCGATCACCGGTTGTTCCAACATTCAAATCTGATACTGACGACAGTCACCACTTGACGATGATCGCATTGTCATTTCCGGCATTTGTCATTTGGGAATATTGACTTGTCACTAGCAAGAACGGTCGTTCCCCCAATTGACAAATTGGTCTAAACGACCGACAATGTGACCATCAGCTAGGGAGCATCCATCATGGTTAACGTTGTCGCTTACATCCGAGTATCTACCAGTGGTCAAGGTGAATCTGGCCTCGGTTTGGAAAGCCAGCGTGAGTACATCCAACGTGCCGCCCAAGCCAATGATTGGAACATCGTTGGTGAGTATGTTGACGTGGTATCGGGCAAGCTTGCCCTGGAGGAACGTCCAGAAGGTAAGAAGGCACTGGCAGCGTGCAAGGAACACGATGCAAAGCTTCTGGTAGCGAAGCTGGATCGTCTTTCCCGCTCGGTTCTGCACATTGCTCAGCTGATGGAGCAAGTAGATTTCAAAGTGGCGACAATGCCGCAAGCCAACACCTTTCAGCTTCACCTGTTCGCTGCCCTTGCCCAGCAGGAACGTGAGTTCATCGCCCAGCGTACCAAGGATGCTCTGGCTGCTTTGCAACGTCGTGCGGATGCTGGTGATGAAGTGGCGGTGAAGAAAGTCCAGAACCGTACCCAAGCACTCGAAAAGGGTCGTGCTGTTGCCGACATTACAGCCGCAAACAACGTGCGGATGGAGAAGGTTACCGCGTTTCAAAACACTGTGAAGCCACACGTAGAGGCTTGCTTGTACAACAAGCTCGGCACATTGCAAGCGGTAGCTGACTGCCTGAACACCAAAGGTATTCGTACCAAACGCGGTAGCATCTGGAACCCTACCGCTGTACGTCGCCTGATCCTTGCACTTGGTTTGCCACTCCCAAAGGTGGCTTAAAAACTAGCCCCATACAGCAGCGTTAGTTATCACCCTGTGGGGTTGGGTAGGCTGATGATCAATCGCCTGGCTATGAGCCTCCTGCAAGCTTGTGACGGGGGCCTTCTTACTCGTGCTGCCGCCACTCGTTAATTCATCCTCAGGGATTTGCCAAAATTGCCGCATTGGGGGTGTTTCTGAACGAGTAGGCTGTTAAGCACTATCGCTGCCCTACAGCGGATTTCCCCCTGATGCTGCAATCCTAGACGCTGTGAATTCAGACTCCAATTACAGGGGGGGCAAGGAATGCTATACAGAAGTGAACTAGTAGCAGTTAGCCAAGGCGACGCCTACCATGTAGCGTCACTTTTAATAATGTCGGCAAGAACATCATCCATTCCGAATACCTTTTCCTTGACGACTGTATATAGCTCTCTCAATGAATCTTTCGCTTCCTTGGTTCCTAAGTCTTTTGAATTATAGGAAACCATCCCTCTGAATTCATGCCAAGCATCTTCGGGCCACGAGGCCATATCCTCTATTTCATATCTCCCCGGATAATAGTGGAGATAGAAATCGCCCGAATCACTTTTTATGATTGACCACTTGTGCTTATTATCGTACCTAAAGAAAATCTCGGGATCATAATTTCCTTGGCATGTCGAATCTATTTTGTCTTGATTCGAAATCATTACATTGACAGCCTCAACGATTTTGCTCATGCCCTTTCGTCCCCAATCAAACTGTCGATATTTGCGACATTCAGATTTCTAAGCCTTTCACGCAGTTCACTTACCACAGCCCTTTTCTTGGGCTCCGTAAGTTTTTTTCTGTTTGAGGCAAGCTCTTCCATTCTATCTACCAATTCAGAAAAATGAACACAAAGCTTATCATTTCCTCGAATCTGGCCGATTATTTCATGAAAGATATTCTCTATAATCTCACAGCTTTCCGGGTCTTTTGCATTGCAATCATTCAATCGCTCAAGCTTTTCTTTAATTTCAGAAAGAGACATTTGAAAGGTATAATTTACAAGCAACGAAAATACTGATGATATTTCTTTGCCTTTGGCAAAAAACAAATAAATAGCGATAGATGAGGCTACGATGGTTAACAAATCCGAGCCAAATGATGCAGCATCTATAATGAACTTCACTACACCAATCTCCTGCACCAATTGCCTCCTAACGCTTCCGCTCTAATCAGATTCCACTACGGCAACATGATTTTGTAAGTTTTAGAGGCAGTAGTCACGCCACTCTATCGCCACTATACCTGAACTCAACAGATTGCCAACTGAAACGGCGAGAATAGGTGCCACACAGCACGGGGACGCTGCCGCCATCCCGCCGTGGATTTGCATTGATACCGAGCTCCTAGAGGCATGAATCAAACTCCGCGTTTCAGGGGGGGGGAGGCGGGATTTGTGGCAAATGGAGTACGCTTACGCGAACCACCTGACAGAGTCTGACCATGGACAAAGCCGGTACTACCGCCGACACCCTTGAACTACTTCATCTGAATCAGATAGCTATCCGAGCCGCGATTGAGGAGGTCAGTACATGGATTCGCCAGCGCGGTTCCACCAACGTTCACGACAACGTGATGGAAGCATTACAGACGCTGGATACCAACGCCGGTGCGATCACCAACGCCATTGAGCGCCTACGTGATTGAGTGGTCAAAGCGAGTGGTCAAGCGCAAAAAATAGTAGGCGAAAAAAAACCCCGTAAATCAATGACTTACGAGGCTTTTTAACGTATGGCGGAGAGATAGGGATTTGAACCCTAGGTACTGTTGCCAATACAACGGATTTCGAATCCGTCCCGTTCGACCACTCCGGCATCTCTCCAATGCCGCGCATCATACCAGCGAATTCTGAAAACGCAAACCTTTATTTTCAAAAAAATCGCGTGGTATCAGGCGCTTGCGTGAACGCGCCGCTTACAGCGGCACGCCCAGGCGCTTGGCAACTTCTTCGTAGGCTTCGATTACGTCGCCCAGGCCCTGGCGGAAGCGGTCCTTGTCCATCTTCTTGCGGGTTTCTTTGTCCCACAGGCGGCAGCCGTCCGGGCTGAACTCGTCGCCCAGCACGATCTGGCCGTGGAACACGCCAAACTCCAGCTTGAAGTCGACCAGAAGCAGGCCGGCGTCATCGAACAACTTGTTCAGCACTTCGTTGACCTTCAGCGACAGCTTTTTCATCTCGGCCAGCTGCTCGGCGGTGCCCCAGCCGAACGCGACAACGTGAGATTCGTTGATGAAGGGGTCGCCCTTTTCGTCGTTCTTCAGGAACAGCTCGAAGGTGGACGGTTCCAGCTTGATGCCCTCCTCCACGCCCAGACGCTTGACCAGGCTGCCGGCGGCATAGTTACGCACCACGCACTCGACCGGGATCATGTCCAGCTTCTTCACCAGGCACTCGTTGTCGCCCAGCAGCTTGTCGAACTGGGTCGGCACGCCGGCTTCTTCAAGCTTTTGCATGATGAAGGCGTTGAACTTGTTGTTCACCATGCCTTTGCGGTCGAGCTGCTCGATGCGCTTGCCGTCGAACGCCGAAGTGTCGTTACGGAACAGCAGGATCAAGCGGTCGGCGTCGTCGGTCTTGTAAACCGATTTGGCCTTGCCGCGGTAGAGTTCTTCGCGTTTTTCCATGATGGAGGGCTCCGCTTGCATTAAAGGTGGGCTAGGCGATTTCGCGCCAGTCGAGCCCGTGTTCCTGATTCGCCACCTGGAGCCAGTCCGGGTCGCACCCAAGGGTGTCGACGAAGCACTGGCGGGCCAAGTGTGGCAGGTTGTTCTTGCTGCTGAGGTGGGCCAGCACCAGGTGTTGCAGGTTGCTCCAGCCCAACTCGTGCACCAGGTTTGCGGCCTGGTGGTTGTTCAAATGCCCTTGCATACCACCTACCCGCAACTTGAGGAAGTGCGGATAGTGCCCGCGCGCCAAAAGGTCGCGGCAGTGGTTGGCTTCGATCAGCAGTGCATCCAGGCCCTGGTAGCGCTCCAGCAGGCGCGCGTCGTACGACCCCAGGTCGGTCAGCATGCCGAAACGCCGGCTACCGTCGCTGATTACATACTGCAGTGGCTCGTACGCATCATGCTCGACCCGCGCCGCGCTCACTTCCAGGTTGCCGATACGCAATCTGTCGCCACAGGCGAGAAAACCGGCCACCTCCACCGGCTTGCGCAGGCCGCGCAAAGTGCCTTGGCTGAGGTAGACCGGTACATTGTAGCGCCGCGACAGCAACCCGACGCCATGCACGTGGTCGGCATGCTCGTGGGTGACAAATACCGCGCTCAGCTGTGTGGCCGACACCCCGAGCAGCGCCAGGCGCCGCTCGGTTTCGCGCAGGGAAAAGCCGCAATCGACCAGAATGAACGTGTCACCACTGGCGATCAGCGTGCCGTTCCCTTGGCTGCCGCTTCCGAGTACCGCGAAGCGCACTTAGCCCAGGTGGTCCTGAATGACGCTCAGCACGCGGCGGGCGACATCGGCCGGGGCCACGGTGTTGATGTTTTTCTCGACAGTAACCTGCACGCTTTCGCCGACCTTGCTCAGGCGTACCTGATAACGCTCGGCACGGGCTTCACGCTCTTCCTGGGTCGGTTCGCTGCCGAACATGCGGCTGAAGAAGCCCGGCTGGTTCTGCTTGTCGTCCGGCTTTTCCGACAGGTTGATGTAGTACAGGCCCAGGCTGCGGTTGATGTCCTCGACGCGCCACTCACCCTGCTCCAGGGCACGACCTACGCTGGACCAGGCACGGTCCAGGTCGGCGCCCAGGTACAGCACCGGGTTGCCGCTGCCGTCTTCGCTCAGGCTGACGCGGCTTGGCGCGTCGAAGTCGCGTGCGGCCAACAAGGACACCGAGCCGCCTTTTTCGGCGCTGCGGTTCATGCTGGCGAGCATTTCGTCCACCAGCAGCGCATCGGCGCCGGTGTTGGTGGAGCTGGACGGGAAGCCAGGCTCGGCGGTGCTGCCAGCCGGGCGCTCGACGCTGACGATGTACACCTCGGAGGTGTTGCGCTGCACGCCAGGCTCCATGCGCACTCGCACGCGCACTTCGCTGTCGCCGCTGCTGGCGGTGCTCGCCAGGCGCTGGCCGAGGGAGGCCGACAGTTCGTCGAAACGCTGCCAGGTAGTGTTGAACTCACCTGTTTGCGGGCGCTCTTCGGCAATGCGGAAGCCGTTGTCCTCAAAGAACTGACGCGCTACCGGCCACACTTCGGCCGGCGAATGCTGGGCCAGCACCCAACGGCTGCTGCCGCTGCGCTGCAGGGTGTAGTCGCTGACGTCGGCGGTGGCCGACAGCGGTTGCGGGCGCGGCACCTCGAACTCGCCCGTGGCGCGATCGTCGGCAACGTTACGCGGGATCGGCAGCAGCGGGTCAAGGCGCTTGACGTTGCTGGCGTCCGGCGGCAGCTGCATCGGCGCGGTGGGGTGCGCCTGCAGGTAATCGCTGCCGCGGTCGCGGAAATAGCCATCCTCGCCCCACAGCCAGCCACACCCACTGGTGCTGGAAATGATCAGGGCGAGCGCGGAAAGACCAGCCAGTCGCTTCATGCGGTGTACTTCCTCTTAAACCAGTACGCCGGACTGGCGCAAGGCAGTACGGACTTTGTCGTGGCAACCTTCGCTGAGCCAGGTCAGCGGCAGGCGGATGCCTTTCTTCATAAGGCCCATTTCGACGAGCGCCCACTTCACCGGGATCGGGTTGGCTTCGCAGAACAGGTCTTTGTGCAGTGGCATGAGTTTTTCGTTGATTGCGCGGGCCTTCTCGGCATTGCCCTCAAGGGCGGCCTCGCACAGGTCGGCCATTTCGCGCGGGGCGACGTTGGCGGTGACGGAGATGTTGCCTTTGCCGCCCATCAGGATCAGCTCGACAGCAGTAGGGTCGTCGCCGGACATGACGATGAAGTCCTTGCTGACGCCGTCCAGGATGGCCTTGGCGCGCACCAGGTCGCCGGTGGCTTCCTTGATGCCGATGATGTTCGGCACGGTCGACAGGCGGATCACGGTCTCGGCCTGCATGTCGCAGGAGGTGCGGCCGGGTACGTTGTACAGGATCTGCGGGATGTCGACCGCTTCGGCAATGTGCTTGAAGTGCTGGTACAGGCCTTCTTGCGTCGGCTTGTTGTAGTACGGCACTACCAGCAGGCAGGCGTCGGCGCCGGCATTCTTGGCGTTCTGGGTCAGGTGCACGGCTTCGGCGGTGGAATTCGCGCCGGTGCCAGCGATGACCGGAATCGGCTTTTTGCTGTGCTTGACGCGTTCGACCACGTGCTTGATGACCAGGATGTGTTCTTCGACATCCAGCGTGGCGGACTCACCGGTGGTGCCGACAGCGACGATCGCATGGGTGCCGTTTTCCAGGTGGAAGTCTACAAGTTTGTCGAGGCTGTCCCAGTCAAGACGCCCTTGTGCATCCATGGGAGTGACCAATGCCACCATACTGCCCGCAATCATGTAACTGCTCCTGCCGGAAAAAGAGAGCGGTAATGGTACTGGGGGCATCGGCCTTGCACAAGCGAAGCAGGCGGGCGGAGCATTCCCCTCGGCGCCTTATTTCGCTACCCTTGATCCTTTGATCGGTGCAGCACGGCCCGCCGGGCCGTCGACCTTGCTCCCCGCCAGCGTCCACGTCCTCGCATGCGAGCCCCGGGCCCTGCCGACAGGAGGCTTTCGCCCGTCCTGCACCGACCGCTCATCGCTTTAGGAATGCTGCATGTCCACCGCCACCGTCCGCGAACAATTCCTTGTCATCAGTGCTCTGGGCCCCAACCCCATGGAGCTGGCCAACGTCCTCAGCCGTGCCGCTTTCGAAAACCGCTGCGCGGTGATCACCTCGCGCCTGAGCCGCCATGGCGAGACCAGCGCCCTGGTATTGCAGGTGGGTGGCAGCTGGGACGCGCTGGCGCGCCTCGAAGCCATGCTGCCGGGCCTGGCCAAAAAGCACGGCCTGACCCTTGATGTGGTACGCAGCGCCGACCAGGAAGTACGCCCGCAGGCACTGCCGTACGTGGCCTATGTCAGCGCCGCCTACCGCCCGGACATCATCAACGAGCTGTGCCAGTTCTTCCTCGACCACCGCGTCGAGCTCGAAGCCATGACCTGCGACACCTACCTGGCGCCGCAAACCGGCAGCAGCATGCTCAACGCCCAGTTCACCGTGATCCTGCCGGCCGGCACCCAGATCAGCTGGCTGCGCGACCAGTTCCTGGACTTTGCCGACGCCCTGAACCTGGACGCGCTGATCGAGCCGTGGCGCCCACAAAACCCAGTTTAAGGAGCCGAACATGGCTGTAGCACTCGACCAACCGGTTGCCGACTTCCAGGCCCAGGCCACCAGCGGGCAGACTGTAAACCTGAGCGAGCTCAAGGGCCGCCAGGTGGTGGTGTACTTCTACCCGAAGGACAGCACCCCGGGCTGCACCACCGAGGGCCAGGGCTTCCGTGACCAGCACGAGGCCTTTGCTGCGGCCAACACCGTGGTGTTCGGCGTATCGCGCGATGGCATCAAGTCGCACGAGAACTTCAAGGCCAAGCAGGGCTTCCCGTTCGAGCTGATCAGCGACAAGGACGAGGCACTGTGCCAGCTGTTTGACGTGATCAAGCTGAAGAAGCTGTATGGCAAGGAATACATGGGTGTGGACCGCAGCACCTTTTTGATCGACAAGGACGGGGTGCTGCGCCAGGAATGGCGTGGGGTGAAGGTGCCGGGGCATGTGGATGCGGTGCTGGCGGCGGCTCAGGCCCTGAACAAGGCTTGAGATCGGCGCTTGCCTCATCGCGGATAAATCCGCTCCTACACAGGGTTGCGTACGCCTGTAGGAGCGGATTTATCCGCGATGGCTCCAACACCTGTTTTACAGCATCGGCGCCACACTCGCCTCCTGCCGCGGCCAGGCATCCAGCACCGCCTTGATCAGCGTCGCCAGCGGGATCGCAAAGAAAATCCCCCAGAACCCCCAAAGCCCGCCAAACAGCAACACCGCGCAAATAATCGCCACCGGGTGCAGGCTTACCGCCTCGGAGAACAGCAGCGGCACCAGCACGTTGCCGTCCAGCGCCTGAATGATCGCGTACACCGTCATCAGGTAGATGAACTGATCACCCCAGCCCCACTGGAACAGCGCAATCAGCGTCACCGGCACCGTGACCACCACGGCCCCCACATACGGCACCACCACCGACAAGCCCACCAGCAGCGCCAGCAACGCGGCGTAGTTCAGCCCCAGGCTGATGAATGCAATGTAGGTGGCAATGCCGCAAATCAGGATCTCGATGCCCTTGCCACGAATGTAGTTGGCAATCTGCCGGTTCATTTCGCTGCCGACCCGGTTGATCAACGTGCGCTGACGCGGCAGGTAACCGCTGACCCAACGGCCGATCAATTCACGGTCCTTGAGGAAGAAGAACACCAGGATCGGCACCAGCACCAGGTAGATCATGGCATTGACCAACAGCGGCAGGCTCGACAGCGAGAACGTCAGCGCCCACTGGCCAAATTTGCCGATCTCGCCACGTACCGACTCGATGGCGTGCAAAACCTGCTCGTCCGATACCAGGTGCGGATAGCGCTCCGGAAGCAGCAACAGCAGCGACTGCCACTTGCCCAGCATGCCGGGCAGCTCATTGAACAAGGTGATCAACTGGTGCCACAGCAGCGGCACCAACACCAGCATGAACAGCGCCAAGGCCCCCATGAACAGCGCGAACACCAGCGCCACGGCCAGGCGCGTGGGCACCTTAAGCCGCTCCAGGGCGTTGACCAGCCCCTGCATCAGAAACGCCAGCACCATGCCCGCCAACACCGGCGCCAGCATGCCGCCCAGGGTGAGCACCACGGTAAACGCCAGAAACAGCAGCACCGCCAGCACCACCGCTTCTTCATCAGAGAAGTAGCGCTGCATCCAGTCGCGAAGCACTTTGAACATTGACGATCCTTGGTTGTGAATCAGGCCTTGCGCAGCCAGTAGGTGAAGGTACCGGCCTCGGCCGTTTCATGCAGCAGCGTATGACCGGCCAGCTTGGCAAAAGTGCGGAAGTCGCGCTGGGAGCCGGCATCCGTGGCAATCACCTTGAGCACCGCGCCGCTGGCCAGGCGGTTGAGCTCCATCTTTGCCTTGAGCAAAGGCAGTGGGCAATTCAGCCCGCTGGCGTCGAGTTCGGCGTCGCAGGTCAGGGTGTCACTCATTGCAGGTGTCTCCAGAGGCGGTGTCAGGCAGGTTGGCTAGGATACCGCCACTGGTCGCCAACGTGCGAGCGGGCTACAGTAGGGCCTTTGACCCGACGCGAGCTTCATGCATGAATCTACTGCGCCCTACCCTGTTGACGCTGGCCTGCCTGATGGCCCTCCCCGGCCATGCTGACGACCTGCCATCACTGGGCGACGCCAGTTCCGCGATCGTCTCGCCCAAACAGGAACACGACCTCGGCCGCGCCTGGCTGAGCCTGCTGCGCGGCCAGGTCAATCAGCTCAACGACCCGCAGCTCAAGGACTACGTCGAAACCACCGTGTACCGCCTGGCCGAAACCAGCCAGCTGCAGGACCGGCGCCTGGAGTTTATCCTGATCGACAGCCGCGAGCTCAACGCCTTTGCGGCCCCAGGCGGCATCGTCGGCGTCAACGGTGGCCTGTTCCTCAATGCCCAGACCGAAGGCGAGTATGCCTCGGTGCTGGCTCACGAACTGGCGCACTTGTCCCAGCGCCACTTTGCCCGAGGTGTCGAAGCCCAGCAGCGCATGCAGCTGCCGATGATGGCCGCGCTGCTGGCCGGTATCGTGCTGGCTGCGGGGGGCGCTGGCGACGCTGGCATCGGCATGATTGCCGGCACCCAGGCGGCGGCCATCCAGGAGCAGCGGCGCTTCTCGCGGCAAAACGAGCAAGAAGCCGACCGCATCGGCATCCAGAACCTGGAAAAGGCCGGTTACGACCCGCGCAACATGCCGACCATGTTCGAGCGCCTGGCACGTCAGTACCGCTACGATGCCAAACCACCCGAATTTTTGCTGACTCACCCGGTTACCGAGTCGCGTATCGCCGACACCCGCAACCGCGCCGAACAGGCGCCCAAGGGCGGCGTCGAAGACAGCATGCGCTACCAGCTGATTCGTGCACGGGTGGCACTGACCTATGAAGGCACCCCGGGCCTGGCCGCCAAGCGCTTCCGCGCCCAACTGGACGAAGACCCCAAGCTGGACGCTGCCCGTTACGGCCTTGCGCTGGCCCAGATCAAGGGCGGCCAGCTCAACGAAGCACGCGAAAACCTGAAGCCGCTGCTGGCCAAGGCGCCCAACGACATCACTTACAACCTGGCGCAGATCGACCTGGACATCACCAACAATCGTTTGGCCGATGCCCAGCAACGGGCCGAGCGGATGCAGGGTTTGTATCCGGGCAATTACCCGCTCAAGCAAGTGCGCGCCGACCTGCTGGTCAAGCAGAAGAAACCGGCCGAGGCCGAGAAGGTGCTGGACGATTTGCTCAAAAGCCGGCCGGACGACCCGGACGTGTGGTACGACGTGGCCGAAGTGCGCGGCCTTTCGGGCAACACCATTGGCCTGCACCGGGCGCGGGCGGAGTACTTCACGTTGGTGGGGGATTTTGACCAGGCGATCCAGCAGCTGGACTACGCCAAGCGCCGGGCGGGCAGCAACTTCCCGTTGTCGTCACAGATTGATCAGCGCCAGCGCGAGATCATGGAACAGCAGCGGATGGTGCGGGAGATGATGGGGCGTTGAGCATGTTGGGGGCGCTTTGCGCCCCATCGCGGATAAATCCGCTCCTACAATGGGATCGCATTTCCCTGTAGGAGCGGATTTATCCGCGATAGGGCCGCAAAGCGGCCCCCGGCAATATCAGGCATTACCCGAAAGCTTCAACCGCGCTGCCTGGGTAAAGTCCAGCATCCGGTTCAACGGTTTGATCGCCTTGGGCACCAACGCCGGGTCCACAAAAATCTCGTCCCCGCCATTACGCAAACAGTGCAGCACCCGCTCCAGGGTGTTCATCGCCATCCACGGGCAGTGCGCGCAACTGCGGCAAGCCGCACCGTTGCCAGCCGTCGGCGCTTCGACGAATTCCTTGTCCGGGCACAACTGCTGCATCTTGTAGAAGATGCCGCGGTCGGTGGCGACAATGAACGTCTTGTTCGGCAGGGTTTGCGCAGCCTTGATCAGCTGGCTGGTAGAGCCCACCGCATCGGCCAGCTCGATCACCGACTCTGGCGACTCAGGGTGCACCAGAATGGCCGCATCCGGGTACAGCGCCTTCATGTCGGCCAACTGGCGCGACTTGAACTCTTCGTGAACGATGCACGCGCCATCCCACAACAACATGTCGGCGCCGGTCTGCTTCTGAATGTAGCGACCCAGGTGCTGGTCCGGGCCCCAGATGATGGTTTCGCCGTTATCCATCAGGCTTTCGACGATTTCCAGCGCACAGCTGGAGGTTACCACCCAGTCGGCTCGGGCCTTCACGGCAGCGGAGGTGTTGGCATAGACCACCACGGTGCGCTCGGGGTGCTGGTCGCAGAAGGCCGAGAACTCTTCGACCGGGCAACCAAGGTCGAGCGAGCAGGTGGCCTCCAGCGTGGGCATCAGCACGCGCTTTTCAGGGGTGAGAATCTTGGCGGTCTCGCCCATGAAGCGCACGCCGGCAACGATGACGGTTTCGGCGGGGTGGTTCTTGCCGAAACGGGCCATTTCCAGCGAGTCGGACACACACCCGCCGGTTTCTTCAGCCAGGGCCTGGATAACCGGGTCGCAATAGTAATGGGCAACCAGCACGGCGTTCTGCGCCTTCAGCTCGGCAGCAATGGCCGCACGGTATTCGGCCTCCTGCTCAGCGGTCAGCGGGTTGGGCTGCTTGGCGTCAAGGTGGGCCTGAACCAACAGGCGTTCGGAAATCTGGGTCATGATCGCTGGACCTGCAGGCGCGCGCGCGCGTCAAATCGAGTGTATCACCCGGCCCTGGCAGATCGGCTAAGGGCGCCGGACGGCAGGCATGCCGCCACGGCCCTCTGCGGGCGCGGATTATTATCGGACGCCGAAGGCTACAGACAAACGAGGGAATTCTAAAGGGGTTTTTGCAGTGCCTGCGCCGGCCTCTTCGCGGGTAAACCCGCTCCCACAGGAGGCCGGTGCAGGTTCAATTCATCACCCCTGCGGCTGCATCGCCGCAAAATGCGCGGCCAGAATCATGGCAAACTCTTCAACGGTCATCTTCTTGCCGTTGAAGTCCACCATGCCATCGGCGTAGTGCAGGCTCGACACCACATCACTGCCCTGCACCGTGGCCATGCCGCTCTGCAGCGCCATCATGCCGACCATCTCGCCCGCCTGGCTGGATTGCATGGCAATCGCCTGGGCGTCGGTCTGGCCATCCAGCAGGGCCTGCAGGGTCGCCAGGTCACCAATCATCGGCTTGGACAGGGTCAGCTTGCTCTTCACCTGGGTGATCAGTTGCTTGGTCAGCTGGTCCGGTGGCAGGTCGAACGAGGTTGGGCTGGCGAAGTCCATCGACAGGTTGAAGCGGCTTTCGCCATTGGCGGTCTTGAACGACAGGTTTTCCACGGCCAATTGCGGTTTGGAGGCCAGCAACTGCTTCACATCACCCTGGAACTTGGCCTTCTCGGCTTCATCCATGGGGATTTCCGGCAACGGCTGCCCGGCGGCGGCGGCCTGCTGGAACTCCGGCATGTGCGCCTGGTACCACTGGGCCAGCGACTGCCAGGCCTGGGCATTGATCGACTTGATGCTGACGCCCATCTGAGCGCTGCCGACCTTGCGGCCGTCCCAGGTGATGTCTGCAAGCTTGTAGTCCACACGGCCACCCACGGTGTCCGGGCCGTCGAGTGTCTGCAAGACGTTCTGCTCGATGCCCTTGATCAGCAGCACTTGCTGCTTGGGCCCCAGCGTGGCTTTGGCTTCAGACAACAGCAGGTCGACATTGCCGACATAGATGGCATCGTGCTTGGTTGCAGCCAGGTTGCCCCCCAGCTTCAGGCCCGTCAGTTCGAACGTGGCCGGTGGATTGTCTTCGCCCACCAGCGTCATCGCAAAGCGCTCGGCGCTGCCATGGAACCTGGACGCCTTGCCATCGCGGTCCCCGCTCGCCTCAAGGCGCATGCCGGAAAACTCAAGAGTCGTGCCGTTGGCTTCGGTGAGCTTGACCGGCGCGAGGATGATTTCGCCATCGGCGCCGCCATCGAAGCCCAGGCTGGTCTGTGAGGTCAGCGGCACCCTGTCGCCCGCGGCGGCGTACCAGGGGGCGGTGAAATCATCCTTGTCCAGGCTGCTGTTGCTGGCGGCCAGCACCGGCATCAGCTTGAACGACTTGACCCGCGACCACGGGAACGGGCCGTGTTCGATCTGGTCAGTGATGCCCACCTCGAAATTGACCGCCTCACCATCGGACAGATGAACGTCTTTTACCTTCAGGCGATAGTGCGCGGTGCTGGAGAAAAAGCGTTGGTCCAGCGAGGCCAGCTCGACGGTCATGCTGCCGCCCACCCCGACCAGGGCCTTTTCCAGCTGCGTATTGCCGCGCGCGATGGCGTGCTCCAGTTCGCCGGGCAGCTGCTTGCCGGTGTACCAGGCGCCAGCGGTGGTGACGACGGCAATGGCGACGGCCAGGCCGGAAAGGATGCCTACTGATTTCTTCATGAATAGAACCGATTGATGTCCGTATGGGCTTGCTCGAGGCTGAAGAATATCACGGGGGCTCGCCCGTGTTCGGAGGGGAAGCCCGGCGCCTGGCTCCGCCGCGTCATCCTTGTGCCAACGTTCAATTTTACGAACATCCGAATCGATCAAAACCGCAAAAAAGCGCGCAAAAACCGAACATGGCGGCTAAAAAATCGATAAAAATTTCAAATTGGTAACATCTTGTCATGTTTAACTTGACGCCCTCCTACCAATCGTTTTTTATTTTCACCACCTCGCCCAGCGCCCGACCCACGAAGAAGAAAAAGCCGCGCCGTCATGATGCCCGTACGCCCCTGCCCGCACGCCTCACCTTCCTCGCCACGGCACTGCCAGCCCGGCACCAGCGCCTAGCCCGCGCTTACCTCTGCTCCAACATAAAAGGTGAACAACATGGAGCCACATCAGCATGCAGAATGACCACAACGCCACCGGCAACGGCCAGTTCCGTAAATCCCTGCGCCTCTGGCACGTGGTCATCATTGGTTTGGCGTACCTCACGCCAATGACCGTGTTCGACACTTTCGGCATCGTGTCCGGTATTACCTCCGGTCACGTTCCCAGCGCCTACTTGCTGGCATTGGCCGGCATCCTGTTCACCGCCGTGAGTTATGGCACGCTTGTGCGCCGTTTCCCACAATCCGGCTCGGCCTATACCTACACCCAACGCGCCATCAACCCGCATGTAGGCTTTTTGGTGGGCTGGTCGTCGCTGCTGGATTACCTGCTGCTGCCCATGGTCAACGCCCTGCTGGCCAAGCTGTACCTTTCGGCGATGTTCCCCGAGGTGCCGGCATGGATGTGGGTGGCCGGCTTCGTCACCCTGATCAGCCTCATCAACATGCGCAGCATCAACCTGGTGGCGCATTTCAACCTGCTGTTCGTGGCCGTACAGCTGGTGATCATGTCGGTGTTCATTTACCTCTGCGTGCGCGGCCTGGACCAGGGCGAGGGCCTTGGCACCGTATGGAGCCTCACGCCTTTCAGCGACCCGCAGACGCAACTGAGCGCACTGGCCGCCGGCGCGACCATCCTGTGCTTCTCGTTCCTGGGCTTTGACGCGGTCACCTGCCTGTCCGAAGAAACCAAAGACCCGGGCAAGATCATCCCACGGGCGATCTTCCTCACTGCGCTGATCGGCGGGGTCGTGTTCATTGCCGTTTCCTACTTCATGCAGGCTTACTTCCCGAGCAACGCCCGCTTCCACGACCCGGAAGCCGCCTTGCCGGAAATCGCACTGTATGTGGGTGGCAAGCTGTTCCAGTCGATTTTCATCGCGTGCACCGTGATCAACACCATCGCCTCCGGCCTGGCGTCGCAAACCAGCGTATCGCGCCTGCTGTACGTGATGGGCCGCGATAATGTAATCCCGAGCGGCGTGTTCGCCCGCCTGCATTCGCGCTACAAGACCCCGGTGGTGAACATTGCCGTGGTGGGCGTAATTGCCATGTCGGCAATCTTCTTCGACCTGGTTACTGCCACCTCGATCATCAACTTCGGCGCGCTGGTAGCCTTCAGCTTCGTCAACCTGTCGGTGATCTGCCACTGCTACCTGCGCGAAGGCAACCGCAATGGCCTGGCCAACAAGATGAAGTACCTGGTGATGCCGACCATCGGCTTCTGCATCATCGCCAAGCTGTGGCTGGACCTGAACGAGCACTCGCTCGTGTTCGGCGGCATCTGGGCATTGCTGGGCCTGCTGCATTTGGCCTGGCTGACCAAAGCCTTCCGGGTGGCCCCGCCCAACTACATCGCCGAATGAACCACGTCACCAACAACGCCCGCGCCTGAACGCGGGCGTTGTGCGTGTCAGATAAGGAACGCCCCGATGCTGCGTCGCCTCTCCATCCAGTGGAAAATCACCCTGCTTGCCGGCCTGTGCCTGCTGGCCATCGTCGCCGTGCTGGTCGCCACCTCGCTGAGCCAGGCCCGGCGCAGCGCGGCGCTGGTCAACCAGGCCAACACCGAAATGCTCGACCACAGCGCCCGTCTGCGCCTGCAGGCCCACGCCGAGACCCAGGCGCTGCGCGTGCAGCGCTACTTCATGGACGCCTACCAGTACGCCAACGGCTTTGCCCGGCTGGTGCAGGTGCTCAAGGCCCAGGGCGGCAACGACCTGCGCGGCGAACTCACCCGGCAAGCCCGTGCCAGCCTGGCAGGCAACCCCGACGTGATCGGCCTGTACCTGGTGTTCCAGCCCAATGCACTGGACCAGAAGGACAACCAGTTCATCGCTCATGACAACGTTGGCAGCAACGAAACCGGACGCTTCTCGCTGTATTGGTCTCAGCCTCAGCCCGGCGAGCTGGAACAGGAAGCCATGCCCGAATCCATGCTCGGCGACAACAGCATCGGCACCAACGGCCTGGCAAAAAATCGCTGGCTGACCTGCCCGCAGGAAACCGCCAGGGCTTGCGTGCTGGAACCCTACCTCGACGACGTCAACGGCCAGCAAGTGCTGATGACCAGCATCGCCCTGCCACTGCTGGAAAACGGCAAGGTCGTGGGTGTGATCGGCCTGGACATCGGCCTGAACAACCTGCAGCAACTGAGCCTGGATGGTCGCCAGGAGCTGTTTGACGGCCAGGGGCAGGTGAGCATCGTCAGCCATGCGGGCCTGTTGGCTGGGCACAGCCGCGACGCCAGCAAGCTGGGCCATGCGCTTGATCAGGACGTGGCGCAAGGCGTACTGCGGATCGCCAGGCCATTCGCCCCCATCCCTGAAGCTGCGCCTTGGCAAGTGACGCTGGAGCTGCCCGAAGCGGTACTGCAGGCCCCGGCCGTCGCCCTCAACCAGCGCCTGGACGCTCACAACCACAGCGCCAACCTCAGCAGCCTGCTGATTGGCCTGGGCGCGGCCATCGCTGGCCTGCTGTTGGTGTGGCTGACCGCACGCGGCGTTACCCGGCCGATTCTGGCGGTGGCCGCCCGCCTGGAAGACATCGCCAGCGGCGAAGGCGACCTCACCCGCCGCCTGGACTACGCCCGCCAGGATGAACTGGGCCAGTTGACCGGCTGGTTCAACCGCTTCCTCGACAAGCTCCAGCCCATCATTGCCCAAGTCAAAGGTTCGCTGCACGAAGCGCGCGGCACCGCGGACCAGTCTGCTGCCATTGCCGCCCAGACCAGTAACGGCATGCAACAGCAGCAGCGTGAAATCGAGCAGGTGGCCACCGCCGCCAATGAGATGAGCGCTACCGCCCAGGATGTCGCCCACAACGCCTCGCAGGCCGCGCAAGCCGCACGCGGTGCCGACCAGGCCAGCCGCGAAGGCCTGCAGCTGATTGCCAGCACCCGCCAGACCATCGACCAATTGGCCAGCGGCATGGACAGCGCCATGGATGAAGCGCGCGCACTGGAGCAGCGCAGCGAACAGATCGGCTCGGTACTGGAGGTCATTCGCGCCATCGCCGAACAAACCAACTTGCTCGCCCTCAACGCCGCCATCGAAGCGGCACGCGCTGGGGAAGCCGGGCGTGGCTTTGCCGTGGTTGCCGACGAAGTACGCAGCCTGGCGCAGCGCACACAGGTTTCCGTCGAGGAAATCCGCCAGGTGATTGAAGGCCTGCAGCAAGGCACCCAGGATGTAGTGGGGGCCATGCACGAAGGCCAGCGCCAGGCGCAGACCAGTGCCACCCGCATGGAACAGGCGCTACCGGCGTTGCAGCGCATCGGCGAAGCAGTGGCGGTGATCAGCGACATGAACCTGCAAATTGCCTCGGCAGCCGAGGAGCAGAGCGCGGTGGCCGAAGAGGTGAACCGCAACGTGGCAGGCATTCGCGACGTAACCGAATCGCTGTCGGGGCAGGCGGATGAGTCTGCCCGCATCAGCCAGGCGTTGAACCGCCTGGCTAACCAGCAACAGGCGCTGATGGAGCAGTTTCGCGTCTAGTCTGTGAGATAAATCCGCCCCTACACGCGACTGCAACCTGTAGGAGCGGATTTATCCGCGATGAGGCCCGCGCAGGCACCCCACCTTCTGAATGAGTTAGAACCATGCAATCCCCCTCCTTCTTCGACACCCAAAGCGAACAGGGCCTGCTGCGCACCTCAATCGCCGTCACCCTGTTCATCGCCACCATCGGCATCGCTTTCGGCCTGGCCTCCGGTTCGTTCTCCATCGTCTTCGACGGTGTGTATTCGCTGGTCGACGCCAGCATGAGCGGCCTGTCACTGGTGGTGGTCAAGCTCATCACCTCCCACGCCACCAGCCTGCAACTGTCGCGCAAGCTGCGTGAGCGCTTCACCATGGGCTTTTGGCACCTGGAACCAATGGTGCTGGCGCTCAATGGCATCCTGCTCAGCGGCGTAGCCATCTACGCGCTGATCAACGCCATCAGCAGCCTGCTGGAAGGTGGCCGTCACCTCGAATTCGGCATTGCGATGATTTATGCGGTTTTGACCGTGATCGCCTGCGCCACCATCGCCTACGTCGAAGCTCGCGCCAACCGCACGCTGAAGTCCGACTTCGTGCGCATGGACGTGAAGGGCTGGGTGATGTCGGCCAGCATCACCGCGGCGCTGCTGATCGCCTTCTGCGTTGGCTTCGCGGTACAGGGCACGCAGTGGGAGTGGATTTCGCCCTACATCGACCCCGCGGTGCTGGCGTTGGTGTGCCTGGTGATCATCCCGCTGCCGCTGTCGGTGGTGCGCCAGGCGCTTGCAGAGATCTTCCTGGTGACGCCAGGCGACCTGAAGCTCCACGTCGACGAGGTGGCACGAACGTTCGTCGCCAAACACGGCCTTCAGTCATATCGGGCGTATGTGGCCAAAGTTGGGCGCTCTCGTGAAATCGAGTTGTACTTCATCGTGCCGCCAAGCTTTGGCGCAAAAACCATCACCGAGTGGGACGCGCTGCGCAACGAGGTGGGTGATGCGGTAGGCGGTGAAGGGCCGGATCGATGGATTACCGTAGTATTTACCGGTGACCCGGAATGGGCTGAGTAAAACGACAAAGCCCGCGACCATTTCTGATCGCGGGCTTTGACTTACTGCGTATGGTGGGTCGTGTAGGATTCGAACCTACGACCAATTGGTTAAAAGCCAACTGCTCTACCAACTGAGCTAACGACCCGTTGGATGGCGCGTATAATACTGATTTCTAACGGGAAATCAACACCCCATCAAAACTTTTTTCAAAAATAACGCGTCGGGTCTGCTACACCGGCGGCGTTGAAGCCGTCGGCGCGCAGGCGGCAGCTGTCGCATTTTCCACAGGCACGGCCGTCGTCGTCGGCCTGGTAGCAGGAGACGGTCAGGCTGTAGTCCACGCCACGGGCAATACCCGCTTGCACGATCTGCGCCTTGCTCATGTTCTGCAGCGGCGCCTGAATGCGGAAACCCTGCCCTTCCACGCCCGCCTTGGTGGCCAGGTTGGCCATGCGCTCGAAGGCTTCGACAAATTCGGGGCGGCAATCCGGGTAGCCGGAATAGTCCACTGCGTTGACGCCGATGAAGATGTCACGCGCTTCCAGCACCTCCGCCCAGCCCAACGCCAGCGACAGGAACACGGTGTTGCGCGCTGGCACGTAAGTTACCGGAATGCCCTCGGTGGGGGCCTCCGGCACGTCGATGCTGCTGTCGGTCAGGGCTGAGCCGCCGATACCATCGAGGTTCAGGCCAATTACCTTGTGCTCGACCACGCCCAGGTCACGCGCCACGCGTGCGGCAGCGTTCAGCTCCGCGCGATGACGCTGGCCATAGTCGAAACTCATGGTGTAGCAGCTGTAGCCTTCGGCTTTGGCCATGGCGACGACAGTGGCCGAGTCCAGGCCGCCAGATAGCAGGATTACCGCGCGTTTTTCAGTCATGTGCTTTTACTCTCAATCAGTGGCCAGGTTCGTCGTTCCACAGCAGCTTGTGCAACTGCAGCTGGAAGCGCACGGGCAGGTTGTCGGCAATGATCCACTCGGCCAATTCAGTTGCGTTCACTTGGTGATGGCTGGGCGAGAACAAAACGTCGCCTGCCCGCTCGGCCAGGTTGTACTGGATCAGCTTGGACACCGCCCAGTCATAGTCCTCGCGGGAGCAGATGACGAACTTGACCTGGTCGTTGCGGGTCAGGTGTTCGATGTTCTCGTAGCGGTTG
The DNA here is from genome assembly GCF_028898945.1 of Pseudomonas sp. PSKL.D1. NCBI lineage: Bacteria > Pseudomonadati > Pseudomonadota > Gammaproteobacteria > Pseudomonadales > Pseudomonadaceae > Pseudomonas > Pseudomonas sp. PSKL.D1. The sequence goes on from NZ_CP118607.1 coordinate 4,485,306, forward strand.
CGATGGGACTCTTCCGAACCCGGGGTCTTGAGGTCAACCACGCGGCTGACCCGCACGTCGGTATTGGAGATATCCAGGGCACCGCTGGTTTCCAGCGAAACCTCATAACCGGCATCGCACAGCTGCTGCAGCAGCGGTATGGCATTCGGCTGGGCCAGCGGCTCGCCGCCGGTGACGCAGACGTAGCGCGGCTTGAAGCCCGCCACCTGCTCAAGGATCGAATCGAGGGTGCGAATGGTGCCGCCGCTGAAAGCATAGGCACTGTCGCAGTACTGGCAGCGCAGGGGGCAACCGGTCAGGCGCACGAAAACCGTGGGCAACCCAGCCGTTCGCGTTTCACCCTGCAAAGAGTAAAAGACTTCGGTGATGCGTAATGTGTCTTGCATGCTCGCCACGGGCGTGACAGCTAAACAGGCTGTCCGCCTCCGTCAGGCACTGCGGCGGACTCGACATGGCGTTATCCGCGGCAGCGTGTTTAAGAAAAAGGGCGCTAATTCTAACGAAAAAACCCGCGACAGGCGCGGGTTTCTTTTGGAAGGTACAGCTTAGAGCTTCTGCAGGTCGCGTTGCGCCAGTTGTGCGGCGGAAGTGCCGGGGTACTGGGTGATGACCTGTTGCAAAATGCCTTTGACCTTGTCGGTGTGGCCCATGCGGCGCTCGACGTCGGCCAGCTTGTACAGCGAATCAGGCACCTTGCTGTGTTTTGGGTACTTCTGGCTGACCTGGGCAAACGCCTGGCTGGCGCCTTGCAGGTCGCCCTTGGCCAGGTTCACCTCACCCAGCCAGTACTGGGCGTTGCCGGCGTACTGGCTGTTGGGGTACTTGCGCAGGAAGGCGTTGAACGCCTGGCTGGCCTTGTCGAAGTCTTTTTGCTTGATCAGGTCGAAAGCCGCATCGTAATAGAGCTTCTCTTTCGCCGGATCACCCGGCTCGCTGCTGGCGGCCGGCTGTTGTGCAGCAGCGCCAGCGGCGCCTGCTGCTGCCCCGGCGGCATCGGAAGCACCACCGGAGGAAGAATTGTCGGGGGTCGCGGCAGGCGCGCCACCACTGTTGATGCGACGATCAAGGTCCTGGTAACGCTCCAGGTTTTCCTGCTTCATGCGCGCAACATCGTTTTGCAGCTCTTCGATGATGCCTTGCTGGCGGGAAAGTTGATCCTGCATCTGTTGCAGCTGCATGAACAGCTGGCCCTGTGCCGAGGCAGGGGTCGAAGCCCCTGCGCCGGCATAGGCGCCGCTCGTGCCATAACCGGAAGGTGGGTAAGCACCCCCGTTGTCATCAACTACAGGAACCGCAGCCCACGCCGAAAGCGGCAGGCTGAGTGCGAGGACGGTTACAGCACGGCGGCACATACGCATAAGAACTTACTTACGCAGTTCTACGCGACGGTTTTGAGCCCAGGACTGCTCGTCGTTGCCGGTGGCAACTGGACGCTCTTCGCCGTAGGAAACCAGTTCCAGCTGAGCAGGGGAAACGCCCTGCAGAACCAGGTAGCGCTGAACGGCTTTCGCACGACGCTCACCCAGAGCCATGTTGTACTCGCGGGTGCCGCGCTCGTCGGTGTTGCCTTCCAGAACAACGCGGTTGCCGTTGGACTTCAGGTCCTTGGCGTGAACGTCCAGAGCGCGCATGGCTTCTGGCTTCAGGTCCGAGCTGTCGTATTCGAAGTAGAAGGTGGTGATTGCGCGCAGGGCAGCTTCTTCGCTCAGGGAGCCGTCAACTGCGCCAGTGTTGGCACCGTAGCCAGCGTTCGGGTCAACAGCGCCTTCACCAGCGTTGTCACCGCCCTTCGAGGAGCAACCTACAGCTACGGCCATGGCCAGAGCCAGCGCAGCAAATTTACCAAACTTCAGCATTTCCATCGTGAAACTCCTAATGAAACCCCAGTGTGTTAAGCAAAACGTATTACGCCGCAATCAGTTCAGGAAAGGGGACCAGGACGGTTCTCTGACTTCGCCTTGAGCGGTAGGAAGTGGGAGCCTCACACGGCCGTTAAGCGACACGAGCATCAAGACTCCCCGGCCCTGCTGGCGGGTGGCGTAGATTAGCATGGTGCCGTTTGGCGCAACAGTGGGCGACTCATCAAGACTCGTTTCCGAGAGAATCTTTACACTTCCGCGCTGCAAGTCCTGTGCCGCCACCTTGAAGTTGGTGAAGCCCTGCTGGCGATGGATCATCACCAGAGTCTTTTCGTCCGCCGACAGTTTCGGGTTGGCGTTGTAGTTACCCACGAACGTTACGCGCTCGGCACCACCACCGCTGACCGACTGTTTATAGATCTGCGGCTTGCCGCCACGGTCGGAGGTGAAGTAGAGCGTATTGCCATCCTTGCCCCAGAAGGGCTCGGTATTGATGCCCGGGCCGGCGGTAACGCGGCTGATCTGGCGCGAAGCAACGTTCATCACGTAGATGTCCGGGTTACCGTCCTTCGACAGCACGAAGGCCAGGCGCGAACCGTCAGGCGACCAGGCTGGCGCACCGTTCAGGCCTTCGAAGTTGGTGACCTGCTCGCGGCGACCGGTATCGATGTGCTGAACGAAGATACGCGGGCGCTTCTGCTCGAACGACACGTAGGCGATGCGCTTGCCATCTGGCGCGAAGCGCGGCGACAGGATCGGCTCACGCGATTGCAGCAGAGTCACCGCACGGGCACCGTCGTAGTCCGAACGCTGCAGGGTGTAACGCGTGTTGTTGGCCGAGAAGCGTTCGGCGGTCACGTACAGCATGCGGGTGGAGAATGCACCCTTGATGCCGGTGAGCTTTTCGAACGACTGGTCGGCAATGTAGTGCGACATGTCACGCAGCTGGTCCGCAGTGCCCGCGACGCTGCCGGTCAGCACTTGCTGCTCGGTGGCGACGTTGAACAGTGCGTACTGCACCTGCAGGCGGCCGCCCGACGGCACGATGCTACCAACCATCACGTACTGGGCGCCCAGGGCCTTCCAGTCGCGGAAGATGACTTCGCTGGCCTGGGTTGGCTGGCTGATCATGTTCTGGCGCGGAATCGGCGAGTAGTAGCCCGAGTTGCGCAGGTCGTTGCCGATGATGTCGGCCATGTCTTCCGGCAGCACGCTGCCACCCTGCAAACCGAACGGCACTACCGCGATGGGCGTGGCCCGATCGCTGCCGCTGGTGACCAGGATGTTCTTTTCCTCTGCCATGGCCATGCCGGCCACGCAGCAGAGCATGACCAGCATTCCTCGAAGGAGTTTAATCACAACGCTAGATCCTCAGGTGTAAATGTCATCTTGAACGAACGATAACGGTTGAAATCGCTCGGCTTCATACCCTGCATTTCGGTCAAACGACCAATGTTCTTGACCGCAGCCACTGCCGAACTGTCAAACGGACCATCACCGCTGGACCGAGTCACGGTAACACCGGTAATGGTGCCATCCGGCAACATGTTGACCTGCAGGGTCACCGTCATGCCCTTACGCGCGGAAGGCGGACGTGCCCAGCCCTCAGCCGCGCGCATGCGGATCAGGTCGTCGAAGTCGCCGGCTACCTGGTCACCCTGCTCATCGGCCAAAGCCTGCTGCCGTTCGGTGGTGTCAGACAACAGCTCGGCCAGGGCCTGGGCTTTCTTGTCTTCCGCCGCCTTGCGGGCCGCTTCCTGTGCCTTTTTCTTCTGGGCGTCTGCAGCGGCCTTTTTCTTGGCCTCTTCAGCTGCCTTCTTCTTCGCATCCTCGGCCGCCGCTTTCTTCTTGGCGTCCTCGGCTGCTTTCTTCTTCGCCTCTTCGGCGGCCTTTTTCTTGGCCTCCTCGGCGGCTTGTTTCTTGGCTTCTTCTTCGGCCTGCTTCTTGGCCTCTTCTTCAGCCTTTTTCTTGGCGATGTCGGCCTGCTGCTTCTCGGCGGCCTTCTTCGCCTCCTCGGCCTTCTTGGCTTCGGCGGTTTTCTTGGCTTCAGCAGCCTTGGCGGCCTCTTCGGCCTTTTTGGCCTCGGCGGCTTCGCGGGCTTCCTCGGCCTTTTGAGCAGCGTCGGCTTTCTTTTGTTCCGCGGCCTTTATGGCCTCCTGCTCGACCTTCTTCTGCTCCAGCTGCTCGACTTCGGTCTGGCGCGAGGCGGTTTTCTTCGCTTCCCCGGCAATCTTCTGATTGGTCTGGGTAGTCGCCTGGCTCTTGGACTTGAGCTGATACAGCGTAGCCTGAACGATCGGCTTGGACGGCGGCAGCTCCGGCGTCATGGCAAAGCTGACGAACAGCAATGCAAACACCAGCACATGCAGGCCAATGGCCCAGACACTGGGCCAGAAGTAGCTTTCCGAGGCAGAGGGCTCTCGCTGTTGCATCAGGGCGCCTCGGTAATCAGGCCAACGTTACCGACACCGGCCTTCTGCAACCCGCCCATGGCGCCCATGACGGCGCCGTAGTCGACAGCCTTGTCGCCACGGATGAAGACCTGGGTCTGCTTGCCCTGGTCGCGGCCGGCGGCAATGATTTTGGTCACAGCGCCAGTCATTTCAGGCAAGGTCATGGCCTTGTCCATCTGCTTGTCGGTATCGACTTCGCTGCCGAGGTTCCAGTAATAGGTTTTGTCGGCCTTGATGGAAATGGTCAGGATCTGGACGTTGTTGTCCTGCGGCAAGGCTTCGCTGGAAACCTTGGGCAGGTCGACCTTCACGCCCTGGTTGAGCATCGGGGCCGTCACCATGAAGATGACCAGCAGCACCAGCATCACGTCGATGTAAGGCACCACGTTCATCTCGGCGACCGGCTTGCGTTTGTGGCGAACTCGGGCCATGGGCTTCTACCTGCTTACTCTTCGCTGGTGTGCACTTTGCGGTGCAGGATCGCCTGGAACTCGTCGGCGAAGGTGTAGTAACGGCCGATCAGCACTTCGCTGCGGGCCGCGAAGCGGTTGTAGGCAATTACCGCCGGGATGGCCGCGAACAGGCCAATGGCAGTAGCGATCAGCGCTTCGGCGATACCCGGGGCAACAGTAGCCAGGGTGGCTTGCTGGGCGCTGGCCAGGCCGCGGAAGGAGTTCATGATGCCCCACACGGTACCGAACAGGCCGATGTACGGGCTGGTGGAGCCGACGGTGGCCAGGAACGGCAGGCTCTGCTCGAGCTTTTCTTCTTCACGCGAGATGGCAACGCGCATGGCACGGCCCACGCCTTCCATGACCGCGTCCGGGTCCACACCCGGCTGCTGGCGCAGGCGCGAGAACTCTTTGAAACCGGCACGGAACACTTGCTCCACGCCCGAATCCGGGTCCGGGTTGCTGCCTGCCTGACGGTACAGCTTGGACAGGTCGATGCCCGACCAGAAGCGCTCCTCGAAGGCATCCAGCGCACGACGACCGGCACGCAGCATGGTGCTGCGCTGGAAAATCATGATCCATGAAGTGACCGAGGCAGCCACCAGGGTCAGCATCACCAGCTGTACCACTACGCTGGCATTGCTGACCAGACTCCACATGGAGGTATGGTCGACGACGTTAGCTTCCACGCTTATTCTCCTGCATTCGATTGAGTACCCGAGCCGTCCGCCGCAAAGGCGTGGCGCAGCTCCGGGGGTAAGGCTCGGGGTTTGAAAGTGTCGGCGCGCACGGCAGCCACCAGGAACTGCCCTTCGCAGAGCAGCGTTTCATCCTTTTCTCGCCACACCTGCTGCACGAAGCGCAGGCTGGCGCGATTGAGTTCAAGTACTTGCGCAGTGACCCGCAGTTCGTCGTCCAGACGTGCCGGCGCGTGATAGCGGGCTTCGCTGGAATGGACCACGAACAGCAGGTTTTCCCCGGCCAGCTGCTGCTGGGAAAACCCCAGGTGCCGCAGCCGCTCGGTACGCGCGCGCTCCATGAATTTCAGGTAATTGACGTAATACACCACGCCACCGGCATCGGTATCCTCGTAATAGACGCGACAACGGTGTGCGAACGGTTCCAGGCCATTTTGCGCGCGCATACTCTAGTGCTTACTCCTCAGCTTGCCAATCCGCTGCGGCAACTGTTTTTTCTTCATTAATGTCTTATTGCCAGCAACCTTTTGGCATGCCAGCGGTAGGACCACGAAAAGCCGGTTTTGATCTGTCATTCATCGCCTGCTTCGGAAAATTGCGCCGGGTCCGCCAGGCGGCCTGGAATATTCAGCCCGAAGTGCAGGTAGGCATGCCGGGTGACTACCCGGCCACGGGGCGTGCGCATGATGTAGCCCTGCTGGATCAGGTAAGGCTCAAGTACGTCTTCGATGGTGTGGCGCTCTTCACTGATCGCCGCCGCCAGGTTGTCGACACCCACCGGGCCGCCATCGAACTTCTCGATCATGGTCAGCAGCAGGCGGCGGTCGGAATGGTCAAAACCGCGCTCATCGACATCCAGCAGGTTCAGCGCCATATCGGCCACGGCCTTGGTGATCTGGCCCTTGCCGCGCACTTCGGCATAGTCGCGCACACGACGCAGCAGGCGGTTGGCGATACGCGGGGTACCGCGTGCGCGCCGGGCAATCTCGTAGGCCCCGGTATCTTCGATGGGCAAGCCCAGGATGTTGGCCGAGCGCGTGACGATGGTGGCCAGGTCCTTGTCGCTGTAGAACTCCAGGCGCTGGACGATGCCGAAGCGGTCGCGCAAAGGGTTGGTTAGCATGCCGGCACGGGTGGTGGCACCCACCAGGGTAAAGGGTGGCAGGTCGAGTTTGATCGAACGGGCAGCTGGGCCCTCGCCGATCATGATGTCGAGCTGGAAGTCTTCCATGGCCGGGTACAGCACTTCTTCGACGACCGGCGACAGCCGGTGGATTTCGTCGATGAACAGCACGTCATGGGGCTCGAGATTGGTCAGCATGGCCGCCAAATCTCCCGGGCGCTCCAGAATCGGGCCGGAGGTGCTTTTGACCGACACGCCCATTTCCTGGGCGATGATGTTGGCCAGCGTGGTCTTGCCAAGGCCCGGCGGGCCGAAAATCAGGGTGTGGTCGAGCGACTCGTTACGGCCACGGGCCGCCTGAATGAACAGCGCCATCTGCTCGCGCACCACCGGTTGGCCGATGTACTCGTCCAGGCGCAACGGCCGGATGGCGCGGTCCTGGACTTCTTCACGGTCGCGGCCATTGGCGGCGATCAGGCGGTCGGCTTCGATCACTTGGTAATCATCCCTTTAAGGCTGCGACGGATGAGTTCTTCGCTGCTCAGGCCGGCCTTGTCTTTGATGGCGGACACAGCCTTGCTGGCCTCCTGCGGCTTGTAACCCAGCGAAACCAGTGCGCTGACCGCATCGGCTTCGGCCGTTGAGTTGCTGGCGACTGGCAGGGGGCCATCGGACACCAGAGTGAACATTGCCGGGGAGGTTTCCCAGGCCTTGAAACGGTCCTTGAGCTCGACCAGCAGGCGTTCGGCCGTTTTTTTACCGACGCCCGGCACCCGCACCAGGGCCGAGGTATCCTGCGCCTGCACGCAACGCACCAACTCGTCCACTTCCAGCCCGGACATCAGCGCCAGCGCCAACTTGGGGCCTACGCCGTTGAGGCGGATCAGCTCGCGAAACAGCTCGCGCTCGCGCTTTTCGGCAAAGCCGTACAGCAGGTGTGCATCTTCACGCACCACCAAATGGGTGTGCACCGTCACCGGCTCGCCGACCTTTGGCAGGCGATACAGGGTGGTCATGGGCACTTCCAGCTCATAACCAACGCCGTTGACATCGATAATCAGGTGCGGCGGCTGTTTTTCCGCCAGGGTGCCGCGCAAACGTCCAATCACGTTCCGATCCTTCCTCTCGGGGGCCGATCAAAGACCGGTCAACCCTATCAGCAAATGCAGCGGGTGAACGCTTCACCCGGAAAAAATGTGTATCACCGCATGAAGCCGCTACAGACGCAAGCGCCCGCCGCGCCGCCGCGCCGTGGCCAGCCCGTGGGGCACCAGGCTTGAGCGGGTATGGGCATGGCACAAGGCAATGGCCAGGGCGTCGGAGGCGTCAATCTGTGGTTTCTGGGTGAGTTTGAGCAGGTGCATGACCATCATCATCACCTGCTCTTTGTTGGCCCCCCCGGTGCCGGCAACCGCCTGCTTGACCTGGGTGGCGCTGTATTCGGCGATTTCCAGGCCGGCTTCAGCGGCGGCAACGATGGCTGCACCGCGGGCCTGGCCCAGTTTGAGCGCGGAATCGGCGTTGCGGGCCATGAATACGCGCTCGATGCCCATGGTCACCGGGCCGTGCTGGGCGATGATTTCACTGACGCCCCGAAAAACGATCTGCAGGCGCTCGTGCAGCTCGCCGCTGCCGGTACGGATGCAGCCTGACGCCACGTACTCGCATCCGCGGGCAGTCTGGCGAACCACGCCATAGCCGGTGATGCGCGAACCGGGGTCGATACCAAGAATCAGGGTCATAGCGCCTTTCTGGAAAATTAATGCATCTTTGCAAACTGTACCGGCCCTTTCGCGGCTAAAGCCGCTCCCACAGGGACTGCACCGTGTTCGAAACAGGCGCGGTACCTGTAGGAGCGGCTTTAGCCGCGAAAGGGCCAAGTACCGGCACCAAATACACTTAGCCGAGCTTTTCCATGATCTCGTCGGAAATCTGCGCATTGGAATAGACGTTCTGCACGTCATCCAGGTCTTCAAGCATGTCGATCAGCTTGAGCACCTTTTCGGCGCCCTCCTGATCCAGCTCGGCACTGGTGGTCGGCTGCATGACGATTTCCGCATCGGCAGCCTTGAAGCCGGCCTCTTCCAGCGCATTACGCACGGCATAGAAGCTGTTGAACGACGTGAACACCTCGAACGAGCCATCATCGTTGGCCACCACGTCGTCGGCGTCGGCCTCCATCGCGGCTTCCATCAAAGCATCTTCATCGACACCCGGCGCAAAGCTGATTTGCCCCTTGCGTTCGAACAGGTAAGCCACCGAGCCATCAGTACCGAGGTTGCCACCACACTTGGTGAAAGCATGGCGCACGGCGGCGGCGGTACGGTTGCGGTTGTCGGTCATGGCCTCGACCATGATCGCCACGCCACCCGGGCCGTAACCTTCGTAGCTGAGTTCTTCGACGTTGTCGCTTTCGTTGGTGCCGGCACCACGGGCCACGGCGCGGTCGATGATGTCGCGGCTCATGTTGGCGCCCAGGGCCTTGTCCAGCGCCAGACGCAGGCGCGGGTTGGAAGCCGGGTCACCACCACCTTGCTTGGCCGCGACGGTCAGTTCGCGGATCCACTTGGTGAAGATTTTGCCTCTCTTGGCATCCTGGCGCTCTTTGCGGTGCTTGATGTTCGCCCACTTGGAATGACCAGCCATAACGACTCCAAATCTTTTGAAACACAAACAATTACGCCCCCAAAGGGGCGTAACGACGAAAATGCTGCGCCGAAACGCAAAGGCGCATCCATGTGGATGCGCCCGGGTCCGCTTACTCGACCTTGGTCTGTTCGCGCAGACGAATGTGCAGCTCACGCAGGGCTTTGGCGTCGACCAGGCCCGGGGCCTGAGTCATCACGCACGCGGCGCTCTGGGTTTTCGGGAAGGCGATCACTTCACGAATCGACTGGGCGCCGGTCATCAGCATGACCAGGCGGTCCAGGCCGAAGGCCAGGCCACCGTGAGGCGGTGCACCGAACTTCAGGGCGTCGAGCAGGAAGCCGAACTTCTCTTCCTGTTCCGCCGCTTCGATACCCAGCAGGCGGAACACGGCCTGTTGCATCTCTTTGCGGTGGATACGGATCGAACCACCACCCAGTTCAGTACCGTTCAATACCATGTCATAGGCACGGGACAGCGCGGTGGCCGGGTTGGCCTCGAGCTCTTCCGGGGTGCACTTCGGCGCGGTGAACGGGTGGTGCAGCGCGGTGAAGCTGCCGTCTTCGTTTTCTTCGAACATCGGGAAGTCGACGACCCACATCGGCGCCCACTCGCAGGTGAGCAGCTCAAAGTCGTGGCCCAGGCGGATACGCAGCGCGCCGAGGGCTTCGCTGACCACCTTGAACTTGTCGGCACCGAAGAACACGATGTCGCCATCAACTGCACCAACACGGTCCAGGATGTTGTTGAGGTTGGCCTCAGGGATGTTCTTGACGATCGGCGACTGCAGGCCTTCGACGCCCTTGGCGCGCTCGTTGACCTTGATGTACGCCAGGCCCTTGGCACCGTAGATGCCGACGAACTTGGTGTACTCGTCGATCTTGCTGCGCGGCATGCTGGCACCGCCCGGCAGGCGCAGGGCAGTCACACGGCACTTCGGATCGTTGGCCGGGCCGGCGAAGACTTTGAAGTCAACGTCTTTCAATTGGTCGGCAACGTCGACCAGCTCCAGCGGAATACGCAGGTCTGGCTTGTCGGAACCGTAGCGGCGCATGGCTTCTTCGAAGGTCATGTGCGGGAATTCGCCAAATTCCAGGTCCAGTACTTCCTTGAACAGCTTGCGGATCATGCTTTCGGTCAGGCCCATGATCTCGGATTCATCGAGGAAGCTGGTCTCGATGTCGATCTGGGTGAATTCCGGCTGGCGATCAGCACGCAGGTCTTCGTCACGGAAGCACTTGGCGATTTGATAGTAGCGGTCGAAGCCGGCCACCATCAGCAGCTGCTTGAACAGCTGAGGCGATTGCGGCAGGGCAAAGAAGCTCCCGGCGTGGGTACGGCTCGGCACCAGGTAGTCACGCGCGCCTTCCGGGGTGGCACGGGTGAGGATCGGCGTTTCCACGTCGAGGAAGCCGTTTTCGTCCAGGAAGCGACGGATGCTGCTGGTGATGCGCGAACGCAGGCGCAGCTTGTCGGCCATTTCCGGGCGACGCAGGTCGATGAAGCGGTAGCGCAGGCGGGTTTCTTCGCCGACGTCGGAGTACTCGTTCAGCGGGAACGGCGGGGTTTCCGCTTCGTTGAGCACGTTCAGCTGATAGCCGAGGATCTCGATGGCGCCGGAGGCCATGTTGGCGTTCACCGCGCCGTCAGGGCGCTTGCGTACCTTGCCGGTGATCTGCACGACGTATTCGCTGCGCACGCGGTCGGCGGCGGCGAAGGTTTCGGCGCGATCAGGGTCGAACACGACCTGGGCCATGCCTTCGCGGTCACGGATGTCGAGGAAGATCACCCCGCCGTGGTCGCGGCGACGATGGACCCAGCCGCAAAGGGTGACTTCCTGGCCGTCCAGGCTCTCGTTCAGTTGGCCGCAATAATGGCTGCGCATCATGATGGTGGTTTCGCTTCTCGTGATTCGTGTATTCGGAGGAGGCCTTGCCCCAGAGGGTTAATACTGCAAGACCCAGCTACTGCAATTCAACTCAGTCGGCCTTGTCGCCGCCTGCCAGGTTCTTTTTTGCCCCGGTCTTGAAGTCGGTTTCGTACCAGCCATTACCGCTCAGGCGGAAGCCGGGAACCGACAACAGCTTTTTCAACGCTGGCGCTTCACACGCCGGGCAATCGGTCAGCGGCGCGGCGCTGATCTTTTGCAGCACCTCCATGCGATGATCGCAGGAAGCACATTGGTAGTCATAAAGGGGCATGGACGTCTCTCGTCAACCACAACGCTGGCTGCCAGGGCAGCAAAAAGCGGGATTATATATGGTTAACAAGCACTGCGCAGCCCGCTCGGCGATCAGCGTGCACTCGGCGGGTCCTGCAGCCAAGCCACACAGATCACCCGGATCAGCCCGCTGAAATTACGCACCCCGCCCTGGCGCAGGTGCACTTCACGGTCAACGTAGGACAGTACGGCACTGACCGAGCATTGATTGGCCTCGGCAATGCGTTCAAGAATGCCCCAATACACCGCTTCCAGGCGCAAACAGGTGGAAAACCCGTTGAGCCGTACCGAACGCGACACCGGCTGGGTTTGCAACATATCGAAATCCGCCTTGAACGGGTCGATGCACTGCTTGCCGGGCCACGCCCCCACACGCTTGCTCACTTGCATCATGCGCCCCACATCCTCGCACTGGTATGGGGCCAAATAAAGCGCGAGCAACGGTAGTCAAAGCAGCAGCAAACCCTTCCTGCACAGCCCCGATAGCCCGGCCATCCTGCATTCGGCCGGGCGTTTGGCTGGGCAATGCCACGCAGTCACTTGCCGTCGAGCAGCACCCTCAGCATCCAGGCAGTTTTCTCGTGCACCTGCATGCGCTGGGTGAGCAGGTCGGCTGTGGGCTCATCGCTCACTTTGTCCACCACCGGGAAGATGCTGCGTGCGGTACGCACCACTGCCTCCTGCCCCTGCACCAGCTGGCGGATCATCTCATCCGCTGCCGGTACGCCCTCTTCCTCCTTGATCGACGAATGCCGGGCATAAAAGGCATACGAGCCGGGCGCGGGGAAGCCCAGCGCACGAATACGCTCGGCAATCGAGTCGACCGCCAGCGCAAGCTCGTTGTATTGCTCTTCGAACATCAAGTGCAGGGTGCGGAACGAAGGACCGGTGACGTTCCAGTGAAAGTTATGGGTTTTCAGATACAGCACGTAGGTATCCGACAACAGGCGGGAAAGCCCTTCGACGATGGATTTGCGATCTTCTTCACTGATACCGATATCAATTGCCATGAAGTTCCCCTTTCCATTTGGCTTGTGGACTCAAGCGGGCCCAAAACACTGTAACAACACTTTGCACAGCCTGCCCATGACACAAAGCAAAACGCCTGCGGTTTGAGATGCCCTCGCCTTTACTGTTAAATAGGCACCGTGCCACCCGTGCGGACTGTCATTGCCGGGTGCATAGGCTGGCCACCCCGTGTTCGCGCTTTACACCTCATGCGCACCGGGCTGCCAGCTCTTTCCTGTGATCGGCCTTATCAACTGTGAGCCAACCCCATGTTCAAGATCGTCCATCTGGTGACGGGCGTTGCGGCTTTGCTGCTATCGCTCATGCCCAGCCTGAAAACCGACGCTACACCCTTCCTGCAACAACCCGATGCGGTTTACCTGGCGCTGCTGGGCCTGCTCAACCTGCTGCTGGCCCCGGTTGTGCCCATGTACTACCGCGGCGCGCGCCAACAGCTGCAATACCTGGCCTGCGCCTTGCTGGTGGTGGCCGTGGTGCTGCAAACCCTGACCCTGCTGGCCCGCCCGGAAATGGGCAACCTGGCCGCACTGGTGTGCGCCCTGCTGGCCGTCGTCCTGCACCTGGCCGTGGGCTTTGCCCGAATGGGCAGAAAGCCTCGCGCCAGCCAAGGTGCCCCCACGGAAGCCGGCAAGCGTGATACCGGCACGGTGAAGTGGTTCAACACATCCAAGGGCTTTGGCTTCATTTCCCGCGATTCGGGTGACGATATCTTCGTCCACTTCCGCGCCATTCGCGGCGAAGGCCACCGCATTCTGGTCGAAGGCCAGCGCGTGGAGTTTTCGGTGATGCACCGGGACAAGGGCCTGCAGGCCGAAGACGTGGTTGCGGTCAACCGCCGCTGACCGCGTACTGCCCTGAGCACAGCCAGGGCAGCTTCACTTCAGTAGTGCGGTGGCGGGGCCTCTTCGCCCTGGCCGCCGTACTGGCCGACCATATCCTCATAACGCTTGATCAGCTCGGCCACCTGCAACTGCAGGCGCTCGATGACCCGCCCCTGCTCCACCACCACGTCATTCAAGGCCTGGATCGTGTCGTCCTGAAATGCCTGACGGGTTTCAAGCTCGATGATGCGTGATTCCGGTGACATGTCACGCCTCCTGGAAATCGTCAGAGAGCACTGCACGCAGGCGCTGACGAATGGCGTCGACCTGCCCCGGCGCGTATTCCACTGCAGGCACCTTGCCCCATACCGGCGCTGGCCAGGCGGCGTCGGTCTTGTGCCGCACGATGACATGCATGTGCATCTGGCTGACCACGTTGCCCAAGGTAGCCACGTTCATCTTGTCGGCGTTGAACGCTTTTTTCAGTACGTCGGCCAGATGGGTGGTTTCTTTCCACAACTGCGCCTGGTCTTCCTGGTTCAAATCGAACAGCTCGCTCACCCCCTCACGCTTGGGCACAAGGATGAACCATGGGTAGTTGGCGTCTTTGCTCAACAGCAAACGGCACAGTGAAAACTCCCCCAGCACCAGGGAATCCTGCTGCAAACGCAAATCCATCTCAAACACAACAAACCTCCAGCAATGCAATCGACCCGCAAATCGCGGTAAAACAGCCGCAAGGATAACCCGCTGCACGCTTTGAGTTCATAAAACCTCGCACCTTGCACAACGGCGGTAACACAGCGCTACTTTTCGCACCAAAATGATGCTTCGCGTGAGTACGCCACTACCCATCTACCCACTTAAACGACTCAGGTTGAACTGTTGCCGGTAACACATTGACTTTTAAGGCAGGTTTCAACAAATTCCCAGCCCCGCGCGATGGCACACCATCAGACAGCTCTCACCCCGTGTTTTCGGCGCTTTTCCGGTGCCGGAAGCTGCAAATGTGAAAATTTCATAAAGCGTGGTTAATTTTGAGCACACTTGTTGCATTCTCAATACACCAAGTCGGCACGACACCTGCATAGCTCGGTGTACGCGACAAATAACAACAGCGGAATTGGATTCACCAGGGAGTTTCTTCAACCGGAATCGATAGTTACGGATTCTTGACGGTGACAGGAACAGCGCTGGGGTTGTACGGCCCTAATTCAAGGGGCGTGATTTGCGACATGGAGATACCTGAAAGCGACATGGCCGTAAAGTTCCCGAAAGGTTGCTTATACCCATATCGCCAACAACAGTCAGCGTGCTATACATTCCGCCGACATAACAAGAAAGAGCTGCCCCATATAACTAAAAGACTTGGGCGCAGCAGTACTCTTCCTAAAAACCAAAGGAGCAAATCACGATGCGCGTGATGAAGTGGAGCATGATCGCCCTGGCCGTTTCGGCAGGTTCCTCGCAACTGGCCTTGGCCTCTGCACAGTCCGAGTCCAAGGGTTTCATCGAAGACAGCCAGCTGAATGTAAAAACTCGCATGCTGTACTTCAGCCGTGACTTCCGCAACAACGCCCCTGGCACCCAAAGCCGCGTTGAAGAAACCGGCCTCGGCTTCCTGGGCACCTTCGAATCGGGCTTCACCCAAGGTACCGTAGGTTTCGGCGTTGACGCCATCGGCATGCTCGGTCTGAAACTGGACAGCGGCAAGGGCCGCGCCGGTACCGGCCTGTTCCCTGAAGCCTCCGACGGCCGCTCGCAAGACGACTACTCCGAAGGCGGCGGCGCGGTCAAACTGCGCATCTCCAACACCGTGCTCAAGTTTGGTAACCAGTTCACCGCACTGCCGGTATTTGCTACCGATGACAGCCGACTGCTGCCGGAAGTTGCCGAAGGCGGCCTGATCACCAGCAACGAAATCGAAGGCCTGACCCTGCACGCGGGTCACTTCACCGGCATGAACGCCCAGGCTCAAACCTACCGTGACAGCCTGCACCTGACCGAAGCCAACATTGTCGGCGGTACTTACGCCGTTACCGACAACCTCAGCACCAGCCTCTACTACTCCAAAGTAGAAGACTACTGGCGCAAATACTACGGCAACATCAACTGGGCGCTGCCGATTTCCGACAAGCAAGGCCTGGTGTTCGACTTCAACATCTATGACACCAAAGGTGAAGGCCGCGAGTTCTACACCGCCTATGATGGCGACTCGCTGGACAACACCGCATTCAGCCTGTCGGCCGCCTGGAACATTGGCGCGCACACCTTCACCATCGTGCACCAGCGCGTACACGGTGACGGCGACTACGGTTACGGCGTAGACGGTGGCGGCACCGTCTTCCTGGGCAACTCGGTGGCCCGTTCCGACTTCAACGCCGAGGACGAAAAATCCTGGCAAGCCCGCTACGACCTGAACTTCGCTGAGTTCGGCGTACCTGGCCTGACCTTCATGACCCGTTACGTACGTGGTACCGACGCCAACGTCGCCGGCACCAGCAACGGTAAAGAGTGGGAACGCGACATCGACATCAAGTACGTGCTGCAAGAAGGCCCTGCCAAGGACCTGAGCTTCCGCGTGCGTCAAGCCACCTACCGTTCCTCCGATGGCGTTTACTACGGTTCCCCATCGCTGGACGAACTGCGCCTGATCGTCGAGTACCCGCTGAGCATCCTGTAAGCCTGGCTTATAGTGCCCCGCACCTGAAAAAGCCCGGCCTGATCGCCGGGCTTTTTCTTGGCTGACAATTGCCCCGCCCTGCGGCATTCTGTACGCCTTCGTTTCGCCCCCGTACAATGCGGGGTCATTTCAATGTCTTAGGCAATCGACACGGCTAACCATGCGCACCAGTCAATATTTGCTCGCCACCCAGAAAGAAACCCCTGCCGACGCAGTGGTCATCAGCCATCAGCTCATGCTGCGTGCCGGCATGATCCGCAAACTGGCCTCCGGCCTGTACACCTGGCTGCCGATGGGCCTGCGGGTAATGCGCAAGGTCGAAGCCGTGGTGCGCGAGGAAATGAACGCCGCCGGCGCCCTGGAAGTGCTGATGCCCAGCATCCAGCCCGCCGAACTGTGGCAGGAATCCGGCCGCTGGGAGCAGTACGGCCCTGAGCTGCTGCGCCTGAAGGACCGCCACCAGCGCGACTTCTGCGTGGGCCCGACCCACGAAGAAGTCATCACCGACCTGGCCCGTAACGAGCTGTCCAGCTATAAACAGCTGCCGCTCAACATGTACCAGATCCAGACCAAATTCCGTGATGAGATCCGCCCACGCTTCGGCCTGATGCGCGGCCGCGAGTTCATCATGAAGGACGCCTATTCCTTCCATGCCGACCAGGCTTCCCTGCAGGAAACCTACGACCGCATGCACCAGGCGTACAGCAATGTGTTCACCCGCCTGGGCCTGGACTTCCGCCCTGTGCAGGCCGACACCGGCTCCATCGGCGGCAGCTACTCGCACGAATTCCACGTGCTGGCCGAGTCCGGTGAAGACGACGTGATCTTCAGCGACAGCTCCGATTACGCCGCCAACATCGAAAAAGCCGAAGCCATCCCACGCGAAACGGTGCGCCCGGCGCCAACCGAAGAGCTGCGCCTGGTCGACACGCCAGAAGCAAAAACCATTGCGCAACTGGTAGAGAACCACGGCCTGGCGATCGAAAAGACCGTCAAGACCCTGATCGTGCGCGGCGCCGAAGAAGGCAAGCTGATCGCGCTGGTGGTGCGCGGCGACCACGAACTCAACGAAATCAAGGCAACCAAGCTTGAGCAGGTCGCCGACCCGCTGGTCATGGCCACCGACGCCGAACTGCGTGATGCCATCGGCGCCGGCGCCGGCTCTCTCGGCCCGATGAACCTGCCACTGGAATGCATCATCGACCGTTCGGTCGCCCTGATGAGCGACTTCGGCATCGGCGCCAACATCGACGACAAACACTACTTCGGCGTGAACTGGGAGCGTGACCTGCCAGTTCCGCAGGTTGCCGACATCCGTAACGTTGTGGAAGGCGACCCGAGCCCGGACGGCCAGGGCACCCTGGTGATCAAACGCGGCATCGAAGTGGGCCATATCTTCCAGCTGGGCACCAAGTACAGCGAAGCGCTGAAGTGCCAGGTACTGGGCGAGAACGGCAAACCGGTCGTGCTGTCCATGGGCTGCTATGGCATCGGCGTATCCCGCGTGGTTGCCGCCGCCATCGAGCAGAGCTATGACGACAAAGGCATCATCTGGAACGACGCCCTGGCACCGTTCCAGATCGCCCTGGTCCCGCTGCGCTACGAAACCGAAGTAGTGCGCGAAGCCACTGACAAGCTGTACGCCGAGCTGACCGCTGCCGGCTACGAAGTGCTGCTGGACGACCGTGACAAGAAGACCAGCCCAGGCATCAAGTTTGCCGACATGGAGCTGATCGGCATCCCGCACCGCATCGTCGTCAGCGACCGCGGCCTGGCCGACGGCAACCTGGAGTACAAGCACCGCACCGAGCAAGACGCCCAAGCGTTGCCGCTTAATGAAGTGCTGACCTTCCTGCAGGCCCGCGTTCGCCGCTGATAACCAAAGCACGAGTGATCATGTCCAAGCGAAGTACCTTTACCCTGGGGGGCGCCGCACTGTGCGGCGCCCTGTTCCTCAGCGGCTGCGCCAACCAGATGTCCCAGCGCAGCGAGCATGAGGAGCGCGTCGAGCGCAAACTGCTCGAGCACACCCTGCAGATCGATGTCGGCGAGCCGAAGGTGATGGAGCTTCCGCAGCGGCGCGTGCGCATTCATGAACAGAAACGCTTCGAAGTTACCGAGTTCGAAGTGACCCGACGCTACGACCGCTACACGCCATACCAGCCCTGGCGGGAGGTTTACGAAATCCCGCTGGGCGCGGTGGCGGTGGTGGCCGGGGTTGGCGCCAATGTGGTCAACGTGTTCGCGCTGGGCAACCTGCCGGACAGCGTCACCCACGACTGGCTCAGCTATGGCGTGGCGGGGCTTAACCCGTTCATGAACGTGCAGTCCAATGGTCGCGCCCAGCAGAACCTGGCCGGGATCAGCGAAGTGCAGAAGGACAAACGCGAGGAATACACCAGCCTGCCGTGGAGCGAGCGCCTGGTCGAGGTGAAAGCTGGCAAACTGACCCACGAGCTGACGACCGACCGCAATGGCATCCTGCGCCTTAACCTGCTGGACAGCCCGTTCTCCGAGCAGCACCTGAACCACGTCGGCACCCTGCACTTGCAAGTGGTCGACGAGGACAACGCCGTGCGTGGCGACGCCAGCCTGCTGGTCAGCGCTACGCTGCGCAACAAGCTGCAGGAGGCCCACGAGCTGATTTTCGATGACCTCGAAGGTGGCGATGTGGGGCAATGGGTACACCGGGTCAAGCGCCTGTCGGAGCTGGGCCTGGAAGAGGAAGCCAGCGAGATGGAGCAGAGCCTGATCGAGCTGACCCGCAATGATCCGGAGCTGCAGCAGGAATTTTTGCAGGCACTGACCAAGGCCACTGGCCGGTTGGTGGCTGATCCTGGCGTGCAGTAACAGAAAGGGGCCGTAGCAGTACGGCCCCTTCTTTTATAGAGGCGGGAACAGCTCCAGCTGTTCATGGCCACCACGCAAATCCCGCAGCCTTACTCCCACCCCCAGCAAACGCACGGGTTTGCCACCCCGCGCGAAAGCCTGCTTCAGCAACTGCCGGTAACTTTCCAGGTCCCTGCCCGCCCCCGCCTGCTCCATCGTGGTCTGGCTGAAGTCGTGGAACTTCACCTTTACGAAGGGCTTGTCGGGCCGGTAGCTGCTGTCCATTCGAGCGATCCGCTCATTCAGGCTGTCGAGCAGTTCGGGCAGCCGTGCCAGGCAGCTGGCCAGGTCCGGCAGGTCGGTGTCGTAGGTGTTTTCGACGCTGACCGATTGCCGACGGCTGTCGTTGTGCACCGCCCGCTCGTCAATCCCCCGCGCCAACCCCCACAAACGTTCACCAAAACTACCGAATTCACGCACCAGGGCCAGGCGTGACCAGTCTCGCATGTCCTGGCAGGTGTCGATGCCCAGCCGCGCCAGCTTGTCTGCCGTCACTTTGCCTACGCCGTGCAGCCTGGCAACCGGTAACGCTGCCACAAACGGCTCTACTTCATCGGGGGTGATGACGAACAGCCCGTTGGGCTTGCGCCAGTCGCTGGCGATCTTGGCCAGGAACTTGTTAGGCGCCACACCCGCCGACACCGTGATGTGCAGGGTGCGGGCCACGCGGCGGCGGATGTCTTCGGCAATACGTGTGGCGCTGCCGGCGAACCACTGGCTGTCAGTCACGTCCAGATACGCCTCATCCAGCGACAGTGGCTCGATCAACTCGGTGTAGTCGCGGAAAATCGTGTGAATCTCGCGGGAGGCTTCGCGGTAGGCGTCGAAACGCGGCTTGACGATCAACAGGTCGGGGCACAACTTGAGTGCATGGCGGGACGACATGGCGGAGCGCACGCCGTAGGCACGCGCTTCATAATTACAGGTGGCAATCACGCCGCGATGATCGGGCGAGCCGCCGACCGCCATTGGCCGCCCTGCCAGGCGCGGGTCGTCACGCATCTCGATCGCAGCGTAAAAGCAATCGCAGTCGATGTGGATGATCTTGCGCAGGGACATGGATGACCGTCAGCACTGTAAATTCATACAGATATTACCGTATGCCCTCCTGCCTGCACACGCCCGGCAGCGGTAATTGGCCTGAAAGCCGCGCCGTGCCTGAGCCGCGACGTCCCAGCGAACGCTAAGGGTTTGAACAAAAAAGGTTTTTCCAAATAAAAACTTGACACTCGGAAGCAAATCCGTAGAATTCGATCTCACAGGCGCGGGATGGAGCAGCCTGGTAGCTCGTCGGGCTCATAACCCGAAGGTCGTCGGTTCAAATCCGGCTCCCGCAACCAGATTCGAGAAAAGGCCACTGTTAACGCAGTGGCCTTTTTCTTTGGCCTCAAGAAAACCTGCCCTGCTGATATTTCGCACGTATCCGCAGTTAGCGCTTGACCAACAGGTTAGAAACTGTAGAATGCGCCCCTCTGACGCGGGATGGAGCAGCCTGGTAGCTCGTCGGGCTCATAACCCGAAGGTCGTCGGTTCAAATCCGGCTCCCGCAACCATATTCGTCAGAACAAACCCCGCCTGTGTAACAGCAGCGCGGGGTTTGTTGTTTTCGTCCCTTAAAAACTATTCACGCAGCTGCCATCCCCCACAGTTGAGATGCCCTGTTCAGGATGAACTATCTTTAACCGTGCCGGACGACTGAAAGTCATGTTGGCCGGAGTAATATCTGGATACGTTTTTCTAAGGGACTTTCACTTGGCCGTACCTTCCCCCCGCCTCGCGCTGTGCGCACGAGGCCAGTCATGACCTCCCACAACCCAGAACCCCAGGCGCCGCTCGCCTCGGCCCTGCCAGCTGCCGCGCAACGTTTGCCCTGGCTTGAGCGCCTGAGCCGTTATCGCCAGCCGATCGGCCTTGGCGTGACGTTGCTGCTGTTCGCCATGGCGCTGATTGCCTGCCGGCACCTGCTAAGCGAACTGGACATCTACGCGCTGCACGATGCCATCCTCAGCGTGCCGACGCAGTCGCTGCTGGGCGCGTTGCTGGCCACAGCCGCAGGCTTTGTGATCCTGCTGGGCTATGAATGGTCAGCCAGCCGTTACGCCGGGGTAAAACTACCGGCACGTACCTTGGTGATGGGAGGCTTCAGCGCATTCGCCATTGGTAACGCGATTGGCCTTTCCATGCTTTCTGGCGGCTCGGTGCGCTATCGCCTGTACGCGCGCCAAGGCCTGGGGGCTGCAGAAGTGGCACGCATGACGGTATTTGCCAGCCTGTCCCTTGGCTGCGCACTGCCGCCGCTTGCTGCGCTGGCCACCCTGAGCAACCTGCCAGCAGCGTCCACCGCCCTGCGCCTGCCACCTGGCATGTTGGCTGGTATTGCCCTTGCCGTGCTCGCCCTCACCGCCGTGCTGGTGATTGGCTTGTACCGCCGCCGCCAGGCAGAACAGCCCATTGCCGACAACGTGCTTGTGCAGGTAGGGCGACGCACCTTGCGCCTGCCCGGCGCGCGCCTGGCCGCCCTGCAACTGCTGATTACCGCACTGGACGTGGCAGCCGCCGCCACCGTGCTCTACTTGCTGCTGCCAGAGGCCCCGCCCTTTGGTGCGTTCGTACTGGTTTACCTGCTGGCCCTGGCAGCCGGCGTACTCAGCCACGTACCGGGTGGCGTGGGTGTTTTCGAAGCGATCCTGCTGGCAGCCTTCGCCGACCAACTGGGCGCCGCCCCGCTGGCCGCTGCCCTGCTGTTGTACCGGCTGATCTACGTGGTGCTGCCGTTGCTGCTGGCGTGCGTGCTGCTGCTGGCCACCGAAGCCCGTCGCTTGCTGTTTGCGCAACAAGCCATCAAGGCTGCTTCCGGGCTGGCGGCGCCAATTCTGGCCATTCTGGTGTTCCTCTCGGGTGTGGTGCTGCTGTTTTCCGGCGCTACCCCGGAAATCGACACCCGCCTGGAGCACATGGGCTTTCTGGTGCCGCACCGCCTGATTGATGCCTCGCACTTCGGCGCCAGCCTGATCGGTGTATTGTGCCTGCTGCTGGCCCAAGGCTTGCGCCGCCGGTTGTCCGCTGCCTGGTTGCTGACCACGGTACTGCTACTGGTGGGCGCCCTGCTGTCACTGCTCAAAGGCTTCGACTGGGAAGAGGCGTGCCTGCTCACGGCCACTGCTGCGTTGCTGGCACTGTTCCGCCGTTCGTTCTACCGCCCAAGCCGCTTGCTGGAACTGCCCTTCTCCCCCGTGTACCTGGTCGCCAGTGCCTGTGTGGTCGGCGCCTCGGTATGGCTGTTGCTGTTTGCTTACCAGGACGTGCCGTACACCCACAAACTCTGGTGGCAATTCACCCTCGACGCCGACGCACCTCGCGGCTTGCGGGCCGCCATGGGTAGCGCCGTGCTGCTGGTAATTGTTGCCTTGACGTGGCTGCTGCGCACGGCCCGCCCGGTCATCCACCTGCCCGATGAAGAGGAGCTGCAACGTGCCAATGCCATCCTGCTGGCGTCCGACCAGCCCGATGGCGGCCTGGCCCTGACCGGTGACAAGGCGCTGCTGTTCCACCCCAATGGCAACGCTTTCCTCATGTACGCCCGTCGCGGCCGCAGCCTGGTGGCGCTGTACGACCCGATCGGCCCGGCCCAGGAACGCGCCGAAATGATCTGGCAGTTCCGCGACCTGTGCGATCTGCATCACGCTCGCCCGGTGTTCTACCAGGTGCGCGCCGAGAACCTGCCCTTCTACATGGACATCGGCCTGACCGCCCTGAAGCTCGGCGAAGAAGCACGCGTCGACCTGCGCCGCTTCGACCTCGAAGCCAAGGGCAAGGAGATGAAAGACCTGCGCTACACCTGGAACCGTGGTGGCCGCGATGGCCTGAGCCTGGAAATTCACGAACCCGGCCAGGCACCGTTGGCCGAACTCAAGGAAATTTCCGACGCCTGGCTCGGCGGCAAGAACGTGCGTGAAAAAGGCTTCTCGCTGGGGCGCTTCAGCCCCGAGTACCTGCAGCACTTCCGCATTGCGCTGATCCGCTTCCAGGGCCGGCCGGTAGCCTTTGCCAACTTGCTGGAAACCCACAGCAACGAGCTGGCCAGCCTTGACCTGATGCGCGCCCACCCCGAGGCGCCGAAACTGACCATGGAATTCATGATGGTCGGCCTGATCATGCACTACAAAGGCCATGACTACGGCCGCTTCAGCCTGGGCATGGTCCCACTTTCCGGCCTGCAGCCGCGGCGCGGCGCACCGTTGACCCAACGCCTGGGTTCGATGGTGTTCCGCCGCGGCGAGCAGCTTTACAACTTCCAGGGCCTGCGGCGCTTCAAAGACAAGTTCCAGCCGGACTGGGAACCCCGTTACATGGCCGTACCCGCCGGGCTGGACCCGCTGGTTGCACTGGCTGATACCGCCGCCCTGATCGCTGGCGGCCTGACTGGATTGGTGAAACGCTGATGATCCGACGCTATTGGCTGTACGTATTGTTACCCCTGCTGCTGGCCGCGCTGGCCGGCGCCCTGGCCTTCTGGCTGTGGGCCCGCCCGGCACCAGAGGCTCGCGTAGAGCAACTCACCCTCAATGACCTCAACATCACCCGGGTCACGCCCGGCGTGCATGCCAAAGCCCGGGTCGCCATCGGCGTGCCGCAGGACCAGGCGCTGACCGACAAGCAGCTGCTGGACCTGAGCCAGGCAGGTGAAGCCCAGCTGGTACAGGTCATCCTGCCGCCAACCGATTGCACCAAACAGCAGCAGGCGATGGACCAGGCGCTGACCCAACTGTCGGAAAAGCCCACTCTGGTTGCCGGCATCGGCCCCGGCGCGGCCCAAGCCTGGCGCTGGCTGGCCAGCCAGAACGATGACAAGGCCCGGGCCATTTCCGTGGACTTCAGCCTCGAGCAGCCCGGCTGCTCCGCCGCCCTGCCAAAGTCCGCCGCCCACGGCCACTGGAACGTGGCCTGGAACGACAACCCGGACGACGCCAGCGCCGCCTTCGTGCGTGACCAGGCCAACGCCGAAACCAGCATCAGCGACTATGACATTCACCTGCCGCAAGTGCTCAAGGCACAATTGACCCAGGCCCTGGTTGGCCGGGACGGCAACGCACTGGCCATCCCGGTGGTTGAAGTGCCAGCTGGCCAGTCCACCGACACCGTTACCCTGTTCCTCTCTGGCGATGGCGGCTGGCGCGACCTGGACCGCGACGTGGCCGGCGAAATGGCCAAGCTCGGTTTCCCGGTGGTGGGCATCGATACCCTGCGCTACTACTGGCAGCACAAAACGCCGGAGCAAAGTGCCGCAGACTTGTCGGAACTGATGCAGCACTACCGTCAGAAATGGGGCACCAAGCGCTTTGTGTTGACCGGCTACTCGTTCGGCGCCGACGTACTGCCAGCGATCTACAACCGCCTGCCCGCCGAAGACCAGCAACGCATCGATGCCGTGATGCTGCTGGCCTTCGCCCGCAGTGGCAGCTTCGAGATCGAGGTGGAGGGCTGGCTGGGCAAGGAAGGCCAGGAAGCCCCCACCGGGCCGGAAATGGCCAAGCTGCCGGCTTCCAAAGTGGTGTGCATTTATGGGGTGGAAGAAACCGACGAGAGCGGTTGTACCGACAAGACTGCGGTGGGTGAACGCCTGAAACTACCGGGTGGCCACCACTTTGATGAGAACTACCCGGCGCTGGCCAAGCGGTTGATTGGCGAGATCGAAACGCGTCAGGGCAAGGCCAGCGTGGCGGAGCAGAACTGACGATGTATAAGGATGCGCATTACCTGTAGGAGCGGATTCACCGAGACGTCGGACCGCCGCGATGCAGACGATGCCGTAGATGGCACCGGCTTCGCCGGTGTTCGCGGCTAAAGCCGCTCCTACAGGGTACGCGCCCGCATCAGATCTCAACCTGCGTCCCCAACTCGATCACCCGGTTCAACGGCAAATTGAAGAACCTCAAGTTGCCGTTGGCATTCTTCAGCAAGAACGCGAACAAATTCCCCCGCCACCGCGACATCCCCTCAAGCCGCGAGGCAATCACCGTCTCGCGGCTGAGGAAGTAAGTGGTGCGCATCGGGCTGAAGTCCAGCTCGTCCAGGTGGCACAACTTCAGCGCCGCCGGCACGTCCGGCTCGTCCATGAAGCCAAAGTGCAACAGCACCCGGAAGAAGCCATCCCCATAAGCCTCCACCTCGAAGCACTCCTGCTCGGGCACCCGCGGCCTGTCCTCGCTCACCACCGTCAGCAGCACCACCTGGCTGTGCAGCACCTGGTTATGCAACATGTTGTGCAGCAGCGCATGGGGTACCGCGTCCGGCCTTGCCGTCAGGAACACCGCCGTGCCTTCAACCCGGTGCGGGGGCTGCACGCGGATGCTGCTGATGAAGACCGGCAACGGCAAACCGCCTTCATCGATGCGCTCGACCAGAATCTGCTTGCCCCGCTTCCAGGTACTCATCAGCAAGAACAACACCCCACCCGCCAGCACCGGGAAGGCCCCACCCTGTACAATTTTTGGTACGTTGGCGGCAAAGAACAGCCCGTCCACGAACAGAAAGCCCACCAGAATCGGCACTGCCAGCACCGGTGGCCACTTCCACAGCAGCAGCATCACCGCCGACACCAGGATGGTGGTCATCAGCATGGTGCCTGTCACGGCAACACCATAAGCGGCCGCCAGCGCGCCAGAGGACTCGAAACCGATCACCAGCAGCACCACGCCGACCATCAGCGTCCAGTTCACGGCACCTATGTAAATTTGCCCCTGCTCATCGCTGGAGGTGTGCTGGATCTGCATGCGCGGTATGTATCCAAGCTGGATCGCCTGGCGCGTGAGGGAGAACGCCCCCGAAATCACTGCCTGAGAGGCAATCACCGTGGCCATGGTCGCCAAGCCGACCAACGGCAAGAGCGCCCAGCCTGGCGCCAGCAAGTAGAACGGGTTGCGCGCGGCGTCAGGGTTTTGCAGCAGAATCGCGCCCTGACCAAAATAATTGAGCACCAGCGCCGGCAGCACCAAAGCGAACCAGGCCCGGGCGATCGGCTTGCGGCCAAAGTGGCCCATGTCGGCATAAAGCGCCTCGGCGCCGGTAAGCGCCAGCACCACGGCGCCCAGAATGGCCACGCCCATGCCCGGGTGCACGATGAAAAAGTTCACCGCCCAACCCGGGTTGAACGCCTTGAGCACTTCGGGGCTCTGGGCAATGCCATGCACGCCCAACGCGCCCAGCACCACGAACCAGGTGACCATGATCGGGCCGAACAGCTTGCCGATCTTGTCGGTGCCATGTTTTTGCACCACGAACAGCGCCACCAGCACCACCAGCGATATCGGCACAACCCAGTGGTCGATGCCATCAAAGGCCAGGCCCATGCCTTCTACCGCCGACAGCACCGACACCGCCGGCGTGATCATGCTGTCGCCATAGAACAGCGAGGCCCCGATCAACCCGCAAATAACCATCAGGGTGCGCAGCCGCGGATAGGCCGCCGTGGCCCGCCGCGCCAACGCGGTGAGTGCCATGGTGCCGCCTTCACCCTGGTTGTCGGCACGCAGGATGAACATCACATACTTGAACGACACCACCCACAGCAAGGACCAGAGGATCAGCGACAAGATGCCCAGTACGCCATCATGGTTGACCGGCACCCCATAGCCCCCACTGAACACTTCCTTGAGGGTATAAAGCGGGCTGGTGCCAATGTCGCCATACACCACCCCGACCGCTGCCACCAGCAGGCCCAGCGACCGCGCCGCCCCCTGCCCGCCTTCGGCCTGACTGCTTGCCTGCACCATCGACCACTCCTGCAGAAGGCCCTGTAGACCGGTAAAATTCACCCTTGTGCCCAGGCGCCAGCAAAACCCCGGCACAACGGCGCGAAGCATAGCGCAGCGTTCGTCGCTTTTCTGCTGGTCAAGCGACCTTGCGCTCGCTAGAATTGCGCACTTTTTGATCAGAGGCGCCAAAAGCGCCCGCTCAGGATCGCCCCCGTTACCGGCCGGGCGGCCTGCATTCAATACCGAGGTTAGTCATGTCCACCACTCCCGCCACCCCCAAGGTCGGATTCGTCAGCCTGGGCTGCCCCAAGGCCCTGGTCGATTCCGAGCGCATCCTGACCCAGCTGCGCATGGAAGGTTATGAAGTCGTGCCCACCTACGAGGACGCCGACGTGGTGGTGGTCAACACCTGCGGCTTCATCGACAGCGCCAAGGCCGAATCGCTGGAAGTGATCGGCGAAGCGATCAAGGAAAACGGCAAAGTCATCGTCACCGGCTGCATGGGTGTCGAAGAAGGCAGCATCCGTGACGTGCACCCGAGCGTGCTGTCGGTCACCGGCCCGCAGCAGTACGAGCAGGTGGTCAATGCCGTGCACGAGGTGGTGCCGCCACGCCAGGACCACAACCCGCTGATCGACCTGGTGCCGCCGCAGGGCGTCAAGCTGACCCCGCGCCACTACGCGTATCTGAAAATCTCCGAAGGCTGCAACCACAGCTGCAGCTTCTGCATCATCCCGTCGATGCGCGGCAAACTGGTCAGCCGCCCGGTGGGCGAGGTGCTGAGCGAGGCCGAGCGCCTGGTCAAGGCCGGCGTGAAGGAAATCCTGGTTATCTCCCAGGACACCAGCGCCTACGGCGTGGACGTCAAGTACAAGACCGACTTCTGGAACGGCCGCCCGGTCAAGACCCGTATGCTTGAGCTGTGCGAAGCACTGAGCAGCCTGGGCGCGTGGGTACGCCTGCACTACGTGTACCCATACCCGAACGTCGATGACGTGATCCCGCTGATGGCCGCCGGCAAGATCCTGCCGTACCTGGACATCCCGTTCCAGCACGCCAGCCCGAAAGTGCTCAAGGCCATGAAGCGCCCGGCCTTCGAAGACCGCACCCTGGCGCGCATCAAGAACTGGCGCGAGCAGTGCCCGGAGCTGGTGATCCGCTCCACCTTCATCGTCGGTTTCCCTGGCGAGACCGAAGAAGACTTCCAGTACCTGCTGGACTGGCTGACCGAAGCCCAGCTCGACCGCGTGGGCTGCTTCCAGTACTCGCCGGTTGAAGGCGCCCCGGCCAATGACCTGGGCCTGGAAGAAGTGCCGGACGACATCAAACAGGACCGTTGGGACCGCTTCATGGCCCACCAGCAAGCCATCAGCTCCGCCCGCCTGCAGCTGCGCATTGGCAAGGAAATCGAAGTGCTGATCGACGAAGTCGAAGAGCAGGGTTCGGTTGGCCGCAGCTTCTTCGATGCGCCGGAAATCGACGGCAGCGTGTTCATCGATGGCGACCATGGCTTCAAGCCAGGTGACAAGGTGCGTTGCCGCATCGTCGATGCAGACGAGTACGACATGTGGGCTGAGCCTGTCTGACCTTCTGCCGGGGTCGCCAGGCGGCCCCGGCTTTTTCATCCCTCCCCCGCTTTTACAGCTATGTTTTCCTGAGTTCGTCACAGGAAAACACACATGCCCCCAGCCCTGACGCTGCAAACTCCACACCTGAGCGACTACCCTCAACTGGTCCAGGTCTGGGAAGCTTCCGTACGCGCCACCCACGACTTCCTGCCCGACAGCTACATCGAACTGCTGCGTGACCACGTGCTGGGCAAGTACCTGGACGCCGTCATGCTGGTTTGCTGCAAAGACTCCACCCACCACATCCATGGCTTTGCCGGCGTGGCCAACGGCCGCGTGGACATGCTGTTCGTGGCCCCGACCCACCGCGGCCAAGGCATTGGCAAGCGCTTGCTGCGTTACGCCATCAACGAACTCAACGCCCATACGCTGGACGTGAACGAGCAAAACCCTCAAGCCCTGGGCTTTTACCTGCACGAGGGGTTCGAAGTGATTGGCCGCTCGGAAACGGACGGCCTGGGGCAACCCTTCCCCCTGCTGCACATGAAGCTGATTCCTACAGCCTCTTAGGACTACGACGTAGGATGCCGTACAACGCTTCCGAAATGGCGCATCTGGCACAGATTCCCATCATCAAGGGCCTGTGGGCAGGTACAATGTCCATCTTTACCTGCCTTGCGAATTCCCCCATGTCCGAACCCGTCCGCCTGTCCAAACGCCTCATCGAGCAGCTCGGCTGCTCCCGCCGCGAGGCCGAGCTCTACATTGAAGGTGGCTGGGTCACGGTCGATGGTGTGGTCGTGGAGCAGCCTCAGTTCAAGGTCGACAGCCAACGCGTCGAACTGCTGCAAGGCGCGCGAGCCGATGCACTCGAGCCGGTTACCCTGCTGCTCAATCAGCCCGCCGGCCTCGACAGCGAAGCTGCCCGCGCCAGCATCAACATGGGCAACCTCAGCGACGCCCACCGCGAGGGCGTGCGCCCCTTGCACGGGCACTTTGCCCGGCTGACCTGTGTAGCCCCCCTGCAACCGGGTGCCAGCGGCCTGCAGCTGTTCACCCAGGACTGGCGGGTCACCCGCAAGCTCGACGCCGACCTGCGCCGCATGGAGCAGGAATACATCATCGAAGTGCGCGGCGAAACCACGCCCCAGGCGCTGGAACGCCTGGCGCGCGGGGCTACGCGCAACGACCGGGAACTGCCCAAGGCCAAAGCCAGCTGGCAGAACGAAACCCACCTGCGCATGGCCTTGAAAAACCCGCAGCCCGGGCAGATCGCCGAACTGTGCGCCTACCTGCGCCTTGAAGTGGTCAGCATGCGACGCATCCGCCTGGGCGGCGTGCCCATGGGCAAGCTGCCACTGGGCCAGTGGCGTTATGTGGCCAGCACCGAACGTTTTTAAGCACCAGGCCGCATACCGCGCGGCTTCTGAACAGGATTTTGCAACAATGAACCACAACGATGTCCTACGCAGCCTGCGCTATCTGCTCAAGGTGAATGACGCCAAGATGGCCGAAATCATCGCGCTGTCCGGCCTCGAAGTTAACCCCATCGTCCTGGCCACCTACCTGAAGAAGGAAGACGAGCCTGGCTTCGTGCGTTGCCCGGAGCGGGTGATGGCGCACTTTCTCGACGGCTTGGTAATCCACCGTCGCGGCAAGGACGACAGCCGCCCGCCGCAACCGGTCGAGCTGCCAGTAACCAATAACACCATCCTGAAAAAGCTGCGGGTGGCGTTCGAGCTCAAGGAAGAAGACCTGCATGCGATCCTTAAGTCGGTCAACTTCCCGGTGTCCAAGCCTGAGCTCAGCGCGTTGTTCCGCAAAGTCGGCCACGACAACTACCGACCATGCGGCGACCAGCTGCTGCGCAACTTCCTCAAGGGCCTGACCCAGCGCGTGCGCGGCTGAGTGGCCATGCAGCATACGGTTTCGCCGGTCGGCATCGTACGCTCCTGCTTCAAGGAGAAATTTGCCATCCCGCGCCAGCCACAACTGGCCCCGGCAGCGCGCGGGGTGCTTGAGCTGCTGCCGCCGTTTGACCAGGGCGATGCGGTGGCGGGCCTGGAGCAAGTCAGCCATGTCTGGCTGCTGTTTCTGTTCCACCAGGCGCTGGAGGACAAACCACGCTTGAAAGTGCGCCCGCCTCGCCTGGGCGGTAACAAGAGCATGGGGGTGTTCGCTACCCGGGCTACCCATCGGCCGAATGGCATAGGCCAGTCCGTGGTTCGGCTGGAAGGCGTGGAGCCTGGGCGGCTGCTGCTATCGGGTATCGACCTGCTTGACGGTACGCCGGTGCTGGATATCAAACCCTATGTGCCCTATGCCGACAGCGTTGCTGGCGCGAGCAATCTTATGGCCAGCGATGCACCTGAAGCGATTGATGTGCAGTGGGGGGAGGCTGCCCTGCCCCAGGCACGTGAGCATGCCCTACGCCTGGATGAGCCGCTGGTTGAGTTGATCGAGCAGTGCCTGGCACAGGATCCGCGCCCGGCCTATCAGGTACCTGCGCCGGAGCGGGTATACGGGGTCAAGTTCTGGGATGTGCAAGTGAGGTGGCATTACCCGCAGCCGGAGGTAATCCGGGTGCTGGAGGTAGTGCGGGAAGGCTGAGAGTTTTTTGGGCAGGCTTGGCCTCTCGCGGATAAATCCGCTCCTACAGATGGCGCAATTCTGTAGGAGCGGATTTATCCGCGAGAGGCCAGCACAGGCTAACGCGCAGGCAAAAAAAACGCAGACCGGAGTCTGCGTTCTTTCTTCAGTTCGCCTTACTTCTCGACGAACGCTCGCTCAATCAGGTAGTCACCCGGCTCACGCATACGCGCCGACACCTTCAGACCGAAGCTGTCGAGCACTTCGCTGGTTTCGTCGAGCATGCTCGGGCTGCCGCAGATCATGGCGCGGTCGTCCTGCGGGTTGATCGGTGGCAGGCCGATGTCGCTGAACAGCTTGCCGCTGCGCATCAGGTCGGTCAGGCGGCCCTGGTTCTCGAACGGCTCGCGGGTCACGGTCGGGTAGTAGATCAGCTTGTCACGCACCGCTTCACCGAAAAACTCGTTCTGCGGCAGGTGCTCGGTGATGAACTCGCGGTAGGCCACTTCGTTGACGTAGCGTACGCCGTGAACCAGGATCACTTTTTCGAAGCGCTCGTAGGTTTCCGGGTCCTGGATGACACTCATGAACGGCGCCAGGCCAGTGCCGGTGCTCAGCAGGTACAGGTGCTTGCCCGGGTTCAGGTCGTCGAGCACCAGTGTGCCGGTAGGCTTCTTGCTGATGATGATCTCATCGCCTTCCTTCAGGTGCTGCAGCTGCGAGGTCAGCGGGCCATCCGGCACCTTGATGCTGAAGAACTCCAAGTGCTCTTCCCAGTTCGGCGACGCGATGGAATAGGCGCGCATGAGCGGGCGACCGGTCTCCTGCTGCAGGCCGATCATCACGAACTGACCGTTCTCGAAGCGCAGCCCCGGGTCGCGGGTGCACTTGAAGCTGAACAGGGTG
The DNA here is from genome assembly GCF_028898945.1 of Pseudomonas sp. PSKL.D1. Lineage (NCBI taxonomy): Bacteria > Pseudomonadati > Pseudomonadota > Gammaproteobacteria > Pseudomonadales > Pseudomonadaceae > Pseudomonas > Pseudomonas sp. PSKL.D1. The sequence goes on from NZ_CP118607.1 coordinate 4,516,997, forward strand.
TCGTTCCAGTGGTGCACACTGAGGACACGTTCGTGGTTCATGTTGCTCATTTACAGGGCTCCTGAAGAAAAACGCAGCGCGCAAAACGCGCAGTTGCGCGATAGTTTAGGGGCAGCGACAATATCTGTTAACTGAATTATCAAGATATGTGTTATCGGTTATATCGATATGCGATTCACACTTCGTCAACTTCAGGTATTCGTCGCCGTCGCCCAGCACCAGAGCGTGTCACGGGCAGCCAGTGTGCTGGCGTTGTCCCAGTCGGCTGCGAGCACCTCAATTACCGAACTGGAGCGGCAATCAAGCTGCCAGTTGTTCGACCGCGCGGGTAAGCGCTTGGCGCTCAACGCACTCGGCCATCAGCTGCTGCCCCAGGCCGTGGCCCTGCTCGACCAGGCCAAGGAGATCGAAGACCTGCTCAACGGTAAGTCCGGGTTCGGCTCGTTGGCGGTCGGCGCCACCTTGACCATTGGCAATTACCTGGCGACCTTGCTGATCGGCAGCTTCATGCAGGTGCACCCCGAAAGCCAGGTAAAGCTGCACGTGCAGAACACTGCGCATATCGTGCAACAGGTGGCCCACTACGAAATTGATCTGGGTCTAATTGAAGGCGACTGCAATCACCCGGACCTGGAAGTACAGCCCTGGGTGGAAGATGAACTGGTCGTGTTCTGCGCCCCACAACACCCGCTGGCCAGGGTCGGGCGGGCTGATGTGGAGCGCTTGTCGCAAGAAGCGTGGATTTTGCGTGAACAGGGCTCCGGCACGCGTCTGACCTTCGACCAGGCCATGCGCCATCACCGCACCAGCCTGAACATCCGCCTGGAACTGGAACACACCGAAGCGATCAAGCGGGCCGTGGAGTCGGGCCTGGGCATTGGCTGCATCTCGCGCCTGGCCCTGCGTGATGCCTTCCGGCGCGGTAGCCTGGTAGCGGTAGAAACCCCGGACCTGGACCTGATGCGCCAGTTCTACTTCATCTGGCACAAGCAGAAGTACCAAACGTCAGCCATGCGCGAGTTTCTGGAACTGTGCCGCAACTTCACGGCGGGCTACACCCGCAGTGATGAAATCATCCTGCCGCCGATCGCTTAAAGCAAGATAACGCCCCACACCAGAGCCACCATGGTCAGTGCCACCAGTTGCGCGGCGCTGCCCATGTCCTTGGCATTTTTCGACAGTGGGTGGCGCTCCAGGGAAATCCTGTCGATGGCCGCCTCTACCGCCGAGTTGAACAATTCGACGATCAAGCCGAGCAGGCACACCGCAATCATGATGGCACGCTCGGCACGGCTGACCGGCAACCAGAAGGCCGTCGGGATCAGCAGCACATTGAGCAGCACGAGTTGGCGGAAAGCCGCTTCGCCTTTGAAGGCGGCGCGCAGGCCGTCCAGCGAATAGCCAGCGGCGTTGAAGATGCGTTTGAGGCCGGTCTGGCCTTTGAATGGCGACATGTGAGTCACTTCACCGGTAAAAAGGCCAGCAGACTAGTCCGGCAACGGTCAAAAAAGCGTGAAGGCGCGAGCAATCAGTTACTCGCAACCGATTCAAGTTGTTGCAGCAACAGTGCCGCCTGAGTGCGGGTGCGTACACCGAGCTTACGGAAAATCGCGGTCACGTGGGCCTTGATGGTTGCTTCCGACACATTCAGTTCGTACGCGATCTGTTTGTTCAGCAAGCCTTCGCACACCATGGTCAGCACGCGGAACTGCTGTGGCGTGAGGCTGGCAAGGCCCTCACTGGCAGCTTTGGCTTCAGCCGAGACGTCAACTTTTTCGAAAGCCTGGGGCGGCCACCAGACTTCGCCGTCGAGCACCTTGCGCACCGCATCCTGAATGACTTCGAGGCCACTGGACTTGGGAATGAACCCGCTGGCGCCGAACTCGCGGGACTTGACCACCACGGCCGCCTCTTCCTGCGCCGAAACCATCACCACCGGGATCTGCGGATACTGGCCGCGCAGCAGCACCAACCCGGAAAAACCATAGGCACCGGGCATGTTCAGGTCCAGCAGGACCAGGTCCCAGTCAGCTTTCTCGCTCAGGCGGGTTTCCAGCTCGGCGATGCTCGCCACTTCGACCAGGCGCACATCAGCGCCCAAGGCAAGGGTTACAGCCTGGCGCAGGGCGCCACGAAACAGCGGGTGGTCATCGGCTATCAGGATTTCGTAAGTGGCCATTGATCTGTGGATCCTGTTCTGTGCCAGGCGCAGGCAGGGGTAATGAAGCGCCTGGCGGGGAAACGGCGCCAAGGATGCCGAGCACGGCCGGGGGTGGTCAAGCCGAACGCCCTGCCGCCTCGCCCACCCTGGCTGCCAGCTCCGACATTATGAACCAAAGCAGCCCGCCTGCCCCTTGGACTATAGGAAGGTATGCAAACGCTGATGCACCTCGTCCTGCTCGTCGATTGGCAGGCGGCGCTTGCCGTTGAGGTAATGCAGGCTGAACACGTCAAGGTAGGCATCCAGCGCCTGGGAGGCCTGGCTGTCCCCGGCCAGATCAAGGCACATGGCCGCGACTTCGGCGGTGCAGAAGTGATCGTCGCGCTTGGAGCGGCGCAAGCGGTACCGCGACATTTGCTCGGCCTGCAAGCTGAGCACCGGGAAGCGGTCCAGATAAGGGCTCTTGCGGAACATCTTGCGCGCTTCGGTCCAGGTGGCGTCGAGCAGGATGAACAAGGGACGCTTGCCCGGCTCGCGCACGACTTCGCTGACCACGCGTTCCTGGGCGACGAATTCACCGGGGAAGACAATGTAGGGCTGCCACTGCGGGTCGTCGAGCAGCGCCAGCAGGTGCTCGTCCACTGACGTACGCAACCAGCCAAATGCTGAAGTATCTTCGACCAGGTCGGCAATCAGCCAGCCGGTATTGGTGGGCTTGAGCGGCTCGGTATCGTGCATCAAGAGGCACACGCCAGCTTCTGCCTGAACCCGAGGTTTCCAGGCACACAGGCAATGGGTGGCGATGACGCGGCAATCCTGGCAACGTTCGGCGCGAGAACCACGGGCAATGAAGGGTTTGATGCTGCGTGCCAGGCGCTCGGCGCGCAGGCGCGCTACCGCATGGCTCATGCTGGCATTACTCGGCTTGATTGGAGAATAAACACTGCAATAACTCAGGAAAAACCGACGCTCATTCTACCAGAGCCATCTTCATTTGGCCGTGCAGGCGTGCAGTGTGGTCTTTTATAATCGTGGCACCGGCCTACGGAACGCTACACACCGGCGCAGGTCAAAGCGCCAGTCACTGAACCAGGAGAGATTCATGCTGCGTCTTATCGTCCCGACCCTGAGCCTGATGCTCGCTCTGCCACTGGCGGCCCAAGCGGCTTCCAAGCAGGAATTCGAGCTGAACAAGATGCTGCAGAAGGTGGCCAAGGAGAGCAGCGTCGGCACCCCGCGCGCCATCAACGAAGACATTCTCGACCAGGGCTATACCGCAGAAGGCAAGGCGCTGGTCAACCACCTGAGCGTGCGTGCCGAGCATGCCGCGCGCATGCAACAAAACCCCGCACAGGTCCGCAGCCAGCTGGGTGATAGCGTTTGCCGCAACACCGGCTACCGCAACCTGATGTCCAAGGGTGCCGTAATGGTCTATCGCTTCACGGTCTACAAGACCAACCAACCGGTCATGGACCAGGCGTTTGATGCTGCCAGTTGCACCGCCGGCAACAAGCGCAAGTAATCAGACCACCCCTTCGTTTTCGTTGCGCCGCGGTTCTTCCTCGGCGCGCATCTCCGCCAACAGCGCCTGCAAGTGGCGTGACTGACATTCCAATGCAGCCAGGCGTCGGCGGCACTCTACCTCCAGGGTCACATGGTGATCCTGTGCGGCGTTCTCCAGCTGCTGATACAGCTGCCGGTCTACCTCGATGACCAAGCGATGCATACCGCCACCTCCTGCATCGACAACGTTTGCCCTCCCAGTTAACCAAACCCTCGTGCCAGGTGGCTGCGCACCGACGAGCGGGCGATTCAATCCAGCCTGCACGATCGGGTGCAAGGGTCTAGATTGATAGCAAAGCCACCGCAACAATTCGATCTACTGCAATGCTCGGGCTACACACTCGAGCCACAGCAGCCAGCGACACACGCAGTGTCGCGGCCATGCCAGGCCACTGGCGCGGTCAGCGGTTTTGCTGCAGAAGGAGACGTTGAATGCCTTACCTATCGAACGAACTCTTGTTCAACCATTTCAGGGACAGCGGCATCGACCTGAGCAAGATCGACCAGCAACTGCAACTGGTCGCACCGAACAGCCCCAACCTGCCCCTTTACCGCGACATGATGCTGACCATCTTGCGCATGGCCCACGAAGACACAGACCGCTGGAGCGCAAAAATCACTCTGCAGGCACTGCGCGAACTGGACCAGTCGTTCCGCACACTTCAGCGCTACAAAGGGCGCCGCAAGGTGACGGTGTTCGGTTCAGCCCGCACGCCACTGGAACACCCCATGTACGCGTTGGCCCGTGAGCTGGGTGCAACGTTGGCGCGCTCGGACCTGATGGTCATCACCGGTGCCGGGGGCGGCATCATGGCCGCGGCCCACGAAGGGGCAGGCAATGAACACAGCCTGGGGTTCAATATCACGCTGCCCTTCGAACAACACGCCAATGCCACGGTGGGCGGCACCGACAAGCTGCTACCGTTCCACTTTTTCTTTATCCGCAAACTGTTCTTCGTGAAGGAAGCTGATGCCTTGGTGCTCTGCCCCGGGGGCTTCGGGACACTGGATGAAGCGCTGGAAGTGTTGACCCTGATCCAGACCGGCAAGAGCCCACTGGTGCCCGTCGTATTGCTGGACTCACCTGGCGGTACGTTCTGGCGTGATTGCCTGGACTTCATCAGCCGTCAGCTTGAAGAAAACCGCTACATCCTGCCCACCGACCTGAAGCTGTTGCGGCTGGTACACAGTGCCGATGAGGCAGTGGAAGAGATCAACCAGTTCTACAGCAACTACCACTCAAGCCGTTGGCTGAAGAACCAGTTCGTAGTACGCATGCACCACCGGTTGAGTGAGGCTGCGCTGCATGAAATTCAGGAAGGCTTTGCCGACTTGCGGCTCAGTGGCAAGTATCACCAACAACCCGACAGCGGAGCCGAGCATGAAGTGGGGAGCTACAGCCACCTGACCCGGTTGACCTTTGCCTTCAATGGCCGTGATCAGGGCCGGTTGAGGGAGTTGGTGGACTTCATCAACCTGCCGGAGAACTGGGCCAAGCCACAGCCCATGCACACGACGCAGCGCGCGAGGGAAGCCTTGAAGGTAAGTTGATGCGCAGGAACAGTCAGAAATCGTCCAGGTCTCGGCCGCTGAGCAGGCGGCCGATCATGTCCATCGGGTAACCCCGATAAGCCAGAAATCGCGTCTGCTGGGCGCGGCTGCGGGGGTCCTGCGGGCGTTGCCCGGCAAACTTGCGCTGCCAGGTTTCCCTTAACAACTCCGCCCAATTCAAGCCGCTTTCACGCAAAGCCTGATCAATGTCGCCACGGTTGAGCCCGCGCTGACCAAGCTCTTCACGAATACGTGCAGGGCCGTAACCCGCACTAGAGCGATGCCGGATAAAGCTCTCTAGATAGCGGGCTTCGCTGAGCAACCCTTCTTCGGCGAGCCGATCAAGCGCTGGCTCGATCAACTCGTCCTCAGCGCCTCGCTGACGCAACTTGCGCGTCAGTTCGACGCGACCGTGCTCGCGGCGCGCGAGCAGGTCCATGGCTGCCCGCCGAACCGCGACGGGGGTGTCGAGTACGACGGACATGTTCAGCTAGCAGCCATGCAATCAATAACCGGCGTCGGCATCAGCCAGGTCACCCGCATCTGCGTCTGCAGCAGCGGCTTTGCCAGCGGCAGCAACGGCGCCAGCGTTAAGCAGCTTGTCGCGGATCTGCTTTTCGATCTCTGCGCCAATGGCCGGGTTCTCTTGCAGGTACTTGGCGGCGTTTGCCTTGCCCTGACCGATTTTGTTGCCTTGGTAGCTGTACCAGGCACCCGACTTTTCCACCAGGCCCTGCGACACGCCCAGGTCGATGATTTCGCCGTTACGGTAGATACCCTTGCCGTAAAGAATCTGGAACTCGGCCTGACGGAACGGCGGCGAGACCTTGTTCTTGACGATTTTGACGCGGGTTTCGCTACCGACCACCTCGTCGCCTTCCTTGACCGCGCCAGTGCGACGGATGTCCAGACGCACCGAGGCGTAGAACTTCAGGGCGTTACCACCGGTGGTGGTTTCCGGGCTACCGAACATCACACCGATCTTCATACGGATCTGGTTGATGAAGATGACCAGGCAGTTGGCGTTCTTGATGTTACCGGTAATCTTACGCAGCGCCTGGGACATCAGACGGGCCTGCAGGCCGACGTGCATGTCACCCATTTCGCCTTCGATCTCGGCCTTCGGTACCAGGGCCGCCACGGAGTCGACGATGATGACGTCAACAGCGTTGGAGCGCACCAGCATGTCGGTGATTTCCAGCGCCTGTTCGCCGGTGTCCGGCTGCGAGACCAGCAGGTCGTCGACGTTGACGCCCAGCTTGCCGGCGTACTCCGGGTCCAGCGCGTGTTCGGCGTCGACGAACGCGCAGGTGGCACCGCTCTTCTGGGCTTCGGCGATCACCGACAGGGTCAGCGTGGTTTTACCGGAAGACTCCGGGCCGTAGATCTCGACGATACGGCCTTTTGGCAGGCCGCCGATGCCGAGGGCGATGTCCAGGCCCAGGGAACCCGTGGAGATGGCAGGAATACCTTGACGCTCATGGTCGCCCATGCGCATGACGGCGCCCTTGCCGAATTGGCGTTCGATTTGACCCAGGGCCGCAGCCAAGGCGCGCTTCTTGTTGTCGTCCATTGAAATCCTCACGTGTTCGACTTGGCCCTGACGGCCGGAATACCTGTATAAGTAGCCAGTATTATTCCACAGGGAAACGCTTGAGCAAACCCCTGTCGTCGATTTAGTCGGTGCCAAGCTGTAACAAGCCGTCTAACGCGGCGATCACCGTCTGTCGGCGCACCGCTTCGCGGTCGCCATCGAAGTGGCGCCGCTCGCTGATGACGCGGTCACCATCGGCCCAGGCCAGCCACACCGTACCCACCGGCTTGGCCGGCGAACCACCGTCAGGCCCGGCGATACCGCTGACCGCCACGGCAAAACGCGCGCCGCTTGCGGCCTGTGCGCCACGCGCCATGGCCTCGACCACCTCCTGGCTGACCGCGCCGACTTGGCCGAACAGCACTTCGGGCACATCCAGCTGGCGGGTTTTCTGGGCATTGGAATAGGTTACATAGCCAGCTTCGAACCAGGCTGAACTGCCGGAAACGCGGGTGATTGCCTCGGCGATGCCACCACCGGTACAGGATTCGGCCGTGGTGACCTGGGCACCCAGGTGGCGCAGGTGCTCGCCCAGGCGGGCGGCGAGAGCAGTAATCGGGTCCATCGCAGGCTCCTCAAGAAGACGTGGCGCCACCCTAGCACCCCCACTCAACGAAGGGGACCCCTTGCACCGCCTGCATCTCACTGAAAAAGCCTGTACCATTGCGGGTTTTATCGCCGCCAACCAGATTACCCGCTGTAAGGCCCTGAATGTCTGATCTTTCCGCACACACCCCGATGATGCAACAGTACTGGAAGCTGAAAAACCAGCACCCAGACCAACTGATGTTCTACCGCATGGGCGACTTCTACGAAATCTTCTACGAAGATGCGAAGAAGGCCGCAAAACTGCTGGATATCACCCTGACCGCGCGCGGTCAGTCGGCTGGCCAGTCCATCCCCATGTGCGGGATTCCGTTCCACTCGCTGGAAGGCTACCTGGCCAAGCTGGTCAAGCTGGGCGAGTCGGTGGTGATCTGCGAGCAGATCGGCGACCCAGCCACCAGCAAGGGCCCGGTGGAACGCCAGGTGGTGCGTATCATCACCCCCGGCACGGTCAGCGACGAAGCGTTGCTCGACGAGCGCCGCGACAACCTGATCGCCGCGCTGCTGGGTGACGAACGCCTGTTCGGCCTGGCCGTGCTGGATATCACCAGCGGCAACTTCAGCGTGCAAGAGATCAAGGGCTGGGAAAACCTGCTGGCCGAACTTGAGCGCCTGAACCCGGTCGAGCTGTTGATCCCCGACGACTGGCCGCGCGACCTGCCCGCCGAAAAGCGCCCCGGCGCCCGCCGCCGCGCGCCGTGGGACTTCGACCGCGACTCGGCACGTAAAGCCTTGTGCCAACAGTTTGCGACCAAAGACCTCAAGGGCTTCGGCTGCGACAAGCTTACCCTGGCCATCGGCGCCGCCGGCTGCCTGCTGACCTACGCGAAAGAAACCCAGCGCACCGCCCTGCCCCACCTGCGCAGCCTGCGCCACGAGCGCATGGACGATACGGTGATTCTGGATGGCGCCAGCCGCCGCAACCTGGAGCTGGACGTCAACCTGGCCGGCGGGCGCGACAATACCCTGCAATCGGTGATCGACCGCTGCCAGACGGCGATGGCCAGCCGCTTGCTGACGCGCTGGCTGAACCGCCCGCTGCGTGACCTCAAGGTGCTGCAGTCACGCCAGGACTCGATCCGCTGCCTGCTCGACGGTTACCGCTTCGAGAAGCTGCAACCGCAGCTCAAGGAAATTGGCGATATCGAGCGTATTCTCGCCCGTATCGGCCTGCGCAATGCCCGCCCGCGTGACCTTGCCCGCCTGCGTGACGCGCTCGGCGCCTTGCCTGAGCTGCAGAACGCAATGAGCGAGCTCGAAGCGCCACACCTGGCTCGCCTGGCAGCCATCACCGGCACCTACCCGGAGCTGGCCAGCCTGCTGGAGCGCGCCATCATCGACAACCCGCCGGCGGTAATCCGTGACGGCGGCGTGCTTAAAAACGGTTACGACAGCGAACTTGACGAGCTGCTCGCCATCAGCGAGAACGCCGGCCAGTTCCTCATCGACCTGGAGGCCCGCGAAAAGGCCCGCACCGGCCTGGCCAACCTCAAAGTCGGCTACAACCGCGTACATGGCTACTTCATCGAGCTGCCAACCAAGCAAGCCGAGCAGGCCCCGGGCGACTACATCCGTCGTCAGACGCTCAAGGGCGCCGAGCGCTTCATCACCCCAGAGCTCAAAGCATTCGAGGACAAGGCACTGTCGGCCAAGAGCCGCGCCCTGGCCCGCGAGAAGATGCTCTACGACGCCCTGCTCGAAACCCTGATCAGCCACCTGGCGCCGCTGCAGGACAGCGCCGCCGCGCTCGCCGAGCTGGACGTGCTGAGCAACCTTGCCGAGCGCGCGCTGAACCTCGACCTGAACTGCCCACGTTTCGTCAGCGAGCCGTGCCTGCGCATCGAACAAGGTCGCCACCCGGTGGTGGAACAGGTACTCACCACGCCGTTCGTGGCCAACGACCTGGGCCTGGACGACAGCACCCGCATGCTGATCATTACAGGCCCGAACATGGGCGGTAAATCTACCTACATGCGCCAGACCGCACTGATTGTGCTGATGGCGCATATCGGCAGCTTCGTACCGGCGGCCAGTTGTGAACTGTCGTTGGTCGACCGCATCTTCACGCGTATTGGCTCCAGCGACGACCTCGCAGGCGGGCGCTCGACCTTCATGGTCGAGATGAGCGAAACGGCCAACATCCTGCACAACGCCACCGACCGCAGCCTGGTGCTGATGGACGAAGTGGGCCGTGGCACCAGCACCTTCGACGGCCTGTCGCTGGCCTGGGCTGCAGCCGAACGCCTGGCGCAACTGCGTGCCTACACGCTGTTCGCTACCCACTACTTCGAGCTGACCGTGCTGCCGGAAAGTGAGCCGCTGGTGGCCAACGTGCACCTGAACGCCACCGAGCACAACGAGCGCATCGTGTTCCTGCACCACGTGCTGCCCGGCCCTGCCAGCCAAAGTTACGGCCTGGCCGTGGCACAGCTGGCCGGTGTACCCGGCCAGGTCATCCAGCGTGCACGCGAGCATCTGGGCCGGCTGGAGACCACCAGCCTGCCCCATGAGCAACCTGCTCCCCAGAAAGCCAAGGGCGAACCACAAGTGCCGCACCAGAGCGATCTGTTTGCCAGCCTGCCGCATCCAGCCATCGAGAAGCTGGGCAAGCTGGACCTTGACGATATGACCCCTCGTCAAGCTATCGAAATGCTATATCAACTAAAGAACCTGTTATAACGGCGCCCACTACAAGCTGGTAGAATCCGCCGCGGTTTGCTGGTGCTGCAGGTTATTAGCCTGGCCTGCAGCCACATGCCAGTAAACCGCGCGGCCCTGAGAGGAAGGGGCCGCCGCCGTCGCCTGAGGAGAAAATTAGAAATGACCTTCGTCGTCACCGACAACTGCATCAAATGCAAATACACCGACTGCGTGGAAGTCTGCCCGGTGGACTGCTTCTACGAAGGCCCGAACTTCCTGGTCATTCACCCGGACGAGTGCATCGATTGTGCACTGTGCGAGCCTGAATGCCCGGCCCAGGCGATCTTCTCGGAAGACGAAATCCCTGCGGGCATGGAGAACTTCATCGAGCTCAACGCCGAGCTGGCTGAAATCTGGCCGAACATCACCGAACGCAAGGATGCCCTGCCAGACGCCGAAGAGTGGGATGGCAAGACCGGCAAGATTGCCGACCTGGAGCGCTGATCGCTTCCAGCAACGAAAAGGCCCGCATCCGCGGGCCTTTTTAGTATACGGCGGGCAAAAAAAAGGGGCGGTTTGACCCGCCCACATTTTTTCCGTAGTCCCTGATTGTCCCAAACATCATCCTGATGAATCGCGTCTTGCGATGTCCCTGGCCTCCTCCCTGGAAGCCTGTGCTTGTCCGTGTGCACAGTTCGAATACTAGCGATTTGCGCTGGGCAGGCAACTGCGAGATATCTCAAGACATTACGGGGGACACATTTCCACATATAAAGAAATGTCAGAAATTTCAGTAACATACGACTTTTCACTGATTGAAAACGACAATGCTTTACTGCTACTGACACAGAAGTCCTACACAACGAGTAAGCAAAGGCTTACACACAATGCATCTGCGGTAGCGCTGGACACAGCATTCAGCGAGCCCCCTCAGCCAACGTGATCAAAAAACGTACAAACAAAAACGCCCCGAATCATCGGGGCGTTTTATGTACAGCGTGAACCGCTTTACTGGAACAGCGACTCGCTGGACAGGCCGTTCTTTTCAAGAATCTCCCGCAGGCGCTTGAGCCCCTCAACCTGGATCTGCCGCACCCGCTCACGGGTCAGGCCAATTTCCAGGCCAACGTCCTCCAGGGTGCTGCTCTCGTGCCCACGCAGGCCGAAGCGGCGCACCACCACTTCCCGCTGCTTGTCGGTCAGCTCACCCAGCCACTGGTCGATACTCTGTGACAGGTCATCGTCCTGCAGCAGCTCGCACGGGTCAGTGGGGCGGTCGTCGGTCAGGGTATCAAGCAGCGTTTTGTCCGAGTCTGGCCCCAGCGATACATCCACCGAAGACACACGCTCGTTCAGCCCGAGCATGCGTTTCACCTCGGTCACCGGCTTCTCAAGCAAGGTGGCGATTTCTTCCGGCGATGGCTCGTGGTCGAGCTTCTGGGTCAGTTCCCGCGCGGCACGCAGGTAAACGTTGAGTTCCTTGACCACATGGATCGGCAGGCGAATGGTGCGAGTCTGGTTCATAATCGCCCGCTCGATGGTCTGGCGGATCCACCAGGTCGCATAGGTCGAAAAACGGAAACCGCGCTCCGGGTCGAATTTCTCGACCGCACGGATCAGGCCCAGGTTGCCTTCCTCGATCAGGTCGAGCAATGACAGGCCACGGTTCACGTAACGACGGGCAATTTTCACAACCAGGCGCAGGTTGCTTTCGATCATGCGCTTACGGCCAGCGGGGTCACCCTTTTGCGACAGGCGCGCAAAATGGACTTCCTCTTCCGGCGAGAGCAGAGGCGAGAATCCAATCTCGTTGAGATACAACTGGGTGGCATCAAGCGCCCGGCTGTAATCGATGTACTTGTGTTGCTTGAGCGAAGAGCCTGATTTGGCCCTGGTCCGAACCGAAGGTACAGCAGGTTCGTCTGACACCACATCCGTTTCCAAAACGATGCCCGTCTCCATCAAGAGCAGCTCATCGTCGATGTCAAACTCCGGCGCTTCTTTACTGAGAGCCATTGTTATAGTCCTTTGCTGAGTTCGAACTCAGACTCGAGCGGCACCTGGTTCCTTGGCATCGCTAGAGCCTGTCCCCACCACATCACAGGAACAGGCCGGGTACAACGATCAACGGCGTGGCAGGAACTGGAGTGGATCGACGGGTTTGCCCTGGCGGCGAATCTCGAAATGCAGCTTCACCCGATCAGTGCCCGTAGACCCCATTTCAGCAATCGACTGCCCTGCCTTGACCTGCTGCCCCTCCCGAACCAACAGCCTGCGGTTATGACCGTAGGCACTGACGTAGGTATCGCTGTGCTTGATGATGATCAGTTCGCCGTAGCCCCTCAAGCCACTCCCGGCGTAAACCACCGCTCCATCAGACGCAGCAAAAACAGGCTGTCCCAAATCACCGGCGATATCAATGCCTTTATTCAAACTACCGTTTGAAGCAAATTTTCCAATGAGCACACCATTGGCCGGCCAGGTCCAACCACCCACCGCCCGCTCTGCGGCGGGCACCGTGGTAACGACCGGCGTAGGCGTGGCGGGGGTTGTTGGCGTCGTTTTTCCGCCGCTGGCGGGGGTGCTGATAGACGATCCAACAGGGCGACGAATGACCGTTGTCTTGCTCGAAGAGGACGGGCTCGATACCACGGTTGTACTGCCAGTGGAGCCGCTGCTGAAGCGGATCGCCTGACCGGGGCGAATGGTGTAAGGCGCACCGATGCCGTTGCGCGCAGCCAGCTCTTTGTAATCCCAACCATAACGGAAGGCGATGGAGAACAGGGTATCGCCAGGCTTGACGATGTACTGGCCAGAGGTCACGGTCGGGCGCTTGGGTGCCGAGTTGTTGCGGTCGACCACGCGCGCGCCGCTCGAACTGGTGCTGGAGCAACCCGTCAGCAGGGTGCCTATGGCCAGCGCAATCACCAGAAGCTTCAAACCCGCCCGATCCTTGCGCTGCCGAATGACTGTGTGCCCCACCCGCGCTCCCCTCATGGTGCCGAAAATCGATAATACGACAAGAAATGCAATATTGTTGCAATTATAAACACGCCAGCCCCCAATGAAAGGGCCGGCACGGTGGCCGGATCAAAGACCGGGATGCCCCGCCAGATAGACAGGGCGATACGGCAAGAATTCGTCGCCGCCGCAAATATTCCCTGTTACTCAGGCCAGCGGGCCATTGAGCAGCGGTACGAAGCGCACCGCACCCAGCACTCGACGCGAGAAGCCGTGCTCTTCACGCACGATCAGCATCAATTGCTGAACCTCGCCAGCCGGGCCAACCGGGATTACCATGCGCCCGCCAGGCGCCAGCTGGTCGAGCAGCGCCTGGGGCACTTCGGGCGCCACTGCCGTGACGATGATGCCATTGTAAGGCGCCAGCGCCTGCCAGCCATCACAGCCATCACCCCATCGGAACACCACGTTGCGCAGGTTAAGCTCTACCAGGCGCTCCTTGGCGCGGTCTTGCAGCACCTTGATCCGCTCTACCGAAAACACGCGCTCGACCACTTGCGCCAGGATCGCCGTCTGGTAACCGGAGCCGGTACCGATCTCCAGCACCTTGTCCAGCGGCCCCGCCTCCAGCAGCAGCTCACTCATGTGCGCAACCATGAACGGCTGGGAGATGGTCTGGTTATGCCCGATCGGCAGCGCGGTGTCTTCATACGCACGATGGGCCAACGCCTCGTCCACGAACAGATGGCGCGGCGTACGGCGGATGGCATCGAGCACCTTGGTGTTGGAGACGCCTTCTTCACACAAGCGCTGGATCAGGCGCTCCCGGGTGCGCTGGGAGGTCATGCCGATGCCGCGACGCTGCAGATCGTCCTGTTCGCGCATCAGAGCACGCCCTCCAGCCAACCGTGAAGCTGCTCGAAGGCATCGTTGAACGTGCGGTCCAGTTGCAGCGGTGTGATCGACACATAGCCCTGCATGACCGCATGGAAGTCGGTGCCGGGCCCGCCGTCCTCGGCGTCGCCAGCCACTGCAATCCAGTAGCCTTCCTTGCCACGTGGGTTGACCACCTTGGTGGGGGCAGCCGCTCGTGCGCGATGCCCCAGGCGAGTCACCTGGATGCCGCGGATGTGCTCCAGCGGCAAGTTGGGGATATTGACGTTTAGCACCGTACGCGGCGGCAGCTCCAGGCGCGACTGCGCCTCTACCAGCCGGCGGGCAATGTACGCCGCGGCAGGCAGGTTGCCGGGCTGGCGCGACAGCAGCGAAAACGCCAGCGACGTCCCCCCCAGGAAACGGCCTTCCAGCGCGGCGGCAACCGTGCCGGAATAAAGCACGTCATCACCCAGGTTGGCACCGAGGTTGATGCCTGAAACCACCATGTCCGGCACCTGCGGCAGCAGGCCGTTGAGCCCCAGGTGCACACAGTCGGTGGGCGTGCCGTTAAGGCTGATGAAGCCGTTCGCCAAGGTTTGCGGATGCAGCGGGCGATCGAGCGTCAGCGAGCTGCCGGCGCCGCTTTTGTCTTGATCCGGTGCGATCACCACACAGTCGGCATAATCTGCCAGCGCGCCGTGAAGCGCGGCAATGCCTGGTGCGGTAACACCGTCGTCATTCGAAATCAGAATACGCATGGGCTGTCCGTCTGCCCTGCCGGCACCAGATCGACGAGTTCGCGCACCACCACGGTGGCGAAGCATCCGGCCGGAAGGACGAATTCCAGTTGCAGGATATCAGGCTCGGGATAATGCCACGTAAGGCCGCCAATAGGGAGACGCAGGATGCGCCGTTCGTGACTCATGCCCGCATTGGCCAACCATTGGCACAGTGCCGGGTGTTGCCCGGCAACGGCCGACTCCAGCTCGGAAGGCTTGCCAGTGGCGGGGGTCGGGCCTTCACCCCACATCGGGCCGGTAGGGTGCAGGTCTAGAATGGCCAACCGCGGATCGGAGCATTCCTGCTCACCCGCAGGGAAAAAGCTACGGCTATCGGTGAACGCGAGCAAGTCCCCAACCTGGGCATGCTGCCAGCTGCCGTCGGCAACACGGGCCGCCAGCACCTGGTTGAAAACGTAGCTGCGCGCAGCCGAGAGCAGACGGGAACGGACATTACGCTGCTCTGGCAGCGCTTTGCGCTCGGCCCAGTGCAGAGCGTCCTGAACATTGCCGCCGCCATGGCCAAAACGTTGGCTGCCGAAGTAGTTAGGCACACCGTGCTGTTTAATGTTTTCGAGCCGTGCATCAAGGGCCTGATGATCAGCGGCCAGCGCAGTCAGGCGCAAGGTGAAACCGTTGGCCGAATGGGCCCCACGCTGCAGCTTGCGCTGGTGGCGGACTTGTTTGAGCACGCGCAGCGTGGCGTCTTCGGCACGCGACAGGTCAGGGTCAGCCTTGCCCGGCAGGTGCAAACTGAACCACTGGCGGGTCAGGGCCTGACGGTCCTTGAGGCCGGCATAGCTGATCGCACGCACCGGTACGCCGGCTGCACGCGCCAGGCGGCGGGCAGCTTCCTCGGTATTGAGGTCACGCTTTTCGACCCACAACCACAGGTGCTCACCCTGGCCGGACAACGGGATGTCGAGCACCTCGTCGACCTGGAAGTCGTCTGCGACTGCCTTGAGCACCGCGGCGCCCAACGACTCGCCCGATGCACGCGGGCCCAGCAGTTCCAGTTCGGTCATGCTGGCAATAGCAGGGCAACCGAATGCACGGCGATGCCCTCCTCGCGGCCGGCGAAGCCAAGCTTTTCTGTAGTGGTGGCTTTGACGTTGACCTGGTCGAGTACGACTTGAAGGTCTTCGGCAATCAACTGGCGCATCGCCTCGATGTGCGGGGCCATCTTGGGTGCCTGGGCAATGATGGTGGCGTCGATGTTGCCCACCTTCCAGCCCTTGGCGCGCACGATGCCAACCACATGGCGCAGCAGCACGCGGCTGTCGGCGCCTTTGAATTGCGGGTCGGTGTCGGGGAAGTGCTTGCCGATGTCACCCAGCGCAGCTGCGCCGAGCAAGGCATCGCTCAGGGCGTGCAGCAGCACGTCACCGTCGGAATGGGCCAGCAGGCCGTATTTGTGGGGGATACGCACCCCGCCCAGGGTAATGAAATCACCGTCGCAAAAACGGTGCACATCGTAGCCGTGGCCAATACGCATAGAAAAACGCCCTGATTGAGTCAGGGCGTGATTCTACCTGCTTTAGCCGCTAATGGGCTCCTACAGTGATGGACTAACGCGTTACAAGCGCCCCAATGCCATTGCATGGTGCCTCAAGTGCTCATCAATGAAGCTGGCAATGAAGTAGTAGCTATGGTCGTAGCCAGGCTGCAAGCGCAATGTCAACGTATGCCCGCCCTTGCGTGCAGCCTGCTCCAGCGCTTCGGGCTTGAGCTGCTTCTCGAGAAAGTCGTCCCGATCGCCCTGATCCACCAGCAACGGTGGGCACTGGCCAGCAGGCGTTTCAGCCAGCAGCACACTGGCATCCCACTCGCGCCAACGGGCACGGTCGTCACCCAGATAACGGCTGAACGCCTTTTCACCCCACGGGCAATCCATCGGGTTTGTGATGGGCGAGAACGCCGACACGGAGCGATAACGGCCCGGGTTGCGCAAGGCACACACCAGCGCGCCGTGGCCCCCCATCGAGTGGCCACTGATGCTGCGCTGATCGGAAGCCGGGAAATGCGCTTCGATCAGTGCCGGCAACTCCTGCACCACGTAGTCATGCATGCGGTAATGCTGCGCCCACGGTTGCTGGGTGGCGTTCAGGTAGAACCCTGCACCAAGGCCAAAATCCCAGGCACCATCCGGGTCGCCCGGCACCTGCTCGCCGCGCGGGCTGGTGTCGGGGGCAACGATGATCAGCCCAAGCTCGGCGGCCAAGCGCTGGGCACCGGCCTTCTGCATGAAGTTTTCATCGGTGCAGGTCAGGCCGCTGAGCCAGTAAAGCACTGGCAGCTTCTCGCCCTGCTCGGCCTGCGGTGGCAGGTACACGGCAAACACCATGTCGCAGCCCAGCACCTTGGAGTGATGCCGGTAACGCTTGTGCCAGCCGCCGAAGCTTTTCTGGCAGGAGATGTTATCCAGGCTCATAGCTGACCTCAGAAGTGGATCACGCTGCGGATGCTCTTGCCTTCATGCATCAAGTCGAAGGCTTTGTTGATGTCCTCCAGGCCCATGGTGTGGGTGATGAAGGTATCCAGCGGGATTTCACCCTTTTCGGACATTTCCACA
This sequence comes from Pseudomonas sp. PSKL.D1, assembly GCF_028898945.1. Lineage (NCBI taxonomy): Bacteria > Pseudomonadati > Pseudomonadota > Gammaproteobacteria > Pseudomonadales > Pseudomonadaceae > Pseudomonas > Pseudomonas sp. PSKL.D1. The sequence continues at coordinate 4,534,300 of NZ_CP118607.1, forward strand.
TAGCTTGGCAATTCGGTACGGCCACGCACCCCACCGAATGCCGAACCGCGCCATACGCGGCCGGTCACCAGCTGGAACGGGCGGGTAGCGATTTCCTGGCCCGCACCGGCAACGCCAATGATCACCGACTCGCCCCAACCCTTGTGGCAGCACTCCAAGGCTGCACGCATCAGTTGCACGTTGCCGATGCACTCGAACGAGAAGTCCACGCCGCCATCGGTCAGGTCGACGATCACTTCCTGGATCGGGCGGTCGTAGTCTTTCGGGTTGATGCAGTCGGTGGCACCCAGCTGGCGGGCGATTTCGAACTTGGCCGGGTTGATATCGATGGCGATGATGCGCGAAGCCTTGGCCTTGACCGCACCAATGACCGCCGAAAGGCCAATGCCACCCAAACCGAAGATGGCCACGGTATCACCCGGCTTGACCTTCGCGGTGTTCAGCACGGCGCCGATACCGGTGGTCACGCCGCAACCCAGCAGGCAGACCTTTTCCAGCGGGGCCTCTTTCTGAATCTTGGCCACGGAAATTTCCGGCAGCACGGTGTACTCGGAGAAGGTCGAAGTACCCATGTAATGGAACAGCTGCTGGCCTTTGTACGAGAAGCGGGTGGTGCCGTCCGGCATCAGGCCCTTGCCCTGGGTGGCGCGGATGGCCTGGCACAGGTTGGTCTTGCCCGAACGGCAGAATTTGCACTGGCCGCACTCTGGCGTGTACAGCGGGATCACGTGGTCGCCGACCGCCACCGAGGTGACGCCCTCGCCCACGGCTTCGACGATGGCGCCACCTTCATGGCCCAGAATCGACGGGAAGATACCTTCGGGGTCAGCACCCGACAGGGTGTAGGCGTCAGTGTGGCAGACGCCGCTGGCTACCACGCGCAGCAGGACTTCGCCCGCCTTGGGCATGGCCACGTCCACTTCTACGATTTCCAGGGGTTTCTTGGCCTCGAAGGCTACGGCTGCGCGGGACTTGATCATCAAAGGTCTCCAAACAAGAGGGCTGATTCAGTCCAGCAGTGTAATTCATGCCGATTTGATGAATAATCCAGGCAAAGACAAAACATTATTGCCGCACAGGGATAATCAATGAGCAGTCGCTGGGAAGGCATTGACGAGTTTGTCGCCGTTGCCGAGTCCGGGCAGTTTACGGCCGCAGCGGAACGCTTGGGCGTGTCCTCATCGCACATCAGCCGGCAAATAGCCCGCCTTGAAGAACGCCTGCAAACCCGCCTGCTGTACCGCAGCACTCGGCGGGTGACGCTGAGCGAGGCCGGCCAGACGTTTTTGCAGCATTGCCAGCGGTTGCAGGATGGCCGCGAAGAGGCACTGCGGGCGATGGGTGACTTGTCCAGCGAGCCCAAGGGGTTGCTGCGCATGACGTGCGCCGTGGCGTATGGCGAGCGCTTTATCGTGCCGCTGGTGACGCGCTTCATGGCGCTGTACCCGCAGTTGCGGGTGGATGTGGAGTTGAGCAACCGCACGCTCGACCTGGTACACGAAGGCATGGACCTGGCCATCCGCCTCGGCCGCCTGGCGGACTCCCGGCTGGTCGCGACGCGTCTGGCGCCGCGGCGCATGTACCTGTGTGCATCACTGGCATACCTGGAGCGCTACGGGCGGCCACACAGCCTTTCGGAACTGGCGCGGCACAACTGCCTGGTAGGCAGCACGGATTTGTGGGCGTTGCAGCAGGACGGGCGCGAAATCACCCAGCGGGTGCAGGGCAACTGGCGGTGCAACAGTGGGCAGGCGGTGCTGGATGCGGCGTTGCAGGGGGTGGGGTTGTGCCAATTGCCGGATTATTACGTGCTCGAGCATTTGAACAGTGGTGCGCTGGTTTCGCTGCTGGAGGCGCATCAGCCGCCGAATACGGCGGTGTGGGCGTTGTATCCGCAGCAGCGGCATCTTTCGCCGAAGGTCAGGCGGTTGGTGGATTTTTTGAAGCAAGGGTTGGCGGGGTTGCCGGAGTACCGTCATGCCTGACCGTATCCTGGGGCCACTGCGTGGTCCCAGCAATTTCAGCGCCTGCCTGACCACCGCTGGCGCAACCATTCCAGATCTTCAGGCCGGGTCACCTTGATATTGTCACTGCGCCCTTCCACCAGCTTCGGCGCCAACCCCGACCATTCGATGGCCGAGGCCTCGTCGGTCACCACCACATCAGACACCAGGCACTCAGCCAACGCCCGGTGCAACGCCCCGAGGCGGAACATCTGCGGCGTATAGGCCTGCCAGATGGTGCTGCGGTCCACGGTCGCGCTGACACGGCCATTGGAATCGGCGCGCTTGAGCGTATCCCGGGCAGGCACCGCCAACAGACCACCCACCGGGTCATCCGCCAGCTCGGTCAAAAGTCGGTCCAAATCCGAGCGTGCCAGGTTCGGCCTTGCCGCATCATGTACCAGCACCCAGTCGCTGTCCGCCGCCCCTTGGGCATGCAACAACAACAGCGCATTCAGCACCGAATCGGCACGCTCACGCCCGCCGGACGCCCGCTGAATACGCGGGTCAACAGCACAGCGCAAACCCGGCCAGTAAGGGTCGTCTTCGGCAACACTGACCACCACGCCCTTAAGCGACGGATGGCCCAGAAAACAGTCGAGGCTATGCTCGAGGATGGTCTGCCCGGCCAGCTCCAGGTATTGCTTGGGGCGGTCGGCAGCCATGCGGGCACCAACGCCCGCGGCAGGAATCACGGCCCAGAAGGCCGGTAACGTATCGATCATTTTTGTGGCAGCTGGAAGAGGGTTTCGCCCTCTTTGACCATTCCCAATTCATGACGAGCCCGTTCTTCGACGGTCTCCATGCCTTTTTTCAGCTCCAGCACCTCGGCATCGAGCACGCGGTTACGCTCCAGCAGCCGCTCGTTCTCGGCATGCTGTTCGTCGATTTGCTGCTTGAGCTCGGCCACTTGCGCCAGGCTGCCGTTACCCACCCACAGGCGATACTGCAGGCCACCGAGCAGCAAGAGCAGGACAAGGAACAACCAATAGGGACTGCGCATCAAGGTATCCAGGTTAAAAAGACCGCCGCACACGGGCCTCTCAAATAGCACGAAGCCTGGCCGAGGCCAGGCTTCGTCGACAGAAACCCGTTTGAAGTGTCGCAACTCTCAGTAGGAAAGTTCCGACGACCTCGGCTGCTGTCTTTTTACCATCTCTTGCTTAGCCGCGAAACTCGGCACGACCACGGTAAACCGCTTTGGCGCCCAGTTGCTCTTCGATGCGCAGCAGTTGGTTGTACTTCGAAACGCGGTCGGAACGGCACAGCGAGCCGGTTTTGATCTGGCCAGCAGCGGTACCTACAGCCAGGTCGGCGATGGTCGAGTCTTCGGTTTCACCGGAGCGGTGCGAGATGACTGCGGTGTAGCCGGCAGCCTTGGCCATCTGGATAGCTTCCAGAGTTTCGGTCAGCGAGCCGATCTGGTTGAACTTGATCAGGATCGAGTTACCGATGCCCTTCTCGATGCCTTCTTTCAGGATCTTGGTGTTGGTCACGAACAGGTCGTCACCCACCAGTTGCACCTTGGCGCCGATCTTGTCGGTCAGGATTTTCCAGCCAGCCCAGTCGGACTCGTCCAGGCCGTCTTCGATCGAGATGATCGGGAAACGCTCGGTCAGGCCCTTCAGGTACTCGGCAAAGCCTTCGGCGTCGAACGACTTGCCTTCGCCAGACAGGTTGTACTTACCGTCTTCGTAGAACTCGGAAGCTGCGCAGTCCAGGGCCAGGGTCACGTCGGTGCCCAGCTTGTAGCCGGCCTTTTCAACGGCTTCGGCGATGGCGGCCAGCGCGTCTTCGTTGGAAGCCAGGTTAGGCGCGAAACCACCTTCGTCACCCACGGCAGTGTTCAGGCCACGGGCCTTGAGCACGGCTTTGAGGTGGTGGAAGATTTCGGTGCCCATGCGCAGGCCGTCCGAGAAGGTCTTGGCGCCAACCGGCTGAACCATGAACTCCTGGATGTCGACGTTGTTGTCGGCGTGCTCGCCGCCGTTGATGATGTTCATCATCGGGACCGGCATCGAGTACTGGCCCGGAGTGCCGTTCAGGTTGGCGATGTGCGCGTACAGTGGCAGGTCCTGGTCCTGGGCAGCGGCTTTGGCAGCAGCCAGGGAAACAGCCAGGATGGCGTTGGCGCCCAGCTTGGCCTTGTTCTCGGTACCGTCCAGTTCGATCATGGCGTGGTCCAGAGCCTTCTGGTCAGAAGGATCCTTGCCCAGCAGCAGGTCACGGATCGGGCCGTTGATGTTGGCGACAGCCTTCAGCACGCCCTTGCCCAGGTAACGGCTCTTGTCGCCATCACGCAGCTCCAGCGCTTCGCGCGAGCCGGTGGAAGCACCGGACGGCGCGCAAGCGCTGCCGATGATGCCGTTGTCGAGCAGTACATCGGCTTCCACGGTGGGGTTGCCACGCGAATCGAGAACTTCACGACCTTTGATGTCGACGATTTTTGCCATTGTTGTAAGCACTCCAGAATTGACGAAAACAACGCAGCTTTAGGAAATTCTTGCCGATCACCAGACGAAGATGCAGCAGGCAGGCCTGGTGAAAGCAGCCCCTGACCGGCAGGTCAGGGGCAGAACGGGCGGTACTTTACCCGAGAAATGAGCTTTGCGCGGCTTCTACCGTCGGAAAACTCATCAAAGGCCGATTCAGGCCTTGGCCTTCTGGGCCAGCGCCGCCTTGACGAAGCCGCTGAACAGCGGGTGACCGTCACGCGGGGTGGAGGTGAACTCCGGGTGGAACTGGCAGGCCACGAACCATGGGTGGTCCTTGGACTCGACCACTTCAACCAGCGCGCCGTCTTCGGAGCGGCCGGAAACCACCAGGCCTGCATCAACCAGCTGAGGCAGCAGGTTGTTGTTGACTTCGTAACGGTGGCGGTGACGCTCGGTGATCACGTCCTTGCCGTAGCAGTCGTGAACCTTGGAACCGGCCGCCAGCTGGCAGTCCTGGGCGCCCAGGCGCATGGTGCCGCCCAGGTCGGAGGCTTCGGTACGGGTTTCGACCGCACCGGTGGCATCGGCCCACTCGGTGATCAAACCTACGACCGGGTGGCCGCTGTTGCGGTCGAACTCGGTGGAGTTGGCGTCTTTCCAGCCCACTACGTTACGGGCGAACTCGATCACGGCCACCTGCATGCCCAGGCAGATACCCAGGTATGGCACCTTGTTTTCACGGGCGTATTGCACCGCAGTGATCTTGCCTTCAACGCCGCGCAGGCCGAAACCGCCTGGTACCAGGATGGCATCGGCGCCTTCCAGCAGGCTGGTGCCCTGGTTCTCGATGTCTTCGGAGTCGATGTAGCGCAGGTTGACCTTGGTACGGTTGGTGATGCCGGCGTGGCTCATCGCTTCGATCAGCGACTTGTAAGCGTCCAGCAGCTCCATGTACTTGCCGACCATGGCGATGGTGACTTCTTTCTCGGGGTTCAGTTTGGCATCGACGACCTTGTCCCACTCGGACAGGTCGGCGCTGTTGCACTGCAGGCCGAAACGCTCAACGACGAAATCGTCCAGGCCCTGCGCGTGCAGCACGCCCGGGATCTTGTAGATGGTGTCGACGTCTTCCAGCGAGATGACCGCACGCTCTTCAACGTTGGTGAACAGCGCGATCTTGCGACGCGAGGACGCATCGACCGGGTGGTCGGAGCGGCAGATCAGCACGTCAGGCTGCAGGCCGATGGAGCGCAGTTCCTTGACCGAGTGCTGGGTCGGCTTGGTCTTGGTTTCGCCAGCGGTGGCGATGTACGGAACCAGCGTCAGGTGCATCAGCATGGCGCGCTTGGAGCCCACTTCGACGCGCAGCTGGCGGATGGCCTCCAGGAACGGCTGCGACTCGATGTCGCCCACGGTACCGCCGATTTCCACCAGGGCCACGTCGGCATCGCCGGCGCCCTTGATGATGCGACGCTTGATTTCGTCGGTGATGTGCGGGATGACCTGGATGGTCGCACCCAGGTAATCACCACGGCGCTCTTTACGCAGCACGTGCTCGTAGATACGGCCAGTGGTGAAGTTGTTGTTCTGGGTCATGGTGGTGCGGATGAACCGCTCGTAGTGACCCAGGTCGAGGTCGGTTTCGGCGCCATCGTGGGTGACGAAAACCTCACCGTGCTGGAACGGGCTCATGGTGCCAGGATCGACGTTGATGTACGGATCCAGCTTGAGCATGGTGACCTTCAGGCCCCGCGCTTCCAGGATGGCCGCCAGGGAAGCCGAGGCAATGCCTTTCCCCAATGAAGAAACAACACCGCCCGTGACGAATATGTAGCGCGTCATGAAAAACCCTAGAAGTCTGCGTTAAGGCGGCCAGCGCCGCCGGAGAAAGCGAAGGAAGGCCGAAGCCCCCGATCACCTGCGTCAATCACAGTGCATCTCGAAAAACTGCCGCGTCTGTACAGACCGGGGTTACACCCGGCATGGAGCTCGCTCGTCATTTCCAGAATCAGCCCAGCAAAAAACTGCTTGGTAATCGGCAACTTCTGTGTTTTCGCGGAACCCACAGAAGCTGTATCAAGAAGGGAGGGTAGTCTACCCGAATGTCACCTTCATCTCAAACCTTGCGCGTTCGTCGGAGGCTGCCAGTGAAGCTGGCAATCCGCCTGCGCGAGCTCGGGCAGGTTCGCCACTGCCAGCAAGTGCTTGCCACTGTACAGCAGCGGCAGGCGCGCGCGTACGAAATGAGGCACGTGCAGTTCGTTCAGCAGGCGTTTGAGATCCCGACGGCCCCGGCCGGGGATGTCCAGTACCTCGCCGCCCTGGCGATAGGCGATGCGCAGATCCCCCATTGGCGCACTCGCCTGCAGCCTGACGCTGCCGTTACCCGGCAGGCCCAGAGGGTGTTCAAAGGTATCCCACCCGAGCCCGGCTGAAGGCGTATCCAGCCAATCGCCACTCAACCACCAGATGCGCCCTTGGCTACGCACCAGTTGGCCATCGGCCAGGCGCCAGACCGGCTGCGCATCCGCCGCGGCATCACGTAGCCCCACCCAACCGGCCCAATGCCGGCTGTCGGGCAAGCGGGTTCGACCGCTGAGCCAGTACTGCAGCGCATTACGCTGGCGTGCGGGTGATAACGCTGCGATTTCTGCAATGTCGAGTGAAGCGAGGCAAAGCCATGGGAACGCATCGCCCTGCCCTGCCCTCATCAGGTCGCCTTGTGCCAGTTCGTCGAGCAGGCCGAGCGCTTCGTCCAGGTGTTGCGCGCAGCGCGCCATGTTCTGGCTGGCCTGCGGCCAGCGTTGATGTAGATGAGGGAACACGTCAGCACGCAGGTAATTGCGGTCGAAAGCCGTATCAGTGTTCGACGGGTCCTCGATCCATACCAGGCCGTGGGCCAAGGCATAATCATTCAGCTGTTGGCGTGACGTTTCCAGCAATGGTCGAACCAGCCCCCCCTGCCCCAGAGGTCGCCGCACGGGCATGGCAGCCAACCCGCGCAAGCCGGCGCCGCGCAGCAGGCGGAACAACAGCGTTTCGGCCTGATCGTCACGGTGCTGGGCGGTGAAGAGGATATCGCCAGGGCCAAGGGTCTGCTCGAAGGCTCGGTAGCGTGCATCTCGGGCAGCCTGTTCGAGGCTGGCACCGGGGGTTACCTGAACGCGGACGATCTGCAGCTCGATGCCGAGCTGGTCGCAGATGGACTGGCAGTGAGCGGGCCAGGCGTCGGCGGCAGATTGCAGGCCGTGGTGGATGTGGATGGCGCGCAGTGGTGGTGTGGCGTGGCCAGAGGCGTATTCGGCCAGCTGGTGCAGGAGGACGGTGGAGTCGAGGCCGCCGGAGAAGGCGATGTACCAGGTGGGGGCGTTTAGCCAAGGGGTGAGATTAATCATCATGGCTTGAGATCGCCGGGGCCGTTTCACGGCCCGTCGCGGATAAATCCGCTCCTACAAGGTGCAATCTGTAGGAGCGGATTCTTCCGCGATGGGCCGCAACGCGGCCCCAACGTTCTGTCAGAGGCCGTAGCTCATCAGGCGGTCATAACGACGAGCCAGCAGCGCGTCGTGATCGAGCTTGCCAAGCATGTCCAATTGCTGGATCAGGTCAGCACGGATGCTTTCCGACATCTTCGCCGGGTCACGGTGGGCGCCGCCCAGCGGCTCCTCGATGACCTTGTCGACAATGTTCAGGCTCTTCAGGCGTTCAGCGGTAACGCCCATGGCCTCGGCTGCATCAGCCGCACGGTCGGCGGTTTTCCACAGGATCGAAGCACAACCCTCGGGCGAGATCACCGAGTAGGTGGAGTACTGCAGCATGTTCAACTGGTCGCACACGCCAATGGCCAGTGCACCACCGGAACCACCCTCACCAATCACGGTAGCGATGATCGGGGTTTTCAGACGCGCCATCACGCGCAGGTTCCAGGCGATGGCCTCGCTCTGGTTGCGCTCTTCGGCGTCAATGCCCGGGTAGGCGCCCGGGGTGTCGATGAAGGTCAGGATCGGCATCTTGAAGCGTTCGGCCATTTCCATCAGGCGGCACGCCTTGCGGTAGCCTTCCGGGCGCGGCATGCCGAAGTTGCGGCGTACCTTTTCGCGCACTTCACGGCCCTTCTGGTGGCCAATGACCATGACCGGCTTGCCATCCAGGCGCGCGGTACCACCAACGATGGCAGCGTCGTCGGAGAAGTGGCGGTCGCCATGCAGCTCTTCGAACTCGGTGAAGATGTGCTCCAGGTAGTCCAGGGTGTAAGGACGACGTGGATGACGCGCCAGGCGAGCGATCTGCCAGCTGGTCAGGTTGCCGAAGATGCTTTCGGTCAGGGTATTGCTCTTGTCTTGCAGACGGGCAATTTCATCGCTGATGTTCAGCGAGTTGTCGTTGCCCACCAGGCGCAGCCCTTCGATCTTGGCTTGCAGGTCGGCAATCGGCTGTTCGAAATCGAGAAAATTCGGGTTCATAGTCATCCGTCTTGGGTCTACGGCCAGGCGGCCGGCCGGTTGATCCGTTTGGCGCCCTACCTTAAGGGATCAGGCGCATTCAGGTCGAGATTAAATTTCGTCGGTTCAACGATATTGCAGGAAGACGTTCTCACGCCCGAACTGGTCACGCAGCGCCTGAATCAAGCCATCTGCCGGGTCGATACACCACTGCTCGCCAAACTGCAGCATGGCCTTGGCGTCGCTGCCGGTGTACTCCAGCGTGATCGGGCAAGCACCACGGTGACGGGTAATCAACTCGCCCAGCCACTTCAGGCGGTCGCCCTTGAGCGCTTCGTGCGCCACTTTCAGGCGCAGGCTCTCGGCCAGCTTGGTGCGCGCGTCCTCCATGGTCATCACCGTTTTGACCCGCAGGCGCAGGCCACCCGAGAAGTCGTCGTTACTGACCTCCCCTTCCACCACCACCATCGCATCGGTCTGAAGCAATGACTGTGCCGCCATGAAGGCATCGGCGAACAGTGAAGCCTCAATGCGCCCGGAGCGGTCGTCGAGGGTGACGAAGCCCATCTTGTCGCCCTTCTTGTTCTTCATTACCCGCAGGGCAATGATCATGCCGGCGATAGTCTGGGTATCACGGGCCGGCTTGAGGTCGACGATGCGCTGGCGGGCGAAACGGCGGATTTCGGTTTCGTACTCGTCGATCGGGTGGCCGGTCAGGTACAGACCCAAGGTGTCTTTTTCACCCTTGAGGCGTTCTTTGAGGGTCAGCTCGCGCACCTTGCGGTGGTTGGCATAAACATCAACGTCAGCCTCATCGAACATACCGCCAAACAGGTCGACGTGACCGCTGTCAGCGGTATGGGCGGCCTGCTCGGCTGCCTTGATTGCCTCGCCAAGGGCGGAAATCAACGTAGCCCGGTTGAGGTCGATGTTGGCGTGGTAGGCCTTGAGTTCGTCATGGAAGTGCGGCCCGAGGCGGTCCAGTGCACCACTGCGGATCAGCGCGTCCAGGGTACGTTTGTTGACCCGTTTGAGGTCGATACGCTCACAGAAGTCGAACAAGTCCTTGAACGGGCCGCCCTGGGCACGCGCTTCAACGATGGCCTCCACCGGCCCCTCACCGACCCCCTTGATCGCGCCCAGCCCATACACGATGCGGCCGTCGTTGTTCACGGTGAACTTGAAGTCGGAGAAGTTCACGTCCGGCGCATCCAGGCGCAGCTTCATGCTGCGCACTTCCTCGACCAGCACCACCACCTTGTCGGTGTTGTGCATATCCGCCGACAGCACCGCTGCCATGAACGGCGCGGGGTAGTGCGTCTTCAGCCAGGCGGTCTGGTACGACACCAGGCCATACGCGGCCGAGTGGGATTTGTTGAAGCCGTAACCTGCGAACTTTTCTACCAGGTCGAAGATGTTACCGGCCAGATCCGCATCGATATTGTTGGCGACGCAACCTTCGATGAAACCGCCACGCTGCTTGGCCATCTCCTCGGGCTTTTTCTTACCCATGGCTCGACGAAGCATGTCGGCACCGCCGAGGGTATAGCCTGCCATCACCTGTGCAATCTGCATCACCTGTTCCTGATACAGGATGATGCCGTAGGTGGGCGCCAGTACCGGCTTGAGCCCTTCGTACTGGTAGTCCGAGTGCGGGTAGGCCAGCTCGGCGCGGCCGTGCTTGCGGTTGATGAAGTCGTCCACCATGCCCGACTGCAGCGGGCCCGGGCGGAACAGTGCCACCAGTGCGATGAGGTCTTCCAGGCAGTCGGGCTTGAGCTTTTTGATCAGCTCTTTCATGCCGCGCGATTCAAGCTGGAACACCGCCGTGGTTTCGGCCTTTTGCAACAGCTCGTAAGTCTTGCGGTCATCCAGCGGGATGAAGTCGATGTTGACGTCGGGCAGGTTCTGCTTGGCCTGCTCGCGGTTGATGATTTCCATCGCCCACTTGATGATGGTCAGCGTTCGCAGGCCCAGGAAGTCGAACTTGACGAGGCCGGCTGCTTCGACATCGTCCTTGTCGAACTGGGTAACCAGGCCGCCGCCCTCTTCATCGCAGGCGATGGGCGAAAAGTCCGTCAGCTTGGTCGGCGCAATTACCACGCCACCGGCGTGCTTACCGGTACCGCGCGTAACGCCTTCAAGCTTCAGGGCCATGTCCCAGATCTCGCGGGCATCTTCGTCGCCCTTGAGGAAGTCGCGCAGGATTTCTTCCTGCTCGTAGGCCTTCTCCAGGGTCATGCCCACTTCAAACGGGATCATCTTCGACAAGCGGTCGGCCAGGCCATAGGACTTGCCCTGCACACGCGCCACGTCGCGCACCACCGCCTTGGCGGCCATGGTACCGAAGGTGATGATCTGGCTTACCGCATTCCGGCCGTAAGCTTCAGCAACGTAATCAATTACCCGGTCACGGCCGTCCATGCAGAAGTCGACGTCGAAGTCGGGCATGGAAATACGTTCAGGGTTGAGGAAACGCTCGAACAGCAAGTCATACGCAAGCGGGTCGAGGTCGGTAATTTTCAGCACGTAGGCGACCAGCGAACCAGCACCCGAGCCTCGGCCGGGGCCTACCGGCACATCGTTGTTCTTCGCCCACTTGATGAAGTCCATTACGATCAGGAAGTAACCCGGGAAGCCCATCTGGATGATGATGTCCAGTTCGAACTTCAGGCGGTCCAGGTAAACCTGACGTTTTTCTTCGTAATTGGGCGTGGTGTCCTTGGGCCACAGGACGGCCAGGCGCTCTTCCAGGCCTTCGTGGGAAACATGGCGCAGGTAGTCGTCGATCCCCATGCCATTGGGCGTTGGGAAGTCGGGCAGGAAGTATTTGCCCAACTGCACCTGAATGTTGCAGCGCTTGGCAATCTCGACGGTGTTGGCGATGGCGTCGGGCAGGTCGCTGAACAGTTCCGCCATTTCATCGGCCGATTTCAGGTACTGCTGGTCGCTGTAGCCACGCGGGCGACGCGGGTCGTCGAGGGTCCAGCCCTCACCAATGCAGACGCGGGTTTCGTGGGCGTCGAAGTCGGACTGTTTGACGAAGCGTACATCGTTGGTGGCAACCAGCGGTGCACCCAGCTTGTCAGCCAAGGCTACGGCGGCGTGCACGTATTCTTCGTCACCGGCACGGTTGGTGCGCTGCAGTTCGACGTAGAAACGGTCCGGGAACATGCCCATCCAGTCTTGCAGCAGTGCCTCTGCCTCAGCGCTTTTACCGGCCATGAGCGCCATGCCGATATCGCCTTCCTTGCCTGCGGAAAGGGCTATCAGCCCCTCGCTGGCCGGGGCAATCCATTCACGCTGGAGGATGACCAGGCCGTTGCGCTGGCCATCCGTCCAGCCACGCGAGATCAACTCGGTGAGGTTGCGGTAGCCCTTGGGGTCCATGGCCAGGAAGCAGATGCGCGAAAGCGGCGCCTCGGGGTCGGCCGCCGCCAACCAAAGGTCGGCACCGCAGATCGGCTTGATACCGGCACCCATCGCGGTCTTGTAGAACTTCACCAGCGAGCACATGTTGCTCTGGTCGGTGATCGCCACCGCGGGCATGTTCATACCCGCCAGCGCCTTGGCCAGCGGCTTGATCCGCACCAGGCCGTCTACCAGCGAGAATTCGGAGTGGACGCGCAGGTGAACGAAGGGTACCGACATGGAGGATCCTGTAGCAGTGCTGAACGACAAGGGCGGGATTGTAGCTTAAAACGGCAAGCCATTTGATGATGACTGCGTGGCTGGAGGGCACGGTGAAACAGAATCTGACAATAGCGCTAGCGAGCGGCAAGGCGTCGTTTACCTGACATTTTTGCCAGTATCGCCAATTACCAGAGTTTCTTATGTTGAATGCCCCAGCTTAACCAACAAGCAAGGAACTACTCATGTACAAACTCGCGCTCGCACTGGGTATAACCTTCGTATCTGCCTGCTCTTCGATCAATACCAATCAAATTGAAGACGAACAATTGGTTAACAAACCGATGGCCCTGATTACCCACCCCTACACAGGCGGCCAACCCAGCTTACCGTCGACTGAAGCCCCATTGACATTCACCATTGTCGATACAGGCGGCACCTACACATTACAGGCTCGCGATAACAAGGATTGCTGGAAGATTGACGGTGATGCCAGCATCACAGCTCCGTCAAGGCAAATCAGCTTTTCCAACCTGACGTTCTACCGCACGTTCACATGCAGTAACTCAATCGACAATAACACTCAGGAAAACGCTTTTGACTTGTTGAAAATGGTTCGCCAATACGAAGTTGCCCAAAGCACTGGAAAAGTACAGCTAAAAGACCAGGCTGGCAGGCCAATTCTCTGGTTCCAGTTCGTCGCCGAACCCGTACGACACCGCTGAGCCGCTTTCTATAGCAGGGTAGACACAAGGTTTGCACGCGCCTCCAAAGCGGCTCGCACCGGTGCGAATGAACGCCGATGAATCGGGGTTGGCCCCAGACGCGCCAAGGCTTCAAGGTGCGCGGCCGTGGGGTAGCCTTTGTGCCCGCCTATTCCGTAACCCGGGTAGATCAGTTCAAACGCACTCATCTCCCGGTCACGGGTCACTTTGGCGAGAATTGAAGCCGCCGCAATAGCGGGCACCTTGCTATCGCCCTTGACCACCGGCGCAGCAGGCACAGCCAGCTTGGGGCAGCGGTTGCCATCGATCAATGCAAGCTTGGGCGTTACGTGCAACCCTTCCACTGCCCGCTGCATGGCCAGCATGGTGGCGTGCAGGATGTTCAGGCGGTCGATTTCCTCCACTTCGGCGCGGGCAATGCAAAAGCTGAGGGCTTTTTCGCAAATCTCCTCGAACAGCGCCTCGCGCTTGGCCTCGGTGAGCTTTTTCGAGTCGTTCAGGCCCAGAATTGGTCGGGCTGGGTCCAGAATGACCGCCGCCGTCACCACAGCACCACACAGCGGCCCACGGCCCACTTCGTCAACTCCGGCAACGAGGTCTTCGACCAGGTTGAAGTCGAGTCCAATTTGCATGTCAACGGTCCTTGAGCAAGGCCAGCACCGCGTCGGCCGCCTGGTTGGAGGCATCGCGACGCAGGCTGCGGTGAATCTGGTCGAAGCTTTCGGTCTGTTGGCTGCCATCGGCGATCAGCGGTACCATCTTTTGCGCCAGGGCCTCACTGGTAGCGGCATCCTGCAGCAACTCAGGCACCAACTCGCGCTGAGCCAGCAGGTTTGGCAGCGACACGTAAGGGCTCTTTACCAGGCGCTTGAGAATCCAGTAGGTCAACGGCGCAAGACGGTAAGCCACGACCATCGGCCGCTTGTACAACAGCGCCTCCAGCGTAGCGGTACCTGACGCGATCAACACTGCGTTACACGCTGCCAGTGCCTGATGCGACTGGCCATCCAGCAAGGTCAAGGGTAAGTCACGGCCCTGGAGCATTTGCTCGATCTGGGCACGACGCGCAGGGTTGGCACAAGGCAACACGAAGCGCACGCCCGGCACCTGCTCGCACAAACGCTGGGCAGCATCAAGGAACAAGGCACCAAGGCGCCCAACTTCGCCGCCACGGCTACCGGGCATCAATGCCACGATGGGCCCTTCAACCAAGCCAAGCTCACTGCGTGCAGCCTGACGATCGGCATTCAACGGAATCGTGTCTGCAAGCGGGTGGCCAACAAAACGAACGGGAACACCCTGCTCTTCATAGAAGCGCGCCTCGAAGGGCAACAGGGTAAGCATCAGGTCGCAGCCTTCGCGAATTTTCAGCACCCGCTTCTGCCGCCAGGCCCAAACCGACGGGCTGACGTAGTGAACGGTCTTGATGCCGACCTGACGCAGCTTCAATTCGATATTCAAGGTGAAGTCAGGGGCGTCAATGCCGATGAACACATCAGGCTTCTCGGCGATCAGCGTCTCGATCAGCAGCTTGCGCCGCTTCAAGAGCTCACGCAGGCGCCCCAGCACCTCGACCAACCCCATGACCGCCAGGCGCTCCATGGGGAAGTACGATTGCAGGCCTTCAGCCTCCATCAACGGCCCGCCGACACCGATGAACCGCACATCGGGATGGCGCGCCTTCAAGGCGCGCATCAGGCCGGAACCGAGAATATCGCCGCTGGCCTCACCCGCGACCAGGGCTACGCAAAGCTGGGCCATGTCAGCGGGTGATGCCGCGGGCGGAGTTCAGGATCGACTGACGGAACAGCTCGACCTCCGGATACTGGCCTGCCAGCTCATCCAGTTCCTTGATCGCTTCCTCAGTGGTCAGCCCCTGACGATAAACGATCTTGTAGGAACGGCGCAGGGCATGGATGGCCTCGTCGCTGAACCCACGACGGCGCATGCCTTCGAAGTTCATGCTGCGGGCTTCGGCCGGGCTGCCGAACACCGTGACGAACGCCGGTACGTCTTTGCCAATTGCCGTGCCCATGCCGGAAAACGCGTGGGCGCCGATATGGCAGTACTGGTGAACCAGGGTAAAGCCGGACAGGATTGCCCAGTCACCTACGTGCACATGGCCCGCCAGCGCCGTGTTATTGACCAGAATGCAATGGTTGCCAATGACACTGTCATGCCCGATGTGGGCGTACGCCATGATCAGGTTGTGATCGCCCAAGGTGGTTTCCGAGCGGTCCTGAACGGTACCGCGATGGATGGTCACACCTTCGCGAATCACGTTGTGGTCACCAATGACCAGGCGCGTAGGCTCGCCCTTGTACTTGAGGTCAGGGGTGTCTTCACCAATCGAGGAAAACTGGTAAATACGGTTGTGCTTGCCGATACGGGTCGGCCCTTTAAGCACCACATGCGGGCCGATGACAGTACCTTCGCCAATCTCCACATCCGGGCCGATGATCGACCACGGGCCGACCTCGACACCCTCGGCCAGCTTGGCCGAAGGGTCGATGATCGCACGTGGATCAATCGAACTCATAGGGAGCGTTCCGCGCAAGTGATTTCGGCCGAGCAGACCGGCTTGCCATCGACCAGCGCACGGCACTCGAATTTCCAGATCATGCTCTTGCGGCTGAGGAACTTGGCCTCCAGAACGAGCTGATCACCCGGCAGCACCGGTTGGCGGAAACGCAGTTTGTCGGAGCCAACGAAGTAGTACAAGGTGCCATCAGCCGGCTTGGCATCGAGCATCTTGAAGCCCAGGATGCCGGCCGCCTGGGCCATGGCTTCGATGATCAGGACGCCCGGCATGATCGGGTGCGCCGGGAAATGGCCATTGAAGAACGGCTCGTTGATGCTGACATTCTTGTAGGCACGAATGCTCTGGGCCTCGAAGTCCAGATCCGTCACTCGGTCCACCAGCAGGAACGGGTAACGGTGAGGCAGGTATTCGCGAATCTCGTTGATGTCCATCATTTCGGGGGGAAGCCTGTAATAAGAATAGGGAGCGCAGGTGCTGACCACACGCTCCTTTTGCAATCCAAAGAGGTGCCAGTTAGCGACTGTTCACTCTTGCTCAGGAAATGGTATCAGCCTTCTGATGCCGGCTGGCCACCTGAGGTCACGGTATCGACACGTTTTTCCAGCTGCTGGAGACGCTTGGACATGTCATCCAGCTGACGAATACGCGCGGCGCTCTTACGCCAGTCAGCCAATGGCTGCATGGCAGTACCGGAAGAATAGGCACCCGGTTCGGTGATGGAACGGGTCACCATGGTCATCCCGGAAACGAATACGTTATCGCACACATCGATGTGGCCAACCATGCCCACACCGCCCGCAATGGTACAGTGCTTGCCGATACGCGTGCTGCCGGAAATGCCGACACAAGCGGCCATGGCCGTGTGTTCACCGATCTGCACGTTGTGGGCAATCTGGATCTGGTTGTCGAGCTTGACCCCGTCAGCGATGCGCGTGTCGGACAGCGCGCCCCGGTCCACAGCAGTATTCACGCCGATTTCAACGTCATCACCGATAGTGACGCCGCCGATCTGGGCAATTTTGCGCCATACGCCCTTCTCGTTGGCAAAGCCGAAGCCCTCGCCACCAATTACGGCGCCGGATTGAATGACCACACGCTTGCCAATGGTCACGTCGTGATACAGCGTGACGCGAGGTGCAAGCCAGCCACCCTCACCCACCACGCAACGCGCACCGACAACACAGTGCGCACCGATACTGACATTGGCCCCGATGCGGGCACCGCTTTCGATCACGGCGAATGGCCCGATGCTGGCGCTTGCATCCACCTGGGCGTCCTCGGCTACCACGGCGCTGGGATGAATTCCCGCTACAGCCTTGGGTTTCGGGTCGAACAGGTGGGAAATGCGCGCATATGCCAGGTACGGGTCCGCAACGATCAGGGCATTGCCGGCAAAGCCCTCGGCATCCGCCGCCTTCAACAACACCGCAGCAGCCTGGCAGTTTTCCAGGTATTTGCGGTATTGCGGGTTGGCGAGGAAGCTCAACTGCCCGGGCCCGGCCTCCTGCAAGGTGGCCAGCCCGGTGATCGGCAGCGCCTCGGGGCCTTTGAGTTCGGCCCCGAGGGCCTCGGCCAGCTGGCCGAGCGTCATGGTTAAGGTCATATCAACGCGCTTGGTTCATGCGCTCGATGACCTGGCGGGTGATGTCGTACTGAGGTTTGACATCGATGACCGCGCCACGCTCGAGAACCAGGTCGAACCCGCCCTTCTTGATCACTTCCTCGACTGCACCGTCCAGCTTTGGCTTGAGCTGCTTGAGCATGTCGCGGTCAGCAACAGCTTTGGCTTCGTTCAGCTCTTTGGACTGGAACTGGAAGTCACGGGCCTTTTGCTTGAATTCAAGCTCCAGGCGCTCACGCTCTGGCTGGGCCATCTTGTCGCCGCCTTTGATCAGACGGTCCTGGATACCCTTGGCGCTGCTTTCCAGCGTCTTGAGCTTGGTCAGTTGCGGGCCGAACTTCTTCTCGGCATCAACGGCGTATTTCTTGGCCGCGTCGGACTCGAGCAGGGCCATCTGATAGTTCAGGACGGCAACTTTCATTTCGGCGAAAGCCGGGGTGGCGACCAGCGCCGCGGCCACTACGGCCAGTTGGGTCAACTTACGCACGATGCACTCCTGGATAAACCGTTGTCGTTAAGCAAGGGCCGACCTTTAGAAGGTCTGGCCCAGAGAGAATTGGAACACCTGGGTATCGGCATCGTCCGGCTTCTTCACCGGCATCGCCAGGCTGAAGCTCAACGGGCCCAGGGCAGTGATCCAGGTTACGCCCAGACCAACGGAGCTGGCCATGTCCGAGAACCCGACCTTCGCGCAGTCCGGCTTGCTGCCGCAATTGGTATCGAACACGTTACCCACGTCCCAGAATACGGAAGTGCGCAGGGAACGCTGGTCCTTGACGAACGGCAGCGGGAAGAGCAGCTCCACACCGCCTTGTACCAGCACGTTGCCACCGAACGGCAGCGGATCCTGGTCCGGGTCGGCAATGGTACCTGGGTTGCTACCGTTACTCGGCGTACTGCGTGGGCCCAAGCTGCTGTCCTTGAAGCCACGGACGGAGTTGAAACCACCCGCGTAGTAGTTTTCATAGAACGGCAAGCCAGAAGTACCGCCGAAACCATCACCATAGCCCAACTCGGTGTGCAGGCGCAGGGTGTAGTCATTGGTAATTGGCTTGAACAGCTGACCACGGTAGTCGAGCTTGTAGAACGACAGGTCACTGCCTGGCACGGTGGTTTCCAGGGTCAGGCTCTGGGAGTGACCACGCGTTGCCAGCACACCTTTGTTCAAGGTGGACTCGGACCAGCCGATCGACGCCTTGAAGTTGAGGAAGTTGTCGCCCTCTTCTTCAAGGAAGTCGAAGATTTCGTCAACTGTGTAACGGCCGGTCTTGATCTTGTCCTGCTGCACGCTCAGGCCATAGGTCAGACGCGAAGTCTCGCTGATCGGGTAGCCCAGGCTGACACCGGCACCCAGGCTGTCCACCGCATAGCTGGCCACGTCGACGTCGAGGTCGTCGTAGTCGGTGCTGCGGTAGAAGGCGTTGTAGCCCAGGCTCACACCATCGGCGGTGAAGTAGGGGTCCACGAAGCCGAAGTTGTAGCGGGTCTGGTATTCGGAACGGGTCAGGCCAATGGACACCTTGTTACCGGTACCCAGGAAGTTGGTCTGGCTGATCGAACCGCCCAGGATCAGGCCCGCGCTCTGGGCGAAACCGACCGACGCGGTGATCGAGCCCGAAGCTTGTTCTTCGACGCTGTAGTTGACGTCAACCTGGTCGTCAGTGCCCGGTACTGGCGGCGTTTCGACGTTGACTTCCTTGAAGAAGCCCAGGCGCTCCAGGCGGGTCTTGGACTGGTCGATCAGGTAGGTCGAGGCCCAGCCACCTTCCATCTGGCGCATTTCGCGGCGCAGTACTTCGTCTTCGGTCTTGGTGTTGCCGCGGTAGTTGATGCGGTTGACGTAGGCACGCTTGCCCGGGTCGACCACGAACAGGATGTCGACGGTGTGGTCTTCATCGTTCGGTTGCGGCACGCCGTTGACGTTGGCGAAGGTGTAGCCTTCGTTGCCCAGGCGGCGGGTGATCAGCTCGGAGGTGGTGGTCATCACCTTGCGCGAGAACACCTGGCCCGGCTGCACCAGCAGCAGCGACTTGACCTGGTCTTCCGGCACCTTCAGGTCACCGGACAACTTCACGTCGCGAACGGTGTACTTCTCGCCTTCGTTGACGTTGACGGTGATGTAGACGTGCTTCTTGTCCGGGGTGATCGACACCTGGGTGGACGCGATGTCCATGTTGATGTAGCCGCGGTCCAGGTAGTAGGAACGCAGGCGTTCCAGGTCACCGGACAGTTTTTCGCGGGCGTACTTGTCGTCGTTCTTGAAGAACGACAGCCAGTTGGTGGTCTTCAGCTCGAACAGCTGGGCCAGCGTTTCATCGTCGAACACGGTGTTACCGACGATGTTGATGTGCTGGATGGCCGCAACCGTGCCTTCGTTGATCTTGATCTTCAGCGCCACGCGGTTGCGCGGCTGCGGCACCACTTCGGCGTCGACTTCGGCCGAGTAGCGGCCCTGGGCCACGTACTGGCGCTGCAGTTCGTTACGCACGCCTTCAAGGGTGGCACGCTGGAAGATCTCGCCTTCGGCCAGGCCCGACTGCTTCAGGCCCTTCATCAGGTCTTCGGTGCTGATGGCCTTGTTACCTTCGATCTCGATGCTAGACACCGACGGGCGCTCGACCACGTTGATGATCAGGACGTTGCCATCGCGGTTCAGCTGAATGTCCTGGAAGAAGCCGGTCTTGAACAGCGAACGGGTCGATTCCACCAGGCGGCGGTCGTCGGCCTGATCACCCACGTTCAGCGGCAAGGCGCCAAACACGCTGCCAGCGGACACCCGCTGCAGGCCGTTGACACGAATATCGGAGATGGTGAAGGACTCGGCGTGAACTTCAGCGATCATCAATGCGGACATGACCGCAGTTAGCATCAGACGTTTCATGAAGTCCTTTTATTCCAACTGGCAATAAACAACCTGCCGCAAAGTGGCGGCAGGTTCGCAATGCGAAGCTTTTATAGTCGACCCAGATCGTTGATCAGGGCGAGTAGCATCACCCCTACGACCAAACTGATACCGATCTGGACCCCCCAACCCTGCACCCGGTCCGACAGCGGGCGACCGCGCGCCCACTCGACCAGGTAAAACAGCAAATGCCCCCCATCCAGTACCGGAATGGGCAGCAAATTAAGAACTCCAAGGCTTATGCTCAGGTAGGCCAGGAAATTCAGGAAATCCCCAATACCCGACTGGGCTGAAGCGCCCGCCACTTTAGCAATGGTTATCGGTCCGCTCAAGTTTTTTACCGAGAGCTCCCCGAACAGCATTTTCTTGAGTGATTCGAGCGTCAGAACGCTCATGTTCCAGGTACGCGACAGGCCTTCACCGACCGCTTCCAGCGGCCCGTAGCTGACTTCACGCAGCATGTTGGCGGGCCATTCGGCACCTTTCACGCCCGCCCCCAGGTAACCCCCGGCCGCCTGCCCTTCACCCTTACGGGCCAGGGTTACAGGTACATCCAGCGCCGCGCCGTCGCGCTCTATACGCACAATGACCTTGGCGTCAGGGCGGGCACGCACACTGTCGACCACCTGCTGCCAGTCATTCAGCGCCACCCCATCCAGCGCCAGCAGCTTGTCACCGGTTTTCAGGCCGGCAGCAGCGGCTGGCCCCTTGGGATCTATTTCAGCCAGCACCGGCTGAAGGGCCGGGCGCCACGGGCGTATACCCAGGGACTGAATCGGATCAGGTTCATCGGCGCCTTTCAGCCAGCTATCGAGCTTGACCTGCAATTGCCGTTCGGCACTGGCACCTTCGTCGCGCACGCCAATTTGCAACGTACCGCTCTCGCCCAATCGGCGTACGAGCTGCAAATTGACCGCCGACCAGCCATTGGTCGGTTTTCCGTCCACGGAGACGATTTCCTGCCCGGCAACCAAGCCTGCAGAAGCAGCCAGGCTACCGGACTCAACAGCCCCCACCACCGGGCGAACCTGCTGGGTACCCAGCATTGCCAGCAACCAGAAGAAGACGATGGCCAGGAGGAAGTTGGCAATCGGGCCGGCGGCGACGATGGCAATGCGCTGGCGCACCGTTTTGCGATTGAACGACTGGTCAGCCAGCGCCGGGGGTACATCACCCTCGCGCTCGTCGAGCATCTTTACGTAGCCGCCCAACGGGATCGCCGCCACCACGAACTCGGTACCGTGCCGGTCGTGCCAGCGCACAAGCGGCGTGCCGAACCCCACAGAGAAGCGCAAGACCTTGACACCACAACGCCGCGCCACCCAGAAGTGGCCGAATTCGTGGAATGTGACCAGCACACCCAAGGCAATCAGGGTGCCGATAATCATGTAGAGCGCAGTCATGTCTTTCTCCGAATGACGTTCAGCATAACCCCGAGGCGGCCTGTATCAGCGGCCGTGACGCCGCAACCACTCGCGGGACAGCTCGCGGGCACGCTGGTCGGCGGCAAACACTGCGTCCAGCGACGGCAGATGGACCACAGGTTCCTGGTCGAGCACCTGTTCGATCATACCCGCGATTTCCGGGAAGCGGATACGCCGCTGAAGAAATGCCTCCACCGCAACTTCGTTGGCCGCATTGAGCACGGCAGGCGCACTATTGCCCGCCTCCGCTGCCTGGCGCGCCAGGCGAAGGCACGGAAAACGCTGCGGATCAGGCGCCTGGAAATCCAGCCGGGCAATGGCAAACAAGTCCAGCGGAGCAACACCGGAGTCGATACGCTCCGGCCATGCCAAGGCATTGGCGATGGGTGTGCGCATGTCGGGGTTGCCCAACTGTGCAAGCACCGAACCGTCCACGTAATCCACGAGCGAGTGGATGACGCTTTGCGGATGCACCACCACTTCAACTTTGGCCGGCGCGGCGTCGAACAGCCAGCAGGCCTCGATCAACTCCAGGCCCTTGTTCATCATGCTGGCCGAATCGACCGAAATCTTGCGCCCCATGGACCAGTTCGGATGGGCACACGCCTGTTCAGGCGTAACATGGGCCAAAGCCGCCTGCGGCGTTTCACGGAACGGGCCACCGGATGCCGTCAGCAGGATTCGACGCACCCCCACCTGGCTCAGGCCTCGCGCGTAGTCACCGGGCAGGCACTGGAAAATTGCGTTGTGCTCACTGTCGATGGGCAGCAGCACGGCGCCGCTGCGCTTTACTGCCTCCATGAACAAGGCGCCGGACATAACCAGCGCTTCTTTATTGGCAAGCAGCACTTTCTTGCCCGCTTCGACAGCGGCCAACGTTGGACGCAAACCTGCAGCACCGACGATGGCCGCCATCACTGCATCCACCTCAGGGGCTGCAGCGACCTCGCAAAGCCCGGCCTCCCCTTCGAGCACTTCAGTGGCACAGCCAGCAGCAACCAGGCCTTCACGCAAGCGCGCTGCAGCCTCTGCATTGGGCACTACGGCATAGGCAGGGCGATGCTGCACGCAAAGGGCCAGCAATTCGTCAACGCGCGAATAG
This sequence comes from Pseudomonas sp. PSKL.D1, assembly GCF_028898945.1. Taxonomy (NCBI): domain Bacteria; kingdom Pseudomonadati; phylum Pseudomonadota; class Gammaproteobacteria; order Pseudomonadales; family Pseudomonadaceae; genus Pseudomonas; species Pseudomonas sp. PSKL.D1. Next base: position 4,557,126 of record NZ_CP118607.1, read on the forward strand.
CCGCTCAATGCGAACACCTGATAGCGCTCAGGGTGCCGGGCAATTACGTCGAGGGTGCTCAGGCCGATGGAACCGGTGGCACCCAGCACGGTAATGCGCTGAAGTGACGTCACATCACACCCCATTCAGCAGCCCACAGCAGTACGGCGAACAACGGAATGGCTGCCGTCAGGCTGTCGATACGGTCCAGCACCCCACCATGGCCCGGCAGCAGGTTACTGCTGTCCTTGATGCCGGAACGGCGCTTGAACATGCTTTCGGTAAGGTCGCCCACTACCGAGGACATGACAACCACAGCCGCACCCAGCAGGCCGAGCAGCAGCTGACCAATACCCCAGTCGCGGTAAACACCGACAACCAGGGTAATCACCAGGCTGACCGCCAGCCCGCCATAAACGCCCTCCCAGCTCTTGCCGGGGCTGACGTGCGGCGCCAGCTTGCGCTTGCCGAATGCTCGGCCCGAGAAATAGGCGCCGATGTCGGCCGCCCACACCAGCACCATGACCGCCAGGATCAGCCAGTTGCCCATTGGCCAGTGCTTGAGCAGCACCAACCCCTGCCAGGCCGGCAGCAGGATCAACAGCCCGATCAGCAAGCGGCAGGCGGCACTCGCCCACAGGTCGCTGCTACGCGGGTAGGTCAGCACCAGCCAGGTGGCCAGCCCCCACCAGATCACCGAAGCGCCCAACACCCAAGGTGCAAGATCCGGCATCAGGTAGAGCAGCATCAGCGCCCCGGCAACCACTGCGGCATAGGCGATGCGCAGCGGCTGGGCCATCAGCCCGGCCAGACGCGCCCACTCCCAGGCCCCGAGGGTCACCACGAAGCCGATGAACAGGGCGAAATCCCCACCGTTGAGCAGGAAAAAACCACCCAGCGCGATCGGCAGCAGGATCAGCGCGGTAATGATGCGTTGTTTAAGCATTAAGCACGAGCTCCAGCCTCGACCTGCTCGCTGGTCTTACCAAAGCGGCGCTGGCGCGAAGCGAAATCGGCCAGGGCATTGCGCATGGCCTCGTGTTTGAAGTCCGGCCAGTACAGGTCGGAGAAATACAGTTCGGCGTACGCCAGCTGCCACAGCAGGAAATTGCTGATGCGGTGCTCCCCCCCCGTGCGGATGCACAGGTCAGGCAACGGCAGCTCACCCGTGGCCAGACAAGTCTGCAACAAGCCCGGCGTGATGTCGTCAGGGCGCAGATGGCCAGCCTGAACCTCGCGCGCCAGCCGCTGGGCGGCCTGAGCGATATCCCACTGGCCACCATAGTTGGCGGCGATCTGCAGAATGAAGCGATTGTTGCCGGCGGTCAGCGCTTCGGCTTCACGCATGGCAGCCTGCAGCTCAGGATGGAAACGCGAACGGTCGCCAATAATCCGCAGGCTGATGTTGTTCTCGTTGAGGCGCTTGGCCTCGCGACGCAAGGCCGAAAAGAACAGCTCCATCAATGCCCCTACCTCTTCGGCGGGACGCTGCCAGTTCTCACTGGAGAATGCGAACAGGGTCAGCACCTCGACCCCGGACTGGGCACAGACTTCGATAACCGCGCGAACGGCATCGACACCCGCCTTGTGCCCGGCAACGCCGGGCAACAGGCGCTTCTTCGCCCAGCGATTGTTGCCATCCATGATGATCGCGACGTGACGCGGCACCGAGCCCGGTGCCGCCAGCTTGGTCTTTTCCATTAAAAAACCTCGGCCTTAAACGGCCATCAGGTCCTTTTCCTTGGCTTTGTACGCAGCGTCGACTTCAGCGACGAACTTGTCGGTCAGCTTCTGGATCTCGTCAGCGGCACGACGCTCTTCGTCTTCGCTGATTTCCTTGTCCTTGGTCAGCTTCTTCAGGTCTGCCAGGGCATCACGGCGCACGTTACGCACGGCAACCTTGGCATCTTCGGAAACGCCGCTGGCCTGCTTGGTGTAGCCCTTGCGGGTTTCCTCCGTCAGCGCCGGCATCGGTACACGGATGGTGGTACCCGCACTCGACGGGTTCAGACCCAGGTCGGAGGTCAGGATGGCCTTTTCGATCGCAGCGCTCAGGTTTTTGTCGTGAGCGACGATTTTCAGGGTACGGGCGTCTTCGACAGTAATCGCCGCCACCTGATTCAGCGGCATATCGCTACCCCAAGCCGGAACCTTGACGCTGTCCAGGATGCTTGGGTGTGCGCGACCGGTACGGATGGCCGCCAGGTTACGAGCCAAAGCTTCGAGGGATTTGGTCATGCGCTCCTGCGCGTCTTTCTTGATTTCGTTGATCATTTTTGAACTTCCTCGATCAGGGTTCCTTCGGCGCCACCGTGCACGATGTTCAGCAGGGCGCCGGGCTTGTTCATGTTGAAGACGCGCAGCGGCATCTTGTGGTCGCGGCACAGACAAATTGCCGTCAGGTCCATCACGCCCAGCTTGCGATCCAGCACTTCATCGTAGGACAGATGATCGAACTTCTCGGCATGCGGGTCTTTGAATGGATCTGCAGTGTATACACCATCGACCTTGGTTGCCTTCAATACCACGTCGGCATCGATTTCGATGGCGCGCAGGCAGGCGGCGGAGTCGGTGGTGAAGAACGGGTTGCCAGTACCGGCAGCGAAGATTACGACTTCTTTGGCGTTGAGGTGGCGCATGGCTTTGCGGCGATCATAGTGATCGGTCACGCCAACCATGGAAATCGCCGACATGACGATGGCGGTAATGTTCGCCCGCTCCAGCGCATCGCGCATGGCCAGGCCATTCATTACGGTTGCCAGCATGCCCATGTGGTCGCCGGTGACGCGGTCCATGCCGGCTGCACTGAGCGCCGCACCACGGAACAGGTTGCCACCACCGATCACCAAACCAACTTGCACACCGATGCCGACCAGTTGGCCGACTTCCAGCGCCATGCGATCCAGGACCTTGGGGTCGATCCCGAACTCTTCCGAGCCCATCAGGGCCTCGCCGCTAAGTTTGAGTAGAATGCGTTTATAGCGAGCCTGATGACCACTGCCCTGCTGAGCCATTGCGTATCTCTCCTGCGGCGTTTGTAAAATTCTGGCGGGCTGCTTGCAGCCTGCGTGACACTCTAGCGTGACGCAACACGTGCGTCTGCGAACTGCGGCCTCGTGAGCCGCGCCCGCTTTGACAAAGAGGCTGCGCGCGTGAGCGGGCAGCCTCTTTGGGGCGACAGACGGGGCTGTCTTACTGCTTGGCAGCAGCTACCTGAGCGGCAACTTCAGCAGCGAAGTCGTCGACTGGCTTCTCGATGCCTTCGCCTACTTTGAAGTAGGTGAAGGAAACGATTTCAGCACCGGCTTTCTTGGCCAGGGCGCCGACTTTGACTTCCGGATCCATAACGAAAGCTTGCTCTTTCAGCGAAGCTTCGGCTTTGAACTTGGAGATACGACCGTTGATCATGTTTTCAACGATGTTTTCCGGCTTGCCGGCGATCTTGTCAGCGTTCAGCTGCAGGAAGACGTTCTTCTCGCGCTCGATGGCCTCGGCGGAGATTTCCGACGCATCCAGGAACTCTGGGTTCGACGCTGCAACGTGCATGGCGATGTTCTTGGCCAGATCGACGTCACCGCCTTTCAGGACAACAACTGCACCGATTTTGTTGCCGTGCAGGTAGGCACCGACAACGTCACCCTCAACGCGCACCAGGCGACGGATGTTGACGTTTTCGCCGCACTTGGCAACCAGGGCTTCACGAGCGCTTTCACGGGAAGCGATCAGCGGAGCGGCGTCGGTCAGCTTCTGGGCGAAGGCTTCTTCGATGCTTTCGGCTACGAAGTTCTTGAAGTCGTCTTGCAGGGCCAGGAAGTCGGTCTGCGAGTTGACTTCCAGCAGAACGGCGGCTTTGCCGTCGGTCTTGACGGCGATAGCGCCTTCAGCGGCAACGTTGCCAGCCTTTTTGGCGGCCTTGATGGCGCCCGAGGCACGCATGTCGTCAATGGCTTTTTCGATGTCGCCGCCGGCCTTTTCCAGGGCCTTTTTGCAATCCATCATGCCTTCGCCGGTACGCTCGCGCAGTTCTTTGACCAGCGCTGCAGTAATTGCTGCCATTTCAAAATCCTCTTGGAAAGTTTTTCAACCATTCCACCCGCTCTTCACGGGCGTTAAATTCTGCAAATCCGCTGTTTTGTACATCAGCCGCCCCATGATGCGGGGCCGTTGCTGACAGCAGGATTTCAAGGTGGCAAAAAGGGGGCGAAGCCCCCTTTTTGCGTGCCAAGTAGACGCTAGCGTCTATTACTCGGCAGCAGGTGCAGCCGCTTCTTCAGCGTAGACTTCGGTGCCGCCGGCAACGTTGTTGCGACCGCGGATGACGGCGTCAGCCATCGAAGTCATGTACAGCTCGATGGCGCGAATGGCGTCATCGTTACCTGGGATGACGAAGTCAACGCCTTCCGGGCTGCTGTTGGTATCGACAACGCCGATGACCGGGATGCCCAGCTTGTTGGCTTCGGTGATCGCGATGCGCTCGTGATCAACGTCGATAACGAACAGAGCGTCTGGCAGACCGCCCATGTCCTTGATACCGCCCAGGCTGCGATCCAGTTTTTCCAGATCGCGCGAACGCATCAGGGCTTCTTTCTTGGTCAGCTTGGCGAAAGTGCCATCTTCGGCCTGGGTTTCCAAGTCGCGCAGACGCTTGATCGAGGCGCGGATGGTTTTGTAGTTGGTCAGCATGCCGCCCAACCAACGGTGGTCAACGTATGGCGAACCGCAACGAGCAGCTTGCTCGGCGACGATCTTGCCGGCGGAACGCTTGGTGCCGACGAACATGATCTTGTTCTTGCCCTGAGCCAGACGTTCTACGAACGACAGAGCGTCGTTGAACATTGGCAGGGTTTTTTCCAGGTTGATGATGTGGATCTTGTTACGCGCGCCGAAAATGTACTTGCCCATTTTCGGGTTCCAGTAACGGGTCTGGTGGCCGAAGTGCACACCGGCCTTCAGCATATCGCGCATGTTGACTTGGGACATGATAGTTCCTTGATAAGTCGGGTTGGGCCTCCACGCATCCCAATGACCAACCCGCGAATTCGAGAACTCGGGGCACCCAGGTCATCGTGTCGACACGTGTGTGGGTTTGAGCTTCCGGGGACCTCCCCGAAAGCGGCGCATTTTATACCACAGACCGACAGCGAACGGAACCCGGTTGCACGCACGCCCGTCAGCGGGTTTTGCAGCACCCCGGCTTTCAGGCCAGAATGCCCCCAATAGACAGCAGGATCGTCGCCTTTATCCCGACAGCTTGCCGCCCTGCTCTGTTAGAATCCGGCCTTTCCCGTTTGTTCGCGCCCGCAACGGCGCCGTAGAGAGCCTGTAATGACCGTCACCATCAAGACCGCAGAAGACATCGAGAAGATGCGCATCGCCGGCCGCCTGGCCGCCGAAGTGCTGGAAATGATCGAAGAGCACGTCAAGCCCGGTGTTACCACCGAAGAGCTGGACCGCCTGTGCCACGACTATATTGTCAACGTCCAGCAGGCCATCCCGGCGCCCCTCAACTACAAGGGCTACCCGAAGTCGATCTGCACCTCGATCAACCATGTGGTCTGCCACGGCATCCCCAACGAGAAGCCGCTCAAGGATGGCGATACCCTGAATATCGACATCACCGTGATCAAGGACGGTTACCACGGCGATACCAGCCGCATGTTCCATGTCGGCACCGTGCCAGTATGGGCCGAACGCCTGTCCAAGGTCACCCAGGAATGCATGTACAAGGCCATCGAGCTGGTCAAGCCGGGCTGCCGCCTGGGCGACATCGGTGAAGTGATCCAGAAGCACGCTGAAAAGAACGGTTTCTCGGTGGTGCGCGAGTTCTGTGGCCACGGCATCGGCAAGGTGTTCCACGAAGAGCCGCAAATCCTGCACTACGGCAAGGCCGGCACGGGCATGGAGCTCAAAGAAGGCATGACCTTCACCATCGAGCCGATGATCAACCAGGGCAAGGCCGACACCAAGGTGCTGGGCGACGGCTGGACCGCCATCACCAAGGACCGCAAGCTCTCGGCGCAGTGGGAGCACACCCTGGTGGTGACCGCGACCGGCTATGAGATCTTCACCCTGCGCAAGGACGACACCATCCCGCGCACCTCGGCCTGATTACCCAAGGCTCTTCTACACACAGGAACGCAGCGCGATGCCCCAGGTGGACCCCGAGTTGTTCGACCGCGGCCAGTTCCAGGCAGAACTGGCCCTCAAGGCGAGCCCCATCGCCGCCTTCAAGAAAGCCATCCGCCAGGCTGGCGAGGTGCTCGACAAGCGTTTTCGCGAGGGCCGCGAGATTCGCCGGATGATCGAGGATCGCGCCTGGCTGGTCGACAACATCCTGCAACAAGCCTGGAACCAGTTCGACTGGGGCGACGCCGGCGGTATTGCCCTGGTGGCGGTCGGCGGCTATGGGCGCGGTGAACTGCACCCGCACTCGGACATCGACCTGCTGATCCTGCTGGGCGCCGCCGAGCATGAACAGTACCGCGACGCCATCGAACGCTTTCTGACGCTGCTGTGGGACATCGGCCTGGAAGTGGGCCAGAGCGTGCGTTCCGTCGACGAGTGCGCCGAGCAGGCCCGTGCCGACCTGACGGTCATCACCAACTTGATGGAAAGCCGCACCATCGCTGGCCCCGAAGCCCTGCGCAAGCGCATGCTGGAGGTCACCAGCACGGCGCACATGTGGCCGAGCAAGGACTTTTTCCTGGCCAAGCGGGCTGAACTCAAGGCCCGCCACCATAAGTACAACGACACCGAGTACAACCTGGAACCCAACGTTAAAGGTTCGCCCGGTGGCCTGCGGGATATCCAGACCGTGTTGTGGGTGGCGCGCCGCCAGTACGGCACGCTGAACCTGCACGCGCTCGCTGGCGAAGGTTTCCTGCTGGAAAGCGAGAACGAGCTGCTGGCCTCTTCCCAGGACTTTCTATGGAAGGTTCGCTACGCCCTGCACATGCTGGCAGGCCGTGCCGAAGACCGCCTGCTGTTCGACCACCAGCGCAGCATCGCCGCCTTGCTGGGCTTCACCGACGAAAACCCCAAGCGCGCCATTGAGCAGTTCATGCAGCAGTACTACCGGGTGGTGATGAGCATCAGCCAGCTGTGTGACCTGATCATTCAACACTTCGAAGAAGTCATCCTGGCCGACGATGACAGCGGCACCACGCAGCCGCTCAACGCCCGCTTCCGCCTGCACGACGGGTATATAGAAGCGGTCAACGCGAACGTATTCAAGCGTACGCCGTTCGCCATGCTGGAAATTTTCGTGCTGATGGCCCAGCACCCGGAGATCAAGGGCGTGCGCGCCGACACCGTGCGCCTGCTGCGGGAAAACCGCCACCTGATCGACGAAACGTTTCGCAACGACATCCGCAACACCAGCCTGTTCATCGAGCTGTTCAAGTGCGAAATCGGTATCCATCGCAACCTGCGGCGGATGAACCGCTACGGCATCCTCGGCCGCTACCTGCCGGAATTCGGCCTGATCGTCGGGCAAATGCAGCATGATTTGTTCCACATTTACACCGTGGATGCGCACACCCTGAACCTCATCAAACACCTGCGCAAGCTGCAGTACACGCCGGTGTCCGAAAAATTCCCGCTGGCCAGCAAGCTGATGGGGCGCCTGCCCAAGCCTGAGCTGATCTACCTGGCCGGGCTTTACCACGACATCGGCAAGGGTCGCCAAGGTGATCACTCGGAGCTGGGCGCGGTGGATGCGCAGAAGTTCTGCGAGCGCCACCAGTTGCCCGCATGGGACAGCCGGCTGATCGTGTGGTTGGTGCAGAACCACCTGGTGATGTCGACGACGGCCCAACGCAAGGACTTGTCTGACCCGCAGGTGATCAACGATTTCGCACTGCTGGTGGGCGACGAACCCCGCCTGGACTACCTCTACGTGCTCACCGTGGCCGACATCAACGCCACCAACCCCAGCCTCTGGAACTCCTGGCGTGCCAGCCTCCTGCGCCAGCTGTACACCGAAACAAAGCGTGCCCTGCGGCGGGGCCTAGAGAACCCGCTGGACCGCGAAGAGCAGATTCGCCAGACCCAGTCGGCGGCTCTGGATATCCTGATCCGCGAAGGCACCGACCCGGACGATGTGGAACAACTGTGGTCACAGTTGGGGGACGACTACTTCCTCAAGCACACCGCTGCAGACGTGGCCTGGCACAGTGATGCCATCTTGCAGCAGCCTGCCGACGGCGGCCCCTTGGTACTGATCAAGGAAACCACCCAGCGCGAGTTTGAGGGCGGCACGCAGATTTTCATCTATGCCCCGGACCAGCACGACTTCTTCGCCGTGACCGTGGCCGCGATGTCGCAGCTGAACCTGAACATCCACGACGCCCGCATCATCACGTCCAGCAGCCAGTTCACACTCGACACCTACATCGTGCTGGACAACGACGGCGGCTCGATCGGCGACAACCCGCAACGGGTCAAACAGATTCGCGATGGCCTGACCGAAGCGCTGCGCACCCCCGAGGATTACCCGGCCATCATTCAACGTCGGGTGCCGCGCCAGCTCAAGCACTTCAACTTTGCCCCTCAGGTGACCATCCTCAACGATGCCCAGCGGCCGGTGACCATTCTGGAAATCACCGCGCCGGACCGGCCGGGCTTGCTGGCACGTATCGGCCGGATTTTCCTGGAGTTCGACATCTCGCTGCAAAACGCCAAGATCGCGACCCTCGGCGAACGGGTGGAAGACGTGTTCTTCATCACCGACGCCGACAACCAGCCGCTGTCCGATCCGCAGCTGTGCAGCCGCCTGCAGGAAGCCATCGTGCAGCAGCTGCAGGCCGGCCAGGCCAGCGACGCCAACCCGACCCGCGTGACCTTTTAACGATTAGACGATTGACGAGACCTTGCGCCGATGAACCACGCCTTGACCCAGCTGCAGCCCTACCCGTTCGAGAAACTCCGCGCCCTGCTGGGCAGCGTAAAGCCGGCTGCCGACAAACGCGCCATCGCCCTGTCGATCGGTGAGCCGAAGCATGAATCGCCGGCGTTCGTCGCCCAGGCCATGGCCGACAATCTCGACAAACTGGCGGTGTACCCCAGCACCCTCGGCCTGCCAGCCCTGCGCCAGGCCATCGGCCAGTGGTGCGAGCGTCGTTTTGGCGTACCGGCTGGCTGGCTGGATGCAGACCGCCATATCCTGCCCGTCAACGGCACCCGGGAAGCGCTGTTTGCCTTCACTCAGGCCGTGGTCAACCGCGCCGATGATGGCCTGGTGATCAGCCCCAACCCGTTCTACCAAATTTATGAAGGCGCAGCACTGCTGGCCGGCGCCACGCCGCATTACCTGCCATGCCTGGAAAGCAACGGCTTCAACCCGGACTTCGGTGCTGTACCGGCCGATGTCTGGAAGCGCTGCCAGATTCTGTTCCTGTGCTCGCCCGGCAACCCAACCGGCGCGCTGGTGCCGATGGAAACCCTGAAAAAGCTGATCGCCCTGGCCGACGAGCACGATTTCGTGATTGCCGCCGACGAGTGCTACAGCGAGCTGTACTTTGATGAAGACGCGCCACCACCGGGCCTGCTCAGCGCCTGTGCAGAACTGGGCCGCAGCGACTTCAAGCGCTGCGTGGTGTTCCACAGCCTGTCCAAGCGCTCCAACCTGCCAGGCCTGCGCTCGGGCTTCGTCGCCGGTGACGCCGGGATCATCAAGCCGTTCCTGCTGTACCGCACCTACCACGGTTGTGCCATGCCCGTGCAGACGCAACTGGCCAGCATTGCCGCGTGGCAGGACGAAGCCCACGTGCGCGAAAACCGCGATCAGTACCGCGCCAAGTACGACGCTGTGCTGGATATCCTGCAGCCAGTGATGGATGTACAGCGTCCGGACGGCAGCTTCTACCTGTGGGCCAAGGTGCCGGGCTGTGATGCCGACTTCACGCGGGACCTGTTCGAAGCGCAGCACGTAACCGTGGTACCAGGCTCTTACCTGTCCCGCGAAGTGGATGGGGTCAACCCAGGTGCAGGCCGCGTGCGCATGGCATTGGTCGCCCCGCTGGCCGAATGCATCGAGGCCGCAGAGCGGATTCGTGAGTTCCTGAGCCGCTGACACTCAAGCAATATGTAGGCCCAGGCCAGCCCCGCCTGCGCAGATGCTCTGGACTCCACTATTACGGGAGTTCAGAGCATGATCCACGCCATTCACTGCCACTGCCCAATCCGCATCAGCCCTCAGGACTCTCGCAGAGCAGCCCTCGAGGAAAACCCGCAAAACGCCCAAACGGATCGCAGCAATCGCAAGAAACGCTCATTGGGCTATACCAACAAGTTTTGGTCCCCCGGGCGCCTTCTACGCATCTCTTTCATCAACCAGGCCAGCAAACCGCTGAAGACCGCCATCGTCGAAGCCGCCAGCAAATGGCTGGAGTTCGCGAACCTCAAGTTTCGGCTGGTCGGCGACAGGTATTCCTACGCCGAAATCAAGATCTACGTTACTGACGACGCGAAGACCAACTACTCCATGTTTGGCACCGACGCCCTGCGCGCCGCAGATGCATCCATGGTACTTGGCGTGAAGCCCGACATGGAGAACTTCGAGCGCGTGGTAATCCATGAATTTGGCCATGCTCTGGGAATGGAGCACGAACACCAGCATCCGGATGCCGATATTCCATGGGATATCCCAAAGGTTTATGAACACTATGCAGCCCTGGGGGCCGACAAGGAAACGGTCGACGAGTCGGTGCTGAACAAGGTCAGCGGCAGCAACATCACCAAGTTGCCCTATGACCGCACATCAATCATGCACTACCCGGTAGACCAGGCGCTGACATTGGGTGATTGGGAAGTAACCACCAACAGTGAGATCAGCGAAAAGGACAAGGCTTTCATGCGCTTGGCATATCCCTTCCCTGAGCAACCGACTCGATAACTCGGACCTACAGTTTGTTCGAGACTTAACTACCGCCGCTTCAGGTAATTCAAGGGCGATGATGGATCTCGATTAGTCTACCCCGGAGATTTTCATGGATCGCCCCATTCACATGCCCCGCCGCCGCCAAGTAGAGCCTCAGCGCTCCTACGAGCTTGCGGCTGCAGAAAACCCGATGAACATTGCTACTTCCAGCCGAGGCCGCAGCAAGCGTGCCATCGCCAATACCGGCCGCTTCTGGCGGCCAGGCAGAACGCTGATGGTTTCTTTTTATGGCAACCCGGACAAGGCACTGAAGTCAAAAGTCTTCAAGACAGCCCTTCAGTGGACAGAGGGGTCTCGCGCAGACTTAGGTTTGCAGCTGGCCCCGGACAATGACACTACAGCCCAAATCAGAGTGCTTCTTGACTTGAACGCACCGGGAAGTGAATCGGACATCGGCACGGATGCCATGGCATTCAACGACGAGTCAATGACACTCAATGTCTCGGCAAACCACCCGCTCTTTGACTACACCGTGCTCCATGAGTTTGGCCATGCGTTTGGCATAGAACACGAACACCAGCACCCGGGCACAACAATTTCCTGGAATGAGCAAACGCTTCTGGCAGACAACGCGCCATTCGGATGGACCGCTCAAGACATCGTGGACCAGTACACCAAAAAGCGTACCGACGGATTGATAAAAGTCGACTATGACCCGCGCTCAATCATGCATTACCCGGTGCTGCGAAGATGGACCCTGAATGATATCGAGGTGGGCCAAAACCACACACTGAGCGAGGGAGACCTTGAACGGATGCGACTCGCCTACCCCTACAACTGACGGTTCTACCTGACTGGCCCCAAGTTCGCCTCACTCAAGTCCAGCTCACCCAGCACCTGGCGCACGACCTCATCGCCCACCAGGTGCTGGCGGTGCAGGTTATACAGTTCCAGCCGCTGGGCACGCAGTGCACGCAAACGCAGGCGCCGCTCCAGCAAATCCATCTGTTCGGCAACGGCCCTGGCCTCCGCCGTATCGTTGTAACTGTCAAGCTCGGCACGGTACTCCGCCATCAACCGCGCTTTAAGCTCCGTGGCCAAGGTGGCTTGAGTCGCATCCTGTGGCGCACTGGCATCCACCACCTCTTCGGCCTCCAGTGCGTGAATGGCAGCTTCTGCAGTACGCCGCCAGGCTTCCTGGACTTCCTGGTGCAAGCGCTCGTCCGGGCTTCTGGTAACGCCTCGCAGCAAGAACGGCAGGGCTACACAGGCGCTGATCAACGATAGCAGGATGACCCCGGCGGCGATGAAGATCAGCAAGTCACGCTCCGGGAACGCCTGCCCCGCACCAATCAACAATGGCACCGACATCACACCCGCCAATGTCACGGCCCCTCGCACGCCACCCAACGTCAGCAACCAGCAAGAGCGCGCCGTGGGCATCAGCACCAGCTCCGGCTTGCCACGCCAGCGTCGCACCACCCCCACCGCCCGCCAGATGCTTTGCACCCACACAAACCGCAATACAATCAGTGCTGCGAAAATCGCCAGCACATCCAGGCAGCGCCACGCCAGGGTTGGCCAGACGGTGGATTCGTGGCTGACCACGGCCTTGATGATGTCGGGCAATTGCAGCCCCAGCAAAAGGAAGATCAGCCCGTTGAAGGCAAACTCCAGCAGCGACCATACACTGCGGTTGAGCAACCGGGTGCTGGTTTGCCGGGGCAGCAGGTCGAGCCAACTCTGCATCATGCCCGCCGCCACGGCCGAAAGAATGCCCGAAACCCCAAGCCGCTCGGCCAACACATAAGCAGCAAACGGCAGCAACAGCATAAACACCACATGGGTGGCCGGGTCATCCCAACCCCTGGCGATCATCCAGGTTCGCAACCGACCGATCAGCCAGCTAAGCGCCACGCCAACCGCCAATCCGCCAAGGGCAACAACGATAAAGGTAAGGCTTGCATCAGCGAGGGAGAACGCCCCCGTGATCGCCGCCGCCAGTGCGAACTTGAAGGTCACCAGGCCAGAGGCATCATTCATCAGCGCCTCCCCCTGAAGCATGTGCATCAGCGGTGTCGGCAACCGGTCCTGAGTAATCGCAGACACAGCCACCGCATCCGTGGGCGACAATACCGCGGCCAGCGCAAATGCCACTGGCAACGGGATCGTGGGCAACAGCCAGTGAATGAAGTAACCGGCGCCAACCACCGTAAACAGCACCAGGCCAATTGCCAATGCCACGACAGGGCCACGAATGCGCCACAACTCACGCTTGGGTATTCGCCAACCATCGGCGAACAGCAGCGGTGGCAGGAACAGGAAGAGGAACAGCTCAGGGTTCAGGGCCACATGAAAACCAAGCGTCGGCCAAGCCAGCAGCGCCCCCGCACCAATCTGAACCAGTGGCAATGGCACGGGAAGCACCCGACCGACCAGCTTGGAAAGGCTTACCAGCATCAGCAGGATTAGGACGGTGTAGGCTGACTGCATGCGGCGGGGTTCCTTTGGTCTCGGTTGCGATACTGCGGCGGCTGATGCGGGAAGATTGCCATTAGACACAATATGTTAATGGCAATCAGCCTAGCTGGCCGCTACACAATAGTCGCAGCTTGTACCGTGCGCTGCAGGATGGCTTACCGCAGTTGGCAATTGGTCGGTGGCTGACTTAATCCGTACCCCGAGCCCCGATTGCAGACAACACGACTCCAAAAACCACCAGACACAAACCCAGGATGAAAGCAGGCGTTACGGTATTTCCAAAAGCGGCATAAGACACACCGCCCCCCACCAAAGGGACGCCCAGCGTAAAGTTGGACATACTGAAGGTGGAAACCCGCCTGCCGTACTCCGACGATATGACGAAGCAGGCCGAGGTCGCCACGGGCCCTATGAAAAAAAGCAACTGTAGAAGGCTTGTATCCAGTGTTATGGACGTGGGCGGCCCCTCTGATGCATAGGCTATGGCTGACAATGGAACCGCAGCGATTAACATCTGCCAAGGCGCAAGGGCAATGGGCGCGGACACCCACTGATGCCGTTTGACATGAAGAATAACGACCGCCCAACAGACGGCTGCCAGCACCAGGAACAATGCACCCAGTCGTGTATCTGATGACGCCCAGTTCAACTCAGCTGGCGAACAGACCACCGCCACTCCACTCATACCCACGACAAGTGCAACCCCCTGCAGCCGCGAAGGCACCTGCCGAAATGCCAACCAACTCAAAAGCACACACCACAACGGCGTTGTATAGGCCAGCAGCACTGCCCGGCTGGTATCAATATGTACCATGGCCAGCATGCCCAAGCCTGTAAAGGCCATCATTTGCAAAAAAGCCACACTCAACAAGATCGGGACATCGGCCCTCACCGGAACCGTTAATTGCCCTCGAATAATCAAGTATCCAAACAGGCATAACGCAGCACTGGCAAAGCGAATAGCGGCTAACCACAGTGGCGGTACACTCTCAAGCGCAAGCTTGGTGACGGGCCAGCTTGCCCCCCACAGCAAGACCATCAGAAGCAGCCACATGTAGTTACCCTTTGCGCCTGCACCCCCTTCACGAATGCCCGCCGTAGACTGAGTGAATACCTTCATTTTAAAGTCCTCAGGCACATGACCGCCTTAGAGCAATGGCGTCGCCAGGCGGTTGATGACGCCCGGCGCGGCAGCTCTTCTATTTCAACCAGCGCGAGTTTCGTTTACAGCGTTTTAACGGCCGCTGCGTGCTCACGCATCAAACGTGATGCGTCGTTGCCCAAGTCCCAGAACAACCCCGCCATGATGTGTAAACCTTCCCTCACCAAAGGCGACAACAGGTGCTCGTTGGGCGCGTGTTGCGAGCAGGCCGGATATGAGTGAGGCACCCACAACGTAGGTAAACCCAGCACTTGGGCAAAGACATCGTTGGGCAATGAACCGCCGAGGTTAGGAAGTAATGCGACTTGCTTACCGGTGGTTTGGGCCAAGGATGTGAGCGCCCAGTCGACCCAAGGGCTATTCGGATCAAGCCGCGTGGCCTGCATGACTTCGTTAGGGCTTTGCTTGATCTCGACGCTACCAAAACCGTGCGCATCCAAGTGGGCACGCACCGCCGGTATGAAAGTATTGAAATCGCTATCGACAACAAAGCGAATATGACAATGCGCGCTGGCCCTGCCCGGGATGGCATGCACAGGGTTGTCAGAATTACCTGTTTTGAATGCAATGATGTCCAAGGTATTCCAGGCGAACACTTTCTCGCTCCGCGAAAGCCCAGGCTCGCCCCAATGGTCATCAATAGCCGGGTCATCGGGGCCTGCACCAAGCTGAATGTCCGCGAGTGCCTGTCGAACAGGCGCTGGCACAGACTCCGGCATCAGCCCGGCAACCTTCACTCGACCATGCTGGTCAATCATGCTCGAAATGGCGTTGGCCAGAATGACACCGGGGTTCGCAAGCAACCCGCCCCAATTCCCGGAGTGATGAGCACCTTCACGCAAGTTGACCACAAGCTCGAAGTTGAATACTCCGCGGGAGCCGAGAAACACAGTGGGGCGTTCTGCCGTCAGTCGAGGCCCGTCAGAAGCAATGAATACATCTGCCGCAAGTGCATCTTTGTGGCTGGCACAGAATGCGCTCAACCCGGGTGACCCCGCCTCTTCGCCCATCTCCAGTAAAAGCTTGACGTTGAAGCCCAATGTGCCGTTTCGGGCTTTCAAGGTTTGCTCAAGTGCGGTCAGATTAATTAAATGCTGGCCTTTGTTGTCCGCCGTGCCACGCCCATACCAACGCTCACCATCAACCGTCACATCCCACGGTGATCTACCCTCAGCCCATTGTTCGTCGTACCCGCGCACCACATCGCCATGGCCATAAGTCAAAACGGTTGGAAGCCCCGCACACTCAATGCGCGTAGCAATCATGAAAGGCCCGCGCCCTGCTACAGGGTTGTCATGAATCTTGACGCTGAAGCCCAGCGCCTCCACAAGCGGCGTCAAGAAGTGTTCCAGATACCGATACAACTCAGGCAAGTTGGTTTCGGCCTCGCTTTCCGTGCGCAACGCGACGCTGCGCTTGAGCCGCTTCAAAAAAGTGCCGTTGTCATAACAGGCGGCAGCGTTACTGATTGCCAGTGAGCGACTCATGAATGAACGACCTCCAGTGGCTGAGCGAAGGGGGCATCAAGGTGGCAACGCACACGGCCGCCTTTAATGGTTTTACTATCTGGATAAACCGTACTGCAGGGGGCTGAACAACTTGGGCAGCGCGGGTGGAACGCACAACCAGACGGCGGTGAAATCGGGTTGGGTAATACCCCTTGCAGACGAATATCAGGAATACCCTGGCGTGGGTCCGGGCTAAGTACCGAATCCAATAATGCTCGGGTATAAGGGTGGGCGGGTGCCTCAAAGAGGGAGGCGCGCGTACGCTCTTCGACAATCCGCCCCAAGTACATGACTGCGACCCGGTCAGCCAAATGCTCAATGACTGCAAGGTTATGGCTGATCAACAGGTAAGTAAGCCCAAACTCTTGCTTCAACGCTTGCAACAAGTTGAGGATCTGCGCCTGCACCGACACATCCAGTGCAGAAGTTGGCTCATCACAGATGAGCACATCCGGGCGCATGATCAACGCCCTGGCAATCGCCACACGCTGGCGCTGCCCCCCGGACAACTGGTTTGGGTAACTGTCGTAGACGCGCTTTGGCAGCCCCACCAGATCGAGCATCGCCTCTGCTTTTTGTCGGCGTTCAACAGGCGTTCCGATCTGGTGGACAATCAGCGGCAAGGTGACGATGTCCCGCAGCGTCTTGCGGGGGTTCAGCGATGAGTAGGGATCCTGAAAAATCGGCTGAATATGACGAGACATCGCCTTGCGGTCGGTTGCCGCCAGATGCTGCCCATTAACCAGTACATCACCGCTAGTCGGTGGCACAAGCCCCAACAACATTTTCGCCAGGGTACTTTTGCCGCACCCTGACTCCCCCACCAAACCCAATGTTTCGCCGCGCATTAGCCGCAGCGATACACCATCGACCGCCTTAAGCGTTGCAGGGGCCTTGAAAAAACCCTTGCTGATCTGGAAGTCACGACGAATGTCGCACAGCTCAAGTGCAATATCTTTGTTCATGATCCTACGCTCTCCCGGCAAAGCATCGGCTGTCGTCCAGCGGGTGCAGTAAGCAGGCAGCGCGTCATGTGCCCCCCCTCCTCAACTTCAGGAACATGCCGCGCGCACGCCTCAACTGCTTGCGTACACCGATTGCGGAATGCACAACCGTGTTGCTCGCCGACAAGGCTGGGTACCAAGCCTGGGATAGAACCCAATTTTTCACCGGGCTTGGTACGCCCCGGAACCGGAATGCTGGCCAGCAAGCCCTTGGTGTAAGGGTGCTTGGGATTCTCGAACAGTTGAACGACTGGCGCTGATTCGACAATTTCACCCGCATACATCACCGCCACGCGGTCCGCTATCCGTGCAACAAGCCCCAAGTCATGGGTGATGAAAATAACGGCCAGCCCCAGCTCTTTTTGAATGTCGCGGATGACGTGCAGAATTTGCGCCTGGATAGTCACATCCAGGGCTGTAGTGGGCTCGTCAGCGATTATAAGGTCGGGCTCACACATCAAAGCCATTGCAATGATGACGCGCTGGCGTAACCCGCCAGACAGCTGATGAGGGTATTGGCGTAAGCGTTCCACAGCGTTACTGATGCCAACTTTTTCAAGCATTTGCGCCGCACGAGCCCACGCATCGGCGCGTGATATCTGCCGGTGCTGAGTAAGCACCTCACTGAGCTGATCACCAATGGTGTACGCGGGATTCAAAGAGGTCATGGGCTCTTGGAATATCATTGCCAAGCGGTTTCCGCGCAGGTCACACATGCGCCGCTCGCTTTGCCCAAGCATGTCGATGTTGTCCAACGTCAGCCGATCAGCGTTGCGTATGGCCTTACGCGGCAAGAGATCCATCAGCGCCAGGGAGGTCAAGGACTTACCACAACCGGACTCGCCAACGATACACAGTACTTCGCCGCGCTCCACTTCAAAACTGAGGCCACGCACAGCGTGCAGCATGTCCTGCCGGGTACCGTGATTACCCATGGGAATGTCCACACGAAGATTTTCAACATGGAGTAAAGCCATGTTCAGTACTCCTTTATCAGTTGCGGCCATCAGGCAGGATTAAATCGCGCAGGCCATCACCCACCAAGTTGATCCCCAGCACAAGCACCATGAGTGCCACGCCTGGAATGGCAATAACCCAAGGCGAAAAGAACATGTAGGGTTTGGCTTCGGCGATCATCAGCCCCCAGGACGGCGTGGGAGGTTGCACACCTACCCCGAGAAACGAAAGTGCCGACTCCAGCAAAATCGCATGCGCCATTTCCAACGTAGCGACTACGATCAATGCACTTGTTAAGTTGGGGAGTATTTCGCGCGCCAGGATGCGCAACGTTGAACAACCCAGCGCTTGCGCCGAAGCGATATATTCAGCATCGCGTATCGATTGCACAGCGGCGCGAACGACGACCGCAAACCGGTCCCACAAGAGGCAGCCCAACAACACGATAACGACTTTCAACGACCCGCCCATCAGCGAGGCTGAAGCCAAGGCCACCATGACAACCGGCAGGGCCAAACGGGTAGTAATCAGATAACTGATACACGCATCAACTTTGCCCCCATAGTAACCCGCCAACAAACCCAGCACGGTGCCAATAAATCCCGATATAAACGCTGCGGCAACACCAATGAACAGCGAAATTTGAGCGCCATACAGTAGCCGGGACAGATAGTCACGCCCCAACTTGTCAGTCCCTAGAATATGTTCCCAGGTTCCGGTCGGCGCCCACACCGGCGGTTTCATGCGCGCCATCACATCCTGGGCATAGGGGTCGTAAGGCGCTAGCCACGGCGCGAATACTGCGCCCGCCGTGATAAACATCAACAACACAGCGCCGATTGCGAACCCCCGGTGACGAAAACTTTTTTTAACGATGCGGCTCAGGCTACTGGCCGGCGGTAGATAGTCGTTAATTGCAATGACAGTGGGCGTACTCATCAAGAACTCCTAACGCACACGAATGCGCGGATCCAGTAGTGCATTGAGCACATCGGCAAGTAAGGTCAGGACGATATATATCACTGCAATCAGCAGCACCACGGCCTGTACCACCGGAAAATCATCACGAGCAATAGCGTCCCACGCTAATTGCCCGATCCCTTGCAGGGAAAAGACAGTTTCGATAACAACCGAGCCACCTAACATGAAGCCGAACTCCACGGCCGCCAAAGCAACCACGGGTATCAAGGCATTACGCAGTGCGTGCTTGAACAATACGCGAGCGGGGCGCAACCCTTTGGCGCGTGCCGTGCGGATGTAATCGGAATTGAGTACATCCAGCATGCCCGCACGGGTCAAACGCATGATTGCTGGCGTCGCGTAATAGCCCAGGGCAATGGCTGGCAACACGAAGTGCAGCAGTGTCGAATTGCCCGAAACCGGGACCCACTTCAGGGTTACCGCGAAGACCACTATCAGCATCAGGGCAAACCAGAAACTTGGCATCGCCTGGCCCATCACGGCAATGCTTAACGCCAGCCGATCAACCCAGGTATCGCGCTTTACAGCCGCCAGTACACCAAGCGGTATGGCCACTATCAGCGCAATAGCCAGAGCCATGGCGCCCAAGCCAAGGGTGATCGGTAATCGGCTGGCCACCAGGTTATACACCGACTCCTGAAAGAAAAAAGAGTCACCAAGGTCCAGGCGCAACAAATCCCCCAGCCAATTGAAGTACTGCGTAACCAAGGGCTTGTCCAAACCATACTGCACGCGAATCTGTTCAATTTGCTCACTGCTGGCTTCCGGCCCGCCAATCGCTGTTGCCAGGTCGCCAGAGAGGTGCAGCAGAGAAAAGCTCACGACTGACACGGTTATCGCAACACACAGGGCGATCGCAAGCCGACGCAAAAGAAATGCAACCATGGCAAGTTCCCTCATAATCACTGACACGCGCTTCGGCTCATGTACCCGCTGCACAAGAGCCGCCCGTTACTTACCACTCACTTCCAGCTGGATAGTGCGAAGCGCGGTAATTCATCCGGGTATGGCGTAAACACCAGGTCAGTGTTATAGGCGTAGTTCATCGAATAGCTGAACAACGGTGCCCAATAGGCTTGCTCGCTGATGCGCTGTAATGCTTTGCGGTAGTTATCCTTGCGCACCTGCGCGTCAGCATCACTGTCGGCTGTTTGCAGCCAGCCCTGTACAACAGGGTCCTTGATATTGTCGTCCGGGTTGCCTTTGAACCAGGTGCCTGTCGAAGCCGAACTATCAAGAATCGAGAACGAGCCCCACGCCTGGAACGCCATTGGCACCTTGCCACTGCGTTGCTGATCGCGAAGTGCTGCATACTTCAAATAGCGTAGTTTGGCGTTGATACCGACCGCACGGAGGTTGCCGATTACGGCTTCGACGTAATCACGATCACGATACGCATAAATTTCCGTTTCGAAGCCATTTGGATAACCTGCTTGCGCCAGCAGCGCTTTAGCCTTGGCCGGGTCATAGGTATAGACGTTGGCCGCTGTCGTATCGCAACCAAACTGTTGTGGGTAGCACGCCACTTGCAAAGGCTTGGACTGGCCGCCCACCAATTGTGAAGCCAGCGCATCACGATTGATGGCGTGGTTGATGGCCTGCCTGACCTTCAGGTTTTTCATGGGCGAGTTTTCAGACGACGTGCCCCGAGCATCCAGGATCAAAAAACCGATGCGCATGGTCTCGCCGCTGGTCACTTTCAGGCTTGGGATGGTTTGAAGGTTTACGGCCTGGTCCGGTGCAACACGCCAGGCCCAGTCGATACCTCCCGTCATGAGCTCTGCAAGGCGGGTTTCCGCGTCCGGGATCACTCGGAACTTGAGGTGCTTGATGTGCGGCTTACCTTGCGGGCTGCCGTCAAAGTACGCCTCGTTCAAGGCCATGGTGACGCCTTCACCCGCCACTACGGATACCGCTTTGTAAGGCCCCGTTCCAATCGGCTTGCGGCTGAACTCGGCCAGCCCCACGCTTTCAAGATAGTGTTTCGGGAGAATCGGCACCGCGTTGGACAAATACTCCAATGCCGGGGGGAAGGATTTTTTCATGTGCAGACGAACGCTGTGTTCGCCCACTTTTTCGGCGCTTTTTATCCAGTCAACGTTTTGCACGGTGACAATTTTTGCTTCGGGCGAAACCACATAATTAAGTGTGAATACGACATCATCCGCCGTCAGTGCATCGCCATTGTGAAATTTCACACCTTGGCGAATATCGAAGTCGATGGTGGTCTCATCCACCTGTTTCCAGGCGCTGGCCAACATTGGCTTATACTCGCCACTGTCGGGATCACGGTAAATCAGGTTATCCCAAATCAGCCGACTGAGAATCACCCCTTCTCGCAAATCATTGTGATAAGGGCTGATGTTTTCGGGTTCACTGTCGGAAGCATAGACCAGCGTATCACTGGATTTGTCGGCGTATACCGAGTGACTGTTGACGAGCCCCAACAACGCAATACTGCAGACGAAACCTTTAATGCCCATGCCGTCGTCTCCGCTGGCGAGATTGATTAATCAAAGGGCAGTCATATGCAAGCGTTACAAACAGACGGCTTTATTAATTATTATTAGCAATCAATAGCAGGGCCTCACGGCACTACCTAAGTACTTTCATGTTGGCGCACTGCGTGCCCGCGCGCGAGGCGCTTCACGTGCTCGACTGCATCAATGACCGATCGCTCGGCCCTGGCGCCGCGAGCAATGGAGTACGTCATGGGTTGCCCAACCATGCCCTGTGTCGGGCAACTTCTTGCCAACACGCGGTTGGCCATTAACGAACGGGGGTCGTCACTAACCTGCACCTGCAACACGTTATCATGTGCCGCCGCCTCATCATCAACTTGCATGAGCGCGATATTGGCAAAACAACTAAAACTGTGGTGCAGCAGTTCAATATGCTCACTGCCTACGCCAAAGGCTATCACCACAACACGGGTCAACCCCGAAGGCGCCCTTACCCACCTTACGGGTTTACCACTCACATCACACCCAAGGCTCACCGACATTGCCTATCTGACTTCATCCTTGAGTTCCCTCCAGGTGGTGATCGTCGCTAAAGCACACAGCGCTCCAGCAATACGTTTTTAACCAACGCCCGCACCATCGACAGCACCCCTTCAACCTGATTGTCCATGGCGTTATTTGAACCCATCGTTTCCCTTAACTTGACCACGCGCAATGAGTGCCCGCGCACTGAACCCAACCAACTTAGGCTGGGTTCCGGCCCGACTTCGACATCCAGCAAATAGCTGCCTTTGGATACGCCCCGTAACAGATGGCTGGCATAAGATGGCGAGGCCGACGTTTCAAACGTTTGGCCGCTACCCTGCAACCAGTCCAGCATGAGCGTATTGGACTGCGTGACCACCAGGTAGCCAACTTCATCCCAGTGTTCAATTGCCAAGTGCAATTTGTCGATCATGTACTTGGGCAACGCCGCACTGGTCACAATGATCACTCCAGCGTCTGATGAAGGCTCCTTGACCCAAACTGCAGATTGCGCTGCTGCATGCATGGCGGTTCTCCTGGCATGTCCTAAAGTGAGAGCGGTTTTATAAGCAACCTTGGTGCCGACTGCACCCGCCGGCCCGCCCCCACTCGCGCTCACCCCTTGCTCATGCCTGCCATCAACCGTTACGGAACAGGAAGCTGTAGGCATTCAACGCTGGTGCCCCACCCAGGTGCGCATACAGAACTTTGGAACCCTCCGGGAACTCACCCCGACGCACCATTTCAATCATCCCGTGCATCGACTTGCCTTCATATACGGGGTCGGTCAATACCCCCTCAAGGCTGCCACACAGGCGAATGGCTTCAAGGGTGCCTTCGTTAGGCAGGCCATACTCCGGATACGCAAAGCGGGTGTCGAGAACTACGTCCTCTTCGGTGATTTCACGCCCCAGGTCCACCAACTCGGCAGTGTGACGAGCAATACGCAAAATTTGTTTTTTGGTCTGTTCCGGTTTGGCGGACGCATCCACACCAATGACATTCTTTGAGCGACCGTCAGCAGCAAAACCCACCACCATTCCAGCCTGGGTACTGCCCGTCACCGAGCACACGACGATGTAGTCGAACTTGAAGCCAAGTTCTTTCTCTTGTTGTCGAACTTCCTCGGCAAAACCAACGAACCCAAGGCCGCCATAAGGGTGCTCAGAGCAACCCGCCGGAATCGGGAACGGCTTGCCTCCCTGCTCCTTGACATCACTCATGGCCTTTTCCCAACTCGGCCGGATGCCGATGTCAAAGCCGGCAGCATCAAGCCGCACATCCGCGCCCATGATTCGCGACATTTCGATGTTACCGACCCGGTCGTACACGGCATCCGAGTAATTGACCCAGTTTTCCTGCACCAACACACACTTCATGCCCAGATGCGCGGCAACGGCGGCAACTTGGCGAGTCTGGTTTGACTGGATGCCGCCAATCGAGACAAGCGTATCGCAACCTTGATCAAGGGCTTCTGGAATCAGGTATTCAAGTTTGCGTGTCTTGTTCCCACCAAACGCCAAACCGCTGTTGCAGTCTTCGCGCTTGGCATAGAGCTCGACTTTGCCACCCAAGTGCGCACTCAGGCGCTTCAAGGGCGTAATGGGGGAAGGGCCGAAGGTCAAAGGGTAACGTTTGAAGCGTTCTAGATTCATGGCACCGATCCTCACAAGGGGTAAGTATCCAAGCCCATCCACGGGCTCCGGTGATTCCATGTTAAGAAAAAACCCCAAAAAAAGGGTTGCAAATATTTGCCAATAATACTTAGTTTATTTCCTATCAAAATCCTTATGCTTATCTTTATTTCGTGGAAATCGACATGAGCACAATAAATAAACACTCGACAGTCACCGCACAGCCTGCAGACCCCGTACAGCTTGACCGGACAGACCGGGCAATCCTCAAGACACTGCAGCGGGATGCATCAATCTCGAATGTAATGCTTGCCGAACGCGTAAAGCTGAGCCCCCCGGCATGCCTGAGGCGCGTCGACCGGCTCAAACAAGCCGGCTTGATCAAGGGGATCGTTGCGTTGCTGGATACCGAGGCGCTGGATGCGGGGATGGCGGTGCTGATCGGCGTTGTGCTGGACCGCTCCACACCGGAATCATTCGCAGCTTTTGAAGCGGCAGCCCAGAAGGTATCCGGCTGTATGGAATGCCATGTCGTAACCGGCGAATTCGACTACTTCATGCTGATTCGGACCAAGGACAACCAGAGCTTTAACCGGCTGCATGCCGAACAATTGCTGTATTTGCCCGGGGTCAGGCAGATACGTTCGTTCATGGGGTTACGCCAGGTGCTGTCCACACCTCACATTCCCGTGCCTTGAGCAACTCATCTGGCAAGGCGGTTGCTGCTCAGGCACATGTGGCGAATGAACATGTAACACAATGATAACCACCATTGGCCCCCTGGGCGTGCACACCCGTGGAACTCGTTGCCTCCTTCCCGCATAATCCCGCGACTGACATTCGAACGGAGAAGTTGGGGAGGCCTGTGACCCCCAATGCACACAATGACCTACACGCTCTACGGCATCAAAGCGTGCGACACCATGAAAAAGGCACGCACCTGGCTCGACGACCAAGCCGTCGCCTACGCCTTTCACGATTACAAGGCACAAGGCATCGACCGTGACAGCCTGAACCGCTGGTGTGACGAACACGGTTGGGAAGTCATCCTCAACCGCGCCGGCACCACCTTCCGCAAGCTCGACGACGCCAGCAAGGCCGACCTCGACAAGGCCAAGGCCGTCGAGTTGATGCTGGCCCAGCCGTCGATGATCAAACGCCCGGTGCTCGACCTCGGCACTCGTACCCTGGTGGGCTTCAAGCCCGACCTGTACGCCGCCGCACTGGCTTGAGCCCTCTTCCCCTATTTCGTACGAGGTAATCACATGTCCAATACCCTGTTCAGCCTGGCCTTCGGTGTCGGCTCCCAGAACCGCCAGGGCGCCTGGCTGGAAGTGTTCTACGCCCAACCACTGCTCAACCCGAGCGCCGAACTGCTGGCTGCCGTCGCGCCGATCCTCGGCTATGAAGGCGGCAACCAGGCCATTGCGTTCACCAACGCCCAGGCCGCGCAACTGGCTGAGGCCGTAAAAGGCGTGGACGCCGCGCAAGCTGCCCTGCTGACCCGTTTGGCCGAAAGCCACAAGCCGCTGGTCGCCACCGTGCTGGCTGAAGACGCTGCGCTGACCTCGACCCCCGAGGCCTACCTGAAGCTGCACCTGCTGTCGCACCGCCTGGTCAAGCCACACGGCGTCAGCCTGGCGGGTATCTTCCCGCTGCTGCCGAACGTTGCCTGGACCAACCAGGGCGCCGTCGACCTGAGCGAACTGGCCGAACTGCAACTGGAAGCACGCCTGAAGGGCGAGCTGCTGGAAGTGTTCTCGGTGGACAAGTTCCCGAAAATGACCGACTACGTGGTCCCGGCCGGCGTACGCATTGCCGACACCGCCCGTGTGCGCCTGGGCGCCTACATCGGCGAAGGCACCACCATCATGCACGAAGGCTTCGTCAACTTTAACGCTGGCACCGAAGGCCCGGGCATGATCGAAGGCCGCGTTTCCGCTGGCGTATTCGTGGGCAAGGGTTCGGACCTGGGCGGCGGCTGCTCGACCATGGGCACCCTGTCCGGTGGCGGCAACATCGTCATCAAGGTTGGCGAAGGCTGCCTGATCGGCGCCAACGCCGGTATCGGCATCCCGCTGGGCGACCGCAACACCGTTGAAGCCGGCCTGTACATCACCGCCGGCACCAAGGTGAACCTGCTGGACGAGAACAACGAGCTGGTCAAAGTGGTCAAGGCCCGTGACCTGGCCGGCCAGACCGACCTGCTGTTCCGCCGCAACTCGCTGAACGGCGCCGTGGAGTGCAAAACCCACAAGTCGGCCATCGAGCTGAACGAGGCACTGCACGCCCACAACTGAGAACGCCTTACGGGTTCGAAGTGATAAGATCGGGGCTGGCGCACACACGCCAGCCCCGATTTTCATTCCAGGCCCCGCAAACATGTTCCAGCCCTCCCCCTGGCGTGCCGACTTCCCCGCCATCGACGCCCTGCAACGGCAGCACCAGACCTACCTGGACAGCGCCGCCACCACCCAGAAGCCCAAAGCCCTGCTTGACGCCCTGAGCCACTATTACGGCCACGGCGCCGCCAACGTGCACCGTGCCCAGCACTTGCCCGGCGCGCTGGCGACCCAGGCGTTCGAGGCCAGCCGAGATAAAGTCGCTGCCTGGCTCAATGCCGCCGAATCGCAGCAGATCGTGTTCACCCACGGCGCTACCTCGGCCTTGAACCTGCTGGCTTATGGCCTGGAGCACCGCTTCGAAGCAGGCGACGAGATTGCACTCAGCGCCCTGGAACACCACGCCAACCTGCTGCCGTGGCAGCAACTCGCCCAACGGCGCAACCTGCGCCTGGTGGTATTGCCGCTGGATGAACATGGCCGGATCGACCTGGACCAGGCGCTGCAACTGATTGGCCCGCGCACCCGCGTACTGGCGGTCAGCCAGCTCTCCAATGTGCTTGGCACCTGGCAACCGCTGCCCGCCCTGTTGGCTCACGCCCGGGCGCAAGGGGCGCTGACCGTGGTGGACGGTGCTCAGGGCGTGGTGCATGGTCGCCATGACGTGCAGCAACTGGGTTGTGATTTCTATGTGTTTTCCAGCCACAAGCTGTATGGCCCGGATGGGGTCGGCGTGCTGTATGGCCAGCGCCAGGCACTGGCGATGCTGCGCCATTGGCAATACGGCGGCGAGATGGTGCAGGTAGCCGACTACCAAAGTGCAAGCTTTCGCCCGGTGCCGCTGGGTTTCGAAGCAGGCACCCCGCCGATCGCCAGTGTAATCGGCCTGGGCGCTACCCTGGATTACCTGGCCAGCCTTGACGCCCATGCCGTGCAAGCCCATGAAAACAGCCTGCACCAACACCTGCTGCGCGGCCTCGGCGACCGTGAAGGGGTGCGCGTGCTGGGTACACCGCAGGCTGCGTTGGCCAGCTTCGTCATCGAAGGCGTGCACAACGCCGACATCGCCCACATGCTGACTGAACAGGGCATTGCCGTACGTGCAGGCCATCATTGTGCGATGCCGCTGCTCAGTGGGCTGGGGCTTGACGGTGCAATACGGGTTTCGCTTGGCCTGTACAACGACAGTGACGACTTGCAACGGTTCTTCGCTGCGCTGGACCAGGGCCTGGAGTTGCTGCGATGAGCTTGCCGGTTCAAGCCCAGGAGGCATTGGCCAGCTTCGAGCAGGCGCACGGCTGGGAGCAGCGCGCACGGCTGTTGATGCAATGGGGTGATCGCCTGGAGCCGATGAGCGACGCACAGAAAAGCGATGCGAATCGCGTGCATGGCTGCGAAAGCCTGGTGTGGCTGGTGGCCGAGCAAACCGGCGATACATGGCAGTTCAAGGCCGCTAGCGACGCGCGGCTGTTGCGCGGCTTGCTGGCACTACTGCTGGTGCGGGTGCAAGGGTTGCCCGGCAGTGAACTGGCCGGGCTGGACTTGCGCGAGTGGTTTACCCAACTGGGGCTGGAGCGGCAGTTGTCACCCTCGCGCAGCAACGGATTGCATGCAGTTTTACTGCGAATGGCGCAACTGACAGGTTGATACCTGTAGGAGCGGATTTATCCGCGATGCAGCCGACGCGGTGAATGGCACCGGCCTTGCCGGTGTTCGCGGCTGAAGCCGCTCCTACACCCGTTCCGAAGGCCGCCGCGCGCCTGCCACCAGTTTCTCGATCGCCTTGCTCGCCGCCACCATGCCGAAGGTGGCGGTCACCATCATCACCGCGCCAAACCCGCCCGCGCAGTCCAGGCGCACGCCTTCACCAACAAAGCTTTTTTGCAGGCAAACGCTGCCATCACCCTTGGGGTAACGCAGCTGCTCGCTGGAGAACACACAAGGGACACCATAGTTACGGCTGACATTGCGCGAGAAGTTGTAGTCGCGGCGCAGGGTCGAGCGCACCCGTGAAGCCAGCGGGTCGTTGAACGTCTTGTTGAGGTCGCCGATCTGGATCTGCGTCGGGTCGATCTGCCCGCCCGCGCCACCGGTGGTGACGATGGTGATTTTGCGCCGCTTGCACCAGGCGATCAGTGCGGCCTTGGCCATCACGCTGTCGATGCAGTCGACCACCGCGTCAAGCTGTTCGGTGATGTACTCGGCCATGGTGTCGCGCGTCACAAAGTCCGCCACTGCGTGAACCACGCACACCGGGTTGATCGCCCGCAGGCGCTCGGCCATCACCTCGACCTTCGGCCGACCCACCTGCCCTTCCAGCGCATGGGCCTGGCGGTTGGTGTTGCTGACGCACACGTCATCCAGGTCGAACAGGGTGATCTCGCCCACGCCACTGCGCGCCAGGGCTTCTGCCACCCACGAGCCAACCCCGCCAATGCCGACGACCGCCACATGGGCCTGGCTCAGGCGCTGCAGGCCGTCATCGCCGTACAACCGGGCAACGCCGGCAAAGCGTGGATCTTCTGTGCTCATCAATCGTACCCCTGTAAACCGGCGCGCATTATAGGCCAGCCACCCTGCTGACCTCCATCGTTAGGAAATTGCCTACGCATGCTGCTTTAATGTCCTACCACCCAGACAGAAACGGACCACAATGTCTTCTCGCAAATTCGGCCTCAACCTGGTGGTGGTCCTGGCCATCGCCGCGCTGTTCACCGGGTTCTGGGCGCTGATCAACCGCCCGGTTTCAGCGCCTGCCTGGCCGGAGCAGATCTCCGGCTTCTCGTATTCACCCTTCCGCCTGGGTGAAAGCCCACAAAAGGGCCAGTACCCCAGCGATGACGAGATGCGCCAGGATCTGGAGCAGATGAACAAGCTGACCGACAGCATCCGTATCTACACCGTCGAGGGCACTCAGGCCGAGATCCCACGGCTGGCTGAAGAGTTTGGCTTGCGCGTGACGCTGGGTATCTGGATCAGCAAGGACCTGGAGCGCAACGAACGCGAGATAGCCAAGGCCATCGAACTGGCCAATAGCGCGCGCAGCGTGGTGCGCGTGGTGGTGGGCAACGAAGCGCTGTTCCGTGAAGAGGTCACGCCAGAGCAACTGATTGCCTACATCGACCGGGTACGCGCTGCCGTGAAAGTGCCAGTGACCACCAGTGAACAGTGGCACATCTGGAAGGAGCACCCGGAGCTGGGCAAGCACGTCGACCTGATTGCCGCGCACATCCTGCCCTACTGGGAATTCGTGCCCATGAAGGATTCGGTGCAGTTCGTGCTCGACCGGGCCCGTGAACTGCGGCATCAGTTTGCACGCAAACCGCTGTTGTTGTCTGAGGTCGGCTGGCCCAGCAACGGCCGCATGCGCGGCGGTGCCGATGCTACCCAGGCCGACCAGGCCATCTACTTGCGTACCCTGGTCAATACGCTGAACCGCCGGGGCTACAACTACTTCGTCATCGAAGCCTACGACCAGCCATGGAAGGCCAGCGACGAAGGCTCGGTAGGTGCCTATTGGGGCGTGTTCAACGCCGAGCGCCAGCAAAAATTCAACTTCGAGGGGCCAGTCGTGGCGATCCCGCAATGGCGCGCCCTGGCGGTGGCCTCGGTGGTGCTGGCGATGATCGCCCTGACCGTGCTGCTGATCGACGGCTCGGCGTTGCGCCAGCGTGGCCGTACCTTCCTCACCTTCATCACTTTCCTGTGCGGGTCGGTGCTGGTGTGGATCGCCTACGACTACAGCCAGCAATACAGCACCTGGTTCAGCCTCACCGTCGGGGTATTGTTGGCGCTGGGGGCACTTGGCGTATTCATCGTGCTGCTGACCGAAGCCCACGAACTGGCTGAGGCGGTGTGGATTCACAAGCGCCGGCGCGAATTCCTGCCCGTGCAGGGCGATGCCGCCTACCGGCCCAAGGTTTCGGTGCATGTGCCGTGTTACAACGAACCGCCCGAGATGGTCAAACAGACGCTCGACGCGCTGGCCGCGCTGGACTACCCCGACTACGAAGTGCTGGTGATCGACAACAACACCAAGGACCCGGCCGTATGGGAGCCGCTCAAGGCTCACTGCGAAAAGCTCGGCGAACGCTTCAAGTTCTTCCACGTCGCCCCGCTGGCCGGGTTCAAAGGTGGCGCGTTGAACTACCTGATCCCGCACACGGCAAAAGATGCCGAAGTGATTGCGGTGATCGACTCAGACTACTGCGTCGACCGCAACTGGCTCAAGCACATGGTGCCGCACTTCGCCGACCCGAAAATCGCCGTGGTGCAGTCACCGCAGGACTACCGCGACCAGCACGAAAGTGCCTTCAAGAAGCTGTGCTACAGCGAGTACAAGGGCTTTTTCCATATCGGCATGGTCACGCGCAACGATCGTGACGCGATCATCCAGCATGGCACCATGACCATGACCCGCCGCAGCGTGCTTGAGGAGCTTGGCTGGGCCGACTGGTGCATCTGCGAAGACGCCGAGCTGGGCCTGCGCGTGTTCGAGAAAGGCCTGTCGGCCGCCTATGCCCACAACAGCTACGGCAAGGGCCTGATGCCGGACACCTTCATCGACTTCAAGAAGCAGCGTTTCCGCTGGGCCTATGGCGCGATCCAGATCATCAAGCACCATGCTGCCGCCCTGCTGCGTGGCAAAGGCAGCGAGCTGACCCGAGGCCAGCGCTATCACTTCCTGGCCGGGTGGCTGCCGTGGATCGCCGACGGCATGAACATCTTCTTCACGGTCGGTGCGCTGCTGTGGTCGGCGGCGATGATCATCGTGCCGCACCGGGTCGACCCGCCGCTGATGATCTTTGCCATTCCGCCACTGGCATTGTTCTTCTTCAAGGTCGGCAAGATCGTGTTCCTGTACCGCCGGGCGGTTGGGGTCAACCTCAAGGATGCCTTCGCCGCAGCGTTGGCGGGGCTGGCGCTGTCGCACACCATTGCCAAGGCGGTGCTGTACGGGTTCTTCACCAGCAGCATGCCGTTCATTCGCACCCCCAAGCATGCCGACAGCCACGGGTTGTTGAAGGCGATTGCCGAAGCGCGGGAGGAATTGTTCATCATGCTGCTGCTGTGGGGCGCGGCGGCAGGGATTTACCTGGTGCAGGGGTTGCCGAGCAATGACATGCGCTTTTGGGTGGCGATGCTGCTGGTGCAATCGCTGCCTTATGTGGCGGCGTTGGTGATGGCATTCTTGTCGTCGCTGCCAAAGCCGGTGGAAAAGGCTGCTGAGCCGCAGCGGGCTTGAATTTGGCGGCGCGTTGCGCCCCTATCGCGACACAAGGCCGCTCCCACAGGGGCACTCACTCCCCTGTGGGAGCGGCCTTGTGTCGCGATAGGGCTGCAAAGCAGCCCCATCGGCCCCTCCGTTTGATATAAGATAACGGCCCTCAGTTTTCCGCCTCGCCTTGCCCCCGGAGTCCCCCCATGACGGCCCCAGCCGAGCTCTCGCCTACCCTTCAACTGGCCTGCGACCTGATCCGTCGCCCCTCGGTCACCCCTGTCGATGCCGACTGCCAGGCACAAATGATGAATCGCCTGGGCGCCGTGGGCTTCCAGCTCGAACCGATGCGCATCGAAGACGTCGACAATTTCTGGGCCACCCACGGCACCCAGAGCGGCCCGGTGCTGTGCTTTGCCGGCCACACCGACGTAGTGCCCACCGGCCCGGTGCAGCAATGGCAGCACGAACCGTTCGAAGCGCTGATCGATGCCGATGGCATGCTGTGCGGCCGCGGCGCCGCCGACATGAAAGGCAGCCTGGCGTCCATGGTGATCGCCAGCGAGCGCTTCGTGCAGGACTACCCGAATCACCGTGGCAAGGTCGCGTTCCTGATCACCAGCGACGAAGAGGGCCCGGCCCACCATGGCACCAAGGCTGTTGTAGAGCGCCTTAAAGCCCGTAACGAGCGCCTGGACTGGTGCATCGTCGGCGAACCTTCCAGCACCACCCTGCTCGGCGACGTGGTCAAGAACGGCCGCCGCGGCTCGCTCGGTGCCAAACTGACCGTGCGCGGCAAACAGGGCCACGTGGCCTACCCGCACCTGGCACGCAACCCGATCCACCTGGCCGCGCCGGCGCTGGCCGAACTGGCTGCCGAACACTGGGACGAAGGCAACGCGTTCTTCCCGCCGACCAGCTTCCAGATCTCCAACCTCAACTCCGGCACCGGCGCCACCAACGTGGTCCCGGGCGACCTGGTTGCGTTGTTCAACTTCCGCTTCTCCACCGAGTCGACCGTAGAAGGCCTGCAGGCGCGGGTGTCGGCGATCCTCGACAAACATGAACTGGACTGGTCGATCGACTGGGCGCTGTCGGGCCTGCCGTTCCTTACCGAGCCGGGCGAACTGCTCGACGCCGTGGCAGCCAGCATCAAGGGCGTTACCGGTCGCGAAACCCAGCCGTCCACCAGCGGCGGCACATCCGACGGGCGCTTCATTGCCACCATGGGCACCCAGGTGGTCGAACTCGGCCCGGTCAACGCCACCATCCACCAGGTGGACGAGCGGATTCTGGCCAGCGACCTCGACCTGCTGACCGAAATCTACTATCAAACCCTGGTGCGGTTGCTCGCCTGATGCTTGCCTGCCCTCTCTGCCAGGCCGCCCTGACGCGGCTCGACAACGGCGTGGTGTGCCCGGCAGGCCACCGCTTCGACCGCGCCCGCCAGGGTTACCTGAACCTGCTGCCGGTACAGCACAAAAACAGCCGTGACCCTGGCGACAACCAGGCGATGGTCGAAGCCCGTCGTGATTTTCTCGACGCTGGCCATTACGCCCCGGTGGCTCGCCGCCTGGCCGAGCTTGCCGCCGAGCGCAAGCCCGGCGCCTGGCTCGACATCGGCTGCGGCGAAGGCTATTACACCGCGCAAATCGCCCAGGCCTTGCCCCACGCCGAAGGCTTCGCCCTGGATATCTCGCGCGAAGCGGTGAAACGTGCCTGCCGTCGCGAGCCGTCAGTCACCTGGATGGTCGCCAGCATGGCCCGCGTGCCGCTGGCCGACGCCAGCTGCCAGTTCATCGCCAGCGTCTTCAGCCCGCTGGACTGGGCCGAGGCCAAGCGCCTGCTCAGCCCCGGCGGTGGGCTGATGCGGGTAGGCCCGACCAGCGGCCACCTGATGGAGCTGCGCGAAGTGCTTTACGATGAAGTGCGCCCGTACGCCGACGACAAGCACCTTGCCTTGGTGCCTGAAGGCATGGCCCACGCCCACAGCGAAGTCCTGGAGTTTCGCCTGAGCCTGGCCGACCCCAAGGCCCGCGCCGACCTGCTGGCCATGACCCCGCACGGCTGGCGTGCCAGCGCCGAGAAGCGCGCGCGGGTGATCGACCAGCCCGAGCCGTTCGAGGTCACCGTTTCCATGCGTTATGACTATTTCGTGCGCCAAGACTGAGCATTCCGGAGCCCTTATGCGCCAACCTGATATCGAGATTTACCTGAAGGACGCCGACGTCGACCACAAGCAGATTGCCGACTGGCTCGCCCAGGCGATCGGCCCGTGCAGCGAGTGGAAGCAGAAAGGCCAGACATTCAAATGCCAGGCCGGTAACATTCCGGTGACGTGGTTACCCAAAGCTGTAGGGAAATGGAACAGCCTGTACCTGGAAAGCGACCAGACCCCATGGGCCGATGACGTTGCCTGCGCCCGCGCCGCATTTGCCGCGCTGAACGTCGAAGTGCGTTGCGCGCCGGGTGGCTGGGTGGAGGAAGACGGTGAGGAAGATGCCGACCGTTGGGTGCGCATCAGCGCCGACGGTGAAGAAGAAATCACCTGGCGCACCAGCTGAAACACGAATGCTTCAGGCTGCAAGTCACACGGTCAACTTGCAGCTTGAGGCTTACCACATGAGGCTCAGAGCCCGACTACGTCCTCGGCTTGCAGGCCTTTCTGGCCCTGCACGCAGGCGTATTCCACCCGCTGCCCTTCGACCAGGGTACGATGCCCCTCACCGCGGATCGCCCGATAGTGGACGAAAACATCCGCACCACCTTCGCGCTGAATGAAGCCATAGCCCTTGGCATCGTTGAACCACTTTACATTCCCAGTCTCACGAGACGACATCTGAACTACTCCGGATTTTTATTGTGAAGATCGCCTTGTAGGCACAGGTTCACTCCCATGCCGACGCCGCTTGCCGAAATATCCTGCAAGTGGCAGGCCGAGTATATGACACAGAACAAAAAAAATTCATGACGGTCGTGGTTATTACCGTATTTTGCTGAACTTACGCAGATACGGCAGACTAAATGACTGCTATATCACTGAAAATCCTGTCCAGGGCACAACCCTCATGATCCGTTCCCCCCTGCGCCGCATGATCTTCGGCGCCCTGCGCCGCTTGATGTACGTGTGGGTGCGCTCCGAAACCATCAATCAGTCGTCGTTGAGCCTGAAGCTCGACCGCAGCCGCCCGGTGTTCTATGCCCTGCCCTCGCCGTCGCTCACCGACCTGGCCGTGATCGACCGCGAATGCACCAAGGCGGGGCTGCCGCGCCCGGTGTTGCCCGTGGCCGTGGGTGCGTTGCACGAACCTGCCGCGTTCTTCTACCTCACACCCGACCCGGACTGGCTCGGCCGCCAGGACAAGCGCGGCGCACCGCCCACACTGGAGCGCCTGGTCGCGGCGATCAGCCAGCATGCCGAAGAAGACGCCCAGATCATCCCGGTCAGCGTTTTCTGGGGCCAGACCCCGGCCAGTGAATCGAGCCCCTGGAAACTGCTGTTTGCCGACAGCTGGGCAGTGACCGGGCGTTTGCGCCGTTTGCTGACCGTACTGGTATTGGGGCGCAAAACCCGCGTGCAGTTCTCTGCGCCAATTCACCTGCGCGAGCTGGTGCAGCACAACAAGGGCCATGAGCGCACCGTACGCATGGCGCAACGCCTGATGCGCGTTCACTTTCGCAACCTCAAGACCGCCGTCATCGGCCCGGACATCTCCCACCGGCGCAACCTGGTCAAAGGGCTGGTCCACGCCCCGATGGTACGCCAGGCCATCGCCGAGGAAGCGCAACGGGAGAACATCCCCCAATCCAAGGCCGAAGCGCAGGCGCTGCGGTACGGCAACGAGATCGCCTCGGACTACACCTACACCGCCATCCGCTTCCTTGAAGTGGTGCTGAGCTGGTTCTGGAACAAGATCTACGACGGCATCAAGGTCAACCACATCGAGCAGGTGCAGGGCATCGCCCCGGGCCACGAAGTGATCTATGTGCCCTGCCACCGCAGCCATATCGACTACTTGCTGCTGTCGTACCTGCTGTTCCGCAATGGCCTCACCCCGCCGCACATCGCCGCTGGCATCAACCTGAACATGCCGGTGATCGGAGGCTTGCTGCGCCGTGGCGGCGCCTTCTTCATGCGCCGCACGTTCAAGGGCAACCCGTTGTACACCGCTGTGTTCAACGAGTACCTGCATACCCTCTTCACCAAAGGCTTCCCGGTGGAGTACTTCGTCGAAGGCGGGCGTTCGCGCACCGGGCGCATGTTGCAGCCACGCACCGGCATGCTGGCGATCACCTTGCGCAGCTTCCTGCGCTCTTCGCGCACACCGATCGTGTTCGTGCCCGTGTATATCGGTTATGAGCGGGTGCTGGAAGGCCGCACCTACCTGGGCGAATTGCGCGGGGCCAGCAAGAAGAAGGAGTCGATTTTCGACATCTTCAAGGTCATCGGTGCGCTGAAACAGCGCTTTGGCCAGGTCTACGTCAACTTCGGCGAGCCTATCCGTTTGGCCGGTTTCCTGGACGAACAGCAACCCGGCTGGCGCGAACAGCAGCTCGGCCCGCAGTTCCGCCCAGCCTGGCTCAACGATACCACTACCCGCCTGGGCGAAACCGTGGCCCGTCGCCTGAACGAGGCAGCAGCGGTGAACCCGGTCAACCTGGTGGCATTGGCCCTGCTCTCCACCAGCCGCCTTGCACTGGACGAACGCGCCCTGACCCGCGTACTCGACCTGTACCTGGCGCTGCTGCGCCAAGTGCCTTACTCCGAGCACACCACCCTGCCGGAAGGCGACGGGCCAGCACTGATCGAGCACGTAAAAGGCATGGCCCTGCTGGCAGAGCAAAAAGACGCCTTGGGCCGCATCCTGTACCTGGATGAAGCCAACGCTGTGCTGATGACCTACTACCGCAACAACGTGCTGCACATTTTTGCCCTGCCCGCACTGCTGGCGAGTTTCTTCCTCAGCAGCTCACGCATGAGCCGCGAGCTGCTCGGCCAGTATGTGCACGCGCTGTACCCATACCTGCAAGCCGAGCTGTTCCTGCGCTGGACGCCGGAGCAAATGGACGAGGTTATCGACCAGTGGCTGGCCGCTCTGGTAGAGCAGGGTTTGCTGCGCCACGAAAACGACCTCTACCTGCGCCCCGCCCCAAGTTCGCGGCAGTTCGTGTTGCTGACCCTGCTGGCCCGTGCCATCACCCAGACCTTGCAGCGCTTCTACATGGCCACGTCCTTGCTGCTGAACAGCGGCCAGCACACGCTCACTGCCGAAGAGCTGGAAGACCTCTGCGTGATGATGGCCCAGCGCCTGTCGATTCTGCATGGCCTGAACGCGCCGGAGTTCTTCGACAAGACCTTGTTCCGTCACTTCATCCAGACCCTGGTGGAGCAAGGCGTGCTGCGCCCGGGCAGCGACGGCAAGCTGGGTTACCACGACCGGCTCGGCGAACTGGCCGAAGGTGTGGCCAAGCGCGTGCTGTCTGCCGAGCTGCGCCTTTCGATCCGCCAGGTGGCCCTGCACCGTGAAGACTCACTGGCCACCGCAGCCATCTAAGGCTTCATCGTAAAAGAAAATCCGCTAAAGTCCGTGGGGTTGGCCACAAGCCAACGCCACGGACACCGGAGATTCCATGAAAAAGCTCTTTATGCTGTGTTGCGCATCCCTGCTCGCAGCCTGTTCCAGCCACACCCCGTCCAGCCAGGCCAGCCTGGAGGGCGAGGTCTATTACCTGCAGCGCATCGCCTTGCCACCGGCCGCCACGCTCAGCGTGGAGTTGCAGGACGTGTCGCTGATGGACGCCCCCGCCGTGACCCTGGCCCGCCAGGCCGGCCCGGTCAAAGGCAATGTGCCGCTGCCGTTCCACCTCAGCTACGACCCGGCCCAGGTCAAACCCGGCCACCGCTATGCGGTCAGTGCGCGCATTGAGCTGGACGGCAAGTTGCTGTTCATCAACACCGAGCACCACGGGGTCAAGCTGGACGGCACCGACCCGCAACCTGTGCGGGTCAAAGTCGATTCGGTTCGCTGATTCCCGCCAACACCTGTTCAAAAGGAATGCTTGATGATTCGCTCCTCCCTGCGCTTCACCACCCTGTGCGCCGGCCTGCTGCTGTCGGCCAGTGCCCTGGCCCTGTCGCTCGGCGACCTGAGCCAGAAAGACGCCACCGGCGGCCTCAAGGACGCCCTCACCCAAGGTGCCCAGTTGGCCGTGAAGCAACTGAGCACTCCGGGCGGCTTCAGCAACAACCCCGACGTGCGCATCGAACTGCCGGGCAACCTCGGCAAAGCGGCCAAGGCCATGAAAATGTTCGGCAAGGGTGATCAGGTCGACGCCCTGGAAACCAGCATGAACAAAGCCGCCGAAGCGGCCGTGCCGCAAGCCCAGGCGATTTTGGTGGATGCGGTGAAGAACATGAGCGTGACCGATGCCAAAGGCATCCTCAGCGGCGGTGACGACTCGGCTACCCAGTACCTGAACAAGAGCAGCCGCGAGCAGATCCGCGCCAAGTTCCTGCCCATCGTCAAGCAAGCCACCGACAAGGTGGGCGTGGCTCAGCAGTACAACGCGTTTGCAGGCCAGGCCAAAGGCCTTGGGCTGATCAAGGATGACGCCAACATCGAGAACTACGTGACCGAGAAGGCGCTGGACGGCCTGTTCGAGATGATTGCCAAGCAGGAACAGAGCATTCGTCAGAACCCTGCCGAAGCAGCTACCAGCCTGGCCAAGAAGGTGTTTGGGGCGCTTTGATGCCCAACGCTCCTACAGGAATAACGCGGCCCCGATCGCGAATGTCTTCAGCCTTTCTTCACCCTGAACCACGCCGCATACAACGCCGGCAAAAACAGCAACGTCAGCACCGTCGCCACGATCAACCCACCCATGATCGCCACCGCCATCGGCCCATAGAACACGCTACGCGACAGCGGAATCATCGCCAGCACCGCCGCCAACGCCGTCAGCACGATCGGCCGGAAGCGCCGCACCGTGGCCTCGATGATCGCCTGCCAGCGGTCCAGCCCCGACGCGATGTCCTGCTCGATCTGGTCCACCAGAATCACCGAGTTACGCATGATCATGCCCGCAAGGGCAATGGTCCCGAGCATGGCCACGAAACCGAACGGCTGGCGGAACACCAGCAGGAACAACGTCACGCCAATCAGCCCCAACGGCGCGGTAAGGAACACCATCACCGTGCGCGAGAAGCTGCGCAGCTGAATCATCAACAAACTAAGCACCACCACGATGAACAGTGGCATGCCCGCGTTGACGGACTTCTGCCCGCGCTCGGAGTCTTCCACCGTACCGCCCACTTCCAGCAGGTAGCCATCGGGCAGGTTGGCCTTGATCTCGCTCAGGGTCGGCTCGATCTGGCGAATCAGTGTGGCCGGTTGCTCCTTGTCGTAGATGTCAGCACGCACGGTCACGGTCGGCAGCCGGTTGCGGTGCCAGATGATGCCCTCTTCAAAGCCGTACTCAAGGGTCGCCACCTGGGACAGTGCCACGCTCTGGCCGTTGTCGGTCGGCAAGGCGAGGCTGGCGAGGTTACCCAGTTCGCTGCGTTCCTGTTGGGTACCGCGCAACAGGATTTCGATCAGCTCGTTGTCCTCGCGGTACTGGCTGACTGTGGTGCCTGTCAGCGAACTCTGCAGGAAGCTCGACAGGTGCGCCGTGCTCACGCCAAGGGCGCGGGCTCGATCCTGGTCGATTTCCAGGAACACCGCTTTGCTCGGCTCCTCCCAGTCCAGGTGCACGTTTACCACGTGTGGGTTTTCGCGAACCTTGTTCGCCACTTCACGGGCCAGGGCACGCGCCTTTTCGATGTGCTCGCCGGTGACGCGGAACTGCACCGGGTAGCCCACGGGTGGGCCGTTTTCCAGGCGGGTGACCCGGGCGCGCAGGTCAGGGAACTGCTGGTCCATGGTGTCGATCAGCCAACTGCGCAGGCGCTCGCGGTCTTCCATCGACTTGGCCAGCACCACGAACTGGGCAAAGCTGGCAGCAGGCAGTTGCTGGTCCAGCGGCAGGTAAAAGCGCGGCGAACCAGTGCCCACATATGCCACGTAGTTGTCGATGCCATCCTGCTGCTTGAGCAAGGCTTCGAGCTTTTTCACCCGTTCGGCGGTGTTGGCCAGCGAGGCGCCTTCAGCCAGCTTCAAGTCGACCATCAGCTCAGGCCGTCCGGACGCCGGGAAAAACTGCTGCGGCACGAAACGGAACAACAGGATGCTGCCTACAAACGCTGCGATGGTCAGCAGGATGACCGTTTTGCGTCGCCGCACACACCACTCCACCACCCGGCGCACCCGCTGGTAGAACGGCGTGGCATACGGGTCTGGCGCGTGCCCGTCGCGGCCATGGCGTGCGGCGTGCAACTTGGCAAGGTCTGGCAGCAAGCGTTCGCCCAGGTACGGCACGAATACCACCGCCGCGACCCAGGACGTCAGCAGCGCAATGGTCACCACCTGGAAAATCGACCGGGTGTACTCGCCCGTGCTCGACGCCGCCGTGGCAATGGGCAAAAAACCGGCCGCGGTAATCAACGTACCGGTGAGCATCGGGAAGGCCGTGCTGCTCCAGGCATAACTGGCAGCCTTGAGCCGGTCAAACCCCTGCTCCATCTTGATTGCCATCATTTCCACGGCAATGATGGCGTCGTCCACGAGCAAGCCCAGAGCCAGCACCAGCGCGCCCAGCGAGATCTTGTGCAGGCCGATGCCGAAGTAGTGCATGGCGGCGAAGGTCATGGCCAGCACCAGCGGGATGACCAACGCCACCACCAGGCCGGTGCGCAGGCCCAGGGAGAAGAAGCTCACCAGCAGCACGATGACCAGTGCCTCGACCAGCACCTGCACGAACTCGCCCACTCCAGCCTTCACTGCTGCCGGCTGGTCGGACACCTTGCGCAGCTCCATGCCGGCTGGCAGGTTGTGCGACAAGCGCTCGAACTCGCCCTCCAGCGCCTTGCCCAGCACCAGAATGTCACCGCCGTCCTTCATCGATACCGCAAGGCCAATGGCATCTTCGCCCATGAAGCGCATGCGCGGCGCGGGTGGGTCGTTGAAGCCGCGGTGCACGT
This sequence comes from Pseudomonas sp. PSKL.D1, assembly GCF_028898945.1. Classification (NCBI taxonomy): domain Bacteria; kingdom Pseudomonadati; phylum Pseudomonadota; class Gammaproteobacteria; order Pseudomonadales; family Pseudomonadaceae; genus Pseudomonas; species Pseudomonas sp. PSKL.D1. The sequence continues at coordinate 4,597,337 of NZ_CP118607.1, forward strand.
CGGCCACGTCGCCAATGCGGAAGGTGCGGTCACCCACGCGGATGGGGAACTGACGGATCTGCTCGACACTGTCGAAACGCCCGCTGACCCGCAACTGCAGCCGCTCGCTGGGGGTTTCGAAGAACCCGGCGGTGCTCACCGCGTTCTGCTCGCGCAGCGCCTGCTGCACGGCCTCCAGCGGCACACCCAGGGTGGCCAGCTTGAGGTTGGACAGCTCGATCCAGATCTTCTCATCCTGCAGGCCGATCAGCTCCACCTTGCCCACATCCTTGACCCGCTGCAGCTGGATCTGGATGCGGTCGGCGTAATCCTTGAGCACGGCGTAGTCAAAACCGGCCCCGGTCAGCGCGTAGATATTGCCGAACGTGGTGCCGAACTCGTCGTTGAAGAACGGCCCCTGGATTTCCGGTGGCAGGGTATGGCGAATGTCGGCGACCTTCTTGCGGATCTGGTACCACAGCTCCGGGATGTCCTTGGAATGCAGCGAATCGCGGGCCATGAACGTGACTTGCGACTCGCCCGGCCGTGAGAACGAGACAATCTTCTCGTACTCGCCGGTTTCCATGAGTTTCTTCTCGATACGTTCGGTAACCTGGCGCGACACCTCTTCAGCCGTGGCCCCCGGCCACAGGGTGCGAATGACCATGGCCTTGAAGGTAAAGGGCGGGTCTTCGCTCTGGCCCAGCTTGGTGTAGGACATGGCGCCAATGGCGGCCAGCAGGATCATCAGGAACAGTACGATCTGGCGATTGCGCAGCGCCCAGGCGGAAAGGTTGAAACCCATCAGGACTTACTCCTTGGCCGTCAGGTTCACTACACGGTTGGTGCGGTCCACGGGCCGCACCTGCTGGCCCTCGCGCAGCACATGGCCACCGGCGGCAACCACCCAGTCACCCGCGTTCAGGCCCTCAAGCACCGGCACCGTTTCAGCACCATAAGCCCCCAGGCGCACCGCCGCCCGCTCCAGGCGGCTGTCCTGCGTTACCCGCCACACATAGGCCTGGCCGTTTTCCGCGGTAACCGCCGACAACGGCACCGCCAGCGGGATCACCCCGTCATGGGCAATGAACACACGGGCGCTCTGGCCCAGTTCGGCCGGCACTTTGGCCGAGGTGAAGGTGATACGCGCAGCGAAGGTACGCGATCGCGGGTCGGCGGCGGGCGACAACTCGCGAATGCGCCCCTGGAACCGTTCGTTGGGGTGCGACCACAGCTCGACGCTGACCGGCTGCCCCACGGCAAAGCGGGCGAACTGCTGCTCCGGCAGGCCGATGAGCACCTCGCGCTCGCCATCGGCGGCCAGGGTAAACACCGTCTGCCCCGCCGCCACCACTTGCCCGACCTCGACCTGACGCTTGGCGATCACGCCCGCCTGCGGCGAACGCAGCACGGCGTACTCGGCCTGGTTGCCGGCCACGTCGAATTCGGCCTTGGCCTGCTTCAGGCGGGCCAGGCCGGCGCGGTACAGGTTTTCGGCATTGTCGTACTGGGAGTGGCTGACCATCTGCTTGTCCAGCAGCTTCTGGTAGCGGTCACGTTCGGCGCGCACCAGTGCCAGGTTCGCCTCGGCGGCGGCCACCTGGGCACGGTTGGCTTCCAGTTGCAGGCGTACGTCCTGCGGGTCCAGTTCAGCCAGCGGTTGGTCGGCCTTGACCCGTTGCCCTTCCTCGACCAGCCGCTTGCTGACCTTGCCGGCGATGCGGAAGGCCAGGTCCGGCTCGAAGCGCGCACGCACTTCGCCCGGGTAGCTGTCGGCAGCAGCTTCAGCCGGCTGCGGCTGCACCACCAGCGCCGGGCGCGGCGCGGCGGGCGGGGCGGCTTCCTGGCCGCAGCCTGCCAGCAACAACGCAGCAGTGGCAGACAGGGCGAGGGTCAAGGCATGACGCAACATGATGAATCCTTTCGCGGTGTGCACAATTAATATTTATACTGGCGAGTATATTAAGTCAGGGAACCGATGCCGGGAAGCCAGCGTCGGAAAGAAAATCGACATTAACGAAGGGACGCTCGTTAAGATGGGCGCCCCCTCAAACAGATACGGATTCCAATGCCCAACGACGCACCCATCGGCCCCGGTCGGCCCAAGGACCTGGCCAAGCGCGAGGCCATCCTCGAAGCCGCCAAGTCGCTGTTTCTCAGCCTTGGCTATGCCAACACCAGCATGGATGCGGTCGCTGCGGCGGCAGGTGTTTCAAAACTCACGGTCTACAGCCACTTCAACGACAAGCAGACGCTGTTCACCTCGGCGGTGATGGCGACCTGCCAAAACCAGTTGCCCGACCTGATGTTCGAGTACCCCGAGGGCGTACCCGTCGAGGACGTGCTGCTCAACATCGCCCGTGGCTTCCAGGCGCTGATCAGCAGTGACGAGGCGGTAAAGCTGAGCCGATTGATCATGGCACTGGGCAGCCAGGACCCGAGCTTTGGCGAGTTTTTCTACGAGGCCGGCCCCAAGCGGGTACTGGCGGGCATGGAGGCGCTGCTGCGCGGGGTGAATGAGCGGGGGTTGCTGAGGATCGACAACCCGTTGCGCGCGGCCGAGCATTTCTTCTGTTTGGTCAAGGGAGCGCCGGATTACCGGTTGCTGCTTGGCTGTGCCGGGCCGCTGGAGGGGGATGAAGCGGAGGCGCATGTGCGCGAGGTGGTGGGGGTATTCGTGCGGGCGTTTCAGGCCTGAACCATTGCGCCGGTCTACGTTTGTGTAGGAGCGGATTCATCCGCGATCACCGGCACAGCCGGTGCCATGCACCGCACCGCCTGCATCGCGGCTGAAGCCGCTCCTACACCGCACAGATCAGCGCACCTAGGCCTTCAGCGCCTTCTTCGGGTAAATGTCATACCGGCTCGACTTGCCCTCAAGGCTATGGCTCGGCTTGGGCCCTTCGATGATCGGCGCCTTGCGCGGCCGCTTCACCACTACACGGTGGGTCGCCAATGCCAACGCCGCCTCCAGCAACGCCGGCGCATCCAGGTCATCGCCCACCAACGGCCGGAACACGCGCATCTCTTTTTTCACCAGCGCGCTTTTGTCCCGGTGCGGGAACATCGGGTCCAGGTAGATCACCTGCGGCGGCTCGCCTTCCCAGCCGCGCATACGCTCGATGGCATTGCCGGTAAGCAGCCGCATGCGCTCGACGATGGGCGCCACTTCGGCATCGCCCCGCGCCCTCAGCAAACCGTCTTCGAGCAAGGCCGCAATCAACGGCTGGCGCTCGATCAAGGTCATCTGGCAGCCGAGGCTTGCCAGCACGAATGCATCCTTGCCCAGCCCCGCCGTGGCATCCAGTACTTGAGGCCGCACGCCTTGGGCGATGCCTACCGCCTTGGCGATCATCTGCCCGTTGCCACCACCAAACATACGCCGGTGCGCCGCCTGACCTTCGACAAAGTCGACCCGCACCGGCCCCGGCGCCTGCGGCCCCAACTGCTGAATCTGCAAGCCATCGGCACCGATCTGCACGGCAAACCCGGCCGTTTCGTCTTCCAGCGGCAACCCCAAACGCTCGGCCCATGCCGCCGCCTGCCCGGTGAATTCCGCCGACAGCGCCTCGACTCTGAGACCTGTGCCCTGCTCCTGCTCTACCATCGCTACGCGTACCCGAAAAAATTAATGAACGGCCAACCTCGGCCGATACAGGCAATATCCCGCTATTCTGCCAGAGCACAACGCGCGCGACTGCCATGACAGATACTCTTCCCATCGGTTTGACCTACCTGTCGCCTGTCGGCAACTACGGTCGGCAGAATACCCAGGCACTGGGTGGCGTCAGCCACCTGTGGCAGGATTTCTTCGCCCGCGCCATGGCCGAGCAGCAGGCCGAGGCACCCGATGCGGTCAGCCAGGCGCTGGTGCAGTACGACAAGGAAAGCGGCGAACCGACGGGCGGGGCCAAGGCCCTGGCACTGATCGAGACGCAACGTGCCTGCGCCGTGCACGATACCGAAGTGATCCCGCCCGAGCCGCTGTTTCTGCCCAAGGCCGAACTTGAAGCGAGCCTGCTGGAGCCAGCACCAGAGCCTTACAGCGCCGCCGACATGATCCAGCAGCAGCGTCAGCTGGACATCAGCAACAGCTGGCTGCGCCCGGTGGTGATGAGCCAGGGCCACCCAGCCCCGGAACCTGGCCCGGCCCCCTCCCCGCGCCCGCTGCACCTGCCGATTGCCGAATTTGAAATGGACTTGCTGGACCCGGCGCCCGAACCATTCGATGAAGCGACCATGGCCAAGCAGCAAAACGATCTGGAATTCGACATGCACTGGGCCCGCCCGGTGGTACTGAACAACGTTCGCGTCCACGCCTGACTTCAACGGCAAACCTGCCAGCGCCCCATGTCCAGGTGAAAATGGTTGCGGTGGGCGGCATTGTAATCCGGCCCCAACACCGTGCTGAAATGCTCGCAGGCTGCCTGCTGAACCTGGCGTAGGAAGTCTGCCTTCTGCCCGCCCGCCTCCCAGTCCCGCGTCAGCACGATGTGCTGGCCATCCTGCAGGCGAAAACCACTGATATCCAAGGCATTGGCCGTGGCGTGCTGGCTCAGCCGGCCTTGCTTGCGATGGTACACATTGCGGCAGGCGAAACTGCCCAGATGATCAACTTGCCCTACCGGCTGGCCGAATACCCGCTGGGCAGCGGGTTGCAGCCCATGGCGCTCAAACAGCGCGTAAGCCACGGCCAACGGACAGCTGGCCAGAAAGCTGCTGCTCAGGCGGGCCTGGCCTTGCTCGATACGCCACACATTCTGCAGCGGGCAATTGGCCGATGGGGGGCTGTCGGCCTGTGCCCGGTAACGCAGGCCGCTGGTTTCCAGTGCCTGACGGCACAGGCCCGGGTCATTTCGCAAGCGCGACAGCTTGTATGGGGTCAGCAGGTTGGGCGGCTGGCGAACGTCCAGCGCAGCCCAAGGGTTCCAGGCATCTGGCGGCCGCCAGCCCAGGTACCAGGCCAGACCTGCCACGGCGAGCAGCAGGCCACACAGCAGCGCCAGTGCACGCATGGGCTTCAGCGGCGGAACAGATCGTTGAGCTGGGCAAACGGCAGCGCCTGTTCGCCATACGTGAAAGTACCTTGGTCACGAATTTCCAGGGCGGCACGCTGGAAGGCGCCCAACGCCGCACGGGCCATCGACGAACCGACGCTGATACGCCGCACGCCCAGGTCCTGCAACTGGTTGACGCCCAAAGGCACGCCAGCCAGCCCCATCAGCACGTTCACCGGTTTGGGTGCAACGGCCTGCACCACGGCACGGATTTCGTCCACGCTGCGCAGCCCCGGCGCATACAGCACATCAGCACCCGCTTCGGCATACGCCTGCAGGCGCTTGATGGTGTCATCCAGGTACATGCGCCCGTGCAGCAGGTTTTCCGCCCGGGCACACAGGGTGAAAGGGAATGGCAGACTGCGCGCGGCCTGCGCGGCAGCACGTACCCGCTCAACAGCCAGGGCGAAGTCATAGATCGGCGTATCACCGCGCCCGCTGGCATCTTCGATCGAGCCACCAACCAGGCCGGTTTCGGCAGCACGCAGAATAGTCTGCGCGCAGTCTTGGGGCAGGTCACCAAACCCGTTTTCCAGGTCGGCGGCAACGGGCAACGGCGTGGCGTCGACAATGTGGCCGGCGTTATCCAGCGTTTCGTCCAGGCTCAACGCCGCCTCGGCATCCGGCCGCCCGAGGCTGAAGGCAAGGCCCGCACTGGTGGTGGCCAAGGCTTCGAAACCCAGGCTGGCCAGTAGCTTGGCGGAGCCCGCATCCCAGGGGTTGGGGATGACGAATGCGCCGTCACGCTCGTGTAGTGCTTTAAAGGCTTCGGCTCGCAGGGTCTGTACATCCATGGTCACAACCTCAGGCAGTCAGGGAAGGCTCAGAGTAGCCCCAATTGTTCGACCTCTGGTGTGCGTGGCAATTCCGGCAACGCGGCCAAGCCGGGCAATCGTGCCATCAGCCGCTGATGAAAGCGCTGGGCCAGTGCGGCCGCCAGGCGGTTGTCCGAGGTGTGCAGGAAGATATAGGGGCTGCGGCCTTCTTCGATCCACAGCGCGACCTTTTCCACCCAAGGCGTAAGAAAGGTTTCGTTGGCTTCAAGCTCGGGGTGGCCGATGAAGCGCACCTGCGGATGCTGGCTGAAGGCAGCCGGGCGCGGCGGCACTTTGGGCTTTTTGGCCTGGGCATCCAGCACGGCGGTGTCACGTGATGAACAGCTGAACAGTGCACGTGGGTCCAGGCAAATGCGCTCGACGCCACGCTCGCGCAACAAGCGATTGAGCATGCGCTCTTCCTCGCCTTTGGCGAAGAAGGCCTGGTTACGCACCTCCACCGCCACCGGCACACCGATCTCATCGAGAAACTGGCAGAGTTCCCCCAGGCGCGCAGGGCCAAACTGTGCAGGTAACTGCAACCAGTAAGGGGCCACCCGCTGCCCAAGGGGCGCCATCAGGCGGGTGAAGTCGAAGGCAGAGTCGAGTTGCTCACGCAGGTCGCCGACGTGGCTGATGTCACCCGGGAATTTGGCAGTGAAACGAAAATGCTCAGGCATCAGCTGCGCCCAGCGTGCAACCGTGCCGGGTGCCGGGCGGGCATAGAAAGTGGTGTTGCCCTCGACCGCGTTGAACACCTGGCTGTACAGGCCAAGAAAATCAGTGCTGCGAGCGTCGGCGGGGTACAGGTACTCGCGCCAGGCGTTTTCGCTCCAGGACGGGCAACCGAGAAAATAAGGCAGGGGTGATGGTGTCATCCATCAAATGTACAGGTCGAGCCCCAGTACTTCCATGTCCCAATCGGTGAAACCGGCCGTGCTGAGGTAACTGGCCAGGGCCGTGGCGGTACGCCGGTCCCGGGCGCGGGGGAAGATCATGTCCTGCTGGCGGGCGGGCAGGCCACCGGTGCGGCGGCGTGAAACAGCGTCCTGAATGACTTCGGTTTCCTCGACCAGCTCCGCATCATCGACGGGTTCATCACGCACCGCTGCCTTGCGCGGGGTGCGCTTGACCGGATAGGACTGCGATGAGAAACCGTCGATACGCATGGAGTGAGCACTCAGGACCAATGATGGCAATCTAACAGCATCAGAGTTCCATCGCTAATGCTCGAGTGATAACTGGACCACACTTCACGCCAAAGGTTTATCGAAAACCGCGATAACCGACGAACTGCACTCAACGTGCCTTGGGCGTAGCTACATTATCGCGCAAGTAAACCGGTTGCGCCTGCTCGGCGACGATTGCCTCGCCACGTGCCCAGGCAAAGCGGGCCAGCTCCAGGATATCGAGGGCGTTGGGCAGTGCGGCGGCATTGCTGGCACTGGCTTGCACAGCCAGGCGGTCCGCATAGCCCCAGCCTGTACCGGCGCCAAACCAGTCACCACTGCATGATTCAGGCAGCGCAACACGCTCCGGCGGCAATACAGATTCCTGGCCAACCAGGCGCATTTCGCCGTCCACGGCCTGGTAGCAACCCCAGTACACTTCGTCCATGCGTGCATCGATGGCAGCCGCCACCTGTTGCACACCATGTTCGCGCAGGGCGCCCTGAGCCAGAGCCGCCAGGTTGGATACCGGCAACACCGGGCGCTCCAGGGCGAAAGCCAGGCCTTGCACCACGCCGATGGCAATGCGCACACCGGTAAAGGCTCCCGGCCCGCGGCCAAAGGCGATGGCGTCCAGATCACTCAGGGCCACCCCGGCATCTGCCAGCAGCTGCTTGATCATCGGCAGCAGCTTTTGCGCATGCATGCGCGGGATGACCTCATAATGGCTGGTGACCTTGCCATCGTGCAGCAGCGCGACGGAACAGGCTTCGGTGGCGGTATCCAGGGCCAGCAGGGTGGTCATCGAACGGGTATCCAGGTGCAAATGAAAAGAGCGGCAGTATAGAGCAGCTGCGGCCCCTGTGGGAGCGGCCTTGTCGGAACGCCGCACCGGTCGGAAACGGCCGCGAAGCGGCCCCAGGATGTCAGCGACACGGCAAAAATCGAGGGGGCTGCTTTGCAGCCCAATCGCGACGCAAGGCCGCTCCCACAAAAAAGCGGCCGCTGCGTCAGATGATGGATCAGCTCAGGGCTGCCAGCACCTTGGCAGTGATGGCATCGACCGAACCCACGCCTTCGATGTGGCTGTACTTCGGCTTGCCGTTCTGGGCGGCCGACAGCTTCTGGTAGAAGTCCACCAGCGGCTTGGTCTGGGTGTGGTAGACCGACAGGCGATGACGAACGGTTTCTTCCTTGTCGTCGTCGCGCTGGATCAGCTCTTCGCCGGTAACGTCGTCCTTGCCTTCCACTTTCGGCGGGTTGTACTGAATGTGGTAGGTGCGGCCCGAGGCCAGGTGCACACGGCGACCCGCCATGCGGCCAACGATTTCTTCGTCGTCCACGGCGATTTCGACCACGGCATCAATGTCGACACCGGCAGCGACCATGGCTTCAGCCTGCGGGATGGTGCGCGGGAAGCCGTCGAACAGGCAGCCATTGGCGCAGTCCGGCTGGGCGATGCGCTCCTTGACCAGGCTGATGATCAGCTCGTCGGACACCAGCTGGCCAGCGTCCATGACTTTCTTCAGCTCCAGGCCCAGCGGGGTACCGGCCTTGACGGCGGCACGCAGCATGTCACCGGTGGAGATCTGAGGGATACCGAACTTTTCGGTGATGAACTTTGCCTGAGTACCTTTACCGGCCCCGGGAGCTCCCAGCAGAATTACGCGCATCTCGTGCTCCTCAAATTTTTTTATGAAATTCAATGGATTCGGCGACCAGGGCCAAGTCCGGAAAATCGGGTATGACCATAAATCGGTCAGAAGGCTGCTCAAGATACACAGCGCCCGTCAGCCAGACAAGCGTCCCAAAGTTGCAGGATTGTGCCATTTGTATCGTCAGCCGCGACGGGTTGCGCCCATCGCAACCCCCTCTTCCCACCTGGCCATACCCATCCCCTGCCCCTGCGCAGCGGCAATGCCCCCACTCATCAACCGGTGTTGCGCAAACCGGCGGCGATGCCAGCCACCGTCACCAACAGGGCCTGCTCCAACGGGCTATCCAGAGCGGCTTCGCGGCTGCGTGAACGCGCCAGCAGCTCGGCCTGGAGGCGGTGCAACGGGTCCAGATACGTGTTGCGAAGGCTGATGAATTCCCGCGTCTCGGGGCTGTGGGCGAGTAGCACCGGCTGCCCGGTCAGACCCAGCACCACCTGGCATGACTGCGACAATAGGTCGCGCAGGTGCGCACCTAAAGGAAGCAACCCCGGTTGCACCAGACGTTCGTCGTAGGCCTTGGCGATTTCAGCATCGGCCTTGGCCAGCACCATCTCCAGCATGTCGATACGGGTGCGGAAGAACGGCCATTGCTCACGCATTTGCCCTAGCAGTGCCCCCTGCCCCCGCGCCAGGGCATTGTTCAACGCGGTTTCCCAGCCCAGCCAGGCCGGCAGCATGAGGCGGGTCTGGGTCCAGCCGAAGATCCACGGAATGGCCCGCAGGCTTTCGATGCCTCCAGCACGGCGTTTGGCCGGGCGGCTACCAAGCGGCAGGCGTCCCAGTTCCTGCTCGGGGGTGGACTGGCGGAAATACTCAACAAAATCCGGGTTTTCACGCACCACACCGCGGTATGCCTTGAGGCCATCGGCAGCCAATTGGTCCATTACCTCGCGCCAGGCGGGCTCTGGCGGTGGCGGCGGCAACAAGGTGGCTTCCAGCACAGCGGCCAGGTAAAGGTTGAGGTTCTGCTCGGCAATGCCCGGAAGGCCGAACTTGAAGCGAATCATCTCGCCCTGCTCGGTGGTACGGAAGCGCCCCGCCACCGACCCCGGCGGCTGCGACAGGATTGCCGCATGCGCCGGCCCGCCACCACGGCCCACGGTACCGCCGCGGCCGTGAAACAGCAGCAACTCGACCTGATGCTCGCGGCAGATACGTACCAGGCTTTCCTGCGCGCGGTATTGGGCCCAGGCAGCTGCCGTTGTACCGGCGTCCTTGGCCGAATCGGAGTAACCGATCATGACCTCCTGTGGCCCACGCAGCCCTGCACGATAGCCCTGCAACCCCAGCAGCCGTTCCATCACAGGGCCGGCGTTGTCCAGGTCGGCGAGGGTTTCGAACAGCGGCACCACCCGCATCGGGCGAGTAAGGCCAGCTTCCTTCAGCAGCAGCTGCACAGCCAGTACATCGGAAGCCGCGCTCGCCATGGAAATCACGTAAGACCCCAGCGATGCGCCCGGTGCCGCTGCAATTTCCCGGCAAGTGGCCAGCACTTCAGCGGTTTCGGCCTGGGGTTTGAAATGCGCCGGCAGCAAAGGTCGGCGGTTTTTCAACTCGGCCTGCAGAAACTCGATACGCTGCTCTTCACTCCAGTCCCCGTAACTGCCCAGGCCCAGGTAATCGGTGATCTCCGACAATGCATCGCGGTGCCGGGCGGCATCCTGGCGCACATCCAGCCGGCCAAGGAACAAGCCGAACGTCACTGCACGGCGCAGGCTGTCGAGCAGTGGGCCATCGGCGATCACGCCCATGCCGCATTCGTGGAGTGACTGGTAGCACAGCTCCAGCGGGGCAATCAGGTCACGATTGTCCACCAGCACCTCGGCACTGGCAGGCTGGCTGCTGGCCAACGACGCATGGGCCCAGGCACGGGTCGCCCGCAACCGGTCGCGCAACTGCTTGAGCACCGCCCGGTAAGGTTCGGCACTCTCGCCCACACGCTCACGCAGGGCATCACTGGCCTGTTGCATGGACAGCTCGGCCGCCAGCGCGTCGACGTCACGCAGGAACAGATCGGCCGCCATCCAACGTGCCAGCAGCAGCACTTCACGGGTCACGGCAGCGGTGACATTGGGGTTGCCATCCCGGTCGCCGCCCATCCACGAAGCAAAGCGGATGGGCGCCGCCTCCAGCGGCAGGCGCAGGCCGGTGGCGTCGTACAGGGCCTTGTCGACTTTGCGCAGATGATTGGGGATCGCATGCCACAACGAGTGCTCGATCACCGCAAAGCCCCATTTGGCCTCGTCCACCGGGGTAGGCCGGGTGCGGCGGATCTCTTCGGTGTGCCATGCCTCGGCGATCAGCCGGCGCAGGCGCTCGCGCACCTGCTGGCGTTCGTCCGGGGTGAGGTCGCGGTGATCCTGCACGGCCAACTGGCCGGCGATGGCGTCGTACTTCTGGATCAGCGTGCGCCTGGCCACCTCGGTAGGGTGGGCGGTAAGCACCAACTGGATGTCGAGCTTGGCCAATTGCCGGGCCAGGGCATCGTCCTTGTGCCCGGCCTGCTTCAGGCGGGCCAGCAACTCGGGCAGTACCCGCGCCTCAAAGGGCTCAGGCTGCTCAGCGTCACGGCGGCGAATCAGCTGGTACTGTTCGGCCATGTTCGCCAGGTTGAGAAACTGGTTGAAGGCCCTGGCTACCGGCAGCAGGTCTTCCTCAGCCAGGTCCGCCAGGGTCGAACTCAACTGTTCCCCGGCCCCTCGACGGTCGGCCTTGGCACTGTGGCGGATGTCCTCGATCTTCTGCAGGAACGCATCGCCATGCTGCTGGCGAATGGTCTCGCCGAGCAGTTCACCCAGCAGATGGACATCTTCACGCAAACGCACATCGATATCGGTCATTGGCCCTCTCTCAGGTGCGGTTGGCCCGCACACTTGTCCTTGAAACGCCGTTGCCCCAAGAGTGCCTACAGCCAGGGCGCCATGGCAAGCCGCGATACGCCAAAGCAAACTAAAGTTAAGGCAACGCACTCCGATGCAATGCAGCCTTTAAAGGCGTTGACCGAGGTGAACATGAAAATCCGCGAACTCACGCAGCACTGGGAACAAAACGCCGCCGGGCGCATGAGCCCGACCAGCCATGTGCTGCACCTGGACCTGGAGTCCGAAGCGCGCCTGGCCGCGCTGATCGAGATGTACCCCAAACGCAAGGCCGAAGAACTGCTCGGTGAACTGGTCGCGGCCGCGCTCACAGAGCTTGAGGCCAGCTTCCCTTACGTGCAGGGCAAGCGTGTCGTCGCCACTGATGAAGAAGGTGACCCGCTGTACGAAGACATCGGCCCTACCCCGCGCTTTCTCGCCCTCTCCCGCCATCATTTGCATGACCTGAGCACACCGGGCAAGGACAGCGCGGAGTAATCCTCCATTGCGGATGCAGCGCCGCAAACCGGCGCTCATCCCATTCAGATTTCACCCATCCCGGCAAAAAATTTCTGAACTATCAAAAAAACGCCTGAGTCACAGCCAATAGCCACCACGCTGAAACCCGCATGAATACTGCGGTACAGCGCTGGACTGCTACGGACATTGTCGTCATCAGGAGTGATCCAATGGAACTGACCACTATCAAAACCCGCCTTTCGTCCACCCCCGTGCGCGGCCTCAAACTGGCTGCACTGGCCCTGGGCAGCAGCCTGATACTGGCAGGCTGTGCGGGCAACCCACCTACCGAGCAATACGCCGTGACTCAGTCCGCCGTGAACTCCGCCGTCAGCGCTGGCGGCACCGAGTTCGCCGCCGTGGAAATGAAAGCGGCCCAGGACAAGTTCAAGCAGGCGGAAATCGCCATGCACGACAAAAAGTACGACGAAGCCAAGCTGCTGGCGCAACAGGCCGAGTGGGACGCACGGGTTGCCGAACGCAAAGCCCAGGCAGCCAAGGCCCAGAAGGCCGTGCAGGATGCCCGCGAGGGTGTTCAGGACGTGCGTCAGGAAGGCCTGCGTAGCGCGCAGTAAGCGCTCGCCCGCCCCCCTACGCTTTCGCAATCGATCAAAGGATGAACACTATGCGCAACTACGTCATGATTCCCGCCCTGCTGGCCCTGAGCGTTGGCCTTGCTGCCTGCTCCCACGACCCGAACGCCAACCTGGAATCGGCCCGCACCAACTTCTCGGCGCTGCAAAGCGACCCTCAGGCGAGCAAGGTTGCAGCGCTTGAAACCAAGGACGCCCAGGACTGGCTGAACAAGGCCGACAAAGCCTACATGGAGCGTGAGGACAGCAAGAAGGTCGACCAGCTGGCCTACCTGACCAACCAGCGTGTGGAAGTGGCCAAGCAGACCATTGCCCTGCGTACGGCCGAGGCCGAGTTGAAAAACGCCTCCGCCCAACGTGCCCAGGCCAAACTGGACGCCCGTGATGCGCAGATCGCCAAGCTGCAGGACAGCCTGAACGCCAAGCAAACCGATCGTGGCACACTGGTGACCTTCGGCGATGTGCTGTTCGACTTCAACAAGGCCGAACTCAAGAGCAACGCCTACCCGAACGTGACCAAACTGGCGCAGTTCCTTCAGGAAAACCCTGAGCGCAAGGTGATCGTCGAGGGTTACACCGACAGCGTCGGTTCGGCTAATTACAACCAGAGCCTGTCGGAGCGCCGCGCTGGCGCCGTGCGCATGGCGCTGGTGCGTGCTGGTGTAGACCCTGCTCGCATCGTGGCCCAAGGCTATGGCAAGGAGTACCCGGTGGCCGATAACGGCAGCAACTCGGGCCGGGCACAGAACCGTCGGGTGGAGGTGACTATCTCCAACGACAATCAACCGGTGGCTCCGCGCGCGGTTAGCCAGGTTCAATAAGTCTTAACCTGTAAGGGCCCTTCGCGGCTGAAGCCGCTCCTACAAGGGATAGGTGATCCCCTGTAGGAGCGGCTTAAGCCGCGAAGGGCCCTTACAGGCAGTAGAGATTTCGGATTACTGCACCTGCTGCGGCGTTTCCTCCCCCATGCAACGCACCGCCCGCTTGCGGTTATCCACCAAAACCCCCGTCAACCCCTTCTGCTGGGTATCGAACAGCACCAACACCCCATCCAGGCATTGTGCCACCTGCGGCGCCGGGTCCAGCGAGACTTTGTAGTCTTCACCGGGCACGGTCTTGAGCATGGTGTAGTCCTGCAACAGCAGCGCATCCTCCGGCTTGGCAAAATGCAGGTAGCCGTAATACCACAGGGCCCCCACCGTCACGATGATGCTGCCGACACCGGTCAGGATCAGCGGGATGGCGTTGCGTTCTTCACTCATTGCTTGTTCTTCTCGTCTGGGTAGTTAGGCACTTCGGCAAGCCGCCGCAGGCCGTTGAAATGGCTGGGGTCGTCCAGAAAACGCAGCATCACCTGGCGCCAGGTCGGGTCGGCGAAGGTCTGCACGTGGCCGCCCCGGGTCAGTTGCAACACCCGTGGGGGCGGCGCGTGCTGGTACAGGCGGATGCCGTTGTCCATCGGTACCAGGTTGTCGTCGATGCTATGGAAGAAGAGCTTCGGCGGGCTGCTCAGTTGCTCGATCGAACGAATCGCACTGTCGCCGTCCGGCACCAGCCACGACAAAGGCACTTGCAACGGCCAGGTCAGCCACGAAGTGCTCAGGGCGTAACGCCCCACTGCGCGATAACTGGCGGGCACACCATCGAACACCAGCGCACTGAAGCGCTGACGCTGATCGGGGTGGGCTGCCAGGTAATGAATGGCCATCGCGCCACCCAGGCTCTGCCCCAGCAGCACCAGCGGTTTGCCCTTTACTTCCGGGGCCTGGTCGAGCCACGCCATGGCGGCGGCGATGTCCTCGTAGACTTCCGGCAGGCCAGGTTTGCCCTGCGACAGGCCATAGCCACGATAGTCAATCATCAGCACCTGATAGCCCTGCTCCGGCAACCAGTAGCTGCCGCCCAAGTGCCCAGGCAGGTTGCCACCATTGCCATGCAGGTGCAGCACTGTGCCTTTGACCGCCACCCCAGCCTTGGCCGGCAGCCACCAACCGTGCAGCCTTATGCCATCCGAGGTGACCAAGGTGAGGTCGCGGTACTCAAGCTTGGCCCGCTCCGGCGTGAATGGCTGGCCAGGCTCCGGGTAGAACAGCAGGCTGCTGCACCCGCCCAGCCCCAGCAGCATCAGCCCCAGGGCCAAGCGGCGGCAGCACTCAGAGAATGTTCGCGTAATCGGCTTCAATGCGGTCCAGGCTCAGGTGGTTGAGGAAGTTGGAGAAGCACATCCAGGCCGAAAGGGCGTTAAGGTCGCGGAACTGCTCCGGCAGGTATTTGGGCGGCTCCACCAACCCCTCTTCCACCAATTGGCGCAGGGTGCGCATGTCTTCCAGGGTGGTCTTGCCACAGAACAGCAGCGGAATCTGTTCGAGCTTGCCCTTCTTCACGGCCAACTGAATGTAGTTGTAAACCATGATGAAACCCTTGAGGTAGGACAAGTCCTTGGTAAACGGCAGGCCATTGGGCACCGAGCCACGGAACACCCGGCTGGCGTTGCTGTAGCTTTGCGCCATCTCGAAGCCTTGCTCGCGGAAGAACGCGAACACCTGCATGAAATCGGCGCCCTCCTCGACCATATGGATGGCGCGGGTGCGGTTGGTGAGTTTGCGCAGGCGGCTGGGGTATGAGGCGAAGGCAATGACCTCCATGAGGATCGCCAGGCCTTCCTGGGTCACCGTCGACGAGGGTGGGCCCTTGGCCAAAAACGTGCAGATTGGCTGGTTAAGGCCGTTAAGCGTGGTACCCACGTGCACCAACCCTTCATGCACCTCCAGCGCGCGCACGTCGCGGTTGTTGAACATGGCGTCGGCACGCACCTTGATGTAGTCGGCGCCTGCTGCCGCATCGGCGACGATGCCGTCGGACTCGAACACGCGGATGGTTTCCTCAGCCTCGCCGAACACCTTGTTCAGGCGGCGCTGGAGGATTTCAACCGCCTCTTTGGCGGTCAGGTTCTTCGGCTCGTCCTTCAGGTCGCCACGGCCGTCAATGTTGTTCAGGTAATCGGACAGCATCAGGCCCAAGTCAGCCAGGGTCGGGTCACCGGCGTGGAAGGCGTCGGACGCGGCGCCGTACAGTTCCTGGGAAATCAGCCCGAAGTCCTCGGTACCGCGGGCTTCGAGCATGCGCACCACCATGCGGTATTCACGGCACATGCGCTTCATGATCTGCCCGACCGGGTTGAACTGGCCAAGCTGGCGGATGATGTCGCGCTCGATCGCCTGGAACTCTGCCTTGACCGCGTTCGAGTCGAACGACAATGGTCGGCCCAGGTAATAGTCACGATCGATGGCAGGCGGCTCTTTGCCCTTGGCCTTGAGGAAGCCCTGGCGGATGTTTTCGTCCCATTTCACGGCATCCAGTACGCGGATCGGGGTCTGGGCCGCGACGATACGGTCGGACAGGGTGCGGATGGTTTGTTGGTATTCGTCCACCGGGGACTCCTTTCTTGAACCGGATACCTGTGCCGGCCTCATCGCGGCTAAAGCCGCTCCTACAGGGATTTCACAACCTTCGTGGTCATTTGCCGGATCGCTGGAACCGCGCCACCTCAACGAACAGGTCCGAGTTGGCCGGGTCGTCCAGGTACGCCAGCACACGCGCCGACGGGCTGTCGATCAACACGCCCTCGCCGTTGTCTTCCGGCACTTCGGTGCTACGCCCGGTGAGTTCTTTCTTGTCCACGGCTTGCTGCACCTGCTCTACATCAAGGTTGTAAAGCACCAGCTCCTTGCCCTCGACGATATCGAAACCGCCAATCAGGAAATGCCCACCCAGGCGCTTGGGCACGCCAGCCGACAGGTACCAACGGTTACCGTGGCGCGACACCGTGAACACGTACTCCTCAGGCTTTTTGCCCTTGGCCGTGGCCACGGCTTTATAGGCATCGGCACCGCTGCGGCTGATCACCAGTTTCAGCGGCTCACCCCAGGCATCCTTGCTGCTCCACTTGCCCAGCAAGGCCTTGGGCGCCGCCTGGTTACTCGGCAGCGGCTCATGAAAGGTCACCAGACAACCGCCCAGCAGCAGGAATGACAACGTCAACAACACCACACGCCAGGCTTTCATCAGGTTCTCCTTGAAGTTCGGGCTCTGCTCAGGCCGATGCCAGCACCAAATGCAGGTAACGGGTAAGCATAGCGAGCATCTGCCCGTCGGCTTGCGCATCGGCATCCTTGAGCAGGCCCTGATATTCCATCTGCTCGATAATCGCCGTCAACATCTGGGCGTCCTGTTCCGGCTGGCGCGAGCCGACTACCTGCAGCATCTGCCGCGCACCGTGCAGCAAAATCTGCTCGTGGGCGCGCACCAGCTCGGCCAGGCGCGGGCACAGCAATGCCTCCTGACGGAAGGCTTGTTCTGCCATGAGGTAGTCACGGCGGTTGAGCAACTGGCGCGAGACGTAGTCAGCGGTCATGCGTGCCACTTCATCGGCCAACCGTGCGCGAGACTGCACACTGCCATCACCTTGGGCGAGCAACTGGCGCAACACCACTTCGGTGTTGGCCCACAGCTTGGCCATGTAGGCAGCGCTGCGCTCGACGTACTGGGCGAAGGTGTCGGTGAGCAGGTCTTCGATGTCCTTGAAGTAATACGTGGTAGCAGACAGCGGTACCTCGGCTTCGGCGGCCACTGCGCGGTGCCGTACGCCACGCACGCCATCGCGCACGACGATGCGCATGGCGGCATCGAGGATTTGCTGGCGGCGTTGCTCGCTACCTTGGCGGGCGGTCTTGCGGCCTTGGTATTGCACGCTTTCGGCGACGGCGGTGGCGATGCCTGCGGCGCCTGGGTGAGGCATTGCGGGGGTCACGGGGGTTACCTCGGGGAAGTGGGTATTCTGTGCGGGCCAATCGCGGATAAATCCGCCCCTACAGGGCTGCGCTGCCTGTGTAGGAGCGGATTCATCCGCGATAGGGCCAGTACAGACAACATAAAGCTTCAGACAAGAAAAAGCCGCCCCTAAAGGCGGCTCGTTCAGTTCACACTCAGGCCTGTGGGCGCATGTGCGGGAACAGGATCACGTCACGGATCGACGGCGAGTTGGTCAGCAGCATCACCAGGCGGTCGATACCAATGCCTTCACCGGCAGTCGGCGGCATGCCGTACTCCAGGGCGCGGACGAAATCGGCGTCGTAGTGCATGGCTTCGTCGTCACCGGCGTCCTTCTCGGCCACCTGGGCCAGGAAGCGCTCGGCCTGATCTTCGGCATCGTTGAGCTCGGAGTAGGCGTTGGCGATTTCGCGGCCGCCAATGAACAGCTCGAAGCGGTCGGTCACAGCCGGGTTGTCGTCGTTGCGGCGCGCCAGCGGCGACACTTCGAACGGGTACTCGGTGATGAAGTGCGGCTGCTCCAGCTTGTGCTCGACCAGCTCTTCGAAAATCATCACCTGCAGTTTACCCAGGCCTTCATGGCCCAGCACCTTGGCACCGGCCTTCTTGGCGATGTCGCGGGCGCGGTCAACGTCCTGCAGGTCGGCGGCGGTCAACTCTGGGTTGTACTTGAGGATCGAGTCGAACACCGACAGGCGTACGAACGGCTCGCCGAAGTGGAACACCTTGTCGCCGTACGGCACGTCGGTGCTGCCCAGCACCAGTTGCGCCAGCTCGCGGAACAGTTCCTCGGTGAGGTCCATGTTGTCGCGGTAGTCGGCGTAGGCCTGGTAGAACTCGAGCATGGTGAACTCAGGGTTGTGCCGGGTCGACACACCTTCGTTACGGAAGTTGCGGTTGATCTCGAAGACCTTCTCGAAACCACCCACTACCAGGCGCTTGAGGTACAGCTCCGGCGCGATACGCAGGAACATGGCCATGTCCAGGGCGTTGTGGTGGGTTTCGAACGGCTTGGCCGCCGCGCCACCCGGGATGGTCTGCAGCATCGGGGTTTCGACTTCGAGGAAGTCACGCTCGATGAGGAATTTGCGGATGTGCGAGATCACCTGCGAACGCACACGGAAGGTGTGGCGGGTTTCTTCGTTGACCATCAGGTCGACGTAGCGCTGGCGGTAGCGCTGCTCGGTGTCGGTCAGGCCGTGGTGCTTGTCGGGCAGCGGGCGCAGCGACTTGGTCAGCAGGCGCACGTTGGTCATTTCGACGTACAGGTCGCCCTTGCCGGAGCGGGCCAGGGTGCCTTCGGCGCTAATGATGTCGCCCAAGTCCCAGGTTTTGACGGCGGCCAGGGTTTCTTCCGGCAGGGTCTTGCGGTTGACGTAGACCTGGATGCGACCGGTCATGTCCTGGATCACCATGAACGAGCCACGGTTGAGCATGATGCGGCCCGCCACCTTGACCGGGATCGCTGCAGCTTCCAGCTCTTCCTTGGTCTTGTCCGCGTACTGCTTCTGCAGGTCGTTGCAGTAGCTGTCGCGGCGGAAGTCGTTGGGGAAGGCATTGCCTTTGGCGCGCTCGGCGGCAAGTTTTTCCTTGCGCAGGGCGATCAGGGCGTTTTCTTCCTGTTGCAGGTCTTGCGGTTGGGTGTTGAGGTCGCTCATGTCGTCATTCTTTCCATCAGGTGTTCGTTGCCCCTGTCGGGCAGGGCACGCGATACGGGCCGGTTGCCTCGTATCGCGGCGGTGGTGTGCGGCTTACAGCCCCTGCTTGAGGCTCGCTTCCAGGTACTGGTCGAGGTCGCCGTCCAGCACCTTCTGGCAGTCGCTGCGCTCGACGCCGGTACGCAGGTCCTTGATGCGGGAGTCGTCCAGCACGTACGAGCGGATCTGGTGGCCCCAGCCGATGTCGGACTTGCTGTCTTCCAGCGCCTGCGAAGCGGCGTTGCGTTTTTGCATTTCCAGCTCGTACAACTTGGCCCGCAGCATCTTCATGGCGGTGTCTTTGTTGGCGTGCTGGGAGCGTTCGTTCTGGCACGCCACCACGGTGTTGGTCGGCACGTGGGTGATACGTACCGCCGAGTCGGTGGTGTTGACGTGCTGACCACCGGCACCCGAGGAGCGGTAGGTGTCGATGCGCAGGTCGGACGGGTTGATGTCGATTTCGACCTTGTCGTCGATCTCCGGCGATACGAATACGGCCGAGAACGAGGTGTGGCGACGGGCGCCGGAGTCGAACGGGCTTTTGCGCACCAGGCGGTGCACGCCGATTTCGGTGCGCAGCCAGCCAAAGGCGTACTCGCCCTTGATGTGCACGGTGGCGCCCTTGATACCGGCAACTTCACCTTCGGACAGTTCGATGATGGTGGCATCGAACCCACGCTTGTCGGCCCAGCGCAGGTACATGCGCAGCAGGATGTTGGCCCAGTCCTGCGCTTCGGTACCGCCGGAGCCGGCCTGGATGTCCAGGTAGGCGTTGTTCATGTCCATCTCGCCGCTGAACATGCGACGGAACTCAAGCTGGGCCAGGGATTCTTCCAGGCTCTCCAGTTCGGTCACGACGTCGCTTACAGCGCCTTCATCACCCTCTTCGACGGCCATGTCGAGCAGGTCTTTGCTGTCGTTCAGGCCACCGGACAGTTTGTCCAGGGTGTCGACAACCTGCGCCAGCATGGCGCGCTCACGGCCCAGGGCCTGGGCGTACTCGGGCTTGTTCCAGACGTTGGGGTCTTCCAGCTCGCGGTTGACTTCGATCAGGCGGTCATGCTTTTGATCGTAGTCAAAGATACCCCCGAATGGACTGGGAACGTTCGGTGAGGTCCTTGATGGTGTTGAGGATCGGTTGGATTTCCATGGGCGGCCTACTCGCAAGAATTCGGTGAAAAGCCGGGGAGTATAACCGAGTCTGGAGCACGGCGGCAGACCCGCCGGGCGGCAGGCACTGCCATGCGCATGGGTCAGGCGATGCCGACCTGGTTCCGCCCGCTGTTCTTGGCCTGGTAGAGGCCCTTGTCCGCGGCCGAAATCAGCTGCCGGCAATGGCTGCCAATCGCTGGCGTCTGGGTCGCCAGGCCAATACTCACCGTCAACCGAGAGTCCGCCTGCGGCGCGGTATGCGGAATGTTCAGGCCATGCACCGTCTGGCGCAGCTTTTCCGCCACCAGCCGCGCGCCACCTGGGGACGTATTGGGCAGCACCAGCGCGAATTCTTCGCCACCATAGCGCGCAGGCAAGTCGGATGGCCGCGAGCAGGAGCCGCGAATGGCCTCGGCCACCTGCCGCAACGCCTCATCTCCGGCCAGGTGCCCAAAGCTGTCGTTGTAGGCCTTGAAGTAGTCCACATCGATCATCAGCAACGACAACTGCTGCTGTTCGCGCATGGCCCGGCGCCACTCCAGTTCGAGGTACTCGTCGAAGTGGCGGCGGTTGGACAGCCCGGTCAGGCCATCGGAGTTCATCAGCCGCTGCAGCATCAGGTTGGTGTCCAGCAACTGTTGCTGGCTCACGCGCAGGGCGCGGTAGGCTTCATCGCGCTGCAGCAGGGTAAGGTAGGAACGCGAATGATAGCGAATGCGCGCCACCAGTTCGATGGTGTCCGGCAGCTTGACCAGGTAATCGTTGGCCCCGGCAGCAAACGCGGCACTCTTGACCAGCGGGTCTTCCTTGGTCGACAGGACGATGATCGGGATGTCTTGAGTTGCCGGGTTGTTACGGTATTCGCGCACCAGTGTCAGGCCGTCGAGGCCCGGCATGATCAGGTCCTGCAGGATGACCGTGGGCTTGATGCGCATGGCCTGGGCCACGGCCTGGTGCGGGTCGGCACAGAAGTGGAAGTCGATGTTCTCTTCGTGGGCCAAGCCACGGCGCACCGCTTCGCCGATCATCGCCTGATCATCGACCAGAAGGACCATCGCGGAATTTTCGTCGGTGGTCGCAAAACCTTCGATCGGTAGATCAGTCATCCGTATTCACCTGTTCACTGCCGCCCAAGCGGTGTGACTCATTACATGTCGTCATTTGGCAAAGAGTTCCATCAAGCGCCCGGCAATGCGGTCCAACGGGCGGATTTCCACGGCTGCGTCAATGGCCGCGGCGGCCTTTGGCATCCCGTATACCGCGCTGCTGGCCTGGTCCTGGGCAATGGTCAAAAAGCCCTGCTGGCGCATCAGTTTCAGCCCTTGGGCGCCATCTCGGCCCATGCCGGTAAGCAGCACCCCCACTGCGTCACCGCGCCAGAAGCGCGCCACGCTTTCGAAAAATACATCGATCGAAGGCCGGTAGATCTCATTGACAGGGTCGGGAGTGTAGGCCAATTCGCCGTTTTGTTGCAGGCGGATATGGTGGTTGGTCCCTGCCAGCAACACTTGCCCCGGCTGCGGTGGCTCGCCTTCGCGGGCCAGGCGCACCGGCAAACCGCTGGCCGAGGCTAGCCATTCGGCCATGCCCGCGGCGAACACCTGGTCCACATGCTGAACCAGCACAATGGAGGCCGGGAAGGTTTTCGGCAAGCCTTTGAGCAGCACTTCAAGGGCTGCCGGCCCACCGGCGGAGGAGCCGATTGCCACCAGGCCACGGCGCTGCGAGGCTTCACGCAATGGCGCGGACACCGCTTTGGTGGCACTGGGCCGCTGCTGGCCGATCAGCCAGCCGATGTTGAGGATCTTGCGCAGCAACGGCGCAGCCGCCTCGCGCGCATCACCGGCCCCAAGCGCGGGGGTGTCGACCACATCCAGGGCGCCATGGCCCATGGCCTCGAACACCCGGTGCACGTTCTGCTTGCGGTCGACGGTAACAATGACGATGGCACACGGCGTATCGGCCATGATCCGCCGCGTGGCCTCAACGCCATCCATGACCGGCATGATCAGGTCCATGAGGATCAGATCGGGGGTATCCTCGGCGCATTTATGCACCGCTTCTGCCCCATTGCCTGCCACCCAGATCACCTGGTGCGCAGGCTCGAAGGCCAGCGCCCGGCGCAGCGCCTCAACGGCCATGGGCATGTCGTTGACGATGGCGATCTTCATCCCTGAGCACCTCCGATCAGTTCTACCACGGCATCCAGCAACGCATCATCGTGGAAGCTGGCTTTTGCCAAATAGTAGTCGGCGCCGGCATCCAGGCCACGTCGGCGATCTTCTTCACGGTCCTTGTACGACACCACCATCACCGGCAGCGATTGCAGGCGCTGGTCGCGGCGCACCAGGGTTACCAGTTCGATACCGTCCATGCGCGGCATGTCGATGTCGGTGATGAGCAGGTCAAAGTCTTCACTGCGCAGGGCGTTCCAGCCGTCCATGCCATCGACCGCCACGGCCACGTCATAACCGCGGTTGCCCAGCAATTTGCGCTGCAGTTCGCGCACGGTGAGCGAATCGTCGACCACGAGCACGCGCTTGCGGCTGAGGCCCCGGCCATGCTGCCCGCCCCGCTCGATGCGCTCCAGGCGGCCGGTGCTGAGTAGTTTCTCCACCGAGCGCAGCAGGTCTTCGACATCCACGATCAACACCACTGAACCGTCGTCCAGCAAGGCCCCGGACGAAATGTCCTGCACCTTGCCCAAGCGAGGGTCCAGCGGCATCACCACCAGCACCCGCTCGCCGATCAGGCGTTCCACGGCCACGCCATACAGCTGCTCGCGCTCGCGAATCACCACCACCCGCAGGCTGCTTTCATCATGTTGCGCAGCAGGCCGGTTGAGCAACTGGCTGGCGGCCACCAGGCCGATGTGTCGGCCTTCGTGCCAGAAGTGCTGGCGCCCTTCAATCTGCACGATTTCATCGCTGGCCACCTCCAGCGTGCGTTCGATATGAGCCAGCGGGAAGGCGTAGGCTTCGCCGCCCACCTCCACCACCAGGCTGCGCACCACCGACAGGGTCAGCGGCACTTCCAGGTGGAAGCGGCAGCCTTGGCCGGCCACCTGAGTCAGCTCGATGGCGCCGCGCAGTTCGCGCACCATGTGCTGAACCGCGTCCAGCCCGACACCCCGCCCAGACACCTCCGTGACCTTGTCACGCATGCTGAAGCCAGGCAGGAACAGGAACGTCAGCAGCTCGGCCTCGCTCATCTGCTCCACGGTTTCAAGCGGCGAAAGGCCGCGTTCGACGATGCCCCGGCGCAACCGCTCCAGGTTGATGCCACCGCCGTCGTCCGTCAGTTCCAGCACCAGCATGCCGGCCTGATGCGAGGCCCGCAGGCGAATGGTGCCCTCTTCCGCCTTGCCCGCCAGCAAGCGCTGTTCGGGCATTTCGATACCGTGGTCGACCGCATTGCGCAGCAAATGGGTCAGCGGCGCTTCGAGCTTTTCCAGCACATCACGATCGACCTGGGTCTTTTCGCCGTCGATCAGCAGGCGCACTTGCTTTCCCAATGAACGGCCCAGGTCACGCACCATTCGGCTCTGGCCGGTGAGCACGTCGGCAAACGGGCGCATACGACACGCCAGAGCCGTGTCATACAGCAATTGCGCGCGTTGGCTGGCCTGCCAGCCGAACTCGTCAAGGTCGGCGGCCTGCTGCTGCAGGATTTGCTGGGTTTCCACCAGCAGGCGCTGGGTCTGGGCCAGGGCCTCAAGCACCTCGGCACTCTGGCCGGTGCTTTCCAACTGGCCTTTAAGGCCGTCGAGTGCCCGCATGCCTTGGCCGTGCATGCGCTTGAGGCGCTGCAAGGTGGCCAGGTAAGGCTTCAGGCGCTGAGTTTCGACCAAGGATTTGCTGGAAAGGTCGAGCAGGCTGTTGAGGCGGTCAGCGGTTACCCGCAACACCCGCTCGCCGCCTTCTGCCCCCCGCTTGGCAGCCTTGCGTGGCGCAGGCTCAGCCTCGGGTTCTGGCAGGATGGCTTCAGGTTCGGCCACAAGGGGCGCAGGCGCCAGCACAGGTGCGGGCACGGCAATGGCAAGCGCGCCGGTGGGGTCCAGCAGGCCTGCCATCTGGGCCAGGAAGGCGGGAACAGCCGCCTCGCCAGCCGGATCACCGGGGGTGGCAACGTGCATCAGCAGGTCGGTACCGCGCAACAGCGCGTCGATGTGTTCGGCGCGCAGCAACAGGCGGCCTTCCTGGGCCGCGACCAGGCAGTCCTCCATCACATGGGCAACACTCACACCGGCATCGATACCGACAATCCGTGCGGCGCCTTTGAGTGAGTGGGCCGCACGCATGCAGGCTTCCAGCTGGTCGGCTTGGGTCGGGTTGCGCTCCAGCGCGATGAGGCCGGCGTTAAGCACCTGGGTCTGGGCCTCGGCTTCGAGGCTGAACAGTTCGAGCAACGATGCGTCGCGCATTTGCTCAGGGGTCATGACAGGCTCCGCTGCACGGCAGACAGTAATTGTTGTTCGTCCAGCACGCGGACACTGCGCCCGCGCCACTGCAATACCGCGGCGGTGAAGGGGGCTGCCTCATGGGCGCCATCCATCACCACCGGATCGAGCCGATGGATACCGTCGATTTCGTCCACCGCCATCACCACGGGGCCGCCCGCTGCGCTCAGGATCAGCATGCGCGGCATGGCCCGGCCCGTGCCAGCCACCCCACCGCCGTGCTCCACGGCCAGCAGGTCACTCAGCGACAGGCATGGCACCAAGGCCCCACGCACATTGGCAACGCCTTGCAACACGCGTGAGCGCTGGTGCGGCAGCGAGTGCACCGGCAACACCTGGGCAATTTCAGCCAGGCAGGCGGTGGCCAGCGCCAACCATTCCTCGCCCAGGCGGAACAGCAACAGCGAGCGCCCGGCACACGTCTGCACCGGTGCATCATCGACCTGCTCATCCTGCACCAGGGCATAGCGGTCCAGCAGGCGAGTGGCGGCCGCGGCGTACACGTCACAATTGCGGCAGTGGATATGCCGTTCCAGCAGCGGGCATTGTTTGTTACCGCGCACGCCGATGCGGTTCCAGCAATCGTCGATGCGCTCGTCCTGCGCCAGCAGTTCGACTGCGTGTTCGACATTCATCGTTCAGACTCCCGTCCAGCGCGCGCCGCACGTTCCTGCAAGCGCCTGGCGCCGGCTTCATCACCCTGTGCCGCCAGCAACGTGGCCAGGTGCAGCAACGCCTCGGCATGCTGCGGCTCAAGGTACAGCGCCTTGCGGTAATGGGTCAGCGCCTGGGTGGCATCGCCTTCGGTATCGCTGAGCAAGCCCAGCCAGTAGTACACCTGAGCCTTGGGCGCAAATTGCTGCAAATAGCGTTGGCAGCTGGCGCGCGCCTGGGCACTGTCGCCTGCATTGGCCAGCCGTGCGATGCTGGCAAGCAATTCGGCCTCGCTGTCGCGCTGCACGGGTGCTGTTGTGGCAACCGTCGGATTACGGTGAGGCCGCACAGGCGTTACCGGCGAAGGCCGGATCGGCGCGATGGAAGTGGACATGCGGTGCGCCAGCACCGCCGATACAGGCGGCGGGCCGAGCGGCTGGCGTACATAGGCAAACGACTGGGCGATGCCCAGAGGCCGCATGCCCAACCGCGCCAGCAGGCTGCCTTCGGCGGGGCCAATAAACAGTACGCCCTGCTCATGGGCAAGGCGCTTGAGCACTTCAAATACCCGTTGCTGGGTGGGCACATCGAAGTAGATCAGCAGGTTGCGGCAGAACACGAAGTCGTACCGGCCGCTGCGGCTGGCAAGCGTCGGGTCGAGCACGTTGCCCACCTCCAGCGTCACCTGCTGGCGCACCCGCTCATCCAGTTGATGGTTGTCGCCCTCTGCATGAAAATGCCGCTCGCGAAACCCAAGCTCGCGCCCGCGGAACGAGTTGCGCCCGTACACAGCTTGCGTCGCTTTGGCCACCGAATGGCCGCTGATATCGATACCGTCGATGTGAAACGCCGCTGGGTTCATCCCCGCGTCGAGCAAGGCCATGGCCAGCGAGTACGGCTCCTCCCCGGTCGAACACGGCAGGCTCAACAGGCGCAGGGGCCGTTCGCCAGCGAGTTCGGCCAAACGCTTGTGGGCCAGGCCCACCAGCGCGGTGAACGATTCGGGATAGCGGAAGAACCAGGTTTCCGGAACGATGACTGCCTCGATCAGTGCCTGCTGCTCCTCGGTCGACTGTTGCAGCCGCAGCCAGTAATCATCCAGATCGGCCGCATTCAACGCCACACAGCGCTGACGCAGCGCCCGCTCGACCATTGGCACACCGACCGACTCCACGTCCAGGCCAATACGCTGCTGCAAGAAGCGGAAGAAACGCTCGTTCATGGGGCCTCCTGCACGGCCACTGGAGGGAACAGCAGTTCACGCACGGCATCGGTCAGCAGGTCATCCACCTCGATACGCTGCAGCAAGCCCTGGGCATCCCGGCGAACCGGGCCCAGGTATCGCGCCTCGGCATTGTCCAGGCCATACGGCTGGAACTCCCCGGGCGGGCAGCGCAGGGTGTCGGTGGCCTGCTCCAGCACCAGGCCAAGCTGATGCCTGGCACGGTAGCGCACCAGCACCAGGCGCGTGCTGGTGCGGTCGGCTGCCGGCTGGCCAAAGCCGAGTGCAGACAGGTCGACGACCGGCACCAGCACCCCGCGGTGGGCAAGAATGCCGGCAACCCAGGCAGGTGCCTGAGCGATCGGCTTGAGTGGCCGGCGCGGCAGCACCTCGATCACCTCGCGCACGTCCAGCGCGAAACGCTGCTCGCCGAGGCGAAACTGCAGGTACAACACGCCCTTGGCGCTGGCCGCCCCGGCCGTGAGAGGATGCAGGTCGGTCATGGCGGTCAGACTTTGAAGCGCGACACACCGCCGCGCAGGCCAGCGGCCACCTGGCTCAACTCATCGATGGCGAAGCTGGCCTGGCGCAGCGACTCGACCGTCTGGGTGCTGGCGTCGCTGAGCTGCGCCAGCGCCTGGTTGATCTGCTCGGCGCCCGTGGCCTGTGCCTGCATGCCTTCGTTGACCATCAGCACCCGTGGCGCCAGTGCCTGCACCTGGTGGATGATCTGGCTCAGTTGCTCACCCACCTGCTGCACTTCAAACATGCCACGGCGCACTTCTTCGGAGAACTTGTCCATGCCCATGACCCCGGCCGACACCGCCGACTGGATCTCGCGCACCATCTGCTCAATGTCGTAGGTTGCCACGGCAGTCTGGTCGGCCAGGCGCCGCACTTCGGTGGCAACCACGGCGAAACCACGGCCATACTCACCGGCTTTCTCCGCTTCGATGGCGGCGTTAAGCGACAACAGGTTGGTCTGGTCGGCCACCTTGACGATGGTGACCACCATCTGGGTGATGTTGCTGGCCTTTTCGTTGAGGATCGACAGCTTGGCGTTGACCAGGTCGGCCGCGCCCATTACCTGGTGCATGGTGTCTTCCATGCGCGCCAGGCCTTGCTGGCCAGAGCCTGCCAGGCTGGAGGCCTGATCGGCGGCACTGGTGACTTCGGTCATGGTACGCACCAGGTCACGCGAAGTAGCGGCGATTTCCCGTGAGGTGGCGCCGATCTCGGTGGTGGTGGCGGCCGTTTCAGTGGCTGTGGCCTGCTGCTGCTTGGACGTGGCGGCAATTTCGGTCACCGAAGTGGTTACCTGCACCGACGAGCGCTGGGCCTGGGCAACCAGGTTGGCCAGCGCCTCGGCCATTTCATTGAAGCCGCTTTCGATGGCGCCGAACTCATCCTTGCGGTCCAGGCTCAGGCGCATGCTCAGGTCGCCCGAGCGCAACTTGTCGAGGGCGTGCACCACGCGCTGAACGGGGGCGGTGATGGCACGCATCAGCAGCAACCCGCAGATGCCGGCGGCGACGATTGCCAGCAGCAGCGACACCATCATGCTGCCTTTGGCAGTGTTAACGGCGTTGACGATTTCATGCGTAGCCGCGTCGGCAGCTTCGCGGTTGCGTTCGATCACCGTGTTCAAGTGCTTGCGGCCTTCTACCCAGGCCGGGGTGAGCACATCGATGATCAGTCGCTCGGCTTCCGCGTAATTGTGCGCGCGATAGGCGTCCAGCACCTGGCCGACAATCTCCAGGTACTTTTCTTCAAGCTTGATGAAGACGTCGAAGCTTTCCTGGTCGTCCTTGGCCTGAATGGTGCCCTGGTAACTGGCCATGTGCTGCTTGAGGCGGTCATCGAAGCTTTTGAACAGTTCCATGTCGGCCGCCGTGATCTCGCGGTGCTTGGACAGCCCCACCAACTGCTGGCTGGTGACATAGCTGTCAACCCAGGCACTGCGGATCATCGAGCTGTAGTAAACCCCGGGGATGCTGTCTGTACCCACCGCCTCTTCGGCGCTCTCGATCGCCAGCAGCCGCGAGTAGGCGGCGACGATCATCAGCAGCATGATGGCGATGATCACGGCGAAACTTGCCAGGATCCGTTGGCGCAAGGTCCAGTTCTTCACATTCAGCCCTCAGGAATTCACAACGAGCGGGAAAAATCGCCGAAGTATAGCCCAGGCTTCGTGTGGATTTGCGGCTGAATTGAGATCGATCAGGCCATATGCCAGCTTACTGCGCAGCGGCTTGCCGCACCTGGTTCTCCAGCTCTTGGCGCAGCGCCGGGTCCAGGCGCAGCTGGCGGGCGAGTTCGTCGAGGTAGGCGCGCTCCATGAAGTTTTCCTGATCAACCATCATCACGCTGGCCAGGTACATTTCAGCGGCCATTTCCGGGGTTTGCGCGGCGCGGGCGACTTCGGCCGGGTCGAGGGGTTTGTTGAGCTCGGCATGCAGCCAGTGCTGCAGCTCGCGATCACTGTCCAGGCGGGTGAACTCGCCTTCGATCAGGGCGCGTTCGCGGTCATCGATATGGCCATCGGACTTGGCCGCGGCCACCAGTGCACGCAATACCGCCTGGCTGTGCTGTTCGGCCTGTGCGGGTGGCAGGCGGTCGAGGGTTTGCGGTTCGGTGCCCTGCC
This sequence comes from Pseudomonas sp. PSKL.D1, assembly GCF_028898945.1. NCBI lineage: Bacteria > Pseudomonadati > Pseudomonadota > Gammaproteobacteria > Pseudomonadales > Pseudomonadaceae > Pseudomonas > Pseudomonas sp. PSKL.D1. Next base: position 4,626,703 of record NZ_CP118607.1, read on the forward strand.
CCTTGCCCTGGTTGGCCTGCCAGTTGCCATAGGCTTTGTAGGCCAACACGCCCAAGGCGGCCAAACCGCCATAGGTAAGCACCTTGCCGCCGTACTTGCGGGCGCTTTTGTTGCCCATCAGCAAGCCCATGGCACCTGCCGCCAGCGCCCCGCCACCGGCCCCGGACAACAGGCCGCCCAGGCCGCCCGAGCCCGAAGCGGGTTTGCTGGCGCCTGACTGTTTGTTGAGCATTTGCTGGCCGGATTTAAGCAGTTGGTCGAGCAGGCCGCGGGTGTTCATGTGCACGTCTCCATGCATGGAAAGTTAACGGCCAGAGTAAAGCCTGACGGATCGCAGGCCACCCACGGATTTGCTTCGGGATGTTGCATTGGCTGGCAAAAAGCCAACTAGACTCGATTTCGCCAAGACCAAGATCTCCACCAAGAGGGAACACCATGCCAGTGCTCAAGACTGCATCACTCGGTGCCGTGGTAGGCGCCTTGCTGGCCAGCGCCAGCCTGCAGGCCGCCGACTTGCCCAAGGCCGTGGGGGCTGGGGAAGGCAGCCTGGATATCGTCGCCTGGCCGGGCTACATCGAGCGCGGCGAGAGCGACAAGGCCTACGACTGGGTTACCGGGTTCGAGAAGGAAACCGGCTGCAAGGTCAACGTGAAAACCGCCGCCACATCCGATGAAATGGTCAGCCTCATGAACAAGGGCGGGTACGACCTGGTCACGGCCTCCGGTGATGCATCATTGCGGCTGATCGTCGGCAAAAAAGTGCAGCCCATCAACACCGCCCTGATCCCCAACTGGAAAAACATCGACCCACGCCTGCAAAACGGCGGCTGGTATGTGGTCGACAAGCAGGTGTACGGCACGCCATACCAGTGGGGCCCGAACGTATTGCTGTACAACACCAATGCCTTCAAGCAAGCGCCCACCAGCTGGGCCGTGGTATTCGAGCCGCAAAACCTGCCCGACGGCAAGCCGAACAAGGGCCGAGTGCAGGCCTACGACGGGCCGATCTACATCGCAGATGCGGCGCTGTACCTGAAATCGGCCAAGCCGGAACTGGGCATTCAAGACCCCTACGAACTGACCGAAGCCCAGTACAAGGCGGTGCTCGACCTTCTGCGCCAGCAGCAACCGCTGGTTCACCGTTACTGGCATGACGCCACGGTACAGATGAGCGACGTGAAGAACGAAGGCGTGGTGGCGTCCAGCTCATGGGGCTACATGGTCAACAGCCTGAAGGCCGACAACCAGCCGGTGGCCTCGACCATTCCGAAAGAAGGCGCTACTGGCTGGGCCGACACCACCATGCTGCACAGCGAGGCCAAGCACCCCAACTGCGCCTACAAGTGGATGGACTGGTCGTTGCAGCCCAAGGTGCAGGGTGATGTGGCGGCCTGGTTCGGTTCGTTGCCGGCGGTGCCGGCGGCCTGTACCGGCAGTGAGCTGCTGGGCGCCGAAGGGTGCAAGACCAATGGTTTCGACAACTTTGACAAGATTGCCTTCTGGAAGACGCCGCAGGCGCAGGGGGGCAAGTTCGTGCCGTATAGCCGGTGGACGCAGGATTACATTGCCATCATGGGCGGGCGCTGAGTTTTGTTGAGCCTGTGCGGGCCCTATCGCGGATAAATCCGCTCCTACAAGGGTTACGCCTGTAGGAGCGGATTTACCGAGACGTCGGACCGCCGCGATAGGCCCGCACTGGCAACACGTCCCTAACTGAGAGGCCTCCATGCCCCTAGCCGTCCAGTTCACCCAGGTTTCCCGCACCTTCGGCGAAGTCAAAGCCGTCGACCACGTCAGCATCGACATCAATGACGGCGAGTTCTTCTCCATGCTCGGCCCCTCCGGCTCGGGCAAAACCACCTGCCTGCGCCTGATTGCCGGTTTCGAGCAACCCAGCAGTGGCTCGATCCGCATCCATGGCATCGAAGCCGCTGGCGTGCCGCCCTACCAGCGCGACGTCAACACCGTATTCCAGGACTACGCCCTGTTCCCGCACATGAACGTGCGCGACAACATCGCCTACGGCCTGAAGGTTAAAGGCGTGGCCAAGGCCGAACGCCATGCCCGCGCCGAAGAGGCACTGGCCATGGTCGCCCTGGCTGGCTACGGCGAGCGCAAACCGGCGCAGCTGTCCGGTGGCCAGCGCCAGCGCGTTGCCCTGGCCCGGGCGCTGGTCAATCGCCCCCGCGTGCTGCTGCTGGACGAACCGCTTGGCGCGCTGGACCTGAAACTGCGCGAGCAGATGCAGGGCGAGCTGAAAAAACTGCAGCGCCAACTCGGCATCACCTTCATTTTCGTCACCCACGACCAGACCGAAGCCCTGTCGATGTCCGACCGGGTAGCCGTGTTCAACCGGGGCCGCATCGAACAGGTGGACACCCCGCGCAACCTCTACATGAAACCCGCCACCACGTTCGTCGCCGAATTCGTCGGCACCTCCAACGTAGTGCGTGGCGACCTCGCCGAGCAGCTCAGCGGCAGCCGCCAGCCCTTCTCCATCCGCCCCGAACACATGCGCCTCGGCGAGCCAACCCACGGTCAAGAGGTGCAGGTAAGCGGCCTGCTGCACGACATCCAGTACCAGGGCAGCGCCACGCGCTTTGAAGTGAAGCTGGACAACGGCCAGTTACTGGCAGTAAGCCACGCCAACGACCGTTGGCTGGACCAATCGCCCCCTTGGCAAACCGGCCAGCGGGTGCAGGTGCGCTGGCCTCGCGAGGCCATGACCGCGCTGCAGGAGACCGTGCAGGGATGAGCCCGATGCGCAGTTTCTCCAGCCTGCTCTACCGGCGCCCCAACCTTTACCTGGCGCTATTGCTGATTCCACCGCTGACCTGGTTCGGGGCGATCTACCTGGGCTCGCTGCTTAATTTGCTGTGGCAGGGTTTCTACACCTTCGACGACTTCACCATGGCGGTAACCCCGGACCTCACCCTGGGCAACTTCGCCGCCCTGTTCAACCCGTCCAACTTCGACATCATCCTGCGCACCCTGGCCATGGCGGTGGCAGTATCGCTGGCCAGCGCGGTGCTGGCCTTCCCGATTGCCTACTACATGGCGCGCTACACCAGCGGCAAGACCAAGGCGTTTTTCTACATCGCGGTGATGATGCCGATGTGGGCCAGCTACATCGTCAAGACCTACGCCTGGACCTTGTTGCTGGCAAAAGGCGGCGTGGCCCAGTGGTTCGTGCAGGTGCTGCACCTGGATGCCCTGCTACAAGCGCTGCTGGCCGTGCCCGGGGTTGGCGGCAGCACACTGTCCACATCGCACCTTGGGCGCTTTCTGGTGTTCGTGTACATCTGGCTGCCGTTCATGATTCTGCCAATCCAGGCCGCGCTCGAGCGCCTGCCGCCCTCGCTGCTGCAGGCCTCGGCAGACCTGGGCGCCAGGCCCGGGCAAACCTTCATGCAGGTGATTCTGCCGCTGTCGGTACCGGGTATCGCGGCGGGCTCGATCTTCACCTTCTCCCTGACCTTGGGCGATTTCATCGTGCCTCAGCTGATCGGCCCGCCGGGGTACTTCATTGGCAGCATGGTCTACGCCCAGCAGGGGGCCATCGGCAACATGCCGATGGCGGCCGCCTTCACCTTGGTACCGATCGTGCTGATCGCTGTGTACTTGTCCATCGTCAAGCGCCTGGGGGCTTTCGATGCACTCTGAAAAAGCGTCGATGGGCCTGCGCCTGGCGGCCTGGGGCGGGTTGCTGTTCCTGCATTTCCCGATCCTGATCATCCTGCTGTACGCCTTCAATACCGAAGACGCGGCGTTCAGCTTCCCGCCCAAAGGGTTCACCCTGAAGTGGTTCAGCGTGGCCTTCGCCCGCCCCGACGTACTCGATGCCATCAAACTATCGTTGCAAGTGGCCTGCCTGGCCACACTGATCGCCCTGGTGCTCGGCACGCTGGCGTCGGCGGCGCTGTACCGGCGCAACTTCTTTGGCAAAGAAAGCATCTCGCTGATGCTGATCCTGCCCATCGCCCTGCCCGGCATCATCACCGGCATCGCCCTGCTGTCGGCCTTCAAGCGCCTGGGCATCGAACCTGGCGTGTTCACCATCGTGGTCGGCCATGCCACGTTCTGCGTGGTGATCGTCTATAACAACGTGATCGCTCGCCTGCGGCGCACCTCACAGAGCCTGATCGAGGCATCGATGGACCTGGGCGCCGACGGCTGGCAGACGTTTCGCTACATCATCCTGCCCAACCTCGGCTCGGCCCTGCTGGCAGGCGGGATGCTGGCCTTTGCCCTGTCGTTCGACGAAATCATCGTCACCACGTTTACCGCCGGCCATGAGCGTACCCTGCCAATCTGGCTGCTCAACCAGCTCAGCCGCCCGCGCGACGTGCCGGTGACCAACGTGGTGGCCATGCTGGTGATGCTGGTGACCATGTTGCCGATCCTTGGCGCCTATTACCTGACCCGCGGCGGCGAAAGCGTTGCCGGCAGCGGCAAATGAACTGGAGGAATATGCGATGAATACGCACATGCTGATCAACGGCAAGCTGGTGAACGGTGAAGGCCCCGCCTGGACCGTACTTGACCCTGCAACCGGCAATGCCCTGGCGCAGATCAAGGAAGCCACCGAGGCGCAGGTTGATGTCGCCGTGCGTGCCGCCGACCAGGCATTCGACAGCTGGTCACAAACCAGCCCCAAAGAGCGCTCGCTGGCCCTGCTGGCGCTGGCCGATCTCATCGAAGCCCATGGCGACGAACTGGCCCGGCTGGAGTCGCAAAACTGCGGCAAACCCTTCAGCGCTGCACTGAATGACGAAATCCCGGCCATTGCCGACGTGTTCCGCTATTTTGCCGGTGCTGCCCGCTGCTTGGGTGGCTCAGCGGCCGGTGAATACCTGCCAGGCCACACCTCGATGACCCGCCGCGACCCGCTGGGCGTGGTGGCCTCCATCGCGCCCTGGAACTACCCGCTGATGATGCTGGCCTGGAAGATCGCCCCCGCGCTGGCAGCCGGCAACACAGTGGTAATCAAACCCTCTGAAATGACCCCGCTGACCGCCCTGCGCCTGGGCGACCTCGCCAAAGGCCTGCTGCCGTCTGGCGTGCTCAACATCCTCTTCGGGCGGGGGCAAACGGTCGGCAACCCGCTGGTCACCCACCCCAAGGTGCGCATGGTCTCGCTGACCGGCTCCATCCCCACCGGCGCGCACATCATCGGCGCCACGGCCAACAGCGTTAAACGCATGCACATGGAGCTGGGCGGCAAGGCGCCGGTGCTGGTGTTCGACGACGCGGACATCGATGCCGCCATCGAGGGCATCCGCACCTTCGGTTTTTACAACGCCGGCCAGGACTGCACAGCCGCCTGCCGCCTGTACGTGCAGGCGGGCATCTACGACAAGTTCGTCGAGCGCCTCGGCAAAGCCGTCTCCAGCCTCAAGCCTGGCCTGCAGGATGCCGAAGACACCGAACTCGGCCCGCTGATCAGCGCCCAGCACCGCGACAAGGTCGCCGGCCTGGTGCAGCGCGCCATCGAGCAGCCGCACATCCGCCTGATCACCGGCGGCAAGGTGCTGCCGGGGGACGGCTTCTTCTATGCACCGACAGTGCTGGCCGATGCCCTGCAGGATGATGAAATCGTGCGCCATGAAGTGTTCGGCCCGGTGGTGTCGGTGACCCGCTTCACCGACGAAGCCCAGGCGCTTGAGTGGGCCAACGACTCCGAATACGGCCTGGCCTCATCGGTATGGACCCGCGACACCGGCCGCGCCCACCGCCTGGCGGCGCGGTTGCAATATGGCTGCACCTGGGTGAATACCCACTTCATGCTGGTCAGCGAAATGCCCCATGGCGGGCAGAAGCATTCGGGGTATGGGAAGGATATGTCGATGTATGGGCTGGAGGATTACACCTGTGTGCGGCATGTGATGATCAAGCATTGATTCAGAGTGACTCTGGCGCGCGCAGGTAGGGCACCTGCGCACGCGTGCCTTTCATAGAGACGCTTCCTTCAACGATGGCTTAACCGTCCTACACCTCCCTCATTGACTGGTATCGTATTCTGATACCATGAACAATCATCAAAGATCGACCCTCGAAATCATCTTCAGAAAGCCGGTTGCAAAGTCCTTGGAGTGGGCACGCCTCGAGTCATTTCTGGTGTCGATTGGCGCCAGAGTTGTTGAAGGCCGTGGTTCACGGGTTCGTTTTGAACTCAATGGAGCAGTAGCTACCTTCCATCGGCCACATCCGGACAAACTTGCCAAACCTTATCAAGTAAAAGGCGCACGCCAGTTCCTTGAGCAGGCAGGAGTAACACCATGAATGTCATGACTTATCGCGGTTACGCTGCGCGAATCGAATACAGCGACGAAGACCAATTGCTCATCGGCCACGTTGCCGGCATACGTGACGTAATCGGATTTCACGGCGAATCCATCAGCGAACTGCGCCAAGCGTTCGAGGAAGCCGTTGATGATTACATTGAAACCTGTGAACGCTTAGGCCGAGAGCCGCAGAAGGCCTATTCAGGGAAATTGAGCCTGCGCCTGGAGCCAACCCTTCACGCCAGCGTGGCTGCAAAAGCCGAACTGGCGCACAAAAGCATCAACCAATGGGTAAGCGACATCCTCAGCCAAGCCGCTTACAACTGAGGCACCTTCAATCCCGTAAATCCGACTCATGTATCGGGTTAGCCGGGCTGTTAGCACGCTGGTACTGCGCCGGCCGCGCTCACCGTTTGGCGGCGCGGTTGCAATATGGCTGCACCTGGGTGAATACCCACTTCATGCTGGTCAGCGAAATGCCCCATGGCGGGCAGAAGCATTCGGGGTATGGGAAAGATATGTCGATGTATGGGTTGGAGGATTACACCTGTGTGCGGCATGTGATGATCAAGCATTGATTGCCAACACGATCAGGCGCCGCTGTCGCGCCGCATCGCGGATAAATCCGCTCCTACACCAACCCTTGTAGGAGCGGATTTATCCGCGATACGGCGCGACAGCGGCGCCCGTTTTCAATCCCGCAAATCCGACTCATGTATCGGGTTCGCCCGGCTGGTAGCGCGCTGATACTGCGCCGGCCAGGTGGCCTTGTTGCCGCCCAGGTCATCGTCGGCATGCAGTGGCCAGTACGGGTCGCGCAGCAGTTCACGGGCGAGGAAGATCACGTCCGCCTGGCCAGTGCGCAGGATATGCTCAGCCTGAGCCGGTTCGGTAATCATGCCCACCGTGCCAGTGGCGATTTCCGACTCTTTGCGCACCCGCTCGGCGAAGCGGGTCTGGTACCCGGGGCCGGTCGGGATTTCGGCGTTCACCGAGGTGCCGCCAGAAGACACATCGATGAGGTCGACACCCAGCGCACGCAGGCGGCGGGCCAGTTCGACGGTTTCATCCGGGTTCCAGCCGTCCTCCACCCAGTCGGTGGCCGACACGCGCACGATCAGCGGCAACTCCGCCGGCCATACCTTGCGCACCGCGTCGGTGACCTGCAACGTAAGCCGAATGCGGTTTTCGAAGCAGCTGCCGTATTCATCACGCCGCTGGTTGCTCAGTGGCGACAGAAACTGATGCAGCAAATAGCCATGAGCCGCGTGGATTTCCACCACCTTGAACCCGGCCTCCAACGCCCGCTTGGTCGAAGCGACGAATGCTTCGACCACGCCCTGTATATCGTCCTTGCTCAGTTCGCGCGGCGCCGTGTGTTCAGGGTCAAAAGCAATCTTTGATGGCCCTACCGGCTGCCAGCCACCGTCCTCGACCTTGACGCTGCCATGCTTGCCCAGCCACGGCCGATAGGTACTGGCCTTACGCCCGGCGTGGGCCAGCTGGATGCCCGGCACGGCGCCCTGTGCGGTAATGAACCGGGTGATGCGTTGCAGTGGGGCGATTTGCGCATCGTCCCACAAGCCGAGGTCTTCGGCGGTGATGCGGCCATCAGCCGTCACGGCAACGGCTTCGGTAATGACCAGGCCGGCTCCACCCACGGCGCGGCTGCCTAAGTGAACAAGGTGCCAGTCATTGGCCAGGCCATCTTTGGCCGAGTACTGGCACATTGGCGATACGGCAATGCGGTTGGGCAGGGTCAGCTGACGCAGGGTGTAAGGCTCAAGCAGCAGGCTCATGAGGGCACCTCCCAAGGACTCCAATGGTGATCCGGCCCGGGCACTCATGCACAACCTTGGCCCGGTGATCTTTCTTCAGCCTAGACCAGATTGTTCCCCTTACCCCCTGCGAACATACCGTCGGCGTCAGCGCGGCTCCATGTGCGCGATCATCAACTGCACGCTTTCATTGCCACGAAACTCGTTCACATCCAGCTTGTAGGCCAGCTCTACCCAGCGCACGGTCGGGTTTGGCCACACCTCGCGGTCGATGCCAAAAGCAATGCCATCCAGGCGCACCGAACCGCACTCGCTCTTTAGCACGACCTTCAAGTGCCGCTCGCCCACCACCCGCTGCTCGACCAGCTGGAACACCCCATGGAACAACGGCTCGGGGAAGTGCTGCCCCCACGGCCCGGCATTGCGCAAGGCTTTGGCCAAGTCGAGGTGGAACTCTTCCACCGCCAGGCTGCCATCCGACAGCAGGCGGCCGGTCAGGTCGTCTTCGCACAACTGGCGCCGCACCTCTTCGTCGAAGGCCGCGGCAAAGGCCGGGAAATTACCCTCTGGCAACGACAACCCTGCCGCCATGGCATGCCCGCCGAACTTGCTGATCAGTTGGGGGTGGCGCGCGGCCACGGCGTCCAGCGCATCCCGAATATGAAAACCCGCCACCGAACGCGCCGAGCCCTTGAGCATGCCGTCACCGGCGTCGGCAAAGGCGATGGTCGGGCGGTGGTAACGCTCCTTGAGGCGCGAAGCCAGGATGCCGATCACGCCCTGGTGCCATTCGGCGTCGAACAGGCACAGGCCATACGGCATGGACTCGACCGGCAAATCCTTGAGCTGGGCCAGCGCCTCGCGCTGCATGCCCTGCTCGATCGACTTGCGGTCCTGGTTCAGGCCATCGAGTTGTTGGGCCATGTCCTGGGCCAACGCCGCGTCCTCGCACAACAGGCATTCAATGCCCAGGCTCATGTCGTCCAGGCGCCCGGCGGCATTGAGCCGGGGGCCGAGGATGAAACCGAGGTCGGTGGAGGTGATGCGCCGATGATCGCGACGGGCCACTTCCAGGATCGCCTTCAGGCCCTCGCGCGCGCGGCCGGCGCGAATGCGCTCCAGCCCCTGGTGCACAAGGATGCGGTTGTTGGCGTCCAGCGGCACCACGTCGGCAACGCTGCCCAGGGCAACCAGGTCGAGCAGTTCGCCGATGTTCGGCTGGGGTTGGGTGTCGTAGCGGCCCAGGCTGCGCAACCGGGCGCGCAAGGCCATCAGGACATAGAAGATTACCCCGACCCCGGCCAGCGATTTGCTGGGGAAGGCACAGCCCGGCTGGTTCGGGTTGACGATGGCATCGGCGTCCGGCAGTTGCTCACCCGGCAGGTGGTGGTCGGTTACCAGCACCTTGAGGCCAGCGGCCTTGGCGGCCGCTACACCCTCGACGCTGGAGATGCCGTTGTCGACGGTAATCAGCAGTTGCGGCTGACGCTCCAGCGCGACCTGAACGATTTCCGGGGTCAACCCATAGCCGTATTCGAAGCGATTGGGCACCAGGTAGTCGACATGGGCCGCGCCCAGCAGGCGAAGGCCAAGTACGCCGACGGTACTGGCAGTGGCGCCATCGGCATCGAAGTCGCCGACGATGATAATGCGCTGGCGTTGGTCGAGGGCCTCGACCAACAGGTCCACCGCAGCATCGATGCCTTTAAGTTGCTGATACGGCAACAGCCGCGCCAGGCTCTTGTCCAGCTCGGCTTCGGTCTGCACGCCGCGAGCGGCATACAGGCGGGTCAGCAAGGGTGGCAGGTTACCCAGAAATGGCAGGGTCGGTGGCAGCGGGCGAGGTTCGATACGCATGGGGGCAGGCAATCCGTTTCGTCAGTTCAACCACGCTCACCCAGCAGCCACTGCAGCTGCACTTCGTGCTGGCCACGGTCGTCGGTGACGAACACCGTGCCTTCGCTGATCATCACGTCCCACTTGATGGTGCGTGGCATGTCGGTGGCCAGGGTTTCCAGCACCTCTTGCGGTACTGCGGCGATGCTCAGGTTTTTCAGGCCCTTGACCGCGCCCAGCACTTTGGTTTCCCACACACGCAGGCTGCCGTAGGCCAGCAGGCTGGTGCGCTCGGTACGGCGCGAGCACCAGGTCAGGCGGTCGGCATCCGGCTGGCCGACTTCGATCCAGTGCAGGATGCGGTCATCCAGGCTCTTTTCCCACAGCGCGGCTTCATCGACGTCCGATAGGCCACGGCCGAACGCCAGGTTTTCGTTGTACCACAGGGCGTAGGCCAGCAGGCGCACCGCCATGCGTTCCTCGGTTTCCGAAGGGTGACGGGCGATGGTCTGGCGGACGTTTTCGTACACGCCGCGATCAAGGTCGGTCAGGTTCAGTTCGAATTTATAGGTGGTGGACGGCTGGGCCATGGTCGGATGGGCTTCGTGCGTAGAGAAAGGCGACTAGTCTAACCGATCGTGCCTCTGCTTGCGCCGGGGCAGTATCTGCCGCCTCACACCTATGATAAAACCACGGCTCTGCCCAGTTGCCACGGATGCCCCATGTCTACGCCCAGCAAACCCCTCGCCGGCCTGAAAGTCATCGAACTCGGCACCCTGATCGCCGGCCCGTTCGCCTCGCGCATCTGCGCCGAGTTCGGCGCCGAAGTGATCAAGGTCGAGTCGCCCGACGGCGGCGACCCGCTGCGCAAGTGGCGCAAGCTGTATGAGGGCACTTCGTTGTGGTGGTTTGTGCAGGCGCGCAACAAGCAATCGCTGACGTTGAACCTCAAGCACCCGGAAGGCCGCGAAATCCTCAAGCGGCTGCTGGCCGAGGCTGACATCCTGATCGAAAACTTCCGCCCCGGCGTGCTGGAAAAACTCGGTTTGGGCTGGGATGTGCTGCATGCACTGAACCCGCGCCTGGTGATGGTGCGCCTGTCCGGCTTCGGCCAGACCGGCCCCATGAAGGACCAGCCCGGCTTCGGTGCCGTGGGCGAGTCCATGGGCGGCCTGCGCTACATCACCGGTTTCGACGACCGCCCACCGGTACGCACCGGTATTTCCATTGGCGACTCCATCGCCGCCCTGTGGGGCGTGATCGGCGCGCTGATGGCGCTGCGCCACCGCGAGGTCAATGGCGGCCAGGGCCAAGTGGTGGACGTGGCGCTGTACGAAGCCATTTTCGCCATGATGGAAAGCATGGTCCCGGAGTTCGACGTGTTCGGCTTCATCCGTGAACGCACCGGCAACATCATGCCGGGCATCACGCCCTCCTCCATCCACACCAGCGCCGACGGCAAGCATGTGCAGATCGGCGCCAACGGCGATGCCATCTTCAAACGCTTCATGCAGGCCATTGGCCGCAATGACCTGGCCGACGACCCGGCCCTGGCCAGCAATGATGGCCGCGATGCCCGCCGTGACGAACTGTATGGGGTGATTGACCGTTGGGCCAACAGCCTACCACTGGAGCAGGTGATGCAAACGCTCAACGATGCTGAAGTGCCGGCCAGCCGCATCTATTCGGCCGAGGACATGTTCAACGACCCGCAGTACCTGGCGCGGGAAATGTTCCTGCAGGCCCGCCTGCCGGACGGCAAGCCGTTCAAGATGCCGGGGATCGTGCCTAAGCTGTCCGAAACACCGGGCTCCACCGAGTGGGTCGGCCCGGCACTGGGGGAGCACACCGAAAGCCTGCTTACCCGGTTGGGCTATGATGCCCAGGCCATCGCCGGCCTGCGTCAGGCTGGCACGGTCTGAGACGGCCCCGGCCCATGCGCGCCCTTACCCTGCTGTGCGGGCTGTTCATCGGCCTGGCCATGGTGCCCGTACACGCCAAGGAGCGCTTGCTTTGGCTGGTGCGCGACCTGCCGCCCTTCACGATCTTCGAAGGGTCGGGCAAAGGCCAGGGCGTGATCGACCAGATGCTGCCATTGCTGATCGCGCAAATGCCCGAATACGAGCACAGCATCCTGCGGGTAAACCGCGCACGCGGCCTGCAGATGCTGCAAGACCCTAAAAGCCTGACCTGCGACCCGACGCTGCTGTGGACACCTGAGCGTGCCAAGTTCGTGCACTTCTCGATCCCGTCGCTGGGCGTGCTCAGCGGCGGCCTGATCGTGCGTAAAACAGCGCAGCAATCGCTGGCTCCCTACGTTGAGGGGCAGCAAGTAGACCTCGCCAGCCTGCTGGACAACACGCAACTCAAATTGGGCATTGTTGGCGAACGCAGCTACGGCACGCAAATTGATGAAATCCTGCGGCAACTACCCGATAGCGCCTTGAGCCGCCACTATGGCAACGATGCCACCGCCAACTTGCTGCAGATGCAGCAACTTGGGCGCCTGCAACTGGTGCTCGGCTACTGGCATGAAATGCTCTACCTGTTACAGCAGCAACGGGTGCCGCTGGAGGACTATGAGTTCCACCCGATCAACAAGGTGAATCGCTTTCAGTTCCTGCATGTGGGCTGCTCGGACACCCCTCTGGGCCGTCAGGCCGTGGCGCACATCGACCAGTTATTGCCGGCCCTGCGTCGCAATACCCTGCCGGGCCTTTACGCGCATTGGCTGGATGATGAGCTACAGCAGGACTACCTGGAGCAGAGCAGCCACTTCTTCGAAGCACAGCCCTGAAAAAAGAAACCCCGGTGCGCTGGGGAGGACGCCCGGGGCCAATCGAAAGCCATCAGAGGCTTCCCGCGACAACCCGCCAGTGCCGGAGCAATGCCCTGGCAGGGTGCCGTCACCTTTTCTGACGGGCAACTCAGGCGAAGGTTCCCTGAGGTTGCCGGCTTTGTTGCAATGCTGCGATCACACAGGGCTGCAAGCGCCCTTCGACAATCTGCAGGTCACGGTGCAGGCCATCGACCAGATCGATCAACAAACGTTGCTCCTGCAACTGGCGCAGGCTCACGGTGCGCCGCAGGGCTGTACTGCCTAGGTTGTCGATGACGGTCAACAGGCGGTTACCGCTGGCATCCGCCGATCCAAGTTGGGCCTGGTAAGGGGCCAGGGCATCGTTGAGCAGGCTGCAGATTCTTTCCATCCGGTTCACTCACAGGTAGTGGGACATAGAGGAACAGACCAGCAAGCGCTAGGCAAAGTTCGCCGAACAGCGCCTGCCAAGCCGAGCATGGCGGGGCGATGTGACAGTTTGAATACGTTGCAATGCCTGCTGCCAGCGCAGAATGGGCAAAGGCCATGGCAGGTCGGCGAGCACCCAGAGGCCACGCCTGCGGGCCTCGCTGGCCAGGTTCGGGCGGTTTTTGGCAGCGTGCCCCACGAGCAGCACCGCACGAACGGACGATGCGCGCTCCAGGCAGGCCAGGCCATCGTTCAGGGCGTGATCGAGGATCAGCAGGTCAGCGTGGTGCTTGCGGGCCAGGCAGGCGTCCAGGTCGGAATGGTCGCTGGTAACACGCACGTTGAACAAACCTTGGGCATTGCAGGCCTGGTGCAGAAGGATCTGGTGGGATGGGCGTGAGTGGTGGATCAACACGTAAGGCTGGTGCATTGGCCATTCCTGGGGAGAGGAATGGCCACGCTAGGGAATGGGGTTGAGGTTTTCTGTCAGTCATTTCCCTTGTTGATGCCGGAAACGTCTGAACTGTGCTGCCGCAGACACAACCGCGGCCGCAAGCGCACCGCGTATTCTGTAGGAGCGGATTTATCCGCGAAGCAGGCGACGCGGTGCCTGGCACCGGCTCCGCCGGTGTTCGCGGCTGAAGCCGCTCCTACAGGTTCCTTCAACCCCGCTTACAGCGGCTTGCCGCGGTTCCCATGCTGGCTCACAAAGCCCTGAACAGCTTTCAGGTCATTCGCCAGTACCGTGCAGCGCTCTTCACGGCTGAACAGGTCAGCCAGGTGTGCTGGCAGCTCCAGGGCCTTGCCAACGCCGGCCTTCTCGACCGCCTCGGGGAACTTGACCGGGTGGGCAGTGCCCAGCACCACCATCGGCGTGTCCAGGCTGCGGCGGCACTCACGGGCGGCCTTGACGCCGATCGCGGTGTGCGGGTCAAGCACTTCACCGGTGCTGGCGAAGACTTCGGCGATCGTCTCGCAGGTCTGCTCGTCGCTGACAGCCAGCGAATCAAACAGCTTGCGGGCTTCGGTCCAGCGGTCTTGATCGACGCTGAAACCACCGCCCTGCTTGAAGTTGGCCATCAGCTCGGCAATGGCAGCGCCGTTGCGGCCGTGCAGGTCGAACAGCAAGCGCTCGAAGTTGGACGACACCATGATGTCCATCGACGGCGACAGGGTGGCGTGCAGGGTTTCCTTGACGTACTGGTTGCCACTCATGAAACGGTGCAGGATGTCGTTACGGTTGGTGGCCACTACCAACTGGCTGATCGGCAGGCCCATGTTGCGCGCCAGGTAACCGGCGAAGATGTCGCCGAAGTTGCCGGTTGGCACCGAGAACGCCACCGAACGGGCCGGGCCGCCCAGCTGCAGCGCCGCGTGGAAGTAGTACACGATCTGGGCCATGATCCGCGCCCAGTTGATCGAGTTTACCGCCACCAGGCGCGTGCCCTTGAGGAACGACTGGTCGGCAAAGCTGGCCTTGACCATTTCCTGGCAGTCGTCGAAGTTGCCTTCGATGGCGATGTTGTGGATGTTGTCACCGAAGATGGTGGTCATCTGGCGGCGCTGCACTTCCGACACGCGCTGGTGCGGGTGCAGGATGAAGATGTCGACGTTGTCGCAACGGCGGCAGCCTTCGATGGCGGCGGAGCCGGTGTCACCGCTGGTGGCACCGATGATCACCACACGCTCGCCGCGCTTGGCCAGCACGTGATCGAGCAGGCGGCCGAGCAGTTGCAGGGCGAAGTCCTTGAACGCCAGGGTCGGGCCGTGGAACAGCTCCATCACCCACTCGTTGCTGTTCAGCTGGCGCAGCGGTGCGACTGCCGCATGAGCAAACTCACCGTAGGTTTCTTCGAGGATTTTCTTGAAATCGGCATCGGCGATGCTGCCGGTGACGAACGGGCGCATCACACGGAAGGCCAGTTCGTGGTACGGCAGGCCAGCCCACGAGGCGATTTCTTCCTGGGTGAAGCGTGGCAGGTTTTCTGGCACGTAAAGGCCGCCATCACTGGCCAGGCCAGCCAGCAACACGTCTTCGAAATTCAGGGCCGGTGCCTGGCCGCGGGTGCTGATATAGCGCATGGGTACAAACCTTCGATACTGGGGCTTGGGCCACTGCTGCGGCCCGTAAGCACTATTCGTTAATTGAGCTGTTCGACGCGGATGCGCACGACCTTGCCGACCACGTCCTGCAGGGCTTCCAGGGCGACGATGGCATCGTTGATGCGCTGTTCGACCACGCCGTGGGTCAGCAGGATCATCGGCACCAGGCCATCCTGTTCCTCGGCTTCCTTCTGCATGATCGACTCGATGTTGATGCCACGCTCCGACAGGATGCTTGCCACCTGAGCCAGCACACCTGGGTGGTCCTTGGCCTGGATGCGCAGGTAGTAGGCGCTTTCGCAGGCTTCGATCGGCAGGATCGGGTGGGCCGACAGCGAGTCCGGCTGGAAGGCCAGGTGTGGCACGCGGTTTTCCGGGTCGGAGGTCATGGCACGAACCACGTCAACCAGGTCGGCCACCACGGACGATGCGGTTGGCTCCATGCCGGCGCCAGCGCCGTAATACAAGGTGGAACCGGCGGCGTCGCCGTTGACCATCACTGCGTTCATCACGCCGTTGACGTTGGCGATCAGGCGGTCGGCCGGGATAAGCGTCGGGTGAACGCGCAATTCGATGCCGGCAGGGGTGCTGCGGGCAACGCCCAGGTGCTTGATGCGGTAGCCCAGGGCTTCGGCGTAATTCACGTCAGCGGTGGTCAGCTGGGTGATGCCCTCGGTGTAGGCCTTTTCGAACTGCAGCGGAATGCCAAAGGCGATGGACGCCAGAATGGTCAGCTTGTGGGCAGCATCAATACCTTCGACGTCGAAGGTCGGGTCGGCTTCGGCATAACCCAGTGCCTGGGCTTCGGCCAATACGTCCGGGAAGGCACGGCCCTTCTCGCGCATTTCGGTGAGGATGAAGTTGCCGGTGCCATTGATGATGCCGGCCAGCCAGTTGATACGGTTGGCCGACAGGCCTTCACGGATCGCCTTGATCACCGGGATGCCACCGGCCACGGCCGCTTCAAAGGCAACGATTACGCCCTTCTCGCGGGCCTTGGCGAAGATTTCGTTGCCGTGCACGGCAATCAGCGCCTTGTTGGCGGTGACCACGTGCTTGCCGTTTTCGATGGCCTTGAGCACCAGGTCGCGGGCGATGGTGTAGCCACCGATCAGCTCGATGACAATGTCGATTTCCGGGTTGGTCGCAACGTCGAACACATCAGCGGTAATGGGGGTACCGGTAATCTGGCAGTTCGGGTTCTGCGAGCGCATGGCAATCTGTGCCACTTCAATACCGCGCCCGGCACGGCGGGCAATCTCCTCGGCGTTGCGCTGAAGTACATTGAAGGTACCGCCACCGACGGTCCCCAACCCACAGATGCCTACTTTGACCGGTTTCACAGTGAACTCCCCATTGAACGGCCGGCGCTGCGCCGACCGTGAACCATGCCGTCACCCCATGACGACGGCGTATTGAATTGGATTACTTGGCAAGTGCCAGCTTGGCGACTTGCGGTGCCGGCTGGTAGCCCGGAATGACCTGGCCGTTTTCCAGCACGATGGCTGGCGTGCCGTTGACGCCGATCGACTGGCCCAGCTGGAACTGTTTGCTGACCGGGTTGGCGCACTTGGCGGCCTTGATTTCTTCACCTTCGACCATTTTGTCCATCGCCGCGCGGCGGTCGCTGGAGCACCACACCGCCTGCAACTGCTGGTCACCCGACGAACCCAGGCCCTGACGCGGGAAGGCGACATAGCGCACTTCGATACCGCGGCGGTTCAGCTCAGGCACTTCGGCGTGCAGTTTGTGGCAGTACGGGCAGGTGGTGTCGGTGAACACGGTGATGTGCGACTTGGTCTCGCCCTTGGCAGGATAAACCACCATCTCGGCGGCCGGAATGCCGTTGATGAGCTTGGCAACACCGATGCGTTCGGCCTTTTCGGTCAGGTTGACCGGCTTGCCGTCCTGGATCTGGTACAAGTAGCCCTGCATCACGAACTGCCCGTCGGCACTGGCGTACAGCACGCGCCCGCCTTGCAACTTGACTTCATACAGGCCGCTGACCGGGCTGCTGGCCACGCTTTCGACGGGCACTTCCAGCTCAAGGTTCTGCAACGACTTGCGGATGGCCTGCTCGGCACCGGCATTGGTATCGGTCGCCGCGGCAACGGCAAAGGTACTGGCCAGCGCCAACGCGGCGGCGGCGAACAACTGGGTCACGCGCATGGGAACTCCTGAAGGCGGACAGGGGCCGGAGGGCGCCACCTGCGCAAAAACGCGGTGGCCGTGCGGCCCTTGGTGCAAACCGCCCAAGCCTACCACATCGCGCTGCCAATAAAGGGGGTTGCAAGGACCGGTGGGCGGAACATGAAAATCATTCATCCACGCGGGTGGTGCTGGGCGTGCAGTTGCTGCAGGCGGGCCTTGGCTACATGGGTATAGATCTGCGTGGTAGACAGGTCGCTGTGGCCCAGCAGCATCTGCACCACGCGCAGGTCAGCGCCGTGGTTGATCAGGTGGGTGGCGAACGCATGGCGCAGGGTATGCGGCGACAATGGTTTGTCGATGCCTGCCACCCGCGCCTGGTGCTTGATGCGGTGCCAGAAGGTTTGCCGGGTCATCTGTTCGCCGCGCTGGCTGGGAAACAGCACATCGCTCGGGCGCCCGTTGAGCAGGTCGTTGCGGCCATTGCGCAGGTAGCGCTCCACCCACAGCACCGCCTCCTCACCCATCGGCACGAGGCGCTCTTTGCTGCCTTTGCCCATCACCCGCAGCACACCCTGGCGCAGGTTGACCTGATCGAGCGTGAGGCTGACCAGTTCGGTCACCCGCAGGCCGCATGCGTAAAGGACTTCGAGCATGGCGCGGTCGCGCTCACCAATGGCTTCGCTCAAGTCCGGCGCCTGCAGCAACGCTTCGACGTCGGCTTCGGACAAGGACTTTGGCAACGGCCGGCCGAGTTGCGGCATCTCGACCAGCAAGGTCGGGTCGACTGCTACCCGTTGTTCCCGCAGCAGGTAGCGAAAGAAGCCACGCAGGCCAGAGAGAAATCGCGCGGTGGAGCGGGGTTTGTAGCCTTGATCGAGGCGCCAGGCCAAGTGGTCGAGAATCAAGTCACGGCCCGCGTCGGGCAGGCTCACGCCATGCTCCTGCAACCAGCCGTTGAACAGCGCCAGGTCACTGCGGTAGGACACACGGGTGTTATCGGACAGGCCTTTTTCCAGCCAAAGGGCATCGAGAAACTGGTCGATCAGGGGGTGGTCGAGGGCAGGCATGAAAACTCGGTGGCAAACGTCGAAATGACGCTTAGTCTTTCATAACCACGCCGGCATAGGGAGAGCCCATGAACGAACAGCAGATCCTTTTGAGCGTTGGCGGTATCGGCGCTGCCGCCCTCGCCTGCCAATGGCTGGCCTGGCGCCT
Organism: Pseudomonas sp. PSKL.D1; assembly: GCF_028898945.1. Taxonomy (NCBI): domain Bacteria; kingdom Pseudomonadati; phylum Pseudomonadota; class Gammaproteobacteria; order Pseudomonadales; family Pseudomonadaceae; genus Pseudomonas; species Pseudomonas sp. PSKL.D1. The sequence goes on from NZ_CP118607.1 coordinate 4,645,317, forward strand.
GAAACTGCCGGCCATCCTGTTTCTGCTACTGGCCGGCATCACCGCTGGCCCATTGCTGGGCTGGCTCGACCCGCAAGCGCTGTTCGGCCCCTTGTTGATGCCGCTGGTGTCACTGGCTGTGGCGCTGATCCTGTTCGAGGGCAGCCTGACACTGCACCTGTCCCAGTGGAAAGACATCGGCAGCGTGGTGCACCGGCTGGTTACCGTCGGCGCGCTGGTCACCTGGCTGGTGATTGCGCTGGCCACACACTGGCTACTGGGGTTTGACTGGCCGCTGGCCATCCTGTTCGGCACCCTGACGCTGGTCACCGGGCCCACGGTGATCGTGCCGATGCTGCGCGTGGTGCGGCCGAAGGCGGCGATCGCCAATATCCTGCGCTGGGAAGGCATCATGATCGACCCCATCGGCGCGCTGCTGGCCGTTGTGGTATACAGCTTCATTATCGCCAGTGCCGACGGCAACGGGCTGACCCAGAGCCTGATCACCTTCGCCGGCGTCATTTTTTGCGGCAGCGCCCTGGGCGCGGCAGGGGGCTGGCTGCTGGGGCAGATCATGCGCGAGCAATGGTTGCCGGAGTACCTGCACAACCTTGCCTCGCTGGCCGCCGTACTGGGCATTTTCATTGCCGCCAATCAGATCGTGCACGAGTCCGGCCTGCTGGCCGTGACGGTGATGGGCATGTGGCTGGCCAACATGCGCGGGGTGGACGTGCGGCAAATCCTGCACTTCAAGGAAAACCTCAGCGTGCTGCTGATTTCCGGCCTGTTCATCCTGCTGGCCGCGCGCCTGGACCTCAACGCCCTGCTCGGCCTGGGCCCGGCGGTGCTGGCGCTGCTGCTGGTGATCCAGCTGGTGGCGCGCCCGCTGAACGTGTGGCTGTCCACGCTGGGTTCGTCGCTGAACTGGCGCGAACGCACGCTGCTGGCCTGGGTTGCCCCACGCGGCATCGTGGCGGCGGCGGTGTCGGCCATTTTTGCCATTCGCTTGCATGAGGCCGGCCACGAGGGCGCCTTGCTGCTGGTGCCGCTGACCTTCGCCGTGATCATCGGCACAGTGGTGCTGCAAAGCGCAACAGCAAGGCCCTTGGCACGGCTGCTGAAAGTCGCGGAACCCGCGCCGAGCGGCTTCCTGATCGTTGGTGCAAACGAACCGGCGCGAGCCATCGCCAAAGCCCTGCAGCAACTGGGCTGCCGCGTGCTGCTCACCGATTCGAGCTGGGAGAACATCCGTGCCGCGCGCATGGACGGGCTGCCCACCTATTTTGGCAACCCTGCCTCGCAGCATGCCGATGCGCATCTGGACCTTGTCGGGCTGGGCCACCTGTTGGGCCTGTCACCTGCCGGGGAAATCAATGCCCTGGCCTGCGCACGCTTTCGCCATGATTTTGGCCACAGCCGCCTGTTCGTGCTGGCCAGCGGCCTTGAAAAACAGCGCAGCGACAAGCACCGGGCCGCCGAAGAGCACCGCGGGCACCTGCTGGGCGCCAACCCGATGACTTACCTGCAGATGGCCAACCGCCTGCATCAAGGGGCCGAACTCTACAGCACCAACCTTACAGAAGGTTTTGACTGGCGTGCCTATCAAGACCTGCATGGCGAGCGCGCGCATGTGCTGTTTGCGCGGGATGGCCATGGCTGGGTGCACGTTGCGAGTCCGGACGAGGCACTTGCCCCGCAGCCTGGCTGGACGTTGGTAGCGCTCATCGAACCCGCGCCACAGCAATAAGCTCAGGCCTCGGGCAATACCGGTACCGGGCGCTTGTCCTCGTCGATGGCGACGAAGCTGAACACGCCGTGGATGGCGCGCTCGCGGCCGTCCAGGTACATGTTTTCAACGAACACATCCACCTGCACCTGCAGGCTGGTGTTGCCGACTTTAACCACGGTCCCCACCAGTTCGACGATGGTGCCCGCCGGGATCGGGTGCTTGAAGTCGATGCGGTCGGTGGACACGGTCACCAGCGGCAAGCGGCAGAAGCGCGTGGCGGCGATGAACGACACTTCGTCCATCCACGCCAGGGCGGTGCCGCCGAACAGGGTGTTGTGGTGGTTGGTGGTGCTGGGGAATACGGCTTTGGTCACGCGGGTTACCGAGAGCTCGGTACGGCGCTGGATTTCCTGATCGCGGGTAGTGGTCATGGCATGCTCACAACAAATGACAGGGTGCATAATGCAAAAAAGCAGCCCGAAGGCTGCTTTTTTCTCGCTAGGCGGCCTCGGCCACCGGGCAAACTGTACTCAGGACAGTTTTTCCTTGATGCGAGCGGCTTTGCCGGACAGGTCGCGCAGGTAGTACAGCTTGGCTTTACGCACGTCACCACGACGTTTCACGGCCAGGCTGTCGATTTGCGGGCTGTAGGTCTGGAAGGTACGCTCAACACCAACGCCGCTGGAGATTTTGCGCACGGTGAAAGCGCTGTTCAGGCCGCGGTTACGCTTGGCGATAACAACGCCTTCGAACGCCTGCAGACGGGAACGCTCGCCTTCCTTCACTTTAACCTGAACGACGATGGTGTCGCCTGGTGCGAAGGTCGGGATTTCCTTGCTCATCTGCTCGGCTTCGAGCTGCTGGATGATCTTGTTGGTCATGCTGTGCTCCTAAGATGGATACGTGATCCACCATCGATACGTTTAACTATCGTCCCGCTCGCGGAGATATTCCTCGAGCAGCTTCTTCTCTTCTCCAGAAAGCGAGCGACTTTCCAGAAGATCGGCGCGTCGTTCGAAGGTCCTACCAAGGGACTGCTTCATCCTCCAACGCCGGATATGTGCATGGTTGCCACTTAGCAACACGTCGGGAACACGCTGATCCGCATACACCTCGGGTCGGGTGTAGTGCGGGCAATCAAGCAGACCGTCGGTGAAGGAATCTTCTTCCGCCGAGTCCACATGCCCTAAAGCTCCGGGCAGCAGCCGCGTAACCGCATCGATCAGAACCATGGCCGGCAGCTCGCCACCGGAAAGCACATAGTCACCAATCGACCACTCCTCATCGACATGAGCCTCGATAAAGCGCTCGTCGATGCCTTCATAACGACCGGCGATCAGGATCAACGATTCCTGTTCGGCCAGGCCTTTGACCGCCTGCTGAGTCAGCTTGCGGCCCTGCGGCGAAAGGTAAATGACCTTTGCCGATGCTCCGGTCGCTTGCCTGGCGCTAACCAGGGCGTCTTCCAGAGGCTTGATTTTCATCACCATGCCCGGACCACCGCCAAACGGCCGATCATCCACCGTGTGGTGACGATCTGTGGTGTAGTCCCGCGGGTTCCAGCAAGTCACCTGAAGCAACCCCTGTTTCACCGCGCGGCTGGTAATGCCGTACTCCGTGATGGCCGAGAACATCTCGGGGAACAACGTGATGACGTCTACGCGAAGGTTACCCATCGTTTAGAAGTCCGCGTCCCACTCAACCCGCATCACGCCTGCTTCCAGGTCGATGCTGAGCACGCATTGCTCCGTATAGGGCAACAAACGCTCGCGATCATCCAGGCTGCCTGCGCAGGGTTTGACCACCATTACATCGTTCGCACCGGTCTCCAACAGGTGATCGACCTTGCCGAACAATTGTTCGTCCTGGTTGATGACCTTCAGGCCTTCCAACTGGTACCAGTAGTACTCGTCAGCGGCCAGGTTGGGCAAAAGGCTCCGCGCAATGCAGATTTCGTAACCGCTCAGAAGACGGGCTTCATCACGATCATCGAGGCCTTTCAGTTTCACGACCAGGCCCTTTTGGGAGCCACGACCGTTGACCAGCTCGACCTGCTTTACCTTGCCTTCGTGCCGAAGCGTCCAGCGCGGATAATCCAACAGGTTTTCAATCGGATCGGTAAAGGAATACACCTTCACCTCGCCGCGAACGCCGTGAACCGAAAAAATCTTGCCAACGACGATGAGGTCGTCAGCCTTTTCTGGCGTCGCGTTCATACTGCTCAGGCTGCAGCCTTGGCAGCTTCCTTCAGCAGCTGAGCAACACGCTCAGACGGCTGTGCGCCCTGGCTCAGCCAGTAGGTGACGCGCTCTTGGTTGACCGACAGCTTGACTTCGGCGCCCGATGCGATCGGGTTGAAGAAGCCAACGCGCTCAACGAAACGGCCGTCACGGGCGTTACGCGAGTTGGTCACGGTCAGGTGGTAGAATGGGCGCTTTTTCGAGCCGCCACGGGCCAGACGAATGGTTACCATGTGAACATTGTTCCTATAGTCGGTGCTGCAAATCTGAATGCCAAATAGGCACACGGGTGCCCAAAAGGCCGCATATTCTCGGGGAATACACGGACATTTGCAAATGCCTTTTTCGGCAAGGCCTTGCCTTACCGTCCAGATTTGCCGGTTAAGCCACGAAATCCGTGGCCGTTGCCCCGCCGCAGCGGGGGTTCTGGGGGCCTGCCCCGATCAAAGGCAGCCCCCCGGAATACGTATTACAGCTTCGGCATGCCGCCGCCTGGCAGCATCCCGCCAAGGCCACGCATCATCTTGGCCATGCCGCCCTTGGCGGAGAATTTCTTCATCATCTTCTGCATCTGCTTGTGCTGCTTGATCAAGCGGCCGATGTCCTGCACCTGAGTGCCCGAACCCAAGGCGATGCGGCGCTTGCGCGAACCGCTGATCAGGTCAGGGTCGCGGCGCTCGGCCGGGGTCATGGAGTTGATGATCGCTTCCATCTGCTTGAACTGCTTCTCGGCGGCGCCCTGGGCGTTGCCCATCTGCGACAGGTTGACCCCACCGATGCTTGGCAACTTGTCCATCAGGCCGCCCAGGCCGCCCATGTTCTTCATCTGCTGCAGCTGGTCGCGGAAGTCTTCGAGGTCGAAGCCCTTGCCCTTCTTCAGCTTCTTGGCCAGCTTGTCGGCCTTGGCCTTGTCGATGGTCTGCTCGGCCTGCTCGATCAGGCTGAGCACGTCACCCATGCCGAGGATGCGCGAAGCGACGCGGTCCGGGTGGAACGGCTCCAGCGCTTCGGTCTTCTCGCCCATACCGATGAACTTGATCGGCTTGCCGGTGATGGCGCGCACCGACAGCGCGGCACCGCCACGGGCATCACCGTCGACCTTGGTCAGCACCACGCCGGTCAGCGGCAGGGCTTCGCCAAAGGCCTTGGCGGTGTTGGCGGCGTCCTGGCCGGTCATGGCGTCAACCACGAACAGGGTTTCGATCGGCTTGACCGCGGCGTGCAGGGCCTTGATCTCGTCCATCATGTCGGCGTCGATGTGCAGACGGCCGGCGGTGTCGACGATGACCACGTCGATGAACTTGAGCTTGGCTTCGCGGATGGCCGCTTCAGCGATGGCCACCGGCTTCTGGCTGATATCGGACGGGAAGAAGGTGACGCCGATGTCGTTGGCCAGGGTTTCCAGCTGTTTGATTGCCGCCGGGCGGTAGACGTCGGCCGACACCACCATCACGCTCTTTTTCTTGCGCTCTTTAAGGAAGCGCGCGAGCTTGCCGGCGGTGGTGGTCTTACCCGCACCCTGCAAGCCAGCCATCAGCACCACGGCAGGTGGCGCCGCGTTCAGCGCGAGGTCTTCGTTGGCCGCGCCCATCAGGCTTTCCAGCTCGGCCTGGACAATCTTCACGAACGCCTGGCCCGGCGTCAGGCTGCGCGACACCTCGGTGCCGACCGCACGCTCCTTGACGCTGTTGACGAAATCCTTGACCACCGGCAGGGCAACGTCGGCTTCGAGCAGGGCCATGCGCACTTCGCGCAACGTGTCCTTGATGTTGTCTTCAGTCAGCTTGGCCTTGCCGGTGACATGGCGCAGCGTCTGTGACAGGCGGTCGGTCAGGTTTTCGAACATGGTGATCCTTTCAGGCCCAGTTAAAGCCGAGGTTTGTCAGGTGCCCGCGGGGAACTACACACCCGCCAGACACAGCAAGGCGGCGATTATAGCGAAGAGCGGCGGCGGCGCACACCTTGGGAGATATTCGGTGGTTGTGCGGGCCCTTCGCGGGTAAACCCGCTCCCACAGGTGATGCACTGCATTCAAAATGCCTCGCTGCACTGTGGGAGCGGGTTTACCCGCGAAAGCCGCAACGCGGTGCCGCAGGCTTCCTTGGCAGCGACGATCTATGCCAAACTCCGTCTCTTTAAGGCTTGCCATCCAGGACTTATGGTTTCCTCTCCCAGCCTCATCCCTAACCTGATCGCCGCCGGCCTTTATATAGCAGCCACCGTCTATCAGGGTTCTTACCTGGCCCAGGGTCGCAAAGCCGACAAGCGGCTGCTGAGCCTGCTCGGCGCCCTTGCCGTGGTCGCGCAGGCCGGTGCGCTGTTCTTCCAGCTGATTACCCCGCTGGGCCTGAGCCTGGATTTCTTCAGTGCCGCCAGCCTGATCGCAGTGGCCGTGATCGCCCTGACCCTGATCGCCTGCCTGCGCATCCCGGTGGAAAACCTGCTGGTGCTGCTGTTCCCGCTCGGCGCGGTAACCGCCTTGCTGGCACAGTTCGCCCCGCCCGGCACGGTCCCGTTGATCAACGAAGAGCCGGGCATCCTGGCGCATATCCTGCTGTCGATCCTGGCCTACGGCCTGTTCACCATTGCCGTGTTCCAGTCGCTGCTGTTACTGCTGCAGGACCGCCAGCTTAAGAACAAGCACCCGTCGGGCCTGATTCGCAACTTCCCGCCGCTGCAGACCATGGAAAGCCTATTGTTCGGCTTCCTCTGGGCCGGCTGGTGCCTGCTGTCGCTGTCGCTGCTGTCGGGCTGGCTGTTCCTGGACAACCTGTTCGCCCAGCACCTGGTGCATAAAACCTTGCTGGCCTGTGTGGCCTGGGTGGTGTTCAGTGTGCTGTTGTGGGGCCGCACCCGCCTGGGTTGGCGCGGCCACAAGGCCATCCGCTGGACACTGGCCGGTTTTTGCCTGTTGATGCTGGCTTATTTCGGCAGCAAGCTGGTTCGCGAATTCATCCTGCATATCTGACGGCCACTTATGGACAACCTGCCGTACGCACCGCTACTCGGCACTCTGGCACTGGCGCTGCTGTGGTCAGCGCTGTTCACGGCAGTGGATGCCGCCCGCCTGCAGCTCAACGGTTCGTTGCGCGCCAATGACGACGGGCAAGCGCCCCTCCCCGCCCAGGCCCTGGTGCTGTGCGCCAGCCTGGGCAAGCTGCTGGTGCTGGGCCTGGCCTGCCTGATCGGGCAGCGCTACAACGGCGAACACGGCTTCTGGCTGGCGGGCCTGGCCGCAACGTTCGCACTGCTGATTTTTGCAGAGTACCTGCCGCGACGCCTTGCCCGGCGCAATCCGCTGGCCTTCGTCAGCCTGGGGGCAAGCCTGCTCAAGTTGCCGCTGGCATTGCTGCAGCCGCTGGCCTACTTGCTCGACGGCTGCGCCAAGCTGTTGCTGCGGCCGTTCCGTGTGCAACCCACGGCCGTGGCCCTGCACCCGCAGGAAGATGACGATTACGACGAGGACGACGCCCCCGAGCCCCAGCGCCTAGGCTTGCTGGACGGCCTGCAGTCGCTGGACAAGATCACGGTCAACGACATCCTTGTGCCACGCAACGAGGTAGACGGCATTAACCTGGACGACCCGATCGAGCGCATCATCGAGCAGCTGATCGTCAGCCGCCACACGCGCCTGCCGGTGTACCACAACGACATCAACCAGGTTGAAGCGATCCTCAACACCAAGCTCATCAGCCACCTGTTGCCCAAGGCCGAGCTGACCCTCGAAAAACTCCACGGCGCCTGCTACGAACCCTACTTCGTCCCGGAAAGCACCCCGCTGCACATGCAGTTGCTGAACTTCCACAAACAACAGCGCCGCCTTGGCGTGGTGGTGGACGAGTATGGCGAAGTGCTGGGTATCGTCACCCTGGAAGACATCCTCGAAGAAATCGTCGGCGAGTTCGAAGAAGAGCACAGCCTGGACAACCCCCATGTGCACCCGCAGCCCGACGGCACTTTCGTCATCGAGGGCACCGCTTCGCTACGCGAAATCAACCGCACCCTGGGCTGGCACCTGCCCTGCGACGGCGGGCCAAAAACCCTTAACGGCCTGGTGACCGAAGCGCTCGAAAGCATCCCTGAAAGCGCCGTGTGCCTGAAAATCGGCCGCTATCGGCTGGAAATCCTCGAAACCGAGGACAATTGCGCCAGCAAGGTACTGGTGTGGACCGTGACCCGATAGCTATACTCGGGTCACGCTTACCCAGCCCCGCCGTCACGCCTGCTACCCGCACCCGGCGCCACACGGCCAGTCCGCCCCACTGACACGCCCCGCGGTCCTGCTTCAACACCCCGAACAGTGCCCGCTCCCGCCCCTATCCCCCTTGGGCCATCGTCAGCCGGGCGAGCAAAAGAACAATGCGCTCCAGCGTTTGCGAAGTTGTGCCTGCCTGGGCACTCGCCACGCGCATGGAGCACGACCAGACTGTTAGGGACCTATTCAATGACAAGCAGCACCTATGCCGAAGCGCCCGCAGCGCCGGTCAACTCGCCTGCGCGCGTAGCCACCGCCAGCTTTATCGGCACCGCCATCGAGTTTTACGACTTCTACGTTTACGCCACTGCCGCCGCCCTGGTAATCGGCCCGGTGTTCTTCCCGTCCGGGTCGGGCACCGCGCAAATGCTGGCTGCCTTCCTCACTTTCGGTATCGCCTTCCTCGCCCGCCCGCTGGGCTCGGCGCTGTTCGGCCACTTCGGCGACCGCATCGGGCGCAAGTCGACGCTGGTGGCCTCGTTGCTGCTGATGGGCGTGTCCACCACGCTGATCGGCGTGTTGCCGGGTTATGACAGCATCGGCGTGTGGGCACCGATCATTCTGTGCCTGCTGCGCTTTGGCCAGGGCCTGGGCCTGGGTGGTGAATGGGGCGGCGCCGCGCTGCTGGCGACGGAAAACGCGCCGGAAGGCAAGCGCGCCTGGTTCGGCATGTTCCCGCAGCTTGGCCCCTCGATTGGCTTCCTGGCGGCCAATGGCCTGTTCCTGACCCTGGCGTTGGTGCTCAGCGATGAGCAGTTCCGCGAGTGGGGCTGGCGTATTCCCTTCCTGCTCAGCGCTGCCTTGGTGCTGGTAGGCCTTTACGTGCGCCTGAAACTGGAAGAAAGCCCGGTGTTTGCCAAGGCCGTAGCCCGCCATGAGCGGGTGAAAATGCCGGTGGTCGACCTGTTTTCCAAGTACTGGCTGCCGACATTGCTGGGCGCGGCCGCCATGGTGGTGTGCTATGCGCTGTTCTACATCTCGACGGTGTTTTCGCTGAGTTACGGCGTGACCACGCTGGGCTATAGCCGGGAAACGTTCCTGGGGCTGCTGTGTTTTGCTGTGGTGTTCATGGCCTTGGCTACACCGCTATCGGCCTGGCTCAGCGACCGTTACGGGCGCAAGCCGGTACTGATTGTGGGCGGCCTGCTGGCGGTGGCATCGGGCTTCACCATGGAGCCGTTGCTGACTTCGGGGTCGACCACGGGGGTGGCGCTGTTCCTGGCCATCGAGCTGTTCCTGATGGGCGTGACCTTTGCACCGATGGGGGCTTTGCTGCCTGAGTTGTTCCCTACCCACGTGCGTTATACCGGTGCTTCGGCGGCGTATAACCTGGGCGGTATCGTGGGAGCCTCGGCGGCGCCGTTCTTTGCTCAGAAACTGGTGAGCATGGGCGGGTTGAGCTGGGTGGGGGGTTATGTGTCGGTGGCGGCGGTGATCAGCTTGATTGCTGTGTTGTGCCTGAAAGAGACGCGTAATACCGAGCTTTGAGTGATTGGGGGCTGCTTTGCAGCCCATCGCGGCTGAAGCCGCTCCTACAAAGATCTGTGTAGGAGCGGCTTCAGCCGCGATGGGCCGCAAAGCGGCCCCAACCATCTCAGATCAGAACTCGACCTTCACCGCCTGCGAAGCACGGGTAGCCTTGGCCCGCGCCGCTTCAACCGACTCATCCCGCGCCAGGCAAACGCCCATGCGGCGCGTGCCATTGATCTCCGGCTTGCCGAACAGGCGAATGGCCGTATCCGGCTCGCTCAGCGCCGCCCCCAGGTTGGCGAAGCTGGTCTGCTGCGACTGGCCTTCCGGCAAAATCACCGCCGAAGCCGACGGGCCGAACTGGCGCACCACCGGGATCGGCAGGCCGAGAATGGCACGGGCATGCAGGGCGAACTGGGACAGGTCCTGGGAAATCAGGGTAACCAGGCCAGTGTCATGCGGGCGCGGCGACACTTCGCTGAACCACACCTGGTCGCCCTTCACGAACAGCTCCACGCCGAACAGGCCGCGGCCGCCCAGTGCATCGGTGACGGCCTTGGCGACCCGTTGCGATTCGGCCAGGGCTTTCGGGCTCATGGCCTGTGGCTGCCAGGACTCTTGATAATCGCCCTTCTCCTGGCGGTGACCTACCGGCTCAAGGAACGTGGTGCCGCCCACATGGCGCACGGTCAGCAGGGTGATTTCGTACTCGAAATCGATGAAGCCTTCGACAATTACCCGGCCCTTGCCGGCGCGGCCACCTTCCTGGGCATAGTCCCAGGACTTTTGCAGGTCGGCATCGCTGCGCAGCAGGCTCTGGCCCTTGCCCGACGAGCTCATCACCGGCTTGACCACGCAGGGGTAGCCCACGTCGGCCACGGCCTTGGCATAGTCTTCGAAGGTATCGGCGAAGTGGTAAGGCGAGGTCGGCAGGTCCAGCTCTTCGGCCGCGAGGCGGCGAATGCCTTCACGGTTCATGGTCAGCTGGGTGGCACGGGCGGTGGGCACAACGTTGAAGCCTTCGTTTTCCAGCTCGACCAGGGTGGCGGTGGCGATGGCTTCGATTTCGGGGACGATATAGTGCGGTTTTTCAGCCTCGATCACCGCGCGCAGGGCCACGCCGTCGAGCATGTTGATCACATGGCTGCGGTGCGCCACCTGCATGGCCGGCGCGTTGGCGTAGCGGTCCACGGCAATCACTTCGACGCCCAGGCGCTGCAGCTCGATCACCACTTCCTTGCCCAGCTCGCCGCAGCCGCAGAGCAGTACACGGGTCGCGGTGGGCGACAATGGGGTTCCGATACGGGTCATTTCAGGTCCTCGAAGGCGTCCGGGGCCGCGCCTGGGTTAGCGCCGCCCGCTGAAAAAGGACCGGTATTCTACACCATCAGCCGAGCGCGGCAGCGCGCCGTGCACGAAATGCCATCGCCAGCCACACCGCCGTGACGCCCGCGAATTTGGAGGCCATGGCCGTGCCGATCACGGCCGGGGTCATGGCGCCGATCATGCCGAAGAAGATGAAGGTATCCACCGGGATGCTCAGCGCCGAACTCAACCACAGGCGGTCGCGCAGAGGCCGGCGGGTGATGCTGAACACCAGCCAGTCGATCAGCTCGGAAATGAAGAACGCAGTGGCGCTGGCGAGGGCAATGGCTGGCTCGGAGGTCACGTACGACAGCACCAGGGCCAACAGCATGGCGATCAGCGCACCGTGACCAAAGCGGGTTTGCACCATGTCACGCAGGATGAACACCAGCCCACCCCAGGCGGACCAGATCACGTCCAGGTGCGGGGCGCTGGAGAAGGCGTAGTTGATCAGCACCACGCTGCTGATGTAGGCGGCTAGATAGAACATTTAGGCTGACCGTTGGGCAATCGGCACAGATTACTTGATTTTGAAGTCAATCGCAGCCGCCCATGCTTCCTACAGGACAATGCCTGCTGCCACGGCGCGCTCATGGCACAGCTTCAAGACGGCCCGACGCTCATCATTACTCATCCTGCCCCACCGCCCGATCTCCGCCACCGTGCGCTGGCAACCCGTACAGATGTCCTGCTCATCCAGCGCACAAATGCTCACACAAGGCGAAGCCACGGCCCGTTCGCGGGCAATCACCTCACTCATCGTCAGCCACCAGCTCCCGCGCGTAACGCTCGGCATTGTGTACATAGTGCGCGGCACTGGCCTCGAGCATGCGTTTCTGCTGTTCGGTCAGCTCGCGTACCACCTTGCCCGGCGAGCCCATGACCAGCGAACCGTCCGGGATTTCCTTGCCTTCGGGGATCAGCGCATTGGCGCCGATGATGCAGTGCTTGCCGATCCTGGCACCGTTGAGGATCACCGAATTGATGCCGATCAGGCTGTAATCGCCCACCGTGCAGCCATGCAGCATGGCGTTATGGCCGACAGTCACGCCCTTGCCCAAGGTGAGCGGCACGCCCATGTCGGTGTGCATGACGGTACCGTCCTGCACATTGCTGTCTTCACCAATGTCGATCAGCTCGTTGTCACCGCGCAATACCGCGCCAAACCAAACGCTGGCACGGGCCTGCAGGCGCACCTTGCCGATCAGCGTGGCGTTGGGTGCTGCCCAACTGGTGGGATGGCTCTCGACCCGCAGGTCGCCCAGGCGGTATTTCATGTGCTTTCCTCACGATTGAACGCAGACGGCGGGGTGGGCCCCACTCAGATTTCGATAAAACGCTCGGGGGGATGATGCAAGCTGATGCCGGCATCGTACAGCAGGTTGACCAGTTCGACGATCATGATCGCCGAAAGCCCCCAGATCTTGTACTCGCCGTAGCGGTAGCTGGGCACGTACCAACTGCGGCCCTGGTAATCGATACGATGGGTGTGGTCACGCGGGTCTTGCCTGAAGAACTCCAGCGGCACGGTGAATACTGCCGCGATCTCGGCATCATTGGCGTGGTATTCGACGTAATCGGGGATCAAGCCGACGAATGGCGTCACTTTCAGGCCGTGCAAAGAAATCAACGGGCTCAAAGGGCCGATGACTTCAACAAGGCCCGGAGGCAGGCCGATTTCTTCTTCGGCCTCACGCAGGGCGGTAAACACCAGATCAGGGTCTTCCGGATCACGACGGCCACCCGGGAAGGCGACTTCACCACCATGGGTAGACAGGCCCTTGGCACGCAAGGTTAAAACCAGTTCGGGCGCTTCGCTGCGGGTGATGGGCAAAAGGACCGCCGCCTCGGGGAACCGTCGGTCGGTTTCCAGTGAAGCCGGTTGGTGGTTGCTCATTCGGCGAAGTAGCTCGTCCAGCATTGCGCACTCTCGTTTCCAAAGCCTGCCTGCATCATGCACCAAAGCCGCGAAGCACCCAAGCCCCGCGCTTGCGGCAACCCTGCCCGGCGCGCCAAGATAGCCCAGTCACAAGGGAAGATAAGCATGAAATTCTGCAGCGCGTGCGGCCAACCGGTCATTCAGCGGGTCCCCGAAGGCGACAGCCGCCTGCGGTATGTCTGCGAACATTGCCATACCATTCATTATCAGAACCCGAACATCGTCGCCGGGGTGCTGCCCACCTGGGGTAGCCAGGTGCTGTTGTGCCGCCGCGCCATCGAGCCGCGCCGTGGTTTCTGGACGCTACCCGCAGGCTTCATGGAGAACGGTGAAACCCTGGATCAGGCCGCCCGTCGCGAAACCGTTGAAGAGGCCTGTGCCCGCGTTGGCACAATGACGCTGTATCAGCTGTTCGATTTGCCGCACATCAACCAGGTGCACGTGTTCTTCCGCGCCGAACTGGCCGACCTGGACTTTGCCATCGGCATCGAGAGCCTTGAGGTGCGTTTGTTCGAGGAGCACGAGATACCGTGGGGCGAGCTGGCTTTCCGGACCGTCACACGCACACTAGAATGCTACTATCGCGACCGCATCGGGCAGCACTACCCTCTGGGCCATGAATACCTGCCACCGATGAACGTTTCGCCCACCACTTAATGCCTGCAGGATACCGTTTCATGCGCTGGTTGTTTGCCCTTATCTGCCTTTGCGTTACCTCGGTGTCCCAGGCGGCCTTCACCGAAACCATCATCCGCAAGCCGTTGCCGCCGCAGACGCAATCGCAGCAGGCCATGCAACCGTTGATCGACAAGGTTTTGGTGATCAAGTCCGAACGGCGCCTGCAACTGATCAGCCGCGGTGAGCCGCTGAAAACCTACCGCATTTCCCTGGGCAAGCAGCCCAAGGGCGCCAAGGAACGCGAAGGCGACAAAAAAACCCCAGAAGGCCTGTACTGGCTTGACTGGCGTAAGGAAAGCGACAAATTCAACCTGTCCATGCACATCACCTACCCCAACATCAGCGACGCCGCCCGTGCCACCCGCGATGGCGTAAGCGCAGGCAGCATGATCATGATTCACGGTACGCCGATCAACGATGAGTACCCGGAATGGTACTTCCACACCCTCGACTGGACAGACGGCTGCATTGCCATGCGCAACTCGGACATGCGCGAGGTCTGGGACCTGGTGCGCGACGGCACACTGATTGAAATCCGCCCCTGACTATCCGTCGATGCACCTGAAGTTGTAGGAAGCGTCCCACCAAACTTCTTCCACACTCCTACGCTCGCGTAGGCAGCAGACTGCATCCAAACGAAGGCCTTAATTTTTAGCATCCACGCAAACGAGTACTTGAACTGTACGACCTTTGCGGGGAGCTTCAATGCCGTGCCGAGCCTGCCACACCCTTGCCTGCTGCCTTGCAGCCTTGCTGGCCATGCCTTCGGCGTGGGCGAACGACCCCGCCAGCCAGCAACTGCGCGACCAGCAGCAATCACTGCGGCAGCTTCAACAGCAACAGCGGCTTGAACGCTGGCAGCGGGCGCCATCCCCCGACACCGAAGAGAGCCCCACCCCTGAAACCACGCAAGACAGCCGCTGCTGGCCGGTCAGCGGTGTGCGCCTTGCGGGTAACCAGCGCCTGAGCACGACAGCACTTGAGCCCACGGTTCGTGCCTTGGTGCAGCCGTGCATGGGCATCCAGGCCATCAATCAGCTGCTCAAGGCCATCACTCAGGATTACGTGCAAGCGGGCTACCCCACCAGCCGCCCTTACCTGCGCCATGCGCCCCACGATGGTGCGCCGTTGGACATCGTCATCGTCGAAGGCTTCGTGGAGTCCGTGGAACTCTCCCGCGAGTTGCCGCTGTCGTTGCGCAGTGCCTTTCCCGACGTGCTTGGGCACCCTCTTTATCTACCCGAACTTGAGCAAGGCCTGGACCAGCTCAACCGCCTGCGCGCCTATGAGGTGAGTGCCGACCTGATGCCCGGCCAGATGCAGGGCGGTACGCGGGTCATGCTGCAGTCGCAACAGGTCGCATCACGCTGGCACCTGGACAGCCGCTTCGACAACCGTGGTAGCGAGCTGACCGGGCGCCACCGCGTAACCCTCGGCCTGGGTATCGACAGCCCGTTCGAACTCAACGACGACCTGCGCCTGTCGCTGAACACCACAGCCATCGATGCCCCCGGCAGCAGCCAGGGCGCCATGCTGTATTACAGCCTCCCCCACGGCCCCTGGACCTTCACCCTAAACGCCAGCCAACTGCGCTACGACGCGCCCCTGCAGCAAACCCCACTGCACAGCAACGGCGACAGCAGCTACCAAGGGCTGAGCGCCGAGCGCCTGCTGTGGCGCAACCAGCGCGGCATGGTCAGCGCAAGCGCCCGCCTGGACCGCAAAAAGCTGATCAACCGCCTGGGTGACAACGTGATCGGCCTGCAAAGCCCCACGCTCACCACAGTGGAAGCCGGGCTCAACCTGCTGTGGCTGGACAACGGCCTGTGGAATGCCTACCTCGGCGTCGCCCAGGGCACCGGTTGGCTGGGCGCCGATACGCCCTTGCAGCGCGCGGACGCCCCACGACCAGACTTTCGTAAGTACCGCGCCAACCTGCTGCACCTGCGCCAAGGGCCTGCCAACTGGCCATGGCGCTGGCAGAGCGAACTGGCCCTGCAATACAGCAGCGACGTGCTGCCGGCCATCGAGCAAATGTTGCTGAGCGACGACTCCGCCGTACGCGGCTTTCGCCTGCACACCCATGCCGGCGCCAACGCTGCCGTCTGGCGCAACACCTTCAGCCAGGCACTGCCACGCTCCCCGCAACTGCGCCCCTACATCGGCCTCGATCATGGCTGGGCTCGCCTGGCCACAGGTCAACCTTCCCAGCGCCTGATGGGCGCAGCGGCGGGCATCGAACTGAACCTGCCACAGAGCCGCCTGCGCCTGGACTTCCAGCGCGCCCTGTTCAACAGCGCCCTGCCCCGCTCACAACTGGAACCCGGCTACTGGGTGCTGGAGTGGGCCTTGAGTATTTGATTCACCCACAACAAAGAGAACGAGAAAATGCAAACACTCTCGCAATTACCTTCGATCCGCCCTGATACCTTGCGTTGGGCCATCTTCCTGGCAATGCTCGGCTCTGCCAGCGCGCTCGCGCAGGGAGGCCTTGAAGCAACCAACGGCCCCGGGGGCATGCCCTTGATCAACCAAGGCCACGGGGTGCCGGTGATCGACATCGTCGCCCCGAACAGCAGCGGCCTTTCTCACAACCAGTTCCTTGACTACAACGTCGGCAATGCGGGCGTTGTCATGAACAACGCGCTGCAGGCCGGGCAGTCTCAACTGGCTGGCGCCCTGGCCGCCAACCCGCAGTTTCAGGGCCATGCAGCGTCGACCATCCTGAACGAGGTGGTCAGCCGCAACGCCTCGCTGATCGCCGGCCCGCAGGAAATCTTCGGCCGCCCCGCCGACTACATCCTGGCCAACCCCAACGGCATCACCCTCAACGGCGGCAGCTTCATCAACACCACGCGTGCGGGCTTTCTGGTCGGTACACCGGAGCTTCAGGACGAGCAGCTCAAACACCTGAATACGCTCAATGCAACCGGCACGCTGCAAGTGCTGGGTGGCGGGCAGAGCAATGCCGACGGTGCGCTGGACCTGATTGCACCACAGGTGAACAGCAAAGGGCTGCTGCTGGCAAAGCACGACCTCAACGTTACCGTTGGCCGCAACCGGATCAGCCGTGACGATGGCCAAATCATCGAACACCTGCCCGGCACCCCGTCGAGCATTGACGCCAACCTGTTCGGGGCCATGCGCGCCGGGCGTATCCGGGTGGTCAGCACCGCCGAAGGCGCTGGTGTGCGCATGGGGGCGGTGGATGTGAATGCCGGGCAAGGCATCGACATGCAGTCGGCTGGCGCGCTGGAAATACGTGGTAGCGCCGAACAGCCCGGGCGTTTGCACAGCGAGAATGGAACGTTGCGACTTACTGCCGCCGATGACCTCACCCTGAGCGCAGTCGATGGCGTGGCCAAAAGCATCGACATAAAAGCAGGCAAGGCCCTCACGCTTGACGCCCAGGCACGGGAAAACATCGAACGCGAACGTGACAACTGGAACAAAAAGTTCCTGTTCGTCACCCGCGAAACCTATGACCGCGAGCGCACCACCACACGCCGCGAGCTGCGTGGCACTCAACTCCAGGCTGTCGACGACATAGCGTTGCAGTCGGGCGGCGACTTGACCATGACAGCCGCCAAAGTCGAAGCAGGCGGCGCCTTGAGCCTGGACAGCGGTGCCAACCTGAACATTCTCGCTGGCACCGAAAGCCAGCGTATCGAAGAGCGCATTCGCCACCGCAAAGACCTGTGGCGCGGCGACAGCGACACTGACCAGTTTCAGGAATCGGCCAAGGGCAGCGCCCTGAATGGCCAACGCCTCAACGTCAAGGCCAAAGGCGACTTGACGGTCAAGGGCAGCACTATGAACAGCCAAGGCGACATCGCCATCAACGCGGGGAAAGTCGACATCGGCACCGCGGCACTGGAACAGCGCGGCACCCAACGCAACTACCGGGGCGACCTGGTTTCCGGCACCTTCTTCGGCGACCGCAAGGGCAATGACAGCGAAGGCCAGACCCTGGCTGGCAGCACCGTGAACGCGGGCGGCAAACTGGACGTAAGCGCTGAGCAGGTCACCATCAAAGGCAGCAACGTGCATGGCAACCAGGATGCCGTGCTCTACAGCGAAAAAGGTGCCTTGGCTATCGAGGCCGACCACGGCAGCCGCACATCAACCGACCGCAACAGCGACAGCAAGCTGTTCGGGCTGATCGGCAGCAAGCACGAGAGCACCACGCAGCAACAGCAGGTGCTGGTCAGCGATGTCAGCTCGGCCAGCAATCTGCGCCTGGCCAGTGCCGATGAATTGCGCGTCCACGGTGCCAAGGTCGAAGCGGGTGGCCATCTTCAGGTTGAAGCCAAAGGTGACTTGGTGGTCGACAGCGTAGCGTCGGTTGAAAGCACCGAGACCAGCAGCCAGCGACGCCACCTCACGGGCCATGCCGGGCAGACCCAGGATGCCGAGGACGGCAAGCCCGGCTCCCGCCAGTACGCCGCAGGCCTGGCCTATGAAGTAACCAGCCGCACCGGCAAACAGCAACAGACCACGCAAACCGCCAGCGAGCTGAAAGGTGCGACGGTCAGCCTGAACAGCGATGCGAACCTGCAGGTGAACGGCTCTCGGGTCGAAGCCACGGCGGGTGACCTTGATGTAAAGGGTAAAGAGGTCACCCTTGGCGCCATCCGCAACGAACGCGAATCCACCGACACGCTGACCGAAAGCGGCGGCGGCCTTACAGTCACGGCCGGCATCGACCGTGTGGGCAGCCTGTTCGAAGGGCATCACAACCGCGAAGTGACTACCGAGCGCGACAGCAAGGTGCAAGGCAGCGAACTCATGGCCAAAGGTGACCTGCAGCTGAATACCGACAAGCTGGTCACCGAGGCCACCCGCGTCGAAGCAGGCAAGGCCCTGAAGATCGACGCCAACCACATCGAGAACCGAGCCGTGCAGGACATCGAGGAACGTGACGTACAGCGCAATGACTGGTCCGGCAGCCTGGGGGCGAGCCTGGAATACCGCGACCTCACCCGCCCCATCGAACGCTTGGTGCAAGGCGATGAAGCCCCGCGCTTTCAGCAAGGCTCGCCGGAGGATGCCATGGTGGCCCCCAGCGTCGGCGCCGACATGACCATCGCCCACCTCAAACGCCTGGAAAACCAGCGCCGTGGTATCGCCCAGGTCAGCGAATTTTCCGGTGCATCGGTCGAGGTCAAGGCAGGCACCCTCAATGACCAAGGCACTGCCTGGCGCGCCAATGCCGGTACCCTGAAGATCGATGCACAACAGCACACCCTGCGCGCAGCCGAAAACACTCATCAAAGCACCGTACAAAAGCTTAACTACGGCGGCGACCTGCGCGTCGACACCAGCAGCGGCAGCGACCTCAACGTTCGCGTCGCTGGTAATGGTGGCTCGCTGAACACGCAAACCGTCAGCAGCAATGCGGTGGCCGGTAGCCTTTATGGCCAGCAAGGCATTCAGGTTCAACTAGGAAGCGATGGCCAGTATGAAGGCACCCGCATCAACGGCGGCAAGGGCGATGTGGTGATGCACAGTGACGGCGCGCTGTCGCTGACCCAAGCGACAGACCACCTCAAGGAAATGTCACGCCAGCTCGACGGCAACGCCTGGGTAAAAGTCGGCAACCGCCCGGGCAGCACCGGGGTCGACGGCCGTGGCTACCTCGACCATGCCCAGCGGCAAAGCGCGCAAGCCATTGCCCAGGTTTCGCAAATCGACGCCAAAGGCGCGGTGCGCTTGAACAGTGCAGGTGACCTGCTGCTGGAAGGCACGCGCATCGGTAGCCGCGATGCCAAGGTGGGCGACACCACCCTGCAAAGCGGCGGCCGCCTGCAGGTCACGGCTGCCAGCAATACGCAGACGGCCAGTGGTGGCAACCTTGGCGGCGGGCTGGAGTTGCTGGTAAAAACCGGCACCACTCAAGGCGGTAGCGTGGGTGGCCATTTCAGCAACGGCAAACAGGATGAAGACGCCCGCCAGGCAGTGAACGCGCAAATCGAGAGCAAGGGCAAACTTACCCTCAGCAGCAGCGCGCGCGAGGATATCGCCGTGCACCTGGAAGGCTTGCAGGCCTCGGCAGAGCAAATCGACATTCAGGCCAACAGCGGCGGCGTGCTGATCGAAGCCTCCTCCGACCAGGACCGCCGCAACAACCTCGACATCACCGCCGGCGCAGGCTTCGGCATGGTAACCGGCGCCACCAACACCCGCAGCCTGCACGGCCGCGCCCAGGTCGACCTCGACAAACGCAACAACCACACCTGGAACGCCAGCAACCTGCGCGCCGAACACATCGACCTGCAAAGCCGCGGCGACACCCGCATCGAAGGCGCCAGCCTTGAAGCCGGGCGCATCACCGGCGACATCGGTGGCGACCTGCGCGTGGCCAGCCGCAAGGACAGTGTTGATATCGTGACCGTCAAGGTGGATGCCCGCCTTAGCCAGGAAAAAAACCCACAGGGCTACGTCAACGCCGCCACCTCGCTGGCAGGGCCTTTTGCCGGCAAGGTCGGCGACAAGGCCAAGTCATCCCTGAGCAAAGTGGACCCCAGCTTTTCGCCCACCCTTAACGTTGATGTCTCCCACGTGAAACGTGACAGCGTCGCGCAACAGACAGTGCTCAATGGCAGTGACGGCATCGACCTGCAGGTGGGGGGTGATGCGCTGCTGGTGGGTGCACGGTTGCAGTCGGCCATGGGGGCGGCAGCGCTGAAGGCCAATACGGTGACCAAAGAGACACTGAGCGGCAGCGATTATCGCCGGGATGTGTCGGTGGATGTGTCCAACTCGCTGGCGGACTTGGGGACGGCGATTGCCGAAATGACCAAAGGCAAAGGCGCGGCGGATGGGGAGCAGGCGCTGGACCTGGGGTTGGTGCGTACCAGTGGTCATAACCGGAGTGAGCAGTGGGTTTCGGGGGTGCAGGGTAAGGCTAATTGAGGTGGGGCTGGCCAACTTTTGAGAACAGCATGTGCAGGCCACGTTGCGGGCGGACCGACGTCTCGGCAAGCCGAGCCTGCGCATGCAATATCTCCGGGCCTCCTCAGCTCCCGCGATTACGGGCGCAGCTTGGGCAGGCTGCTGATGGGCCGTGCGCCAGTCCTCAACTGCAGTGAGGCAATAGGCCCGGGTTAGAACACACAAGAGCTTGCCGGCAGGAGTTACGAGGCCAATTGTCAAGTATTGCGGCCCATTGCGTCGTAGCCGAAGCAACTGTTGAGCTTGGCTTGAGTACAGTGGACATCGTGGTATCTAGATGTAGGTTTCTATCCACTCATTCCCACTACTCAGTTCGCGCCTCTTTACCTTACAAACACCCTCAACAAATCCGAGCGTTATTTTGAATGTGGCGCGGAGACCTTTTGTTTTTGTAATTACGACAGAAACTTCACCACCTTCTGATTCAAGAGCAACGACCTCATCATTATCCAAGTCATATTCAGGGTGGTAACCACAAATCAAATTTTCCACGCGTTCATAATTTCTACCTAGCTCAATTACGTGACTTTCGAAGATTATTTTCAAATCTCGCCGCATCCGCTGATCCAAATCGTCACTCACGTCGACAGCTGAAAAACCTTCAATGGATTCAGCGTAATACTGAGCTTCCCACTTAAACATCGCGGAAACAAAACTCTCGAGAGCCGCCAAGCAAGCTTCGTCAATTCTAATTTCTGAATACTTTGCCATCTACAAGCCCACCGTCCCTAAATACGTTATAAGATATTTTGGTTGGCCGCGTACCACCGACACCATATTGGAATATCAGCTCAACATTAACCGGCCCCTTTTCGAAAACATCTTTAGCAATTTGCCTTTCAAAATCCCTAAACAATCCACGGTTGACCTTGGAAAACTGGGGAAACACTCCGTACGTACCACCAGAACCTCCGAGCAGCTTCCCAATGATGTGTCCCGCGTCATCATCTGGATTTCCCATCATTCGGGCCCACGCCCTCGAAGACGCATTTGTAGCAGTGCCCGTCCTCAAATCTGCCTGCGTGATCGTAGCAGTCGCTCGCAACGGCTGTCCGGCAGGGCCTCGTGTCACGTTCGTTGAAACACACCAACCGAGTGGGTCCAACCAGCCATTTGAGTTTGGTGCGTAACTGTAGAAATTCTCTCCTCCTGAGAGACCTATCGGATCTTGAGTGACAAATCGCCCGACCTCAGGATCGTAATACCTAAACGTGTTGTAGTGCAGCCCCGTGTCAGCATCGTGGTACTGCCCCTGAAAACGCAGGTTCTGCTCCACCTCCTCGACGACCAACTGCTCCAACTGCCCCCACGACCGATACTTCGCCTGCCAGACAATCACCCCTTCGCTGTCCGTCAACTCCAGCGGCGTACCAATCTGGTCGGTATGAAAGTAGTAGACTTTTCGCTCGTCGCCTTCGGCTTGATCAACCCGCGCCAGCGGCGCATAACTGCCCGGTTCATACAGATACAAGATGCTCTGCCCGGGCGTTTCTTCCCTTAGCATCCGCAGCCCGTGCCACAGGAAGTGCTTCTGCTCCGGTTGGCCTTCGGTCTGGCCCCGGCGTTCTACCTCTTTCGCTACTCGACGGCCCAGGCTGTCATAACGGTATACCCCGCTACTTTCCCACCGCCCTTCCACATACCTGTCCGAACGAGTCAGCCGGTTTTCGCAGTCGTACTCCAGCTTTGTGAAGCTGCCGCGCCCGTCCCCTTTCTCGATCAGGTTGCCCCAGGGGTCGTAGCGGTACTGCTGATTGCGCAGTTCCCGAAGGCGGTTGTCCTTGACCTTGGCCAGTGGCCGCGCATCGAAGTCCAGCCGGTTGGCGGCGGGGTCGTAGCGGAACTCTTCGCTGTCCAGCAGCGAGCCGGTGTGTTTGCTGTGCAGGCGGCCGTTGGCCTGGTAGGTGTAGCGGGTTTCGCCGCGTAGCTTGTCCAGCGTGCGGGCCAGTTCGCCGGCGGCGTCGTACTGGTAGCGGCGGTGGATCGGGTTGTAGGCATGTTCCACGTAGAGCGACGGGTGGATGCCGGGGTTCTGGATTTGCGAGAGCTTTTCGGCCGGCAGGGTCGTGGCGTATTGCCAGGCCTTGCGGCCCATGGCGTCGTAGCCGAAGCAGCTGGTGAGCTTGCCCTGGGTGCGGTAGACCTCGCGGTGCAGGTCGTCGCGCTCGAAGTCGCTGATCACCTGGCCGTCGAGGTTCAGCTGGTGCAGGTGGCCGCTGCCGTAGTACAGGTGGTTGAGCGCGCGGCCGTCCGGCAGGGTCAGGGTGGTGAGGTTGCCCAGGCGGTCGTAGGCGTATTTGAGTGTGCCGTTGGGGGCAATTTCCTCGGTCAGGCGACCCATGATGTCGTAGGCATATTCCAGCTTCTCCCGGGTCACGCCACGTTTCCGCGCTGTGTTGGTCGGTTCGCGCTGGATGCTCAGCAGACGGTCGGCCGGGTCGTACTCGAAGTCCAGCCGGGCATCGTCAGTGACCTTGGCCAGCAACCGGCCAATGGCATCGCGTTCGAACAGGGTGCTGCGCTCGGGCCGCTCACCCTGGTCGCCACAGCCGACCTCATCCAGCCGGGTCAACTGCCCGGCCACGTCGTAGCTGAAACGGCGGGTCAGGTTGTCCACGCGGATTTCTTCCGTCAGCCGGTCCGAGGCGTCGTAGGCAAAGCGGTAAGTGGCGTGGTTTTCGTTGACCAGCGCGGTCAGGCGCTGCGCGTGATCGTATTCGTAACGCACCCACTCGCCATTGGCATCCTGGCGGCTGCCCGGCAGGCCGCGGGAGGTGCGTTGCAGGCGGGTGGTCTGGCCTTTGCCGTCGGTGTGGGTCAGCACCTGGCCGAGCGCGTTGTAGGTGAAGGCTTCCGCCGTACCGTCGGGGTGGTCGATGCGCAGCACTTCGCCGTCGGGTTTGCGCTGCAGGGTGGTGGTGTGGTTGAGCGCGTCGGTCACGGCGACGAGGTGGTGGCGGTCGTCGTACTGGTAGTGGGTGCGTTTGCCCGAGCAATCTTCAAACCGCTCGACCTGGGCGTAGGCGTTCCACCACAGGTAGCGGGATTTGAAGTTGCTGTCGATGACCGTGTGCGGCAGGCCGTCGTCGCGGTTGAGGTACTGGGTTTTGTTGCCCAGCGGGTCGATCTCGGTGATGAGGTTGCCCTGGGCGTCGTAACGCGCCTGCCACACGCTGCCGTCGGGGAAGCGGGTTTCGCTGATCAGCGGCGTGCCGCGGTGGTACTGGTAGCGGATGCTGCGGCCAAGCGGGTCGGTTTCTTCGACCAGCCGGGAGAGTTCGTCGTACTTGAGCGCGAGCAAATTGCCGTCGGGCAGCTGGATGCCGACCAGGTTGCCGGTGGCGTCCAGCGTCATGGCGTAGTGTTCGCCGCCAAAGTCCTGGCTGGCGATGACGCGGTGGTCTTCGTTGTACTGCACGTGCAGCACGCGGCCCAGCACGTCGGTGGCCCAACTGCTGCGTTGCTCGAAGTCGTAGCTGAAATGGTAGCGCTCGCCGTCGGAGGTCCAGTGCTCGACCACGCGGGGCTGGCCGGCCAGGGTTTCCCAGCGGTATTCGCAGATCAGGCCCAGGGCATTGGTGTGCCGGGTCATGAGCTGGTCGGTGTAGGCAAACTGGCGTACCGCGTTGCCGTTGCGGTTGATTACCTCGTTGAGCTGGCCATGCTCGTCGTAGCGGTAGCGCACCAGGGTTTCGACGGCGTGGTCGGCCACCACGCGCTTGACCTCGGTGAGCCGGCCCAGCGGGTGGTCGTAGTGCAGGTGCACGCGCACGGCGCCGGGGGCGGTGATGTCGGTCAGGCGGTTTTCGGCATCGCGGGTGAAGTGCAGGTAGTGGCCGAGGGCGTTTTCCACCCGCTGCAGGGGCACGGCGGTGTTGTTGGCGGGCACTTCGCCGAAGTAGAAAAACACGTTGTCGAGGGTTTGCAGCAGGTAGTGGCCGCCCTGGGTGCGCACCAGGTGAATGCGTTCGTGGGGGTTGTAGATGCTTTCGCCGGGCTGCAGGTCGATGAACGGGACGCTGCGGCCCTGGTTGTCGGTGTGGTAGACGAAGCTGCCGCTGCGGCGCAGGGTTTGCTCCCACGGCAGGATCCAGCCTTGGCCCAGCACGCTGGGGGCGGTCAGGTCGCTGGCGTAGAAGCGCGACCATTCGATGGGCATCAGGCCCGGCAACACGAAGTCGGTTTCGTTGGCCAGCAGCTTGCGACCGCGCGTCAGGTCGACCGGGTTGCCCAGCAGCCCGCCCATGGCCCGCTCCACGGCAGGGCCGATGATGTAACGCCCGGCCAGGTAGCTGGCGGCAATGGTGGCACCCACTTGCAGTGCACAAGGCCCGGCTGCCTTGAGGCCGGCCTGCTTCGCCAGTTGCCCGACCGACCACACCGAGCGCCCCAGCGAGGCCACGACCATCAGGATGTCGACGGTGATGCGCAGCGGCTGCGGCACTTCGTCATCCACCGACAGGTAACGCTGGGTACCGCCACCAATGAACACATTGCTGGAGCCACTGGCAATGCTGGCGCCGCAGGTGAGCTTGTCGCCTTTGCGCGCCGCTGGCACCCCGTTGATGAAGACGTTGGACGAGCCTTCGGCGACCAGTGGGATGGGGTGCTGTTCGCACTTGGCCGTGCTCAGGGTGGCGTGGGCCGCATTGCGCCCGTTTATAAACACATTGGGTGAGCAGCCAATGCGCTCGATTTGCCCGGCCGGTGAGCGGTTTTTCATGCCGAGCGATTCGCCCAGCATCGGCAACGCGCTGGCGCCGATGCCGATGACCGCCGCCAGCAAAATACCGCCAAAACCGGCGGTGCAGAGGGTGAAGGTCGCCGCCGTGACAATGGCCAGGCCAATCACGGCACCGACCAGGAACCCGGCCAACGCCCCACTGTGTTCGATTTCGTCGTGTAACCGCGCAGCTTCGAACATGGCTTCAGCCCTGCATGGTGTTGAGCGGGTGAGGCTTGAAACTGCTCAACAACGCGCACCAGCTGTCGTTTTGCTGGCTGCTGAAGTCGGCCTGGCTGGTGAGGGAGAACACCAGAATGCGCCCCGGCGCTACCTCGAAGGCGGCCTGCCGTTGGTAGAGGGGCCTGCCTTCCTTCAGGTAGTAGCCATCGACCTGGATGCCGGCCAGCGGCTGGCTGGTCGAGAGCTGAGCGGAGGTTTGGCTGAGAATGGTGTAACCGCTAAGTTTGGATGCAATCAGCTTCACCTGACGCTGGACGTACGCGTCCAGGTCTTCGCCCTTCAACAAGTCATCCCGCGAGAGCGTGACGTTTTGCGGCGCAGGCATGCTGTCGCCCAGGATGAACAGGTTGACGGTGCGGTCCAGAAAGCCTTCTGGCAGCGTGAGAGTGCCTTCCTGCAGTAGGTAGTCCATTGCGTGCAAATTCCATGAGAACGTGAAAAGGGTCGGGCTTTACTGGGCAGTCACGCCCGCGAGCATGGCGTCGAAGGCGATCAGCCAGTCGGCGAGCTGCGGTATGTGGGGGTCGATTACCGTGAACACGCTCAGCCATTGGCGCGCGTTGCCATCAGCGGCATCGATGTGGCTGCAAGCCGCACGGCCGTGACGCGGCACCTGGCCAACCCTGAACTGGTAGTCGAGGCAGATGGCCGGGTGCCCTGCCAGCAAGGTTTCGGCCCGGCGCACCACGGTGATGTCACCGTGGTGCTGGCGAAGTTTTTCAATGAACTGGTCGACTGCCTCACTCAGGCTCAGGCCCTCGGCCACGCAGCGGCGGCGGGCACCGATGGCAACCTGACAGCCCGCGAACTCAAGCGTGGTTTCGAAGCGGCGGAACGCGAACCCCGTGGGTATCAGCAGATTCAAACCGGCAATGCGCAGGGCATTCTGCTCAAGGTCCAGTGCCAGTTCCGGCGGTGGCGCGTTGCGCGCGGCTTCAGCCGCGAGCCGCTCTTCCTCGGCTTGCTGGCGGGCGCGGGCCTCTTCGGCTTCTCGGTACTGCCAGAGCCGGTCGTAGATATTGCCTTTGCTCATCACCGCCCCTCACTCGTTGAGATCGACGCGGTCACCTTTGACGAAGGTGTTCCGGCCCAGAATGTCGATCTTGTCCGCTTCGAGGGTGATGCTTCGGGGGGTGAGCTTGAGGGTGCTGGTACCCACCTGCAGCAGGATGCTTTCGTGGGCGCTCACCTGAATGAACTGCTGGTCCACTTGCAGGGTGTAACTGCCTTCTTTCACGTTCACCCGGGTGTCTTTACGGATCACTTCGGTGTGCACGCCCCCGACGGTGATCGTGCGGTTGTTGCCCACCCCATGGGTTTCGTCGCACTCGACTTCCGTGTCCAGATTGCGCTCGGCATGCAGGCTGACCTGCTCGGCGCCCGTCTTGTCTTCAAAGCGCAGAAAGTTGGCAGTGCCGCCATTGCCCTTCAGTGAGCGGGTCAGCAAGCCACTTTGGGTCTTGTTCGCCGGCAGCGCCCACGGCGGTGTATTGCTGCTGTTGTAGACGCTGCCGGTGATCAGTGGCCGGTCGGGGTTGCCATCCAGGAACAGCACCACCACCTCATCGCCCACCCGTGGCAACTGGATGCTGCCAAAACCCCCACTGGCGCCGGCCTGCGCCACCCGTACCCAGCACGAACTGGCGGCGTTGAAATCGCCCAAACGGTCCCAGTGGAACTGCACCTTCACCCGACCCAATTCGTCGGTGAAGATTTCTTCGCCCGGGGGGCCAACGACGATGGCGGTCTGCGGGCCGTGCAGCGTCGGCCGGGGCGTGGCTGCCTGCGGGCGAAACGGGATTTTCGTGCGTATGCAGCTGAAGGTGTTGAAGTAGCTGGCTTGCTGGCCGCTGAGGTAGTTGTTGTGGCCTTCGCACTGCACGCGCAGCAGCAGGAAGGCGCGGTCCGTGTGGTGAGCCGGGTGCTGCAGCAACTCGAAACTGTAACCGGGGCGCATGGCGCGGCAGTTGCTGGCGCCTTCGAACACCTTGGCCTGCACTTCCAGTGCTTCGAGGCGCTGGCGCAGCAGGGCTTCGCCGTCGTTGTAGCTGCCATGGGTGTACTGGCCAGGGTCGTAGACTTCCAGGCGCTGCACATCGCCTTGCTCGTTCACGCTGCGCATCGTCACCGGCAGCCGGTTGCCGGGCTGGCGGTAATCGAAGGTTTGCGCGGCCAGGCTGCCGGATTGAACCTGGCGATTGCCGCTCCAGCGGGTGATGGCGTCGGCCGTTTCAGTCACCGCATTGCTGTGAAAGCGTACTTGGGGTTGCTCGGGGATTTCGCCGAGCTGGCGGGAGTCGTCAGCAATGACCAGGGTGTGGCCTTCGGCATCGTGTTCGAAGTAGTAGAACATCCCCGCCTGCTCCAGCAGGCGGTGCACGAAACTGAAATCACTCTCGCGGTATTGCGTGAGGTACGTGTGGCGGGTGTGTTCGCGGCCCAGGTTGAAGCGGTGGCGGGCGTAGTGCGGGTACAGGCTGAAGATTTCCCGCAGCACTTCTTCCACGGTGCAACCCTGGAAGATGCGTGTATCAACACGGTGCTTGAGCAGCGCTAGCCATGGGCTCAAGGTGGCCCCGTAGCGGTCCACGGCGCCATCGCTGCCCAGGCTGGCAAAACGGGTGAGATGGCCATTGATGAAGCGCGGTGCAGCGTTGGCCAGTTCGATCTCGATGCAGACTTGCTGGCCGATCATCGATTTGAGCGGCATCTGTGCGTGGCTGCTGATCAGTAGCAGGTCGTACTCAAAGGCCTGTGACAGGGCTTCGACGCCTGTGAAGCTGTCCAGCAGCAGGCTCGCCCCGGTGTCGGCAGGGTGGTGAAACTTGAACAGCCGGCGGTGCTGGGGGGTCAGCTGTGCGACCAGGTCCATGATCATTACGCACTCCTTGGCACGTTCGTACTCGAAGGAGGCGGAGGTTAGTTAAAGCGAAATTGACTGGCAATAAACACTTTTATCAGGCTAATCACTACGAAAAGACATTTCCTACAGAGCAATTCACTGCATCCTACACAAGCAGACGGATACGGCTCTGGACCGAAAATCTCACAGCTGCAACCAGCTCCCCAACGGCGAGGGTTTCAGCCGACCAAGCAATCAACGAGCGCTTGCCTGCGTAAGCGAGTCAAGCCCACGCTTACCCGAGTAATCGAAGCAAGCAGTTACAAAATGGCTGTAAATCACCTACCTACCACTTCACCTCACGCTGCCCGGAGGTCGCTTGCGGCCCCAGCCATTGCCCGCCACGCAGCGCCGGAAGCAGCGCCGCCTCTGGCTGCACGGCAAACGTCACCTGCGCCCGGCGCGCCAGCAGGTCGGCATCCAGTTGCATTTGATGCTGCCCCTGTTGCTCCAACTCCCCGCGCAAGCGCAAGCCTGCTCGGCAATCCAGCTCTAAGCCGCCCTGCCCCAAACCCAGCGACCACGGCTCGCTCAACGCCAGGTCGGTCACCGTGATGCGCCCCTGACTGGCTGTACATTGCCGGCCAGCGCCCTGCACACGCACCTGCCCTTGCCATTGCCCGGCCAATCGATAATCCGCCCGCACAGTCTGCCGTGAGCCAAGCGCGATGACCTCGCCCCGCCAGCGCCACGGCCAGCCTTCGACGCGCACCTGCCACCCCTGGCCTTGAAAACCGGCTTGAACGTTCGCCTGCAAGCGCCACGGCTGCACTGCCCAGCTCAGCGGCCCGACAGGGCCCCATTGCCGCGCCTGCCCTTGCCACACACTGCCGCTTGCATCATCCAGCGGCAGGCCAATGGCACGCGCCACCCACGACGCCGGCAGTTCGATCAGCAGCGTCAGGCTGAATACGAGCCCCAGCCATACCCGCCCCCAACGACTCATGGCTGAAGCACCACGCTGAAATGCAGGCCTTTTTCACCTCGCTCCAGCCCCCACTGCAGCGGCTGCGCACCTTCGGCCCGCAATGCCTGCAACCAGCCTTGCAGGGCCTGGTCATCCGGCACCTGCCCGCGCAGTTGCCACTGTTTGCCCTGGGTATCGACCTCGGCCAAATCCACCCGCCGCGCCTGGGCTGACTGGTTCAGGCGCTCCAGGCTCAGGGCCGGGCCAAGGCCCTGCAGCATGACCGCCTGTTCGGCCAGCCCACGCCACAGGCTGAGATCTCGCCACTGCGCCAAGCCTTCGCGTACCGACAAAAACACCAGCAGAACGCCAATCAGGCCCCACGCCAGCCAAAGGCGATGGTGTTGAATCCAGCCCCGGCTCATGTCGCGGCTCCCAGGTCGAATACCACGTGCGTGTTGTTTTGCACCTGCACCACGGCACCGGCTGCGGTGGCCATGTCAGCCCACGGTGGCGCATTCCCTTCCCCCTGAAGGTTCACGTGCCAGCGCTGCCCATCAAAGCGCACCGCTTGCAGGCGCCAGCCGGGGTTGCCTTGCAGCCAGGCCTGCAGGCGGGCCTGCAAGTCATCGAGCTGGCGCAGGCGCAATTGCTGTTGCAGTGACGCTTCGCGCAGGCGCCGGATGGCCTGGGCAGCCTCCCGTGGGTTGGCGTGCTCGCCCGCCACCGCCAGCACCTGAGCTTGCCAGGTTTGCACCTGGCGCCACTGCTGGCCGGCCCACAAGCCGCCCCACACCAACGCCAACAGCAGGCAGGCTGCAGTCAGGCGGTGCTGAACACGCGAAAGGGTCGGCACCGCCCATGCCCGACGGGGGCGTTCGGTCAGGCTTTGCAGCGTGTCCAGTGGCGCCAGTACAGGTGGCCAGTTACCCGCCAGTGGCGTCATGCGCAACGCAGACCAGGGTTGTTGCGGTTCATCGCCCAACCTGTGGGGCCAGGCCAGCCAGTGCACCTGCCCAGCCTCACTCAACCCTTGATAAAGGCTCATGCCAGCCCCCCGCTGCCACTGCCAACCGGTGCCGGGCTCTGGCGCCGGGAGCAACTGGAACTCGGCCCAGCAACGCTCTACGTCCAACCCCCAATCCACGCACTGCTCACGCCAGGTGTGCAGCGATGCCCGCGCCACCGTCAACAGGCGCAGTTGCCCGGCATGGCGGGACAAACACGCGCACACCACTTCATCGGGGTTTTGCTGCAAACGGTCTTCCAGCAGCATTGGCCATTCATCACGTTTCAACCCCGGTGGAGCGGCAAGCTGAAAATGGCTGCAATGCTCGCCCGGGATCACCAAGGCCACCCGGGCATCGAGGCTGGCCGGTGGCTTACCGTGCCCTTCCCGTTGCGCCTCGCCCTGCTCCACCAGCAGCCAGCTCCACACCTCGCCCGGGCGCAGCAACATCCAGGGCCGAGCCGGCGCGCGCCGCCGCCAATCACGTTTCATGAGCGCCCCCAAGGGAGTTCGAAGGTGCAGACATAGGGAGCTCCATCACGCTGCAATTCAAGACGCACACCCCGACCGGGGTGTGCAGGTTGATCAGAAGGCCAAGCCAGCCAGCGGCCGCCCTGGTGGTAAAGCACGTTCATGGCACTGACCCGCTGCAACTGCTCACGCAGCACCCAACGCGGTTCGGCGGCGGCGTACAGGTCTGCCGAACTTTCCAGCACCACGCGTTGTTCGCGGGCATCGAAGCGCAGGCGCTGACGCTGCAGCCGCGAGCCGCCCTCGGCTTCCGGCAGCGCAGTGCTGGCCACCCACAACAGCTGCTGGCGGTCGGGCTGCCAGTCAAGCCATCGGCTGGCCAACGGCAGGCGCTGTTCGTAAAGCCGCCGCAGCACGGGGCTGTCGAAACGCCGCTCCAGGGCAAGGCAAAATTCCAGCACGCCTGCCTCCCGCTGGTTCACCTGCAACCGCTCGCGCACGTTGAGCCAGCTGTTGACCAATGCTGCGAGCATCACC
This sequence comes from Pseudomonas sp. PSKL.D1, assembly GCF_028898945.1. Lineage (NCBI taxonomy): Bacteria > Pseudomonadati > Pseudomonadota > Gammaproteobacteria > Pseudomonadales > Pseudomonadaceae > Pseudomonas > Pseudomonas sp. PSKL.D1. The sequence goes on from NZ_CP118607.1 coordinate 4,676,718, forward strand.
CCAAGCAGTGCAGTCAACGCCAGCGCCACCATCAGTTCGATCAGGGTCAAGCCCGCCTGGCGACGCTTCATGGCCGCGCCAGAAACACGGTGTACTGGCCCAACGGCAGGCGTTGGTCGCGGTCGGCGAACAGTTGCATCTCGCCACGGCGCAGGTCGCGCACACCGGTACGCCGCAGTTGCATGTGCCAATGGCAGGCCTGCCCGCCCTGGCTCAGCACGCCCTCGGCCTGATTGCTGGCCGGCCAGAACTGCTCCACTGCAAACCGCGCCTGCAACTCGCGGGCACACAGCACGCCAAGGCGATGCTGTTGCACGCTGTCCTGCACAGCCAGGCGCTGGCGCAACACCTGGCTGGTGATTACCGCCAGTACGGCGGCAATGGCCAGTGCAACGGTCACTTCCAGCAACGTGAAACCCTGTTGCTGGCGCCTCATTGGGACACCACCAAGCGGCCCTCGCGCCCCCATGTCCAGCGCTGGCTGCCTTCGGCCCAACGCCAATTGACCGCCCCGGGCGCTGCCCAGCCGTAGGGCGTGAACAGCAGGCGCGGCTGGGTACTGGGCGGCCAGTCCGGGCGCACGCCTTTGGGCCAGTTCGATATGGCGCTTTTCTCCACCACCCACTGGGCGCCTTCACGCCGCACGAACTCGGGCCGCTGGCCGTTCCAGCGCAGGCCACGCAACTGACCGGCATGCCGGGCCAGTGCACCTTGGGTACGGGCCTGTGCGGCCAATTGCTGCAGGGCCTGGTCGACACTGGCCTTGCCGCTGTCGAGCGATGCCACGGCAAGCCCGGTCATGAGCCCGGCAATGGCCAGCACCACCAACAGTTCGAGCAGGCTGAAGCCGCGCTGGCGCTGCATCACTCACAGTGCCCAGTTGCCCAGGTCGGCATCCTGGCCTTCGCCACCTGGCACGCCATCGGCGCCCAGCGAATACACATCAACGCGGCCATGCTCGCCCGGCATGCGGTACTGATACGGCGTGCCCCATGGGTCTTCGGGCAGGCGGCGGACATAGCCGTCACTGCGCCAGCCACGTGGCAGCGGCTCCTGGGTCGGTTTTTTTACCAGTGCGGCCAAGCCTTGTTCGTTGCTGGGGAAGCGCAGGTTGTCGAGGCGGTACATGTCCAGGGCCTGCTCCAGGGTGGCCAGGTCGGCCATCACCTTCTGCTTCATGGCCTTGTCCTGGTTGCCGAGTACGCTGGGCGCGACCACAGCGATCAGCAGGCCGATGATGAAAATCACCACCATGATTTCCATGAGGGTGAAACCGCGCTGGCGGTTGCGTCGTTGCTGCATGGGGGTACTCCTTGTCATTTACAGTTGCAGGCCCTGGTTGAGCTGCATGATCGGCAACAGCACCGCCAGCACGATGAACAGCACAACGGCGCCCATCACCAGAATCATCAGGGGTTCGAAAAGCGCCATGGCGGTGTCCACCTGGCGGGCAAAGCCGCGCTCCTGGTCATCGGCCACGCGCTCGAGCATGTTGGCGAGGGTGCCGCTGGCTTCGCCGCTGCCGACCATGTTCACCAGCAGCGGCGGAAACTGTTGGCTGGCGTCCAGCGCGCGGTGCAGGCTGGTGCCGCCCTGCACTTGCAGGCGCACCTGTTCCATGGCCAGGCGAATGCGCCGGTTGGCAACGGTTTCGGTGGCAACCTGCAGCGCTTCGAGCAGCGCCACGCCGCTGCCGCTAAGGATTGCCAGGCTGCGGGCCAGGCGGGCGCTTTCCAGCACTTGCAGCAGCGCGCCGACACGCGGCAGGCGCAGCAGCAGGTCGTCGCGGCGCAGGCTCCATTGGGGTTTACGCAACAGCCAGCCGCCCAACGCCACGCAGACTACCGCTAGCCCCAGCAGCCAGGGGCCGGCCTTTACCAGCCCTTGGCTGAGGCCGATCAACAACGAAGTAATCAGCGGTAGGCTTTGCCCGGCATGGGCAAATTGCTCGGTAAGCTTGGGCACCACGAAGGTCATCAGGCCAATGACCACCGCAAGCGAAACGCCCATCAGCACGCAGGGGTAGATCAGCGCAGTACGTGCCTTGTGCTGCTGCCGCTGCACTTGCTCAAGGTGGTCGGCCAGCCGCGTCAGCACCTGCGCCAGCCGCCCGGAGCGCTCGCCCGCCTCCACCAGCGCGCAATACAGCCCGGTGAACGGCGCGCCCTGACGAGCCAGGCTGCGCGCCAAGCCAAGGCCTTCTGCCAGGGAGCCACGCAGCGCCACCAGAACACCCTGCAGCGCGGGTTCGCGCAGTTGCCGTTCAAGGGTGGCCAGGGCATCGACCAGCGGAATACCGGCACCGGTCAGGGTCGCCAATTGACGCGTGAGTTCGCACAACTGGGCGCGGCTCAGGCGCTGGCGGCGCGGTTGCCGCACGCCCTCCTGCAGGCGCTGCACCTGGCGCGGGAACAAGCCTTGATCGCGCAACAGTTGCCGGGCATGGCGCTCGCTGTCTGCCTGCAGGCTGGCTTTGTGGGTCTTGCCGGCGAGGTCGACGGCCAGGTATCGAAAAGTCGCCATCGATCAGCCCTGCACCACGCGCAACACTTCGGCCAGGCTGGTTTCGCCACGGGCCAGGCATTCGCTGGCCATTGCCAGCAGGCTTTGCCGGCGCGGCGCCAGGTAGTCCTGCATGGCCAGTTCGCTGGCGCCGTCGTACAGCAAGGCAATCAGGCCGGCGTCGAGCTCAACGAATTCGTACAAGCCCAGCCGCCCCACATAGCCGCTGCCCTGGCACTGCTCGCAGCCCACGGCATGGTAGCTGCTGCCCAGTGCGGCCAGCTCTGGCCACAACTCGCGCTCTGCCGGTTGCACGGGTTGCGCCACGGCGCACTGGCACAGGCGCCGCACCAGCCGTTGGGCCAGCACGCCACGCAGGCAGGAGGCGATCAGAAACGGCTCGACGCCCATGTCGCGCAGGCGGGTTACCGCACCCACGGCGCTGTTGGTGTGCAGGGTCGACAACACCAGGTGGCCGGTGAGGCTGGCCTGCACGGCGATCTGCGCGGTTTCCTGGTCGCGGATTTCACCCAGCATGATGACGTCCGGGTCCTGGCGCAGGATGGCGCGCAGGCCACTGGCGAAGGTCAGCCCGGCGCGGGGGTTGATGGCGGTTTGGCCAATGCCGGCGATGGCGTATTCCACCGGGTCTTCGACGGTGAGGATGTTGCGGCTGCCGTCGTTCAGGCTGTTGAGGCTGGCGTACAAGGTGGTGGTTTTACCCGAGCCGGTGGGGCCGGTAGACAGCACGATGCCGTTGGGCCGAGCCAGGCAACTGCGCAGGCCTTGCAGCACGGCGGCGGGCATGCCCAGGTTGCCCAGCGCCAGCAGGCTGGCCTGCTTGTCGAGCACCCGCATCACCACACGTTCGCCGTGGATGCCGGGCAATGTCGAAACCCGCACGTCCACCTCGCGACCCGCCGCGCGCAAGGTAATGCGCCCATCCTGGGGTTGGCGCTTTTCGGCGATGTCCAGGCGTGCCATGACCTTGATCCGCGACACCAGCATCGCCGACAGCGCACGCGGTGGGCGCAGCACTTCACGCAAGTGGCCGTCCACACGCAGGCGCACGGCCAGGTATTGCTCGAAGGTTTCGATGTGGATGTCAGAGGCGCGCAGGCGCAGCGCTTGGCCGAACAGGCCATTGATCAGGCGGATTACCGGGGCTTCGTCATCACTTTCGAGCAGGTCTTCGATGCGCGGCATTTCGCTCATCAGGCTGTCCAGGTCGACTTGATCGCCAATGCCTTCAATCAAGGCCTCGGTGGCGGCATCACCCGCCTGGTAGAGCTGGCCAAGGCGCTCATCGAACGTGGCTGGCTCAAGGTACTCCAAGGCAACCGGGTGGCCGTGCACGCGCAGCAGTTCCTGCAACTGGTCACTGTCGGCATCGCGGCGCAGCCACAGTTGCCAGCCGCCGTCGACAGGTGCGATGGCCAGGCCGCTCTGGCGTGCCAGGCGATAGGCCAGCATCACCAGTTACCGCCTTCAAGACGTGCACGGCTGGCCGGGAACGCCTGCATCAGCGACGATCCTTCGGCCAGGTTCGGCAATTTGAGCGGGGTGGTCTGCTGAAGGGTGCGGTACTTGTCTTCACTCAGGCCCGCCAGGCTGGGGGCATCACGCAGGATGCGCGGGCGGATGAACACCATCAGGTTCTGCTTGGTGTTCTTGCTGGCGTCGGAGCGGAACAGCCGGCCCAGGTAAGGGATGTCGCCCAGCACGGGCACACGCTGGTCGCTGGTGCTGAGCTCGTCGCTGATCAGGCCACCGAGGATTACCAGGCCGTTGTCCTCGACCATGACCTTGGTCTTGATCTCACGCTTGTTGGTGATGACATCGCTGGCGGCGCTGGAGTCGGCAATGGACGACACCTCCTGCACGATGTCCAGGCGCACGCTGTTGTCGATGTTGATCTGCGGCTTGATGCGCAGCTTTACCCCCACCTCCTTGCGCTCGATGGTCTGGTACGGGTTGGCGTTGTTCTGGGTGACCGAGCCGGTGACAAAAGGCACTTCCTGACCAACCAGGATCGACGCCTCGGCGTTGTCCAGGGTCAGCAAAGTGGGGGTGGAGAGCAGGTTGAAACCGGTTTTGCCCTTCAGCGCGTTGATCAGCATGGCGAAGTTGAAGCCGCCGCCGATATGGCCGATGCCAGCGGTGGCGCCGGTGGTGGCCGACAACAGGTCGCCCAGCGCCTCGTTATCACCGCTGGCGGCGGCGCCAGCAATATTGGCGATGTTTACACCGTTGCTGCCGAAGTTGACGATACCGGCGCCGAACTTCTCGTCGGCAAACAGCCATTGCACGCCAAGCTCCTGGGCACGGCTGTCGGACACCTCGGCAATGATCGCCTCGACCACCACCTGGGCGCGGCGGATGTCCAGTTGCTCGACGATGGAACGGTACGCGGCCAGCTCGCTGTCTGGGCCGACCATCACCACCGCGTTGGTGCCCTCTTCGTACTCAAGGCGGATGCCCGAGTCGCTGGCGGTGGCCATCACCGGTTTGTCCTTGCCTTCGCCTTGTGCAGTGCCTTCGCTGCTGGGTGCCGCGCCTTCCTGGCTGAGGCCGCGCAGCACCTTGACCACTTCGCTGGCGTTGGCGTGGCGCAAGTACATCACCTGGGTGTTGCTGGTGTGCTGGTTGTCGCTGGGGCGATCGAGTTGGCCCAGCAGTGCACGCACGCGGTCGGTGCTGCCGCGTACCAGTAACGCATTGCTGCGCGGGTCTGCCACGACCTGGGTGCTGTCGGCGCCCTGCTCGCGGGCCAGCAGTTTAGTCAGCAACTGGGCAGTGTCGGCGGCGCTGGCGTGGCGCAGCGGCATCACCTGCAGTGGCTCGTCGCTGACTTGGTCGAGTTGGCGCAGCAGGCTGTCGATGCGTTCGAGGTTGCTGCGCCAGTCAGTTACCACCAACAGATTGGCCGCCGGATACGGGGTGATCACGCCGACGCGGGGGTCGATCAGCGGCTTGAGAATGCCCAGCATCTGTTCGCTGGCAGCGTTGCGCACGTTAAAGACCCGTGTGGCGACGCCATCACTGCTTTCGCCTTTTTTGCCCGCTGGCTCAACAGGCACCGGTTCAAGGCGGGCGGCCTGGTCGGGCACGATTTTCACGCTGCCGTTGGGCAGGTCGACAGCGGCATAGCCCTGGGCGCGTAACTGGGCCAGGAAGATGTCATAGATGGCATCGGCATCGTGACGGTCGACCGTGCGCACGGTGACCTTGCCCTTCACCCGGGGGTCGACGATGAACGTTGTGCCGGTAATGCGCGACACGCTGTCGATGAACTCGCCCAGCTCGGTGTCGACGAAATTCACCTCATACAGTGGTGTGCCGTTGTCATCGAAGACTTCCGGCTCTTCGGCCCAGGCAAGCGACAGGGCCAGGCTCAGGGCGGCGGCCACGCAAATTCTGACTGGCATTGTTCATCCTTGCCGTTTGAAGCCGGTCACGGCAGGGCGTGGCGGCCAGGGCAGGCGTTCGCGCCGCCCCTGGTTGTCGAAAATCAGGCCATCGGCGTCGATGTCCTGCAACACGATCCCCGGCGCCAGGCGCTGGCCACGGCCCAAGGTGCGCACCTGCTGGCCGTAGCGCAGCACCACCACGCTGGCGGACAGCGGCTGGGCCTTGAGGCCGCCCAGGTATTGCAGCGGCAGCCTCGTCAGGGCGACGGAGCCGTCGTCCAACGGGGCTTGCCAGTGGCCGATCATCAGCCCGGGCAGCGGCTTGTCTGCGGCGGCGACCGGGCTGGCCGGTTGCGGCTGGCGCCCCAGCTGCAACACGCACTGGGCGGCGAGCCAGCCTGCCAGGGTCAGCAGGCCGCCGGTGAGCACGCGGGCGGCGAGGGTCACGAGGCCACCTGCCGGGGGTGCCAGCCCGGGTGGCCTTGCACGTAGCGCACCTCGGGCAATTGCAATTGCGCCAGTTGCCAGCCCGTTGGCTGACGCCCAAGCCAGGCCTCGACCCGCTGCCACAACGGCTCACCGGCCTGGGCCTCGAACTGCAAACCAAAGGTGCGGCACAGGCCCTGCACTTCGTTGAGGCCGGTGATGCGCTTGCCTTGCGGGCTGTAGCTGACCCGCCAGGGCTGGCCTTGCCAGCGCGGCAGGTCCTGGCTGTTGTCGAGCAGCAACGGGTCACCGAACAGTTGCTCGGCAGCGTTTTCCAGTACCTGCTCGACCTGCCGGGCCGGGGCTTCAACCACGGGGGCCGGGTAGCCGCCGGTGAGGGCGATCAGGTGTTCGCGGGTGATCGGCTCGCCGGCGGCCAACGGGTAGTCGTAGCGCAGGCCCGGCAACAACACCGGCATGCTGCTGTCATCGGCCAAGGCCTGATGCAGCAAGCGGTCCCAACTGCCGCCAAGGGTGTCGCGGCGCCAGAGTGCATGCGGGGCGCGGGCAAGGGGTTGATCGAGCCACGCCGCGTGGCCGGCCCGCTGCTGGCGCAGTTCGGCCTGCAGTTGGCTGGCCCGTTGCCGCGCGATGGGTGAAAGTTGTTGTTCGAATGCCGGATAAAAGCGCCCCTCGAACTGCCATTGCCCGGCCACCTGCTGGCAACGCAGGCGGAACGCGCCACTGCCCCGGCAGCCGGCAAACAGCACCGGCACGCGGCGGCCACTGGCCTGGGTGGCTTCAACGGGCGCGGGCCACAGGTCCTGGCCGCGGGCACACAGCACCACGTCGATTTCCGGCACCCGCTCGGCCAGCCACAGGCCTGGGCCAGTGCCGACGTCGGCAAGCGCCACCACCAGGTCCGCCTTGCGGCGCGCTTGCTCGAAGGTAGGCAACAAGGATTGGTACCACTGTTTGAGCGACGCTTTCTGGTCTTGAGCATAGGGGTCGGTAATGCCGATCACGGCGATGCGAGCGCCTCCCCGTTCAAAGTACTGAACGGCTTCCAGGCCCAACGCGTTGCGCTGCGCTTCATCAAGCCCGGCACCCAGTGACGCGGCAGAGGCCTGGCGGTAAAGCGCCTGGCTGCGTTGCGGCCAGAGCACGCGCTCGTCGCTGCTCACCCGCACTTCGCTGCCCAGCATGCGGCTGCCTTGCACGCCACTTTCGCCCTGGGTCAGGTAGGCTAGGCCACTGCCGTTCCAGCCTTGGCCGTTTTCAAGGGTCAGGCTGTTGCCAGCCCCGGCTTCACCGCGCAGTTGCTCCAGCAGTGCGGCCAGCACCGCATAGCCGCCCAACCTCGAACCGCCTTGGCTCGCGTCGAGCAAGGGGGCGAGTTGCGGGTGGGCGAGGCCGGCGCTGCTACCTGTCATCCAGGGGGCGCGGCCCAAGTGGCTGACCGGGCCAAGGCGCGTGGCGGGCACCACAGGCAAGCCGGGTTGGCGCGCATCAAGGGTATCGGCCACATAAAGCAAGTCGAGGCTGGCACTACCACTGCTCTGCCCCGGCATTGCAGAACAGGCGCCGAGCAGCGGTACCAGCGCACCGATACCCATCCAGCTGATTACTTCGCGCCTGTGCACACTACTTGCCATGGGCCCCGCCGTCCTTTTTCCGTGTAAGTCAGGGCCCCGGATGTTGCGGCGTTCGCATGACAGTTTGATGGCAGAAATCCGACAGCCATTCCAAATCGGTCTGTCGCGCTCAGACGTAAGAACTTACAGTTTTAAAAGCCCGTTCATATTTCTGCCAAGGAATCATCATACTTGCGCTCTAAAGTCGCGGTTTCTTTCAACTCAGCCCACATAAGGACAACCCTGATGAGTCGAGAAACCGGCGACAACCTGGACCGGAACCACAGCGGCAACCTGCCGATGGCCACTGTCATGGACGCCTACCTGAGCCGCCGCAGCGTGATGCGCGGCAGCCTGGGCGCCGCCATCGCCATGATTGCCGGTACCGGCCTGACCGGCTGCTTCGACAGCAGTGGCGGTTCCGACGATGATCCGGTAACCGAGCCGCCAGTGACCGAGCCACCGGCGCCTGACCCGGAGCCGGAACCGAAAATGGCCCTGGGATTCCAATCCATCCCTGGCTCACTCACTGACGCCTGCGTGGTCGCTGCAGGCTACAGCGCCTTCGTGCTGGCGCCATGGGGCACGCCGATCAACAGCAACGGCAACCCATGGAAGTCGGACGGCAGCAACACCTCGACCGACCAGGCCAACGCCATGGGCATGCACCACGATGGCATGCACTTCTTCCCCATCAACGGCAGCTCTGAAGACGGCCTGCTGGCGATCAACTTCGAATACATCGACGCCGCCGCCCTGCACCCTGCGGGCCCGACCACCGATGCCAGCGGCAACCGCCCGGCCGAAGAGGCCCGTAAGGAAATCAACGCCCACGGTGCCGGTGTGGTGCGCCTGCAAAAGGTCAGCGGCCGCTGGCAGGTCATCGACAACGACCCGCTCAACCGCCGCTTCACCACCGCGTCGCGCATGGAAATCACCGGCCCGCTGCGTGGCACCGACCACGTCAAGACCAAGTACTCCACCGCCGGCACCCACTGCCGTGGCACCAACAACAACTGCGGTAATGGCTACACCCCATGGGGCACGTACCTCACCTGTGAAGAGAACTGGCCAGGCATCTTCGTCAACAAAGGCACCCGCCCGGAAGACCAGCGCCGCATCGGCGTGGGCACCTCCACCGGCCAGTACAAGTGGGAAACCGCTGCCGGTGACAGCACCGAAGTAAACGACGAGTTCGCCCGTTTCGACGTGACCGTCACCGGCGCCAGCGCCACCGACGACTACCGCAACGAAGCCAGCACCTACGGCTACATCGTCGAAATCGACCCGTACAACAGCAGCACGTTGGCCACCAAGCGCACCGCCCTCGGCCGCTTCCGCCACGAAGGTTGCTGCCCGGGCCTGCCCGTGGCTGGCAAGCCGCTGGTGTGGTACATGGGCGACGACTCCAACAACGAGTACCTGTACAAGTTCGTGTCCACCGCCGTGTGGGATGCCGCCGACGCCACCCCAGCCGACCGCCTGGCCACCGGCGCCAAGTACATGGACTCGGGCAAGCTCTACGTGGCGCGCTTCAACGCCGACGGTACGGGTGTGTGGCTGCTGCTGGACGTTGCCACTGCCACCAAGGACGGCAGCACCCTGGGCGCGCTGTACACCGACCTGCCGGGTATCATCCTCAACACCCGTGGCGCAGGCGATGCGCTGGGCGCAACGCCGATGGACCGCCCGGAGTGGACTGCCGTCAACCCGCTCAATGGCGACGTGTACCTGACCCTGACCAACAACAGTGCCCGCACCCCTGAAAAGGTCGATGCAGCCAACCCGCGTGGCCCGAACCGCCACGGCCACATCATCCGCTGGCACGACAGCGACGATCACCTGAGCTTCACTTGGGACATCTTCGTGTTCGGCGCCAACGCCGCTGGCACCTCCGACATCAACCGCTCTGGTCTGACCGAACTCAACCAGTTCGCCAGCCCTGACGGCATGAGCTTCGATAGCCGTGGCGTGCTGTGGTTCGAGACCGACAACGGCGAGAGCACCGTGACCGACTACACCAACGACCAGTTGCTGGCGGTGATCCCGACCGACCTGGTGGATGCCAACGGCAAACAGGTGCCGGTCAATGCCGAGAACCAGGTGGACCTGCGCCGCTTCTTCGTAGGGCCCAATGGCTGCGAGGTGACCGGCATTGCCTTCACCCCCGACAACAAGACATTGTTCGTGAACATTCAGCACCCGGACAACTGGCCGTATACCGACAAGGCGACCGACGCGACGCCGGCAGGTGGCACCGTGCGGCCGCGGGCTTCGACGGTAGTGATTACACGGGACGATGGCGGCGAGATCGGGACCGCCTGATGCAGGGCCGGCCTCTTCGCGGCGATTCAACGTGTGCCGCGAAGAGGCCGGCCAGCCCTACCAGGCCATTGGCGCTCGGCTGCGTACACGAACCTGCTGTGCCGGCACCCGCGCATGCCATTGCACCACCCCCAGCGCTTCCACCTGAAACTCGCTACGCATCTTCCTCCCCTGCTCCTCGAACGAAAGTTGCAGCAGAAAATACCCACTGTTGAGCAGCAACCCTTCGCTCAACCGCTCGAAGGTTTCGTCATCAATCGCCCCCAATGCCTGGCGCAAAGCGCCAGCGTCCACATACCCTGAGGCAGGCCTGCCGGTCACGATCCGGGTCAGAAGCGACCGGGGATAACGCCCTTCATACAACGCCTCCAACAGCGGCACGTGTTCCAGCCCCAGTGCATTGGCATTCAAACGCCAGCCGGTGGTTTGCGGCAGTGCACAAAGCATGGGGTACTGACGCTGACGGGAAGCGTCCGGCGCCAGCAACAGGTTCAGCTCGCTGGTATCGACCATCGCCTGGTTGGCAGCCAGCCGCGCAGGCTGCTGGCGCAGATACTGGGCACTCTCAGCGCCTTGCAGGCGCGCATCGCTGTCGTTGTCGAGCCAATCGGCCAACCCATCGACCAGGCGCTCGGCGGCCATGTCATCGCCCAGCAACATTCGCAGTTGGCGCTCGGCACGATCAGCGTCCGCCCCAAGCAGTGCATTGACGTTGAAGCACGTATGCAGGTCAACCACACGCAACTGGGCCTGCCCGGCACCAAAATCGTAGGCCAACGGCTGCCCGCGCAAGGCCTGCCAGAACAGCGGGCTCAGGCGCCATGCCGGGTCACGCAGTGCCTGTTCGGCATAAGCCAGCCCCGCCTGCTCCATGGCCCGCACCTGCACCCGCTGGCGTAACAGCTGCACTTCATCGACCTGCTGCCGCCCGTCCTCCACCAGCCAGGCCATGCCTGCTGCCAGCATCGCCAATACCACCATCACCATCAGCAGTGCTGCGCCCTGCTGCCGTTTGCGCGCCATCCGCCACTCCTTATGCCAATGAGGGCGCCAGTCAACACGGGGGTTGTTGCAGCGAGATGGCAATCACATTGCAGTCATGTTCGCGTCATCTGCTCGGGGCAGGATTAGCCTTTCTTTTCATGGCCTTACAGGAGTAGTCGAAATGGGTGGCATCGGTATCTGGCAATTGGTGATTGTTTTACTGATCGTGTTCTTGTTGTTCGGCACCAAACGGCTCAAAGGGCTGGGCAGCGATGTGGGCGAGGCAATCCAGGGCTTTCGTAAATCCATGGGCGGTGACGCCGACGCTCAGGTGCAGCAGCAACAACCACCGCTGACGCCCCAGGCCACCGTTCAACAGCAAACGGACCGGCAAGCCTGATGTTCGAGGTGGGCTTCACCGAGCTTCTGCTGGTGGGCATCGTCGCGCTGCTGGTGCTGGGGCCTGAACGGCTGCCGGTGGCGGCGCGCACCTTGGGCCGTGGGTTGGGCCAGGCGCGCCGGGCCATGCAAGGCCTGCGAGCACAAATGGAGCGCGAGATTGAATTGCCGCAGTTCGACAGCGCGCCGCTGCAACGCCTTGAGCAGGAAATACGCCAGGGCGTGAGCCTTAACCCAGCGCCTATGGCAGATGCAAACCCCGTCAACGTACCCCGTGAGAATACCCCATGAGCATTGCCGTGGATGGCGCAGCGCGCATGCCGTTGACCGAACACCTGCGCGATTTGCGCAAACGCTTGATGCGCTGCCTGCTGCTGCTCGCGCTGGTGTTCGCCGGCCTGTTCCCGTTCGCCCAGCAATTGTACACGCTGATTTCCGAACCCCTGCGCCGCTTCCTGCCGGAAGGCGCAAGCATGATCGCCACCAGCGTCACCTCGCCGTTTCTCACACCGTTCAAACTGACGGCGATGTGCGCGCTGTTCGTGGCCATGCCACTGCTGCTGCATCAGGCCTGGGGCTTCCTGGCGCCGGGGTTGTACCGCCGTGAACGGCGCATTGCCTTGCCGCTGCTGTTGTCGAGCATCGTGCTGTTCTATGCCGGTATGGCCTTTGCGTTTTACCTGGTGTTCCCGATGATGTTCGGCTTTTTCGCCAGCGTCACGCCAGAGGGGGTGGCAATGATGACCGACATCAGCCAGTACCTGGATTTCATCATGGCGCTGTTCCTGGCCTTTGGGCTGGCCTTCGAAATTCCGGTGGCAACCTTCATCGTGGTCTGGGTGGGCTTGGCGGATGTGGCGACGTTAAGGCGCAGCAGGCCCTACGTGATCGTCGGCTGCTTCGTCGTGGGGATGATTCTTACACCGCCGGATGTGTTTTCACAGACCATGTTGGCGGTGCCGATGTGGCTGCTGTTTGAAGTAGGGCTGTTGGCCTGTACGGGCTTGAACACTTCTGCCGCCAAACCCTGAACAACGCCCGGCAGTACGCCCCGAGAGGGATGCATTGCCCGCTCCTTCGCGCCGGGACGCACTTGCATGCTGAGGGCTTCGTCGATATGAGGAGCCCTCTACATGACCGCCTGGCCACCCACGCTAACCTCAGCTTTTGCCCTGAATCGTCTGACAGAACTTGCCATGCGTTTACCCGCAGAGTCATTCAGGCGTACCCTTACGCCAGTGTTTGGCAGCGACTTGCCGGCTCGACACTACAACCGTCTTCACACAGACCTGTGCAACGGCGAGCTTTTGAACCCCGCTTGCTACCTCACTGCCAAAGGCGACGCCCTGGCCAGCTATGACAATGCAACCCGCACAATCTACCTCCACCCCGACGTGATCACGCGTGCTCTTGAACAACCCGATGCTGCGAATGAGCTGCTGACTATCCTGCTGCACGAGTTCGGCCACCATGTCGATAACATGCTACGACAACCCTTCGCCACAAGCCTGCCCTCTGGGGAAGCTCAAGTGGCGCAGGACGCTGCGCTGGAAGAAGGCGCCCGCTTCGCCCACCTGATGGGCTCGATTGCCATCGCCAACACCGAGACCCAGCCAGTTGCACGTTACTTCGACAGCTCCCGTGATGTGATCTTCAGGGTCGATGGCTTACAAGCGCGGGATTACATCTGGCAAAGCCAGGACCATGACGCACAACACGCCTGCACCAACAACGGTACGCGTGAAGGGTTTTCTGCAGGCAGCGGCAATGAAGACTATCCGGAGCATTCCTGGGGGCACGGTTCTATCGAAGAAGACCTCAAGCTCTCGGGCTTCAACGAACAGCAGCGCAAGGCGATCTATTTCGGCAACTGGTTACGCGACTATTCACAGCTGATTGACCCCAAGCTGGTGCGGGCGCCTGATGCGCCGAAAGACTTCCCTGCCAAACTTTCGCGAGAGGTGCTGACACAACTGGTCGACCTGCTGGCGCTCAAAGCGTTTCCCAGCCTGCAAAGCACCCCGGAAGAACGCGCCCACTACACAGTCACACCGCAGATGCTTGGGGTCTATCGCCCCAGCGAACACATTGACAACCCCTACACCCCAAGCCCTTCGGCCTGCGACCCACGTACCATCGATGAGGATTTCGAGGCGCCTGTCGGCCCGGATGACCCGCTGCTGCAGGTCGACCCGGACACCTCCATGAAGCGCTACATTTTCACCTCGGTCGACTACATGTGCGAACGCCTGCGTGATGCCATGGCTGAGGGCCCGACACCCCGTGGGCTGCGGGAATTCGGTGCAGCCCTGCATGTGCTGGAGGATTTTTTTGCCCACTCCAACTACGCCGAGCTGAGCCTGCGCAAACTGGGGCACGAGCAGGTGCTGCCATGGACCGGCAAGGCTGACTGCAAGCACGAGTGGCCTGTAGTTACCGGTATGTTCGCAGGTTGCGATGTGATCGCCAGCCTGGCCGAACCGATGGCAAACATCCTGTTCAAGAGCTCTGGCAGTTTCGAAAGCGTCACGCCCGGCCAGCGCGCGGACTCGGAGCTTGCCCTGCTGATTCTGCTGCGTGACCACCCCGACCCAAAATGGCAGGAATACCTGCAAACATCCCTCGAGGTTCGTGACACGCTGGCAGACATTCCAGGCTTTAACGGGCTGCGGCTGATTTCCTGGATCGTCAGCTCCCCCATTCGCAGTACACAGGGCTTGATGAACATGGGTTACCAAACCCTGATCAACCTGGTCGGCAACACCGTCGATGACTACCAGACTATCTGCATCGATAACCCCAATACATCGGGTTCGACCAACCCCACCCACTCCCAACTCGCCAAGGACCATGATGTGCACCCCCTGCATACCCTGGCTTCGCTGATGGCGCGCGTCGCGGTGCGTAACGTGGGCCTGGCCATGAACAAGTATTGGGAAGGCGGGAGGCTTCTCGACCCGGCCAAGGTTGCGCGCAGTTATTTCACCCACCCCAACGACAGCGACTGGCAGGATGAACTGGTTGAAAAATGGGCGAGTGATAACCGCGATGCGGTTGCAAGAACCTACGAAGCCACGTGCTTTAACACGCGCTTCCTGGGCCTGGACACTAGCGTGTGGGAACGCATGCGCGGGCTATTCAGCTAACCGCCTGTAAAAACGACAAGCCCCGGCAGCGGACTGCCGGGGCTTGTCGATTCAACGCGGCGAGGTTTCAGTACAGTTAGAATTCAGCCAACTGCCAGACCTCATACGCCGGGGTCTCGTAGGGGTGGCTCTGCTTCAAAGCAGTGACAACCTGGTTTATCAGGCCATCGGCCACCACCAGCTCCACCTTCCACTCCTCCACCACCTCGACCTGGCCGGTTTGCCCGAGGTACGGCTGGCTGCCGTCCAACGGGCGGAACTGGCCCTGGCCCAAGGTTTGCCAGGCGCAGTGGTCATAGTCACCGATACGCCCGCCACCGGCGGCGAACACGGCAGCCTTGACCACTTCAACGTGGCTGGCGGGGACGAAGAAGGCGAGCTTGTACACCCCTTAGTTCACCCAGACGCGTGCGTTGCGGAACATGCGCATCAGGGCCGCGTCTTCCTGCCACTCATCCGGGCGCCAGGAGTTTTGCACGGCACGGAATACGCGCTCCGGGTGCGGCATCATGATGGTCACACGGCCGTCACGGCTGGTGAGGCCGGTGATACCACGCGGCGAGCCGTTCGGGTTGGCTGGGTAGGCTTCGGTGACCTTGCCATGGTTGTCGACGTAGCGCAGGGCCACGCAGCCGGACAGGTCGGCTTCCAGCAGTGCCTCTTCGCTGGCGAACTCGGCATGGCCTTCGCCGTGGGCGATGGCAATCGGCATGCGCGAACCGGCCATGCCCTGCAGGAAGATCGAGTTGGACTTCTGCACCTCAACCATCGCCACACGCGCCTCGAACTGCTCCGAACGGTTGCGCACGAAGTGCGGCCAGTACTCGGTGCCCGGGATCAGTTCGTGCAGGTTGGACATCATCTGGCAACCGTTGCACACCCCGAGGGCGAAGCTGTCGGTACGCTCGAAGAATGCCTGGAAAGCATCGCGGGCACGGGTGTTGAACAGTGCCGACTTGGCCCAGCCTTCACCGGCACCCAGCACGTCGCCGTACGAGAAGCCGCCACAGGCCACCAGGCCCTTGAACGCTTCGAAGTCGACACGGCCCGCGAGGATATCGCTCATGTGCACGTCGATGGCGGCGAAGCCAGCGCGGTCGAAGGCGGCAGCCATCTCGACCTGGCCGTTGACGCCCTGCTCACGCAGGATCGCCACTTGCGGGCGCACGCCCTTCTTGATGTACGGCGCGGCGATGTCGTCGTTGACGTCGAAGCCCAGTTTGACCGACAGGCCCGGGTTGTCTTCTTCCAGCAGCGCGTCGAATTCCTGGTCGGCGCAGTCGGCGTTGTCACGCAGGCGCTGGACCTGATAGCTGGTTTCGGCCCACTGGCGTTGCAGCATGCGGCGGTCGTCGTCGAACAGCACTTCGCCGTTCAGGCTGATGGACACTTCTGCATTGTTGACCGGCTTGCCGATGACCGCCACGCACTCTTCACCCAGGCCAGCGGCGCTGAACTGCGCCAGTACGTCCGGGGTGGCGTCCTGGCGAACCTGAATGACCGCGCCCAGCTCTTCGTTGAAGAGGATGGCCGGCACATCCTTGCGGTTGTCAGTCAGCGGGTCAAGTTGCAGGTCGAGGCCGCAGTGCCCGGCGAAGGCCATTTCCACCACGGTGGTCAGCAAGCCGCCGTCGGAACGGTCGTGATAGGCCAGCAGGTGGCCGTCGGCGTTCAGGCCCTGGATTACAGCGAAGAAGGCCTTGAGGTCTTCAGCATCGTCCACATCCGGCGCCTGGGCAGCGATCTTGCCGTAGGTCTGCGCCAGGATCGAGGCGCCCATGCGGTTCTTGCCGCGGCCCAGGTCGATCAGGATCAGGTCGGTTTCGCCCTTGTCCATGCGCAGTTGCGGGGTCAGGGTCTTGCGGATGTCGGTCACCGGGGCAAAACCGGTGATGATCAGCGACATTGGCGAGGTGACGCTCTTCTCGACGCCGTCATCGCTCCACTTGGTCTTCATCGACATGGAATCTTTGCCGACCGGGATGGTGATGCCCAGCTCCGGGCACAGCTCCATGCCGACGGCCTTGACGGTGTCGTACAGACGGGCATCTTCACCAGGGTGGCCAGCAGCGGACATCCAGTTGGCCGACAGCTTGATATCGGACAGTTTGTCGATCTGCGCGGCAGCCAGGTTGGTCAAGGTTTCGCCGATTGCCATGCGGCCGGACGCCGGGGCGTCAAGCAGGGCCAATGGCGTACGCTCGCCCATGGCCATGGCTTCACCGGTATAGACGTCGAAGCTGGTGGCGGTGACGGCGCAGTCGGCCACCGGTACCTGCCAAGGGCCAACCATCTGGTCACGGGCAACCAGGCCGGTGATGGTACGGTCGCCGATGGTGATCAGGAAGCTCTTGCTGGCCACTGCCGGGTGGTTCAGCACGCGCTGCACAGCCTGGTCCAGGTCCAGCTCGCTCGGGTCGAAGTCATCGCCCAGCTCGGCCTCACGGGTAACCGAACGGTGCATGCGCGGCGGTTTGCCCAGCAACACGTCCAGTGGCATGTCCACCGGGGTGTTGTCGAAGTGGCTGTCGGTAACAGTCAGGTGCTGCTCTTCGGTGGCTTCACCCACCACTGCGAACGGGCAACGCTCACGCTCACAGATGGCCTTGAAACGCTCGAAGTCGACGGCGCTGACCGCCAGCACGTAACGTTCCTGCGATTCGTTGCTCCAGATTTCGTGCGGGGCCATGCCCGGCTCGTCGTTGGGCACGTTGCGCAGTTCGAAGCGGCCACCGCGGCCACCGTCGTTGACCAACTCAGGGAAGGCGTTGGAAATACCACCGGCGCCCACGTCGTGGATGAAGGCGATCGGGTTGGCGTCACCCAGCTGCCAGCAACGGTCGATGACCTCCTGGCAACGGCGTTCCATTTCCGGGTTTTCGCGCTGTACCGAGGCGAAGTCCAGGTCGGCGGAGCTGGCACCGGTGGCCACCGACGAAGCGGCACCGCCACCCAGGCCGATCAGCATGGCCGGGCCGCCAAGCACGATCAGCTTGGCGCCGACGGTGATTTCGCCCTTCTGGACGTGGTCTTCACGGATGTTGCCCATGCCGCCAGCGAGCATGATCGGCTTGTGGTAACCGCGAACTTCTTCACCGTGCGGGGTGTTGATGGCCTGCTCGAAGGTGCGGAAGTAGCCGGTCAGGGCCGGGCGACCGAACTCGTTGTTGAACGCAGCACCACCCAGTGGGCCTTCGATCATGATGTCGAGGGCGTCAACGATGCGCTCCGGCTTGCCGTAAGCCTGTTCCCAAGGCTGCTCGAAGCCTGGGATACGCAGGTTGGACACGGTGAAGCCGGTCAGGCCTGCCTTGGGCTTGGCACCACGGCCGGTAGCGCCTTCGTCGCGAATTTCGCC
The DNA here is from genome assembly GCF_028898945.1 of Pseudomonas sp. PSKL.D1. Classification (NCBI taxonomy): domain Bacteria; kingdom Pseudomonadati; phylum Pseudomonadota; class Gammaproteobacteria; order Pseudomonadales; family Pseudomonadaceae; genus Pseudomonas; species Pseudomonas sp. PSKL.D1. The sequence goes on from NZ_CP118607.1 coordinate 4,694,902, forward strand.
GCCAGAGCCGGTGGAAGCGCCGGAGAACGGGGCGATGGCGGTCGGGTGGTTGTGCGTTTCGACCTTCATCAAGATGTGCACCGGCTCCTGCACCGCACCGTACTGGCGGGTTTCAGGGTTCGGGAAGAAACGGCCAGCCACGTTGCCGACGATTACCGAGGCGTTGTCCTTGTACGCAGACAGCACGCCTTCGTTGTGCATCTGGTAGGTGTTCTTGATCATGCCGAACAGGCTTTTTTCCTGAGCCTGGCCGTCGATGTCCCAACTGGCGTTGAAAATCTTGTGGCGGCAGTGCTCGGAGTTGGCCTGGGCGAACATCATCAGTTCGATGTCGTTCGGGTTGCGCTTGAGGCCCTGGAAGGCGTTGACCAGGTAGTCGATCTCGTCTTCGGCCAGGGCCAGGCCCAGGTCGATGTTGGCCTGGGCCAGGGCCGCACGTCCACCGGCCAGGATGTCCACCGAGGTCATCGGCTTTGGCTGGGCGTGGCTGAACAGGTCGGCGGCCTGCTCCAGCTGGCCGAGCACGCGCTGGGTCATGCGGTCGTGCAGTTCGGCTGCAACCAGTTCGGCATCTGCGGCGCTCAAGTCGCCGGCTACGTAGTAGGCGATGCCACGCTCAAGGCGCTGAATCGACTGCAGGCCGCAGTTGTGGGCGATGTCGCTGGCCTTACTGGCCCATGGCGAAATGGTACCCAGGCGCGGCACGACCAGGAACAGGCGGCCGGTCGGCTCCTGTACCGGCACGCTCGGGCCGTATTTGAGCAGACGGCCCAGCACCTGCTGCTGGTCGGCGGTCAGCTCGCCGTCAATATCGGCGAAGTGGGCAAATTCGGCATACAAACCAGTAACAGCGGGGACTTTCTGGCTCAGTTGCTCGAGTAATTTACCGTGGCGAAAGGCAGAAAGGGCAGGAGCGCCGCGCAGGATCAACATCGTCGGGACAGCCTCAGGAAGGGGTGTGCTTAGAGGCCGTGCATTCTAGCCTAATTCCGCGGGTTTCGGCACCCGTCCGAGGTCAATGCTGCCGGGCGGCGGAACCGGACTTCGGGGTCAAAAAAACCACCTGTATTTTGCGCTTTTCCTACAGACCCTGGCTTTAACGGAAATTCGGCTACCAGACAAGCCACCCGTTGTCGAGATATGGCAGGGCCGGTCCTTTGCGTATACTGCACTCTATGTTCGCCCACACTGCTTTGCGCCAGCGTTGCGCCAAATGGCTTTTTGCAACCGGACTCTTTCTGATGCTCGGTGCCTGTGTTGAAAAACCCAGCACCCTTGAGCGTGTGAAGGAGGATGGCGTGCTGCGCGTAATTACCCGCAACAGCCCGGCCACCTACTTCCAGGACCGCAACGGCGAAACCGGCTTCGAATACGAACTGGTCAAGCATTTCGCCGACGATCTGGGCGTCAAGCTGGAGATCGAGACGGCCGATAACCTGGACGAACTGTTCGACGACCTGGGTAAGCCCAACGGCCCGGTGCTGGCGGCCGCTGGCCTGGTCAGCAGTGAGCGGCGCACGGCCCAGGCAAAGTTCTCGCACCCGTATCTCGAGGTGACCCCGCAGGTCATCTATCGCAACGGCCGCCCCCGCCCTACCGAAGCCAAAGGGCTGGTCGGCAAGAAAATCATGGTGCTCAAGGGCAGCAGCCACGCCGACCAACTGGCCCAACTGAAACGCCAGTATCCCGGCCTTGAGTATGAAGAGTCCGATGCCGTTGAGGTGGTCGACCTGCTGCGCATGGTGGACGAAGGGCAAATCGACCTTACCCTGGTCGATTCCAATGAACTGGCGATGAACCAGGTGTACTTCCCCAACGTGCGGGTGGCCTTCGACCTGGGCGATACCCGTGACCAGCGCTGGGCGGTGGCGGCCGGGGAAGATAACAGCCTGCTCAATGAAGTGAACGAGTTTCTCGACAAGGCGCAGAAAAATGGCACGCTGCAACGCCTGAAAGACCGTTATTACGGCCATGTCGACGTTCTGGGCTATGTGGGCGCCTACACCTTTGCCCAACACCTGCAGCAGCGCCTGCCCAAGTACGAGAAGCACTTCAAGAATTACGCCAAGGTCGAACAGGTTGACTGGCGCCTGCTGGCTGCAATCGGATACCAGGAATCCATGTGGCAGCCGGAAGTCACCTCCAAAACCGGTGTGCGCGGCCTGATGATGCTGACCCAGCGCACCGCCCAGGCCATGGGCGTGTCGAACCGGCTGGACCCGCAACAGAGCATCCGCGGTGGCGCCAAGTACTTCATGAAGATCAAGGAAGAACTCGACGACAGCATCAAGGAGCCGGACCGCACATGGTTCGCCCTGGCGGCCTATAACGTGGGTGGCGGACACCTTGAAGATGCGCGCACCTTGGCCCGACGCGAAAAGCTCAACCCGAACAAGTGGCTCGATGTGAAAAAGATGCTGCCTCGCCTTTCACAGAAGCAATGGTACCGGCAAACCAAGTACGGCTATGCACGTGGCGGTGAACCAGTACACTTCGTGGCCAACATCCGCCGTTATTACGACATTCTGACCTGGGTGACCCAGCCGCAGCTGGAAGGCCAGGTGGCCGAGGGCAACCTGCATGTGCCAGGGGTGAACAAGGACAAGCCGGCGGAGCAGTCGCCGCCGATGTAGGCCCGCACGGCCGCGCCTACGCCTTGGCGCGGCGGGCTTTGAAGAACTCGCTCAAAATCTGCCCACATTCCTCCGCCAGTACCCCGCCTTCCACCATCACCCGATGGTTCAGAAAACCCTGACCGAAGAACTGCCCCTGGCTCTGCACGATCCCCGCCTTGGGTTCCAGTGCCCCATACACCACCCGCGCCACCCGCGAATGCACGATCAACCCCGCGCACATGCTGCACGGCTCCAGCGTCACGTAGAGGGTACTACCCGGCAGCCGGTAGTTGCTGGCGGCCTTGGCCGCCGCCCGAATGGCCACCATCTCGGCATGGGCGCTGGGGTCACTGTCGGTGATCGGCCGGTTGAACCCTTGCCCGATCACTTCTCCGTGCTGCACCAGCACGGCGCCAACCGGCACCTCGCCCATGGCTGCACCTTCGGCAGCCAAGGCCAGGGCCAGGCGCATGAATTCCTGATCGCGGCTGCGATCGATGATCTGCGGGCGCATCACACCACCGCAATCGCGGCCATCAGGCCGGTTTCCATGTGGTCGATGACATGGCAATGGAACATCCAGGTGCCGGGGTTATCCGCCACCAAGGCCACCTGGGCGCGCTCGTTCTTCCCCAGCAGGTAGGTGTCAGTGAACCAGGGTTCGACAATCTTGTGGCGATTGGACGCGATCACCTTGAAACTCATGCCATGCAAATGGATCGGGTGCTGATACTGGGTCATGTTCTTCAACTCGAAGATGTAGCTCTTACCCTTCTGCAAGGTGGCAATCGGCCGGTCGGCGCAGGTCTTGTCGGTAATGTCCCACGCCTGGCCATTGATCTGCCACAAGCTTGGCGGCTTACCGTTCTCGGTATTGACCGAAACCTTGCCCACCCATTCGAAATTGAAGTTGAGCTTTTCGGCATTCTCCAGGTCCGGCTCGGCCACTGGGTTGGGAGGAAGTGCTGGCGGCCAATCGCTTGGCGTGTCATTGCTGGCCACCGAGCGCAGGGTGCCCAAGCGCACGAAACCGTCGCGCAGCGAAATTTCCTCACCGGCTTGGGGAATGCGCACGGCCAGGCAAATGCGCATGCCTGGCCCCAGCCAGTAATCGTCATCCAGCGGGCGCGGGGTAATCGGGTTGCCGTCCAGGGCATAGATGCGCGCTTCGCAGTTGCCCTTGAGGTTGATGCGGTACGTCCAGGTATTGTCGAGATTGAGCAGCCTCAGCCGCACTACCTGCCCGGCTGGCAACTCAGTGACCGATTCGGGGTCGCCATTGATGGTAATCAGCCGCCCGGCGGTGCCATTGCGCGCCGCTTCCCGGGGGATGCTGAAAGGCAGCCAGGCGCCCTGCTCGTCTACGTGCCAGTTTTTCAGGCTGAGCGTGCGTTCATGCTGAAAGCCCGTGGGCTCGCGCTCCTCGACGATCAGCGGGCCGACCAGGCCACGGCCCAGCTCTTCGGAGCTGCTGACATGCGGGTGATACCAGTAGCTGCCCGCGTCCGGTACACGGAACTTGTAGTCGAAGTACTCCCCGGGCTTGACCGGCAATTGCGACACGTAGGGCACACCGTCCATTTCAAGCGGCAGGCGGATGCCGTGCCAGTGGATAGTGGTTTCTACCGGCAGGTGATTGATAAAGCGCACCCGCAGCCATTCGCCCTGGCGCACTCGCAGCTCCGTGCCGGGCGCAGACGGCCCGAATGCCCAGGCTTCGGTCTTGAACCCAGGCACCAGCTCGACATCCAGCGGCGCGGCAATCAGCTCGTAGTCGTGCCCGGCATTTTCGTCCTCGACCTTGCCCATCCAGTAACGTGCGGCGCCCCCGGCGCCCAGGCCAACCACAACCAGGCCGGTCAGGCCTTTGAGCATTTGTCGACGGGTGAAGGACATCGGTGCGGGTACCTCGTTTCTGCGCAATCAGCCTGCCAGCAGGGCTGGCGATGAAGGGCGAATACGATACACCTGCAAATGGGAAATATTAAGTGAAGGATTGTCGCAAGATTGTCTGCCTGATCGAACTCAGCTAGCTATTATCCATCCATTGCTCGATCGAGTCGCCACTCTTCATCTGCACATTCGCCAAGCCCTGACGCCCGAGCACAACCCGCCGGGAGCGGATCTGCGTCAGCACTTCACCCCGGCATTGCGAGCCTTCAACAAATTGTGTGGCGCTGACTGCTTCCTGACGGTGGCCAGCGGCAGCCATACTTACCTGACACTCGCAGGGCTGAATCGCGATGGCTCGCCCCTCGCCCTTCCTGCCAATGCGCGACGAGACGCGCTGCGCACTTCTGCAGCGGGCAAGGTTTTGCTAGCCAACAACCCCGAACTCGCTCGCCAAGCCCAGCGCGTGGCGCCGCTGGACCATGCTTTGGAGCAGGAGTTGTTACTGGTCGCCGAACAAGGCTTTGCCTTCGATGTGCAGACGGCTCTCAAGGATTTGAACTGCTTGGCCATTCCGTTACGCCACAACGGCAAGGTAGTGGGCGCTCTGGGCACCACCGGTGCACCAGATGACCTCGAGCGAACGGCTATTACAGCACAGGTCGGCTTGCCCGTGCTGACTTGCTCAGAGAGTCCCTGACGCTGCTATTTTAGTAATTCTCGAAAATATTTTAGCGCTGGGGTTTCCCCGCCCGTAATCTCGATCGAAAATTTAGCGTAAGCCTCTTCAAGCTCGCCGTATTGTTGAAGGTTTCTTTCTGTAAAACGATAGCGGCCTGGTACCGCGCCTACCTCAATGGGCTCTGTCACGTTCCCTGTCTTGGCATTCTCGAGTAGCTGCTTCAAATCGGCATGGAGCGCTATGGCTTCAGGGTCTATTTTCGAGTGGATATTTAATTGCTCTTCGAGATGCAGTGCCGTTTTTTTTAACTCAATGATATTCATGATTAATTTCCTATTAAACCTATGGGCCTTGCTGGAGCCCAAAGCCCTCGATTTGGGACGACATACTGCATGGCACCTCCCGTGCGTTCTATGATACCACCCAGTTCCGTGGTGGGGGCAATCTCACTTATATACACTCTTGCAGGTGCCAAAGGCGTGATTTCATAAATCGTATATTTCGATCCCTCGCTAACGACCGGAAGGCCGAACACATCAGCCAGGGACCGTTGCGAACTGGCGGCTTTTTTAAATTCTTCGTAACTCGTGAAGTAAGGTGAGAATTTAGGCTCACTACCACCTTCCACTACGATCTTTATGAGGGGTTGGTTAACCACTTTACTAATGGGAAGTTCTTTGCCAGAGGCTAGTTGCCCCCTGACACGTTCGTAAATTACGTCGGCCGATTTTGTGGGATCTGCTGCCGCCGCCTCTTTAAAGTAGTTTATACCTTCTTCAGTCTTGAGGTATTTCTCTATATCTTCCGCCTTCACACCCAGCGGTTCAAACGTTGTAGTGCCATTAATTTGTTTTTCCAGCGGAACAAAATCTTTGTCCAGCTTTCCGTAGTGCTCTCTCATCAATTCAATTTCAGGCTCTACTGTTTTGAACCGCGATATGTCCTCAGTACGCAAGCCCGGCTCCGCGAGAATGCTGCGCTCATTCTTGGCCAACCACTCAGCAAATTTTTTGTTCCGAATATCCGCCTGAAGCCGAGCACTGCGCGTCGCAATGCTTTCCACGCTGCCCACAACGCTGGCTTTCATCTGGCCGCGAGTCAGGTAGGTAACGATGGCAGTGAGCAGCAACAACACCAACTGCTCCTGTCCACGTGCCAATTGCCGTGCAGCGCGCTCGGTGCGCTCTTGAATTAGCGCCGCTGAACCACCGGAGGGATCAAGCCCCGCAGGCTTCACGCCATCTTCAGCGGTCCATGCAGTGGCAAGACCTTCCTGCAACGTGGACAGGCAAGCCGGTAGCCCTTCGTAAAAATATTCAGCGATGGCGGCCAAGCCCAAGCCCATAAGAATCAGGTTGCCGACTTGAAAACCGATGCCGCTGCCCACCATCGTACCGGGCAACGCGCCCACCCCAAATGCCAGTGAACCAGCGGCGCCGCCGGCAGCGCCAAACACTGCAACGCTGCCCCCCAGAATCATCACCACTTCTTGAACCAGCTTGAGCAGCGTCGGCAGAATTTCAGCGATGTTGATTGACGCCCACTTGCGTGAGAGCTCCATCTGCATAATCGGGTAGGACAACGCCATGGCTTGCCGAACGTTGTCGATCCGGTGACCTCCTAGGGCGCCATAAGCATGACTGGCACTGTTGCTGAGGCGACGGGTGAAACCGTCCCAACTGTCATGCGCACTTTGCCAACCGCTGCTCGCGCTCTGGTTAAGCTCGCTGAATTTTTAGTCCAGGTTTCGTTCAATTTCGTCCCAACTAGGGACGCGGGCTAAAAGGTCCATTTTCTATATCACTGTCCTTGGGTGGAAAGCACGACAGGCCCCGACGAGCCTTGTCGCCTGGCGCTTGATCACGCGAAAGGGATGCTCAACTTTCGCCCGTGTCTGCGTTTTGACCTTCTCGATCTAACGTTTGGCTTTGTAGAGAATACCGCGGCCAGACGACCGCCTTCATCCTTATGGCGTTAGATGCAGTCAGTACCCCGTACCATGCCACATGAACATCGTGCTTGGCGATGCAGGACGCTACCCGAATTTGCCAGACCCAAAAAGCCGAAAGCCCGCAATTACGCGGGCTTTCGGGGTGTTTCTTGCCACTTGGTGCCGGCCTATGCCGGACGCGGGATCATTCCCACTCGATAGTGGCAGGCGGCTTGCTCGACACGTCGTAAGTCACGCGGGAGATACCGTCGATTTCGTTGATGATACGGCCGCTGACAGTCTCCAGCAGTTCGTACGGCAGGTGTGCCCAACGCGCGGTCATGAAGTCCACGGTCTCGACAGCACGCAGGGCCACGACCCAGGCGTAGCGACGGCCGTCGCCGACGACACCCACCGATTTAACCGGCTGGAACACCACGAACGCCTGGCTGGTCTTGTGGTACCAGTCGGCCTTGCGCAGTTCTTCGATGAAGATGTGGTCGGCGCGACGCAGGATGTCGGCGTATTCCTTCTTCACTTCACCCAGAATGCGCACGCCCAGGCCCGGGCCCGGGAACGGGTGGCGGTAGACCATGTCGTACGGCAGGCCCAGCTCCAGGCCGATCTTGCGCACTTCGTCCTTGAACAGCTCACGCAGTGGCTCGACCAGCTTGAGGTTCATTTCCTCTGGCAGGCCGCCAACGTTGTGGTGCGACTTGATCACGTGGGCCTTGCCGCTCTTGGCGCCGGCCGATTCGATCACGTCAGGGTAGATGGTGCCCTGGGCGAGGAACTGGATGTTTTCCAGCTTGCTGGCTTCGGCATCGAACACGTCGATGAAGGTGCGACCGATGATTTTGCGCTTCTTCTCCGGGTCGGCTTCGCCTTCCAGGTTATCGAGGAACTGCTTCTCGGCGTCGGCACGGATCACCTTGACGCCCATGTTCTCTTTGAACATGGCCATCACCTGGTCACCTTCGTGCAGGCGCAGCAGGCCGTTGTCGACGAATACGCAGGTCAGCTGATCGCCGATGGCGCGGTGCAGCAGTGCGGCAACCACCGAGCTGTCGACGCCGCCGGACAAGCCCAGCAGAACGTTGGCCGAGCCGACTTGCGCACGCACTTGGGCGATGGCGTCTTCGACGATGTTGGACGCAGTCCACAGGGCTTCACAGCCGCAGATGTCCTGCACGAAGCGGGACAGGATGCGACCACCTTGCTTGGTGTGGGTCACTTCCGGGTGGAACTGCACGCCGTAGTAGCCCAGCGCGTCGTCGTACATGCCGGCAATCGGGCAGCTCGGGGTGCTGGCCAGCACGTGGAAGTTGGCTGGCATCTGGGTGACTTTGTCACCGTGGCTCATCCACACGTCCAGGCCCAGTACGCCGTCATCGTCGACGTGGTCTTCGATGCCGTCCAGCAGGCGGCTCTTGCCGACTACGTCCACGCGGGCATAGCCGAACTCACGCAGGTCGGACCCTTCAACCTTGCCGCCCATCTGCTCGGCCATGGTCTGCATGCCGTAGCAGATGCCCAGCACCGGGACTTTCAGGTCGAACACGGCTTGTGGGGCGCGCGGGCTGTTGGCTTCGTGAACAGACTCTGGGCCGCCGGCCAGGATGATACCGCGCGGGTTGAATTCGCGGATCGCTTCATCGTCCATGTCGAACGGATGCAGTTCACAGTACACGCCGATTTCGCGCACGCGGCGGGCGATCAGCTGGGTGTACTGGGAACCGAAATCGAGGATCAGGATGCGGTGAGCGTGAATGTCGAGGGCCATGACTCAATCTCGTCAGTGGAAATCGGAAACGACACGGGGCTGTCATGACAGCCCCGCTTGCTAGTGTTGCTTGAAGCCTCAGCCTACGCGGTAGTTCGGGGCTTCTTTGGTGATTTGCACGTCATGCACGTGGGACTCGGCCATGCCGGCACCGGTGATGCGCACGAACTCCGGCTTGGTGCGCATCTCTTCGATGGTCGCGCTGCCGGTGTAGCCCATGGACGAACGCAGGCCGCCCATCAACTGGTGGATGATCGCCGCCAGTGCGCCTTTGTAAGGTACGCGACCTTCGATACCTTCCGGTACCAGCTTCTCGGCGCCGGCCGAGGAGTCCTGGAAGTAACGGTCGGACGAGCCTTGCGCCTGTGCCATGGCACCCAGCGAGCCCATGCCGCGGTAGGCTTTGTACGAGCGGCCCTGGAACAGTTCGACTTCACCCGGTGCTTCTTCGGTACCGGCGAACATCGACCCCATCATCACGCAGGAAGCACCGGCAACGATGGCCTTGGACAGGTCACCGGAGAAGCGGATGCCGCCGTCGGCGATCAGTGGCACGCCAGTGCCTTCCAGTGCGGCGGCGACGTTGGCGATAGCGCTGATTTGCGGTACGCCTACACCGGCAACGATACGGGTGGTGCAGATCGAGCCTGGGCCGATACCGACCTTGACTGCGTCAGCGCCCGCTTCAGCCAGGGCCTTGGCAGCGGCGCCGGTGGCGATGTTGCCGCCGATCACCTGCACTTGCGGGTAGGTCTCTTTCACCCAGCGAACACGATCGATCACGCCTTTGGAGTGGCCGTGGGCAGTGTCGACCACCACCACGTCAACGCCGGCGGCAACCAGGGCAGCAACGCGCTCGCCGGTATCTTTGCCGGTACCGACCGCAGCGCCGACGCGCAGGCGACCCTGGTCGTCCTTGCTGGCCAGCGGGTAGGCCTTGGCCTTTTCGATGTCCTTGACGGTCATCATGCCCTTGAGGCTGAACTTGTCGTCGACGATCAGGACTTTTTCCAGGCGGTGCTTATGCAGCAGCTCGCGGACTTCGTTCTTGTCGGCGCCTTCGCGCACGGTGACCAGGCGCTCTTTCGGCGTCATCACGTCGCGGACTTTGGCATCCAGGCGGGTTTCGAAGCGTACGTCACGGGAGGTGACGATACCGACCAGGTCGCCGTTGGCCAGCACCGGCACGCCGGAGATGTTGTTCAGGCGGGTCAACTCGAACAGGTCGCGCACGGTGGCGTCGGCGTCGATGGTGATCGGGTCCTTGACCACGCCAGCCTCGAACTTCTTGACCTTGCGGACTTCGCCGGCCTGTTGTTCGATGGTCATGTTCTTGTGGATGATGCCGATGCCGCCTTCCTGAGCCATGGCGATGGCCAGACGCGCTTCGGTCACGGTATCCATGGCGGCGGAAACCAGTGGAATGTTCAGCTCGATGCCACGGGTCAAACGGGTCTTGAGACTGACTTCATTGGGCAGTACCTCGGAATAGCCAGGTACAAGGAGGATATCGTCGAAGGTCAGGGCTTCTTGGCTGATACGCAGCATCGCGGGGGCTCCCGGGCGGGAAAAATGGAAGCGCGCCATTATACTCATCCACGGCGCGCCGCTCAATGCAAAATAAGGGCCTTCGGTCAGCCTTGTGGCAGTTTTACCTGCACAACCGCCACCGGCTGATCCAGCCAGTCGGCGAAGCTGTCGAGAAAGGCCTGGGTAAAACCGGCCTCGCCCCAGTTGTTGAAGATGAACCCCAGGTTGGAAAAGGCACATGGCTGTAGAAAAATGAAGCCATTGATGTCGTCTTCAAAGCCGCACAGCGGGCAGGTGAAGTTGTCGCTTACGCCCGGCATCCACTCCTCCAGGCTTTCGAACAGCGGCTCACCTACCTCGCGCCGGCACTCAGGGCAGCCCGCTTCTTCCACAAAACCGTCTGTCGGCGTGTAGATGCAGCGTTTGAGCACCACTTCCAGGCCATTGAGCTGCTCACCCAACGGCAGCTTTTCCGGGTGCAGTGCAATTTTGCGGGCACCCTCAGCAAGCGCATGCCCCATACGGTTACCGGTGCGCCCGCATGTGGTGAGTTGCTCTTCGACGATCTTCTCGCGCACCAGCCAGCGCAGGATGGCGCGGGCCCGGGCTTCGTGCACCGGCACGGTGGACAGTTTGGGGACAATGATGCTCTGGGTATTCATGAACGGTGCAGGGCCTGCGAACTTCGATATTGGTGCAATTCTACCGCTCAGCCGCTCAGGTAGCGACCTATCAGCGCCAGGCCGCTGGCCAACACTAGCCAGGTGACCAGCCGTACAAAGGCCTCGCGGGACAGTTTCAGGGTCAACCGCCGCCCGACCCAGAGCCCCAGGCACATAACCGGCAACAGGCAGCCAGCCAGCAACAGCAGGCTGCTGTCGGCGTAAACACCCGCAATGAGGAACAGCGACAGACGCACAATGGTGCTGCAGCTGATCAAGGCGCTCTGGGTAGCGCGCACGTGTTCTTTGATATCCAGCCGCGCGCTGAGGTAGATCGCATAAAGGAAGCCGCCACTGCCGAACAACGCCCCGAACAGCCCGCCGACCGTGCCCATCGGTATTGCCCAGGTACTTGAAAGCCTGGCCGGCCGCACCTTCACCGCCAAGCCATAGATCGCGTAGGCGGTCACGAACAACCCCATCAACAGCAACAGCAGGTCGGATTTGAGATGCAGCAGGAAAATCACGCCCAGTGTGCAGCCCAGCGCCATGCACGGCAGAAGGCGGAGTAACTCGCTGCGCACCACGTCACGACGCGACGGCAGCAGGTTGCCGAAAGCCGCCACGAAGTCCAGCAGCACCAGCAACGGGATGATGCGCGACAGCGGCATGAAGTGGATGAGCACGGGGCCTGCCACCAGCGCGGTGCCGAAACCGGCGATACCGAAGACGATGTAGGCACAGGCGATGGCGAAGAAGATGCAAAACCAGTCGAAGACAGCGAACGAAAGCTGGGCGAGCATGGTGCGATTTCCAAAGGCAGTGCGCACAGGTTAGGCCATCTTTCCCGGCCTCATGCATAAATGCTCACACAACGAAACAGACAACCCGGCATCACTCCATTAAGATGCCCACCATGATCAAAGACCCCTTCGAACGCCTCGGCCTGGACCGCGAAGTCCTTACCGTCAGCCAACTCAACGGCCGCGCCCGGGTGCTGCTGGAAGATGTGTTCCGTAGCGTCTGGGTAGAAGGCGAAATTTCCAACCTCGCCCGCCCGGCCTCCGGCCACATGTATTTCACCCTAAAGGACAGCGGTGCCCAGGTGCGCTGCGCGTTGTTCCGGCAAAACGCCCTGCGCGTGCGCCAGGCCCTGCGCGATGGCCTGGCGGTGCGGGTGCGTGGCAAGGTTTCGCTGTTTGAAGGGCGCGGCGACTATCAGCTGATCCTCGATACCGTCGAACCTGCCGGTGACGGTGCGCTGCGCCTGGCCTTCGAGGCGCTGAAGGAAAAGCTCGGCGCCGAAGGCTTGTTCAGCACCGAGCGCAAAAAACCGCTGCCAGCCCATCCGCAACGCATCGGCATCATCACCTCGCCCACCGGCGCTGTGATCCGCGACATCATCAGCGTATTCCGCCGCCGTGCGCCACAGGTAGAACTGAACCTGATCCCGACTGCCGTCCAGGGCCGCGAAGCCATCAACCAGATCGTCCGCGCCCTGCAGCAGGCCGACCGCATGGGCTTCGATGCACTGATCCTCGCCCGCGGTGGTGGCTCGCTCGAAGACTTGTGGTGTTTCAACGAAGAAGCCGTTGCCCGTGCGGTGGCAGCCTGCGTCACGCCCATCGTCAGCGCCGTGGGCCATGAAACTGATGTGTCTATCAGCGACTTCGTGGCTGACGTTCGTGCGCCGACGCCGTCAGCCGCCGCCGAGCTGCTGGCCCCGGACAATAGTGGCCTGCAGCAACAGCTCGAGAGCCTGCAGCGGCGCCTGCTGCTGCGCATGCGCAATCGCCTGGCTCACGATCACCTGCGCCTGGACTCACTGACCCGGCGCCTGCGTCACCCCGGCGAGCGCTTGCGCCAACAAGCCCAACGCCTGGATGACCTGGACATGCGCTTGCGCCGGGCCTTCATGCTCAACCTGAACCAGCGCCGCGAGCGCCTGGCGCGGCTGGAGACACGCCTTGCAGCCCAGCACCCGGGGCGCAACCTGAAACTGCTCGGGCAGCGCCTGGACAGCCTTGCCGAACGCCTGCCACGGGCGATGCGCGAGGTCATCAAAGACCGTCGCCAGCGTTTTCAGGCGCAATTGCAGACGCTGCAGGTGGTCAGCCCGCTGGCGACACTGGCTCGCGGCTACAGCATCCTGCTCGACGAACAAGGCAATGCCATCCGTAGCGCTGAACAAACGCGCAACGGCCAACGACTGACCGCCCGCCTCAACGAAGGCGAACTGCAAGTGCGGGTCGAGGACAACCACCTGACCCCGGTCACTCTCTCCTTACTGGACTGATAAATGCCCCGCCTGATCGCCCCCCTGCTCGCCCTCTCCCTCTTGTTGCTGGCTGGCGGCGCCCAGGCCAGCTACATCACCCGCACACTGAACAAACCGGTACCCGGCGGCGTGGCGGTGGTCGACCTCGGCCCGGCAGCCGCCGCGCCAAGCGCACGCTTTGACGGCAAGCCGGTGCTGGTCGTGAAGGAGCAAAACAACTGGCTGGCGATTGTGGGGATTCCGCTGACCCAGAAACCCGGTACCGCCGTAGTGACCCAAGGTGGCCGCAACCTGACATTCAGCGTGGGCAGCAAGAAGTACCCCGAGCAGCGCATCACCCTGAAGAATACGCGCCAGGTCAACCCGAACCCGGCAGACCTCAAGCGCATCGACCGCGAACTGGCCGAGCAGATTGCCGCTTACCGCAGCTTCAGCCCTAACCTGCCGAGCAACCTGATCCTCGACAAGCCGGTCAACGGGCCACTGTCGAGCAAGTTTGGTGTGCGCCGTTTCTTTAATGGTGAAGAGCGCAACCCGCACGCGGGGCTGGACTTCGCAGTGCCCGCGGGCACACCGATCAAGACCCCGGCCAACGGCAAGGTGATTCTGGTCGGGGATTACTTCTTCAATGGCCGCACCGTGTTCGTCGATCATGGCCAAGGCTTTATCAGCATGTTCTGCCATATGTCGAAGATTGATGTGAGCGTGGGGCAGCAACTGCGCCGGGGCGAGGTGGTCGGGCGTGTGGGGTCGACCGGGCGCGCGACCGGGCCACATATGCACTGGAACGTGAGCTTGAACGACGCGCGGGTGGATCCGGCGATTTTCATTGGGGCGTTCCAACCCTGAAACAGCGCTGCCCCTTCGCGGATAAATCCGCTCCTGCAGGCCTGTAGGAGCGGATTTATCCGCGATGGGGGCAGCACAGGTCAACTGCTTCCCATGTCTTGCGCCTTCGAAAAACACTGCGCAACAAAAAGACCACATCCATAAAAAGTAAGCCACAAAATCTCGCCATGGCGACTTTTTTAAGCATTCCTCTCAATTTTCTCCAAACGCTTGCCATCCCCCACCCCACTGGTTAGGGTTGAAAGCATGAAAACCTTCAGCACCCTCATTCTGCTCCGACAACATCGCAGCCTCTGCCTGGTCAGCGCTCGACTACCAGGCTGATTCGCGTCGCCTCGCCTCTTCATCTTGTTATCGCCCGGCAGGCCCCGATCTCGGCCGCACACAAAAGGATTGCTTCCATGACCATGCTCAAAGACCCATCGAAGAAGTACCGCGCCTTCCCGACCATCGACCTGCCCGACCGCACCTGGCCGTCGAAAACCATCACCGCCGCGCCGATCTGGTGCAGCTCCGACCTGCGTGATGGTAACCAGTCGCTGATCGAGCCGATGGACTCCGAGAAGAAGCTGCGCTTCTGGAAGACCCTGGTGCAGGTTGGCGTTAAAGAAATCGAAGCCTCGTTCCCGTCTGCCTCGCAGACCGACTTCGACTTCGTGCGCACCCTGATCGAAGACGGCCACATCCCGGACGACACCACCATCCAGGTGCTCACCCAGGCCCGTGAAGACCTGATTGCCCGGACCTTCGAGTCGCTGCGCGGCGCGAAAAAGGCCATTGTCCACCTGTACAACGCCACCAGCCCGTCGTTCCGCCGCATTGTCTTCAATCAGGACAAGCAGGGCGTGAAGGACATCGCGGTGAACGCGGCCAAGCTGTTCGTCAAATACGCCGCCCAGCAACCGGAAACCCAGTGGACGTTCCAGTACTCGCCAGAAACCTTCAGTGCCACCGAACTGGAATTCGCCAAGGAAGTCTGTGATGCAGTGATCGAGGTGTGGAACCCGACCCCTGAGCACAAGCTCATCCTCAACCTGCCAGCCACCGTGGAAGTCGCCACCCCGAACATCTACGCCGACCAGATCGAGTGGTTCTGCCGTAACATCAGCCGCCGTGACAGCGTGATCATCAGCCTGCACTGCCACAACGACCGTGGCACCGGCATCGCTGCCACCGAGTTGGGCCTGATGGCTGGCGCCGACCGCGCCGAAGGTTGCCTGTTCGGCAACGGCGAGCGTACCGGCAACGTCGACCTGGTAACCCTGGCATTGAACCTTTACACCCAAGGCATCGACCCCCAATTGGACTTCTCCGACATCGATGGCGTGCGCAAAGTGGTGGAAGAGTGCAACCAGCTGCCGGTGCACCCACGTCACCCATACGTTGGTGACCTGGTCCACACTGCGTTCTCCGGCTCGCACCAGGACGCCATCCGCAAGGGCTTCGCCAAGCAACAGGAAGGCGAACTGTGGGAAGTGCCGTACCTGCCGATCGACCCGGCCGATATTGGCCGCAGCTACGAGGCGGTGATTCGCGTCAACAGCCAGTCCGGCAAAGGCGGTATCACCTACCTGCTTGAGCAGGAATACGGTATCAGCCTGCCGCGCCGGATGCAGATCGAGTTCAGCCAGGTGGTCCAGGGTGAAACCGACCGTCTGGGCCTGGAAATGACTGCCCAGCAGATCTACAGCCTGCTGCACAAGGAATACCTCCAGGCCAACAGCCCGTATGCGCTGGTCAGCCACCGCCTGCAGGAAGAAAACGGCCACAGCGCTGTGGAAGTGGAAGTCGCCGGGGAAGGCGAGACCACGCTGCACTGGCGCGGTAAGGGCAATGGCGCACTGGAAGCGTTGGTTGCCGGCCTGCCAATCTCGGTTGAGATCATGGACTACAACGAGCACGCGATTGGCGCGGGCACCAATGCCAAGGCGGCGGCTTACATCGAGCTGCGCGTGGCCGGTGGTCGTCCGGTACACGGGGTGGGTATCGATGAAAACATCACCACTGCCAGCTTCAAGGCGCTGTTCAGTGCACTGAACCGGTCGCTGAGCCAGCAAGAGGCCAAAGCAGCCTGATATCTGCAGCTGAAAAAAACCGCATCTACGATGCGGTTTTTTTTCAGCACTATTTAATAACAGCTGCCCGGCTGATTGTAGGCGTCGTAATTAAATCTCCACATGCCATTATTGACGGGAAACTTATATGCCGTCATCAAACACGCCGCTTGAATTTCCTCCCACTCCAACGGCTTGACTGCATTTCTAGCCGCCACAGTAATGAGTGAACTGGTGGCAATAGATGTCAAAATACAAAGGTCCGTAGAGTTACGGCTTGTGACGTGTCTCGCCTGAGCATACTTAAAGAAATCAATAAATTTTCCAGCCCCCGTCAGGCAATGAGCGAACACCATGTGCATCTGATAAAAGTGAAAAACCCCCGGCCCTACAATTTCAATCTCACGGGATTTAGTCGTTGAATGACTAATCCCCTCAGTCATACTGGATGTCAACTTCCCGCCTAGAACGCTACCCAAAAAGCCTGCCCCCAGGTGAACTTCAGTTTCCAGAGCAGACGTAAATGACTTGCTGTATCCCTCTACCGAGGAAACCTGCTCTGTATGGGTCACGCTACTGGGAACACGCGCCAGCCCCAAGTGCACGAGATAAGCGAATACTGGCCGTGAGAAGGTTCCCCAATTCTGGTCCCCGAGGTACATATCGCCATACACTGTATCGCCAATCACCCAGCAACCGGGATTGATTTCCCCTTCAGTGCCATATAAATGACTCTCAACTTCGAAACTTCCGCGCTTGCGCTCATAATTACGAAAAGCATTGATCGTTTCTGGAGTAACGACTCCCATAAAACGCCTCCTAGATGGCCAGCAGTCAAACCTGAAACGCCATCTTAGTGATTGCTGCTCAGCCTTATAATAAGGAAAGGCTTCTGGTTTCATGAGCTGTGAACAGGCAGAAAGGCGTAACTGATCAACACTACTTGGATTTCAGACCACCCAGTTTCAAAGCACAAAAGTGACAGGCAAAAAAAGGGGGCGCCGACCAAGCGCCCCATAAACTGTAAAGCACACAATAAATTCAGTTGGCGTCCAGCAGCGCAATCGCCTCCGCACTGCACTGCTCGATCCGCGCCCAATCACCGTTCTTGATCCAGCTGCTATCGAGCATCCAGGTACCGCCCACGCACATGACATTGGGCAACGCCATGTAGTTGCGCACATTGGCCGGGTTAACCCCGCCCGTAGGGCAGAAGCGGATATCGCCGAACGGGCCGGCAAAAGCCTTGATCGCTGCCACGCCACCACTGATCTCGGCAGGGAACAGCTTGAAACGGCGGTAGCCCAAGGCGTACCCCATCATGATTTCAGATGGGGTACTAATGCCGGGTAGCAACGGGATACCGCTGTCCACACCGGCCTGGAGAATGTCCTGAGTAATACCCGGTGTAACAACAAA
Organism: Pseudomonas sp. PSKL.D1; assembly: GCF_028898945.1. Taxonomy (NCBI): domain Bacteria; kingdom Pseudomonadati; phylum Pseudomonadota; class Gammaproteobacteria; order Pseudomonadales; family Pseudomonadaceae; genus Pseudomonas; species Pseudomonas sp. PSKL.D1. The sequence continues at coordinate 4,712,594 of NZ_CP118607.1, forward strand.
CTGCGCACCCGCAGCTTCGACCGCCTCGTACATGTTGCGATCAAGCACGGTGCCCGCGCCCACACACAGCTCCGGGCGTTGCTCACGCAGTACCTGGATGGCCTTGAGGCCATGCTGGGAGCGCAAAGTCACCTCCAAGGTGCGGATGCCGCCGGCAGCCAGTGCGTCGGCCAACGGCAGGATGTCTTCCTCACGGGCGATGGTGATTACCGGCAGGATGCGCGCCTGGTTGCAAATGGCGTCTATCCGCGCAGCTTTCTCGTCCATCGAGAGCTTTGGCTGTGGGCGTTCAAGGGTGGTCATGACAGTTGATCCTTGGCTCAAGGGCACCAGTAGATGTCCAGGGGGTCGTGTAGGAAAGCGCGAATCGGCATTTCAGTAAGTTCGTTGCCCGCCAGCGCGGCGCGCAGGGTAGCGAGTTTGCCCGGGCCCTGCACGGACAGCGCGATGAATGCGGCACTGGCCAGCAACGGGCGGGTAAGGGTCAAGCGCTGATGGGGCACGCTCGGCGCCATCATGGCAAGGCATCGACGAGGGCTTTGCAGGTCGAGGCCTTCCTTGAGGTTCGGGCTGTTCGGGAACAGCGAGGCCGTATGACCATCGTCACCCATGCCCAGCACGAGTACATCGATGGCCGGCAATTTGGCCAGTGCGGCATCAGCAAGTTCGGCGGCGGCTTCCAGATTGGCGGCCTGTTGGTAGATCCCGATAAAGCGAGCCTTGGCCGCCGCCCCCTTGAACAGGTGACGAGCCAGCAAACCGGCATTGCTGTCAGCATGCTCCACAGGCACCCAGCGCTCATCAGCCAGGCTTACCGTGACTTTCGACCAGTCCAACAGCTGCTGCGCCAACTGCTCCAGAAACGGTACCGGGCTACGGCCGCCGGACAGCACCAGGCAGGCCTGGCCGTTGCTGGCAATGGCTGCTTTCAGGCGCTCGGCCACGTCATGGGCCAGCGTCGATGCCAAGGTGCTGGCATCCGCGAGCGAATGGGTTTTCACCGTCGCCGGCATCTGCAGTTCAGATATCCCCATACCACGCCCTCCCATCGCGTGTAATCAATGCAATTGAGCTCATAGGCCCCCATGACCCAGCCGCGTAGGGCTTGGGCGCATCGCCGGCATTACGCCAGCCGGCGATCAACTGGTCGCACCACTTCCAGGCGTACTCGATTTCGTCCTTGCGCACGAACAGGTTCTGGTTGCCGCGCATCACTTCAAGCAGCAAGCGCTCGTAGGCATCCGGAATCCGTGTACTGCGCCAGGTGTCGGAAAAATTCAGCTGCAACGGGCCGCTCCGCAACTGCATGCCCTTGTCCAGGCCCTGCTCTTTGGTCATCACTCGCAACGAAATGCCTTCGCTCGGTTGCAGGCGGATAATCAGCTTGTTGCCGATTTGCAAACGCTGTTCCGGTGCAAAGATGTAATGCGGGGTTTCCTTGAAGTGGATGACGATCTGCGACAGCTTTTGCGGCATGCGCTTGCCCGTACGCAGGTAGAACGGCACGCCAGACCAGCGCCAGTTGCGGATGTCGGCCCGCAACGCGACGAAGGTTTCGGTATCGCTCTGGGCATTGGAATTTTCTTCTTCCAGGTAACCAGGCACCGGTTTGCCATCGCTGTAACCGGCGATGTACTGGCCACGTACCACACTCGTGCTCAGGCCTTCGCCAGTAATCGGCGCCAAGGCCTTCAGCACTTTCACTTTTTCGTCGCGGATGGCATCGGCGGACAGTTCGCTGGGCGGGTCCATGGCTATCAGGCACAGCAGTTGCAGCAAGTGGTTCTGGATCATGTCGCGCAACTGCCCGGCTTTGTCGAAATAGCCCCAGCGGCCTTCGATACCGACCTTTTCAGCAACAGTGATTTCCACGTGCGAGATGGAATTCTGGTTCCACTGGGTCTCGAACAGGCTGTTGGCAAAGCGCAGGGCAATCAGGTTTTGCACCGTCTCTTTGCCCAGGTAATGGTCGATGCGGTAGACCCGGCTTTCAGGGAAGAAGCGTGCTACGGCATCGTTGACCCGGCGAGACGACTCCAGATCGTGCCCGATAGGTTTCTCCAGCACCACGCGAGTGCGGCCAGCCAGGCCTGCCTTGTCGAGGTTCTCGCAGATCGCCCCGTAAACTGCAGCCGCGGTTGCAAAATAGGCAATCAACGGCTCATCGCCCTTTAACTGCTCAGCCAGTGCCAGATAACCCTCTGGCTGCAGAAAATCGAGGTGCTGATAGCTCAAACGTCCAAGAAAGCGCCCCAACACGGCAGGCTCAATGTCAGCCTCGCTAACATGTCGACGAAGGTGGGCCTCAATGGTGCTCAGGTGGTCTTCGGCACTGCCGGCCTCTCGGGCCAAAGCCAGCAGGCGCGTGTCAGCGTGCAACAAATTGGCGCGGTCGAGCTGATAAAGCGCAGGAAACAGCTTGCGCAACGCCAGGTCGCCCAAGGCGCCAAAGAGGGCAAAGGTGCAAGGTTCGACACTGATCACAGCCATGATGTTGGTTCTTTCCTAAAGTTGGCCTAGGAATACCGCTTTCACTCACGGTTTTCAAGGGATAATGTAGTAAAAACCACAACATTAGACACAAGCATTACAGACAAGTGGTGCGCCAATCGCGCCGACAGTACGATAGACCACCCTGCAAAAGGCCTGCTGCTTCGGCAGCCGCCTGTCTTCCCGACCCAAGGACCCCTCCCATGGACCGCGTGCGAAACCTCCTGGAACAGATCCAGGGCCGCCTGGACGAGCTGAACAAGGCCGAACGCAAAGTCGCCGAAGTCATCCTGCTCAACCCGCAACAAGCCACTCGCTTCAGCATTGCTGCACTGGCACAGGCGGCCAAGGTCAGCGAGCCGACCGTCAACCGCTTCTGCCGCTCATTCGGCGTTAGCGGCTACCCGGAGCTGAAACTGCAACTTGCGCAAAGCCTGGCCAGCGGCGCCGCTTATGTGAGCCGCGCAGTAGAGGCTGACGACGACCCGGCAGCCTACACCCAAAAAATTTTCGGCAGTGCCATTGCCTCGCTCGACAGCGCTTGCCAGCAACTGGACCCTCAGCAGGTCAGCCGGGCAGTAGACATGATGATCCAGGCCCGGCAGATCCACTTCTTCGGCCTCGGCGCTTCTGCCCCGGTGGCCCTCGACGCCCAGCACAAATTCTTCCGCTTTAATTTGGCGGTGTCAGCCCACGCCGATGTGCTCATGCAACGCATGCTGGCTTCGGTAGCCCACACCGGTGACCTGTTCGTGATCATCTCCTATACCGGGCGCACCCGGGAGCTGGTCGAAGTGGCGCGCGTGGCCCGGGAAAATGGCGCCTCGGTATTGGGCCTGACCGCTGCCGGCTCGCCGTTGGCCCAGGCCTGCAGCCTGAGCCTGCACATTCCGCTGCCGGAAGACACCGACATCTACATGCCGATGACCTCACGGATCATCCAGCTCACCGTGCTCGACGTGCTGGCCACCGGCATGACCCTGCGCCGCGGCGTGGACTTCCAGCCACACCTGCGCAAGATCAAGGAAAGCCTCAACGCCAGCCGCTACCCCATCGAGGACGACGAACTCAATTGAGCCGATGCGCCTGCAACCGCAGGTGCGCGCGCTGCCCGGGCGCAAGGCTCAAACCCTCGCCGCTGCCGCTGGCCGCCTCGACACAGACAAAACCCTGGCTCTCGCGACCGCTCACGCCCATTAGCGGACGATTGCCCGGGTGCCAGACCACGGTGTCATCGCTGTCGCCGGTATCGATGCACAGTTCGCGCTGCCAGGCAGGGTCCTGCAACTGAACGCGCGGGGTGCCCGGGTAGACTTTCTGGCAGCCCCCCTTGAGTTTCAGGGCGCCCTCTTCCCGGCAGGCCTGCCGGCTCAGGCGGTCATAACCTTCGATATCCTCAAGCCCGGACAGCGCTATCTCGGAGACGTCACTAATTCGCCAATAGGCCAGCAGCGCATGGCTCAGCTGACAGGGCTCACTGTCTTGATGCTCGGTGCTCAGGCTTAGCTCCATGCGGTTCCCCAGGCGAGCATGCAGATCTACCTGCCAGTCGCAGAGGTCCAGCCGCCACTTCAGGGTTACGCCCTCCTCGTCCTCACGGCTGTCCACCAGCTTCCAGTCCAGCAGGCGCGCCCAACCATGGGCTGGCCAAAGGTCTTCGCTGGGGTGGCGACCGTACCAAGGCCAGCACACCGGGACGCCACCACGAATCGCCCCTACCTGTGGCCACTGCTCGGCACACCACAGCCATGGCCGCTCGCCGGCCGGCTGAAAGTGCAGCAGTTGCGCACCCTGACGGCTGAACACTGCCTGGCAACGGGGGTGGTCGATGATCAGGACATCGCGCTGTTGGTAACGCTCCCACTCGAACGTCGGCCTGGGCCGTTGCGTGGAAAAGAAGCGATGTAGCGGATGTTCAGGCATGGTTCCAAGCTCTTGTTGTTTGAGATAGCGCTGTCTCGACCCTACCCCGACAACCACTGCAAGCCAGTGGGTGCCGGGAGCCGAGATTGGATTGGCGTAAATTTACAACAAATGTGCTCAGAATGACGACTGAATCTTCAAGCCGGCGACCAGTGCGTTGTCCACTTCGTCCACAGCGCCGGGGCTTTTGATGTACTGCAGGTTGGGCCGTACGGTCAGCCAGTTGGTGACGTGGAAGCCGTAGTAGAGCTCGGCGTTGTACTCGGTGCGTTGCAGGGGCACGAACCCCGGGTTGTCGTAATCGTCGATGCCGCTCTGGGCGTTGAGCAGTTCGGCGCGCTTCTTCACGTCATCGTTGACATGGATACGGGCGACGCCAAAGCCGATGTCATCCTTGGGCCGGGCATCGAAGGCGCCTTTGTACACCAGTCCAACTTGCTGGTAGTTGTCGACCACGTTGGTGGCCTTGTCGTGCACCGTGAAGTTGGCGAACAGGCTAAGGCCACGGTTGATGTCGCCTGCGTGAGCCGTTACCTGCTGCTGGGCCACCACCCACCAACCATGCTTACTCGAATGCGACTTGAATGCTTCACCGGTAAGCGCCTGCGGGTTGCCGTTGATGTCGTCGTACACATCGTCGGCCTTGGCGGTGCTGTAGTAGTAACCCAAACGGTATTCGCCAGGCAGGCCATTGACCTTGGGCGACCAGACCATTTCTACCGGCAGAATCGCTCCTTTGGTGCCGCTGCCGCTGAGCTTGAAGCCATTACCGGTCTCCAGGTTAGACGGGTTCTGCTCGTAGGCCCCCACCTGCACGAAGAACTCAGGGGTGATGTTGTATTTGACCCGTAGCGCCCACTGGCTGACCGGCCAGTTATACCAGATGCCGCCCACCCAGTTGCCTACCTGGGAGCCGCAGAAGGCCAGGTTCTGGAAGTCGCAGGGGAAGCTGTTGAAGTCTTCGCCTTCACCGAAGCGGCCGAATTTAACGTCCAGGGCGCCGTCGAAGTACTTTTGCTTGATCCACATCTGGGTCAGCCGCCAGGTCTGGCCGCGACCCCACACTTCCTGCACCGAACTGAACTGCCCGGCACGCGGGTCGCTGATGCGGTCGTTGGAAAGGTTGCGGCCACTTCGCTCGGTAATTGCCAGCTTGAACTCGGTGTCGTTCCAGCCCAGGATCTTCTCCAGGTCCAGGTGAGCGCCCAAGGCAAACTGGTCGCTGTAGCGGGCAGTCTTGTCGTCGTTGTAGCCACCATTTAGATTACCGGCCACCTCACCTACGTAATCGAGGGTGAAGTCGTAGCCCTTTTCCAGCAGTTCGGTACGGGTACCGCCCCAGTCGCCAGTCATCCATTTTGACTCGCTTGAAAATGCTTCGGCAGCCTGCGCCCCGTTGCTACCGACGATGGCAAGCAGGGCCAGCGAGCCCAAGGTGCTGATGCGTTTGCGCTGTTCCATCCCTTTGCGTCCTCTTTTTGTTATTTATGGGTGTAGACGTTTCAACGGCCCTTGAAGCGGGTGACGTTGTCCTTCGTTGATGCGTTGGCAGCGCTCAAATCCAGGCGTTCGCCGCTGGCGGCGTCAAACAGCAGTACCCGCGCGGGGTCAAACTGCAGGTTCAGGCTGTCGCCCACACGGCAGGCCACATCCGGCGCCAACCGGCAGCACACCTTGGTTTGATTGAGGGTTACGAACACCAGCAGGTCAGGGCCGGTGGGTTCGGTTACCTGCACTTCGGCACGGATGCCCGGCAGGCCATTGCCCTCCCCTGCACCCAGTGCAATCTGCTCAGGCCGGATACCGAGGATGATCTCGCGGCCGTCCAACTGGTCACCGGCCAGCCCCAACGGCAGCTCGCACCGGGCCTGACCACTGTCGAGCAGCGCCAGCAAGCGGCCGTCCTGCTTCGCCAGGCGCACCGGGATGAAGTTCATCGGTGGCGAGCCTATGAAGCTGGCCACGAATTGATTGGCCGGGTCGTTGTAGATCTGTTGAGGGGTGCCAAACTGCTGGATGATGCCGTCCTTCATCACCGCCACCTTGTCACCCAGGGTCATGGCTTCGATCTGGTCATGGGTGACATACACCGTGGTGGTTTTCAGCCGCTGGTGCATCAGCTTCATCTCGGTGCGCATCTCAACCCGCAGCTTGGCGTCGAGGTTGGACAGCGGCTCATCGAACAGGTAGATCTTCGGCCGCCGCGCCAACGCCCGGCCCATGGCCACCCGCTGCTGCTGGCCACCGGACAACTGGGCGGGTTTGCGCGCCAGCAAGTGCTCGATCTGCAGTAGCTTGGCCACCCTCGCCACTTCCTCGTCGATGGCCGCCTGGGGCATCTTGCGGATCTTCAGGCCAAACTCGATGTTCTCGCGCACGCTCATCGTCGGGTACAGCGCGTAGGACTGGAACACCATGGCAATATCCCGGTCCTTGGGGCTCATGCCGCTGACATCCTGCTCGTCGATGAGGATTGCACCGCCGGTGATGTTTTCCAGCCCGGCGATACAGTTCATCAAGGTTGACTTGCCGCAACCCGAAGGGCCGACCAGGATCAGGAACTCACCATCCTTGATCGACAGTTGAATGTCCTTGAGGGTGTCTGGCAGGCCGCTGCCGTAAGTCTTGTTCACATTGCGAAGTTCAAGCGTTGCCATGTCTTACCCCTTGACGGCGCCGGCGGTGAGGCCGCGCACGAAGTACTTGCCTGCCACCACATAGACCAGCAGGGTTGGCAGGCCGGCGATCATCGCCGCCGCCATGTCGACGTTGTATTCCTTGGCCCCGGTACTGGTGTTGACCAGGTTGTTCAGGGCCACGGTGATCGGTTGCGAGTCGCCGCTGGAGAACACCACCCCGAACAGGAAGTCGTTCCAGATCTGGGTGAACTGCCATATCAGGCAGACCATGATGATCGGCGTGGACATCGGCAGGATGATGCGGCGGAAGATGGTGAAGAACCCGGCACCGTCCAGGCGCGCGGCCTTGACCAGCGCATCGGGGATGCTCACGTAGAAGTTGCGGAAGAACAGCGTGGTAAAGGCCAGGCCGTAGACAACGTGCACCAGCACCAGGCCCGTGGTGGTGCTTGCCAGGCCCAGCTTGCCGAGCGTAAATGAGGCCGGCAGCAGCACGGTCTGGAACGGCAGGAAGCAGCCGAACAGCAGCAGCCCGAAGAACAACTGCGAACCACGGAAACGCCACATCGACAGCACGTAGCCATTGAGTGCCCCGATCGCCGTGGAGATCAGCACTGCTGGCACGGTGATCATGATCGAGTTCCAGAAGTAGCCACTCACCGTACCCCAGGCCTTGACCCAGCCGATGCCGGTAATTTCCTGCGGCCAGCTCAGCAGGTTGCCGGTGCTGATGTCTTCCGGAGTTTTGAAACTGGTCAGCAGCATGACCACCAGCGGCACGAGGTACAACAGCACGGCGCCCAGCAGTACGGCGTGAATGGCGATACGGCTTGCGCTCAACGGAGGCTTTTCGGCAGGGCTATGCATGGCGCTTGCTCCGCAGTTCCGAGTACAAGTACGGCACAAGAATCGCCAGAATCGCCCCGAGCATCAGGATGGCACTGGCCGAGCCCATGCCCATCTGGCCGCGGCTGAAAGTGAACGAGTACATGAACATTGCTGGCAGGTCTGAGGAGTAGCCCGGCCCCCCGGCAGTCATTGCCGCCACCAGGTCGAAGCTCTTGATGGCGATGTGCGAAAGGATCATCAGCGAGCTGAAGAACACCGGGCGCAGGCTTGGCAGCACCACGGTCCAATAGATACGCGGCAGGCTGGCGCCGTCGATCTGAGCGGCGCGGATGATCGACTGGTCAACGCCGCGCAGGCCGGCGAGGAACATGGCCATGATAAAGCCCGAGGCCTGCCATACGGCGGCAATCACCAGGCAGTACACCACCCGGTCAGGGTCGATCAGCCAGTCCAGGCGAAAACCTTCCCAGCCCCAGTCGCGCAGGAGTTTGTCCAGGCCCATGCCGGGGTTCAGCAGCCACTTCCATGCGGTACCGGTAACGATCATCGACAGCGCCATGGGGTAGAGGTAAATGGTGCGGATGAACCCTTCGCGCCGGATACGCTGGTCAAGCAATACCGCCAGCAGCACGCCAATTGCCAGGCTGATGGCGATGAACAGCCCGCCAAAAACCAGCAGGTTCTTGCTCGCCACCCACCAGCGGTCGTTGTCGAACAGCCGGGTGTACTGCGCAAGGCCCGCCCACTTGTAGGTTGGCAGGAAGGTCGAGGTGGTGAAGGACAGTACGAATGTCCAGAGGATGTAGCCGTAGAACCCCACCAGGACGATGAACATGCTCGGCGCGAGTACCAGTTTCGGTAGCCAACGCTGAAGCGCGTCCAGGGGTGAGGCCCGCAGTTGGGCGGTTGTTGTGGTCATGGCTTGATTCCCAAGATCTTGAGAGCACCACGCCCCCTGTGGGAGCGGGTTTACCCGCGATGAAGACACCTCGGTGCATGGCAAGGGCTTCGCCCTTGTTCTCGGGTAAACCCGCGCCCACAAAGGCGGGCCGGGTTTACAGTTCTGGGATCGGCTACTTGGCCGCCTTGATCGCTGCCGCCAGCTTCTTCGCCGCATCGGCCGGGTCGGCCTTGGGGTCGTTGATGTAGTTGGTCACCACATCGAAGAAGGCGCCCTGCACGGCCAGCGTGGTGGCCATGTTGTGCGCCATGCTCGGTTGCAGGCCACCAGTTTTCGCGTCAGCCAGGAAGTCTTTGGCCGCCGTCTGGGCGCAGGCATCGAAGCCATACTTGCTCATGTCAGCGAGCATGTCGTTGCGCACCGGGATGGAACCCTTGTTGGTACTGAAGACCTTCTGGAAGTCCTCACCCAAGACCTTCCTGGCGATGTCCTGCTGGCCTGCAGAAGTGCCTTTGTCCTTCTGCTTGAACACTGCCAGCGAATCGATATTGTAGAGAAATGCCTTGTCGGTGCCGGGGAATGGCACACACTGGTAATCGGTGCCAGCAGTCTTCTTCGCCAGGGTCCATTCGCTCTTGGCCCAGTCGCCCATGATCTGCATGCCGGCCTTCCCGTTGATGACCTTGGCGGCTTCGAGGTTCCAGTCCTGGCCCTTGCCGTCAGGGTCCATGTAGGTGGCGATCTTTTTCAGTTCGGTCAGCGACTTGACCATTTCCGGCCCGGTCAACGCGGCATTGTCCAGGTCGACCAGTGCCTTTTTGTAGCCGTCAGCCCCCATTACGGCGAGCACCACGCTCTCGAACACGGTGCTGTCCTGCCACGGCTGGCCGCCGTGGGCGAGCGGGATGAAGCCTGCAGCCTTGAGCTTGTCTGCGGCGACGTAGAATTCGTCGAGCGTAGCCGGAGCTTTCTCGATACCGGCCGTCTTGAACACCTCGGGGTTGATCCACAGCCAGTTGATGCGGTGTATGTTCACCGGCACGGCTACATAGTCGCCTTCGTACTTCACGGTGTCGGCGACTTTCTTGTCGAGCAGCGAATCCCACTTCTCCTGTTTGGCCACATCCTTGAGTACGTCCGTGTCGAGCAAGCCGGTAGAAGCCCACTCCTGAATATCCGGCCCCTTGATCTGTGCGACACCTGGCGGATTGCCGGCCACGGCACGGCTCTTGAGCACGGTCATCGCCGTGGCGCCACCGCCTCCGGCAACAGCACCATCCTTCCAGGTGAAGCCATCTTTCTCAACCTGAGCCTTGAGCACATCTACAGCCGCTTTTTCGCCACCAGAAGTCCACCAATGCACCACCTCGACGCTGCCTTTGGAATCGGCGGCGGAAGCACTCAAGGGAAGGAGAGAGGCGAGAGAGATCGCGGCAGCGAGACGGAGCGTGGAATTCATCGGAGTACCTTTCTTGTTGTTATGCCAGGCAAGTCGGTTGCTTGCATTGCATGGAGTCTAATCAGAGTGCTCGCCGCGTCAGGTAACGAAGCGATGCGTGAATGTCATCGTTTGGTTACATTGCGGGCCAAACCCGTAGCCAGGCTCGGCGCCAAGGGCAACCCGGGCAACAGCACGGCCTGATAGGCATGGTAGAGGTCAGGTTTGCCTGCCCAAATGCTCTCGGCAGACCGGTTTGTGGGGTCAAGCTCGTGGTGCCAGCTGCCGTCGACACGATCGATGAAGTGGCCATCAATGAAGTCCCAGAAGCATCGATACCAACGCTCGTACGCGCGCTCGCCAGTACGTTGCAGCAGCGCCGCCGCGCTGGCGCAGGCCTCGGCATGTACCCAATGCAGGCGCTCACGCACCCTCGGCCGGTTGCCCCAGTCCAGCGTGTAGACGATGCCCGCGGCACCATCGACGCACCACGCCTGCCGGCAGGCGCTATCGAACAACCCACGGGCAGCGCCAAGCAACCACTCGGGCACCTGCAACCCTGCCAGCCGCCGTGCAGCTTCTAGATGCAGCAGCAGGCGCGACCATTCGAACGCATGGCCCGGTGTGGTGCCAAACGGGCGGAAATGATCGGCCGGATTTTCGCGGTTGTAATCCGGCAAGGGCTGCCACTGCACATCGAAATGCTCGATGACGCGGTAACCGTTGGCGGTGGCATGGATGAGAATGAGGCGCTCGGCAATGCGCAGGGCACGATCCAACCACACGGTATCGCCAGTCACATCGGCCAGCGCCAGAAATGCCTCAGTGGCGTGCATGTTGCTGTTGGCCCCGCGATAGGCCTCTGGGTGCTGCCAGTCACGGGAAAAGGATTCACGCATTGCGCCCTCCTCTTCGCTCCAGAAGCGGCCCTCGATAATGCGGATCGCGTCCACCAACAGCCCTTGCGCGCCCGTGGCTCCGGCCACCACGGCGGAACTCGCGGCCAGTGCGACGAACGCATGCAGGTAGGCGGCCTTGCCGTCATCACCCTGGCCGTGCGGGCGAGCGAACCAACCACCGTGAAGGGCATCGTGCAAGGGGCCGCGCAGGGCAGCCACACCATGCTCAACCAGTGGCAGACACCCCGAAACACCCTGAATTTGAGCAAGGGCAAAACTGTGGGCCATGCGGGCGGTGTTCATCGTTTCGGCAGTGGCCGAAGGTGGCAGATGGCCTTGGGCATCGAGGTTGCCGAAACCATCGGGCACCTGAGACGCTTTGGCAAAAGACAGCAGACGCTGTCCTTCGGCCGACAGCCAGCCCCTATGCTCGGTAGATTCGAGCCAGCTGTGAAAGGAGGTATTGTTATTGTTCATGGGCCAGCTTGCTCCTTGCGCGTTGGCCAGTGAGTTTATCCAGACGTGCCAAGCGGGAGGTCACGAAGGCACGCGGATGTGTCACGGGCCAGTGACATTGGTGCCATCAGTCCACGCCCCGAGGCAGATACAACGTCACCCTTAGGCCACCCTCACGCAGGTTCAACAAGCTCACTTCGCCCCCATGGCTGTGAGCAATGTTGCGCGCAATCCCCAGCCCCAACCCATACCCCTGCTGCTGCCCGGCCAGACGAAAGTGCGGCTCGAACACGTGCTCCATCTGCTGCTGGGGTACACCTGGCCCCTGGTCATCCACTTGCAGCACAAACCCTTCTGCACTGTCGATGATGCGCAGGCGTGCACGTTCCCCATACTTGATGGCATTGTCGATCAGGTTGCCGATGCACCGGCGCAGCGCCAAAGGCTTGCCCGGGTAGGCTGCCATCGCACGCCCCTCCATGAGGATACGACCATCGCCCAGATAGGGCTCGGCAAGAATCTCCAGCACCTGATTGAGGTCGACCGGCTCGATGTTTTCGTGGATATCGGTGTCCTTCACGCACTGCAAGGCCCCTTTGACCAGCAGCTCCAGTTCGTCCAGGTCCTGGCTGAACTTGGCCTGCATGCGCTCATCCTCAAGCAGCTCCACCCGCAGCCGCAGGCGCGTGATCGGCGTACGCAGGTCGTGGGAAATGGCACTGAACAGTTGCGAACGTTCGGTAAGGTAGCGGCTGATGCGCTCGCGCATGCTGTTGAACGCTCGCCCCACCTCCACCACTTCACTGCCGCCGCCTTCGGCCACTGGCGCCACGTCCGCACCTAGCGACATCTCGCGTGCAGCACGGGCCAGGCGCTTGAGTGGCCAGCTCTGCCAGTGCACTAGCAGGCCGATGAACAACAGCAACATGGCAGTGGTCAGCACGATGAAGCCGATCTGCTGACGCGGCAAGCGCTCCGCCTCAAGGCTGGTGTAAGGCTCGGGCAACAATGAAGCGATGTACAGCCATTCCCCCTCACCCAGACGGATCTGCGTGACCAGCACAGGTGGGTTCAGCGGCTCAAGGGTCAGCGAATAATGCGCCCACGAGCGCGGCAGCTCGTCGAGTTTCAGGCCACTGTTGAAAATCCGCAGGTCGTCCGGTGCCACGAATTCGACAGAAACCTCCATCTGCGCGCCCAGCCGCTCGTGCAGCACTTGCTGGAACACATCGATGACAGCCTGTTTGCGTGGGGTGACGGGCAATACTGGCATGTCCAGCGGCTTGTCATTCAGCGAAACGAAAAAGCGCGTGCCACCCATGCTACGCAGCTGGTCGAGCACCATGGGCCGGTAGGCCACCGGCAATGAGCGAAAATAGCTGACGCTTGCGCTCATGGAGTGCGCAAGGCTACCCGCACTGGCCCGCAGCCCCTGAATCTGGCTCGCACGCAACTGCGCCACCCAGATCACGCTGGACAAGCCTTGGGCAAGCAATACCACGACCAAGGTCAACAGCAGCATGCGCCCCAGCAGCGAACGCGGCAGCAACCGCCAGCGCCGCTCAGGAAGCGCAGCAGACATGGGCGGCCAACAAGTAACCACTGCCGCGCACGGTGCGAATCAGGCGCGGCGGTTTGTCGGTGTCACGCAGGCGCTGGCGCAAGCGGCTGACGGCCATGTCAACGATACGGTCCAGCGGCATCGGTTCACGCCCACGGGTAGCGTTGCCAATGGTGTCGCGGTCGAGAATCTGTTGCGGGTGATCGAGAAACAGTTTGAGCAGGGCGAAGTCTGCGCCGGAGAGGATCACTTCCTCACCGTCACGGTGGAACAGCCGGTGGCTGACCATGTCCAGGCGCCAGTCATCGAAAGCCAGCACGGAGGTGGTGGGTGAAGCCTGACCAAACTCGGCACGACGCAGCAAGGCCTTGATCCGGGCTTGCAGTTCACGGGGGCTAAAGGGCTTGCCCAGGTAATCGTCGGCACCCAGCTCAAGGCCAATGACCCGATCTGCTTCGTCAGAACTGGCCGTGAGCATGATGATCGGTACTCGCGACTGCCGCGGATGCTGGCGCACCCAACGGCACAGGCTGAAGCCGTCTTCGTCGGGCAGCATCACATCGAGAATCACCAGGTCGCAGGCAGCGGCTTCCAGCGCGCGGCGAAAGCCTTGGCCATCGGGCTCTGCGTGAACGTGAAAGCCGGCGCGGCTCAGGTAGGTTTGCAGCAGTTCACGGATTTCCTGATCGTCATCGACCATCAAGATCGTCTTTCCGGCAGTGCTCAAGGTGTCCCGCCCTCTTGTTTGATCGCAGGTCTTTGCCTGCTGTGCCTATGGGGGCGCTTTGCGCCCCCATTACAAATCAGTGATCAAGCGCCTGCTGCAGAGCCACTCCTGCGCCCAGCAAACCCGAATACTCTGCCGTCACCAGCCACACCGGCACGCCAGCGAAGTATCCACTCATGCAGCCCTTGTCGGCAAAGCTTGCCGCAAAGCCACTGCGCAGGAACAGTTCGGCAAAACGCGGGATCACGCCGCCGACAATATAAACCCCGCCGCGCGCTCCCAAGGTCAGAACATTGTTACCGGCCACTCGCCCCAGGAAGCGGCAGAACTGCTCGATCACCGCCAAGGCCCGCGGCTCACCGGCCAAAGCGGCATTGGTAACATCGGCAGGCGTCTTGTGACGGGGTGTGTCGCCATCCAGCGCACAAATGGCCTGATACAACCGCACCAGCCCGCCGCCGCTGAGCACGGTTTCGGCGCTGACGTGACCGATCTGGCCGTGAATCTGTTGATGGATCGCCGCCTCGCGGGCATTACCCACCGGCAAGTCGACGTGCCCACCCTCCCCAGGTAACGCTTGCCAGCGCTGCTCACCCAGACGCAGCAAGCTGCCAACACCAAGGCCGGTGCCAGGGCCGATCACCAGTGCAGGGCGCGCCGGGTCGGCCTGGCCGGGGCACACCTCCCGGAACTCGCCGAACTGCAAGCGAGTCATGCCCAGGGCCATGGCCGAAAAGTCATTGATCAGCATGAGGCGCTCGACCTGCAACGTGTTGCAGAACGCACTGCGGCTCAAGCGCCAATGGTTGTTGGTGAAGCGGAACTCATCACCATCGACCGGCCCGGCCACAGCAAGGCAGACGGCCGACAGGCCTCCACGGGCGATGCCCTGCTCCGCCAGATAGGCCTGGATGGCTTGCTCGGGGCTGGTGTAGTCGGCCGTTGCGAAGACTTTCACCTCGTGCAGCTGGTTGTCACGCCACAACGCAAAACGGGCATTGGTGCCACCGATGTCGCCAACCAGCAGGTCCTTCATTTGAGGTTCTCCAGGGCCGAAGTAAAGGCGCTCGCCCCTTGTTCTGCGGGGCTGAACGCCATGCGCATGAAGCCGAACAGCTCGCGCCCGCAGCCCAGGTCATTGCCTTGGGGCGCGGCTGGCAGGTCGCGGCTGGCCAGTTCTTCGGCCGAAACCATTACCCGCAGCGTGCCTTCGACGCCATCAACCCGCACGATATCACCATCGCGCACGCGCGCCAGCGGGCCGCCATCGAAGGCTTCGGGGCAGACGTGAATGGCCGCCGGGATTTTACCCGATGCGCCCGACATACGGCCGTCGGTAACCAGCGCCACCTTGTAGCCACGGTCCTGCAATACACCGAGAAACGGCGTCAATTTGTGTAGTTCAGGCATGCCGTTGCAACGCGGCCCCTGGAAGCGCACCACTGCAACGAAGTCGCACTCCAGCTCACCGGCCTTGAAAGCATCGGCCAACGATTGCTGGTCGTGGAATACCCGTGCCGGGGCCTCCACCACCTGGTGTTCAGGTGCCACCGCCGACACTTTCATCACACCACGCCCAAGGTTGCCTTCCATTACCCGCAGGCCACCCTCTGCCGAGAAAGGCCGTGCGACCGGGCGCAGGATGCTTTCATCCAGGCTCTGCGCCGGCCCTTCGCGCCACACCAGCTTGCCGTTGTCGAGGAACGGTTCCTGGGTGTAGCGGCGCAGGCCGTGGCCGGCCACGGTGTTGACGTCTTCGTGCAGCAAGCCGGCATCGAGCAGCTCGCGAATCAGGAAGGCCATGCCCCCTGCAGCCTGGAAATGGTTAATGTCGGCCTTGCCGTTGGGGTAGACGTGGGACAGGGTTGGCACAACCTCGGACAGGTCGGCCATGTCCTGCCAGGTGAGCTGAATGCCCGCTGCCTGGGCGATGGCCGGGATGTGCAGGGTGTGGTTGGTGGAGCCGCCGGTGGCGTGCAGGGCAACGATGGAGTTGACCAGCGCCTTTTCGTCGACGATCTCGCCAAGCGGCATGAAGCTGCCGCTGGCCTTGGTCATGCGCGTAACCTGCTGCGCCGCTTCCGCGGTGAGCGCATCACGCAGCGGCGTATAGGGGTTGACGAACGAAGCACCCGGCAGGTGCAGCCCCATCACTTCCATCACCAACTGGTTGGTGTTGGCGGTGCCGTAGAAGGTGCAGGTGCCTGGGCCGTGATAGGACTTCATTTCCGATTCCAGCAGCTCCTCGCGGCTGGCCTTGCCTTCGGCGTAGCGCTGGCGCACGTCGGCCTTCTGCTTGTTGGAAATGCCCGACACCATCGGCCCACCCGGCACGAAGATGGTCGGCAAATGGCCGAAGCGCAACGCCCCCATCATCAGGCCAGGGACAATCTTGTCGCAGATACCCAGCATCAGCGCTGCATCGAACATGTTGTGCGACAGCGCCACCGCCGTGGACATGGCGATCACTTCACGGCTGGCAATGGCCAGCTCCATGCCCGGCTCGCCCTGGGTTACGCCATCGCACATGGCCGGCACGCCACCGGCGAACTGGCCGACCGAGCCGACCTCGCGCAGGGCCTGCTTGATCTGGTCCGGGAAGTGCAGATACGGCTGGTGCGCCGAAAGCATGTCGTTGTAGGCCGAAACGATGGCCACGTTGGCAGCGTTCATCAGGCGCAGGGCCTGCTTGTCTTCTGCACCGCAACCGGCAACGCCATGGGCGAAGTTGGCACACTGCAGGCTGGCACGCATGGGCCCGTCACTGGCCGCGCCGCGAATCAGCTGCAGGTAGCGTTCACGGGTGGCTCGGCTGCGTTCGATCAGCCGCTGGGTGACCTCAAGGATGCGCGGATGCATGTACTGGACTCCAGGCTAACGGTAAGGGCGGTTTACCGGGCATTTCCCCTCCAGACGATTGCCACCTAGGCTCAAGGCAAAGGCTTTGGGGCATCGAGGAGGCGGCTCGCCCGACCACTCGTTGTATGTTTAAACAAAATATTGCCATCAAAAAGGCTTGTTTTCTATCTGTCAGTGAATAATCTTGTAATTCCAACAACAAAACCGTTTCAGTGAAGCTTCTTTGTGCCACAGGTTTCACTCGGACTGCCAGAGGTACTGCCATGACCCTACGCATCGCCATCAATGGATTCGGCCGCATCGGGCGCAATGTCCTGCGCGCACTGTATACCCAAGGCTACCGCCAGGACTTGCAGGTCGTCGCCATCAACGACCTGGGCGACAGCGCGATGAACGCCCACCTGCTCAAGTACGACAGCGTGCACGGCGCTTTCGACGCCACCGTGGAGGCTGACCACGAAAGCCTGACGGTCAACGGTGACCGTATTGCGGTCAGCGCCATCCGCAACCCGGCAGACCTGCCCTGGAAGGCTGAGGCGATTGACGTGGTGTTCGAATGCACCGGGCTGTTCACTGATCGCGCCAAAGCCGCAGCGCACCTGGCGGCAGGGGCTGGCAAGGTCATTATCTCGGCACCTGCCAAGGGCGCTGATGCCACGGTGGTGTATGGCGTAAACCACGATACCTTGCGGGCGTCGCACCAGATCATCTCCAGCGCATCGTGCACCACCAACTGCCTGGCACCGATTGCCCAGGTGCTGCACCGCGAGTTCGGCATCGAGCAGGGGCTGATGACCACCATTCACGCCTACACCAACGATCAGGTGCTGACCGACGTTTACCACAGTGACCCCTACCGCGCCCGTTCTGCCACCCAGTCGATGATCCCGAGCAAGACCGGCGCTGCCGAAGCCGTGGGGCTGGTGCTGCCGGAACTGGCCGGCAAACTGACCGGCATGGCCGTGCGCGTGCCGGTGATCAACGTGTCGCTGGTGGACCTCACCGTCAACCTTCAGCGCGAAGCCACGGCCGAGCAGGTCAATCAGCTGTTCCAGGAGGCAAGCCGACATTCCAAGGTGCTGGGCTATAACGCCCTGCCGCTGGTGTCGTGCGATTTCAACCACAACCCGCTGTCGTCGATTTTCGACGCCAACCACACCCGGGCCAACGGCCGCATGCTCAAGGTGCTGGCCTGGTATGACAATGAGTGGGGGTTCTCCAACCGGATGCTGGACAACTGCCTGGCGTTGATGAACGCACGTTGATTGCATCGGACTTGTCGCAGGCGAGCCTGCGACAAGTCCGAACCTGCATACACAATCTTTACCCTTTCTTAACATTTCCCCGCTTGACCTTTGGCAAAGATGATAAGCATTATCATTCACCTCTTCATCGGCCAGGTTTCCCCGTGAGTCAGTCCCGGTTCAACTCCGTCTTCCTCGTTCAGCGGCTTTCGTTGCTGCGCACCCTGCAGCGCATGGTCGGCAACAGCAGCACCGCCGAGGATTTGCTGCAGGAAACCTACCTGCGGGTTTCCCGCGTCCTGGGCGAACGCCCCATCGAGCATCTGGAACCCTTTGTATTCCAGACAGCCCGCAACCTGGCACTGGACCACCTGCGTACCCGCCGGGTGCAAGCGCGCATGCTGGTGGACGATGTGCCCGATGAGGTGCTGCACAATGTTGCCGCACCGGTCAGCAGCAATGAGGATGCCGCCCACGCCGAGCAGTTGCTCAAGCACCTGAGCGTCAGCCTCAACCAACTTACCGAGCGCCAGCAGCGCATTTTCATCCTCAGCCGCCTGCACGGCGCGAGCTACCTGGAAATCGCCGACCAGTTGAAGGTGTCTGCCAGCACGGTGCAAAAAGAGCTGAAACTGATCATGGCCATCTGCATGGGTGTGGCCGATCGCCTCAAGTGAGCCGACCGTTTGCCACCTGAATGCGCAAGGCCCTTGCCACGCCCAGGCTTAGCCTTGATCATTCAGAAAAATATCTGCAAGGACCCACCGTGACCGACAGCCCCGTCACCCGCCCGCCAGCCAACGGGCCCGACGCCCGCGCCCGTGCGATGGACGAGGCGCTGGGCTGGCTCGTGCGCTTGCAGTGCGCCAGCCAAGCGGACACCCAGGCCTTCGAGCAATGGTTAAGTGCGGCACCCGAAAATGCCGAAGCCTATGTCGAAGCCGAGGCGCTGTGGAATGGCAGCTCTCTGCGGCAGGCCGCTACACAGATGCATCAGGTAAAACGCCGTTCGGTGCGGGGCCGCCTACGTACCCACTGGAAACCGCTGGCCACGGCTGCCGTGCTGCTGGTCGGGCTGTTCACTTTCGGCAACTTGCCGGTACGCCTGCAGGCAGACCACCTCACCGTGGTAGGCGAGCGCCAGCGCCTGCAACTGGATGACGGTGCCAAGGTGTTGCTCAACACCAACTCCGCCTTTGCCAGTGACCTGCAGGGTGGCCGGCAGGTGGCTCGGCTGCTGCAGGGTGAGGCGTACTTCGAGGTGCCCGGCGGCAACCAGCTGCCATTGGAGGTACAGGCTGGTCCGCTACGGGCGCAGGTGCGCGATACCGACTTTGCCGTGCGCTACCTCGATGGTGAGGCGCAGGTACGCGTGCAACGGGGTGACGTCGACCTGCAGGCCGCCAGCGACCAGCGCATCCGCCTGACCGCTGGCGACAGCATCAGCGTCGGGCCGCAAGGCTTTGGCCAACGCCAGCGGCCGGACATGCACAAGGACCTGGCGTGGGTCGATGGCCGCCTGGTCTTCGAAAACTGCCCGCTGAGCCAGGTGCTGGCTGAAGTGCGCCGCTACTACCCCGGCTGGATCATCAACCGCAACAGCGAGCTTGGCGACATGGCTGTCACCGGCAACTACCGCCTCGACCAACCGCTGGAAACCTTGCGCGCCCTGGCCCACATCACCTCAGCACAGCTGCATGAATACCCCGCCGTGGTCATTCTGAACTGACCTGAAAACTTTTTTTACGCGATCGCGACACCCCGCCCGTCTCGTTATAGCCAATGCAACTGATTCTTGTTTGAAAACAAGAACGGTCATCACCTATAACAGTTCGCGCGTCAGGGAGCGCTTTCGATGTCCACAACTCGCCCGTCCACCCTTCCCCGCCGAGCAGGGCAACTGTCCCTGCTGACTTTGGCCCTGCTGGCCAGTGGCGCTGTAAGCCTGCCAGCACTGGCCGCAGAGCCGGCCCAGGCCAGCAGCCCGCGTATGGGTGACTACCGTTTCAACATCGCCCAACAGCCCCTGGTGGAAGCAATCAATGCATTCAGCCAAGTGACCGGCTGGCAGGTTGGCTTCAGTGCAGAAGTGGCCGAGGGCGTGGCGTCGCCCGGCGTACGCGGCTCGTTGCCGCCGGAAGCCGCACTCAAGCAAATGCTCCAGGGCACGGGCCTTGGCTACCGCAAGATCAGCAACGGCAACGTGGTGCTCGAGCGCCAGTCCGCCGGCAATGCCATTGCCCTGCAACAGATGACCGTCAGCGCCACCCGTAGCGCACAGGACGTGAGCCAGGTGCCCAGCACCGTCTCCGTGCAGACACGCCAGGAACTGGACCGCCAGAACGTCAACAACATCAAGGACCTGGTGCGCTACGAACCTGGCGTATCGGTGGGCGGCGTTGGCCAGCGTAGCGGCCTGAACGGCTACAACATTCGCGGCATCGACGGCGAGCGCATCCTGACCCAGGTCGACGGTGTATCGATCCCCGACAGCTTCTTCTACGGCCCGTATGCCCAAACCCAGCGCAACTATGTCGACCCTGAAATCGTCAAGCGCGTGGAAATCCTGCGCGGCCCGGCCTCGGTGCTGTACGGCAGCAACGCCATTGGCGGTGCGGTCAGCTACTTCACCCTCGACCCGGACGACATCATCAAGCCGGGCAAGGACGTGGGCGCCCGCCTGAAAACCGGTTACAGCTCCGCCGACGACAGCTGGCTGACCTCCGCCACCGTGGCCGGCCGCCAGGGCGACTTCGACGGCCTGCTGCACCTGAGCCAGCGCAACGGCCACGAAACCGAATCGTACGGTGGCCATGGCGGCACCGGCCTGTCGCGCACTGAAGCCAACCCGGAAGACGTGCGTACCACCAACGTGCTGGCCAAACTGGGCTGGAACTACGCCGACGACGCCCGCCTGGGTTTTACCTACGAGCGCTACAAGGATGACCGCGACCAGAACATCCTCAGCGCCGTAGGCGGCCCGTTCACCAACGGCACCGGCCTTGGCATGTACCGCAGCCGTACCGGCAACGATACCGTGACCCGCGAGCGCTTCGGCATCAACCACGAGTTCGGCCTGGATTCGGTTGTCGCCGACCACATCAAGTGGAGCCTGAACTACCAGATCGCCAAGACCGACCAGGAAACCGAGGAAGTCTACTTCCCGTTCAGCCGCACCGTGCTGCGTACGCGTGACACCACCTACAAAGACCGCCAATGGGTCTTCGATGCCCAACTTGACAAAGCCTTCAGCATTGGCGAAACCGACCACCTGCTGACCTACGGCACCACCCTCAAGCACGAGAAGGTCACCGGTTCGCGCAGCGGCACCGGCACCTGCCTGGCGGTAGGCGGCACCTGCCGCGCCATCGGCCAGGTCAGCACCACCGACGCCCAGGCACTGGTCAGCGACTTCCCGGACCCGACCGTCAACACCTACAGCCTGTTCGTGCAGGATGAAATCCGCTGGAACAACTGGACTTTCCTGCCAGGGGCTCGCTACGACTACACCCGCATGGAGCCCAAGTTCACCGAGGAATTCCTGCGCGGCATCCAGGGCTCGGGCACGGCACCAGGCAGCCTCGACGACTCGGACAAGAAGTGGCACCGCGTATCGCCGAAACTCGGCGTAACCTATGCCTTCAACGACAACTACACGTGGTACGGCCAATACGCGGAAGGCTTCCGCACACCGACCGCGAAGTCGATGTACGGCCGCTTCGAGAACCAGGCTGAAGGCTACGTGGTGCAAGGCAACCCCGGTCTTGAGCCCGAGAAGAGCAAGAGCTACGAAACCGGCCTGCGCGGCAACTTCGAGGCGGGCAACTTCAGCGCGGCGGTGTTCTACAACAAGTACCGCGACTTCATCGACGAAGACGCCGTGCAGTCGGCCAACCTCGAGACCACCTTCCAGGCCAACAACATCAAGCACGCCACCATCAAGGGTGCCGAGGTCAAAGGCCGCCTGAACCTTGACCACTTCGGTGCACCAGAAGGGCTGTACACCCAGGGCTCGATTGCCTATGCCAATGGCCGCAACGATGACAACGGCCAACCGCTGAACAGCGTCAACCCGCTGACCGGCGTGTTCGGCCTGGGTTACGAGCAGCCGAACTACGGCGGCCTGCTGAGCTGGACGCTGGTCAAACGCAAGACCCGCGTCGACGACACCACCTTCTTTGCGCCAGACGGCCAGAGCTCGCAGTTCCGCACCCCGGGCTACGGCGTGCTGGACCTGACCGGTTTCTACAAGGTGACCGACGACGTGACCATCAATGCCGGCCTGTACAACCTGACCGACAAGAAGTACTGGCAGTGGGATGACGTGCGTGGCTATGACGGCCAGGGCGAAGCGGGTGTGACCCAGCCGGCCAACCTCGACCGCCTGACCATGCCGGGGCGCAATTTCGGTATCAATGTGGTTTGGGATATCTGAGAGTTGTAGCGCCTGTGAGATAGAGCGCCGCTCGCGCGGCGCATCGCGGATAAATCCGCTCCTACAACTGCCTGACGCATGCCTGTAGGAGCGGATTCATCCGCGATGCGCCGCACGAGCGGCGCTCTATCTTCCAGCCACCACCGCACCAAAGCCAAAAAACCCAGTTTTTTTACTGTCCTCCCCCCGCTGTTTCGTCTTGTCACTAGACGCCCTCATTTCCCAAGGACACCCCCATGACCGACCGCCCTGCCCTGCGCTCGCAGCGCCTGAACCAGGTAACCCACGCCCCGCATACCGAGCTGGACGCCCTGGTCAAATCCCACGCGCCGTTCGACAGCCGTGAAAGCTTCGCCCGCTTCGTGGTTGCCCAATACCTGTTCCAGTCCGAACTGCAGGCCCTGTACAACGACCCGCAACTGATCGCCATCGTCCCGGACCTGGCCGAACGCTGCCGCGCAGAACAAGCGCGCCTGGACCTCGGCGACCTGAACACCGAAGTGCCGGCCGCCGTCCCCGGCGCTCTGCAAAACCCTGGCCTGGGTGAAGCATTGGGCTGGATCTTCGTCTCCGAAGGCTCCAAACTGGGCGCTGCGTTTCTGATCAAGCGTGCCGTTGCCCTTGAGCTGTCCGACAGCTTCGGTGCCCGCCACCTGGGCGAGCCGGCCGGTGGCCGCGCCGAAGGCTGGAAGCAATTCACTCGCATTCTGGATGGCCTGGAACTGTCGCCCGAAGAAGACGCCGCAGCCGAACGTGGTGCAGTGGCCGCCTTCGAGCGCTTCACCGAGCTGCTCAAACATGCCTATGCCACAGACGCCGCATTGGCCTGATACGCATCAACCGGCCGCCTCTGGGGTGGCCGGACCGTTTTTCGCAGTGAGACCATGACCCAACCAGCCCGCTCCAAACTGTCGCGCCTGCTGTACGGCATCCTGGCTTATGTAAGCCTGGGGATCGGGTTGGTGGCCATCGTCATCCCGGGCCTGCCCACTACTGAGTTCATCCTGCTGGCTGCGTGGGCAGCCACACGCAGTTCGCCGCGCTTGTCGGCATGGCTGGAGAACCACCGGTTGTTCGGGCCGATTCTGTACAACTGGCGCAATGGCAAGGTGATCAAAAGACGGGCCAAGGTCAGCGCCACCGTCAGCATGCTGTTGTGTGCAGGGCTGATGCTGACCTTTCTGGAGCACCATTGGCCGGTGTTCCTGGCTATAACCGGCATGGCCATGGGCAACCTCTGGATCTGGTCACGACCTGAGCAGGCCGTGCCAACCCCGTCACAAGCTCAGCAGCCCTGAGTAAAGCGAATATGCAGCCAAGCCCGCCCCCACCAGCACAGCTGCGAAAATCAGCTTTTCCCAGGTGGTGAACAATGCCTGCCCCTGTTCACGCTTGGCGCGAGCGAACAGGATGACGCCCGGTGCGTAAAGCAATGCCGACAACAACAGGTACTTGAGCCCGCCGGCGTACAACAGCCAAACCGCGTACACCAGCGCAACCGCCGCCACCAGCATGTCCTTGCGCCGCAGTGCAGCCTGGGCAGCATACGTGTCACCACGCACGGTCAGCAGCAAGGCGTAAGCAGCCGACCACAGGTACGGCACCAGAATCATCGAAGAAGCCAGGTAAATCAGGCTGGTGTAGGTGCCTGCCGAAAACAGCGTGATCAGCAAGAACCCCTGAATCATGCAGTTGGTCAGCCACAAGGCATTGGCCGGCACATGGTTGGCGTTTTCCCTGGCCAGAAAGCGCGGCATGGTTTTGTCCCGCGCCGTGGCGTACAGAATTTCGGCGCACAGCAACGCCCACGAAAGCAGCGCCCCCAGCAGCGAAACGGCCAGGCCGATACTGATCAGCAACGCCCCCCACGGGCCGACGATATGCTCCAGCACCGACGCCAGTGACGGGTTTTGCAGCCCTGCCAGTTCAGGTTGGGTCATTACGCCCAGCGACAGCACGTTGACCAGCACCAGCAGCGCCAGCACCCCGAGAAAACCGATGACCGTGGCCTTACCCACGTCAGAACGGTTCTGCGCCCGCCCCGAGTAAACGCTGGCACCTTCGATACCGATGAACACGAACACCGTGACCAGCATCATGTTGCGCACTTGATCCAGCACACTGCCGAATTGCGGGTTGCTCAGCCCCCAGATATCCCGGGTGAAAATATCCGCGCGAAACGCAACCGCCGCGATGACGATGAAAATCACCAGCGGCACGATTTTCGCCACGGTGGTTACCTGGTTGATGAAGGCGGCTTCCTTGATGCCCCTCAGCACCAAAAAGTGCACCGACCAGAGCAGCACAGAAGCGCAGCCGATGGCGATGGGGGTATTGCCCTCGCCAAACACCGGGAAATAGAAGCCAAGGGTGCTGAACAACAGCACGAAGTATCCGACGTTGCCCAGCCAGGCGCTGATCCAGTAACCCCAGGCCGAAGAAAAGCCCATGTAGTCGCCGAAGCCCGCCTTGGCGTAGGCGTATACCCCCGAATCCAGCTCGGGTTTGCGGTTGGCCAGGGTCTGGAACACAAATGCCAGCGCCAGCATGCCCACGGCGGTGATGCCCCAACCGATCAACACAGCCCCCACGTCTGCACGCGCGGCCATGTTCTGCGGCAACGAGAAAATGCCGCCACCAATCATCGAGCCGACCACCAGTGCGATCAGCGCGCCAAGGCGCAGCTTCTGTCCCGGTTCGCTCATGGGCCTCCCTTTTTTCACCCGCTGTCATTCGATTGAAACAGCCACATCGGTCATATAAGTACAGTTACTTATATGAGGTAAGCCAATAAACCTATAGCACTAATAACTGCTTTGTCTATAGGCCACCACCTAACAAAATTACCAGTTGAAAGCCGTTCAGAAAAGATTCTAATAAAACTGAAAATTCTTATGGAAAATTTGCGAAAGCGGCAAAAGCAGCTAGCTTCTTAGATCGCAGGCTAAACAGAGCGTTTGCTCTAGATGTACACGGAGGTGCCAGCGCAGAAGGCCTGCAGCCCAGTTGTCGGCACTCTCCAGGAGTTACGTGAAGGCCTTTTCCCACTTCACGTCACCATGAACTGACCTAAGTCAGTTCATGGCCAAGGCGATAGTTTTAATCTGTCGTCAACTTTCTCCTGGCAGGAGTTGTTAAATGTCTGATTCAACCGGAAAACTTAAACTTGGCGCGTTAGTTGCGCTTGTGGTCGGCTCGATGATCGGTGGCGGGATCTTCTCGTTACCGCAAAACATGGCCGCCAGCGCCGGGGTCGGCGCAGTGCTGATCGGCTGGGCTATTACCGCAGTCGGGATGCTGACCCTGGCCTTCGTGTTCCAAACGCTGGCCAACCGCAAACCCGACCTGGACGGCGGTGTGTATGCCTACGCCAAGGCGGGCTTTGGCGATTACATGGGCTTCTCTTCCGCCTGGGGCTACTGGATCAGTGCCTGGCTGGGCAACGTCGGTTACTTCGTCTTGCTGTTCAGTACGCTGGGCTACTTCTTCCCGATCTTTGGCGAGGGCAACACGCCAGCAGCCATCATCGGAGCTTCGATCCTGCTGTGGGCAGTGCACTTCCTGGTGCTGCGCGGCATCAAGGAAGCGGCGTTCATCAACCTGGTCACCACCGTGGCCAAGGTCGTGCCGCTGGTGCTGTTTGCCCTGATCTGCCTGTTCGCCTTCCGCCTCGACATCTTCACCGCTGACATATGGGCCACCGGCACACCCGAACTGGGCAGTGTGATGAACCAGGTACGCAACATGATGCTGGTCACCGTGTGGGTGTTCATTGGCATCGAGGGCGCAAGCATCTTCTCGTCCCGGGCGGAAAAACGCTCCGACGTGGGCAAGGCCACGGTCATTGGTTTCATCACCGTGCTGCTGTTCCTGGTGCTGGTCAATGTGCTGTCGCTTGGCGTAATGACTCAACCTGAACTGGCCAAGCTGCAGAACCCTTCAATGGCCGCTGTACTTGAACATGTGGTCGGCCACTGGGGCGCGGTGCTGATCAGCGTAGGCCTGATCATCTCGCTGCTGGGTGCCCTGCTGTCCTGGGTACTGTTGTGCGCCGAGATCATGTTCGCCGCCGCCAAAGACCACACCATGCCGGAGTTCCTGCGCCGCGAAAACGCCAATCAGGTACCGGCCAATGCCCTGTGGCTGACCAACGCCATGGTGCAGATCTTCCT
The DNA here is from genome assembly GCF_028898945.1 of Pseudomonas sp. PSKL.D1. Taxonomy (NCBI): domain Bacteria; kingdom Pseudomonadati; phylum Pseudomonadota; class Gammaproteobacteria; order Pseudomonadales; family Pseudomonadaceae; genus Pseudomonas; species Pseudomonas sp. PSKL.D1. The sequence goes on from NZ_CP118607.1 coordinate 4,739,187, forward strand.
GGTGATCACCCTGTTCTCCAGCAGCACCTACCTGTCGCTGATCTATCTGGCAACCTCGATGATCCTGGTGCCTTACCTGTGGTCGGCGGGCTATGGCTTCCTGCTGGCATGGCGCGGTGAAACCTACGAGCAAGCTGCCGCAGAGCGCAGCAAAGACTTGCTGATTGGTGGCATCGCCTTGATCTACGCCATTTGGCTGTTGTACGCCGGCGGCGTGAAATACCTGCTGCTTTCCGCCCTGCTGTATGCCCCGGGCGTGATCCTGTTTGCCAAGGCCAAGCACGAGATTGGCCAACCCATCTTTACCAACGTGGAAAAACTGATCTTCGCAGCCGTGGTCATCGGCGCCATCGTGGCGGCCTATGGACTGTACGACGGCTTCCTGACCCTGTGACCACGGCTACGCACTAATGGAGGATTGAACCATGTCCACTGAAAAACAGAAGTACGGTGTCCACTCCGAAGCAGGCAAGCTGCGTAAAGTGATGGTCTGCTCCCCGGGCCTTGCGCACAAGCGCCTGACCCCGAGCAATTGCGACGAGCTGCTGTTCGATGACGTGATCTGGGTCGACCAGGCCAAGCGTGACCACTTCGACTTCGTCACCAAGATGCGCGAGCGCGGTGTGGATGTGCTGGAGATGCACAACCTGCTGACTGACATCGTGCAGCAGAAAGATGCCCTGAAATGGATCCTGGACCGCAAGATCACCGATGACACCGTCGGCGTAGGCCTGAACAACGAAGTACGCAGCTGGCTTGAAGGCCTCGAACCACGTCACTTGGCCGAGTTTCTTATCGGTGGTGTGGCGGGCCAGGACCTGCCACAGAGCGCCGGTGCCGACGTGGTCAAGATGTACAACGACTACCTGGGGCACTCCAGTTTCATCCTGCCGCCACTGCCCAACACCCAGTTCACCCGCGACACCACCTGCTGGATCTACGGTGGCGTGACGCTGAACCCAATGTACTGGCCTGCGCGTCGCCAGGAAACCCTGCTGACCACTGCCATCTACAAGTTCCACAAGGAATTTACCAACGCCGACTTCGAGGTCTGGTACGGCGACCCCGACAAGGATCACGGCTCATCCACCCTCGAAGGCGGTGACGTGATGCCGATCGGCAAGGGCATTGTGCTCATCGGTATGGGCGAGCGTACCTCTCGCCAGGCCATCGGCCAGGTGGCGCGAAACCTGTTCGCCAAGGGTGCGGCCAAGGAAGTCATCGTCGCCGGCCTGCCGAAGTCCCGCGCCGCCATGCACCTGGACACTGTGTTCAGCTTCTGCGACCGCGACCTGGTGACGGTTTTCCCGGAGGTGGTGAACGAGATTGTGCCGTTCATCATCCGCCCGGACGAAAGCAAGCCCTACGGCATGGACGTACGCCGCATCAACAAGTCGTTCATCGAAGTGGTCGGCGAGCAACTGGGGGTCAAGCTGCGCGTGGTCGAAACCGGCGGCAACAGCTTCGCCGCCGAACGCGAACAGTGGGATGACGGCAACAACGTGGTGGCCATCGAACCCGGCGTGGTCATCGGCTACGACCGCAACACCTACACCAACACCCTGCTGCGTAAAGCGGGCATCGAGGTCATCACCATCAGTGCCGGCGAGCTTGGCCGGGGCCGTGGCGGCGGCCACTGCATGACCTGCCCGATCGTACGCGACCCAATCGACTACTAACGCCCAGTACACCCGGCCGCGCCCACGAAGTGGCGGCCGGGCAACTTTCACCGAACTCAAGGAGATACCGTCATGGCGTTCAACATCCACAACCGCAACCTGCTCAGCCTGGAACACCACACCACCCGCGAGCTGAAATATCTGCTGGACCTGTCCCGCGACCTCAAGCGCGCCAAATACACCGGCACCGAGCAGCAGCACCTGAAGGGCAACAACATCGCCCTGATCTTCGAAAAAACCTCCACCCGCACCCGCTGCGCATTCGAAGTGGCCGCCTATGACCAGGGCGCCAACGTTACTTACATCGACCCCAACTCCTCGCAAATCGGCCACAAGGAGAGCATGAAGGACACCGCCCGCGTGCTCGGCCGCATGTATGACGCCATCGAGTACCGTGGCTTCAAGCAGGAAATCGTCGAAGAGCTGGCCAAGTTCGCCGGCGTGCCAGTCTTCAACGGCCTGACCGACGAGTACCACCCAACCCAGATGATCGCCGACGTGCTGACCATGCGTGAACACAGCGACAAGCCGCTGCACGACATCAGCTACGCCTACCTGGGCGATGCCCGCAACAACATGGGTAACTCGCTGCTGCTGATAGGTGCCAAGCTTGGCATGGACGTGCGTATCGCCGCGCCCAAGGCGCTGTGGCCACACGACGACCTGGTTGAACGTTGCCACAAGTACGCCGAAGAAAGCGGCGCCCGCATCACCCTCACCGAAGACCCGAAAGCGGCGGTCAAAGGCGTGGACTTCGTGCACACCGACGTGTGGGTGTCGATGGGTGAGCCGATTGAGGCCTGGGGCGAGCGCATCAAGCAACTCAAGCCTTACCAGGTGAACAAAGAGCTGATGAAAGCCACCGGCAACCCGCGGACCAAGTTCATGCACTGCTTGCCGGCCTTCCACAACTCCGAAACCAAGGTTGGCAAACAGATTGCCGAGCAGTATCCGGACCTCGCCAACGGCATTGAAGTGACCGATGACGTGTTCGAGTCCCCGGCGTGCATTGCCTTCGAGCAGGCGGAAAACCGCATGCACACGATCAAGGCAATCCTCGTCTCGACCCTGGCCGACCTCTGACCCCACCACTGCACAGGGGCTGTATCGGCCCCTGTGACTGAACCCATTTCCCGCTCAAAGGACATTCCCCATGCGTATCGTTGTTGCATTGGGCGGTAACGCCCTCCTGCGCCGCGGCGAGCCCATGACCGCTGACATCCAGCGCGCCAATATCCGCACCGCCACCGAGCAGATCGCCAAGATTCACCCCGGCAACGAACTGGTCATCGCCCACGGCAACGGCCCGCAAGTCGGCCTGCTGTCGCTGCAGGCCGATGCCTACAAATCCGTGGAACCGTACCCACTGGACGTACTGGGTGCCGAGACCGAAGGCATGATCGGCTACATGATCGAACAGGAACTGGGCAACCTGCTGGCGTTCGAAGTGCCGTTCGCCACCTTGCTGACCCAGGTCGAGGTAGACGCCAACGACCCGGCCTTCAAAGACCCGACCAAGTTCATCGGCCCGGTCTACAGCAAGGAAGAAGCCGAGCGCCTGGCCAAGGAGAAGGGCTGGGTGGTCAAAGCCGACGGCGACAAGTATCGCCGCGTGGTGGCCAGCCCCAAACCCAAGCGCATTTTCGAAATCCGCCCGATCAAATGGTTGCTGGAAAAGAGCAGCATCGTGATCTGCGCCGGAGGTGGCGGCATCCCCACCATGTACGATGAAAACCGCAAGCTCAGAGGCATTGAAGCGGTCATTGACAAGGATTTGTGCTCAGCACTGCTGGCCGAACAGCTGGAAGCAGACCTGCTGATCATTGCCACCGACGTGGACGCGGCCTACATCGACTGGGGCAAGCCCACCCAGAAGGCGATTGCCGAGGCGCACCCTGACGAACTGGAGCGCTTGGGTTTCGCCGCAGGCTCCATGGGGCCGAAAGTGCAAGCGGCGATGGACTTTGCCCGCAACACCGGCAAGGTCGCAGTGATCAGCTCGCTGGAAAACATCGAAGGTATCGTCAAAGGTACCGCGGGCACACGCGTCAGCACCGCCAAGCCGGGAATCAGCTACCGTTGATGGCAGTTGGCGGGTACTGCGGTACCCGCCGTTATCAAATCATGTGGAGGATTTCGTCATGGCCACCTATGAACCCGGGCATGTTCATATCGAGCGCACTGCGCTGAACAAGGCTGATCATAGCTATGACCTGAAAATCGATTACGAGGCCACCCAGGATCAGCAGAAGGGCCGCGGCATACTGTTCCGCATGCACGGCAGCATCGAGGGGAAACCGGTCGATGAGTCATTCTTCCTGAGAAAGGAAGAAGTACTGCCCAGATTCCTGATGGACCTGAGCCGTAAAGCTCAAGCACATCTGCCTGCACCCAAGAAATTTGAAAGCCTTCCATCGCCACATCCGCTGTTCGACAAGATGTTCGAAGACATTCGCCAGAAGCTGAATGTGAAGTCTGGTGATCCGATCAAGCCGGAAAACCTGGAAGGCATGTAATCCTGGGGGCCGCTGCGCAGCCCATCGCGGATAAATCCGCTCCTACAATCCCTGTAGGAGCGGATTTATCCGCGATGGGCTGCGCAGCGGCCCCGGCATTCTTGGGCTCCCCCTTCGCAAGGCATACTACCGCCCTCCCCAGCCACAACCCGTACCTCCCCATGCGCATCCACGTCAGCTTCATCGACCGCGTCGGCATCACCCAGGAAGTCCTCGCCCTGCTCGGCGCCCGCAACCTCAACCTGGACGCCGTGGAAATGGTCCCGCCCAACGTCTACATCGACGCCCCTACCCTGAGCCCCGCCGTGCTTGAAGAACTGCACGACGCGCTGTTCGAGGTTAACGGCGTGCAGTCGGTGGATGTGGTTGACATTCTTCCGGGCCAACGCCGCCACCTGCAGCTCGATGCCTTGCTGGCGGCAATGAGTGACCCGGTACTGGCGGTGGACAGCGCCGGTAAAGTGCTGCTGGCCAACCCCGCGCTGATCGCCCTGTGCGGCCGTGAATCCGCCGGGCGCTCGGTTAGCGAACTGTTTGATGACCCAGCGCTGCTGCAAGCACTGCTGGACAACAACTTCCACCTGCCGATGCGCGAAATGCAGCTCAATGGCCAAAGTTTGCTGTTGGACGCCACCCCCATCACCAACGCTGGGGGGCTGCTGACACTCTACCCGCCAACGCGCATGGGCGAACGGCTGTCGGCACTTCACCATGATCATGCCGAGGGCTTTGATGCCTTGCTTGGTGAGTCCGCCGCCATTCGTACGCTAAAAGCCCGCGCCCTGCGCGTAGCGACATTGGATGCGCCACTGCTCGTGCACGGCGAAACCGGCACTGGCAAGGAACTGGTGGCCCGCGCCTGCCACGCCATCAGCAGCCGTCACGCTGCGCCGTTCCTTGCCCTGAACTGCGCCGCGCTGCCAGAGAACCTCGCTGAGAGCGAGCTGTTCGGCTATGCCCCGGGCGCCTTCACCGGCGCACAGCGCGGCGGCAAGCCCGGGCTGATGGAACTGGCCAACCAGGGCACGGTGTTTCTCGATGAAATCGGCGAAATGTCGCCCTACCTGCAGGCCAAGCTACTACGTTTCCTCAGTGATGGCAGCTTCCGTCGCGTGGGCGGGGACCGCGAAGTGAAGGTGGATGTACGTATCATCAGCGCCACCCACCGTGATCTGGAGCGCATGGTGGCCGAAGGGACGTTTCGCGAAGACCTGTTCTACCGGCTGAACGTGCTCAACCTGCAAGTGCCCCCGCTGCGCGACCGCGGCCAGGATATTCTGATGCTCGCGCACTTCTTCATGCAGCAGGCCTGCACCCAGATCCAGCGCCCGCCTTGCCGGCTGACCCCCGACACCCACTCGGCTTTGCTGGCCAACCCCTGGCCAGGCAACGTTCGCCAACTGCAAAACGTGATCTTCCGCGCGGCGGCCATTTGCGAGAGCAACCTGGTGGACATCGGTGACCTGGACATCGCCGGTACATCGGTGGCACGCGGGCAAGACGGCGAAGTGAGTTCCCTTGAGCAAGCCGTTGCAGATTTCGAGCGCGAACTGTTGCTGCGGCTGTATGCCAGCTACCCGTCGACCCGCCAATTGGCGGGGCGCTTGCAGACCTCGCACAGCGCCATTGCCCAACGACTGCGCAAATACGGCATTCCCAAAGCCAATTCCTGACTTTTCTCAGTTTTACCCTACACATCGCTACGCATCATCACCCGGAGAATGACAGTACCGTTACATCACAAAAGACATAAACGATGCTCGAGCTCGACTTCTACGGCACACTGGTAGCCGCTTCGCTGGTCCTTCTGCTGGGCCGTGGCCTGGTCACACGCGTCAACTTCCTGCGTATTTACAACATTCCCGAACCTGTCGCTGGTGGCTTGGTGGTGGCGCTCTTGCTGCTGGGCCTACGCGGCTTCTTCGATGTACACGTACAGTTCGACACCTCCCTCCAATCCCCCTTGATGCTGGCCTTTTTTGCCACCATCGGTTTGAGCGCGGACATGGCCAGCTTGCGCAAAGGGGGCCGGGTAGTCGCCATTTTCCTCTGTGCGGTAACCGGGCTGCTGGTGGTACAGAACGCCCTGGGCATCGGGCTTGCCAAAGCCCTGGGGCTCGACCCGTTGATGGGCTTGTTGTCGGGGTCGATTGCCTTGTCCGGTGGCCACGGCACCAGTGCCGCGTGGGGTGCGACGTTCAGTGAGCAGTATGGGCTGGCCTCGGCAACGGAACTGGGCATGGCCGCCGCGACCTTCGGCCTGGTGCTGGGCGGCCTGATTGGCGGCCCGGTCGCACGCCTGCTGATCAGCCGCGTGCAAACGCCCGGTGTTGAACAGGAAGTGCCCGTACTGCCCAAGGGTTTTGAACAGCCGAACAAAGAGCGTTTGATTACCCCGTTCTCGATAGTCGAGACACTGGCCTTGATCGCCGTCAGCATGATGGTGGGTACACTGCTCACGGGCCTGCTCAAAGGCACCGCATTCGAGCTGCCAACCTTCGTGTGCGTGTTGTTCGTCGGAGTTGTGCTGCGTAACGGGCTGGCATTGTGTGGCTTGTACCAGGTGTTCGAGCGGGAAGTTTCGGTACTGGGTAACGTCAGCCTGTCGCTGTTCCTGGCAATTGCATTGATGTCGCTCAAACTCTGGGATCTGGCGGCCCTTGCATTGCCCTTTGTCATCTTGCTGACAGCACAAACGTTGGTGATGGCACTTTTTGCCGTATTCGTGACGTTCCGGGCCATGGGCAGCAACTATGATGCAGCGGTGCTGGCCGCCGGTCACTGCGGCTTCGGGCTAGGCGCCACGCCGACAGCCATTGCCAACATGCAGGCCGTAACGCAGCGCTACGGGCCGTCGCATGTTGCGTTTCTGGTGGTGCCGATGGTGGGTGCATTCTTTATTGACATCATCAATGTGATCGTCATCAAGTTGTATTTGGCTTTGCCGTTCTTCACCACGCTGTAAAACCTCTTGAAGCAAAGTATCGAATTCGTTACACCGTATCGAATTCGATACAATCCCTTTTCGTTCCCGCTGTACAAGGGTTTGATCCACAAACCCTTTTTCTTTCTCACCTGCCTGTATTGATTTCGTTACACATAGCCCTCGAATATCTCTCGAATTATCTGTAACTATCTGTTTTATATGGCTTTTAATTAATTGGCCGAGTATTTGCTAAGGGAAATCCACCCCAAGAGCGCGACGTTATCGCGCCCAACGCCCTGCTTCCCGAGGATTTCCCATGAGCGAGTTGCGTTTTACTGAAGATCACGAATGGCTGCGTACCGAAGCCGATGGCAGCGTCACCGTAGGCATTACCGCCTACGCCCAGAATGCGCTGGGTGATGTGGTCTACGTGCAACTGCCGGAACTGCAGCAATACGACAAAGGCGCAGAAGCCTCCACCGTCGAGTCGGTCAAGGCCGCCAGCGGCGTGTATATGCCCCTGGCCGGTGAAGTGGTCGCCGTGAACGACAGCCTCAACGACAGCCCCGAACTGGTCAACGAAGACCCACAGGGCGAAGGCTGGTTCTTCCGCTTCATCCCTGCCGACGCAACCGAAGTGCCTGCCCTGCTTGACCAGGACGCCTACGACCGCCTGCTCAAAGCCCAAGACGACGCCTGAGGAACCGACCATGACCATCAACCTCGGCACCGCCAACGAATTCATCGCCCGCCACATCGGCCCACGCGCCGCCGACGAGCAGGCCATGCTGGCCACCCTGGGCTTCGACTCGCTGGAGGCCATGACCGCCGCTGTCATCCCCGACAGCATCAAGGGCACCAGCGTGCTAGGCAGCGAAGACGGCCAGAGTGAAGCCGACGCGCTCGCCAGCCTCAAGGCCATTGCCAGCAAGAACCAGCTGTTCCGCAACTTCATCGGCCAGGGCTACTACAACACCCACACCCCGGCACCGATCTTGCGCAACCTGCTGGAAAACCCGGCCTGGTACACCGCCTACACCCCTTACCAGCCAGAAATTTCCCAAGGCCGCCTGGAAGCGCTGCTGAACTTCCAGACCCTGATCAGCGACCTGACCGGCCTGCCGATTGCCAACGCCTCCCTGCTTGACGAAGCCACCGCTGCCGCAGAAGCCATGACCTTCTGCAAGCGCCTGTCGAAGAACAGGGCCAGCCACAGCTTCTTTGCTTCGGTGCACTGCCACCCGCAAACCCTCGACGTGCTGCGTACCCGTGCCGAACCGCTGGGCATCGAGATCGTGGTGGGCGACGAACGCGAACTGGATGACGTCAGCGCATTCTTCGGTGCCCTGCTGCAGTACCCGGCCAGCAACGGCGAAGTATTCGACTACCGCGAGGTGGTACAGCGCTTCCACGCCGCCAATGCACTGGTGGCTGTAGCCGCCGACCTGCTGGCCCTGACCCTGCTGACCCCACCGGGCGAATTCGACGCCGACGTGGCCATCGGCAGCGCCCAGCGCTTTGGCGTACCGCTAGGGTTCGGCGGCCCGCACGCCGCCTACTTCGCCACCCGTGATGCATTCAAACGCGACATGCCGGGCCGCCTGGTTGGCGTGTCGATCGACCGCTTCGGCAAGACCGCCCTGCGCCTGGCCATGCAAACCCGCGAGCAGCACATCCGTCGCGAGAAGGCCACCAGCAACATCTGCACCGCGCAGGTACTGCTGGCCAACATCGCCAGCATGTACGCCGTGTACCATGGCCCTGCCGGCCTCAAGCGCATTGCCGAACGCACCCATGCGCTGACTGCGATCCTGGCCGCCGGCCTGAAGCAGATGGGCGTTGCCGTCATCGGCGAAAGCGCCTTCGACACCCTCACCCTGGCCACCGGCAGCGCTACCGCCGACCTTCATGAGCAGGCCCGCGCCCAGCGCATCAACCTGCGTCAGGTCGATACCGGCCGCCTGGGGCTTTCGCTCGACGAAACCAGCACCCAGGCCGACGTAGAAGCCCTGTGGCAACTGCTGGGTGGCAACCAGCCGCAACCTGACTTCGCTGCTTTGGCCGCCAGCACCGGTTCGCACTTGCCAACCGCCCTGCTGCGCCAATCGACCATCCTTGAACACCCGGTGTTCAACCGCTACCACAGCGAAACCGAACTGATGCGTTACCTGCGCCGCCTGGCAGACAAGGACCTGGCGCTGGACCGCAGCATGATCCCGCTGGGCTCGTGCACCATGAAACTCAACGCTGCCAGCGAAATGATCCCGGTTACCTGGGCCGAGTTCGGCAACCTGCACCCGTTTGCCCCTGCCGAACAAAGCCAGGGTTACCTGCAGATGACCACCGAGCTGGAAGCCATGCTGTGCGCCGCCACCGGCTACGATGCCGTGTCGCTGCAGCCCAACGCCGGTTCCCAGGGTGAATATGCCGGCCTGCTGGCCATCCGCGCGTACCACCGCAGCCGTGGCGAAGGCCACCGCGACATCTGCCTGATCCCTTCTTCGGCCCACGGTACCAACCCGGCGACCGCACACATGGCCGGCATGCGCGTGGTGGTCACTGCCTGCGACGCCCGCGGCAACGTCGACGTCGACGACCTGCGCGCCAAGGCCATCGAGCACCGCGAACGCCTGGCCGCGATCATGATCACTTACCCGTCCACCCACGGCGTGTTCGAAGAAGCCATCGGCGAAATCTGCGCGATCATCCACGACAATGGTGGCCAGGTGTACATCGACGGCGCCAACATGAACGCCATGGTCGGCCTGTGCGCACCGGGCAAGTTTGGCGGGGACGTTTCCCACCTGAACCTGCACAAAACCTTCTGCATCCCGCACGGCGGTGGCGGCCCGGGCGTTGGCCCGATCGGCGTCAAGTCGCACCTGGCGCCATTCCTGCCGGGCCATGCGCAACTGGAAAACCGTGAAGGCGCCGTATGCGCTGCACCATTCGGCAGCGCCAGCATCCTGCCGATCACCTGGATGTACATCCGCATGATGGGTGGCGCAGGCCTCAAGCGTGCGTCGCAGATGGCAATCCTCAACGCCAACTACATCGCCCGCCGCCTGGAAGAGCACTATCCTGTTCTGTACACCGGCGGCAATGGCCTGGTGGCCCACGAATGCATCCTCGACCTGCGCCCGCTCAAAGACACCAGTGGCATCAGCGTCGACGACGTGGCCAAGCGCCTGATCGACTTTGGCTTCCACGCCCCGACCATGTCCTTCCCGGTGGCTGGCACACTGATGATCGAGCCGACCGAAAGTGAGTCCAAGGAAGAGCTGGACCGCTTCTGCGACGCGATGATCCAGATTCGCCAAGAGATCCGCGCGGTGGAAACCGGCAGCCTGGACAAGGACGACAACCCGCTGAAGAACGCCCCACACACGGCGGCCGAACTGGTGGGCGACTGGGCCCATGGTTACAGCCGTGAGCAGGCGGTGTACCCGCTGCAGAGCCTGGTGGAGAGCAAGTACTGGCCACCGGTCGGGCGGGTCGACAACGTGTTTGGCGACCGTAATCTGGTGTGTGCCTGCCCGTCGATCGAGAGCTATCAGGACGTTTGAGGCGGCCTATAGACAGCTGGGGCCGCTTTGCGGCCCCAGAATCTTCAGGAGGTTCCACCATGTCCCTGAGCGTCTTCGACCTGTTCAAGATCGGCATCGGCCCCTCCAGCTCCCACACGGTGGGCCCGATGCGCGCCGCTGCGCGCTTCGCCGAAGGGCTGCGCCGTGATGGCCTTCTGAACAGCACAGCCAGCATCAAGGCCGAGCTGTATGGCTCGCTCGGTGCTACCGGCAAGGGTCATGGCAGTGACAAGGCGGTATTGCTCGGCCTCGAAGGCGAGCATCCGGACGTTGTCGACACCGAATCCATCCCCGCTCGCCTTCAAGCTATCCGCGAGAGCGGCCAACTGCACCTGCTGGGTGAACACCCGATCGGTTTCGTTGAAAAACAGCACCTGGCAATGATTCGCAAGCCGCTGGACTACCACCCCAACGGCATGATCTTTCGCGCCTTCGACGCCGCCGGGCTGCAAATTCGCAGCCGGGAGTACTACTCGGTGGGTGGCGGATTTGTGGTTGACGAAGAGGCTGCCGGGCAAGACCGTATCGTCGAAGACACCACCGTACTGGCCTACCCTTTCAAAACCGCCAAGGACTTGCTGGCCCACTGTGTGGCCACTCACCTTTCGATCAGCCAGATCATGTTGGCCAATGAAGCTGCCTGGCGGCCTGAATGCGATACCCGTGATGGCCTGCTGCGCATCTGGCAAGTGATGCAGGATTGCGTTCAAGCCGGCTGCCGGCACGAAGGCATCCTGCCTGGTGGGTTGAAGGTCAAACGACGCGCCCCAGCACTTTACCGCCAGCTGAGTACCAACCCCGAAGCCAACCTGCGTGATGCGCTGTCGGTGCTCGATTGGGTCAACCTGTACGCGCTGGCGGTCAATGAAGAGAACGCATTCGGTGGCCGTGTCGTCACCGCGCCAACCAACGGTGCTGCCGGCATCGTGCCTGCGGTGCTGCATTACTACATGCGCTTTGTCCCCGGCGCCAACGAGGACGGCGTGGTGCGCTTTCTGCTCACCGCGGCAGCCATCGGCATCCTCTACAAGGAAAACGCGTCCATCTCCGGTGCAGAGGTGGGCTGCCAAGGTGAGGTTGGCGTGGCCTGTTCCATGGCGGCCGGAGCCTTGTGCGAAGTGATGGGCGGCAGCCCGCAACAAGTGGAAAACGCCGCCGAAATCGGTATGGAACACAACCTGGGCCTGACCTGCGACCCCATTGGCGGGCTGGTACAGGTGCCCTGCATCGAGCGCAATGCCATGGGTTCGGTGAAGGCGATCAACGCGGTACGCATGGCCTTACGCGGCGACGGGCAGCACTACGTGTCGCTCGACAAGGTCATCCGCACCATGCGCCAGACCGGCGCCGACATGAAAAGCAAATACAAAGAGACCGCCCGCGGCGGCCTGGCCGTCAACATCATCGAATGTTGACCCCGCATACAACCAAGGAGTCATCGATGTCCGAAACACTGCAAAAGACCCCGCTGCACACCCTGCACCTGGAACTGGGTGCCCGCATGGTGCCGTTCGCTGGCTTCGACATGCCGGTGCAATACCCGCTTGGCGTACTCAAGGAACACCTGCATACCCGTGAACAGGCCGGCCTGTTCGATGTCTCGCACATGGGCCAGATCGTGCTGCGCGGCAGCGATGCAGCCAAGGCACTGGAAAGCCTCGTGCCAGTGGACATCATGGACTTGCCGGTAGGCATGCAGCGCTACGCCATGTTCACCAATGAACAGGGCGGTATCCTCGATGACCTGATGGTCGCCAACCTGGGAGACGACACGTTGTTCCTGGTGGTGAATGCCGCCTGCAAGGACCAGGACCTGGCGCATCTGCAAAAGCACATCGGCAACCGCTGCGACGTTCAGCCACTGTTCGAGGCGCGCGCCCTGCTCGCCCTGCAAGGCCCGGCGGCGGCCACGGTACTCGAGCGCCTGGCACCGGAAGTGGCCGGCATGACCTTCATGCAGTTCCGCCCCGTGTCGCTGCTGGGTGAAGACTGCTACGTGAGCCGCTCGGGCTACACCGGTGAAGATGGTTACGAGATTTCGGTACCCGTTAAAGCCGCCGAAGCGCTGGCCCGCCGCCTGCTGGCCGAGCCTGAAGTGCAACCCATCGGCCTGGGCGCCCGCGATTCACTGCGCCTGGAAGCCGGGCTGTGCCTCTACGGCCATGACATGGACACCCACACCACACCGATCGAGGCCAGCCTGCTCTGGGCCATTTCCAAGGCACGACGCGCCGACGGTGTGCGTGCTGGCGGTTTCCCGGGTGCTGAGCAGGTTTTTGCGCAACAGCAAAAAGGTGTCAAACGCAAACGTGTTGGCTTGCTGCCTCAAGAGCGCACGCCAGTGCGAGAAGGCGCCGAAATTGTCGATGCGCAGGGCACAATTGTGGGCAAAGTGTGCAGCGGAGGTTTTGGCCCGACGCTCGGCGCACCGGTTGCCATGGGTTATGTCGATATCGAACATAGCGCAATCGACACGCCGTTGTTTGCAGTGGTGCGTGGAAAGAACGTTGCCTTGAAAGTCAGCAAAATGCCTTTTGTTCCACAACGTTACTATCGCGGTTGAATGCACCGTCTGAGGTTTGACGGCAGGTTTTGTCTATTCGATTTCGAACCTGCCCAATAACTTTTGAACATGGCGCCAGGCCAGGCGCCATGCCGTTTTCGACAAATTGGTCGGTTATCGGAAAAAGGCTGATTTTCCATACGACCAAGGGCTTGTTTTTAGCTTGGGAGTTGGCGTAGAGTCACTGCACTGTGTTTGCATGGGTCGCAACAGTTCGTGACCTGGGCCAGTAGCCGCAATCTGCTACAACCCGTTCGACGTCTCTTACTTTCCTGCAACCCAGCCCAGTATGCTTTCGCTTGATAACGCGAAAGTAACTGTCATTAAATTTTAAGTTTCATAGGAAATAAGACAATGGCTGAGCGTCAGAACGGTACCGTCAAGTGGTTCAATGACGAAAAAGGTTACGGCTTCATCACCCCAGAAAGCGGTCCGGATCTGTTCGTGCACTTCCGCGCTATCCAAGGCAACGGCTTCAAGAGCCTGAAAGAAGGCCAGAAAGTGACCTTCGTTGCCGTTCAAGGCCAAAAAGGCATGCAGGCTGACGAAGTACAGCCAGAAGCCTGATTTTCCGAATGAAAGAGCCCCTGTGTTGACCCACAGGGGCTTTTTTGTGCGCGCAATTCCATAGAATGGGCTTTTGCCAACAGGAGCTGCCACGCATGCCCAAGCCTGTACTTAGCCCGCAGGGTGATTTTCCGCCGGTCGGCCTGGGTCGACGTTCGGCTGCCATGTTTTACGACTTCCTGCTTTGCACAGCGCTTTTGATCGTCACGGCGGGCGCTTACAAGATGATTCAGATGGCAATCATCGGTGAGGCCAGAATGCGTGAGCTTACCGAGGCAGGCGCACTGGATGGCGACCCACTGCTGTCGACGGTGCTGCTGTTTGCGTTGTTTGGTTTTTTTGCCAAGTTCTGGACCCATGGCGGGCAGACGCTGGGCATGCAGGTGTGGGGGGTGCGGGTTCAGAACGCTGATGGCAGCGCGATCAGCCTGTGGCAGGCGTTGTTGCGCTTTGTGGTGTCGATTGCTTCATGGCTGTGCCTGGGGTTGGGCTTCTTATGGTCGCTGATCGACAAGCGCAAGCGGGGGTGGCATGACATCTATTCGGATACCCAGCTGGTGCGGGTGCCGAAACAGAAAAAGTAAACATTATGGGGCCGCTGCGCAGCCCATCGCGGATAAATCCGCTCCTACAAGGTCGTGTAGGAGCGGATTTATCCGCGATGGGTCGCAAAGCGGCCCCAGCATTCTTAAGGGCTACCCTGCCCTACGCAACATCCACACACCCGCCAAGGCACAAATACCCGCCGGTATCACCACCGCCAACAACGGCGGGAAGCCAAACACCTGGCTCGAAGGCCCAAGCAGGTCGCCAGCAATACGGAACACGAAGCCCACCAGTACGCCAGTGAACACCCGCTGCCCCAACGTCACCGAACGCAACGGGCCGAAGATGAAGGATATCGCCATCAGCACCAGCGCCGCGGTAACCGCTGGCTGCAACACCTTGGTCCAGAACGCCAGCCAGTAGCGCGAGTTGTTCAGGCCCTGGTCCGACAGGTAGTGGATGTAGTCCCACAGCCCGGTGATCGACAGCGACTCTGGTGCCAACACCACTGTATTCAGCAACTGCGGCGTCACCGAAACGTCCCAGCGCTCTTCAGGGGCCTTCACCACTTCGGTGTGGTCACCACGGAAGAAGGTGGTGCTGACATCGCTGAGCAGCCAGTGATCCTGGTTGTACTGCGCACGACGAGCAAAGCTTGAGGTAACGATCTTGCGCTCGTCGTCAAAGCGGTAACGAGTAACGCCCAGCAGCAGGCCGTTGGGCTGTACCGAGTTGATGTGCACGAACTCTTCGCCCTGGCGGTGCCACATGCCGCGCTTGGAGCTCTGCGCCTCCCCGCCGCCCTGCGCCAGCGAACGGTCTGCCTGGGCCTTGTTCTCGGTGGCAGGTGCAACGTACTCGCCAATCAGCACGCCAGCCAGCATCAAAACCAGCATTGGCTTCATCACCGCCCAGACGATTCGGCCGATGGAAACACCCGCGGCACGCATGATGGTCAGTTCGCTGCTGCTTGCCAGGCTGCCCAGGCCGATCAGGCAGCCGATCAGGGCGGCCATCGGCAGCATTTCGTACAAGCGACGCGGCGCGGTCAACAGGACGAAATTGCCTGCTTCGAGCACGGTGTAAGTGTCGCTCAGGTCGCTCATCTCATCGATGAAGGCGAACAGCGAGGCCAGGCCAAGAATGATGCCCAGCACGGCCAGAATGGCCAGTAGCACGCTCTGGCCGATATAGCGGTCCAGCTTAGCCATGGGCCACCTCCGCACGGCGGGCGGCGCGCTTGAGGCGCAGCGGCTCCCAGTACATCAGCGCAAGGCCGATCAGCAGGAACAGGCCGTGGACCCACCACATGCCCAGGGCGATCGGCAGTTTGCCCTTCTCCAGAGCACCGCGAACAGAAATCAGCATTGTCAGGTAAGCCATGTACAGAAGGATGGCCGGCAGCAGCTTGAGGAAGCGGCCCTGGCGCGGGTTGACCTTGGCCAGCGGTACCGCCAGCAGGGTCACGATAAACACCAGGATCGGCAGCGAAAGGCGCCATTGCAGCTCGGCGCGCTCGCGCAGGCCGTCATGGCCGAACAGCTGCGAAGTCGGGATGGCTTCACGCTCGGTGACTTCTTCGCTGACTTCAGGCTTGGGCAACAGCACGCCGTAAGTGTCGTACTTGATCGCACGATAGTCGGCGGCACCGGGGTTGCCGTCGTACCGGTAGCCGTTCTGCAGCACCAGGTAACGGTTGCCGTCGGCCTGCACTTCCTGATGGCCTTTCTCGGCGACCAGCACCGACGGTGCGCGGTCCTTGGTCTTGTCCTGGTTGAAGCGTTTCTCGGAGATGAACACGCCGCCGAGGTTGCTGCGGTCGTCCGACAGCTCTTCGGTGTAGGTGACCCGTGAACCGTCGCGCAGGGTTTGGAAGCGGCCCGGCACCAGAGTATCAAACTCGGTCAGGGCATCCTGCTGGCCGATGATCTGCTGCACCTGTGCCACGCCCAGCGGGGCGAGGCTAAGGCTCAGCCATGCCACCAGCAGTGCAACCAGGGCCGCCGGCGCCATGGTCATGCCCAGCAGGCGCTGCTGGCTCATGCCGGTAGCCGACAGCACGGTCATTTCGCTTTCCAGGTACAAACGGCCATAGGCCAGCAAGATTCCCAGGAACAGGCCCAGCGGCAGGATCAACTGCAGGAAGCCGGGCAAGCGGAAGCCCATGATCAGGAACAGCACGCTCGGGTCGAGCACGCCCTGGGCCGCCTGGGCCAGGTATTTGATGAAGCGCCCGCTCATGATGATCACCAGCAGCACGGCGCTGACGGCGCTCAAGGTCAGCAAGACCTCGCGGGACAGATAACGAAAGACGATCAAACCAGACACTCCTGGGTTGTCAGGGGCGGACTGCCAAACAATGGCTTTCGACAGCCAAGACCTAGGCCGGTTCGCCAAAAGCGAACCTCCATGTAAAGTGCGCGCATTATCCTGTGATTGGCAGCGCCTGTCACTTGGCCGCGCATGAAGGCCAACTTCGGGGTTGTCAGCACGCTGGCCACAGGCTCAAACTGGCAGCTTTTCAACTGGCACGCGAGCACGCGGCCAGGCCCGTCCAGAGCGCACGAACACCAAGCGCCACCTGCAAAGACCATTCGGGGACCCTGACATGGAACTGGTTGTAAAAAGCGTAGCTGCTGCATCCGTAAAAACCGCCACCCTGGTCGTACCGGTCGGTGAAGGGCGCAAGCTCGGCGCCGTTGCCAAAGCCGTAGACCAGGCCACCGACGGCGCCATCAGTGCCGTACTCAAGCGTGGTGACCTGGCCGGCAAGGCTGGCCAGACCCTGCTGCTGCAGAGCTTGCCGGGCCTGAAGGCCGAGCGCGTGCTGCTGGTGGGCAGCGGCAAGGACGAAGCCCTTGGCGACCGCGCCTGGCGCAAGCTGGTGGCCAGCGTGGTCGGTGTGCTCAAGGGCCTTGGCGGCAGCGATGCCGTGTTTGCCCTGGACGACATCGCGGTCAACAACCGCGACGCCCACTACGGCAAGTACCGCCTGCTGGCCGAAACCCTGCTCGACGGCCAGTACGTGTTCGACCGCTTCAAGAGCCAGAAGGCCGAACCTCGCGCGCTGAAAAAAGTCACCCTGCTGGCTGAAAAGGCCGGCGCCGCCGAGGTGGAGCGTGCCGTCAAGCATGCCACCGCGATCACCAACGGGATGGCTTTCACCCGCGACCTGGGCAACCTGCCGCCCAACCTGTGCCACCCAAGCTACCTGGCCGAGCAGGCCAAGGAACTGGGCAAGGCTCACAAGGGGCTGAAGGTCGAAGTGCTGGACGAAAAGAAGATCAAGGACCTGGGCATGGGCGCGTTCTACGCCGTGGGCCAGGGCAGCGATCAGCCACCTCGCCTGATCGTGCTCAACTATCAAGGCGCCAAGAAGAGCGACAAGCCGTACGTGCTGGTCGGCAAGGGCATCACCTTCGATACCGGCGGCATCAGCCTCAAGCCCGGCGCCGGCATGGATGAAATGAAATACGACATGTGCGGCGCCGCCAGCGTGTTCGGCACCCTGCGCGCCGTACTCGAACTGCAGTTGCCGATCAACCTGGTGTGCCTGTTGGCCTGTGCCGAGAACATGCCAAGCGGCGGCGCCACCCGCCCGGGCGACATCGTCACCACCATGAGCGGCCAGACCGTCGAAATCCTCAACACCGACGCCGAAGGCCGCCTGGTGCTGTGCGACACGCTGACCTACGCCGAGCGCTTCAAGCCCCAGGCCGTCATCGACATCGCCACCCTGACCGGTGCCTGCATCGTGGCCCTTGGCAGCCATACGTCGGGCCTGATGGGCAACAACGACGAACTGGTCGGCCAACTGCTCGACGCCGGCAAGCGTGCCGACGACCGCGCCTGGCAACTGCCGTTGTTCGATGAGTATCAAGAACAACTGGACAGCCCGTTCGCCGACATGGGCAACATTGGCGGCCCGAAAGCCGGCACCATCACCGCCGGTTGCTTCCTGTCGCGCTTCGCCAAGGCCTACAACTGGGCGCACATGGACATCGCCGGCACTGCCTGGATCAGCGGCGGCAAGGACAAAGGCGCCACCGGCCGCCCTGTCCCGCTGCTGACTCAGTACCTGCTGGACCGCGCTGGCGCCTGATGCCCTGAGCCGGTGGCACCGCCAGTGCCACCGGCCGGCAGACCGAACCATGAGCAAAGTCGACTTCTACATCCTGCCCACCGATTCCTTGTCGGCGCGGCTGGACTTCGCCTGCAAGCTGTGTGAAAAGGCCTGGCGCCTCGGCCACAAGGTTTACTTGCATTGCCAGGACGCCGAGCAGCGCAGCGAGCTGGACCAACGCCTGTGGCGCTTCAAGGGCGAAGCGTTCGTACCTCACGATCTGGCCGAAACCCATGCCGACGCAACC
Organism: Pseudomonas sp. PSKL.D1; assembly: GCF_028898945.1. Lineage (NCBI taxonomy): Bacteria > Pseudomonadati > Pseudomonadota > Gammaproteobacteria > Pseudomonadales > Pseudomonadaceae > Pseudomonas > Pseudomonas sp. PSKL.D1. The sequence continues at coordinate 4,757,941 of NZ_CP118607.1, forward strand.
GTCGCCCTGGGCCTTGCAGACACGGCCGGGGAGCACCGCGACCTGCTGATCAACCTGGGCGCCGATGTGCCGGGGTTTGTCGGCCAGTTCGAGCGGGTGGCCGAAATCGTGGTGGAAGATCCGACCATTCGCCAATCGGCCCGCGAGCGATTCCGTTTCTACCGTGAACAGGGCTATGCTCTGCAAGACCACCGCTTACAGCGACTTTGACGACGATGGACAAGCCTTCCCTACCCGATTCCGCCCATTTGCTCGACGACCTGGAGTCCATTCGCCAGTTGTTGGGCGATGCCGACCTTCAACCGCCGCTACTGACCGAAACGGTCGAGCAGATACCCCTGTTGCTGGATGAGCCTGCAGGCAACCCGCCAGCACCGGCCCCGGTCGTCGAAGAAGACCCGCAGACCCGCCGCCAGGACACCCTGCTGCACCTGGAAAGCGAGCTGCGTGCCGCGGCCCAGATGATCATGCAGGACGTGATCAACGACTTCACCCCGCACATCGAAACCGAGATCAAACGCCGCCTGGATGCGCGGATCGAGCGGTTGATCAAGCGGTCGGAGTAACATCCGAGGGATCGAGTAGCCTGCAGGAGCGGCCTTGTGTCGCGAAAGGGCTGCAAAGCAGCACCCGGCCTGTCGCCTAAACCCTGTGCCTTCGTTATACTTTTCGGCTTTCCCGAATAAATGCACAGGGTCCCGCCGCGCATGGATAAGACCTACCAGCCGCACGCCATCGAAACTTCCTGGTACAACACCTGGGAGTCCGAAAACTATTTCGCTCCACAAGGTGCAGGTGAGTCCTACACCATCATGATCCCGCCACCGAACGTGACGGGCAGCCTGCACATGGGCCACGGCTTCAACAACGCGATCATGGACGCCCTGATCCGTTTCCGCCGCATGCAAGGCCGCGACACCCTGTGGCAGCCAGGCACCGACCACGCCGGTATCGCCACCCAGATGCTGGTCGAGCGCCAGCTCGAAGCCAAAGGCCAGAACCGCCACGACCTGGGCCGTGAAGCCTTCCTCGACAAAGTCTGGGAATGGAAAGAGCAGTCCGGCGGCAACATCAGCCGTCAAATTCGCCGCCTGGGTTCGTCCGTAGACTGGAGCCGCGAACGCTTCACCATGGACGACGGCCTGTCCGAAGCGGTGAAAGAAGCCTTTGTGCGCCTGCACGAGGACGGCCTGATCTACCGCGGCAAGCGCCTGGTCAACTGGGACACCAAGCTGCACACGGCCATCTCCGACCTCGAAGTGGAAAACCACGACGAGAAAGGCCACCTGTGGAACCTGCGCTACCCGCTGGCCGACGGCGCGAAAACCGCCGAAGGCAAAGACCACCTGGTCGTCGCCACCACCCGCCCGGAAACCCTGCTGGGTGACGCCGCCGTTGCCGTCAACCCGAACGACGAGCGCTACCAGGCCCTGATCGGCAAGTTTGTCGAGCTGCCGCTGGTCGGCCGCCGCATCCCGATCATCGCCGACGACTACTGCGACCCGGAATTCGGCACTGGCTGCGTGAAGATCACCCCGGCCCACGACTTCAACGACTATGAAGTCGGCAAGCGCCACAACCTGCCACTGCTGAACATCTTCGACAAGAATGCCCTGGTGCTGTCCGCCGCCCAGGCTTTCAACCTCGACGGCAGCGTCAACGAACAGTTCGACACCTCGCTGCCTGCCCAGTACGCCGGCCTCGACCGCTTCGTTGCGCGCAAGCAGATCGTTGCCGACCTGGACGCACAAGGCCTGCTGGTAAGCATCGACGACCACGCCCTGAAAGTGCCGAAGGGCGACCGTTCGGGCACCGTCATTGAGCCGTGGCTGACCGACCAGTGGTATGTCTCCACCAAGCCGCTGGCAGAGCCGGCCATTGCCGCCGTGGAAGACGGCCGCATCCAGTTCGTGCCCAAGCAGTACGAGAACATGTACTTCTCCTGGATGCGCGACATTCAGGACTGGTGCATCAGCCGCCAGCTGTGGTGGGGCCACCGCATCCCGGCGTGGTACGACGAGGCCGGCCAGGTCTATGTCGGCCGCAACGAGGAAGAAGTCCGCGCCAAGCACAACCTGGGTGCCGACGTAGTCCTGCGCCAGGATGACGACGTGCTCGACACCTGGTTCAGCTCAGGCCTGTGGACCTTCTCCACCTTGGGCTGGCCGGAGCAGACCGAGTTCCTGAAGAAATTCCACTCCACCGATGTGCTGGTGACCGGCTTCGACATCATCTTCTTCTGGGTTGCGCGCATGATCATGCTGACCATGCACCTGATCAAGAACGAGGATGGCACCCCGCAGGTGCCGTTCAAGACCGTGTACGTGCACGGCCTGGTGCGCGATGGCCAGGGCCAGAAAATGTCCAAGTCCAAGGGCAACGTCCTGGACCCGCTGGACATCGTCGACGGCATCACCCTCGACGCCCTGCTGGAAAAGCGCACCAGCGGCATGATGCAGCCAAAACTGGCCGAGAAGATCGCCAAGCAGACCATGGCCGAATTCCCGGAGGGCATCGCCAGCTATGGCACCGACGCCCTGCGCTTCACCTTCTGCTCGCTGGCGTCCACTGGCCGCGACATCAAGTTCGACATGGGCCGCGTCGAAGGCTACCGCAACTTCTGCAACAAGATCTGGAACGCCGCCCGTTACGTGCTGGACAAGGGTGAAGACTGCGGCCAGAACGGCGAAGCCTACGAGCTGTCGCTGGCCGACCGCTGGATCATCTCGCAGCTGCAACGCACTGAAGCCGAAGTGACCCGCCAGCTGGAGCAGTTCCGCTTCGACCTGGCCAGCCAGGCCCTGTACGAGTTCATCTGGAACCAGTACTGCGACTGGTACCTGGAGCTGTCCAAGCCTGTGCTGTGGGACGAAAACGCCCCGGTCGAGCGTGCTCGCGGCACCCGTCGCACCTTGGTGCGCGTGCTGGAAGTGGCGCTGCGCCTGGCTCACCCGTTCATGCCGTTCATCACCGAAGAAATCTGGCAGCGCATCGCACCGCTGGCAGGCATCGAAGGCAAGACCATCATGTTGCAACCTTGGCCAGTGGCCAATGAAGCGCGCATCGATGCAGGCGCCGAGGGTGATATCGAGTGGCTCAAGGAGCTGATGGTCGGCCTGCGCAACATCCGCGCCGAAATGAACATCGGCCCGGGCAAGCCACTGCCGCTGTTCCTGAAGAATGCCAACGCCGACGACCAGCGTCGCCTGCAGGAAAACGAAGCCCTGCTGAAGAAACTGGCCAAGGTTGAATCGTTCACCGTGCTGGGTGAAGCGGATGAAGCGCCGCTGTCGGCGACCGCACTGGTTGGCGACCTGCAGGTGCTGGTACCGATGGCCGGCCTGATCGACAAAGATGCCGAGCTGGCGCGCCTGAACAAGGAAATTCAGCGCCTGCAAGGCGAAGTGGCACGTGTGGGCGGCAAGCTGTCCAACGCCGCGTTTGTCGATAAGGCACCGCCTGCGGTGATCGAGAAGGAGCGCGCCAAGCTGGCGGAGTCCGAGCAGGCGTTGGCGAACTTCACCGAGCAGCATGCGCGGATTGCGGCGCTGTAAATACTTGATAGACCGCTGAGGCCGCTTCGCGGCCTTTTCCGACTGGTCCGGCGCCCCGGCAAGGCCGCTCTCCTACAGGGGATCGCATTCTTCTGCAGGAGCGGCCTTGCCGGGGCGCCGGACCGGTCGGAACGGGCTGCGCAGCAGCCCCAAAATCCGGACCCCACCATGACCCAGAAACCCACCCTGCACCCGCGCAACCGCCACCAGGGCCGCTACGACTTCCCCAGCCTGATCAAGGCCCACCCGGACCTGGCCCGCTTCACCATCACCAACCCCCACGGCAAACCCAGCATCGACTTCGCCAACCCCGAAGCCGTACGGGTGTTCAACCGTGCCCTGCTCAAGGCCCAGTACGGCATCCAGCATTGGGACATCCCGGCCGACTACCTGTGCCCGCCGATACCTGGCCGCGCCGACTACATCCATGTGGCCGCCGACCTGCTGGCAGACGACAACGCAGGTGCAGTGCCCAAAGGTGCCCAGGTCAACGTTCTGGACATCGGCGTAGGGGCCAACTGCATCTACCCCCTGATCGGCCACAGCGACTACCGTTGGCGCTTCCTGGGTTCGGATATCGACCCAGTGGCGCTGGCATCTGCCAAGGCCATCGTCCAGGCCAATGGCTTGGCCAAAGGTATCGCCTTACGCCAGCAAAACGAGCGCAAACATATCCTCAGCGGCTTGCTGCAGGAAGGCGAACGCTTCGAATTGACGCTCTGCAACCCGCCCTTCCATGCTTCGCGCGAAGAGGCCACCCGCGGCAGCCAGCGCAAGTGGAAGAACCTGGGCAAGCAGGACCCCAAGCGCAAACTGCCCGTGCTCAACTTTGGCGGGCAAAACAACGAGCTGTGGTGTGAAGGTGGCGAAATCCGCTTTGTTACCCAGTTGGTGGGCGAGAGCGTGCAATACGCGGCACAGGTATTGTGGTTCACCAGCCTGGTGTCCAAGGCCAGCAACCTGCCCGGCATTGAAGCCGCTTTGAAAAAGGCCGGCGCCAAGGCCGTACGCATCATTGAAATGGGCCAAGGGCAAAAACAGAGCCGCATGGTTGCCTGGAGCTTCCACGACGCCGCCGCGCGTGGAACGTGGCTTGCCAACAGCAAACCCCAGGCATGAAAAAACCGCGCCCGGGCAAGCCGGGCGCGGTTTTGTCAAAACACCAACAAATTACTTGTTGATAGCGTCGGTCAGCACTTTGGCTGGAACGAACTTGACGACTTTCTTGGCAGCGATTTCGATGGCAGCGCCAGTCGAAGGGTTGCGGCCGGTACGGGCAGGACGCTCGGAGACTTTCAGTTTGCCGATGCCTGGCAGGGTGATTTCAGCGCCGTTTTCCAGTTGGTCTGCAACGATCTGGCCCAGTTGCTCCAGAGCGTTTTTGGCGGTGGTTTTCGGCTGCGCGATCGATTCGGCGATGTCGGCAATCAGTTGGTCTTTGGTCAATGCCATGGTGATGTTCCTTCCCTATCAAATTCAATAGTGGTGCAGCGTTCTACGACGTTATCGGGCCAGCCCCGAAATACTGGAGGGCCGCGCCAATCGCGCATGTAGATGCGTAAATCGGCGTTTGGTTCGACACGGCACAAGCACGCTGCCAGCAATGCGCCACTCAAGGGGCACAAGACCGCGCAAAGCTACCACAGGAACAGATAAATATCCGCTGTGCACTTCGTTTTTATGCAGGTTTTTCGGGGGTTTCAGCCAAAACGCACAAAATTGAACAAAAAACGAACAACCGGCATTTCCGCCAACATCCGGCCACTGCATCACCTGCGGTCTGGGTTAAACTGGACGACTTTTGCAGCGCGGCCATCGGCCGCCCCAGACTCACCGAGATTTCCATGCCAATCCGTCATTGCATCGTTCACCTGATCGACAAAAAGCCCGATGGCAGCCCCGCCGTGCTGCATGCCCGTGATAACGAGCTTGGTGCCTCGGACGCCATCGAAAACCTGCTGGCCGACCTCAACGACAGCTACAACGCCAAGCAAGGCAAAGCCTGGGGCTTTTTCCACGGTGAGTCCGGTGCCTACCCGCTCAGCGGCTGGCTGAAACAGTATCTGGACAGTGAGAAGGACTTCACCGCCTTCAGCCGGGTAGCAGTCGAGCACCTGCAAAAGCTGATGGAAGAGTCCAACCTTTCCACCGGTGGCCACATCCTGTTTGCCCACTATCAGCAAGGCATGACCGAGTACCTGGTCATCGCCCTGCTGCACCACAGCGAAGGCGTGGCGGTGAACGCCGAGCTGGATGTAACACCCTCCCGGCACCTGGACCTGGGGCAACTGCACCTTGCAGCACGTATCAACCTGTCGGAGTGGAAGAACAACCAGAACTCCAAACAGTACATCTCGTTCATCAAGGGCAAGAACGGCAAGAAGGTGTCTGACTACTTCCGTGACTTCATCGGCTGCCAGGAAGGCGTCGACGGCCCGGGGGAAACCCGCACCCTGCTAAAGGCGTTCAGCGATTTCGTCGAAAGTGAAGACCTTCCGGAAGAAGCCGCTCGCGAAAAGACTCAGACTCTGGTCGAGTACGCCACTACCCAGACCAAACTGGGTGAGCCGGTAACGCTGGAAGAGCTTTCCAGCCTGATCGATGAAGACCGCCCTAAAGCGTTCTACGATCACATCCGTAACAAGGACTACGGCCTATCGCCGGAAATCCCTGCGGACAAACGCACGCTCAACCAGTTCCGCCGCTTCACCGGCCGCGCAGAAGGCCTGTCGATCAGCTTCGAAGCCCATTTGCTGGGCGACAAGGTGGAATACGACGAAGTGGCTGGTACGCTGATCATCAAAGGCTTGCCAACCCAGCTTGTGGATCAGCTCAAGCGCCGCAAGGACTGATCAACCGGCAGCATAGGAGGCTACCAGCGCCTCCTTGGCTGACTTACGCAGTTTCTTGACCAAGCGTTCCTGGCGCAATGCTTCGCCTTTGTCTGGCCATTGCTCGATATAGACCAGCGCCTGCGCGGGGCTTGTCTTGAAATAACGCGCACCCTGCCCTTTCTGATGCGCGACAAAACGCCTGTGCGGGTCGTCGCTGATGCCGCAGTACAGCGAACCGTTGGCAGTACGCACCAGGTAGACATACCAAGGTTTCGTTGCCTGTTCCGGCAATTGTTCACTCACGACGTTCGCTCTTTTCATCACTAATTTGGTGAGCCCATCACTCGAGGGCTTCATCATGTTCCGTACATTAACGCAATTACTGCTTGGCACCACGTTATCGGCCGCTGCTGTGGCTGCCAACGCCTCCATCGGCGAGCAAATTGCAATACAGATGCAGCAAAACTACGATGCCACGCCTGCACAATGCGAGGGTAACGCAGTACCTGCCCATGCCTGCTCCGGCGTGCTGCTCAGAACCACCCGCCCCTCCCCGAGTTACCACACCTGGCACCACAGCCCGAATTCCAAAACCAAGGGGGCCGTTTCGTTTTCTTACATCCGTGCAGATATTCCCACCGCACGTTTGGCTGAAGACGGACGCAGCGGCTTTACCCTCCACCCGATTCTGCAACGCCCAAAAGGCTCGCTACGCTATGAACTGCTGTGCGCCTCGCCTACCGACAGTGACAGCTGGGAGCGTGACACATCCGGCTGCGGCGACAACCGCCAAACGGAAGAAGTGGAAATGGCCTGCCATGAGCAAGGCATTCTGACAGCCGAAGACTGGATCGAGCAGTTCAGGCAAACCGGCGACTACAAGCGCCAGTGTGCATTCGACATTCAGCGCGCGCGGGTGCCGGAACGCGCCGAAGCGTTTTACCAGAGCCTGCGCACCAAACAAATGTACCCAACTGAAATGCCTTTCCCCTGGAACGAGTTGCTGATCCGCACCTGGGATGAAGAGCTCTCCAGCAAACTACCGATTCAGTCGTTCTTCTATATTGATGGGCCATATGGTGGCCTGCAGCAAGCTCAGGCCGACCAGAAAGACTGGTATGAAACCAATGGCACCTTCATCCCGGTCATCCGCATAGCGTTGCCCCGCTCGCTGGAAGACGGCGCCCGGTTCAGTTACAACGAAAGCGATCAGGCGGTAGCGCAACCCTGACTGTTCTGGAAGGCACGCAGGCCTTTATAAGCTTGCTGACGTACCTTGTTCTGCAGCAGCGGTGACCACCCCAGCACTACGCCAGGCATGCCCAATGCCTGGCGTGACCAGCGCCACAGATCGAAACTGTCGTCATGCTGGCAAATCAGGCCATCGCGAATGACAAAACGCGCCTGGATGTCGTTGACCACCGTGCGGCCCGTCTGGCTGAACAGGTACGTCGCTACCCAATGGGCGCACCCGCTGTGGTGATCCGCACGTACCTGGTCGAATGTGAGCGAAAAGTCCTTGGCGCGGGTAGTGAGCATACGCCACATATCACCCGCATCGCGGCCACGCAGTGTGCCGAACACCGGGTCACTGAAAACCACATCGTCGCTGTAGCACGCCACCATGGCTTCAGCGTCGAGGCGCTGGAAGGCTTGGTAGAAACGGGTGATCAGGTCACGGTTGGCATCAGTCATGGGCAAGTCCGTCCTGGGAGGCGAAAGCAGCACGATAATCTGCCCCGCCCGTTTTCGCCAGCCCGGCCCCTCAAACCTTTTCGCTGTTTACCTGCACATGCAGCGCACGCCCGGCACCCAAGCCGAAAACGATGCCACCGATGCCCAGCACAGCAAAAATCCACCCAACCGCTGCCCAGCCACCGGTCAGATCGTGTACCAGCCCAACCGCGAACGGCCCCATCGACGCCAGGGTGTAACCTACCCCTTGAGCCATGCTCGACAGATTTGCCGCCACGTGTGCGTCCCCTGAACGCAAGACAATCAACGTCAACGCCAAGGCAAAAGTGCCGCCCTGCCCCAAGCCAAGCAGCACTGCCCACCCCCATAATCCGGAAATCGGCGCATAGAGGCAGCCGAACAGGCCCATTAGCGTCACCAGCATGACCACCACGATAGCCAGCCGTTGATCCTTGCCCCGCGTTGCCAGCCAAGGCGCGCCCAGCGAGCTGACCAATTGCACGATCACCGAGCCTGACAACACAAGGCCAGCCTCTGTTGGGCTGAGGCCACGGCCAATCAGTATGGACGGCAACCAGCCGAAGACGATGTAGGCCAGCGAGGACTGCAGCCCCATGTAGAGGGTAACCTGCCAAGCCAAGGGATCACGCCAAAGCCCTCGCACTTTGTAGGCAACTTTATGCTGGCCATGCCCCTGACGGGCCTGCGGCAACCACACCAACATGGCCAGCAGTGCCGGGGCAACCCAGAAGCCCAGGCCAATAGCCCAACTGCCCTCGAAGTGTCGGGCCAATGGCACCGTTGCACCGGCTGCCATCGCCGCACCAAGGCACAACGCCATGGTGTAGACGCCCGTCAACGTGCCGGCATGCTGTGGGAAATCTCGTTTTACAATGCCAGGCAAGAGCACGCCGATGATGCCAATACTGGCGCCGGCCATCAGGCTGCCGAGATACACACCTCCGGCGCCGAAGGTGCTGCGCACCAAAATACCCAGGGCCAACACCAACAGAATGCCCAGAATCACCCGCTCGCTTCCGAAACGGCGAGCCAATACCGGGGCCAATGGCGCGAATAGCCCCAGGCAGAGCACTGGCAATGTCGTCAACAAGCCCGCCTGCGATGCACTAAGCCCCAGGCTTTCAGACACCTGCCCCAGCACTGGCGCCATACTCGACAGCGCTGGGCGCAGGTTCAAGGCCACCAGTACCAGCCCCAGCAACAAAAGCCAGGGGCGTTGAAGCAGCGCGGGTTTCTGCACCTGCTCATCATCTGCTTCGGCATCGATCAGAAGTTCGTCCAGCTCCCGCTCCCGGGCAGGAGGTTCACGGGTTATGGGGTCAGCCATGGGTATCTCGCATCAGGATTCAATAAGGGTGCGGCTCAGGCGCTTGGCCTGCTCCGCGTCACGTTGCTCGATGGCATCCACGATCTGCCCGTGCAAATCGAACGTCGCCTGGCAACGGGGCACCGTGGTCATGTTGTGCTGCAATGCCGCTGCGACCACACCGGAGAAATAACGGTACAACTCACTGAGCGCAGGGTTGTGTGCGGAGTCGATCAGCCGCTGGTGAAACACCAGGTCGCAAGCGACATAGGCATTGATATCGCCATGAAAATGCCCCGCACTGGCGTGCAATGCATCCCGCAGCGCATTCAGGTCGGCGTCGGTCCGACGCAGTGCCGCCAGGCCGATGGCTTCGGTTTCCAGAATATGACGCGTCTCCCGAGCCTGCTCCAGTGTGCATCGCGACATGGCCTGCACAGCCTGTAGCGGGTCTTGTGAAGTGCGCAGATAACTACCGTCGCCCTGACGGACCTCCACCAGCCCACTGAACGCCAGCACGCGCATGGCTTCACGCACGGTGTTACGGCTGATGCCCATTTCCACTGCCAGTACAGGCTCGGTCGGCAATCGCTCCCCTACTCGCCAGTGCCCTTGCAGAATGCGTTCACGCATGCGCTCGACAGCCAGCTCTACCAGAGAACGCCGAGGTAACTCGCTGCTCATCTAACTCACCCAATCATCCGATGAATTTGCAAAGCCTAATGGATGCTGAGCTTTGGAGCAATGCAACTGACATTTTTGCCAGTTGCGAGCGCACGCTCTGCCTGCAAATCTCGACGCACAGCTTCACGGGAGAGATTCAACGTGTCGATGAACAAACTGCCGCTTCTGGCTCGCTTGCTGCTCACGGGTTGCGACTCTACCCCAAACGCCATTCAACCCAAGGCGTTGATCATCGGCATGGACGGCGTGCAATGGGAGCGTTACGAGGGGCTGGAGGACACCAACCTCAAGTTGTACATGAAATATCGCAACAAGGCGTACGCAGGAGGCATTACAGAGCGGGCCAGCGATCAGAGGACCGTCAGCGGGCCAGGCTGGATGACCCTGCTGAGCGGAGTATGGGCAAACAAGCATGGGGTGGTGGATAACAACGAGTCGCTACGCATCAACCCTCAGTTCCCTAGCGTATTCAAACGGATCCGGCAGGCACGGCCCAACGCCTACATTGCCAGTATCGTGAACTGGGGCCCAATCAATACATTCCTGACCGAAGATGCCCGGGGCAATAATCTGAACTTGAACGTCAAACCCGATGAATCGGTTATCAGCGAGACTCTGAAGCTCATCACAGAGCAACCCGCAGACTTCACGTTCATTCAACTCGATGAGCCCGATGTAGCCGGCCATGACCATGGCTTCACTGGCACTGGATATGACGACGCAATACGTGAAGCCGATAGAAAGCTGGGGCTACTGATGCAAGCAATCGAAGAACGCGCCCAGAACAAACCCGAAGAAGACTGGCTTGTGATCGTCACTACCGACCATGGTCGTGAAGTGACAAATGACGAGCACAACGGTAAAGGGCACGGTGGCTCGTCAGAATCGGAAAAGACCATCTTCATTGCCAGCAATAAACCGCTGAATGAAGAACTCACCGAGCCCAGCATCCCTGAAGACAACCCGGGTCCGAACAATTTGTATGCCTATGCAGCCCAGACTTCGGTAACCCCGACAGTTCTCCGACACATGGGGATTGATCTGTTCCCGGCCTGGAAGCACGATGGCACGCCACTGCTTGGGGAAACAGGGGTACGCAAGGCACGGACAGACGAGCCCAATTCGCGCCTGCTGTGGAACAGCACCGCGAGCCAAAGCGTGCGAATTTACCGGAACGGTAGCGTGGTAGCAGAGGTGCCGGCGGTTATCGGTCAGTGGACCGACCCGCAAGGGATGGGGCTGGTAAATGACTATGTACTGGAGCTTGGCAGTACACCCGTGGCAGTACGTAACCAGCCAACGGACAGAGCACGCGATGCGGCTGGCACCGGTGACTGAGAATGGGGCCGTCCGGCGGCCCCATGCATTTCATCTCAGTTCAGCGCATCGATCAACGCCTGGTTCATCTGCGGCGTACCAATGGTAATGCGCAGGAACTGGGCGATCCGCTGCTGCTTGAAGTGGCGCACGATCACGCCCTGCTCACGCAAACGAGCGGCCAACTGCGCAGCATCTTGCTGCGGATGGCGGGCAAAGATGAAGTTGGCGGCCGAAGGCAGCACTTCGAAGCCCTTGGCGGCCAGTTGCTCAACCAATGCTTCACGGCTGTCGATCACCTTTTGGCAGGTTTGTTCAAAGTAGGCCTGATCTTCGAAGGCCGCAGCCGCGCCGACAATTGCCATACGGTCCAGCGGGTAGGAGTTGAAGCTGTTCTTGATACGCTCCAACGCCTCGATCAGGTCCGGGTGGCCAACCGCCAGGCCAACACGCAACCCGGCCAGCGAACGCGACTTCGACAGGGTCTGGGTCACCAGCAGGTTATCGTAACGGTCCACCAGCTTGATCGCCGTCTCGCCACCAAAATCGATGTAGGCTTCGTCAACCACCACCACCGAATCACGGTTGGCCTGCAGCAGCTTCTCCACGACCTCCAGCGGCATCAGGCAGCCAGTGGGTGCGTTGGGGTTGGGGAAGATGATGCCGGCGTTTGGCCTGGCGTAATCCTCGATGCGGATCTGGAACTGCTCATCCAGCGGCACCTGCTCGAACGGGATGCCATACAGGCCGCAATACACCGGATAGAAGCTGTAGCTGACATCCGGGAACAGCAGCGGGCCGCCGTGCTGGAACAAACCGTGGAAGATGTGCGCCAACACCTCGTCCGAACCGTTGCCAACGAACACTTGGGCCGGGGTAACGTCGTAATACTCGGCGACGGCCTGCTTGAGCCGGTCACCGTTCGGGTCCGGGTACAGGCGCAGGTTGTCGTTGAGCTCACCGCGCATGGCTTCCAGCGCCTTGGGCGACGGGCCATAGGGGTTTTCGTTGGTGTTCAGCTTGACCAGCTTGGCCAGCTTGGGCTGTTCGCCCGGTACGTAAGGCACGAGGTCCTTGACGAAGGGGCTCCAGAATCGACTCATGCTCAGTTCCCCTTGTCTTGGGTCAGGATGCGGTATTCGGCACTGCGGGCGTGGGCGGTCAGCGACTCGCCGCGGGCCAGGACCGAAGCGGTGTGGCCCAGCTCGGATGCGCCCTGCTCAGAGCAGAAGATGATCGACGAACGCTTCTGGAAGTCATAAACCCCCAGTGGCGACGAGAAACGGGCGGTACCGGAGGTTGGCAGCACGTGGTTGGGGCCGGCGCAGTAGTCGCCCAGCGCTTCGCTGGTGTGGCGCCCCATGAAGATCGCGCCAGCGTGACGAATCTGCGGCAGCCAGGCCTGCGGGTCGGCCACCGACAGTTCCAGGTGCTCCGGTGCGATGCGGTTGGCCACCTCAATGGCCTGTTGCATGTCACGCACTTGAATCAGTGCACCACGACCGTTGATCGATTTTTCGATGATTTCGGCGCGCTCCATGGTCGGCAGCAGCTTGTCGATGCTGGCGGCAACGCGGTCGAGGAAATCGGCATCCGGGCTGACCAGAATGGCCTGAGCGTCTTCGTCGTGCTCGGCCTGGGAGAACAGGTCCATGGCGATCCAGTCCGGATCGGTCTGGCCGTCGCACACCACGAGGATTTCCGACGGGCCGGCGATCATGTCGATACCGACCTGGCCGAACACGTGGCGCTTGGCGGTGGCCACATAGATGTTGCCAGGGCCGACGATCTTGTCTACCTGCGGCACGCTTTCGGTACCGTAGGCCAGGGCCGCAACCGCTTGGGCGCCACCAACGGTGAACACGCGGTCGACACCGGCGATGCAGGCGGCGGCCAGCACCAGCTCGTTGACCTCGCCACGCGGGGTCGGCACCACCATGACCACTTCGGTCACACCGGCGACTTTGGCTGGAATGGCGTTCATCAGTACCGACGACGGGTAGGACGCTTTACCGCCCGGCACGTACAGGCCGGCGCGATCCAATGGGGTCACCTTCTGGCCCAGCACGGTGCCGTCTGCTTCGGTGTACTGCCACGAATCCTGCTTCTGCCGCTCGTGGTACACACGCACGCGGTCAGCAGCCTTTTCCAGGGCTTCGCGCTGGGCCGGGGTGATGCGGGTCAGCGCCAGCTCCAGGCGCTCGCGGCCGAGGATCAGGTCATCAATGCTTTTGGCGTCAACGCCATCGAAACGCTGGGTGAATTCCACCAGCGCCGCATCACCGCGCTCGCGCACGGCCTTGATGATGTCGAGCACGCGCTGGTTAACCGCGTCATCGGACACACTTTCCCAGCTCAGCAGATGATCCAGATGTCGGGCGAAATCCGGATCAGCGGCGTTGAGACGGGCAATTGCAGTGGACACGGTCATGGCGGGGCCTCGATTTATTAGCGAATGCTCAGGCGCCCTAGGCTACCAGTCCATCCGCGCGGGCACCCGAGAAAAATGGCTATGACGCGGATAGACGGGCGCGACAGCAGAGGTCGCGCACAGGACTCAGCCGCGGTGTCGCGATTCGACCGCTTTGCGCAGGGTATCGATCAGGCTCTGGATGCGGGCGTGCTGCATCTTCATGGAAGCCTTGTTAACCACCAGGCGCGAACTGATCGTGGCGATAAGGTCTTGAGGTTCCAGGCCATTGGCGCGCAGGGTATTGCCGGTGTCGACCACGTCGATGATCTTGTCGGCCAGGTTGATCAGCGGCGCCAGCTCCATCGAGCCGTACAGCTTGATGATGTCGACCTGGCGGCCCTGCTCGGCGTAATAACGCTTGGCCACGTTGACGAACTTGGTGGCCACGCGCAGGCGGCCCTTCGGCTCAGGGGCGCCGGTGACGCCGGCGGTCATCAGCTTGCACTTGGCAATCTGCAGGTCCAGTGGCTCGTACAGGCCCTGGCCGCCGTACTCCATCAGCACGTCCTTGCCGGCCACGCCCAGGTCGGCGGCGCCATGCTCGACATAGGTCGGCACGTCGGTGGCACGCACGATCAGCAGGCGCACGTCGTCCTGCGTGGTGGGGATGATCAGCTTGCGGCTCTTGTCCGGGTTCTCGGTCGGCACGATACCGGCCTCGGCCAGCAGCGGCAGGGTATCGTCGAGAATACGGCCTTTGGAAAGCGCGATGGTCAACATTGGAACGTCGGTCCTTAAGCGGCTACTGCCGGCCGGGCTGTTTACGCCCGGCCGCATTCAATTCGAATGGCACATCCTTGTGCCAGCGGGCGACTAGCCCGGTACGCGGCGGATTTTCGCGCCGAGCATCTGCAGTTTTTCTTCGATGCACTCGTAACCACGGTCGATGTGGTAAATGCGGTCGATCAGGGTGTCACCTTCGGCAACCAGCGCCGACAGCACCAGGCTGGCGGATGCGCGCAGGTCGGTGGCCATCACCGGGGCGCCTTTGAGGGCCGGCACGCCGGTCACGATGGCGGTGTTGCCCTCGACCTGGATGTGCGCGCCCATGCGGTGCATTTCGTACACGTGCATGAAACGGTTTTCGAAGATCGTTTCGATGACCGCGCCAGTGCCTTCGGCAATGGCGTTCAGCGAAATGAACTGCGCCTGCATGTCGGTCGGGAATGCCGGGTACGGGGCGGTACGCAGGTTTACGGCTTTTGGCCGCTTGCCGTGCATGTCCAGCTCGATCCAATCTTCACCGGTGGTGACGTCGGCACCGGCTTCCTTGAGCTTTTCCAGTACGGCTTCAAGGATGGTCGGGTCGGTGTCCTTGACCTTCACGCGGCCACCGGTCACGGCAGCGGCAACCAGATAGGTACCGGTTTCGATACGGTCAGGCATCACCCGGTAGCTGGCCGAATCCAGGCGCTCAACGCCATCAATGGTGATGGTGTCGGTGCCGGCACCCTGCACCTTGCCGCCCATGGCGTTGATGAAGTTGGCCAGGTCGACCACTTCCGGCTCGCGAGCGGCGTTTTGCAGCACGCTGCGGCCTTTGGCCAGCGCAGCAGCCATCATGATGTTCTCGGTACCGGTCACGCTGACGGTATCGAAGAAGAAGTGCGCACCGCGCAGGCCACCTTCAGGCGCCTGGGCCTTGATGTAACCACCTTCGACCTCGATCTTTGCACCCATGGCCTCAAGGCCGCGGATATGCAGGTCGACCGGGCGCGAGCCGATGGCGCAGCCACCCGGCAGGGCCACTTCAGCCTTGCCGAAGCGTGCAACCATGGGGCCGAGCACCAGGATCGAGGCGCGCATGGTCTTGACCAACTCGTAAGGCGCGACCAGGGTCTTGATGGTGCGCGGGTCGATCTCCACCGCCAGCTTCTCGTCGATCACAGGCTCGATGCCCATGCGACCGAACAGCTCGATCATGGTGGTGATGTCGTGCAGGTGTGGCAGGTTGCCCACGGTGACCGGGCCATCGGCCAGCAGGGTCGCCGCCAGAATCGGCAGGGCTGCGTTCTTCGCGCCCGAAATGCGGATCTCGCCGTCGAGGCGAGCGCCGCCAGTAATAATCAGTTTGTCCATTGGAGTCTCGCCGCCACGTTGGCTCAGGTGCGCTCAGCCCAGGCTGCGCTGCTGAAAAATTTCATGGTTACTGCATGGATGCTGCCATTGGCGATCCACGGATTAAGGTGAGCATAGATCGCCTGCTGACGCTTGACCGGGCTCAGGCCAGCCAACTCGTCGCTGATCACGTTCAACTGGAAGTTGCAGCCTTCGCCTTCAACTTCGACCCGGGATCCCGGCAATTTTTCTTCAAGGAAGCTCTTAACTTCTACGGCCTGCATGCTCAACCTCAATCGGCGCCCGATGCGCACGGGTCGGCCATCATACAAAAAAGCCCCTCGCCTGCGAAGCCCACAAAGGGCCCGCGCTGACCGAGGGGCTCTCCATCACTGGCGAGCCATCAGCCTGCCAGCACTTCATCCAGGTCATAGACCTCGGCAATTTCGCGCATGTCGTCGGGCATGCTGCGCACTTCACAGGCCTTGCCGGCCGCCTGGGCATCTCGGATAAATGCCAGCAACAGCGACAAACCGACGCTGGTTGAGCGCGCCACGCCGGAGCAATCCAGCACCAGGCGCGCCTCACCGCTAGCGGTAATCAGTGCCTTGCCCTGCTTGCGCAGAGCCGGGCCACTGCGATAGTCCAGCACACCGGCCAGGCGCAGCACGCCCGGCTCGGCCATGCTCACATCGGCCTCACTCATTTGACGGCCTTCTCCGGAGAGTTATCGGCGGTTTCCTTGGCCTTGGCCACTTCGCCGGCCCAGCCGTCGATGGTCTTGTCCAAGTCGTTGCCATTACGCTGCATGGCGTCGGCGAACTGGTCGCGGAACAGCTTGCCGATGTTGATGCCGTTGACGATGACGTTACGCACCTTCCACTCGCCACCCAGGTTCTCGAGGGTGTACTGGACCGGGTACACGGCACCGTTATTACCGGTGACCTTCATGCCAACACTGGCACGCTTGCCATCATCGGCCTTGGCCGGGTCGACGGTGATGCCCTGATTGTTGTACTCCAGCAGCGCATTGCCATAGAACTGCATCAGGCTACGCTTGAAGTTTTCCTGAAAGCGCTGCATCTGCGCTGGGGTGGCCTTGCGCGAATACTTGACGGTCATGATGCTCCGGGAAATCCCGTCAGCATCGACCACCGGGCCCAGAATGCGGTTCAGGGCATCGTAGAAGGCATTAGGGTTGCTTTTGTACTGCTCTTTGTTGGCCTTCAGGTCGCTAAGCAGTTCAGTGGTCGTACCCTGAACCACGTCATGGGGCGACTGGGCCGCAAACGTCAGCAGGGGGAAGGCCGCCAGCAGGACCAGCAGGCCACGTCGCAGGATCGAAATCATGGAAACTCCTTAATTAGCCGGTTGCGCTTCTTTCGGTTCCTTGCCAACGGAGTTGAGCAGGAACTTGCCAATAAGATCTTCCAGCACCAGCGCCGACTGGGTGTCGTGGATGGTCGCGCCATCCTTGAGCACGTCGTCTTCACCGCCCACGCTGATGCCGATGTACTTCTCGCCAAGCAAACCGGCGGTCAGGATCGAAGCGGTGGAGTCGGTCGGCAGGTTATCGACCGACTTATCCAGCTGCAGCGTCACCCGGCCGGTGTAGGAATCACGGTCCAGATCGATGGCGGTGACCTTGCCGATCGTCACACCGGCCATGGTCACTTTAGCTCTGACCGTCAAACCCGCGATATTGTCGAAGTACGCGTAAACTTTATAGGTATCGCTGCTCGGGCTGGCCGACAGCCCGCTGACACGCAGGGCCAGCAGCAGCAGCGCCAGGATCCCGGCCAGGAGGAACAGGCCGACACCGATTTCCAGGGTGCGGTTTTGCATCAGAAATCTCCAAACATCAAGGCGGTCAGAATAAAGTCCAGACCCAGTACTGCCAACGAGGCATAGACCACGGTCTTGGTGGTGGCACGGCTGATCCCTTCTGAAGTGGGCTCGCAGTCGTACCCCTGGAATACGGCAATCCAGGTTGTGACGAAGGCGAACACCAGGCTCTTGATCAGCCCGTTGAGCACGTCGTCGGTGAACGAAACACTGTTCTGCATGTTGGCCCAGAACGAACCTTCGTAGACCCCCAGCCAGTCAACCGCCACCCACGATCCGCCCCAGATGCCGACCACGCTGAAGATCAGCGCCAGCAAAGGCAGCGAGATGAAACCGGCCCACAGACGCGGTGCGACGATGTACTTGAGCGGGTCGACGCCGATCATTTCGAGGCTCGACAGCTGCTCGGTGGATTTCATGTTGCCGATTTCGGCGGTCAGTGCAGAGCCTGCGCGCCCGGCAAACAACAGCGCGGTCACCACGGGCCCCAGTTCACGCAGCAACGTGAGGGCGACCATCTGCCCAACCGCCTGCTCGGAGCCGTACTTGGTCAGGATGCTGTAGCCCTGAAGGGCCAGCACCATGCCGATGAACATGCCGGACACCACCACGATGGCCAGCGACAGCACGCCCACCGAATACAACTGCCGGGTCAGTAACTGGAAGCCGCCGCCTATGCCGCCACGACCGACCAGCGCATGGAACAGGAACAGGCAGGAACGCCCCAGTACCGCCAGAATGTCGATGGCCGAGCGGCCCAACACGCGAATGCGTTCGAGTAAGGATTTTCTGCGCATCAACGCGCCCCCAGCAAATCGGCGCGGTAGTCAGGCGCAGGGAAATGGAAGGGCACCGGGCCGTCCGGGTCGCCCTTCATGAACTGGCGAATGCGCGGGTTATCGGACCCCATCAGCTCGTCAGGCGTACCTTGGCCCAACACCTGACCATCGCCCACCACGTAGATGTAGTCGGCGATGCTGGCGGTTTCGGCCAGGTCATGGGACACCACGATGCTGGTGATACCCAACGCATCGTTGAGCAGGCGGATCAGCCGTACCAGTACGCCCATGGCGATTGGGTCCTGGCCGACGAATGGCTCGTCGTACATCAGGATCTGCGGGTCCAGGGCAATGGCGCGGGCCAGTGCCACACGGCGCTTCATACCGCCAGACAGTTCGTCGGGCATCAGGTCGATGGCGCCACGAAGGCCCACGGCCTGCAGCTTCATCAGCACGATGTCGCGGATCATCTCGTCCGACAGCTGCGTGTGCACACGCAGCGGAAACGCCACGTTCTCGAACACGTCGAGGTCGGTGAACAAGGCGCCGCTCTGGAACAGCACCCCCATCTGCTTGCGCGCGTCGAACAGGTCGCTGCGTGACAGGCTCGGCAGGTTTTGCCCGGCAACCCATACTTCGCCGCCCGAGGGGCGCAATTGCGCGCCCATCAAGCGCAGCAACGTGGTTTTGCCGCACCCCGATGGCCCCATGATACCGGTGACCTTGCCCCGCGGGATGCGAATGTCCACGTTGCTGAAAATGCTGCGCGAACCGCGCTTGAAGGTGACTCCCTTCAACTCGACCGCGTAGGCGCTATCCACACTCATCTAGACTCCTTGCTAGTGCAGCCTTGTCCTAGTTGACGCCGGCCTCCATCGTGAAGGCACACGCGCCCCTGGCGGGCTGAATAGCGGCGAACTATAGCACCGCTGCCCGTGCCGCCCCAAGGCCATGGAACGGTCGTTCAGGCTAACGACAGGCTTGGCAATCATTCGATACGACAATCGAAAGGGTGAGGCTTTCTTCCATTGCGGCTATAATCGCCGCCTTTTCATCAGGCATTGTTTATCGACATGAGCCAATCCAGCGAGTTGATCCAGTCCGCGTTGCGCACGCTGCGCCTGGAAATCGAGGCCGTAGAAGGCCTTGTCGCCCGGATCGACGCCAACTTCGTCAAGGCTTGCGAGCTGATTCTGGCGAGCAAGGGCCGTGTCGTGGTGGTCGGCATGGGCAAGTCCGGGCACATCGGCAGCAAGATTGCCGCCACCCTGGCGAGCACCGGCACGACCGCATTTTTCGTGCATCCGGCCGAGGCCAGTCATGGCGACATGGGCATGATCACCCGTGACGATGTCATCCTTGCCCTGTCCAATTCGGGCAGCACAGCTGAAATCGTCACCCTGCTGCCATTGATCAAGCGCCTGGGCATCCAGCTGATCAGCCTGACCGGCAACCCGGATTCGCCGCTGGCGCTGGCCGCCGAAGTCAATCTCGATGCACGCGTGGCGCAGGAAGCCTGCCCGCTGAACCTGGCCCCTACTTCCTCCACCACAGCGGCATTGGTACTGGGGGATGCTTTGGCCATCGCACTGCTGGAGGCGCGCGGCTTCACCGCTGAAGATTTCGCCTTTTCGCACCCGGGTGGCGCCTTGGGCCGCCGCCTGCTGCTCAAGGTCGAAAACGTGATGCATGCCGGCGATGACCTGCCTCAGGTGCAGCGCGGCACATTGCTCAAGGACGCCCTGCTTGAAATGTCCCGCAAAGGTTTAGGCATGACCGTCGTCCTCGAAAAGGACGGCACCCTTGCCGGGATCTTCACCGACGGCGACCTGCGCCGCAGCCTGGACCGCAACATCGACGTGCACAAAACGCTGATCGACCAGGTAATGACCGTGCACGGCAAAACCGCCCGAGCCGAGATGCTCGCCGCCGAAGCGCTTAAAATCATGGAAGACCACAAAATCAACGCGCTGGTGGTGGTCGACAAGGACGACCGCCCGACTGGCGCCCTGAACATGCACGACCTGCTGCGCGCAGGCGTCATGTAACGAGACCATGGCGATGACCCAGACCCTGCTGCAACGTGGCAAAGCCATCAAGCTTGCCGTCTTCGACGTGGACGGCGTGCTCACCGATGGCCGCCTGTACTTCCTTGAAGACGGCAGCGAATTCAAGACCTTCAACACCCTCGACGGCCACGGCATCAAAATGCTCATGGCCTCGGGCGTGACCACGGCAATCATCAGCGGGCGCAAGACCCCAGTGGTGGAACGCCGGGCCAAAAACCTCGGCATCCCGCACCTGTTCCAGGGCCGGGAAGACAAATTGGTGGTACTCGACAGCCTGCTTGCCGAACTGGGCCTAAGCTATGAACAGGTCGCCTACCTGGGCGACGACCTGCCCGACCTGCCGGTGATTCGCCGGGTGGGGCTGGGCATGGCGGTGGCCAATGCCGCACCGTTCGTACGCCAGCACGCCCACGGCGTGACCGACGCGCGAGGCGGCGAAGGTGCCGCACGCGAGTTCTGCGAACTGATCATGCAGGCCCAGGGCACCCTGGACGCTGCCAACGCTCACTATCTGTAAGGCTGCCCATGTTCAGCAAGAAAGCCCGCAATATTGCGCTGCTCGTGGTGATTGCCGCCCTGCTGGCGGCCATCGGCTACTGGAATGTCAGCCCTGAAAGCTTCCTCGACAAGCCCGTGGCCCAAGTCGACGAAAGTGCCATCGACTATTACGCCACCAACGCCCACAGCGTGCAGTTTCTGCCCGACGGCAAGCTGCAGTACGAAATGACCGCCGACAAGGTCGAACACCTGCGTGTCAGTGAGGTCACACTGGTGACCAAACCGGACCTGCACATGTACCGCGGCACCGAATACCCCTGGCACGTGCAAAGTGTGCGCGCCGAGGTCAATCCGGACGGCACCGAGGTCGAGCTGATCGACCAGGTGCGGGTTGCCCGCACCGATGAAAAACAGCGCGAAACCATCATCACCAGCTCGCGCATGACGGTATTCCCACAGAAGCAATATGCGCAGACCGAGCAAGCCGTTAGAATCGACGGCGCCGGTGGCACCACCACAGGCAAGGGAATGAAAGCGTATTTGAAAGAAGGCAGGATGGACCTGCTCTCTAACGTAAGAGGACAGTATGAGGCTCGTTAAAACCCTCCCCCTTTTGCTCAGCCTGAGCGCAGCACTGGGAAGCGCGAGCGCCTTCGCCCTGCCGAACGACCGTGACCAGCCGATCCGCATCCAGGCCGACAACGCGCACCTGGACGACAAGCAAGGCGTGGCCACCTACACCGGCGATGTGATCATCACGCAAGGTTCGATGATGATCAAAGGCAACACCGTGACCATGACCCGTGCCGCCAATGGCGATATCGACGTAGTGACCTCGGTGGGCAACCTGGCCTACTTCGAGCAACAGCAGAGTGCTGCAAAGCCCGACAAAATGAAGGGCTGGGCGGTGACCATCCAGTACCAGGCACAGAAGGACACGGTCATTCTTACCGACCGCGCCAAGGTCGAGAACGAAGGCAACACCACCGAAGGCGAGAAGATCGTCTACAACACCAAGTCCCAGGTTGCGACCGCCGGTCGCGGTGGCAACGTGACCCAGCCACGTCAGCGCATCGACATGGTGATCCAGCCTAAGAAGAAGGCCGAGTAAATGGCAACCCTCAAAGCCCAGCACCTGGCCAAGAGCTACAAGGGGCGGCAGGTCGTACGTGACGTCAGCCTGTCGATCGACAGTGGCCAGATCGTCGGCCTGCTCGGCCCCAACGGCGCCGGCAAGACCACCTGCTTCTACATGATCGTAGGGCTGGTACAGGCCGACCAGGGCCGTGTGCGCATCGACAACCTCGACGTGAGCCACCAGCCCATGCACGGCCGCGCTCGCGCGGGCATCGGTTACCTGCCGCAGGAAGCTTCCATCTTCCGCAAGCTGTCAGTTGCCGACAACATCATGGCGATCCTCGAAACACGCCAGGATCTGGACCGTGAAGGCCGGCGCAAAGAGCTGGAAAGCCTGCTGCAGGAGTTTCACATCAGCCACATCCGCGACAACCTCGGCATGAGCCTGTCCGGTGGTGAGCGCCGCCGGGTGGAAATCGCCCGCGCCCTGGCCACCGCACCGAAATTCATCCTGCTGGACGAACCGTTCGCAGGCGTCGACCCGATTTCGGTGGGCGACATCAAGCAGATCATCCATCACCTCAAGGCCAAGGGCATCGGGGTGCTGATCACCGACCACAACGTGCGTGAAACCCTGGATATCTGCGAGACCGCCTACATCGTCAACGATGGCCAACTGATCGCCGAAGGCGATGCCGAGACCATCCTGGCCAACGAGCTGGTCAAGGAAGTCTACCTGGGTCACGAGTTCCGCCTCTGACCCCGGTAGCGCGCCTGGAGCGCTGGCATTTATGCCCGGACGGGGCTTAAGTTGTTACAGCACTCTAGGCAAACGCTACATTTTAAGGCATAAAACTTGCTTGATTCTGGCGCCTCGGCGCCCGTGTAGTGGATGGCGCATGCGCGCCGGCGAACAAGGTATTTAGCCCCTGCCATGAAACCATCGCTCGTCCTAAAAATGGGCCAGCAACTGACGATGACCCCGCAGTTGCAACAGGCCATCCGTCTCCTGCAGCTTTCCACCCTGGACCTTCAGCAGGAAATCCAGGAAGCGCTGGAGTCCAACCCGATGCTCGAACGTCAGGAAGACGGCGACGACTTCGACAACAGCGACCCGATGGCGGATAACGCCGAGAACAAGCCGGCCGCCGAAGTCCAGGACAACAGCTTCCAGGAAAGCACCCCCAGCGCAGATAACCTGGAGGACGGCGAGTGGAGCGAGCGAATCCCCAATGAACTCCCGGTAGATACGGCCTGGGAGGACATCTACCAGACCAGCGCCAGCAGCCTGCCAAGCAACGATGACGACGAGTGGGACTTCACCACCCGCACATCCGCTGGCGAAAGCCTGCAGACCCACCTGCTGTGGCAGCTGAACCTGGCACCGATGTCGGACACGGATCGGCTGATCGCCGTCACCCTGATCGACTGCATCAACGACCAGGGCTACCTCGAAGAATCCCTCGACGAAATCTGTGCCGGCTTTGATCCGGAGCTCGACATCGAGCTGGACGAAATCGAAGCAGTACTGCACCGCATTCAGCAGTTCGAACCTGCCGGCGTCGGTGCTCGCACCCTGGGTGAATGCCTGCTGCTGCAACTGCGCCAGCTTCCCGCCAGCACGCCCTGGATGACCGAAGCCAAGCGCCTGGTTACCGACTTCATCGACCTGCTCGGCAGCCGCGACTACAGCCAGCTGATGCGCCGCATGAAGCTGAAAGAGGACGAACTGCGCCAGGTCATCGAACTGGTTCAAACCCTCAACCCGCGCCCAGGCTCGCAAATCGAGTCGAGTGAGCCGGAGTACGTGGTCCCTGACGTGATCGTACGCAAGGACAGCGACCGTTGGCTGGTTGAGCTCAATCAGGAGGCGGTGCCGCGCCTGCGGGTCAACCCGCAATATGCCGGTTTCGTACGCCGTGCCGACACCAGTGCCGACAACACTTTCATGCGCAACCAGTTGCAGGAAGCGCGCTGGTTCATCAAAAGCCTGCAAAGCCGCAATGAAACGCTGATGAAGGTTGCCACCCAGATCGTCGAGCACCAGCGCGGCTTCCTGGACCACGGCGACGAGGCAATGAAGCCATTGGTGCTTCACGATATTGCGGAAGCGGTGGGCATGCACGAGTCGACCATTTCGCGGGTGACCACGCAGAAATACATGCACACCCCACGCGGCATCTACGAACTGAAATACTTTTTCTCGAGCCACGTGAGCACCGCCGAAGGCGGAGAGTGCTCGTCTACAGCGATCCGCGCGATCATCAAGAAACTGGTTGCCGCGGAAAATGCGAAAAAGCCATTGAGTGACAGCAAGATCGCTGGTTTACTGGAGGCACAAGGCATCCAGGTCGCCCGTCGCACCGTCGCCAAGTACCGTGAGTCCCTCGGCATCGCACCGTCGAGCGAACGCAAGCGACTGATGTAGCCCCTGGATGTGCCACAGCGTTTGTGGGGCAGGTGCAATATCTGCCTCTTTATGCACGGGCAACAAAGGAGAAGCTGTATGCAAGTCAATATCAGTGGACAGCATGTAGAAGTCACCCAGCCGCTGCGCGATTACGTGCTTGAAAAGCTCGCCCGGGTGGAGAGTCACTTCGACAGGATCACCAACGTGCAGGTCATCATGAAGGTCGAGAAGCTGCAGCAGAAGGTCGAAGCGACCGTGCAGATTCCCGGCGGTGAAGTGGTTGCCAACGCCGAACACGAAGACATGTATGCAGCAATCGACGCCTTGGCCGACAAGCTCGACCGCCAACTGAAAAAACACAAGGAAAAACAGCAAAGCCTGCTGCAAGGTGCAGCTGCACGCTGATCCCTCTCATCCATGATCCGACTTGAAACCATCCTGACCCCCGGCCGTTCCCTGGTGAACGTGCCGGGCGGCAGCAAGAAGCGCGCCCTGGAAAAGGTCGCCACCCTGATTGCCGAACAAGTACCCGAGCTGGAGATGCAAAACGTCTTCGACAAGCTGATCGCCCGCGAAAAGCTTGGCTCCACCGGTTTTGGCAACGGCATCGCCATTCCCCACTGCCGGCTGGAAGGTTGCATTGCACCCGTCAGCGCCCTGCTCCACCTGGATGCTCCGATTGACTACGACGCCATTGATGGCGCCCCGGTCGACCTGCTGTTCGTCCTGCTGGTGCCAGAAGCTGCCACCGACGCCCATCTGGAGCTGCTGCGCCAGATTGCCAGCATGCTGGATCGCAAGGAGGTTCGCGAGCGCCTGCGTGCTGCAGACAGCAGCAAGGCCCTGTTCCAGGTAGTCCTGGACGTACAGAACGAGCACTGAACATGCGCCTGATCATCGTTAGCGGCCGGTCCGGCTCCGGCAAGAGTACCGCCCTCGATGTACTGGAAGACAACGGCTATTACGTCATCGACAACCTGCCAGCGGGGCTGCTGCCTCAACTGGCCGAGAATGCGTTGATCAACACCGAGTTGATGCAGCCCAAAGTGGCTGTGAGCATTGATGCGCGTAACCTGCCAAGCCACCTGTCGCGCTTCCCGGAGCTGCTGGAAGAGGCGCGCGCACGCCATATCCAGTGTGACGTGCTTTACCTGGACGCCGACGAAGAAACGCTGCTCAAGCGGTTTTCCGAAACCCGCCGGCGCCATCCCCTGACCAACGCCGACCGCTCGCTGGCCGAAGCGATCCGCGTGGAAACAGAACTATTGGGGCCGATTGCCGACCTTGCCGACCTGAAGATCGACACGACTCGGCTCAACCTGTATCAACTGCGCGATTCGATCAAGCTGCGGCTGCTCAATCAACCCGAGCCAGGCACAGCGTTTCTGGTGGAATCGTTTGGTTTCAAGCGCGGGATGCCGGTCGATGCCGACCTGGTGTTTGATGTGCGCTGCCTGCCTAACCCGTACTGGAAACCGGAGCTGCGTGAGCATTCCGGCCTTGAACAGCCGGTTATCGACTACCTGGCCGCGCAACCGGACGTCGAAGAAATGTTCAACGACATATCGAGCTACCTGGTCAAATGGCTACCACGCTTTGCAGCCAGTAACCGCGCCTATGTCACCATCGCCATTGGCTGCACCGGCGGCCACCATCGCTCGGTGTACATCACTGAACGCCTCGGCCAACTTCTGCAACAGACTTTGAAAAACGTCCAGGTCCGCCACCGCGACCTCTAGCCCACAGGATCCGCACCACGATGCCCGCCCGCGAAATCACCATCATCAACAAGCTGGGGCTGCATGCCCGGGCGGCAGCCAAGTTTGTCGGCGTGGCCGGGAAGTATCCCTGCCAGGTCCGCGTTGGCCGGGCGCCAGACAAGCTGGTGGACGGCAAAAGCATCATGGCGGTGATGATGTTGGCGGCTGGTAAAGGTACGCAGGTGCATCTGCATACCGAGGGTGAGCAGGATAACGATGCATTGGAAGCGTTGGTGGCGCTGATCAACAACTTCTTCGACGAAGGCGAGTAGATCGCCCGGGGCCGCCACGGCATTTGCATCGCCTGTGAGATCGAGCGCCGCTTACGCGCCGCATCGCGGATGAATCCGCTCCTACAAGGGGATGGCGATGCCTGTAGGAGCGGATTCATCCGCGATGCGGCGCGTAAGCGGCGCTCTTTTTCAACCAATCCGCCGACGAGTCCCAACTCAAGACATCGCCGTATCCATCACCATCATCAAGCAGAACCCGATACACAGCCCCAAGCTGGCCAGCCGGTGATGGCCATTGCTACGGGATTCGGGAATGATTTCCTGAGTCACCACCAACAGCATTGCCCCCGCCGCACAGGCAAGGCCCAACGGCAACAGCAACTCGGCGACGTTCACCAGCCAGGCACACACCACCGCTGCCAGCGGTTCGACCAAGCCTGAGGCAGCCCCGATCAAAAACGCCTTGAACCGTGGCATGCCCGCCCCTGCCAACACCAGGGCAATCACCAGCCCTTCAGGCACATCCTGCAAGGCAATGCCCATTGCCAGGCTGTCGGCATCCGGCATGCCGCCACCGGCCGAAACGCCTATCGCCATGCCTTCGGGAATGTTGTGGGCGATGATGGCAATCACGAACAGCCAGATGCGTGCGGCAATCACTGGCTGGTGTTCACTTCCGACCAAGGCTTCAGGGGATGCACCCGAGACTTTCAGGTCTACAACAAACAGGCACAAGGCGCCAAACAGCAAACCAAAGCTGATCAGGCCGCCCGCGCCCCATTGGCTGAAGCCAATGGCTTGGGCAGCGTCCAACCCTGGAATGATCAGCGAGAATGCGGTGGCCGCCAACATGACGCCGGCGCCGAAGCCCAGCAAGGTATCGGCCAAGGCCACCGGCATGTTACGAATCACCAGCACCGGTACTGCGCCCAGCGCCGTTCCCAGCGCGCACAGCGCACCACCCTCCAGAGCGCGCAACATGCGCGGCT
Source organism: Pseudomonas sp. PSKL.D1 (assembly GCF_028898945.1). Taxonomy (NCBI): domain Bacteria; kingdom Pseudomonadati; phylum Pseudomonadota; class Gammaproteobacteria; order Pseudomonadales; family Pseudomonadaceae; genus Pseudomonas; species Pseudomonas sp. PSKL.D1. The sequence continues at coordinate 4,785,543 of NZ_CP118607.1, forward strand.
CCAGGTCCAGCCAGGCGATGCCCCGCGCTACCAGCAATGCCGTGCCCACCAACAGCAGCAGCGTCCCGATCGCCATGCGGAACAGGCGCACACTGCCGACAGACATTACCTCAGAGCGCATACCGGTTCGACTCACTTCAGGGCTTCGAGGTAACGACGTTCCACTTCCGCCCAGTCAATGACGTTGTAGAAGGCGCCGATGTATTCCGGGCGGCGGTTCTGGTACTTGAGGTAGTAGGCATGCTCCCATACGTCCAGGCCGAGGATCGGCGTGTTGCCGTGCATCAACGGGCTGTCTTGGTTGCCGCTGCTTTCCACCACCAGCTTTTTCTGCGGGGTGACGCTGAGCCATGCCCAACCGCTGCCGAAGCGGGTCAGTGCAGCTTTGGTGAAGGCGTCCTTGAACGCCTCGAAACCACCCAGCTCGGCTTCGATGGCCTTACCCACCTGGCCTTGCGCCTGGCCGCCGCCCTGAGGCGACATGACCTTCCAGAACAGCGAGTGGTTGGCGTGGCCACCGCCATGATTGGTCACCGGGCCGCGCAGGTTTTCCGGGAGTTGCTTGACCGCACCCACCAGTTTCTCAACCGGCCACTCGGCCCACTCGGTACCTTCGACAGCTGCATTCAAGCCGTTGACGTAGGTCTGGTGGTGCTTGGTGTGGTGAATTTCCATGGTCTGTGCATCGATGTGCGGTTCCAGCGCATCGTAGGCATAAGGCAACGCGGGCAAGGTATGGGGCATATCAATGGATTCCGTAGGCTTGGTTTCGGGGCGCCGCATCCGGTTGGGCAGCGAGCTCGCTGGCCTCGGGGCTGTGGCGGTTGAGCAGGCGCTCAGTACGTGGGTACTGGCCATACTCGGCGATGAAGCTCAGCAATTCGGTGTAGGTGCGCCCGCTGTGCCGTAGCGCGGCATCACGCAGCGCCTGTGGCAAACGGGCTTCCTGGCTGGCCTGAAGCAGCCGCTGGTGAGCAGCGCACAGGTAATCCGCGCTCTCGTGCGGCTGGTTCAGGCGCAGGTGCAAATCAGCCAGGTTGTGATGGGCGATGACCAAGGCTGCCACCGCTTCATCCACGTCATGCCAGCGCTCGAACAGCACCTGGGCCAGGGCCAGGGCTTGCAGGTAGTGTTCCCGGGCATCGACCAGCTCGCCTTGGTCGAACAGGCGGTTGGCCAACTCCGTGGTGCGTCTCCAGTGCTGCATGACGTTTTCTCCTGGGCGCTGACGTTACGTCAGATACCGCCAGCGGTGAGTTTTTCAGGGTCCAGCAGCGCTTCGAGCTGGTCACGCGACAGGTCGGTGTGCTCCAGCGCCACGTCAATGATCGGGCGGCCCTGCTTGTAGGCGGTTTTGGCAATCTCGGCAGCCTTGAGGTAGCCGATGATCGGGTTCAGCGCCGTCACCAGAATCGGGTTGCGCGCCAGGGCTTCCTTGAGCTTGCTTTCGTTGACCTTGAAGGTTGCGATGGCTTTGTCGGCCAGCAGGCGGCTGACATTGGCCATCAGTTCGATACTTTCCAGCAGGTTGCGGGCGATCACCGGCAGCATCACGTTCAGCTCGAAGTTGCCCGACTGCCCGGCCACGGCGATGGTCGCGTCGTTGCCAATCACCTGGGCTGCTACCATGGCGGTGGCCTCCGGGATCACCGGGTTAACCTTGCCTGGCATGATCGACGAGCCTGGCTGCAGGCCCTGCAGCTCGATTTCACCCAGCCCTGCCAGCGGGCCGGAGTTCATCCAGCGCAGGTCATTGGCGATCTTCATCAGGGCCACGGCGGTGGTCTTGAGCTGACCGGACAATGCCACTGCGGTGTCTTGCGAGCCAATCAGGGCGAACAGGTTCTGCCCCGGGGTGAATTCGACCTGGGTCAGGCTGCTCAGCTGGCGGGCGAAACCGGCGGCGAATTTCGGGTGGGCGTTGATCCCTGTACCCACGGCGGTGCCACCCTGCGCCAATGCTTGCAAGCTTGGCAGGGTCGCTTCGATGTGCGCCTTGGCACCCTTGACCTGCGCCGCCCAGCCGTCCAGCACCTGGCTCATGCGCACTGGCATGGCATCCATCAGGTGGGTGCGGCCGGTTTTCACGTATTGATGAACCTGGGCCGATTTGGCTTCAATCACCTGAGTCAGGTGGGCCAAAGCTGGCAACAGTTGCTCATGCAGCGCCAGTGCGGCACTGACGTGGATGGTGGTCGGGATGATGTCGTTGCTGCTCTGGCCACAGTTGACGTGGTCGTTGGCATTAACGGCTTCGCCCAGCACACGGCTGGCGAGGGTGGCGATGACCTCGTTGGCGTTCATGTTGGAGCTGGTGCCGGAACCTGTCTGGAACACATCCACCGGGAAGTGCTGGATGAAATTCTCAGCCAGCAATTGCTCGACCGCCTTGACGATGGCCTGCCCCTGCCCCGTCGTGATCTGCTCCAGTTCGATGTTGGCCTTGGCGGCCGCAGCTTTGGCCAGCAGCAAGGCACGGATGAACTGGGCCGGCATGCGCTGGCCGCTGATCGGGAAGTTGTCTACCGCGCGCTGGGTCTGAGCGCCGTACAGGGCCTGGGCCGGCACCTGCAGTTCGCCCATGCTGTCACGCTCGATACGGGTATCACTCATCTTCAAATCCTTGCATCAGTTCATCGGGGGAAATGGATGGCAGCAACCGGCAGTTGGCCAATTGCAGGGCGTACGGCTGCCAGCGCTCGTTCTGTTCGTGGCGATCGAGGTTGCGCATGTCGAGCAGTGGGCGCCAAGCCTGGTCCAGGCACAGGCAGCGCCAATGCCATGGCAGCATACGGTCGCTGGCGGTATCCAGCAGCAGGCGGAACGACGTCAGCGCCACCGTCCATGGCGAGGTTTCGGTGCAGCACACCAGGTAGCGGCCTTCGGCAAGGTAGTGCTCGATCAGGCGTGGCTCATCAGGTTCGAGCGCACAGCGGATGCGGCGGCTGAGCCAACGCCAGTTCTCCAGGTAGGGCAGTTCGCGCAGGACAGGTTTCATGAACATCATCGCCGGGTTACTGGATAATGATATTCATTATTAAGTGATAAACAGAATCACTTCAAGAGGGATGTGACGAAAGAAAAAACCCGGCACGCTGGCCGGGTTCTTTTGGATCATGCTTCTGAAGGCAACACATCAACTGCCTGCAACGGTCATCCGCTCGATCAACACCGACCCCGTATGGATATTGCTGCGAGTTTCAAGATCGCTGCCAATCGCCACAATCTGTTGGAACATGTCCTTCATATTGCCGGCAATGGTTACTTCCTGCACAGCGTGTTGGATCTCGCCATTCTCGACCCAAAAGCCCGCCGCACCGCGCGAATAATCACCCGTCACCATGTTAAGGCCATGGCCCATCAGCTCGGTGACCAGCAAACCACGCCCCATGCGGCGGATCAGTGCAGCCTGGTCTTCCACACCATGGGTGACATACAGGTTGTGCACGCCACCGGAGTTCGCCGTGCTGGGCAAGCCCAGTTTGCGGCCGGAATACGTACCCAGCAGGTAGGACACGAGCTCGCCCTTATCGACGAACGGCTTCGCATAAGTCGCAAGGCCGTCGCCGTCGAACGCGGCACTGCCCAAGGCGCGAGGGATATGCGGGCGCTCGTCGAGCGTCAGCCAGCTTGGGAACAAGCGCTGACCGATCGCGCCATCCAGGAACGACGACTTTCGGTAAAGGTTGCCCCCGGAAATTGCCGACAGGAAGCTGCCGAACAGGCCACCAGCCAACTCGGCAGAAAACAGCACTGGCACCTCGCAAGTCGGCACCGGGCGCGCACCCAGCCGGCTGGCAGCACGCTGTGCGGCACGCACGCCAATACTGCGCGGGTCGGCCAGCAGGTTGCCCTGACGGTTCACGTCATACCAGTAGTCACGCTGCATCTGCCCGTCACCTTCGGCGATCATCACACAGCTCAGGCTGTGGCGGGTCGACGCGTAACCGCCGATGAAACCATGGCTATTGCCGTACACCCGGCAACCCTGATGAGTATTCAACGTGGTGCCATCGGCGTTGAGAATGCGCTTGTCGGCATCGAATGCCGCCGCTTCACAGGTGAGCGCCAGCTCAATGGCCCTCTCGGGCTCGATATCCCAGTCATGATAGAGGTCCAGGTCCGGGATATCGCGCGCCATCAGCGCAGCATCGGCCAAGCCAGAACACTCATCCTCGGACGTATGTTTTGCAATGGCCAAGGCAGCAGCAACCGTTTCACGGATAGCATCCGGCCCGCTGGCCGACGTGCTGGCTGAGCCCTTGCGCTGGCCTGCATAGAGGGTAATGCCAAAGCCCTGGTCGCGATTGAACTCGACCGTTTCAACCTCTCGCTGGCGCACCGTGGTGGACAGCCCCTGCTCCAGCGACACCGCCACTTCACAGGCACTGGCACCCTGCCGGCGCGCCTCGGCAATGATCGCTTCGACCTGCTCCTGCAACGCTGGCAGGTCTTTCGGGCCTACGCTCTGGACTGCACTCATGGTTTTCTCCACTCAAATTCTGCGTACGGCTTGGGGTCATTCTACGACCGGGCCGGACAAGCGGCCCCCGACTGGTTATCATGGCGGCGATTTCTAGCGGACTGCCACCATGGTTGATTCATACGACGACGCCTTCGACGGCGAAAAAAGCAAAACCCAGATCAAGCGCGAACTGCATGCGCTGGTCGAACTCGGCGAGCGCCTGACCACAGTCAAGGCCGATACCCTGGCGCGCCTGCCGTTGACCGACGAACTGCGCAAAGCCTTGGCCGACGCTTCCAAGCACACCGCTCACGGTGCCCGCAAACGCCACATGTCGTTTGTCGGCAAGCTGATGCGCGACCAGGACCTGGACGCCATCCACGCCGTGCTCGAGCAGATCGACAGCTCCAGCCGCCAGTACAACGAGCGTTTCCACAACCTGGAACGTTGGCGCGACCGACTGATCGACGGGAATGACGAAGACCTTGAACGCTTCGTCAACGAGTATCCCGATACCGATCGCCAGCAACTGCGCTCGCTGATCCGTCATGCTCAGCACGAAAAAGCGCGGAACAAACCGCCGGCCGCTGCGCGCAAGGTCTTCAAGTACATCCGTGATCTGGACGAGCTTCAGCGCGGGTTGCGCTGAACTTTCGGGGGGCTGCTGTGCAGCCCTTTCACGACACAAGGCCGCTCCCACAGGCAACCCCCGTGATCACGCGCCCGTGCCGCCCACGGTAATCGCGTCCAGCTTCAGCGTCGGCTGCCCAACCCCCACCGGCACCGATTGCCCATCCTTGCCACACGTCCCCACGCCACTGTCCAGCGCCAGGTCGTTACCGACCATCGAAACCCGGCTCATGGCCTCAGGCCCGTTGCCGATCAGTGTCGCGCCCTTCACAGGCGCAGTAATCTTGCCGTCTTCAATCAGGTAAGCCTCGCTCGTCGAAAACACGAACTTGCCACTGGTGATGTCCACTTGCCCACCGCCGAGATTGGCGCAGTAAATACCTTTCTTCACCGAAGCGATGATTTCCTGCGGGTCGCTTTCGCCGGCACGCATGTAGGTGTTGGTCATGCGTGGCATCGGCAGGTGCGCGTAGGACTCTCGCCGCCCGTTACCGGTTACCGCCATGCCCATCAGCCGTGCATTGAGCTTGTCCTGCATATAGCCTTTGAGCACGCCATTCTCGATCAGCGTGGTGCACTCGGTCGGGGTGCCCTCGTCATCGACGCTCAGCGAACCGCGGCGGCCTTCGAGGGTGCCATCGTCGACGATGGTGCAGAGGCTCGAGGCTACTTTCTCGCCGATCCGGCCACTGAAGGCCGAACTGCCCTTGCGGTTGAAGTCGCCTTCAAGGCCATGGCCCACGGCTTCGTGCAACAGCACACCCGACCAGCCGGAACCCAACACTACCGGCAGGGTGCCTGCAGGTGCCGGAACCGCCTCCAGGTTCACCAGCGCCTGGCGCAGGGCTTCGCGTGCGTAGCCCATCACCCGGTCTTCGGTGAAGAAGCGATAGTCGGTACGCCCACCACCGCCCTGCCCGCCACGCTCGCGGCGGCCGTTCTGTTCAACAATCACACTCACATTGAAACGCACCAGCGGGCGCACATCGGCTGCCAGGCTGCCATCAGCCGCGGCGATAAGGATGCGCTCCCAGACACCTGCCATGCTTACGCTGACCTGCTGAATACGCGGATCCAGGGCACGTGTGGCGGCATCGACGCGCTTGAGCAAATCGACCTTTTCGGCGCGGCTGAGCACTTCAAGCGGATTATCCGGTGCGTAAAGTGCCGTGACATCCTGGCTGCGGAAGGCCTGTACCTTGCCGTTCTGGCCAGCACGGGAAATCGAGCGGGCAGCACGTGCCGCGGAGGTCAGTGCCTCCAGGTTGATGGCATTGCTGTAAGCGAAACCGGTTTTTTCACCCGATTGCGCACGCACGCCAACACCCTGATCAAGGTTGAAACTGCCTTCCTTGACGATGCCGTCCTCCAGCGCCCAGGTTTCCGAGATTTGGCCCTGGAAGTACAGGTCGGCGGCGTCGATGCCGGGGCCGGCCAGCTCGCCCAGCACTGCCTGCAGGCTGTCCAGGCTCAGCCCGCCCGGGGCCAGGAGCTGGTCGCTGACGGTGGATAACATCTGGCTCATAGTCACTCCGAGGTGTACGCAGGCCGCAATGCGTCCTGCGAGAAAAAGCGCCGGTGCAAAGCCACCGGCATACGCGCCCGGATGGACGCTTGTTCTTCAATGTCGCGCTCAGCCAGCAGTACTGCTTCGCCTCGCGCCTGTTCTGCAACAACCCGCCCCCAAGGGTCGACGATCGCCGCATGCCCGTGGGTTTCCCGCGGGCCAGGGTGAATGCCGCCCTGCGCCGCCGCCAGCACATAGCACTGGGTTTCGATAGCCCGGGCGCGAATCAGCACTTCCCAGTGCGCTGCCCCTGTGACCGCAGTAAACGCAGCCGGTGCCGTAATCAGCTCGGCGCCCGCACTGCGCAGCGCGCTGTACAGCTCGGGGAAGCGCAAGTCGTAACACACGCTGAGCCCCAAGCGCCCTACCGGGGTATCGGCCACCACCACCTGAGCGCCATGGGCATAATCGTCAGACTCGCGATAACGCCCGCGGTTGTCCGCCACATCCACATCGAACAGGTGCAGCTTGTCGTAACGCGCCGCTACCTCTCCGTGCTCATCGACCAACAGCGAGCAGGCATGGGCCTTGGCGTCAGGCTGGCCGGTCGGTGGCAGCGGCAAGGTACCAGCCACGATCCATAACTTGAGGTCGCGCGCCGTGCGTTTCAACCATGGCAGGATCGGGCCTTCGCCCAACGCTTCGGCCCGGCCGATGGCCGCAGCGTCTTTACGGCCCATCGCCGCGAAGTTCTCGGGCAGCACGGCCAGCCGAGCACCGCCCATTGCCGCCTGTTCCAGCAGGGCCCCTGCCCGCTGCAGGTTGGCCAGCACGTCGTCCTGGCTGACCATCTGGATCACCGCTGCCTTCATGGCGACTCCCGGTCTCATTTATTGAAAGGTTTCACAAAGGTGATTCTAGGCTCTTTCCACGGCCCTTCGACACGATAGTGAACACTGGCAAAGCGCGAGACACGGTCACCGATCAGGCGATCGACCAGGAACAGCGCCCCGCCAACCGCCGGCGCCCCGACAATCAACGCCGCCAACGGCAGGTTGTTGGTCACCGGCAAACTCACCTGCAGGTTGGCATTGACGCTGTCACGCACCATGTCCAGCGTGCCGTCGAGCTCGAAGTTGCTGGATGGCCCGGTCACCGTAATCGGCTCGCGGGTCACGTATACCCCGTCGCTGGCCACCAGCAGGCCCTTGACCCGGTCATAGGCCAGGCCCTTGTCAAACAGGTCGGAGAAATCCAGCCGCAGGCGTCGACCGATGGAGTTGAAGTTAAGCAGGCCGAACACCCGCAAAGCCTGGGCACTGCCTTCCACTTCGACGAACTGGCCGGAGCGCAGCGCCGCATCCATGCTCCCCGAAAAACGCTTGAGCCCCACCCAGGCAGGCGAGCCAGGCCAACGCCCGTCCACGTCCAGGCGGAAATCGCGGCTGGTCACGGTGGGCGCAAAGCCCCAGGCCTTGAGCACGTCGGCGAGGTTCTTGCCGTCCAGGCGGCCCTTGTACCAACTGCTGGTAGCGCCGACATCACCTTCCCAACCGCCGCTGCCGTCAATGTGCAGGCCTTTGAAGTCGAGGTCGATATCCTGCGCCGACACGCCACGGGCATTTGGGCGCAGCTTGATGGCCGCACTGCCGAACAGGTCGTCACCGCGGTAAAGCTTGTCGATGTTCAGGTCCAGCGCCGGGACTTTGCGCGGGTCGAACGACACCAGCGGGTCGGGGCCTTCCTCGGCCTGAGCCTGGGCCGGGTCGGCTGGCGGCAGGCGCAGGGTTTGCAGGCGCACGGTCATGGGCGTGGCCTTGGCATCCGGTACACGGGCATTGCCGATGACTTCCTTGCTGTCCAGGCGCAGGTCCCAGGCCGGGCCACCGCGTGCAAGGCGCACAACCGCCTGGTTCAGGTCCATGCCGAAGGCCTTTAGCTGGCCGATACTCAGGTCGACGCTTTGCAGGTTCTGGCGGGCGCTACCGCCCGGGTCATCGCCGGCCAAGCTGGCCATCTTCTCCTGCCATGGCGCCAGGTCGAGGCTCTCCAGCCGGCCACGAACACGCAAACCCTGGCCAGTCGGTACTTGAGCAGTGCCGCTACCAAGCAGCAGCTCACCACGGCCTTGCGCCAGCTTGTCAGAGGGCGCCGCGTAGGCAAACTGGGCGAGGCTGTCATAAGCCGCATCAAAACGCCGCTCCGAGCCTTGCAGGTTCATGCTGAAGCGGCTGTCTCGCGTGTCGGTTGCGGCTTTGCCAAACGGTGCTGGCAAATCGATGGTGAGGCCTTTCAGTGAGGAATTGACGCTCAGGCTGTTATCCCGGCTGCCCAGGTTGACCTGCAACTGGTACGGCAATTCCCCTGTTGCCGGCAAAGCCTGCTTGAACTGCAGCCAGTCGGTCAGTGACTTGAGGCTAACCTGGCCATTGGCATTGATGCGGGTCTGCATCTGCCCGGCCTGACCTTCGGCGGTAATCTGCGCAGTCACCGGTTTGCCAAATGCTTGCAGGGCAATGTCCTTGCCGCTCAGGCCCTTGTCGAAATCAAAACTGAAATCGCCTTTCAGGCGGCTGAGTTCGAGGCTGGGCGGTGCGACCTTCAAGCGGGCGTCACGGGTGGCAAAGTCCACCTGTACCTTCGGCCGCTGGCCATGCGCCAGAGGGATATCGAGCTTGACCTTGCCCTTGAGCGGCCCCTCGCCTTCCCAGCCTGCAAAGATCTCACCAGTACCGATTGGCGCTTCCTTGAGGATCTTCAGCCCGTCCCCCAGGCTGCCGTCGAAATCCCCGTCCAGGTAAAGGTGGCTGTTCTGGCCAGCGTCCACATGCGGTATGTCGACACTGACATCGCTGACCTGGGTGTCGAGCAACAACCCCTTGCTGGCCTTGATGCGCACACCGCTGTCCTCGATGAACACATCGCCGTCAACGTGCTGCACCTGCGGCCAGCCTGGCTGGAAGTCCAACGCTGCATCGCGCACCTTGAAGAACAGGCTGATGCTGCGCGACTCGGGCGTGGCGCCATGGTTCAGCGAACCCTGATACTGGAAATACCCTTGGTCGACGTTGCCTTTGACGATGGCACTGCGCAACCATTCGTCGAGCGCCGGGCTGAGCACCTCGGGCAGGTACTTCGCGGTGTAGCGGCCGTCACCCTCGGTCATGCCCACGCGAAGGTCCATGTAGCTTTCAGCACCTTCCTTGAACAGCAGGCGAATCAGGAAGTCGCCGGCAATCTTGCCCTCCTCGCCCAGCACTTTCAGGTAGGGCGCGATCAGGGTGAAGCCGTCTTGATCGAGCGCATAGGTAAGGCGGGCATTGGCCTTCAGGTAATGCCAGGGTTTGGCGAAGATCGGGTACAAATGCAGCATGAACGCATCGGTATCCAGACGCAGCTCGCCATGCCCGAGGTCGCCACTGATGCTGCCGCTGACGTTACCCGCCGCCGGGGCCCCGTGGTAAGCATCGAAGCCGACTTTCTCCAGGTTGGCGGCAAACTGCAGCCGTTCATTGCCCTGGGCTTTCGGGCGGATATCCATGCGTACATTGCGCAGCGCACCGGTGACACTCAGGCCATCGACAACCGCCATGAGCTTGTCCGGCAAGGGCGCCAGCGACTGAATCAACGGTGTCAACGGAGTCAGATCGAAGCGATCCGCCTGAACCTGCCAATGTTCGGCAGCCGGGTCATCCGCAGCGCGTTGATTGACCTGCAGATGCGACTCCCAACGGGCTTTGCCGATGCTCGCGGCCAGCGAATCGACCACCACATCGAAGCCCCGCTCCCGGCGCTGGAACCAGGCTGACACGGCCAGGTTTTCGAGGCTCACGACCTTGCGCCCGGTATAGGCACCGCTCAACTGGGGCGCATTGAGCCGCACCACGGCCTGTTGCAGTTGCCCCTTGCGCCAGTCAAGCCAGAATTCGCCGCCGGCACGCAGCGCCTGCGCTTGCCACTGCCCAAGCAGCCTCGGTGGCAGCCAGCGAGCCCAATCGCTCTGGGGCAGGCTCAGGTAGCCTTCGACCTCGCCGTCGCGCCAGGCTTTGGCCGTTGCACGGCTGCGCAGGTTGGCCGCCAGTGGCTGGCCGTCGGGCAACGTGGCGCGCAGGTCCAACGCCTGACGCGATGCACCGGCTTGCAGGCCGGCACTGACGTAGGTAAGGGTCAGGGGATCACGCTGCCAGGGTTGCAGTGTGACCTGGCTGTCGAACACATCAATGCGCCCGAGTTGGCGCAAGCGCTGCAGCACATCTGCCGGGTCGAGCGGCGCATCGTCCTTTTTCGGCAGCCCTTCAAGCGCCCAGCCGCCCTGTTCGTCTTCACGCAGTATCAGCTGCAGGCCACCCAACTGGATATGAGCCAGGCGCACTTCGCGGGAGGTGAGGCTGGCCCACAGGTCTGGCACCAGTTTGACGTCATCCAGACGCAGCGCCGAAGCACCTTCGCCCAGTTGCAGGTCGCGAACGCGCAGCACCGGGGCCAAACCACTCCAGCGTCCCTCCAGTGCGCCCACGTGCACAGGCAGGCCAAGAGCCTGTTCGGCTTTGCTTTCCACGTCTGCGCGGTACTCGGCCACCAACGGCACCAGCTCGCGGCCCAGGCTCACATACAACGCCACAAGCACTGCCAACAGGGCACAGATGCCCAGCCCCCATCGGGTCAGGGCAACAAGAACGCGGCTCAGACGTCCCATGGCCATGGCCCTCCGGTTAGTCTATCCATGATGGCCCGTGGCGCTGGTTTTGCCAGTCGGGCGATCAGGCGGGGCGAATCAGAAGCACTCAGAGCAGCACCACGTCATATTGTTCCTGCGAATACATCGACTCGACCTGGAAGCGAATGGTTCTACCGATGAACGCCTCCAGCTCGGCCACGTTGCCGGACTCTTCATCCAGCAGGCGGTCGACCACTTTCTGGTTGGCCAGCACACGGTAACCTTCCGCCTGGTAGGCCCGGGCCTCGCGGAGGATTTCGCGGAAAATTTCGTAGCAAATGGTTTCCGGGGTTTTCAATTTACCGCGGCCCTGGCAGGCAAGGCATGGCTCGCACAACACCTGCTCAAGGCTCTCGCGGGTGCGCTTGCGGGTCATCTGCACAAGGCCCAGCTCGGTAATGCCGATGATGTTGGTCTTCGCGTGATCCCGCTCAAGTTGCTTCTCAAGCGTGCGCAACACCTGGCGTTGATGCTCCTCGTCCTCCATGTCGATGAAGTCGATGATGATGATCCCGCCGATGTTACGCAGGCGTAGCTGCCGGGCGATGGCCGTTGCCGCCTCGAGGTTGGTCTTGAAAATGGTTTCTTCAAGGTTGCGGTGGCCGACGAAGGCACCGGTGTTGACGTCGATGGTGGTCATCGCTTCGGCCGGGTCGACCACCAGATAGCCACCGGACTTCAGCGGCACCTTGCGCTCAAGCGCGCGCTGGATTTCGTCTTCGACGCCATACAGGTCGAAGATTGGCCGTTCGCCGGGGTAGTGTTCGAGGCGGTCGGCGATCTCCGGCATCAGCTCGGCGACGAATTGCGTGGTCTTCTGGAAGGTTTCCCGCGAGTCGATGCGAATTTTCTCGATCTTCGGGTTGACCAGGTCGCGCAGGGTTCGCAGGGCCAGGCCCAGGTCTTCGTAAATGACCGTAGGCGCGCCACAGGTCTGGATCTGGCTGCCGATCTGCTCCCACAGGCGGCGCAGGTAACGGATGTCCTGCAGGATTTCTTCCGGCCGTGCGCCCTCGGCAGCGGTGCGCAGGATGAAGCCACCGGCATCCTTGATGTTCTCGCTGTCCATGCAGTCGCTGACCAGCTTTTTCAAACGGTCACGCTCGGCTTCGTCTTCGATCTTCAGCGAAATACCCACGTGGCTGCTGCGCGGCATGTACACGAGGTAGCGCGAAGGGATGGACAGTTGGGTAGTCAGGCGCGCGCCCTTGGTACCGATCGGGTCCTTGGTCACTTGCACGACAAGGGCCTGGCCTTCATGCACAAGCGCGGTGATGCTTTCGACTGCCGAACCTTCACGCTGGGAGATTTCCGACGCATGGATGAACGCGGCGCGCTCCAGGCCGATGTCGACGAATGCAGCCTGCATGCCCGGTAGCACACGCACCACCTTGCCTTTGTAGATATTGCCGACGATACCGCGCCGCTGGGTGCGCTCGACGTGCACTTCCTGCAGCACCCCGTTTTCCACCACCGCCACGCGCGATTCCATCGGGGTGATGTTGATCAGGATCTCTTCACTCATGGCAGGGTCTCGTCAAAGGTCTTGGGTAATGATGGATCGCGTGTGCACAGCTGGCTACCGCTGGTTTGTTACCTCTGGCAAAAGTGCCGGTATCTGCCAGCAGGCAATACCAAAGCGGGCGAGCATATCGGCTGTTTCACTCAAAGGCAGGCCGACCACCGCCGAATAGCTGCCCTGCAGGCCTGTAACGAAAACGGCGCCCAACCCCTGGATGGCATAGCCGCCGGCCTTGTCGGCAGGCTCACCACTGGCCCAGTAGCGCTCGGCTTCTGCGCTGCCGATGACGCGAAAGCGCACGCTGCTGGCAATGCACAGGCTTTCGCAACGCTGGCCGTCGCTCACTGCAACGGCCGTCAGTACCTGGTGTTCGCGCCCGGACAGATCTGCCAGCATGGCCAAAGCATGTTCGCGGCTTTCGGGTTTACCGAGAATTCGACCATCGAGCACTACCGCCGTATCACTCCCCAATACCGTGGCCGGACCAGTGAGGGTGGCCAGGCCTGCTTCGGCCTTGGCGCGCGCCAGGCGCTCTACATAGGCCTCGGCGGTTTCGCCAGGCAGCGGGGTTTCGTCGATAGGAGCAGTGGTAACGGTGAACGGCACGCCAATCTGGCTCAGCAGTTCACGACGGCGAGGGGAGCCGGAGGCGAGGTAGAGCGGGTTCATGCAGACATCTCCCTGTCAGTTGCGGCAGCGCCGTCAGTTGATATGCAGGCGCCGACGCAGGTCGCGCAGGGCGAAGCTGATCCAGGGCCACAACAACGCACTGATCACCGCCGACCAGACCAGCGCCAGGGTTGGCAGGCGATTGCCGGTAAGCGCGCTGAGCCAGAGCTGAACCAGCTGGGCAATGCCGAAGATGACCAGAATCACCAGGCTCTGCTGCCACATGGGGAACATGCGCAGTCGCTGCTGCAGGGACAGCACCAGGAAGGTGATCAGCGTAAGGATAAGCGCGTTCTGCCCCAGCAGCGTGCCGTACAGCACATCTTCAGCCAAGCCTAGAATGAAGGCGGTGGTCATGCCGACCTTGGCCGGCACGTTGAGGGTCCAGAACGACACCAGCATCGCCAGCCACATGGGGCGGAACACCTCCAGGAACTGGGGCATTGGCGAAACGCTGAGCAACAGGCCGATGGCGAATGTCAGCCAGATGACCCAACCGTGGTTGCGGCGCGACTTGGCCATCATTCTCTCCGTGGCTGGGCCGACGCCGCAGGCGCCGGTGCTTGAGCGGGGGTGGCCGGTGCACCAGCCGGGGCTGCAGCAGGCGCTGCCGGTGTAGCAGGTGCCGGTGTGACGGCTGCCGGCGCGCCGGTGGGCGCAGCATGCTCACTGTTGGCAGCAGGCGGAACCGGGCTGACGCCACCTTTACGGTCAGCTTCTTCCTGGGCGATGGCGGCATCGGTCGCCCGCTGTTCAGGCGTACGGCGGTCGCTGAACACCAGTAGCATGTAACGACTGCGGTTGAGCGCCGCTGTCGGGATCGCCCGCACGATGGCGAATGGCTGGCCGGAATCGTGAATCACTTCGTTGACCGTGGCCACCGGGTAACCGGCCGGGAAGCGCTGTCCCATGCCGGAACTCACCAGCAGGTCGCCTTCCTTGATGTCGGCGGTATCGGCCACATGGCGCAGCTCCAGGCGCTCCGGGTTGCCGGTGCCGCTGGCGATGGCGCGCAGGCCGTTGCGGTTGACCTGTACCGGGATGCTGTGGGTGGTGTCGGTCAGCAGCAGCACCCGCGAAGTGTACGGCATCAGCTCGACCACCTGGCCCATCAGGCCACGGGCATCAAGCACCGGCTGGCCAAGGAACACACCGTCGCGCTCACCCTTGTTGATCAGGATGCGATGGGTGAACGGGTTGGGATCTACGCCAATCAACTCGGCCACTTCCACCTTCTCGTTGACCAGAGCAGAGGAGTTGAGCAGCTCTCGCAGGCGGACGTTCTGCTCTGTCAGGGCGGCCAGCTTCTGCAGGCGCCCCTGCAGCAGCAGGGCCTCGGTCTTGAGCTTTTCGTTTTCCGCGATCAGTTCGGTGCGGCTGCCAAACTGGCCGGCCACGCCTTGCCACATGCGTTGCGGCAGATCGGTGATCCAGTACGACTCCATCAGCACCAGGCCCATCTGGCTGCGCACGGGTTTGAGCACGTCGAAGCGCGCATCCACCACCATCAGCGCGACCGACAGCACCACCAGTACCAGCAGGCGAACGCCCAGCGAAGGGCCTTTGGAGAAAAGCGGTTTAATGGGCCGTTCCTCGTGGACGACTCAGGAGGTCATTGAACATGGGGCAACGCACCAGCCTGGTTGCGGGTTGACGGAAACGACGCCCCAACGGACGCCAGCCCAGCGCATACAGGTAGCACTGCGCGTGCTACCTGTAAACCGGGCGCTCGAAAGCAGCGCGGGATCACTCGCTCGAAAGCAGGTCCATCGCGTGCTTGTCCATCATCTCCAGGGCGCGACCGCCGCCACGGGCGACGCAGGTCAACGGGTCTTCGGCGACGATTACCGGCAGGCCGGTTTCCTGAGCCAGCAGCTTGTCGAGGTCACGCAGCAGCGCACCACCACCGGTCAGCACCAGGCCACGCTCGGCGATGTCGGAAGCCAGCTCAGGCGGGGACTGTTCCAGAGCGCTCTTGACTGCCTGAACGATGGTCGCCAGCGACTCCTGCAGGGCTTCGAGCACTTCGTTGGAGTTCAGGGTGAAGGCACGCGGTACGCCTTCAGCCAGGTTGCGGCCACGCACATCCACTTCGCGCACTTCGCCGCCCGGGTAGGCAGTGCCGATTTCCTGCTTGATGCGTTCGGCGGTGGATTCGCCGATCAGGCTGCCGTAGTTACGGCGCACGTAGGTGACGATGGCTTCGTCGAAGCGGTCGCCGCCAACGCGTACGGACTCGGCGTACACCACACCGTTCAGCGAGATCAGGGCGATTTCAGTGGTACCGCCGCCGATGTCGACGACCATCGAGCCACGGGCCTCTTCAACCGGCAGGCCGGCACCGATGGCAGCTGCCATCGGCTCTTCGATCAGGAACACCTCACGGGCGCCAGCGCCCAGGGCCGACTCGCGAATGGCGCGGCGCTCTACCTGGGTCGACTTGCACGGCACGCAGATCAGCACACGTGGGCTGGGCTGCAGGAAGCTGTTCTCGTGAACCTTGTTGATGAAGTACTGCAACATTTTTTCACAAACGCTGAAGTCGGCGATGACGCCGTCCTTCATCGGACGAATGGCAGCAATGTTGCCAGGCGTACGGCCCAGCATGCGTTTGGCTTCGGTACCGACGGCGACGACGCTTTTCTGGTTGCCATGGGTACGGATGGCAACAACCGAGGGCTCATTCAGGACGATACCGCGCTCACGCACGTAAATAAGGGTGTTGGCAGTACCCAGGTCGATGGAGAGATCGCTGGAAAACATGCCACGCAGTTTCTTGAACATGGGAAAGTGACCCTGGGGAAAGCGTGGGTAAAAAAGTGCGGCAAACTCTAACAATGGCAGGGATTTTGGGCAAGGAGCCAATATGTTAAATTGGTCGTTTTTCCGAGCATGCCAGCCGCTGATCGCGGCCGTATGACCGCCAAAATGCTGACATGTTCCTCACCTCGGACCCTTTTCCGTACTTTGTTTCCCCCTGGAGATCCCCATGGCGCTTGAACGCTGCGACGTGGAAAAGATCGCCCATCTGGCCCGCCTGGGCCTGAATGAAGGCGAGCTGCCACGCATTACCGATGCCCTGAACAGCATTCTCGGCCTGGTCGACCAGATGCAAGCGGTCGACACCAATGGCATCGAGCCACTGGCCCACCCGTTGGAGGCCAGCCAGCGCCTGCGCCCCGACCAGGTCACCGAAAGCAACCAGCGTGAGGCCTACCAGGCCATCGCGCCGTCGACCGAAAGCGGTCTGTACCTGGTTCCCAAAGTCATCGAGTAAGGGATAGAGCCTGCCATGCATCATTTGACCCTGGCCGAGATCGCCCGCGGACTCGCCGACAAGTCGTTTTCCTCCGAAGAGCTGACTGGCGCCCTGTTGGCGCGCATTCAGCAGCTCGACCCGCAGCTCAACAGCTTCATCAGCGTCACCGAGGAGCTGGCCCTGGGCCAGGCCCGTGCCGCCGACGCCCGTCGCGCCGCTGGCGAAACCGGCGCGCTGCTGGGTGCGCCCATCGCCCATAAAGACCTGTTCTGCACCACCGGCATCCGCACCAGCTGCGGCTCGAAGATGCTCGACAACTTCAAGGCGCCGTACGATGCCACCGTGGTCGCCAAGCTGGCAGAAGCCGGCATGGTCACCCTGGGCAAAACCAACATGGACGAGTTCGCCATGGGCTCGGCCAACGAGTCCAGCCACTACGGCGCGGTGAAAAACCCGTGGAACCTCGAACACGTCCCGGGCGGCTCGTCCGGTGGCTCGGCTGCCGCCGTGGCCGCCCGTCTGTTGCCGGTCACCACCGGCACCGACACTGGCGGCTCGATCCGACAGCCGGCTGCCCTGACCAACCTCACCGGCCTGAAACCGACGTACGGTCGCGTTTCGCGCTGGGGCATGATCGCCTACGCCTCCAGCCTCGATCAGGGCGGCCCGCTGGCCCGCACCGCCGAGGACTGCGCCCTGCTGCTGCAAGGCATGGCCGGTTTCGATGCCAAGGACTCCACCAGCATCGACGAACCGGTGCCGGACTACAGCGCCAACCTCAATGCTTCTCTGCAAGGCCTGCGCATCGGCCTGCCGAAGGAGTATTTCGGTGCTGGCCTTGACCCGCGCATTGCCGAACTGGTGCAAGCCAGCGTCAAGGAGCTGGAAAAGCTCGGCGCGGTGGTCAAGGAAATCAGCCTGCCGAACATGCAGCACGCCATCCCGGCGTACTACGTGATCGCCCCGGCTGAAGCGTCCTCCAACCTGTCGCGCTTCGACGGCGTACGCTTCGGCTACCGTTGCGAAGAGCCGAAAGACCTCACCGACCTGTACAAGCGCTCCCGTGGCGAAGGCTTCGGGGTCGAGGTGCAGCGCCGCATCATGGTAGGCACCTACGCCCTGTCGGCCGGCTACTACGACGCGTACTACGTGAAGGCCCAGCAGATCCGCCGCCTGATCAAGAACGACTTCATGGCCGCGTTCAACGATGTTGACCTGATCCTCGGCCCGACCACGCCAAACCCGGCCTGGAAGCTCGGCGCCAAAAGCAGCGACCCGGTCGCCGCCTACCTTGAAGACGTCTACACCATCACCGCCAACCTGGCGGGCCTGCCGGGCCTGTCGATGCCAGCCGGCTTCGTCGATGGCCTGCCGGTGGGCGTGCAACTGCTGGCCCCGTACTTCCAGGAAGGCCGCCTGCTCAACGTCGCGCACCGCTACCAGCAAGTCACCGACTGGCACACCCGCGCCCCCAACGGCTTCTGAGGAATTCACACATGCAATGGGAAGTTGTGATCGGGCTGGAAATCCATACCCAGCTGGCCACCCAGTCGAAGATTTTCTCCGGCAGCGCCACCACCTTCGGCTCCGAGCCGAACACCCAGGCCAGCCTGGTTGACCTGGGCATGCCCGGCGTGTTGCCGGTGCTGAACCAGGAAGCCGTGCGCATGGCCTGCATGTTCGGCCTGGCCATCGATGCCGAAATCGGCAAGCGCAACGTGTTCGCGCGCAAGAACTACTTCTACCCCGACCTGCCCAAGGGCTACCAGATCAGCCAGATGGACCTGCCGATCGTCGGCAAGGGCCACCTGGACATCGCCCTGGAAGACGGCACCATCAAACGTATCGGCGTTACCCGTGCGCACCTGGAAGAAGACGCCGGCAAAAGCCTGCACGAAGACTTCAGCGGCTCCACCGGCATCGACCTGAACCGCGCCGGCACTCCGCTGCTGGAAATCGTTTCCGAGCCGGACATGCGCAGCGCCAAGGAAGCCGTGGCCTACGTCAAGGCGATCCACGCACTGGTGCGCTACCTGGGCATCTGTGACGGCAACATGGCCGAAGGCTCGCTGCGCTGTGACTGCAACGTGTCGATCCGCCCGAAAGGCCAGGCCGAGTTCGGTACGCGCTGCGAGATCAAGAACGTCAACTCGTTCCGCTTCATCGAGCGCGCGATCAACAGCGAGATTCAGCGCCAGATCGACCTGATCGAAGACGGCGGCAAAGTGGTGCAGGAAACCCGCCTGTACGACCCGAACAAAGACGAAACCCGCTCGATGCGCAGCAAAGAGGAAGCCAACGACTACCGTTACTTCCCCGACCCGGACCTGTTGCCGGTGGTGATCGAGGACAGCTTCCTCGAAACCGTCCGCGCCGGCCTGCCAGAGCTGCCGCCGCAGAAGGTCGAGCGCTTCCAGAGCCAGTACGGCCTGTCGGCGTACGATGCCAACGTGCTGGCCTCCAGCCGTGAGCAAGCGGACTACTTCGAACAGGTGGTGAAGATTGGTGGCGACGCCAAGCTGGCCGCCAACTGGGTCATGGTCGAGCTGGGCAGCCTGCTGAACAAGCTGGGCATCGAGATCGACCAGTCTCCGGTCAGCGCCGAGTTGCTGGGTGGCATGCTGCTGCGCATTCGCGACAACACCATCAGCGGCAAAATCGCCAAGACCGTGTTCGAAGCCATGGCCGCCGGTGAAGGCGACGCCGACAGCATCATCGAGAGCAAAGGCCTCAAGCAGGTCACCGATACCGGTGCGATCGACAAGATGCTCGATGAAGTGCTGGCTGCCAATGCCGAGCAGGTCGAACAGTACCGCGCGGCAGATGAAGCCAAGCGCGGTAAGATGTTCGGCTTCTTCGTCGGCCAGGCGATGAAGGCTTCCAAAGGCAAGGCCAACCCGGGGCAAGTGAACCAATTGCTCAAGGCCAAGCTCGAAGGGTGAGCTGAATAGAAGCGGCGAGGGCTTCGCCCTCGATCGCGGCTAAAGCCGCTCCTACAACCCCTACCCTGTAGGAGCGGCTTTAGCCGCGATGGGCCGCAACGCGGCCCCCTTCGCCCTCGGAGCATCCAATTTGCTAAAACGTTCCCTCAGCACCCTGGCCCTCTTCTCCCTCTTGGCCGGCTGCGCCAGCCACGACATCGACCCCAGCGGTTACGACAAGACCGGCACTGCGTCCTATTACGGCTCCCGCCACCACGGCAAACGCACTGCCAGCGGCGAACCCTTCAACCAGCATGGCCTGACCGCCGCCCACCGCAGCCTGCCCTTCGGCAGCCGCGTGCTGGTCACCAACCTTGCCAACCAACGCCGCGTGGTAGTTCGCATCAACGACCGTGGCCCACACACCCGTGGCCGTCTGATCGACCTGTCACGCGCTGCAGCAGAAAAAATCGGCATGATCCGTAGCGGAACGGCGCGCGTCCGGGTACAAGGTCTGAGCGACTGACCTGACTGGAGCCCTACCATTTTCGACCTGGCCACCCTGCCCACCTTCAGCCTTCTGCAACTGGGCACCGCCCTGCTGCTGCTGATCGCCGGCGCCGAGCTGCTGGTGCGCGCCGCCTTGCGCCTGGCGCAGCGCCTGCACGTGCGACCACTGATCATCGGCTTGAGCCTGGTGGCATTCGGCAGCACCGCCCCACAACTGACCGTCAGCCTGCAGGCCGCGTACCAAGGCGCTCCCGACGTTGCAGTCGGCAGCGTTATCGGTAGCAACATATTCAACGTGCTGGTCATCCTGGGCCTGGCCGCGCTGATCATTCCGCTGCGGGTATCGCGCCAGCTGGTACGCCTGGATATCCCGCTGATGATCGCGGCTAGTGCCTTGGTATACGCGCTGGCCGCCAACGGCCATCTGGGGCGAACAGAAGGTTTGTTGCTTTTGCTGGGGCTGGCGGGCTACCTGGCCATGCTCTGGCACCAGTCACGCCACTACGCCCGCACGTACCCGGCACCCAAGGCCATCACCGCCAGCGCGGGGCGCTTCTGGTCCGGCACGCTGCTACAGGTACTGTTTGGCCTGATTCTGCTTAGCCTTGCCGGCCACCTGCTGCTGGAGGCCGCCGTCGAGGTCGCGACCGACCTGGGCCTGTCCGAGCGCATCATCGGGCTGACTGTGGTCGCCGTATGCACCTCACTGCCAGAACTGGCTGCCGCGCTGATTGCTGCCATCCGCGGGGAGCGGGAGATTGCCGTGGGCACCGTCATCGGCAGCAACTTGTTCAACCTGCTGGCGGTACTGGGCCTGACCGCGCTGGTCACGCCCGAACCATTGACCATTTCACCCAATGCCCTGGGCTTCGACCTGCCGGTAATGCTGGGCGTGGCAGCCCTCAGCCTGCCGGTGTTCTACTCCGGCTACAGAATTACCCGCGCCGAAGGGTTGGTGTTTCTGAGCCTCTACCTGGCCTATGGGCTGCACGTGGTGGCGTTCACCACGGGCATGCCGCTGGCCGGTCGCCTGGAGCGGTTGATGCTGTTCTATGTGCTGCCGGTGCTTGCCCTGGTGTTGCTGTACACCACGGTGCGCGCCTGGCGGCGCCAACACTGAGCGAATGGCGTGAAAAAATCACCGCCTGGCAGATCGAGCGCCGCGCATGCGGCGCCAGATTGCAAAGCCATCAGCGTTTGCCCTGACGAGCCTTCTTCAACTTGAACGCTACCCACAACACCGCGATCCACGCGGGGATCAACATCACCGATATCCGGATGGGCGGCGTCAGGTACATCACCACCAGAATCAGCACGATGAACGCCAGGCACAGGTAATTGGTGACCGGGTGCCCCCAGCTCTTGTAGAACGGGGTAATGCCTGCCGCCAGCTTGGCCTTGCGGAACTTCAGGTGGGTGATGCTGATGCTCGCCCAGTTGATCACCAGCGCAGACACCGCCAGCGCCATCAGCAAGCCAAACGCTTCACCCGGCATCAGGTAGTTGATCAGCACGCACATGCCGGTGGCGAAGGCCGACACACCCAGCGCCGTCAGCGGGACGCCGCTGCGGCTTACCTTCAGCAGCTGACGCGGCGCATCGCCCTGGCTGGCCAGGCCGAACAGCATGCGGCTGTTGGCATACACGCAACTGTTGTAAACCGACAGCGCAGCCGTCAGCACCACGATGTTGAGGATGGTCGCCACCAGGTCGCTGTCCAGTTCGTGGAAAATCATCACAAACGGGCTACCACCCTGCACCACGTTCTGCCACGGGTACAACGACAGCAGCACCGCCAGGGCACCGATGTAGAAGATCAGGATGCGGTAAACCACCTGGTTGGTCGCCTTGGGGATGCTCTGGCGTGGATTGTCCGCTTCGGCCGCAGTGATGCCTACCAGCTCAAGGCCACCGAACGAGAACATGATCACCGCCAGCGCCATGATCAGGCCGGTCACACCGTTGGGGAAAAACCCGCCGTACTGCCACAGGTTGGCAACGCTGGCATCCGGGCCACCATGGCCGCTGGCCAGCAGCCAGCCACCGAACACGATCATGCTCACGATGGCCACAACCTTGACCAAGGCGAACCAGAATTCCATCTCGCCGTAGACCTTCACCTGGGTGAGGTTGATCAGGTTGATGACCACGAAGAAGATTGCCGCCGTGGCCCAGGTCGGGAACTCCGGCCACCAGTACTGCACGTAGATGCCGACTGCCGTGAGCTCGGCCATGCCCACCAGCACGTACACCACCCAGTAGTTCCAGCCCGACACAAAGCCTGCGAATTCGCTCCAGTACTGGTGGGCGAAGTGGCTGAAGCTGCCGGCAACCGGCTCTTCGACCACCATCTCGCCAAGCTGGCGCATGATGAAGAAGGCCATCAGGCCTGCAATGGCGTAACCCAGCAGCACGGAAGGGCCGGCCAGTTGAATGGTCTGGGCAATGCCCAAAAAAAGCCCGGTGCCAATGGCACCACCCAGCGCAATCAGCTGGATATGGCGATTCTTCAGCCCGCGCTGCAAACGCTCGGGCGTGCTCTGGTCTTGCATGAAATGTCCTTTGGTCAGGGGGCAGTGTTATTGGCGTTATGTGCAGTCAAGGATCTAGATCCATCCGCCCCACTGCAAGATGAAGATACCGATATTGGTAGTAATCGCCGCCATCAATGTCGTAATCACAATGATCGAAGCGGCCAGTTCGTGGTTGCCGTTGGCGGCGCGGGCCATTACGTAGCTGGCTGCAGCAGTCGGGCTGCCGATGTACAGGAACAGGATGCCCAGTTCAGCGCCACGGAAGCCGCACAACCAGGCACCGAGCGTACCGATGATCGGCAACCAGACCATTTTCACCAGGCTGGCATCGACGGCCAGCTTGCCGCTGTCACGCAGCGCCGAGAGCGACAGGGTGCCACCGATGCAGATAAGCGCCAGCGGCAGTGTCATCTGGGCCAGGTAATCGCCCGAGGTCAGCAGCCAGTTGGGCAACGGCACCTGGCCGTATGCCATGGGCGTGGCGACCAGCACGCTGATGATCAGCGGGTTGCTGAAGATGCTCTTGCAGATGCTCCACGGGTCGGACTTCAAATCCGGGCTGTACACCGCCAGCACCACGGCCGACAGCGAGTTGTACATGAGGATCACCAGGCCCGCCAGCACCGCGCCCAGGGAAATGCCGTAGTCGCCATACAAGCTGGCGGCCAGCGCCAGCCCGATCACGCCGTTGTTACCGCGAAACGCGCCTTGGGTGTAGATGCCGCGCTCGGCCAGCGGGCTGCGCCAGATGGCCATGCCCCAGGCCACGGCGAAGCCCACCAGGGTAGCGGCGACGAAGTAGAGGATGACGCCGGGTTTTACGGCTGAGTCGAGGTCGGCGTGGTAGATGCCCAGGAACAGCAATGCGGGCATGCAGACATTGAACGTCAACTGCGAGGCAACCCGGTTGAAATTGTCGTCGATCAGGTGGATGCGTTTGAGAAACACGCCCATGAACAGCATGGCGAAAACCGGGGCCGTGATGTTCAGCGTCTGGATAAGAAGGGCGAGCATGCGCTAGCGATCCTGGGAGGGGTTGCCGTTAGGGGGCTAATGATACGCGAATGCGGCGGGGATCGAGGCAATTTAAAGATATGCGCTGCTTGCATCGCGGATAAATCCGCTCCCACAACGGCCGTGTAGGAGCGGATTTATCCGCGATGCAGGCAACGCTTTATCAGCGGCGAACGGGCCGCTTCTGCAACTTGCGCTGCAAGGTGCGCCGGTGCATGCCCAGCGCACGTGCAGTCGCCGAGATATTGCCCTCGTGCTCGTTCAGCACGCGCTGGATGTGTTCCCACTGCAGGCGATCCACCGACATCGGGTTTTCCGGCACCAGGGTATCCAGGTCGGCATGCTCGGACAGCAACGCCGCCAGCACATCGTCCGCATCCGCCGGCTTGCACAGGTAGTTGCAGGCGCCGCGTTTTACCGCTTCGACCGCCGTGGCAATGCTCGAGTAACCGGTCAGGATCACCACGCGCATCTCCGGGTCCAGCTCCAGCAGCTTGGGCAACAGCACAAGGCCCGAATCGCCTTCCATTTTCAGGTCCAGCGTGGCGTAGTCCGGCAAGTCCTGCTGCGCGAGCTTCAAGCCTTCTTCGGCAGAAGGCGCGGTGCTGACGCGGAACCCGCGGCGGCTCATGGCGCGGGCCATGACCCGGGTAAAGGTGGCATCGTCATCCACCAGCAGCAGGTGCGGCAGCTCTTCGCCTTCGACCTGGTTTTCTTCGCTCATATCTCTTCTCCTCGCTTGCCATGGGGCAGGCGCAGTTCGGTCAGGGTGCCACCCTGTTCATGACTATAGAGTTTCACCGAACCGCCCGCACGGGTCACGCTGGCCTTGCTCAAGAACAGGCCCAGGCCGAAGCCTTTGCCCTTGGTGGTGATGAAGGGTTTGCCGATGGCTTCGGCAATGGCCGGCGGCACGCCGGGGCCATGGTCGCGGATGCTGATGACGATGTCCTGAGTGTCCCAGTCCAGGCGCACTTCCAGGTCATCAGGGCAGGCATCGGCGGCATTGTTCAGCAGGTTGAGCAGCGCCTGGGTCAGGTCTGGCGGAGGCGTCAGGCGTGGCACCTGCCCGTCGCGCAGGCGCTGGAAGCGGTAACTGGCCTCGGGGCGCATCAGGTGCCAGCGGTTAAGTGCTTCGTCGAGCCAGGCGGTAACGTCCTGTTCCACGACAGCCAGGCGGCGATTGGCTTCGGCGGCGCGTACCAGTTGCTGCAATGTCTCTTTGCACAGCTTGACCTGGTCCTGAAGGATTTGCAGGTCTTCTTGCAACAAGGGGTCTTTGTGATCCTGGCGCATCTCATTGAGCAGCACGCTCATGGTTGCCAGTGGCGTGCCAAGCTCGTGGGCCGCGCCAGCAGCCTGGGTGGCCACGGCCAACAGTTGCTCGTCACGCAGGCTCTCTTCCCGGCGCTCGGAGCGCAGTTGCTCCTGGCGGCGCAGCTCTTCGGCCATGCGCGCGGCAAAGAAGGTAATCACCGCAGCGGCCAGGGCGATACTCAGCCACATGCCGTAAACCTGCATCTTGTCCCGCGCCATTGGCAGGCCTTCGAGCGGGTAGAACTGCACCAACAGCATGCTGTAGGCCGTCAGCGCGATGCCCGACAGGATCAGCGAATAGAGCCAAGGCAGGGTCACCGCGGCAATCGCCAACGGCACCAGGTAATAAGAGACGAACGGGTTGGTCGAGCCGCCTGAGTAATAAAGCAGCGCACTGTGGATCAACAGGTCGCAGGCCAGCTGCAAGGCGTACTCAAGCTCTGTGACCGGCAGCGACAAGCGCAGGCGCAGTGCGGTGAAGGCACACAGCAGGGACGACAACGCCAGTGTCGCGGCCAGTGAAAGCCACGGCAACGGCAGCAGTTCGGTCCAGTAGGCAACGCCCACGGAACCTGCCTGGGCGGCCAGAACCAGTACGCGAATGACGGTCAGGCGCCAGAGGTTCTGGCGGGTGGCGGATAACGGTTGTACGGCGGCGAGCATGAGCTCTCCTGATGAGTGCTCCAGGAAAATCGGCTGGAGTATACCGAAACCGGGCGCCTCGCTGCGGCGATGCGGCAAACCGCCACACTTTGTCACAGGTTCATGATGGCACTTATGAACCCACTACACTGATCCCGGTCTGATGGGCCATGCGTGGAATGGATCACCATGAACCACGCCTATTATTGCCAAGGAGCTCTACATGCATATCCCTCGTCGCGGCGCTGCCCTCGTCCTGTCCTGCGGCCTGCTTGCCAGCCTGCCGGCGCTGGCCGCCGATGAACCGCGCTACAACCAGGTTTCGTTGCGCGCTGAAGTGAGCAAGGAAGTGGCACGTGACCTGATGGTCGTGACCCTTTATAGCGAAGCGCAGAACACCGACCCAGGCAAGCTCGCCAAACAGATCACCGAGACCATGAACAAGGCCGTGCAGCAGGCCCGGCAGGTCAAGGACGTGAAAATCAGCCAGGGCAGCCGCAACAGCTACCCGATCTATGACAGCAAGGGCCAGAAGATCACCGGCTGGCGCGAGCGCGCCGAGCTGCGCCTGGAGGGTGCAGACTTCCCTGCCCTGTCCCAGCTCACCGGCGAGTTGCTGCAAGACCTGAAAATGGGCGGCATGGACTTCTCCATCGCACCGGCAACGCGCAAGGCCAGCGAAGATGATCTGCTCAAGGATGCGGTCAATGCGTTCAAGGCCCGCGCGCAGTTGGCCACCGAGGCATTGGGCGGCAAGGGCTACAAGGTGGTCAGCCTGAACCTGAACAGCAGCGGTTACCCGCGGCCCTACATGCGCAGCGCGCCGATGGCGATGAAGGCCATGGGTGCCGATGAAGCGGCACCGGCGCCGGATATCGAGGCGGGTACAAGCGAAGTCAGCATGAATGCTGATGGGATGATTGAAGTTCAGATGCCCTGATTAACGTGTAGGAGCGGATTTATCCGCGATACAACCACCGCAGTGGATGGCACCGGCTTCGCCGGTGTTCGCGGCTGAAGCCGCTCCTACAGGTGCGCGCGATCGCAACCAAAATTACATAAGATTCAGACACTTCCTACGCACCACTTCCGTGCATCCTACAAAGTCCTGCACCTCGAAACATCCCGTAAAAAGCCATCATTTCGCCCACGCAAACGTTCAACTTCGTTGAAAGTTATACGGATGCGACATCCATGTACGTCCGTTCCACATTTCTGGCGTCAACTATCCTTCCGACTGTTGCATTGGGAACACCCCCTGCATAAGTATCCGCAGGTCGGCTCACGAGGCCACCTCAAAACCAAAAATGACAACAATGAGGCCACCATGCTCAAACACGCAGTCATTCCGTTCCTGCTCGGCGCAGGTTTGCTGACAGGCGCACCGATTGCCCATGCCGCGTCCAACCTGGTGTTCTGCTCCGAAGGCAGCCCGGCAGGCTTCGACCCGGGGCAATACACCACCGGAACCGACTTCGACGCCTCGGCCGAAACCGTGTTCAACCGCCTTACCCAGTTCGAACGCGGCGGCACCGCTGTAATCCCGGGCCTGGCGACCAAATGGGAAGTGGCCGACGACGGCAAGACCTATACCTTCCACCTGCGTGAAGGGGTCAAGTTCCACACCACCGACTACTTCAAGCCAACCCGCGAATTCAACGCCGACGACGTGCTGTTCACCTTCAACCGCATGCTCGACAAGGACCACCCGTTCCGCAAGGCGTACCCCACCGAATTCCCGTACTTCACCGACATGGGCATGGACAGCAACATCGCCAAGGTGGAGAAGCTTGACGACCATACCGTGCGCTTCAGCCTCAACAACGTCGATGCCGCGTTCATCCAGAACCTGGCCATGAGCTTCGCGTCCATCCAGTCGGCCGAATACGCCGATCATCTGCTCAAGCAAGGCAAAGCTGCTGACATCAACCAGAAGCCGATCGGCACCGGCCCGTTCGTGTTCAGCAAGTACCAGAAAGACGCGCAGATCCGTTTCAAGGGAAACAAGGACTACTGGAAGCCCGAGGACGTGAAGATCGACAATCTGATCTTCGCCATCACCACTGACGCCTCGGTACGCATGCAAAAACTCAAGAAAAACGAGTGCCAGGTCACCTTGTTCCCGCGCCCGGCCGACATCGAGCCGCTCAAGGCCGACAAGAACCTGCAGATGCCTGACCAGGCTGGTTTCAACCTGGGTTATATCGCCTACAACGTGATGGACAAGGTCAAGGGCAGCAACGAGCCTAACCCGCTGGCCCAGCTTAAGGTGCGTGAAGCCCTGGACATGGCGGTAGACAAGAAAAAAATCATCGAGTCGGTTTACCAAGGTGCCGGCCAGCTCGCGGTCAACGCCATGCCGCCCACGCAGTGGTCCTACGACGACACCATCAAGGACGCCGCGTACGACCCGGAAAAGGCCAAACAACTGCTCAAGGAAGCCGGCATCAAGGAAGGCACCGAGATCACCCTGTGGGCCATGCCCGTGCAACGCCCCTACAACCCCAACGCCAAGCTGATGGCCGAAATGCTGCAGTCCGACTGGGCCAAGGTCGGCATCAAGGCCAAGATCGTCAGCTACGAGTGGGGTGAGTACATCAAGCGTTCCAAAGGCGGCGAGCAAGGCGCCATGCTGATTGGCTGGAGCGGTGACAATGGTGACCCGGACAACTGGCTGGGCACCCTGTATGGCTGCGACGCGATGGAAGGCAACAACTTCTCCAAGTGGTGCTACAAGCCCTACGACGACCTGATCAAGCAAGCCAAGGCTACCTCTGACCAGGCCAAGCGCACCGAACTGTACAAACAAGCGCAGCATATCCTCAAGGAGCAGGTGCCGATCACTCCGATCGCCCACTCCACCGTGTATCAGCCGATGAGCGCCAAGGTGAAGGATTTCAAGATCAGCCCCTTCGCCCTGAACGCGTTTTACGGCGTGAGCGTGGAAAAGTAACCACGGGCTGACTCCGCCCACTCCCGCACATGACTCCCACCCCGGCGCTACCCGCGTCGGGGATGGGGCCCTGTTGCCGTCATTCGTACCCCGAACACGGCGTAAACAGACGCACGAGGATCAGAAATGCGCCACACCACCTTGCTTACCACCCTGGTCGGCCTTGGCCTCATGGCCCAGGCCCCTGCCCTGCTGGCCAACAACCTGGTGTTTTGCTCCGAGGGCAGCCCGGCCGGCTTCGACACCGCCCAGTACACCAGCGCCACCGACAACGACGCGGCCGAGCCGATCTACAACCGCCTCGTGGAATTCGAACGTGGGGGCACCGCGGTGCACCCTGCATTGGCCACGAAGTGGGATGTGTCGGACAACGGCCTGCAATACACCTTCCACTTGCGCGAAGGGGTGAAGTTCCACGCCAACAAGGCCTTCACGCCCAGCCGTGACTTCAACGCCGACGACGTGCTGTTCACCTTCAACCGCATGCTCGACAGGCAGCACCCGTTCCGCAAGGCCTACCCCACAGAGTTCCCCTACTTCGTCAGCATGGGCCTGGACAAGAATATCGCCCAGGTCGAGAAAACCGGGCCGCTGACCGTGGTATTCACTCTGAACAAGGTCGACGCCGCCTTCGTCCAGAATGTGGCCATGAGCTTTGCCTCGATTCTCTCTGCCGAGTACGCCGAGCAATTGCTGGCCAGCGGGCGCCCCAGCGACATCAACCAGCAACCGATCGGCACCGGCCCGTTCGTGTTCCAGCGCTATCAGAAAGACTCGCAGATCCGCTTCAAGGGCAACAAACAGTACTGGGCGCCTGATGAAGTGAAGATCGACAACCTGGTGTTCTCGATCAACACCGACCCTTCGGTGCGTATCCAGAAGCTGCGCCGCAACGAATGCCAGGTCACCCTGCACCCGCGTCCGGCCGACCTGCCGGCGCTCAATGCCGACGGCAAGCTGCAGGTGCTGCAACAGCCGGGCTTCAACCTCGGCTACATCGCCTACAACACCCAGCACCCGCCGTTCGACCGCCTTGAAGTGCGCCAGGCCATGGACATGGCAGTGAACAAGCAGGCGATTCTGCAAGCGGTGTATCAGGCGTCCGGGCAACTGGCGGTGAATGCCATGCCACCCACCCAATGGTCTTATGACAACAGCCTCAAGGACGCCCCTTACAACCCGGAAAAGGCAAAGCAACTACTCCAGCAAGCCGGAATCAAGGAAGGCACCGAGGTCACCCTGTGGGCCATGCCCGTACAACGCCCCTACAACCCCAACGCCAAGCTGATGGCTGAAATGCTCCAGGCCGACTGGAACAAATTGGGCCTGAAGGTGCGCATCGTCAGCTACGAATGGGGCGAGTACCTCAAGCGCATGAAAAGCGGTGAGCACGACATCGCCCTGATCGGCTGGACCGGCGACAACGGCGACCCGGACAACTGGCTGGGCACCCTCTACAGCTGCGATGCCATCGGCAGCAACAACTACTCGCGCTGGTGCGACCCTCAATACGACAGCCTGGTCATGCAGGCCAAGCAAGTGACCGATCGCGAACAGCGCACGGCGCTGTACCAGCAGGCCCAGCAGCGGCTCAAGCAGCAGGTGCCGATTACCCCGGTGGCGCACTCGACGGTGAACCAGCCAATCAGCGCCAAGGTGGTCGACTTCAAGGTCAGCCCGTTTGGGCGCAATGACTTTTCCGGCGTGAGTGTGGAGTGACCTTTAACCTTCGCCGGCCTCCCCAAGATTTCGCCCGGCAACACCGGGCAAACCTGGCAACACCGCAGCAATAAACCCGGCCCACAAGGCCAGGCCATAACTAAAAGAAAGAACGGGAGCTTCAACCTTGAGACCTATTACCTTGACCGCGCTGGCAGTAGCCATCGGCGCACTCTCCACGCTCGCCCAGGCCGATACCCAAAGCCAGGACTACGTCCCGCTAAGCCTCAAGAGCAGCAGCGAACAGGACGACGCAAAAGGCTTCATCGACGGCCAGAGCCTGTCCGGCACCACCCGCAACTGGTACGCCCGCGAACGCGCCACCCGTGCGCCGCTGTGGAAGTACTACAAAAGTGACGGCACTCGCCACGACACCCACAGCCGGGATAACTGGCTGCAAGGCACCATCCTCAATTACAGCTCCGGCTTCACCCAGGGCACCGTGGGCTTCGCCGTGGAAGCCGCCGGTTACAACGCCATCGCACTGGAACAAGGCCGAGCGGCTATCGCCGGGCCGAACAACCGCACCCTGACCCACAGCGACGGTGACCCCATCGGCCAGTGGAGCAAGATGGGCCTGGCCAACGTGAAGGCGCGCGTGTCCAACACCACCCTGACCGTCGGCCGCCAGTCGGTGGACACGCCGATGATCGCCTACATTGGCAACCGTGCCCTGCCATCGAGCTTCCAGGGCGCGTTCCTGCACAGCGCCGAGTTCGACAACCTGTCATTCGATCTGGGCACCTTCGACCGCGTCTCGCCGCGTACCGAGCAGAGCCTGAGCAAGTTCCGCAGTGAATACGGCGCCACCGGCGTAGAAACCGACCGTGCCAGCACCACCGGCATCAACTACCAACCGCTGAAAAGCCTGACCACCAGCCTGTACGCCACCAAGGTCGACGACTTCTGGAACCAGTACTACTTCGGCGCCAACCATGTGCTCGGCGACAGCGCCGTGCTCAGCCTGACCACCGGCCTGAACTACTACAAGACCGTGGACGAAGGCAGCAAGAAGATGGGCGAGATCGATAACGACACCTACAGCCTGTCGTTCGGCCTCACCCACCAGGCCCACACCCTCAGCGCCTCGTGGCAGCAGGTAAACGGCAACGAATACTTCGACTACCTGCACGAAACCAACGGCATCTACCTGGCCAACTCGCTGCTGTCGGACTTCAACGGCCCGAACGAGAAATCCCTGCAGATTTCCTACGTGCTGAACATGGCGCCATACGGCGTGCCGGGGCTGAAGTTCAACGTGTACAACGCCCGCGGCTGGGGCATCGACGGCACCCACTACAAGGGCACCGCCTATGACGTCACCGGCATGGACGGCGAAACCCACTACGAGTGGGGCATCGGCACCAGCTACGCCGTGCAGAGCGGGCCGCTGAAAGACACCAGCATCCGCGCCACCTACACCGCGCATCGGGCCAGCAAGGCCCAGGCCGACGGCAGCCTGGACGAACTGCGGATCGTGACCACCATTCCATTCAACATTCTCTGACCGCTGACGCCACGGCCCACCTACCCTTGGGCCGTGGCGGCTACGCTGGAATCAATGCAAGCAGGGAGTTTTCATGAAATCGCTAATGCTCCGCACTGCCCTGGCAGCGGTCATCCTGGGGGCTACTGGCCAGCTGGCCGCCAAGCCATTGGTGGTGTGCACCGAAGCCAGCCCGGAAGGCTTCGACATCGTCCAGTACACCACCGCGGTCACCGCCGACGCCTCGGCCGAAACGGTGTTCAACCGCCTGGTCGACTTCAAGCCCGGCACCACCGATATCCAACCGGCCCTGGCCGAACGCTGGGACATTTCCGCCGACGGCCTGACTTATACGTTCCACCTGCGCCAAGGCGTGAAGTTCCATACCACCGACTACTTCAAGCCCACCCGCGACTTCAATGCCGACGACGTGCTGTGGAGCCTGAACCGCCAACTCGACCCGAACCACCCCTGGCACGACAAGACCAGCGTCGGCTACCCGTATTTCGAAAGCATGGCCTTCAAGGACTTGCTCAAATCGGTTGCAAAAACCGACGACCACACCGTGGTCATTACCCTCACCCGCCCGGAAGCGCCGTTTCTGCGGGACATGGCCATGGCCTTCACCTCGATCTACTCCGCCGAGTATGGCGACCAGTTGCTCAAGGCCGGCAAAACCGCCGACCTCAACAGCAAGCCGGTCGGTACCGGCCCGTTCATCTTCCAGCG
The DNA here is from genome assembly GCF_028898945.1 of Pseudomonas sp. PSKL.D1. Taxonomy (NCBI): domain Bacteria; kingdom Pseudomonadati; phylum Pseudomonadota; class Gammaproteobacteria; order Pseudomonadales; family Pseudomonadaceae; genus Pseudomonas; species Pseudomonas sp. PSKL.D1. The sequence goes on from NZ_CP118607.1 coordinate 4,818,137, forward strand.
TTACAACAAAGACGCCCAGGTTCGCTATAAACCCAACCCGGACTACTTCCGTGGCAAACCACCCGCCGATGCGCTGATCTTTGCCATCGCCACCGACAATAACGTCCGCCTGCAAAAACTACGCGCCAACGAATGCCAGGTGGCGTTGTACCCCAAACCCGACGACGTGCCGTCGATCAAGGCCGACCCCAAGCTGAAGGTGGCCGAAATCGAAGCCCTGGTAACCGGCTACATCTCGATGAACACCCAGCACAAGTACCTGAGCGACGTGCGCGTGCGCAAAGCCATCAACATGGCCTTCGACCGCCAGACCCACGTCGACCAGTTGTTCGGCAAAGGTAATGCACTGGTGGGCGTGAACCCTTACCCGCCCACCATGATCGGCTACAACACCAGCAACCAGAACCCGCCTCACGACCTGGCCAAGGCCCGCGAACTGCTCAAGCAGGCCGGCGTACCGGAGGGTACGGTGATCACGCTGTTCACCCGCAACGGCGGCGGTCCGACCAACCCCAACCCTCGGCTGTCCGCAGAAATGCTGCAGTCCGACCTGGCCAAGATCGGCATCAAGCTGGATATCCGCGTGATGGAATGGGCCGAAATGCTGCGCCGTGCCAAAAAAGGCGAAGCCGACTTGGTGTCTGCAGGCTGGGCCGGCGACAACGGCGACCCGGATAACTTCCTGAGCCCCATGCTCAGCTGCGACGCCGCCAAAAGCGGCGAAAACTACGCCCGCTGGTGCAACCCCAGATTCCAGGAGCTGATCACCCGCGCCCGCGAAGTGATCGACAACGACGAGCGCGCAAGGCTCTATGCCGAGGCATTGAAGGTGTACGATGACGATCAGCCCTGGATCAGCATGGCCCATCCGAAAATGTTCACGGCCATGCGTGAGAACGTGGAGGGATACGTGATCAACCCTCTGACCAACAACAACTTCGCCACCACCAAGGTGAAGTAGAACAACAACGACCGCCGGCAACCCGCAAGGGGCCCGGCGGCACCGCCGTAAATGGCTGATGAGGTAACCCTGACAATGTTGAGTTTTATTGCCCGGCGCCTGGGCCTGTTGATTCCGACCTTCTTCGGCATCACCTTGCTGACCTTCGCGCTCATACGCCTGATCCCCGGCGACCCGGTGGAAGTGATGATGGGCGAACGCAGGGTCGACCCCGAAATGCACGCCCAGGCCATGGAGCGCCTTGGCCTGAACAAACCCCTGCCGGCCCAGTATCTGGATTATGTCGGCAAGCTCGCCCAGGGAGATCTCGGTGAATCCCTGCGTACCCGCGAAAGCGTGTGGAACGAGTTCCTCACGCTGTTCCCCGCCACGCTGGAACTGGCTTTCGCCGCGTTGCTGTTCGCCGGCACTGTCGGCCTGTTGGCCGGGGTGATCGCGGCGCTCAAGCGCGGGTCGCTGTTCGACCACGGCGTAATGGGCATTTCGCTGGCCGGTTACTCCATGCCGATCTTCTGGTGGGGCCTGATCCTGATCATGTTCTTCTCGGTTAGCCTCGGCTGGACCCCCGTATCCGGGCGTATCGACCTGCTTTACGACATCGAGCCGAAAACCGGCTTCATGCTCATCGACACCCTGCTCAGCGACGAGGAAGGCGCCTTCAAGGACGCCGTGATGCACCTGATCCTGCCGGCCATTGTGCTCGGCACCATCCCCTTGGCAGTGATCGCCCGCATGACCCGTTCGTCGATGCTCGAAGTGCTGCGCGAGGACTACATCCGCACAGCCCGCGCCAAGGGCCTGTCGCCAGCCCGCGTGGTGTTCGTGCACGGCCTGCGCAACGCACTGATCCCGGTGCTGACCGTGTTCGGCCTGCAAGTCGGCACGCTGCTGGCCGGCGCGGTACTGACCGAAACCATCTTTTCCTGGCCGGGCATCGGCAAGTGGCTGATCGAAGCCATCGGTGCCCGTGACTACCCCGTGGTCCAGAACGGCATCCTGTTGATCGCCTGCCTGGTGATCCTGGTCAACTTCGTCGTGGACATCCTCTACGGCCTGGCCAACCCACGCATCCGTCATCAGCGCTGAGGCCCAAGCCATGACTAGCCCTATTCCGAAATCCGTCACGCCGGCCAGCCCGGTGGACCAAAGCCTGCTCTACCCGTCGCCGTACAAAGAATTCTGGCACGCCTTCTCGCGCAACAAGGGCGCGGTGATGGGCCTGGCATTCATGTGCCTGGTGGTGTTCTGCGCGCTGTTCGCGCCGTGGGTCGCCCCCCATGACCCCAGCGAGCAGTACCGCGACTTCCTGCTGACCCCGCCGGTGTGGCTTGAAGGCGGTACCTGGCAGTTCATCCTCGGCACCGATGAGCTGGGCCGCGACCTGCTGTCGCGCTTGATCCAGGGCGCGCGCCTGTCACTGCTGATCGGCCTGTCGTCGGTAGTGATCTCGCTGATCCCGGGCATCCTGCTGGGCCTGCTGGCCGGGTTTTTCCCGCAGATTCTCGGCCCGTCGATCATGCGCCTGATGGACGTGATGCTGGCCCTGCCGTCGCTGCTGCTCGCCGTGGCCATCGTCGCCATCCTCGGCCCTGGCCTGATCAATACCGTGATCGCAATTGCCATCGTTTCGTTGCCGTCCTACGTGCGCCTGACCCGCGCCGCCGTGATGGGCGAGCTCAACCGCGACTACGTCACCGCCGCCCGCCTGGCCGGCGCCAGCCTGCCGCGGTTGATGTTCGTCACCGTGCTGCCCAACTGCATGGCGCCTCTGATCGTGCAGGCAACCCTGAGCTTCTCCTCGGCGATCCTCGACGCCGCCGCCCTGGGCTTCCTGGGCCTGGGCGTACAACCGCCGACCCCCGAGTGGGGCACCATGCTGGCCTCGGCCCGTGACTACATCGAGCGCGCCTGGTGGGTGGTGAGCCTGCCTGGCCTGACCATTCTGCTCAGTGTGCTGGCAATCAACCTGATGGGCGACGGCCTGCGCGATGCGCTGGACCCGAAACTCAAGAACGCCGCCTGAGGAGAACGCCATGTCACTGTTGCAGATCAACAACCTGAACGTGCGCTTCGGCGACGCCACTGCCGTGCCCGTGGTGGACGGCTTGGACCTTAGCGTGGATGCCGGGGAAATCCTGGCCATCGTCGGCGAGTCCGGCTCAGGCAAATCCGTCACCATGATGGCCCTGATGGGCCTGATCGACGCCCCCGGGCGCATCACCGCCGATTCACTGACGTTCGACGGCACCGACATGCTCAAGCTCAGCGGCCGCCAGCGCCGCAAAGTGGTGGGCAAGGACATCGCCATGGTCTTCCAGGACCCGATGACCGCGCTCAACCCCAGCTATACCGTGGGCTACCAGATCGAAGAAGTGCTGCGCCAGCATCTGGGCCTGAAGGGTAAAGCTGCACGCCAGCGCGCCTTGGAGCTGTTGAAGAAGGTCGAGATCCCGGCGGCCGAGAGCCGCCTGGACGCCTACCCGCACCAGCTCTCCGGCGGCATGAGCCAACGCGTGGCAATTGCCATGGCGATCGCCGGCGAGCCCAAGCTGCTGATTGCCGACGAACCCACCACCGCGCTCGACGTGACCATTCAGGCGCAGATCATGGAGCTGCTGGTGAACCTGCAGAAAGAGCGCAACATGGCGCTCATCCTGATCACCCACGACCTCGCCGTGGTTGCCGAAACCGCCAAGCGCGTGTGCGTGATGTACGCCGGCCAGGCCGTTGAAGTGGGCCAGGTGCCGGAGCTGTTCGACGTGCCTGCCCACCCCTACAGCGAAGCCCTGCTGGCGGCGATCCCCGAGCACAGCATTGGCGCCGAGCGTTTGGCCACCCTGCCCGGGATCGTACCTGGCCGCTACGACCGCCCGGCCGGCTGCCTGCTGTCGCCGCGCTGCCCGTATGTGCAGGACAACTGCCGGCGCCAGCGCCCGCCCCTCGATCCCCAGGCCCATGGCCTGGTGCGTTGCTTCTACCCGCTGAACCAGGAGGTGGCGTGATGGCTGTCGTTCTATCCGCCCGGGACCTGACCCGGCATTACGAAGTCTCCCGTGGCCTGTTCAAGGGGCATGCGCTGGTGCGTGCGCTCAATGGCGTGTCGTTCGAGCTGGAGGCAGGCAAAACGCTGGCTGTGGTCGGTGAGTCCGGCTGTGGCAAATCGACCCTGGCTCGCGCGCTTACCCTGATCGAAGAGCCTTCTTCCGGCTCACTGCAAATCGATGGCACCGAAGTCAAAGGCGCCAGCAAAAGTGAGCGCAAGCAGCTGCGCCGCGACGTGCAGATGGTGTTCCAGAGCCCCTACGCCTCGCTCAACCCTCGGCAGAAAATTGGCGACCAGCTGGCCGAGCCGCTGCTGATCAACACCTCGCTGAGCAAGGCCGAACGGCGCGACAAAGTGCAGAAGATGATGGAGCAGGTGGGCCTGCGGCCCGAACACTATCAGCGCTATCCGCACATGTTCTCCGGTGGCCAGCGCCAGCGTATCGCGCTGGCCCGGGCGATGATGCTACAGCCCAAGGTGCTGGTGGCGGATGAGCCTACGTCGGCGCTGGACGTGTCGATCCAGGCGCAGGTGCTGAACCTGTTCATGGATTTGCAGAAAGAGTTCAATACAGCGTACGTGTTCATCTCGCACAACCTGGCGGTGGTGCGCCATGTGGCGGATCAGGTGCTGGTGATGTACCTCGGCCGGCCGGCAGAAATGGGGCCGAAAGAAGACATTTACGAAAAGCCGCTGCACCCGTATACCCAGGCGCTACTGTCGGCCACGCCGGCGATTCACCCAGACCCGCTCAAACCCAAAATCCGTATTGCCGGGGAGCTGCCTAACCCGCTGAATCCGCCTGATGGGTGTGCATTCCACAAGCGCTGCCCGCATGCGACGGAGCGTTGTGCCAAGGAGGTGCCGGTGTTGCGGCAGGTGGGGACTCGGCAGGTGGCTTGCCATTACGCAGAGCAGTTCCTCTAGTACCGTGTGAGCCGTATCGCGGATAAATCCGCTCCTACAGTCGGCGCGACACCCAGTGTAGGAGCGGATTTATCCGCGATGGACCGCAAAGCGGTCCCACACTCAATGCATAAAGAACCAGATCAGAATAATCACCGGAATCGGCACCCCAATCATCCACAGCAAAATCGAGCGCATGGCCGTTCTCCTCCGTTCAATGTCGAAGTAACCGCTGCAGCGCCTGTGCCAGTTGTGTCAAAACATTACTTCTCGCCAGAACAATCACTTAGCCCCAAAGCCGCTTGGCAAACCCGTGCAAAATGCCAGATCCACGCCCTTGCGCCTGTGTGTTCTGCAATGCACTATCAGCCCATGACCGCCCCCACCCTCCCCGACGGCCCCGAGCAAACCGCGCTCACCGCCGACACCGTGCTGCGCTACCACCTGTGCTGGAAGCACCGCGACCTCGACGGCGTCATTGCGCTTTACCACCCCGACGTCCAGTACCACGACTTCTTCCAGAACCGCGTGCTTGGCTACGTTGAGCTGCGCGACTACGTGAGCGCTTGCCTGCCCCACGAAGCGGGCGAAGACATCGTGCACAGTGACCGCATCCGCGTCGACGGCTGTACCGCGTTCATCCAGTATCAGGTCACGGTTCAGGGTGGCGAAGGACTGGTGGCTTTCCAGTCGAGCGAGGCGATCACGGTCAAGGATGGGCTGATCTGGCGGGTCAACGAATACGCCACGTTGGTACGCCAAAGCGGCAACAGCCTTACCAGCGGCGGCCCGCGCCCGGCCACCAGCCGCCTGGGCCTGTCCCCGCGCCAGTTGTCGACCATGGCCCAGGACCTGGAACACTACTTCCAGCGCCAACGCCCCTACCTCGACCCGGAGCTGGATCTGCAGCAGGTTGCAGACGCCAGCGGCTACAGCCGCAACCAGATTTCCTACCTGCTGAACCAGGTGCTCGGGCAAAGCTTCTACCGCTACGTCAACCAGGCCCGCCTGCAGCACCTGATGGCCAGCCTGGACGATGACAGTGTCGAGGCAACGATCGATGACTTGGCGTTCAATGCCGGCTTCAATTCATTGTCAGCCTTCTACAAATGCTTCCGCGAGCAAACCGGCGTCACCCCCAAAGCGTACCTCAAGCAAATTTCCCTGCGTGCACGCACGTAAGACAGCCACAACCCAACGCCACTAGCATCGCCCACAGACCTTGATGGATGTGGAGCTCAACCCGATGCAACCCCTGCGCACGCTCAGCCTGTGGATGGACCAGCTCGACGAGCCGCTGTGTGCCCGCCCGGCACTGCGTGAAGACCTCAACGTGGATGTGTGCATCATCGGCGCCGGTTACACCGGCCTGTGGACCGCCTACTACCTGAAGCGCCAGGCACCGCACCTGAACATTGCAATTATCGAGGCCAACATCGCCGGTTTCGGCGCTTCGGGGCGCAATGGCGGCTGGTTGATGGGCAACCTGCTGGGTGAGGACCGCTTGCTGGCCACGTTGTCGCCACAACAGCGGCGCGCCAGCATCGACCTGCTACAAGGCATCCCCGATGAGGTGCAAGGGGTACTGCAGCAAGAAGGCATCGACTGCGATTACCGCAAGGGTGGCGTGCTCTACTGTGCCGCGCGCTACCCAGAGCAGGAGCGCAGCCTGCGCGCCTACCTGGACGACTTGTATCGTCAGGGCATGACCGAGGATGACTACCGCTGGCTGCGCCCCGAACAACTGGATGGGCAGCTGCGTGTAAGCAATGCCTACGGCGCCATCTACAGCCCGCACACCGCTACCATCCAGCCGGCCAAGCTAGTGCGCGGCCTGGCCAGGGCCGTGGAAAAGCTCGGCGTGCCCATCTATGAAAACAGCCCGGCGATCGACTGGCAGCCCGGTGAAGTTCGCACACCTCTGTCACGCATCCGTTGCCAATGGATGGTCCCTGCGGTGGAAGGCTACGCGGCCAGCCTGCCGCCGCTCGGCAAACACCAGTTACCGGTTCAAAGCTTGCTGGTCGCCACCGAGCCGCTGCCCGAATCGATGTGGGAGCAGATCGGCCTGAACCAAGGCCAGGCCTTCAGCGAAAGTAGCCGCCAGGTCACCTACGGCCAGCGCACCGCCGACAATCGCCTGGTATTCGGTGCCCGTGGCGGCTATCGCTTCGGCGGCAGGCTGCGCGAAAACTTCACCCTCGACGAGCACGAGATCGAACTGCGCCGCTACCTGTTCAGCGAGTTGTTCCCGCAACTCAAACATGTGCGCATCACCCACACCTGGGGCGGCAATCTGGGCATGGCGCGGCGGTTCCGCCCGCACATGCTGTGCGACCGCCAGCGGGGTATAGCCCTGGCCGGCGGCTACGGCGGCGAGGGTGTTGGCGCCACCAACCTCGGCGGACGCACGCTGGCTGCGCTGATCCTCAACCAACATAACGAACTGACCGCCCAGCCCTGGGTGCTCGACAACCGCCCTATCTCAAGCCTCGCCAACTGGCCACCCGAGCCGTGCCGATGGCTTGGCTACAACGCCATCATCCGCAGTTTCGTCCACGAGGACCGGACCCTCGCCAACCCCGCCAGCGCACCCTGGAGGCGGCGCCTGGCCAGCTCGCTCGCAGACTTCATGGAAGGCTTCATGCACTGACTTCCCTTTCGACAACACAGGACCCACCGGTCATGAGCATCACCCAGTTCAAACACACAGACAGCCTTGTGCTGGACAGCAGCAACCCGGTCGCCGTACCGCTCGGCGAACCGGTGGCAGTCACCTCGGTCACCTGCGTGGAACGCAGCGACGGCGTCGAAACCGGCATCTGGGAGTGCACTCCCGGGCGCTGGCGGCGGCAGATCGTGCAACAGGAGTTTTGCCACTTCATCAAGGGCCGCTGCACCTTCACCCCTGACGGTGGCGAAACCCTCTACATAGAAGCCGGAGACGCACTGATGCTACCGGCCAACAGCACCGGCACCTGGGACATCCAGGAGACCGTGCGCAAGACCTACGTTCTGATCTTTTGATCCGCTGATCGCCTGCCTTCGATAACAACACACAAAGCAAGGTACTCCCGACATGCGCACGCTCCTTCTCGCACCCCTGATGCTGGCCGCCAGCGTGGCCAGTGCCGCCGAAACGGTGAAGATCTACAATTGGTCCAGCTACGTAGCGCCCGACACCCTGAAGAACTTCCAGCAGGCCACGGGCGTTGTGCCCACCTATGACGTTTACGACAGCAACGAAACCCTTGATGGCAAGTTGATGACCGGGAACTCCGGCTACGACGTGGTGTTTCCGTCCAACCACTTCATGGCCCGGCAGATTCAGGGCAAGGCCCTGAAGAAGCTCGACAAGTCGCAGTTGCCCAATTGGCACTACCTCAACCCGGTACTGCTCAAGGCACTTGAGGTCAACGACCCGGGCAACCAGTACGGCTTCCCGTACCTGTGGGGCAGCACCGGCATCGGCTACAACATCGACAAGGTCAAGGCAGTGCTCGGCGACAACGCGCCACTCGATTCATGGGACCTGTTCTTCAAGCCCGAGTACATCAGCAAGCTCAAGGGCTGTGGCGTGGCAGTGCTGGACAACGGGCCGGAACTGCTGCCGATCGCCCTGCATTACCTGGGCCTGCCGCACCACAGCCAGGACCCGAAAGACTACGAAAAGGCCAAGGACCTACTGATGAAGGTGCGCCCGTACATCAGCTACTTCCACTCCTCGAAGTACACCGGCGATTTGGCCAATGGCGATGTGTGCATGGTGGTGGGGTTCTCGGGGGATGTGCTGCAGGCGAAGAACCGGGCTGAAGAGGCGAAGAATGGGGTGAAGGTGGGCTATTCCATCCCGAAGGAAGGGGCTCCGATGTGGTTCGACATGGTCGCCATGCCCGCCGATGCGCCAGATGGAAAGGCCGGGTATGCGTACATGAATTACCTGCTGCAGCCGGAGGTAATGGCCAACATCAGCAACTTCGTGCAATACGCGAATGGCAACCAGAAGGCAGACGGGCTGGTAGAGCCCGCGATGAAGGGTAACGAGATGATTTACCCAAGCGAAGCGGTAATGGGCAAGTTGTATGCCCTGGAGGCAATGCCGGCGAAGATCGACCGCATCCGCACGCGAATCTGGACCAGCATCAAAGCCGGCAATTGATCAAAGCCTGTGGGAGCGGGTTTACCCGCGAAAGCGTCGGTAAGTCCAATATCGCATTCGCGGGTAAACCCGCTCCCACAGATTAGGTGTAAGCCAGAAACTTTAACTGCAAGCTCGCAAATCAATGATGTTCGCGGGTAGCCCGGAACTTGATGTCCGGCCAGCGCTCTTCCATCAGCGACAGGTTGACCCGGGTCGGCGCCAGGTAGGTCAAGTGACCGCCACCGTCGATGGCCAGGTTCTCCATGGCCTTGGTCTGGAATTCCTCGAGCTTCTTCTTGTCGTCACAGCTGATCCAGCGGGCTGACCACACAGTGATCGGCTCGTAGGCGCACTCGACCTTGTACTCTTCCTTCAGGCGGCTGGCGACCACGTCAAACTGCAGCACACCCACGGCGCCAAGAATGATGTCGTTGCTGCGCTCCGGGAAGAACACCTGGGTGGCGCCCTCTTCTGCCAGCTGCTGCAGGCCCTGACGCAGCTGCTTGGACTTGAGCGGGTCCTTCAGGCGTACACGGCGGAACAGCTCTGGCGCAAAGTGCGGGATACCGGTAAAGCCCAGTGCCTCGCCTTCGGTGAAGGTGTCACCGATCTGGATGGTGCCGTGGTTGTGCAGGCCGATGATGTCACCGGCAAAGGCTTCTTCCAGTTGCTCACGTTCGGACGAGAAGAAAGTCAGCGCATCGCCGATACGCAGGTCTTTGTTCAAGCGCACGTGGCGCATCTTCATGCCCTTCTCGTACTTGCCCGAGCAAATGCGCATGAAGGCGATGCGGTCGCGGTGTTTAGGGTCCATGTTCGCCTGGATCTTGAACACGAAGCCGGTGAACTTCTCTTCTACAGGCTCGACCGTCCGCTCGTGGGCAACACGGCCCAACGGACGCGGCGCCCAGTCGACAACCGCGTCGAGCACGTGGTCGACACCGAAGTTGCCCAGTGCAGTACCGAAGAACACCGGGGTCAGCTGGCCGTTGATGAACTCGTCCTGGTTGAACTCATGGCAGGCGCCTTGCACCAGCTCCAACTGATCGACAAACGAATCGTACTGGTCGCCCAGGTGCGCTCGGGCCTCGTCGGAGTCCAGCTTCTGGATGATCTTGGCTTCGGTGCGCTCGTGGCCGTGGCCCGGGGTGTAGACGATGATGTAGTCGCCGGTCAGGTGGTACACGCCTTTGAAGTCGCGGTAGCAGCCAATCGGCCAGGTGATCGGCGCGGCCTTGATCTTGAGAACGGCTTCGATCTCGTCGAGCAACTCGATCGGGTCGCGGATGTCACGGTCGAGTTTGTTGATGAAGCTCACGATTGGCGTGTCGCGCAGGCGGCACACGTCCATCAGGGCGATGGTACGCGGCTCTACACCTTTACCGCCGTCGAGCACCATCAGCGCCGAGTCAACCGCGGTCAGGGTGCGGTAGGTGTCTTCCGAGAAGTCTTCGTGGCCGGGGGTGTCGAGCAGGTTGATCATGTGCTCGCGGTACGGGAACTGCATCACCGAGGTGGTGATGGAGATACCGCGCTGCTTCTCCATTTCCATCCAGTCGGACGTGGCGTGGCGGTCGGACTTGCGCGACTTCACGGTACCCGCGACAGAGATTGCCTTGCCCATCAGCAGGAGCTTCTCGGTGATGGTGGTTTTACCGGCGTCGGGGTGGGAAATGATTGCGAAAGTGCGGCGCTTCGCGACTTCGGCGGCCTGGTTGGTCATGGGAAATCGCCTGACTGGGGGATTTAAAAGGGGCGATATCATACCTGAAGTTGGGCGGGGACCAAAATCCGGGCGTTCACGTCGGAGGTCTTTCGTCGGTTTTGAGATCGAGCGCCGCCCGCGCGGCGCATCGCGGATAAATCCGCTCCTACAGGATTTGCGCATATTTTGAACCCGGCGCCTTGTAGGAGCGGATTTATCCGCGATGCGCGGCGCTCGGTCTTGAAAACGACGAAAAAATCACCGACATGCACCAATGGCCAAACTGCAGGTAATTCAACGCCTCTACGCAACTACTACGCTGTTTTTTCCCGAAAAATTCCTTAGGCCCCAGTGATTAACACTGGCCAAATGCCTCCCCAGATGGGAACCTTTACACCCACGGAGACGTCCACTCCCCTGCAACCCGCTTCGGTTGGGGGCTGGTTTCATCAGCATTTTCGGGCCCGACGGGGTTCGGCTCATGGCGTGAGCGCTGCTTTGCGCAAGCCTCGCGCTGCTACTCGCGACCACACTGCCTGCCGCCAGGAATGGCCGGCCGCCACGGGAGTGTGTTCGCCGACTACACAAGGAGTCCGCCTGTGGCTGAACGCTACGGAAAGGGGCTGTTGGGATGGGCCGCCGTGCTCGTCATCCTGGCCCTGCTGGTCCACTGGATCGGCATCGACACGATCGCGCGTTATCGCGACGATCTTGGGTTTTACCTGCAAGCGCACCTGGTACTGGTGCTGGCTTCGATGGCGGCGGCGTTGGCCGTGGGCATCCCTGCCGGCATTGCCTTGAGTCGACCGCACCGGGTCGACAAAGCCGAGCGCTTCATGCAGTTCTTCAACGTTGGCAACACCATTCCCCCTCTGGCCGTTCTGGCCATCGCCCTGAGCATTCTGGGCATCGGCGCCGGGCCTGCGATCTTCGCGCTGTTCCTCGCCTCCCTCCTGCCCATCGTGCGCAACACCTACGAGGGCCTGAAAAACGTCCCCGCCTCACTCAAGGAAGCCGCCACCGGCATCGGCATGACCCCGCGCCAGCAACTGTGGCAGGTCGAATTGCCCAATGCCGTGCCGATCATCGTCGGCGGTGTACGCGTGGCGCTGGCGTTGAACGTAGGCACCGCGCCGCTGGCGTTCCTGATCGGCGCCAACAGCCTGGGCAGCCTGATCTTCCCCGGCATCGCCCTGAACAACCAGCCACAACTGCTACTGGGCGCCGCCTGTACGGCGTTGCTGGCACTGGCGCTGGATGCTGCGGTCAGTTTCTCCAGCAAGCGCTGGCTGGAACGTGGCCTGGCCCGATAACAAGAGGGAGCGTATGAAGAACAGAATCGCCTTGCTGCTGGGCGCGGCACTGCTGTTTGCAGGCTTTGCCCAGGCAGTGGAAAAACCGCTGATCCGCATCGGCGCGCGGGTGTTCACTGAACAGACCGTGCTGGCCGAAATCACCGCGCAGTACCTACGCGCCAATGGCTTCGATGTGCGGGTGACCAGCGGCCTTGGCAGCAATATCGCCCGCCAGGCCCAGGAAACCGGCCAGCTCGACCTGATGTGGGAATACACCGGCGTGTCGCTGGTGTCGTATAACCATATCGAGGAACGCATGCCCAGTGCCGCGGCCACCTACGCCAAGGTCAAGGAACTGGACGCGAAGAAAGGCCTGATCTGGCTGACCCCGTCGAAATTCAGCAACACCTACGCCCTTGGCCTGCCCAAACAGGTTGCCGAGGCCTACCCGCAGGTCAACACGATCAGCGACCTCAACCAGGTGCTGCGTGACGAAAGCCAGCGCAACCACCTCGTGGCACTGGACACAGAGTTCGCCAACCGCCCCGACGGCCTGGTCGGCCTGAAGGAAATGTACGGCCTGCAAGTTGGCCGCGCCAACATTCGCCAAATGGATGCGGGCCTGGTCTACACCGCCATGCACAACAACCAGGTGTTCGCAGGCCTTGTGTACACCACCGACGGCCGCCTGAACGCGTTCAACCTCAAGCTGCTGGAAGACGACAAGCACTACTTCCCCGACTACACCGCCGCCCCCGTGGTGCGCAAGGCCGTGCTCGACGCCAACCCCAAGCTGGCCGGCCTGCTCAAGCCGCTGGCCGAACAGCTGGATGACGAGACCATGCGCCAGCTCAACGCCAAGGTGGATGTGGAACACCAGAACCCCACTGCCGTCGCCGCCGCGTTCCTGCGCGAGCACCCACTGCACAGCGAGGTACAGCCATGAACCTGCTCGATACCTTCGCCCACCTGGACTGGGCCCAGGTGCTGCAACTGACCTGGCAGCACATCATGCTGGTTGGCATTGCCGTGAGCCTGGCGATTCTCGTGGGTGTGCCCCTGGGCATCCTGATGACCCGCTTCCCCGCTGTTGCCGGCCCGCTGCAAGCCAGCGCCACAGTGCTGCTGACCATCCCGTCGATCGCCCTGTTCGGCCTGCTGCTGCCGTTCTACTCGAAGTTCGGCCAAGGGCTGGGGCCATTACCCGCAATCACCGCGGTCTTCCTTTATTCACTGCTGCCAATCCTGCGCAACACCTACCTGGCCCTGACCAACGTCGAGCCGGGCATCCGTGAAGCCGCCCGCGGCATCGGCATGACCTTCGGCCAGCGCCTGCGCATGGTCGAACTGCCCATCGCGGTGCCGGTAATCCTCGCTGGCGTGCGTACTGCCGTGGTGATGAACATCGGCGTCATGACCATCGCCGCCACCATCGGTGCCGGCGGCCTTGGCGTACTCATCCTGACCTCCATCAGCCGCAGCGACATGTCGATGCTGCTGGTCGGTGCCGTGCTGGTGAGCCTGCTGGCCATCATCGCCGACCTGCTGCTGCAAACCCTGCAACGTGCCCTGACTCCAGAAGGACTGCGCTCATGATCGAACTGAAGAACCTCAGCAAAACCTTCAACGTCAACGGCAAGGACGTCAAAGCCGTCGACTCGGTGAGCCTCACCGTCAACGAGGGCGAAATTTGTGTATTCCTCGGCCCGTCGGGTTGCGGCAAAAGCACCACGCTGAAGATGATCAACCGCCTGATCACCCCCACGTCGGGCCAGGTGTTCATCAATGGCGAAGACACCAGCGCACTGGACGAAGTCACCCTGCGCCGCCACATCGGCTACGTGATCCAGCAGATCGGCCTGTTCCCCAACATGACCATCGAGGAAAACATCACCGTGGTACCGCGCCTGCTCGGTTGGGACAAGCAAAAGTGCCACGACCGCGCCCGCGAGCTGATGCACATGATCAAGCTCGAACCCAAGCAGTACCTGCAGCGCTACCCGCGCGAGCTGTCCGGTGGCCAGCAGCAGCGCATCGGCGTGATCCGCGCACTGGCGGCCGAAGCGCCGGTGCTGCTGATGGACGAGCCGTTCGGCGCGGTCGACCCGATCAACCGCGAGATGATCCAGAACGAATTCTTCGAGATGCAGCGTGCGCTGAACAAGACCGTGATCATGGTCAGCCACGACATCGACGAGGCCATCAAACTGGGCGACAAGATCGCCATCTTCCGCGCTGGCAAGCTGCTGCAGCTGGACCACCCGGACACCCTGCTGGCACACCCGGTCGACGATTTCGTCAGCAACTTCGTCGGCCAGGACAGCACCCTCAAACGGCTGCTGCTGGTGAAGGCCGAAGATGCAGCGGACAACGCCCCGTCGGTGAGCCCGGAAACGCCGGTGAGCGATGCGCTGGAACTGCTGGACGAGCACGACCGCCGCTACGTGGTGGTGACCGATGCGCAGAACAAGGCGCTGGGCTATGTGCGCCGGCGTGACATGCACCGCCAGCAGGGCACGTGTGGGGATTTCCTGCGGCCGTTCAATGCCACGGCGTCGTATGACGAGCACCTGCGCATCCTGCTGTCGCGGATGTATGAATACAACCGGGCGTGGTTGCCGGTGCTGGATGCCGAGCTGGTGTTTTTGGGTGAGGTGACGCAGGAGTCGATTGCGGCTTACCTGAGTTCGGGGCGCTCGCGAGGGGCGAAGAGCAGCATCGTGTCGCCGGCGGAGGCGGTGGTTTCCTGAGCGGGCCAATCGCGGATAAATCCGCTCCTACAGCGCTTCCCTGTAGGAGCGGATTCATCCGCGATGGAGGCGACGCAGTATCAGAACCCTACACTGGCCTGCACATAGAACGTCCGCGGTTCCCCCACATAAATGCCCGCGTTATTGTCACTGGACCGGGTGAAGTACTGCTTGTCGAACAGGTTCTTCACCCCTGCCGCCAGCTTCAGGTTGGACATCTGCGGCCCAAAGTCATACCCGCCACGGGCATGCCAGGTCACGTATCCCGGAATATCACCGTACTGCCCATCGGCACTCGGCTCGGTGAAGTAGTCACCATTGAAGCTGCCATCGGCATTGATCCCGGTGCCCGGCGCGCGCTGTTTGGATTGGGCGTAGGCGTCCAGGTTCCAGGTCCAGCGGTTGATCGCATAACGCACACCGGCAGTGGCCACCTGACGTGAGTAGAACGGCAGGTCACGGCCTTTGAAGCCCGGGATTTCACCTTCATAAGTAGCACGGGTGAAGGTGTAGCCACCGTTCACCGACAACCCTTCAAGACGCGGGTCCAGGCCTGCCAGGTCGTAACGCACCGACGCTTCGATACCCTGGTGCTTGGTGGCGCCAAGGTTGGTCCAGCCGACATCGTTGCTGATGTACTGAAGTTCATCGTCGAAGTCGATGTAGAACGCGGTCAGCTCACCGGCAAAGCTGCCGTTGTCATAACGCGTGCCCACTTCATAAGTCTTGGCCTTCTCCGGTTCCAGGCCGTTCGCGGTGCTGTCACCGACACCGCCCTGGCCCAACTGGAAGTACTGCAGGCTGCCGAACGAGGTCTCGTAGTTGGCGAACAGTTTCCAGGCATCGGAGATGTGGTACATCACGCTCAGTGCCGGCAGCGGTTCGTTGCTGGTGATGCTGCGGTTTTTCTCGGGTACCGGTCGGCCATTGGCGCCGATGACCGGGCGATCGCGCCAGTCGGTGTTGATGTGTTCGAAGCGGATGCCCGGGGTGATGGTCCAGTTACCGACATCGATCTTGTCGTCAATGTAGTAAGCGCTGGCTTCGGTGCCGCCGCTGCGGTCCTGGAACACGTGACCGTCAGAACCCGGCACCGGCGTCGGCACGTTGTCCACCAGGCCCAGGCGCGTCGATTGTTCACGCATGGCCTCCTTCAGGTAGCGGTAGCCCACGCTGACTTCCTGAGTGGTGGGGCCGGCGAAGAAGATGCGCGACACACGGGGTTCGATGGCAAAGGTGTGGTAATTGCGCGGGTACGACGACAGCGTCTGCATGTCGCGCGCGGCAATGGCACTGCCGCGGAAACTGTCGGTGTAGTACGTCAGCACCTCGAACTGGGTGGCATCGTCCAATTGGCGCTGCCACTTGAACGACACATCTTTGCGGCGGCCCGCGAAATAGTCGTAGTCACGCAGCGACTGGTAAGGGTTGCTGTCGTACTGTGCCTGCGTCAGGCCACCAGGCATGTCGGCACGGCCATCGTAGTAATGGAAGTTGAGCCAGAACTCGTCGACATCGGTCGGCGCCCAGTGGGTTTTGAGGATGACGTCGTCGATGTCGTTACCGTTGTTGCTTTCGCGGTACCCATTACCGTTCACGCCGGTATACAACAACGCAACACCCATGCCGTTGTCGGCAGTGCCGCCGACGAACGCCGACTCGGTGTGCTTCCAGCCGCCGCGCTGGGAAGTTTCCAGGGTTGTGGACAACTCGGCGGAGGCTTTTTCGGGGATCGCCCGGGTGACAAAGTTGATCACCCCGCCCACGTTCTGCGGCCCATAGCGCACCGAGCCTGCACCACGCACCACGTCGATGCTGTCGAGGTTGCCCGAGGAAATCGGCGCCATCGAAAGCTGTGGCTGGCCGTAGGGCGCGAATGCTGCCGGGATGCCGTCGATCAGCACGGTCGAGCGCGGCGAAAGGCGCGAGGTCAGGCCACGCACACCCACGTTCAGCGACAGGTCACTGCCACCGGTGCCGTTGGAGTCTTGCACCTGCACGCCGGGGATGCCGCGCAGCGCATCGCGCACGTTCATCGTGCCCTTTTCCACCATAGCCTCGCGGCGCACCACGGTACGCGCGCCGGGGTGATTCTGCACCACCGCCTGGTCGGCATCGCCCAGCCAGTCACCGACCACCTTGATGTCGGTGGGCGCCAGCTCAAGGCTGCCGCTGCCCAGGTCCAGGGTGGTCGGCAGGGGCTTTACCACCACGGTGTCCTGCGACATTTCGTAGGTCAGCCCGCTGCCCTGCAAAAGTTGCTGCAGCGCTTCAACTGGCGAAAGCTGGCCAGACACCGCAGGCGCCTGCTTGCCCGCCACCAGCTCTGGGCTGAAAAAAAGCTGCAGGTTGGTTTGCTGGCCCAGTTGGCTCAGCGCCGAAGCCAATGGCTGGGCCTGGATCTGGATGGCGGTGGCAGCCTGGGCAACCTGGCTGTGGATAGCCATGGTGCTGACCGCAAGGGCCAGCGCCAGCGCGCTCATGCGTGGAAAAGGTTTTTTGTTGTTCACGTCGTCACGACATCCTGAAGTACGGGATAAACGCCAACCGCATGCAAATGGAAATGCTTGGCAGTTGCAGCTGGCGGGGAAGACGAACGAGCGGAAAAAAACCTGAATCTATTTCGCGATTATTTCGCGTGAGCCGTCTTCATGAGCTTTGATGGCGACCGGCAGGATGCTCGGCAATGCGCGCAACAGGGCATCGGTGTCGTCGGTGTTGAAGGTGCTCGACAAGCGCAGCTGTGCGACCTTGCCAGGCGCCACGCGCAGCGGCTGGCTGCGGTAACGCGAGGCTTCGGCCACCACTTCGGCCAGGGTGGCGTTTTCAAACACCAGCTTGCCCTGGCGCCAGGCGGTCAATGCCGCAGCGTTTACTGCATAAGGGGTGGCCACCTTGCCCTGCGCATCGATCTGCGACCCTTGGCCTGCAGCCAATTGGGCCAGCGAGTCGCCTTTGCCCTGCACGCGCACCGAACCCTGCTCCACCGCAACGCGGGTCAGCGATGGGTCCAGGCGGACGTCGAAACGGGTGCCGGTCACGGTGACGCTGCCCTGTGCAGTATCGACCACGAACGGGCGGCCGCTGTCGTGGGCCACACTGAACATGGCCTCGCCGGTAGACAGCTGGATGTGCCGCCGCCCCGGGGTGAAGTCAACCTGCAACTGCGTGCCGGCATTAAGGTCCAGTTGCGTGCCGTCCGGCAACACCACCTGCCGGCGCTCGCCGAATGCGGTTTGCAAGGTGAGTTGATGATTCAACTGCTGGTACTTCCAGCCTGCCCAACCAAGCCCCAGTGCCAGCATCGCAACGCTGGCGGCCAGGGCCTGGCGCAGCACGCGCCGACGTGGCAATTGACGCACCGGCTCGGGCTGGCAGAGGGCTTCGAGGCGTTGGGCGGGGATCAAGTCGGCGGCGGCCCACAGCCGCCCAAGCTGGTCATACTCTTCACGGTGCAGCGGGTCGGCATCCAGCCAGGCGTGCAACTGCAGCTGCAACCCGGCATCGCGAGGCGCATCCTGCACGCGGGCAAACCATTCGGCCGCCTGCTCGCGGACGGTATCGATACCGTGCTGTTTCATGAAAGTGGTCTCCTGACTCGTCATGCCGACACATCCAGGCGCTCACGCAGATGTCGCAGCGTACGGATCATATACTTTTCGACCATGTTCTTGCTCAAGCCCATGCGCTCGGCAATCTCGGCCTGGCTCAAGCCTTCGAGCTTCTGCCAGATGAACACCCGGCGGCAATTGACCGGCAGCTCGGCCAGTGCCCGCTCGACGCTGTCGGCCAGCTCAAGGGCATGCACGTAGGCTTCGGGGTCGCCACTGCTGGCCGTGCCTTCGTCAAAAGCTTCCAGTGCCAAGGCCTGACGCCGGTCTTCACGGCGAAAACCGTCCACCGCAATGTTGCGGGCTGTCTGGTGAAGATACGCACGTGGCTGCTCGACCTGCCCGGCCGGGTTTTCCAGTACCCGCACGAACGCATCGTGGGCCAGGTCCTCGGCCTGCTGACGACTGCGCAACTTGCGCGTCCAGGTGCCGATCAGCTCATGGTAATGGTCGAGGAAGCCTTTGTGTCCGGACACGGTCTGGGTCGTCAGGGAGGCGGATGAGGGCGTGAATAGTAATGGTTCTCATCAAATGGAGCAATTCCGCCGATCGGTAACAAAAAATTTATGCGGAAATTGATGGACGGGAGTACTGGTTACTGTGGCCATAAATATGAACACCTTTAGGGCCATCGCGGATGAATCCGCTCCTACAGTAAACGCGCAAGGCCCGTAGGAACGGATTCATCCGCGATGTCCCTCATACGGTCCATTCCACAATTTTTTACGCTTGCGAACCCCAGGGGAACATCTGCCAGTCACACGAGTCGGTTATTCAACTGACAGGGCGTCGATCCACGGCCAACACGCCGGGATTGCCTGTTGATTCTGCATTCTTCACGCCCTAAAGTGCGCGCCGAACGTCCATGCTGGAAACGATCCATCCGGCTCAAGTACTGAGTAGGCGAACCAAAGTGGGGATACGGAGGACGTTCAGTTGCAGCCACTTATCTTTTCAGTTTGCCCATGGAGTCCCTGAGCATGTCGATCCAGGTCGAAGACTATTTCGCGCGTGACACCTTCCAGAAAATGAAGGCGTTCGCCGACAAGCAAGAAACCCCGTTCGTACTCATCGATACCCAGATGATCAGCCAGGCCTATGACGACCTGCGCGCCGGTTTCGAATTCGCCAAGGTCTACTACGCGGTCAAGGCCAACCCCGCCGTCGAGATTATCGACCTGCTGAAAGAGAAAGGTTCGAGCTTCGACATCGCCTCGATCTACGAACTGGACAAAGTGCTGGGCCGCGGCGTCAGCGCCGACCGCATCAGCTACGGCAACACCATCAAGAAGTCCAAGGACATCCGCTACTTCTACGAGAAAGGTGTGCGCCTGTACGCCACCGACTCGGAAGCCGACCTGCGCAACATCGCCAAGGCCGCGCCGGGTTCCAAGGTGTATGTACGCATCCTGACCGAAGGCTCGACCACTGCCGACTGGCCACTGTCCCGTAAATTCGGCTGCCAGACCGACATGGCCATGGACCTGCTGATCCTCGCCCGCGACCTGGGCCTGGTGCCTTACGGCATTTCGTTCCACGTCGGCTCCCAGCAGCGTGACATCAGCGTGTGGGACGCCGCCATCGCCAAGGTCAAGGTAATCTTCGAGCGCCTGAAGGAAGAAGACGGCATCGAGCTGAAGCTGATTAACATGGGTGGCGGCTTCCCGGCCAACTACATCACCCGTACCAACAGCCTGGAAACCTACGCCGAAGAGATCATTCGCTTCCTGAAGGAAGATTTCGGTGACGAGCTGCCGGAAATCATCCTGGAGCCGGGCCGTTCGCTGATTGCCAACGCCGGTATTCTGGTCAGCGAAGTGGTGCTGGTGGCGCGTAAATCGCGTACTGCCGTCGAGCGCTGGATCTACACCGACGTGGGCAAGTTCTCCGGCCTGATCGAAACCATGGACGAAGCCATCAAGTTCCCGATCTGGACCGAGAAGAAAGGCGAAGCCGAAGAAGTGGTCATTGCCGGCCCAACCTGCGACAGCGCCGACATCATGTACGAAAACTACAAGTACGGCCTGCCGCTGAACCTGGCCATCGGTGACCGCCTGTACTGGCTGTCGACCGGCGCCTACACCACCAGCTACAGCGCGGTGGAATTCAACGGGTTCCCGCCGCTGAAGGCGTTCTACCTGTAATGCAAAACGGGGCCGCAAGGCCCCGTTTTTTTTTGCCAAACAGCCACCACCGGCCCGGTGTGGGAGCGGCCTTGCCGGGACGCCGGACCGGTCGGAAAGGGCTGCGGAGCAGCCCCATCAATTACAAAGCACTGCGCTCGACCTGCTCCAACTGCTCGGCATACCGCTGCGCAAACGCCATCAACACCGGCCCGGCCCCCTGCAACGTCACCAACGCACTGCGCAGAAAATTCAGGTTGCCTTCCACCCGCGCCTGCTCCAGCCAGCGCCCGGCTTCAGCCATCTCCCCGCGCTCGACCAGCACCAACCCCAGGCTGAACATCCCACGGAAGTCCCCTGCCTCGGCCGAACGCCGATACCAGCGCACCGCCCGCACCGGGCTTGGCGCCGTGGCAATACCCTGCTCCAGGTAGCGCCCGTAAATGTTCATCGACTTGGCATGGCCCATCTGCGCGGCCTTTTCATAACACATCAGCGCCTGGGCCTGATTTTCCGGCACGCCGCGACCGGTAGCCATCAGGTTACCCAAATTGTAAAGGCCCCAATCCAGGCCAGCATCGGCTGCACAGGCATACTGGATGGCTGCCTGGGACAGGTTCACCTCCCCGCCCCAGCCATGCTCCAGGCAACGCCCGAGCATGTTGTGGGCCATGGCGCTGCCCCCCTGAGCAGCGATACCGAACCAGCGCCGGGCGACGATGGCATCTTGCTCGATACCGCGCCCGTCCAGCAGGATTTGCCCCAGCAGCGACTGCGCTTCAACCACGCCCTGCCCTGCTGCCGCCAAAATCGCCTGGGCGGCTTGGCCAGGGCTATGCTCCAACATGGCCTTCAGGCCAGCCACATCTACCACTTCTTCACGACGCAATTGATACGACACAGCTCAAACCTCAGACCAGCGACGCAACAGGTTGTGGTAAGTGCCCGTCAGTTGCAACAGCGACGGGTGTTCCGGCACGTCGGCAGTCAGTTGCTGGATGGCATTGTCCATCTCGAACAACAGCGTGCGCTGCCCGTCGTCGCGCACCAGGCTCTGGGTCCAGAAGAACGCGGCATAGCGTACGCCACGGGTCACCGGGTTGACTTTGTGCAGGCTGGTGCCGGGGTACAGCACCAAGTCGCCTGCTGCCAGCTTGATCTGCTGTACGCCATAGGTGTCCTGAATCACCAGTTCGCCGCCGTCGTAGCTGTCCGGGTCGCTGAGAAACAACGTGGATGACAAATCTGTACGCACCCGTTCCGGGCTGCCCTTGGGCTGGCGCAGTGCATTGTCGATGTGAAAACCGAAATTACCACCCTCGCGGTAGCAGTTGATCAGCGGCGGGAACACCTTGTGCGGCAGCGCCGCCGACATGAAACGCGGGGTTTGCCATAGCCGGTCGATCAGCGCGCTACCGATCTCCTTGGCCAGCGCATGCCCCTCAGGCAGCTGCAAGTTGTGCTTGGCCTTGGCCGACTGATAACCGGCCGTAACCTTGCCATCGGCCCAGTCAGTCTGCTCCAGGGCATCGCGGATGCGCGCAAGTTCGTCAGCGTCGAACAAACCGGGAATGTGAAGCAGCATGGCGACGGCACCGTCAAGAAATGTTAAGGCGCCAATGATATTGATTCCATTTTACGCCGCACAAGCCCCTTCTGCGCTTAAGACGTTTCAGCAGTGTTAAATCGTAAAGAGAATTTGTAAAGATTGTAAATTTCTGTCAAATGGTAACCACTCTCAATTGTGACTTACAATCGGTTACATTATGCTCCGCGGCCTTCACACCTTGGGGAAGGTCTACAACAATGCGTATCAACGTACCATCTGCAGTCAGCTCACCACGCCTGATCGTCTCGGCCATCGGCGTCGCCCTCAGCGCTTCGTCCGTCTATGCCGCCGACCCGGCCGCCAATAGCGCCATCACCCTCGACGCCACCAGCGTCAACGGCAAGGCAGAACAGGCCAGCACCGACTACAAAGTCGAGAAAGCTGCCTCGCAGAAGTACACCGCACCCTTGGTGGACACCCCGCGCTCGGTCACCGTTATCCCGCAGCAAGTGATCAAGGACACCAACGCCCTGACCCTGCAGGACGCCCTGCGCACCGTGCCAGGCATTACCTTCGGCGCCGGCGAAGGCGGCAACCCGCAAGGCGACCGCCCGTTCATCCGTGGCTTCGATGCCCAAGGTGACACTTACCTGGACGGCGTGCGCGACACTGGCGCACAAACCCGCGAAATCTTCGCCATCGAATCGGTGGAAGTGGCCAAGGGCCCCAACTCGGCCATCGGTGGCCGTGGCGCCGCAGGCGGCACCATCAACCTGGTGAGCAAACGCGCCCACCTGGGCAACTCACTGGACGGTGCCTGGACCTGGGGCAGTGACCAGACCCAACGCTACACCTTCGATGGCAACTACCAGTTCAGCGACACCGTTGCCGGCCGCCTGAACCTGATGACCCACGAAAGCAACGTCGCCGGCCGCGACAAAGTCAATTACGACCGTTGGGGTATCGCCCCGTCCCTGGCCTTCGGCCTGGGCACGCCGACCCGCGTCAACCTTGACTACTACCACCTGGAAAGCGACGACCTGCCGGACTCGGGCATCCCTTACACCATCCCGACCGGTGGCAGCGGCGCACGTACCTCGGCGCATCCGAGCAAGCCGTACGACGGCGGTGACAGCGACAACTTCTACGGCCTGACCGGTCGCGACTTCCGCAAGAGCCGCGTGGACATCGCCACCATCGCCGTGGAACACGACCTGACCGACTCGCTGACCATCAAGAACACCCTGCGTCACGGCAACAGCATGCAGGACTACATCCTCACCCAGCCGGACGACAGCAAGGGCAACGTCAACAACGGCAGCGTATGGCGCCGCGCCAACACCCGCGTTGGCAACACCGCCACCACCACCAACCAGACCGACCTGTTTGGCGAGTTCTACGTGGGCGGCATGAAGAACAGCTTCTCCACCGGCATCGAGCTGAGCCGTGAAGAAAGCGAACGCTCGTCCTACACCGTCAACACCGACACCGTGCCAGGCGGCGCAGCCAACACCAACTGCACCCCGAGCATGATCGGCGCCACCAGCGGCTACAACTGCACCTCGCTGAGCAACCCGAACCCGGATGACCCGTGGAGCGGCAGCATTGCCCGCAACTACGCCGGCACCACCACCAACAGCAAGACCCGCGCGATCTACGTGTTCGACACCCTCGAACTGACGCCGGACTGGCTGCTGAACATGGGCCTGCGCTACGACCACTTCGACACCGACTACAAGACCTACACCGCAGCCGGCGCCACTACCGCCAAAGGCAAGGATGTCAGCGAGTTCGTCACCGGCCAGTTGGGCCTGGTGTGGAAGCCGGCCGAGAACGGCAGCATCTACGTGTCCTACGCCACTTCTGCCACCCCGCCAGGCTCGATGCTGGGTGAAGGAACCGAAGGCAACCCACTGGGCGGCAGCACCGATCGCAACGGCAACCTGCTGAGCAGCGACATGGAGCCGGAAGAAACCACCAACTATGAAATTGGCACCAAGTGGGATCTGCTCGACGAGCGCGTGTCCCTGACTGCCGCGCTGTTCCGCACCGAGAAGGAAAACGCCCGCGTTCAGGTGGATACCACCACCTACGAAAACGTCGGCGAAACCCGCGTGCAGGGCATCGAACTGTCGGCCAGCGGCAAGATCACCGACAAATGGCAAGTGTTCGCCGGCTACACCTACATGCAGGCCCGCCAGATCGACGGCGGCCCGCTGGGCAAAGCCAACGATGGCAATCAGCTGCCAAACACTCCGAACAACAGCGCCAGCCTGTGGACCACTTACGCGATCACGCCGAAGCTGACAGTAGGCGGTGGCGCCTTCTACGTCGACGACGTGTACGGCAGCGTGGCCAACACCACCATGGTTGACAGTTATGTGCGTTACGACGCTATGGCCGCTTACAAGCTGACCAAAAACGTCGACCTGCAACTTAACGTACAGAACCTGACCAACGAGGTGTATTACGACAAGGCCTTCTCCACCCACTTCGCCAACCAGGCGGCCGGGCGCACGGCACTGCTGACCACCAGCGTTCACTTCTAAAGCAACACCCCCAAGCCCCGTTCATTTCCATGAGCGGGGCTTTTGTGTACCAAGGCATAATGCACCCCGCGCAGTGTGCGGCAGCAAGACAAGGTGATCGATGTGTTGAAGAAGACGTTGTTCCAATTGCACTGGTTCTTTGGCATCACGGCCGGCCTGGTGCTGGCCTTGATGGGTATCACCGGGGCGCTGTATTCGTTCCAGGAAGAACTGCTGCGTGCGTTCAACGCCGATGTGCTCAAGGTCGAAGTACGCCAGGAGGGTGTATTGCCACCTGCCGAGCTGGTTCGCCGAGTCGAGGCAGAGCAAGGCGACAAAGTGTCGATGCTATGGGTCGATGTGCGTGAAGGCAACGCGGCTCGGGTCTTCTTCACACCGCCACCCGGTGAACGCCGTGGCGAGTTGCGTTATGCCGACCCTTACACCGGTGAACTCAAAGGCCAAGCCAGCGGGCAAGGCTTCTTCAACCTGATGCTGCAATTGCACCGCTTCCTTGCCATGGGCGACACCGGCCGGCAGATCACCGGTGCCTGTACCTTGATGTTGGTGTTCTTCTGCCTGTCGGGCCTTTACCTGCGCTGGCCGCGCAAGGCTTTGAACTGGCGCGTGTGGCTGACCTTCGACTGGGCCAAGAAAGGCCGCGCCTTCAATTGGGACCTGCATGCCGTGGCAGGTACCTGGTGCCTGCTGTTCTATCTTCTGTTTGCCCTCACCGGCTTGTTCTGGTCCTACGAATGGTACCGCGAAGGCCTGAACAAGTTGCTGGCCGATGCACCCGCAGCCGGCCAGCAGCAGAAGCGTGGTGAAGGCCGTGGCCGCCACGGGCCGCAGCAGGTCGACAAGAATGCCCCACCATTGGTAGTTGATTACGACGCCATCTGGGCCAACCTCAAGGCGGCCGCCGGGCCGGGCCTGGCGATGTACAACCTGCGCCTGCCTCCAGCAGGTGGCCAACCCGCCAACCTGTTCTACCTGCTGGACGACGCTGCACACCCGCGCGCGTTCAATACGCTGGTGCTGGACCCGGCCACTGGCCAGGTGAAGCGCCACGATCGCTACATCGACAAGTCCTTCAAGGCGCAACTGCTGCAAAGCGTGTACGCACTCCACGTAGGCGAATACTTCGGCATGCCGGGGCGCATCATCGTCACTATCGCCAGCCTGACCATGCCACTGTTCTTCGTCACCGGCTGGCTGCTGTACCTTGACCGCCGCCGCAAGAAACGCCAGGTACGTGCCGCACGCGGTACCGTAACGGGTGGCAATGCTGGCGCTGACAGCTGGCTGATCGGCTTTGCCAGCCAAAGTGGTTTTGCCGAACAACTGGCCTGGCAAAGCGCCGGCCAGTTGCAGGCTGCCGGCTTACCGGTGCAAGTACGTGCCTTGGCGGAGCTGGGTGAAGACGACCTGCGCCAGGCCCGCCGCGCCCTTTTCGTGGTGAGCACCTTCGGTGACGGTGAGGCCCCCGACAGTGCACGGGGCTTCGAACGCAAAGTGCTCGGCCAACCTTGGGCGCTGAACAACCTCAGCTATGCCGTGCTTGCCCTCGGCGACCGCCAGTACCCGCATTTCTGCGGCTTTGCGCGCCGCCTTCAGGCGTGGCTCGGTGAGCGCGGTGCCAGCAGCGCGTTCAGCCCGGTGGAAGTGGACAACGCCGACGCGTCGGCCCTGCAACAATGGCAGCAGGAAATCGCGCAGCTCACCGGTGCCCAGCCCGTCGCGGCATGGCAACCGCCAAGCTTTGGCAACTGGAGCCTGATCAGCCGCGAGCTGCTCAACCCCGGTAGCCAAGGCCAACCGGTCTACTTGCTTGGCCTGCGCCCTGAGGCCCCTGCAAGCTGGGAAGCCGGCGACCTGGTCGAGATTTTGCCGCTCAATGGCCAGCCGCGCATCAATACGTTCCTCAACCACATGGCACTGGATGCCAATGCCTCGGTGCAGGTCAACGGGCTGACCGAAACACTGGGCCAGGCACTGGCAGGCCGCCAACTGCCAACCCACCGGGAGCATCTGGTCGGGCTACATGCGCAAGCTGTCGTGGATGCATTGGCACCGATTGGCAGCCGTGAGTACTCGATTGCCTCGATTGCCAGCGACGGCGTGCTGGAACTGATCGTACGCCAGGAATGCCACGCGGATGGCCACCTGGGCCTTGGGTCCGGCTGGTTGACCAAATACCTCCCGGTTGGTGGCACCGTCAGCCTTCGCTTGCGCCGCAACAGCGGGTTCCACCTGCCAGATGCCGCTGCGCCAATGATCCTGATCGGCAACGGCACTGGCCTTGCCGGCCTGCGCAGCCTGATCCGGGCGCGCATCGCCAGCGGTGAACAGCACAACTGGCTGTTGTTCGGTGAGCGCAATCGGGCGCAAGACCTGTTGTGCGGCGCAGAACTGCAAGGCTGGGTTGAAAACGGCGACCTGGCACGGCTGGACCTTGCGTTCTCGCGGGATCAGGCCGAGAAGGTGTATGTGCAGGATGTATTGCTGCAGCAGGCAGATGAGTTCAAGCGCTGGATTGCCAATGGCGCGTGCGTGTATGTCTGCGGCAGTTTGCAAGGCATGGCTGCCGGGGTGGATGCGGCGCTTAACGGGATGCTGGGTGAGGAAGCCGTGCAGCAGCTGATCGAGGATGGGCGGTATCGGCGGGATGTCTATTGATTCGGAATTGATTTGAGCAGGACCGGCCTCTCGCGGATAAATCCGCTCCTACAGGAAAAATGCGTTCCCTGTAGGAGCGGATTTATCCGCGATGAGGCCGGCACAGGCTGTCAATGCAGTTCAAACGTATCCGCATCCAGGTTCGCCGGGAACCGCGTCCGGTAAGCCGCCAACTCCGCCGCCCGCAAAACCACCGTAAACACCCCATCTGCCTCCCCCGCACTCAGCAGGCTTTCACCCTGGAAGTCCAGCACCTGGCTGTCCCCCGAATAGGCAAAGCCCTTGCCATCGGTGCCCACCCGGTTCACCGCTGCCACGAAGCACAGGTTTTCGATACCCCGCGCTGGCAGCAAACGGTTCCAGTGCTGGCGCCGTGCTGCTGGCCAGTTTGCGGTGTACAGCAAAAGGTCTGTGTCCTGGGCATCGCGGCTCCACACCGGGAAGCGCAAGTCGTAGCAGATCAGCGGGCGAATGCGCCAGCCATTCAATTCGAACTGAACCTGACGCTCACCGGGGGTGTAGTGCTTGTGTTCGCCGGCCATGCGGAACAGGTGGCGCTTGTCGTAATGCAGGATTTCGCCATCCGGCCTCGCCCACAGCAGGCGGTTGCGGTGGCTGCCATCAGCGGCCTGGATGATCACGCTGCCGGTCACCACTGCATTGATGCGCTTGGCCTGGGCCTTCAGCCACTTGTAGGTCGGGCCATTCTCCGGCTCTGCCAGGCTCTGCGACTCCATGGAAAAACCGGTAGTGAACATCTCGGGCAGGATCACCAGGTCAACATCGCCCGCCTGGTCCAGCAGCACCTCGAAGTGGGCATAATTGGCATCGCGGTCATGCCAGGCCAACGTGGTCTGGACCAGGGCGATTTTCAGGTTGGGCAGTGCACTCAGATCACGCATAGTTTTTCCGCTGCCTGGCGCAGCGTCTCCTCTCGTTTGGCAAAGCACAGGCGCACCAAGCGTTGCTCGGGGATGGGTTGCTGATAGAACACCGACACCGGGATGGTTGCCACGCCATGTTCGCGGGTCAGCCACAATGCCATCTCGACATCGTTCAGGTCGGGGCGGATCTGCGAGTAGTCCACCAGCTGGAAGTACGTACCCGCCGTGCGGGTGAAGGTGAAGCGCGAGCCTTCGAGCAGGTCGCAGAACAGATCACGCTTGGCCTGGTAGAAGCCCGGCAGCTCATCCAGATGCTGCGGGTGCTCGGCCATGAAGTCGGCCAGCGCGCATTGCAGCGGCGTAACGCCACAGAAGTTGACGTACTGATGCACCTTGCGCAGTTCTGCGCTCAAAGCCGGTGGTGCAATGACGTAGCCAGTCTTCCAGCCCGTCACGTGGTAGGTCTTGCCGAACGAGCTGACCACGAAGGCCTTCTGATACAGCGCCTCATGGGCCAGCACGCTGGCGTGGCGCACACCGTCATAGACCAGGTGCTCATACACTTCGTCACTGACCAGGTAGATGTCCCGGTCGCCAATCAGCTGGGCCAGTTGGTCGAGGTCTGCGCGGGTAATCAGAGCACCGCTAGGGTTGTGCGGCGAATTGAGGATCACCATGCGCGTGCGCGGGCTCAATGCATCGCTGAATTTTTGCCAGTCAATGCGAAAATCGCCATCGCTGAGCTGTACGTGCACGCAGCGGCCGCCGGCCAGCTCTACAGAAGGCTCGTAACTGTCGTAGCAGGGATCGAAGACGATCACCTCGTCACCGGCATGGATCACTGCTTGAATAGCGCAGAAGATTGCCTCGGTGGCACCGGGGGTGATGGTGACCTCTTGATCGGCATCGACCTTGGCGCCATACAGGCGCTCGACTTTGGCAGCCACTTGCTGACGCAGGGCTGGCAAACCGGTCATCGGCGCATACTGGTTATGCCCGGCGGCTACATGGCGGCCAACCGCATCGAGCAGCGCCTGCGGGCCATTGAAATCGGGGAAGCCTTGCGAAAGGTTGAGCGCGCCGGTTTGCACGGCGAGCTGGGACATGGTGGTGAAGATGGTCGTGCCGACGTTCGGCAGTTTGCTGCGAATCATGGAGCCCTCTTTCCTGGGGTGTATCCGGCACGGGATGGAGACCGAGCATAGCGGATCGAGCAGTCAGGAAAAAGGTTGAAACAATAAGGGATTGCGCTGGGTCAACCGGCCTCATCGCGGCTGAAGCCGCTCCCACAGGTGCTGCACTGCCCCTGTAGGAGCGGCTTTAGCCGCGATGAAGTTAACGCGGAATCAGCGCTTGTCGCGGCGCTTCTTCTCGGCCTTCTTGTGGTGCGACATCAAGCGGCGCTTCTTGTTGACCTGGCGATCGGTGAGGGTGTTCTTCTTACCCTCATACGGGTTCTCACCACCCTTGTACTCAATACGGATCGGCGTACCGACCAGTTTCAGCACACGGCGGTAAGTGTTCTCCAGGTAACGCGAGTACGACTTCGGAATCTTGTCGGTCTGGTTACCGTGAATCACGATCAACGGCGGGTTGGCACCACCCAGGTGGGCATAGCGCAGCTTGATACGTCGGCCGTTGACCAGCGGTGGCTGGTGCTCGCTGACCGCATCTTCAAGGATTTGGGTCAGGCGGCTGGTCGGCCAGCGGGTAACCGCCGACTTGAACGCGGCCTGCACCGACTTGTACAGGTGGCCCACGCCAGTGCCATGCAAGGCAGAAATGAAGTGAATGTCGGCAAAGTCGACGAAGAACAGCCGGCGCTCCAGCTCGGTCTTCACGTAGTCGCGCTCGCCCGACTCCATGCCATCCCACTTGTTCAGGGCGATAACGATGGCGCGGCCGGCTTCAAGCGCGAAGCCCAGCAGGTTCAGGTCGTGGTCCACCACGCCTTCGCGGGCGTCCATGACGAAGATCACCACGTTGGCGTCCTTGATCGCCTGCAGGGTCTTCACCACCGAGAACTTCTCGACTTCCTCGTGGATCTTGCCGCGCTTGCGCACCCCGGCAGTATCAATGAAGGTGTACTTCTCGTCATCGCGCTCGAACGGGATGTAGATACTGTCGCGTGTGGTACCCGGCTGGTCATACACCACCACACGCTCTTCGCCGAGCATACGGTTGACCAGGGTGGACTTGCCCACGTTCGGGCGGCCGATGATGGCAATCTTGATGCCATCCTTTTCGCTCGGGCCTGGAATACGTATGGCTTCTTCGCCTTCGGCGACTTCGGCGTCCAGTGCCTCCTCGACCTGATCACGCGGAATGTGACCAAGCACCGATTCCATCAGTGCATTGATGCCACGGCCCTGGGAACCAGCCACCGGAATGGCGTTGCCCATGCCCAGCGGCGAGAACTCGGCGCGGGCGACGTCGGCGTCGATGTTGTCGATCTTGTTGGCGACCAGAATCGCCGACTTGTTGCGCTTGCGCAGGTGCTCGGCAATCATCTGGTCAGCGGCGGTCATACCGGCGCGGGCGTCGACCAGGAACAGCACATAGTCGGCTTCTTCGATGGCCATGAGCGACTGCTCGGCCATCTTCTCGTCCATGCCCACTTCGTCACCGGTGATACCACCCGTGTCGATCAGGATGAACGAACGACCCTGCCAGGTGGCATCACCATACTGGCGGTCACGGGTCAGACCCGACAAGTCACCGACGATGGCATCGCGGGTTTTGGTCAGGCGGTTGAACATGGTGGATTTGCCGACGTTCGGCCGTCCCACCAGGGCGATTACGGGAACCATGCGGCTCTCCACTCTTGAATTCTTGAAAATGCAAAGGCCGCTGCAAGGCAGCGGCCGGAGTTCGGGCGGCGCATCATGCGCCGCAGCCTGAAGCCCGCCAAGGCTTCAAGCATAGCTTCAGCGGATGGTCAGTGCCTCGAGCTTGCCGCTGTTGCCAAAGACATAAATGGTGTCACCGACCACCAATGGGCGGGCGCGCAGGCCATCACTGTCGATACGCTCACGGCCGACGAAACGGCCATCGACCTGGCTAAGCAGGTGCAAGTAACCTTCGAAGTCACCTACCGCCACGTAGCTGGAGAACACTTCCGGCGCCGACAACTGACGGCGAGCCATCGAGTCGTTGGTCCACAGGGCGCTGGAAGAACGCTCGTCAACGCTTTCAACCGTGCCCGAAGCTTCGCTCACGTAGACGTTGCCGTAGCCCTGGGCGACACCCACGTAGCTGGAGGCATCACGCTGCCACAGCACGCGGCCGCTTTCCAGGTCCAGGCCCGCTACGCGGCCCTGGTAGGTGCCAACGTAGAGGGTTTCACCCGACAGCAGCAGGCCACCGTCGATGTCGACCACACGGTCCAGCTCAGAACGGCCTTGCGGGATGGCCACACGGCTTTCCCACACAGGCACACCATTGTTGATGTCCACTGCCACCACCTTGCCGGTGGACAGGCCAGCGACGGCCAGGCGGTTGGTCGCGATCGGCGCGCCGGTGCCACGCAGGGTCAGCACCGCCGGGGTGCTCTCGTAGATCCAGCGGCGGTCGCCGGTGGCGGCATCCAGGCCAATCAAGCGGTCATCCTGGGTTTGCACCACAACAACGTCACCGTTGTTGGCAGGCGGCGCCAGTACTTCGCTGGTAACGCGAGAGCGCCAGCGCTCTTCACCGGTGCTGGAATCCAGCGCGATGACTTCACCCTTGAGCGTGCCAAGCATGACCAGGCCATAGCCAACGCCTACGGCGCCAGACACGGGCAGTTCCAGGTCTTTCTTCCACACCACGTCGCCGGTCAGGCGATCGAGGGCGAACACTTCGCCGTTGACGTCGGAGGCGTAGATGCGGTCGTTCTCGATAGCCGGAACCAGGGTATTGTAGGTTTCACCCTGGCCGTCACCGATCGAACGGCTCCACTGCTTCTTCAGCACCACTTCCTCGGTGAACTTGGTCAGCTCGGCCGGGGGCAGTTCCTTCTTGCTGTTGCTGCTGCAACCTGCGGCCAGTACGGCCAGGGTCAGCACTGCTGCTTGTTTCCAACCGATCACGTCACGCGTCCCCTTTGGCCAGGTCGTCCAGCTTCAGTTGCAGGCCACCGACTGCGGCGTCGTCAGACAGCGCGGCCTTGGCTTTTTCGTATGCGCTGTGGGCATCGTCGGCACGACCCAGCTGCACCAGCAGGTCGCCCTTCAATTCTTCACGGCTGGCCAGGAAGGCCTTGTCGGCATCGCCATCAAGCAGCTTGAGTGCGTCTTCGGCCTTGTTCTGGGCCGCAAGTACGCGGGCCAGGCGCTGGCGCGAAATTTCGCCCAGGGTGGCATCGGCCGGCTTGTCCAGCACGCCTTTCAGCTCGGCTGCGGCGTCGTCAAGCTTGCCACTCTCGACTGCGACCTTAGCCACGAACAGGCTGCCGTATTGGGCGTACGGCGTACCGCCGAACTCGCTCTTGAGCTTGCCAGCCAGCTCGGCGACCTTGGTCGCGTCAGGCTGGCCGGTCGGCGTCAGGCTGGTTTCCAGCAGCGCCTGATAAAGCGCCGAGGCACCTTGCGACTGGTTGTTCTGGTACTTGTGCCAGGTATTCCAGCCCAACACCACAACACCGGCCAGCAGGGCACCGGTCAGCAGCGGCTTGCCGTTGCGGTTCCACCAGTCCTTGACCCCTGCCAGGTCATCATCATCGGTACTCGACACCCCAATACTCCTTTTCGCCTATTCGCTTGTTGAACCGCGTTACGCTTGCGCGACCGCGGTTTCCAGGTGCTCGGCAAGAGCATCCCAGGCAATGTTCTGTTGTTCGCCCTGGCCACGCAGGGGCTTCACGCCGACAACGTTGTTGGCAAGCTCGTCGTCGCCCAGAATCAGGGCGAACAGCGCGTTGCTCTTGTCGGCTTTCTTGAACTGGCTCTTGAAGCTGCCACCACCGGCATTCACCGCCAGGCGCAGGTTCGGCAGGCGGTCACGCAGGCGCTCGGACAACTTCAGGCCAGCCAGTTCGGCCTGCTCGCCGAAGGCACACAGGTACACATCAACCTGACGGTTGATGGACTCCGGCACCTTGCCGAGCGTTTCCAGCAGCAGGATCAGGCGCTCGATACCCATGGCGAAACCAACGCCCGGGGTCGGCTTGCCGCCCATCTGCTCGACCAGGCCGTCGTAACGGCCACCGGCACACACGGTACCCTGGGCGCCGAGCTTGTCGGTAACCCACTCGAACACGGTTTTGCTGTAGTAATCCAGGCCACGCACCAGCTTGGTGTTGATCACGAACGGAATGCCGGCCGCGTCCAGACGGGCCTTGAGGCCCTCGAAGTGCACGCGGGACTCTTGGTCCAGGTAGTCTTCCAGCTTCGGTGCGCCAACAAGTACCGCCTGGGTGTTCTGGTCCTTGCTGTCGAGGATGCGCAGCGGGTTGCTCTTCAGGCGGCGCTGGCTGTCTTCATCGAGTTGCTCCAGGCGCGCCGAGAGGAACTCGACCAGCGCGTCACGGTAGCGGGCACGGGCTTCACTGGTGCCCAGACTGTTCAGTTCGAGCTTGACCGCATCCTGGATGCCCAGCAGGCCCCACAGGCGCCAGGTCAGCATGATCAGTTCGGCGTCGATGTCCGGGCCGTCCAGGTTGAACACTTCCACGCCAATCTGGTGGAACTGGCGGTAGCGGCCCTTCTGCGGGCGCTCGTGGCGGAACATCTGGCCGATGTACCACAGCTTCTGCACCTGGCCATTACCGGTGATGCCATGCTCGAGTACGGCGCGCACGCAGGCTGCGGTGCCTTCAGGGCGCAGGGTGAGCGAATCGCCGTTGCGGTCCTCGAAGGTGTACATCTCTTTTTCGACGATGTCGGTAACTTCGCCGATCGAGCGTTTGAACAGCTCGGTGAACTCGACGATCGGCGTACGGATCTGGCTGTACCCATAGGTATCCAGCAGGCCGGCCACGGTGCCCTCGAAGTAGCGCCACAGCGGCGACTGCTCTGGCAGGATGTCGTTCATGCCACGGATGGCTTGCAGCGATTTGCTCACGAAAAGTCCTTACGAATCTGTGTGTCAGCCGCGGGCGATCAGCGCCGCGTCGGCCTCGACCTTTTCGGCCGCTTTCTGGCGGATGAGCTTTTCCAGCTCATCGACCAGGTTGTCATTGGTCAGCTTCTGCGCCGGCTTGCCGTCGATGTAGATCAGGTTCGGCGTGCCACCGGTCAGCCCCACATGGGCTTCCTTGGCTTCGCCGGGGCCATTGACCACGCAACCGATCACCGCGACGTCCAGCGGCACCAGCAGGTCTTCAAGGCGCCCTTCCAGCTCGTTCATGGTCTTGACCACATCGAAGTTCTGCCGCGAGCAACTCGGGCAGGCGATGAAGTTGATGCCACGCGAACGCAGGTGCAGCGACTTGAGGATGTCGTAGCCGACTTTCACTTCCTCGACCGGGTCGGCCGCCAGCGAAATGCGAATGGTGTCGCCAATGCCTTCGGCCAGCAGCATACCGAGGCCAACGGCAGATTTCACCGTCCCCGAGCGCAGGCCACCGGCTTCGGTGATACCCAGGTGCAACGGCTGGATGATCTGCTTGGCCAGCAGGCGGTAGGCTTCGACGGCCATGAACACGTCGGAAGCCTTCACGCTCACCTTGAAGTCCTGGAAGTTCAGGCGGTCCAGGTGCTCCACATGCCGCAGGGCCGACTCAACCAGTGCGGCCGGGGTTGGCTCGCCATACTTCTTCTGCAGGTCTTTTTCCAGCGAACCGGCGTTTACGCCAATACGGATCGGGATGCCGCGGTCACGGGCGGCATCGACTACCGCACGCACACGGTCTTCGCGGCCGATGTTGCCCGGGTTGATACGCAGGCAATCCACACCAAGCTCGGCCACGCGCAGTGCAATCTTGTAGTCGAAATGAATGTCGGCGACCAGCGGCACGCTGACCAGTTGCTTGATTTTGCCGAAGGCTTCGGCAGCGTCCATGTCCGGTACCGAAACGCGCACGATGTCCACGCCGGCATCGACCAGGCGCTGGATCTGCGCCACGGTGGCGGCGACATCGTTGGTGTCGGTGTTGGTCATGCTCTGCACCGCGATGGGCGCATCACCACCCACCGGCACATTACCGACCCAGATTTTGCGGGATTCGCGACGTTTGATCGGAGATTCGCCGTGCATGACTTACTGTCCCAACTTCAGGCGAGCGGTTTCGCCACTGGTGAACGGGGCAACATCGACGGCCTGGCCGTTGTAGCTGACCTGGGCGCCGCGGGCAAAGCCCAGGCGTACCGCAAACGGCGGCTTGCCGGTCAGCTCCAGGCTGTCGCCCTTGCGCTTGATGGCACTGAACAGCACCTTGCCGTTGCCATCAGAGACCTGAGTCCAGCAATCGGCGGTAAATTGGATGGCGACCTTGGCACTGCCAGCTGGCACCGCTACAGGTGCGGCAGGCTCAGCGGCGGCAACCGCGGGCACGCTGGCAACCGGTGCCACTGGTGCGGCAGGCGCAGGGGCAGCAACTTGAGCGGGTGGCTGGCTGGCCGGTGCGGGCGCGGCCTGTACCGGTGCGGTTGCTGGCGCAGCGGCGGCCGGAGCGGGCTCGGTGGTGGCCTGGGCTACCGACTCAACCGGCGCCTGCTCCAATGGCAGCGGTGCGCTTTCAGCTTGTTGGCCAGCGGTCACGGCCTGATCTTCAGGCTCGTCAAGCGGGTGAATCTGGGTGGTGCCATCGGCACTTTCGACTTCGACATGCTCCAGGGCAATCTTGGCCAGGTCCTTGCCACGCAGGCTGGTCTGGTCCTGCCACCATACAAAGCTGCCACCGACCACGGCCACCAGCAGCAACAGGCTGACACCGCGCAGGATATTGTGCGAAAGGCGCACCGGCTCTTCGATGCGGCCCAACGAATGAACATCGCTGCCCTTGGCGTGGGTGCCGGTGTACTTGTCGAAAGCCTCGACCAACGGGGCCTGGTCCAAGTCCATGAGCTTGGCGTAGGCGCGAATATAGCCACGGGCGAAGGTATGCCCTGGCAGCTTGTCGAAGGCACCGGTTTCCACGTGGTTCAACGAACTTACGGTGAGGTTGAGCTTGCGAGCCACCTCGGCTTGGGACCACTCCCGTTTTTCGCGGGCCTGGCGCAACAGCTCACCGGGGTTCTGGCCAGTCGCTGCTGCTACTTCGGGATGCGCGGCTTTCATCGTTGCTCCGACAGGTATTGCTGATATTCCGGCGTACCGGGATAAAGTCGTTGTAATTGCTGGCCCAGCTCGGCCAGTGTGCCCTGCTCGTCAAACACCCGGGCAAGGCGGCTGCCCAGCAGCAAGCTGCGGGCGCTGTGTTCGCTCAACTGGCTGAAACGATCGTAGTAATCCCGGGCCGGCACATAATGCCTGCTTTCGTAGGACAACTCAGCCATTTCCAGCAACGCCCTGGGCTGCCGCTGGTTGAGCTGCAGTGCCTTGGTCAGGTAAGCGTGTGCCTGGTCGCGATTATCAAGTTTCAGAGCGGTCAGGCCAAGGTTCTCATACACCCGCGAGCGCTCAGGATACAGGGTATCGCCGCTGGCAAGGCGAAACATCTGCTCGGCTTCG
The DNA here is from genome assembly GCF_028898945.1 of Pseudomonas sp. PSKL.D1. Taxonomy (NCBI): domain Bacteria; kingdom Pseudomonadati; phylum Pseudomonadota; class Gammaproteobacteria; order Pseudomonadales; family Pseudomonadaceae; genus Pseudomonas; species Pseudomonas sp. PSKL.D1. Next base: position 4,854,904 of record NZ_CP118607.1, read on the forward strand.
GCAAAACGTTGCTGAGCATATAGGAAACTGCCGTAGTTGTTGCGAATTCGCGTGTCGTTCGGGCGCGCAGAGAGTGCTTTTTTGAAGTGGGTCTCGGCTAACGAGGGCTCAGCTTCGGCCTGAAACACCAAGGCCAGTGCCGCGTGGGCATCAGCGTCCGTGTTGTTTAGCGTCAGCGCCTTGCCCAATGGCGCCTTGGCCTGCTCGGTCAAACCTTGTTGCAAATAACCCAGCCCAAGCTGCACGTACGCCTGCCCGGCCGCCTCGCGCCCCTGCCGGCTGGCCAAGGGGTCGCTCGCACCGCCCGACACGCAGCCGGCCAGCAGCGAAAGCGCAAGGATCGACAGCGCGGCGCGCAGGCTCATGGCGGTGACTCAGTGACGCGCGGCGCTGTCTTGCAGCTCGGCGTCTGTAGCCAGCTGGCGCACGGCGATGTAGCGCTCGCTTCGGCGGGTGCGGTCGTTGACCTGGCCGACCAACTGGCCGCAGGCCGCATCGATGTCGTCACCACGGGTGGTGCGGGTGGTGACGTTGAAACCACCGTGGTGCAGCAGGTCCTGGAAGCGGCGAATCGCGTTATTGCTTGGGCGCTCGTAACCCGAATGAGGGAACGGGTTGAACGGGATCAGGTTGATCTTGCACGGTACGTCACGCAGCAGTTCGATCATCTGCGCGGCATGCTCAGGCTGGTCGTTGACGTCCTTGAGCAGGGTGTATTCGATGGTGAGCACACGCTTGCCGCCCAGGGTCGACATGTAGCCCATGCACGATTCGAGCAGCATCTTCAGCGGGTACTTCTTGTTGATCGGTACCAGCTTGTTGCGCAGCTCGTCATTCGGTGCGTGTAGCGACAGGGCCAGCGACACGTCTATGTGCTTGGCCAACTCGTCGATCATCGGCACCACGCCCGAGGTGGACAGGGTGACGCGACGTTTGGAAATGCCATAGCCCAGATCTTCCATCATGATCTTCATGGCGGCGATGACATTGTCGAAATTCAGCAGGGGTTCGCCCATGCCCATCATGACCACGTTGGTAATCGCGCGGTCGATCTTGGCCGGTACGGTCCCGAAGGATTTGTTGGCAAGCCACACCTGGCCGATCACTTCGGCGGCAGTGAGGTTGCTGTTGAAGCCTTGCTTGCCGGTGGAGCAGAAACTGCAGTCCAGCGCACAGCCGGCTTGCGACGAAACGCAGAGGGTGCCGCGGTCGTCGGTGGGGATGTAGACGGTTTCTACGCAACTGCCAGAGGCAACGCGGACCACCCACTTGCGGGTGCCGTCGGCGGAAATGTCTTCACTGACCACTTCCGGGCCCCGAATCTCGGCAACGGCCTCGAGCTTTTCGCGCAAGACCTTGCCGACATTGGTCATGGCGGCGAAGTCGTCGACGCCAAAATGGTGAATCCACTTCATGACCTGACCGGCACGAAAGCGCTTCTCCCCGATCGAGTCGAAGAACTGTTCCATTTCCTGCAGGGTCAGCCCCAACAGGTTGATTTTGCCGGTAGATGTCGTCATGGATTCACCCTCACCCGTAAGCTTTCGCTTAGCGAGTGGTTACCTCGGTAGCAGCGAAGAAGTAAGCGATTTCACGAGCAGCAGCAGCTTCGGAGTCCGAACCGTGAACGGCGTTGGCGTCGATCGACTCGGCGAAGTCAGCGCGGATGGTGCCGGCAGCGGCTTCTTTAGGGTTGGTAGCGCCCATCAGCTCACGGTTCAGAGCGATGGCGTTTTCGCCTTCCAGAACCTGAACAACAACCGGGCCGGAAGTCATGAAGGCAACCAGGTCACCGAAGAAGCCGCGCTCGCTGTGCTCAGCGTAGAAGCCTTCGGCTTCGGCTTTGGACAGTTGCTTGATTTTCGAGGCAACGATTTTCAGGCCAGCTTCTTCGAAGCGAGTGGTGATCTTGCCGATAACGTTTTTGGCAACGGCGTCAGGCTTGATGATCGAGAAAGTACGTTGAACAGCCATGGAAAACTCCAGAAATATGAGTGTTACGAAAAATTAAACCCGCGAATTATACGCGGGTTCCAGGGGATTGCCTAACCTGCAGCGTCACGCTTAGTCGGCTTCGTCAATCCAGGCCGCCTGGATGGCCTCGAGCACTTTCTCACCGCCGCGTGACGGATCGTCGCTGAACTCTGGCAAAGCTAGCACCCAGCGGTGCAGATCGACGAAATTCACATAACGAGGATCGACGTCCGGCTTGCTTTCTGCAAGCTGAATGGCGATCTCAAGTACATCAATCCATTTCAGGCTCATGCGGATAACCTCAGTGCGGCGCTTCGGCGGCGTGGTTGAGCGAGTACTTGGGGATCTCGATCGTCAGGTCTTCATCCCCCACCACCACCTGGCAACCCAGGCGCGACTGCGCTTCCAGGCCCCAAGCCTTGTCCAGCATGTCCTCTTCGAGTTCGTCTGCCTCTTCGAGCGAGTCGAAGCCCTTGCGCACGATGCAATGGCACGTGGTGCAAGCCTTCACGCCGCCGCAGGCGCTTTCCATCTCGATGTGATGGTCGTGGGCCAGCTCCAGGATGTTGGTCCCGGCGGGCACTTCCACGGTCAGCCCCTCGGGGCAGAATTTCTCATGCGGCAGGAATGTCACCAGCGGCATCGGTTACTCCTCGATCTCATTCAGGTTGCGCCCGGCCAGTGCGGCTTTGACCGTCGAATCAAGGCGACGGGCGGCAAATGCATCGGTCACCTGCGACAGACGCTTGGTCTGCTGCTCGATGGCTGCGCCATCAGTGCCGTTGAGCAAATCACGTAGTTCTTGCATCTGGTATTCGATGGCCACGCGCTCGTCTTCGCTGAGCAAGCGCTCACCGTCGGCCTCCAGCGCACCCTGCACGGCTTCGAGCAGGCGCTCGCCGTCGACCTGGTGTTCGCGCAACTGGCGCGCCTGCTTGTCGGAGCCGGCGTGCTCGAAGGAGTCCTTGAGCATGCGCGCAATCTCGCCATCGGTCAGGCCGTAGGACGGCTTGACCTGAATGCTGGCCTCCACACCCGAACCCAGTTCGCGGGCAGCCACGCTGAGCAGGCCGTCAGCATCGACCTGGAAGGTGACGCGAATCTTCGCGGCACCGGCAACCATGGCAGGAATGCCCCGCAACTCGAAACGTGCCAGGGAACGGCAGTCGCTGATCAGCTCGCGCTCACCCTGCAGCACATGAATCATCATGGCCGACTGGCCATCTTTGTAGGTGGTGAACTCCTGGGCACGCGCCACCGGAATGGTGGTGTTGCGCGGGATCACCTTCTCCATCAGGCCGCCCATGGTCTCAAGGCCAAGCGACAGCGGAATGACGTCGAGAAGCAGCAATTCGCCACCTTCGCGGCGGTTACCGGCCAGGGTGTCAGCCTGAATGGCAGCACCAATGGCTACAACCTGATCCGGGTCGATCGAGGTCAGCGGAGTGCGACCAAAAAGCGCACCCACGGCCTCACGCACACGCGGGACGCGGGTCGAGCCGCCAACCATCACCACGGCGCCGACCTCTTCCAGCTCGATACCGCTGTCGCGCACGGCGCGGCGGCAGGCCTTGAGGCTGCGAGCAACAAGCGGCTCGATCATGGCTTCGAATGCAGAGCGGCTGAGTTCACCCTGCCAATTGCCATGGGTGACGCTGACCACATCAGTGTCGGTCAGGGCTTCTTTGGCGGCGCAGGCAGCTTGCAGCAACTGGCGCTGAGTAGACGGGTCAAGATTGGCCGACAGCCCGGCCCGCTCGATGATCCAGCCGGCAATGGCATGGTCGAAATCGTCGCCACCCAGTGCAGTATCACCACCTGTGGCCAGCACTTCGAACACACCGGCAGTCAGGCGCAGGATGGAAATATCAAAGGTGCCGCCGCCCAGGTCGTAGATGGCAACCAGGCCTTCGGCATTCTGGTCCAGGCCATAGGCCACAGCTGCGGCGGTCGGCTCGTTGAGCAAGCGCAGCACGTTGAGGCCAGCCAGCTTGGCGGCGTCCTTGGTGGCTTGGCGCTGGGCATCGTCGAAATAGGCCGGCACGGTGATCACGGCACCGACCAGGTCGCCACCCAAGGTGGCTTCAGCGCGCTCGCGCAGCACCTTGAGGATGTCGGCTGACACTTGCACCGGGCTTTTTGCACCCTGAACGGTGTCGATGAACGGCATGTGCGACTCACCGCCAATGAAGCGGTACGGCAGCTGCTCACCCAGTTGCTTGACGTCGGCCAGGCCGCGCCCCATCAGGCGCTTCACCGAGAGCACGGTGTTCAGCGGGTCGCTGGAGGCAGCTTCACGCGCGCTCAGCCCGACTTCCTGGCGATCAGCCAGATAGCGCACGGCAGACGGCAGAATGACATTACCCTGCGCATCAGGCAGGGGCTCGCTGCGACCGCTGCGTACGGCAGCGACCAGAGAATTGGTGGTGCCCAAGTCGATCCCCACCGCCAGGCGGCGCTGGTGTGGCTGGGGGCTTTGACCGGGTTCGGCAATCTGCAGTAGGGCCATGCTTATCTGAATACCTTAGGCGTCATCACGGGCGACACCGGGTTAATCGTCGAGGCGCTCTTCCAGTTGGCGCACTTCTTGGGCGAGCTTGTCGAGGAACTGCATGCGGCGCATCAGGCGTTCGGCCTTGTCGCGCTCGGCAGGCACATCCCAGCAGGCGGCGAAGTCTTCGTTGAGTGCGTCCTGTGCAGCTTTCAGCCGCTTCTTGAACACCGCAACGCCGTCGAGGTCGGCTTCGTCCTGCAGCTCTTCGAGCTCTTCACGCCACTGCATCTGCTGCAGCAGGAAGTCCGGGTCATGGACCGTGACTTCCTGTGGCACTTCGTGGCCACTGATAGCCAGCAGGTAGCGGGCACGGCGCGGCGCGCTGCGCAAGGTCTGGTAGGCGTCGTTGAGGGCCGCGGACTTTTCCAGCGCTACCCGTTGCTCACGCTCGGAGGCGTCGGCAAAACGGTCCGGGTGGACTTCGCGGGCCAGCTCGCGGTAGCGAGTGGCCAGCTTGTCAAGGTCCAGGCGGAAGCACGGCTGGAGGTCAAATAGAGCGAAATGACAAGGAGTACCCACAGCCAGCCTCAAACGTTGAAGCTTTCGCCGCAGCCACACTCACCGCGCACGTTGGGGTTGTTGAACTTGAAGCCTTCGTTCAACCCTTCCTTGACGAAGTCCAGCTCGGTGCCATCGAGGTACACCAGGCTTTTGGGATCGATGATCACCTTGACGCCATGGTTCTCGAACACCTGATCCTCTTCGGCGAGCTCGTCAACGAACTCCAGCACGTAGGCCAGGCCCGAGCAGCCGGTGGTGCGCACGCCCAGGCGAATACCTTCACCTTTGCCGCGCCCGTCAAGGGAGCGGCGAATGTGGTTGGCGGCGGCTTCTGTCATGCTGATAGCCATCGGAACTCCTTAGCTCTTGTGCAACAGGCGGCTTAGATCAAGCCTTTCTTCTGCTTGTAATCGCGTACAGCTGCCTTGATGGCATCTTCGGCGAGAACCGAGCAGTGGATCTTCACCGGCGGCAGCGCCAGTTCTTCCGCCAGCTGGGTGTTCTTGATGGTTTCGGCTTCGTCCAGGGTCTTGCCCTTCATCCACTCAGTGGCCAAGGAGCTGGAAGCAATGGCCGAACCGCAGCCGTAGGTCTTGAACTTGGCGTCTTCGATAACGCCCTGCTCGTTGACCTTGATCTGCAGACGCATCACGTCACCGCACGCCGGGGCGCCGACCATACCGGTACCGACATCCGGGTCTTCGGCATTCATTTTGCCGACGTTGCGTGGGTTTTCGTAGTGGTCGATGACCTTTTCACTGTATGCCATGGTGCAATTCCTTCCTCATCAGGGAGCCGCTCTTGCCGGCGACTGCTTAGTGGGCGGCCCACTCGATCTTGGAGATGTCAACGCCGTCTTTGTACATGTCCCACAGCGGCGACAGCTCACGCAGTTTGTTTACCGCTTCGCAGACTTTCTGCGCGGCGTAGTCGACTTCTTCTTCGGAGGTGAAACGGCCGAAGGAGAAGCGGATCGAGCTGTGCGCCAGCTCGTCGTTACGGCCCAGAGCACGCAGTACATAGGACGGCTCGAGCGAAGCGGAGGTGCACGCCGAACCGGACGATACGGCGATGTCCTTCAGGGACATCAGCAGCGACTCGCCTTCGACGTAGTTGAAGCTCAGGTTCAGGTTGTGCGGCACGCGGGCAGTCTGGCTGCCGTTGACGTACAGCTCCTCAAGGTCCGAGACCTGCTTGAAGAAGCGGTCGCTCAGGGCCTTGATGCGCACGTTCTCGGCGGCCATTTCCTGCTTGGCGATGGCGAAGGCCTCGCCCATGCCGACGATCTGGTGAGTTGGCAGGGTGCCCGAACGCATGCCGCGCTCATGGCCACCGCCGTGAATGATGGCTTCCAGGCGCACGCGCGGCTTGCGGCTGACGTACAGAGCGCCGATACCTTTAGGGCCGTAGACTTTGTGTGCCGAGAACGACATCAAGTCGACTTTCAGCTTCTGCAGGTCGATTTCGACCTTGCCGGCCGACTGCGCAGCATCAACGTGGAACAGCACACCGCGGGCGCGGGTCAGTTCACCGATGGCCGCGATGTCGTTGATCGAGCCAACTTCGTTGTTCACGTGCATCAACGAAACCAGGATGGTGTCGTCACGCAGCACGGCCTCAACCATGGCTGGGGTGACGATGCCGTCTTCGCCCGGCTCCAGGTAGGTAACTTCGAAACCTTCACGCTCGAGCTGGCGAGCGGTATCCAGGACCGCCTTGTGCTCGATCTTGGAGGTGATGATGTGCTTGCCCTTGGTCTGATAGAAGTGCGCCACGCCTTTCAGGGCGAGGTTGTCGGACTCGGTGGCACCGCTGGTCCAGACGATTTCGCGCGGGTCGGCGTTGATCAACTCGGCAACCTGACGACGACCGTTCTCGACCGCTTCTTCGGCCTTCCAGCCGAATACGTGGGAGCGCGAAGCCGGGTTACCGAAGTTGCCGTCAACCAGCAGGCAGTCGGCCATCTTCTGGGCAACACGCGGGTCGACCGGCGTGGTAGCGGAGTAATCGAGGTAAATCGGCAACTTCATGGGTATCTCCTATCAGGCGGTTGGCGTCGGCTCATCGCACGGTTCAGTCGACGGCGGACGTCTCAATCTTGTCCAGCTGGGCGGTACGGCCCGCGACACGGCGCAGGTCCTGACGCTGGGCGACTTCCTGCACCTCACGGCGCATGACGAGGTCGGCCAGGCTGATGCCGCTGAGGAATTCGTGGATCTGCTGGCTGAGGTCGCACCACAAGTGGTGGGTCAGGCAGGTGTCACCGGCATGGCAATCCCCGAGGCCCTGGCAACGGGTGGCATCGACCGATTCGTTGACCGCATCGATGACCTGGGCCACCTGGATGGTTTCCATGCCGCGCGACAACTGGTAGCCACCGCCCGGCCCGCGCACACTGGAGACCAGACTGCTGCGGCGCAGCTTGGCGAACAGCTGTTCCAGATAAGAAAGGGAAATGCCCTGGCGCTCGGAAATGTCGGCCAAAGACACCGGCCCATGCTGCGCGTGCAACGCCAGGTCAAGCATGGCGGTCACGGCGTATCGGCCTTTGGTAGTCAGTCGCATGGCTAATGGGTACCACGGGAGTTACAGGATGTGTGCGAGTATGCGATTCCCGAGCATTTAAGTCAACTATAAGACCTACTGCTTTAGTCGGGTTTGCATCGGGGAGGCGGGCGCGATTGTAGCAGCAAAGGGGCGTGAGCACACGCCCCATGTGTCGGTATGCCAGCAGCGCGGCGTAATCAATGCGGCTGAGTGTCGCGCCGAGAGGCCTGCGCAGCTTCGCTGAAGTCATCTTCCGGCAGGGCTGGAAGCTCCTTGGCGCAATAGTCACTGCCCATCTTGGTCAGGGCGCCACACATGCCCTCCAGGCGCTCGTCTACCGCCTGCAGGTGGTCGAGCATCTGCCCGATGGCACGGGCAACGGGGTCGGGCATATCGCCACTTACGCCGTAGGCATCGAAGCCGATCTTTTCCGCCATGGCCTTGCGCCGGGCTTCAAGCTCGCTGTCTTCGGCCTTGACGATGATCCGGCCGGGGATACCCACCGCAGTTGCGCCTGCCGGCACAGCCTTGGTCACCACCGCATTGGACCCGATCTTGGCGCCGGCACCAACCGTGAAAGGCCCGAGCACCTTGGCGCCCGCCCCCACCACAACACCGTTTTCCAGGGTCGGGTGACGCTTGCCTTTATTCCAGCTGGTACCGCCCAGGGTCACACCTTGATAAAGGGTGACGTCATCACCGATTTCGGCGGTTTCACCAATGACGATGCCCATGCCGTGGTCGATGAAGAAGCGCCGACCAATGGTGGCACCCGGATGGATCTCGATACCGGTCATCCAGCGGCCGAAGTTCGACACCAGGCGCGCCAGCCACTTGAAATCGCGGCGCCACAGGGCATTGCCCAACCGATGCAGCCAGATGGCATGCATGCCGGGGTAGCAGGTCAGCACCTCGAAGGCGTTACGCGCCGCCGGGTCACGATGGAACACACTCTGGATATCTTCACGCAGACGTTCGAACATCTGTCAGCCCTTCCTTTTATGCGGCTCACCCCGTGCGACCTTCTGGGTCTCGGTGAGGATGCCGCGCAAAATGCTCATTTCCGGACGCTCGACCGAGCTTCGCCCATACAGCCGGCGCAGGCGCGCCATCAGGTGCTTGGGTTTTGCCGGATCAAGGAAGCCAATGTCCACCAGGGTTTTTTCCAGGTGGTCATAGAACAGCTCCATTTCATCCATGGTCGCCAGCTCGCTGGCGTCACCCTTCTCGACTTGCGGCGCCGAACCCTCCGCTGCCAGCCAGGCCATGCGCACCTCGTAAGAGAGCACTTGTACGGCGGCAGCGAGGTTAAGCGAGCTGAAATCGGGATTGGAGGGAATGTGCACATGGAAGTGACATCGCTGCAGTTCTTCATTAGTCAGGCCGGCATGCTCGCGCCCGAACACCAGGGCGATCTCTTCGCCCTTGGTGGCGTGTTCCACAGCCTTGGCCCCGCACTCGCGGGGACCGATCAACGGCCAGGGGATGCTGCGCTCACGCGCACTGGTACCCATGACCAGGCTGCAACCGACCAGTGCGTCTTCGAGGCTTTCGACCACCTGCGCACCGGCCAGCACATCATCGGCACCCGAGGCACGCGCACTGGCTTCGCTGGAGGGGAAGTCTTTTGGCTGCACCAGCACCAGACGCGACAAGCCCATGTTTTTCATGGCACGCGCAGCGCCGCCGATGTTGCCGGGGTGGCTGGTATTGACCAGAACAACACGAATATTTTGCAGCAAGGTGTTGTGCTCACAGATGCGGTTTTTGAGGGTTACGATCTTACAGAACCGACCAGCGTAACGCCATGAAAGCAAATGTGACACTTCAGCCGACAAATTTTTCTGCTAGAATGTGCGGCTTTCTTCTTTAACATCTCCAGGTGACCCCCCCATGCAGCCTATGCTGAATATCGCCCTGCGCGCCGCTCGCAGCGCCAGTGAACTGATTTTCCGCTCCATCGAACGCCTGGATACCATCAAGGTCGACGAGAAAGAGGCTAAGGACTACGTCTCCGAGGTTGATCGCGCCGCCGAGCAGAGCATCGTCAACGCCCTGCGCAAAGCCTACCCGAACCACTCCATCCAGGGCGAAGAAACCGGCCTGCACGCCGGCACCGGCGAAGAAGGCAAGGACTACCTGTGGATCATCGACCCGCTCGATGGCACCACCAACTTCCTGCGCGGCATCCCGCACTTCGCCGTCAGCATCGCTTGCAAATACCGTGGTCGCCTTGAGCACGCCGTGATCGTCGACCCGGTTCGCCAGGAAGAATTCACCGCCAGCCGTGGCCGTGGCGCACAACTGAATGGTCGCCGCCTGCGCGTGAGCTCGCGCACCAGCCTGGAAGGCGCCCTGCTGGGTACCGGCTTCCCGTTCCGTGACAACCAGATGGCTGACATGGACAACTACCTGGGCATGTTCCGCGCACTGACCGGCCAGACCGCCGGCATCCGCCGTGCCGGCTCCGCCTCGCTGGACCTGGCCTACGTTGCCGCCGGCCGTTTCGATGCCTTCTGGGAATCGGGCCTGTCCGAGTGGGACATGGCTGCGGGCGTACTGCTGATTCAGGAAGCAGGCGGCCTGGTCAGCGACTTCAACGGTGGCCACGACTTCCTCGACAAAGGCCACATCGTTGCCGGCAACATCAAGTGCTTCAAGGCCGTGCTGACTGCCATTCAGCCGCATCTGCCAGAGCACATGAAGCGCTAAGCGCGGATTGCAGGCATCAAAAAGCGCCCCTCGGGGCGCTTTTTTTTGGCAGGCGGTTTTGTGCCTGCCTCACTGGCCTCATCGCGGATAAATCCGCTCCTACAGACGGCACACCCTGTAGGAGCGGATTTATCCGCGATGAGGCCAGTGCGACCAACATCAGTTCAGGATCACTCCCCGGCCTGGCTGAGAATCAACTTGCCATTCTTGTCCAGCGGAATGGTCGAACCCGGCTCGCGATCCATCTTCACCTTGCCTACCTGATCACCAATGGAATAGGTGACATTGTAGCCCACCACCTTCTCACTGATGTCATTCACTGTGTTGCAGCGAGTTTGCGTAGTGGTGTAGGTATCACGCTCCTGCATGCCCTCCTGGACCTTGTTACCGGCATAACCGCCACCGACCGCACCGGCCACGGTGGCAATCTTCTTGCCCGTGCCGCCGCCGATCTGGTTACCCAGCAAACCACCGGCAATGGCACCCACCACGGTACCGGCAATCTGGTGCTGGTCCTTGACCGGGGCCTGACGGGTTACCGTTACATCCTTGCAGACCTCACGCGGTGTCTTCACCTGCTGTTTGATCGGCTGAACATCGGTGACCTGGGCATACTCGGGGCCTTTGTTCACCAAGCTGTAGGTCGCCACAGCACCTCCGGCGGTTACACCGACAGCACCTAGTACCGCACCCACCAGCATTGATTTATTCACGTGAACCTCCTGATCGTACCCGCGGGGGCTACCCCGCCTTCTCCCAGCCTTGGAGCAAAAAAAAAGGCGCGAGTTCAACACTCGCGCCTTTCTGATCGCCGAACGGCGTAGGACCAGGCGTTACGGACGCTCGTCCACACCGTCAGTCTTGGCAGGAGGGATCAGGTCTTCACTGTTCAGGTTCAGCCAGATCAACACCACGTTGGCGATGTAGATCGACGAGTAGGTACCCGCCATGACGCCGATGAACAGCGCCAGGGAGAAGCCAAACAGGTTGTCGCCACCAAAGAACAGCAGCGCAGCAATGGCCAGCAGGGTCGACACTGAAGTGGCGATGGTGCGCAACAGGGTCTGGGTGGTCGAGACGTTGATATTCTCGATCAGCGAGGCCTTGCGCATTACACGGAAGTTCTCGCGCACACGGTCGAACACGACGATGGTGTCGTTGAGCGAGTAGCCGATGATGGCCAGTACCGCCGCCAGCACCGTCAGGTCGAAGGTGATCTGGAAGAACGACAGGATACCCAGAGTCACCACTACGTCGTGGATCAGCGAAACGATCGCGCCCACGGCGAATTTCCACTGGAAGCGGAAGGCCAGGTAAATAAGGATACCGCCCAACGCCAGCAGCATGCCCATGCCGCCCTGGTCGCGCAGTTCTTCACCCACCTGCGGGCCAACGAACTCGACACGCTTGATGGTGGCAGGGTTGTCGCCACCGGCAGCCTGCAGGGCCGCGGCAACCTTGTTACCCAGTTGCGGGTCATCACCCGGCATACGCACCAGCAGGTCGGTGGTGGCGCCGAAGCTCTGCACCACAGCCTCGTGGAAGCCCGAACTCACCAGCTCGGTACGCACCTTTTGCAGGTCGGCCGGGCGCTCGTAGGTCAGCTCGATCAGCGTACCGCCGGTGAAATCCAGGCCAAAGTTAAGGCCCTTCTGCCACCAGCTGAACAGTGCCAGCACGGTGAGGAGCACGGTAATGCCGAACGCGACATTACGTACACCCATGAAGTTGATGGTTTTCATGTCAGCTCCTCAAACCCACAGCTTCTTGATGTCACGCCCGCCACAGGTCAGGTTGACCATGGCGCGGGTCACCATGACGGCGGTGAACATCGAGGTGAAAATCCCGAGGGACATGGTGACGGCAAAGCCCTTGACCGGGCCGGTACCCATGGCGAACAGGATACCGCCGACCAGCAGACTGGTCAGGTTGGCGTCGATGATCGCGGTATAGGCACGGTTGAAGCCTTCATGGATGGCGCGCTGCACCGACATGCCGGCCTTCAGCTCTTCGCGGATACGCGAGAAGATCAGCACGTTGGCGTCGACCGCCATACCCATGGTCAACACGATACCCGCAATACCCGGCAGGGTCAGGGTTGCGCCCAACAGCGACATCAGCGCCAGCAGCAGCACCATGTTGCCCGCCAGGGCAACGGTGGCGATCACGCCAAAGCCACGGTAGATGGCGATGATGAACAGCGAGACGAACAGCATGCCCCACAGGGAGGCGTCGATACCCTTGGTGATGTTGTCGGCACCCAGGCTTGGGCCGATGGTACGCTCTTCAGCGAAGTACATCGGCGCGGCCAGGCCACCGGCACGCAGCAGCAGGGCCAGTTCGGACGATTCGCCCTGGCCATTCAGGCCGGTGATACGGAACTGGCTGCCCAGCGGCGACTGGATGGTCGCCAGGCTGATGATTTTCTTCTCTTCCTGGAAGCTTTGTACCGCCACTTCCTTCTCGACGCCGTCAACGGTCTGCTTGACGTAGCGGGTGACCGGCTTCTGCTCGATGAAGATCACCGCCATGCTGCGGCCCACGTTGGTGCGGGTAGCGCGACTCATCAGCTCGCCACCGTGGCCATCCAGGCGGATGTTCACCTGCGGGCGGCCATGCTCATCGAAGCTGGCCTGGGCGTCGGTAACCTGGTCACCGGTGATGATCAGGCCACGCTCGACCTGGGCAGAACGATTACCTTCACGGAATTCGAACACCTCGGTAGTGGCTTTCGACGCACCGGGTTCGGCACCAAAGCGGAACTCCAGGTTGGCGGTCTTGCCGAGAATACGCTTGGCTTCGGCAGTGTCCTGCACGCCTGGCAGCTCGACCACGATGCGGTTGGCGCCCTGGCGCTGTACCAGCGGCTCGGCCACGCCCAGCTCGTTCACCCGGTTACGCACGGTGGTGAGGTTCTGCTTGATCGAGTATTCGCGGATCTCGGCGACTTTCGCCTGAGTCAGCGCCAGACGCAGCACGGCGAGCTCGTTGCGCTCGTTGGTGGTCAGGTCGAAATCGTTGAAATTCTTGCGGATCAGGGCACGTGCCTGCTCGCGGGTGGCATCGTCACTGAAGCCCAGCATGATCCCGCCATCCTGCTGCGGCAGGCTGCGGTAGCGGATGCGCTCTTTGCGCAGCAAGGTCTTGACCTCGCCTTCATAGACTTTCATGCGGGCGCTCATGGCTTTGTCCATGTCCACTTCCAGCAGGAAGTGCACACCACCGGACAGGTCCAGGCCCAGCTTCATCGGGCTTGCGCCCAGGTTGCGCAGCCATTGCGGGGTAGTTTGGGCCAGGTTCAGGGCCACGACGTAATCATCGCCCAGTGCCTTGCGCACTACATCCTTGGCTGGCAGTTGGTCTTCCTGGTTGGTCAGGCGCACCAGCGCACTGCCCTTCTCGCCCAGGCTGCCGCTCTTCACGGTGATACCGGCATCGACCAGCGCCTTGGTGGCACGGTCAAGGTCGCCCTGGCTTACATGCAGCGCCGAGCTGGCACCGCTGATTTGCACGGCCGGGTCATCCGGGTAGAGGTTGGGAGCGGAATAAATAAAACCGACCGCCAGTACCAGCACGATCAGTGCGTATTTCCACAGAGGGTATTTGTTCAGCATCACGCCGCCCGTTCAAGACGCGGGGCGCTTTGCGCGCCCCGACTGGAAAAATGAAACCGGTAACTCAGATAGCCTTGAGCGTACCTTTTGGCAGGGTCGCGGCAATGGCGCCCTTCTGGAACTTCAGCTCGACGGTGTCGGACACTTCCAGTACCACGAAGTCATCGGAAACCTTGACGATCTTGCCGGCGATACCGCCGTTGGTGACAACTTCGTCACCTTTCTGCAAGTTGCTGAGCAGGTTCTTCTGCTCTTTGGCACGCTTGGCCTGCGGGCGCCAGATCATCAGGTAGAAGATGACCAGGAAACCAACCAGGAAGATCCACTCAAAACCGGTACCAGCTGGGCCGGCGGCCGGTGCAGCAGCGTCCGCGTAGGCGGCGGGGATGAAGAAGCTCATTGGGCACTCCTAATGTGAACTTTCTAATAATGGATGCGAACAGTCAGTCCAAAGGCGGCACAGGCAGCCCGCGTTTGGCGTAGAAGGCGTCGACAAAGGCGGCCAATTTACCCTGTTGAATAGCCTCGCGTAAACCGGCCATCAAGCGCTGGTAATGGCGCAAGTTGTGGATGGTATTCAGCATGCTGCTCAGCATTTCGCCGCACTTGTCCAGGTGATGGAGGTAAGCACGGGAGAAGTTGGTGCAGGTGTAGCAATCACAGGTCGGATCCAGCGGCGAATCATCGTGGCGATGGAACGCGTTGCGGATCTTGATCACCCCTGTATCGACGAACAGATGGCCGTTGCGCGCATTGCGCGTGGGCATCACGCAGTCGAACATGTCGACGCCGCGGCGCACACCCTCAACCAGATCTTCCGGTTTGCCTACCCCCATAAGGTAACGAGGTTTGTCAGCGGGCATTTGCGCCGGCAGGTAGTCCAGCACTTTGATCATTTCGTGCTTGGGCTCACCCACCGACAGGCCGCCGATGGCCAGGCCGTCGAAGTCGATGTTGACCAGCGCTTCGAGCGAGCGCATGCGCAGGTCTTGATACATTCCGCCCTGAACGATGCCGAACAGCGCAGCGGTGTTGTCACCGTGGGCGTTCTTAGAGCGCTGGGCCCAGCGCAGCGACAGCTCCATGGAGGTACGTGCCACGTCGTGCTCGGCCGGGTACGGGGTGCATTCGTCGAAGATCATGACGATGTCGGAGCCCAGATCGCGCTGCACCTGCATCGATTCTTCAGGGCCCATGAACACTTTCGAGCCATCGACCGGCGAGGCGAACGTCACGCCCTCTTCCTTGATCTTGCGCATGGCGCCCAGGCTGAACACCTGGAAACCACCGGAGTCGGTAAGGATCGGGCCTTTCCACTGCATGAAATCATGCAGGCCATTGTGCTTCTTGATCACCTCGGTGCCCGGGCGCAGCCACAGGTGGAAGGTGTTGCCGAGGATGATCTCGGCACCGATGGCCTCGATGTCACGCGGCAGCATGCCCTTGACCGTGCCGTAGGTGCCCACCGGCATGAACGCCGGGGTCTCGACCGTGCCACGGGGGAAAGTCAGCCGGCCACGACGGGCTTTGCCGTCAGTGGCCAGCAGTTCGAAGGACATTCGACAGGTGCGACTCATGCTTGATCCTCTGGGCCGCGGGGCGCCGGATTGCGGGTGATGAACATGGCATCACCGTAACTGAAGAAGCGGTAACCGTGCTCGACCGCCGCCGCATAGGCAGCCATGGTCTCGGGGTAACCGGCGAAGGCCGAGACCAGCATCAGCAGCGTGGACTCCGGCAAGTGGAAGTTGGTGACCAAGGCGTCGACCACATGGAACGGGCGACCCGGGTAGATGAAGATATCGGTGTCGCCGCTGAACGCCTTGAGCACGCCGTCGCGCGCAGCGCTTTCCAGCGAGCGCACGCTGGTGGTGCCGACCGCGATCACGCGGCCGCCACGGGCACGGCAGGCCTCGATGGCATCGACCACGTCCTGGCTCACTTCGAGCCACTCTTTATGCATGTGGTGGTCTTCGATCTTGTCGACCCGCACCGGCTGGAAGGTGCCGGCACCCACGTGCAAGGTGACGAAGGCGCGTTCAACGCCCTTGGCGGCGATTTTTTCCAGCAATGCTTCATCGAAGTGCAGGCCGGCAGTCGGCGCGGCTACCGCGCCAGCGCGCTCGGCGTAAACCGTCTGGTAACGCTCACGGTCGGCGCCCTCATCAGGGCGGTCGATGTAAGGCGGCAGCGGCATGTGGCCGACGCGGTCGAGCAGCGGCAGCACTTCTTCAGTGAAGCGCAGCTCGAACAACGTGTCGTGGCGGGCAACCATTTCGGCCTCGCCACCGCCATCGATAAGGATCATCGCGCCTTCTTTAGGCGCCTTGCTGGCACGCACATGGGCCAGCACACGATGGCTGTCGAGCACGCGCTCGACCAGCACTTCCAGCTTGCCGCCGGAAGCTTTCTGGCCAAACAGCCGCGCCGGGATGACCCGGGTGTTGTTGAACACCATCAGGTCGCCAGGCTGCAGGTACTCGAGCAAATCCGGGAATTGCTTGTGCGCCAACGCCCCGCTCGGCCCATCGAGGACCAGCAGACGGCTGCCATGGCGCTCGGCCAGCGGGTGGCGGGCGATCAGGGAATCGGGGAGTTCGAAAGAAAAATCGGCGACGCGCATGATGATGTTCGGGTTCGACAGGGCCGGGAAGTTTAGCCCAATGCGTGAAAATTGACCATGAAAGCCGATTGACCGACACGCGGCACCTCTCTATACTGCGCGCCACACGCCCTGATGGCGGAATTGGTAGACGCGGCGGATTCAAAATCCGTTTTCGAAAGGAGTGGGAGTTCGAGTCTCCCTCGGGGCACCAATACGTGTACATAGCCGTCCAATGACGGCTACGCAATACCCCTAAAGCCCGCTAACTGCGGGCTTTTTGGTCTCTGGGGTTCCACCCCCGTCCCTTGTCAGCCACTCTCTTTTTGGTACATTTTCTGTACAGATTCCAGTTCGAGGATTGGAGGTGTACAGATATGCCCCTCACCACCTTGCAAATCAAAGGCTCCAAGCCGACCGACAAGCAATACATGCTTGGTGATAGTTCGGGTCTTGGCCTACTGGTTCACCCCAACGGAAGCAAGTATTGGCATTTTCGGTACACCTTCCGTGGCCGAGCGATGAAGATGTCGCTCGGTGTCTGGCCGGTAGTGTCGCTACAGGAGGCTCGTGACAAGGCCGCAGAGTGCCGACGACTTGTGAAAAACGACATCAACCCGGGAGCAAAGGCTCGGGCTGATAAACGTGAAAAGCGAGAAGCCGGACTCAATACTTTCAAGCGCGCAGCTGAATACTGGTATCAGTTCAAAGCTGACTCTGGCCGCGCACGGGCGACACTGAAGAAGATTCGCGACTACCTAGACAAGGATCTCCTACCAGCGCTGGGCTCTAAGCAACTGGAGGAAATCACACGAGCTGACTGCGCTCGGTTGCAAGCCAGCATCGAAAAGCGTGGTGCTTTCAATGTTGCCGACAAAGCACGCACTTGGCTCAAGCAGATCTTCAGCCAGGCAATAGCGCGCGGATTGTGCGAGCACAATCCAGCTTCAGAGCTTCATACGATCGCTTTAGCACCTCCCCCACCCCAGCACTACCCCCACCTGCGCGAAAGCGAGCTTCCGGAATTCCTTCAAGCACTGAGCAAGACCACTAGCCGCCTACCTGCTCGAGTGGCCACCTGGATGGCTATCCTCACTGCCGCTCGCCCTGGCATGGTCCGCTATGCGACTTGGGAAGATATCGATTTTGAGGAAGGTACGTGGACCGTTCCGGCAGAGCGAATGAAGATGCGCCGGGATTACACTTCCCCACTCCCGAACCAGCTTCTTGCGATGCTGATCAAACTTCACCAACTAACCGGCCTCAGTCGCTATCTATTTCCCGGAAACGGTAATAAGCGCCCCGTGATCTGCGAGAACACGATCAACCTCGTCTTCGTGAAGATTGGCTATGAGGGGTGCATAGTGAGCCACGGTGTACGGCACACGGCGAGCACCCTGCTGCGGGAGCATGGATGGTTGAAGGATCATGTGGAAAGTCAGCTGGCCCATGTCGAAGGCGGCATTGCCGGTGAGTACAACCAAGCGCTGTACATGACACAAAGGCGAATCATGATGCAGTGGTACGCCGACTACCTCGACGCACTCCGGGAGGGGATGACCCTCAGCTTGCGTGATCAGTTTGACACCCGAGTCAATCAGTTTCTCTCCCACAAGGCGTCAGTGCTATTGGGCCCCAGTGCTAGTAGCGTTAATCGCTGCGAGCTGGAAGAACAACGCGGCGCGTATCAGCGATAGTTCGACCGTAAGGTCTTCGAGGCTTTGTTTTCCTCGCGGGTCCATCGAAACAGGGCTGCAAAGCCGCCCTGTTTCGATGGACCTCACCTAAAAATCAAAAAAGCCCAATCGGCCACTGGAAACTACGGGATTCCGTACACGCCCAATGCCATTTTCAACCACAAAATCCTGCGGGCGAGTCGCTTGACCCTCTTGGATTGCGGGCGTAGAAAAGACAGTGCAAAGGCTGTCGTTGACAGCACCCCAGGTGACCCGAGCCTTCAAGGTCACGCCGCTCGCGCGGTGGTTCAGCCCAAGTACGATTCGCATCCGGCAGCTCGTACGGTCACTACCCATGTGATGGATGCTCTTACACATATGGCCCTCGTGCGCCAGCTACACCGTACCTCGCTGCCCTGCAGCAACCTATCCGCTTGGCCGACTATTGCGCCAACCTGTGCCCGTCTCTTTCTTCTGGAAAGAGACGGGCACTTCTACCACTGCTGCAGCCCTGATCGCACAAGGCTTTGCGGCATTCCCCCTCGTGACAATCGGCGTGACAAACGCCGATGTCACCAGCAACAGCGCTGTAGATGATGGTGCCGCAGACCAAGGAATGGACTGCACCTGACTGACAGTCAGGTATGCCCCGGTCATCGCATTGCTGCTTGCACATGGCTCAGGATCTTCAGGCGCTGGTCTCGTCAGCCAGTGCTGCCTCCACCCGCCCACCGGTAACGGTGTTCAGGAGGCCAGATCATGAGATGCCCTTGCTCCCGGACGTAAGGAGCCGCCAGTCCCGCGAAGAGGACATTCCCCACAGGTCGCAGGGGCCTTGATCCCTGATAACACTCAACATTCTTGGCGGGATGACGTGGGGCGAGGATCGGAGAGCGGACGATGAGGTGACCGACATGGCATTGGTGGGTAGGCGTGACGGCCGTAATTTTGGGTACGGCAGACAATTGAGCTACGCAGGGCCGCAGGCACTGAAGGACATGTTCGGCGGCGGTCATTACGGCACGGTCAAGGCGCACACTGATCGGTGGCAGGCATTCGTGAAGTGGTGCCGCTCCGAACAGGGGCCCGGTATCAATGATGCGCGGCACATTGATCGGAAGGTGCTGTCCGATTATGCGGCGCATCTGCGCGACGTGGTTAGGCGCGGTGACCTCGCCATCAGCACGGCACAAAATCGGCTTTCCAGCGTTAACAGGACCATGGCAGCGCTTCGCGGTGATCAGTACGTGAAGTTGCCCAGCCCGAGCAAGGCGTTGGGTATGCAGCGCACCGGGGTTCGCCACTCAGTACCAGAGGGCCAGGACCGCAAGCAGGTTATGCAGATCGTCGATGCGCTTTGCCGCCATCATCAACAACGGGCCGCCGCGATCGTTCTGCTGACGCGAGCCACCGGCATGCGCCTGCGTGAGGCCATTTTGGCTGACCTGCCACGGTTAAATCGTGAGGCTCAAGACATTGGCAAGATCAACATTCAGGACGGCACCAAGGGCGGCCGTGCCGGTGCAACGGCCCCCCGTTGGATAGCAGTGGACGACCATGTTCGTGGTGCACTTGAGTTTGCACGGCAGGTGTCGCCAGTGGGAAGCCACAACCTGATTGAGCGAAACAAAAGCTACCTGGATTTTCTGCAAGAAATCATCCGCCCTGCGCGGGACATCCTGCATGCGCACAATCTCAATGGCTTCCACGAGCTACGAGCGGCGTATGCCTGTGAGCGCTACGAGCAGATCACCCAACACCCCGCGCCAATCAATGGTGGCCAATGTTGCCAGGTAGATAGGAACCTTGATCGCGAGGCCCGGAGGCGAATTAGTTATGAGCTTGGGCACGGTCGGATCGACGTGGTCGCGGCCTACATTGGAGGGCGGACATGAGCAAGCCATTCAATATGGAGTTGTTCTTGGCTGGCGTGCTGATCGGGTCGCACGCGACGCGGCAACGCCACTTGCGGCAGGCAACGCTTATCCAAGCTGAAATTGCAGATCGCTGGCAGCGAAAGACGCCTTGGGCCTGGCAGAGAAAGCATTTGGCGTGGTTCCTTGAACATCGCCTAGATCGGCGAAGTAGGATGACCCGGTATTACTACTTTCTAACTATACGGTTACTCGTTCGCCGCTTACAAAAAACATGGGTGTTTAACCTCTGAGCGAGGATCTGATTTTGATAGGCAGGACTGATTGAAATCGACCCGTAGCTACCGTTGAGGCCAAGTAGCGGATGCCACCGTCTACGCTTCTCACTGATCAGCCAAGCATAGATACTGATACAACTGCTCTCCAAGAACCTCGAACACCTGAACAATCCTGTTAATTTTGCGTAGGTCGTTGTGCATTGCGATCCACACGTCTACCTCAAAGCCAAAATCGTGCGGCAGCACATGTACCAGGCCGTGCGATTTTGCTATTTGCGTCGGGCAGAGTCCGAAGCCTAAGCCCGCTTTCAGAGCGGCCAGCTGAGCAAGGTGATGATCAGAGGCAATGGCGAAATGCTGGTCGGCATCGCACAGACCGGCATCGACAAACCGGCGCAAATCCGCTGAGCGTCTGTCCGGCCCGATCAGCGGCCGCTGGCGCAGCGTCAGCAGGGAGGCTGGATTACCGTAGCGCTCCAGGCACCCGGCACTGGCATGGATGCCAATCTGCAAACTGCCGACACGCCGCACCGTGATATCAGCTTCATTGGGCCGCATCAGCCGCACCGCAATATCCGATTGCAGCCTAGCGATGTCTTCAAGGGCATCGCTTATGCTCAACTCAAGTTTGAGCCCGGGGTGTTCGTAATGGAACAGGCGCAGCAGATCGGGTAGCACCTCGACGCCAAGCAACTCGCCACAGGTCAGCCGAATTGTGCCGTGATCCACCGACGCTTCAGAGCTGGCCATGCGGTTGAAGGTTTGCGCGGCGAGATCCATGGCCTCGACATGTTCGATCAGGCGCTGCGCTCCGCCAGTAGGCGTCAGACCAAGGGGCGTGCGGGTGAATAGACTCACACCGAGAGCGTGTCAAGATGGTCGAGGCGCCGGCGCGCGGTGGCCTGGGCGATACCCAGCAACTTCGCCGCGCCGCTCAGGCTGCCAGAGCGCAGCACGGCGAGAAATACACGCTGGCTTTCCCATTCAATGCCGCTCATACATTCTTGGCCAACAGTTGCTCCTAATTTGCTCTTCTGCCCGAGCCCGTGGAAAGCGATCATTCGCCCACATTTTTCCGGACGTCATTGTAAGGAAGCAACGCATGAGATTCACCGGTCAGTGCCGATGTGGGCAAGTCACCATCGAGATCGTGGCGCAGCAATTGCCGCCACTGTATGCCTGCCACTGTTTAAACTGCCAGCGCTGGAGCGGCAGTGCGTTTGGTCTGCACATGCTGAGTGCGGCATCAGCTGTTCAGGTGGCGGGCGAAACGGCTATCTTTGAGCATGAACACCAAGGGCAAACGTCCACCCAGTATGCCTGCGGTATATGTCACACCCGGCTGTTCAATGAGACCACGGCAGCACCCGGCATGCGTGTGGTACGGGCCGGCATTTTGGAAGGCTCTGAACATTTCGAGCCGATTGCGCATATTTGGACACGTCGCAAGCAACCATGGCTGGCGCTGCCGGAGACTATCGCGCAGTGGCAGGAGAGCCCGACGCCCGAAGCATTCGCCGCCGCGCTATGGTAAAAGAGCTTGCTCCTTCATCAGCGAATGTGTGGCTCGCCGCACAGCGAGTTGTGAGGGTTGACTACCTACGCGTTGGGCCGAATAGCGACGGTCTGACTTCGACCGTCGCTATCCGTAGTCATAGCTCTGTCTGTTCCGCCATCTCCAGGGCGTCATCGTCTTCAATGCCCAAAAATCTAACGGTGCTCTCCAGCTTCGTGTGGCCCAGCACCAGCTGCCCCCGAAGTTCTTCGTCCTGCGATAGATCAGGGATGCCTTGTACGGCTCAGGAAAGGCCCCTTCATCGCAAACGTCTGACCGGTTATCGGTGGCGGTGGCGAACAGCACCCCGCGAGCCCGAACACGATGCCTGCGACGATCACTGCCATCACCGTCCAGAACTACAAGGGCGCGATCGCGCCGATAACGTAGTGAGTGTGCACAACGCCTCAGAGCAGCTCGACCTGATCCGCGACGATGGTGACGAGCGTGTACGGGAACAACGCGTCGTAGCGCATGCGGCCGATGGCGAGCACCTCCCTAAGCAAGCTAATGATGTTTACCGTTGCTGATTCCCCAGCTGCCATCGCGCTGATGGTCTATGCTCAAGCGGCGAAACACTTCTCTCCAGAGGTTGTTTTGCTTCTTGTCGTCTTTCTGGCGATCCACCAACGAGCCGGGTTCGGCTCCCAGAGGGTGTACCAATGGCGACCATCGAGACCAAAGTCTTTGCACAAGGGCTGCTGCGGGTCGAGAGCAGCTGGCAAAGCTACATTCACTCCCAAAAGCGTGCAGAGGGTCTCACAGGTAAACCTCTTGAGTTGGCACTTGCAGCGAGCGCTCAAAGTTATCGCCGCTTCCAAAATCAAAGCCTGCAATTTTATGCGCAAGTACGAAAATGCGTAGGCGATGCTGAAAAACTAGAAAGCGATATGATTCTTTATCCTCATTACTACCTTCCCAAGTCGTAATTAGCATCTCCAACTCAAGCCAGTACTGCGCACCGCCCAGCAAACAACTGAGCAGTGCGCAGTAGAGGTTTAATATGCAAATGAACCGACCAACTCACCACCCATAGGCTCATAAACCACTAAAGCCTTGCCGGCCCCGAGACTATTAGTTAGCTGGCCTACTGACAGACATAACCGCAAACCGCTTCCTTGATCAGGTTTCATCCAACCGGCGAGCATCGCCAGGTACTCGCGGGGCTTTTAATAATAAGGTGAAGCTGCCGGTTAGTCGCTGACGAAGCTCTATGGGCATGAAAAAAGCAAAATGCACAAGCCATGAGCCATCACCTAGCAAAAAAGTTTCACGACGATAAAAATTAACCTGTTGCTCGGACACACCTATGCACACAGCTATAAAAGAGTCGCTGGGTTATTTGTTCACGAGGGAGCCCCTAGCATGCGCGCGATAGCGCTCGGTTAGTATCGAAAACTCCGACAGTCAAGCGCTAGCAGTTTCCTTCACGACTTTGCCGTTCGCTCTTTTTTCCACTGAACTTTGGAAACACCATCAGGGGAACCGGTTACACCGGATGCAACATGCTGAATATGGCCGCCATGCTGAAGAAAAATTTCTATTTGCTCACAAAGGCGTTCATGGGCTTTGTGGGCAGCGCAGGGGTACGTCTGGTACATGCTGGCGTCTCGGTTATGAGCCACTGAAAGACAGTCACCCGAATGATCACTATACACCCTGTATTGTATTCAGGGGACGAACCGGACCAAAACTGTCTGTTAATCGACCAAAGGAGCAATCAGCATGAAAGCTGCCCAATCGCCGGGGCCTGGCTAGCCTCTTGCCGAGCCATGAGGTGATGGCCTCGAAAGCTATCGCCGTCATCAGCGATATTGATCAGTGCTGTGCCTTCGGCTCTGGCGAGAGCATAGAGAGTTTTTACCGTATGCCAACAGAACGCAAAATTGAACGAATCAATCCCGCTTAATTTCAAGGCCTTCTGACGCATCGCTGCGTTCAGACTCAACCTGCCCATCGGCGAATGCCATCCATTCATCAAAGGCAATTCGATGCGCCTTACAAATTTCTTCCCATTCAATTCCGCTCATGTGGCCGTAGGCGATCTGATTCATCGTTGCGGAAATCTGGGTATCAAGCTCTCTTAATAGCTTGTAGGCTTCATAGCGGCCATCTTTTTTGCTAGGCATATAGCTCATCTTCCTGGTGGATTAGTGAGCTATCAGCTTCAACGGCTCATCCGTTTGACCGCACAGGTACGATTAAGTCCCTTCAAAAATAAATAGTGGCGATTGATCGACAGGAAATCGTAATGTCAGAGGAAATCAAGGCCGCTTGGCTGACCGTCAAGGACGTCGTAGGGTGGGTGGTGTAGCCAGCTTGCCCCTCACCGAAAGCGATTTCAAGGAAATATATCTAAACTTTAGTGCTCAAAATAGTTTTGCCGCCCATCGGGTCGAATACCACTGATCTGCAGCATGTACCACCAAGCACCAAAAAAATCAAAAAAATCAAAAAAATCAAAAAAATCAAAAAAATCAAAAAACATGCCAAAATTCAATTTTTTGTACAAATTTTTTTGTACATTGAATTTAATTAATTAGAATCAAAACCTTAAGAACAAATGACAGTTCCCCTCGGGGCACCAAATCCAGAAAAAACCGACCTTATGGTCGGTTTTTTTGCTTGGGATTTTTGTGGGCATTGGGGTGTTCGCCTTCAGGTGTTTGTCGCCTTTGAGATCGAGCGCCGCCCGCGCGGCGCATCGCGGATAAATCCCGCTCCCACATTTGTTGCAACGTGCCGAATCTGTGAGGCCATGGTTGCCCGCCCTGAAGCAAGACTCCAGACATGCGACAGGCTGACAACCATGGCCTATCAGGCATGGCCACGTTGCAATAAATGTGGGAGCGGATTTATCCGCGATGCGCCGCGCGGGCGGCGCTCGATCTCATAAGCGACTAACACCTAAAGGCGAACACCTCAAAGCAAACACTCCGATGCGCACGATCTTGACGCCACCCTAGCGTCAACCGCCTACACCCGCATGAATGAAGTCTATTTGCCATCACCCCACCCCCCTACTTAGGATGTCGTTCATCGGGATTATGCAGAAAGCATTGCCCGAGTGATGTCACTTCGCCATAGTGGCGCCCCGCTTACCCACGCATTCATGTGAACGATGATGAAAACCGTGCCCTGTCTGGCAGCACTGATGCTGCTGAGTGGGTGCAATGGAATGCCGACCTCTTACGTGTCAGACCCCGTCTACGATCAAGCTTTCGTGGTCACCTCCGGGGCGCCGCTGCCGATGCTGTTGATGGCCACCGCCATCCAGTGGAACGAAGACTATGCGGTCACCGCAAAGCACACCCCTTTCCTCAAAGACGTCGTGCATGAAGGCTTGGGCGATGTGGTGTTCTTCAAGCACAAGGCCGATCAGGTTCCAGCCTGGCGCCAGTACGTGCCGGGCGAGTCCGTTACGGCGGTAGGCTTCAACAGCCTGATGATGCCGGTGCAGGGCAAAGGCCATACGCTGCAATCGCTGGTACGGATGGAGGGTACGCCGGGCAGCGTCTTCTATTCGACTCACGACGGCCCGATTACCAAGGGCATGTCAGGCGGTCCGCTGTTCGCTGCAGACGGCAAGGTAGTCGGGATCAACGTGGCGTTCATCGCCAAGGACGAAATCGACGCACGCAACCGCCCGGACCTGGCAGACAAAGAGCGTGTCAGTGTTTTCCTGTCTTACAGTGAAATCGACAAGGAATGGCGCCGATATCAGTACAAATTGGCACACAAGGCCAACCCGCATGCGCCAGCCGCTATCAAGGGGTATGTGGCCGTAGCCAGCAAACCTTAGGGACAGGCTGAACACGTCCGGTAACACTAGCGGCAACTCTACTTCGAACCTTGTGTGCGTGCAGACGTCCCATCCTGCATCCCCCTTATTTCGAAGGCCCTACGCGTGAAAGACCTGATCGCCCGAAAATACCGCCTGGTGGTGAAGACATTCGGCTACATCGGCTGGTCGCTGTTCTGGCTGCTGATCTGGGATGTACTGGTCACCATCGATTTCATGCTGTTCTTCAACAGCAAGTTCACCCTGCCACTGATACCGCTCACCTTGCTGGGCTCAGCGCTGGTGGTGCTGGTGAGCTTTCGCAACAGCAGTGCCTACAACCGTTGGTGGGAGGCGCGCACGTTATGGGGCGCGCTGGTGAACAGTTCGCGCAGCTTCGCCCGGCAAACGCTGACGCTGATCGATGACCCGGACGACGGGCTTAATCCGGTGAAGGCAACCCTGCTGCGCCGGCATATCGCCTACGTGAACTGCCTGGCGGCGCACCTCAAGGGGGAGGCGTGCCCGGACGAATTGATGGCGTTCATCCCGCCGGGAGAGTTCGAGCGGCGCAACCGGTCCAACAACTTTGCCAACGATATTCTCAGTGGCTCGGCCGCACTGCTGGCCCGGGAATATCAAGCCGGGCGGCTGGACAGCATTCGCCTGGCACGGCTGGAGTCAACGCTGGTGGACCTGTCAAATGCCCAAGGTGGCATGGAGCGGATTGCCAACACGCCCCTGCCCTACCCTTATGTGTACTTTCCACGGCTTTTCATCACGCTGTTCTGCCTGATCGTGCCAATTGGCCTGGTGGAGTCACTGGGCTGGTTCACGCCGCTGGCATCGACCGTGGTCGGGTTCATGCTTCTGGCCATCGAAAGAATTGGCACAGACCTGCAGAGCCCGTTCCGCTTCAGCGAGCACCAAATCCAGATGGACACGATTTGCGAAACCATCGAGCGCAACCTGGAGTCGATGCAGCGCGAAGCCCAATGCGGCGAGCTGGTTCAATAACCGGCTCAGGCCCGCACGAAGCGTTGGCGCAGCACGTCGCTCAAGGCATCCACCAGCAGCACCAGCACGAGCATGGCCATGATCACCGTGCTGGCTTGCGCCTCCTGGAACAGGCTCAGGGTGGTGTAGAGCATCTGCCCCAGCCCCCCGGCGCCGACAAAGCCCAACACGCTGGCCATGCGGATGTTGTTTTCCCAGCGGTACAGGCTGTAGGCCAGCAGTTGCGGCCACAGGTTGGGCAAGGTGCCGAAGCAGAAGGCGGCTACCTGCCCGCCGCCCTGCAAACGGATTGCCGCTGCCGGCTCTGGTGGTGCGTTCTCCAATGCCTCGGCGAACAGGCGGCCCAAAACACCTGTTGTATGAAGCGCCAGCGCCAGTGTCCCGGCATTGGGCCCAAGGCCTGCGGCCAACACGGTCAGCGCGGCCCATACCAATTCCGGGATGGCCCGCAGGGCATTGAGCAGCAACCGCGCCGCAGACTGCAACGGCCAGCCAAAACGGCCAGCAGCAGGCAGCGCCAACAGCATGCCCAGCCCCATCGCCAGTAACGTGCCCCAACCGGACATGGCCAAGGTCTCCAACGCCCCACGGGCCACTGCCTGCAAGTGTTCGGTTGTGAGATCCGGCTGCAGGAAGCGGCCCGCGTACTCACCCATCTGCCCCAGGCCGCCGTCGGCTACCAAGGCGTGCAAGTCCAGCTCCAGGTAGCCAAATGACGCCACCATCGCGGCAACGATGGTTGCGACCACCAGCAGATTGACCACCCGGTTCATGCCAGCCTCCCGCGCAGGAAGCGGCTGAGCAAGTCAGCCAACAGTACCAGGCCGAAGAATGCCAACAGCATGCTGGCCACTTCATTCCCAGCGAACATGCGCATGGACAGATCGATCTGCTGCCCAAGGCCGCCGGCTCCGACGAAGCCCATCACTACCGAAGCCCGCACTGCACATTCCCAGCGGTAGACGGTGTACGACACAACCTCCGCCGCTGCGCTTGGCAAAATACCGTAGAAAAATGCCATCAAGCGCCCGCTGCCTTCCTGCAACAAGGCATGTGCCGGGCGCTGGTCGACAGACTCGAAGATTTCCGCATAAACCTTACCCAGCATGCCGCTGTAGGTGATGGCAATGGCCAGCACGCCGGCTGTCGGCCCCAAGCCAACAGCGCGCACAAACAGCAACGCCCAGACGATTTCCGGCACGCTGCGTAAAAAAATCAGCAACCCCCTCACCGGCATACGCGCCAGCCGAGACCCCAGCCCCGCTCGGCCCCCACGTGAGGCGGCCCTTAGCGACAAGGCCCGGCTGGCCAACAGGCTGGCCGGGATCGCCAACATTAACGCCAGGGTCATACCCGCCGTGGCCACGGCCAGAGTCTGCAACGTGGACTGGTACAGCAGCTCAAGGAAGTCAGCGTTGTGTGCGGGCGGCCAGAACGCGCTGGCGAAACTGGCAATCTGCTTGCGGTTTTCTTCCTGCAACAGTACGCCGGGGTTCAACTCGCTCAACTGCACACCGGGCCACAAAAGTGCCAACGCCAACAGGGTGAGCAACAACCGTGGCAGCGTGGCCGGGTCGCGCGCATCGGCCCTCAGCATCGAGGAATCTGCACGGTAAGGCTCGGCCCCTGAGCCGGTGGTGAGGCCAGCTGTTCATTGGCGTACAAGGCATCAAGCAACTGCTCGGTCACCGCCTCGGCGGGGCAATCGAAGGCCACCCTGCCCTCGCGAATACCGACCACGCGGGGGAAATGAGCCAATGCCAGATCCACCGCATGCAAGCTGGCCACCAGTGTCACGCCATTGGCCTTGGCGTGGCGATTTAGCAATGCAAGGCTGTGGTCGGCCAGCACGGGGTCCATCGCCGACACCGGCTCGTCGGTCAGCAGCAACTCGGGCTGCTGATACAAGGCTCGGGCAATGCCGACCCGCTGCAACTGGCCGCCGGACAGCTGCCCGCACTGGACAAACATTTTATCCACCAGGCCTAACTCGGCCAGCACTTGCCGCACGCCCGGCACATCGGTCGGATACAACAGATTGGCCAAACCCCGCAGCGCGCCCCAACGCCCCAGGCGCCCGGCCAACACCGCCGTGACCACACGCTGCCGTGGCGGCAGCGGCGGCGCCTGATGCACCAGGCCCACCCGCGCACGCAAGCGCTGCCTCGCACCGGCAGACAACGCCCAAGGCTGTTGGCCGAACAATTGAAGGCGCCCGCTGCCGGGCTGCACCGCCGTGGCCATCAGGTGCAGCAGGCTGGATTTCCCCGCCCCCGAAGGGCCGATGATCGCCACCCGTTCACCTTTGGCGATGCGCAGGCTTACAGCATCCAGCGCGCGAACCTGGCCGTGGCGCAGGCCCACCTCATGCAGGTCGATGATCACTTGAGCAGGCCGGCCTCACGGGCAGCCTGTTCGGTGCCTGCATAATTTTCAGGCTTAGTCTCGATGAAGCGGCTGGCGGCCTGCAGGTCGAGGATCGCCTTGTGCTCAGGGTTGGCCGGGTCGAGGTCGAGGAAGGCTTTCTTGATCTTCTCTTTCAATGCCGGGTCCATGTTGCCACGCACGGTCCAGTTGTAGTCGTAGTAGGTCGGCGTGGTGGCAAACACCTTGACCTTGCTGGTATCGACCTTGCCCGCATCGACCAGCTTCTGCCACACGCTGGCGTTCAACACGCCGCCATCGACCTTGCCAGCCTGGACCCAGGCCACGGTGGCATCGTGGGCGCCGGAGTAGGCCACGCGGCTGAAGTAGCTCTCGGGCTTGATGTTGTCTTCCTTGAGCATGAAGTAGCGCGGCATCAGGCTGCCAGACGTCGACGAGATCGAACCGAAGGCGAAGGATTTACCCTTTAGGTCGGCCAGGCTCTTCACGGCCGGGTTGGCTGTGATGAACTTGGAGGTGAACTGGGCATCCTGTTCGCGCTGCACCAGCGGCGTGGCGGTCGGGTCTTTCAGGTGCACCTGCACGAAGGTGAACCCACCCAGCCAGGCCAGGTCCAGCCGGTCGCTGGCAAGCGACTCGACCACCGCCGGGTAATCAGCCACCGGCACGAATTTAACCTCCATGCCCAATTGCTTGGTCAGGTACTCCCCCAACGGCTTGAACTTGCGCAGCAGTTCGGTCGGTGCTTCATCCGGGATGGCACTAACCCGCAGGGTATCAGCAGCCTGGGCAACAACGGCACAGCAGGACAGCACGAGGCCAGCGGCGAGCGCCATGGGGCGTTTGAGCATGGGTATTCTCCGGTCGAGAGCGGGCAGATGTCGGCATCCACGCCGACTTCGGGAAGTATAAGAGCCCATGGCGCAAAGGCCAGCTTTGCTACAATCGCGCAACATATTGACCCCGAGGTGCGTATGAGCGAGCCGATTCGCCTGACCCAGTACAGCCATGGCGCTGGCTGTGGCTGCAAGATCTCCCCCAAGGTGCTGGACGTGATCCTTGCCGAAAGCGGCACTCAGGCCCTGGACCCGAAATTGTGGGTCGGCAATGCCTCGCGGGACGACGCCGCCGTCTACGCCCTGGACGACGAGCGCGGGGTCGTGTCGACCACCGACTTCTTCATGCCCATCGTCGATGACCCCTACGATTTCGGCCGCATCGCTGCCACCAATGCCATCAGCGACATCTATGCCATGGGCGGCGACCCGCTGATGGCCATTGCCATCCTGGGCTGGCCGGTCAATGTGCTGCCGCCGGAGGTAGCCCGCGAAGTGATCCGTGGTGGCCGTGCTGTCTGTGCCGAAGCTGGCATCCCGCTGGCGGGCGGGCACTCCATTGACGCCCCGGAGCCCATCTTCGGCCTGGCCGTCACCGGCGTGGTCAGCAAACGCCACCTCAAGCGCAACGATACTGCCAGCGCAGGCTGCAAGCTGTTCCTGACCAAACCCTTGGGCATCGGCATCCTCACCACCGCCGAGAAAAAGGCCAAGCTGCGCGAGCAGGACCAGGGCCTGGCCCGTGACTGGATGTGCACACTGAACACCCCGGGCAGCCGCTTCGGCAAGCTTGCTGGTGTGAAGGCGATGACTGACGTGACCGGGTTTGGCCTGCTCGGCCACCTGGTCGAGCTGGCCGACGGCAGCGGCCTCACGGCACACCTGAATTACGCCGCTGTACCGCGCCTGCCCAGCGTGGACCATTACCTGGCCGAAGGCTGCATTCCCGGCGGCACTTTGCGCAATTTCGAAAGCTACGGTCACAAAATCGGCCAGCTCAGCGACGAACAAAAGCACCTGCTGTGCGACCCGCAAACCAGCGGCGGCCTGCTGGTGGCGGTAAGCCCAGAAGGCGAAGCAGAATTCCTCACGGTTGCCACCGATCTGGGGTTGAACCTGGCACCCATCGGCGTACTGGTGGAGCGACAGACCCACGCGGTCGAGGTGAATTGATGCGCCACGACTGCACCGATTTTCGCCAGCTGTTCCTTGATGACGTGCCGATGATGGACATGCGCGCGCCCGTCGAATTCGCCAAAGGCGCCTTCCCCGGCGTCGTCAATCTGCCTCTGATGACTGACCAGGAACGGCAAAAGGTCGGCACATGCTTTAAACAGCAGGGCCAGGCCGCCGCCATCACGTTGGGCCACCAGTTGGTCAGTGGCGCCATCAAGCGTGAACGCCTGCATGCCTGGGCCAACTTCGCCAAAGCGCACCCTGAGGGTTACCTGTATTGCGCACGCGGCGGGCTGAGGTCGCTGATTGTGCAGCAGTGGCTACGCGATGAGGCTGGCATTGCCTACCCGCGTGTCAAAGGTGGCTACAAGGCGATGCGTACCTTCCTGCTGGATACCACCCAACAGGCGGTCGAACACTGTGATTTCGTGCTGCTGGGCGGTTTTACCGGTACCGGCAAGACCGATGTGCTGCACCAGTTAAGTCACGTCCTGGACCTGGAAGGCCACGCCAATCACCGGGGCTCCAGCTTTGGCAAACGCGCTACATCCCAGCCTTCGCAAATCGACTTCGAGAACAAACTGGCCGTCGACATCCTCAAGAAACGCGCCCGGGGCATCGAGCAATTCGTGCTTGAAGACGAAGGACGGATCGTTGGCAGTTGCACAGTGCCGCTGGCGTTGTATCAAGGGATGCAGCAGTACCCGATGGTGTGGCTTGAGGACAGCTTCGAGAACCGCGTCGAACGCATCCTGCGTGACTACGTGATCAACCTGTGTGTTGAGTTCATCGCGGTGCATGGCGACGAACTCGGCCGCCGTCTATTTGCCGAACGCATGCTGCAGAGCATGGCCAACATCCATAAGCGCTTGGGTGGCGAGCGCTTTCAGCGGCTGTCACTGATTTTGAGCCAAGCGCTGGAAGCTCAGCAGCGCAGTGGCTCGGTAGACTTGCACCGCGGCTGGATCGAAGGCTTGCTCAAGGAATACTACGACCCGATGTATGCCTTCCAGCGAGAGGCCAAGGCCGGGCGAATCGAGTTTGCCGGTAATTCGCTGGAAGTATTCGAGTACTTGAAAGCCAGGCGGCGATAGGGGCCGGCATCACTGGCCCGGGCTGAGCACCCGTTGCAGCTCACTTGCCCGCTCCCGGGTCATGTCCAGCACACACATCACCCCTTCGAGCTGAGCCATGGTGCCGCCACTGGCCTGAACGTGGAACTTGCAGTTGCCATCACGGTAGCTCATCCACTGGCGCTGCACGTCGCGCAGGCTTTTTTGCTGGCCGGCATCCAGCTTGGCCATCAGCTGCTTGTAGACACGGTTCAGCCGTTCATCCTGCAGCTTGGTCTCAGCCTGTATGCACACGCTCATGGCCATGGTGCTGGAGGCTTTGTCCATGCACTCGGTGTAAGCCGGTGAGTTGTCGTCGGCCATCGCCATCGGCATAAAACCGGCCAGGGCCAAGCATGGTAAAAGTCGCATGTTCATCATCATCCTTTTCAAAACGCTTGTGGTTGCTCAGGTGGCATCAGCACCTTGCCTGGCTCAAAGCGTAGTGAAGGCATTTGCGTTGCGGCATACAACAAAACCGAAATAGTTGCGATCAATGCCACATCGGGCCAGCGCCAACCTGGCATGTCGGCTGCGTTGCTGGCCTTCCAGCAATGCCAGGCCTGCCCCGCACAGAACACGAAAATGGCAGCCAACCAGAGATAGAAGCCCGCGCCGAAGCCGGTGCGGTCCTGAAACTCATAGCTGATGTTGTCGGGCAGGCGCTCGATGCCGAAGCTGGTCAACGCCAGGTACAGCGCGCCCAAGCCGATCAGCAATGCCAGGCGTCGAAACCGACGGTGGGCCAGGACCGCTAACGCCAGTAACGGGTTGGCGAACCATTGGAACAGCCCGAACGGCATGCCCCAAGGCCCGTACAGCAACATCTGCAAAGCTGGCATATGCCTGCCGCCACTCATGAACGCACCGTCGAAACAAAGGCCGAGTGCATAAAGGGCGAGGCTGAAAGCTATGTAGAAAGCCGTCATGCCACGGGTGGCTCAAGCAGCAGGCCATAGATACCTGAGTCGGACAACTCGCCCGCCACGCACCAGCGGGCACGCAGCAGCCCTTCGAGGACGAAGCCCTGGCGCTCCAACGTACGTGCGGAACCCTGGTTGCGCGGGTCGATTTCTGCTTCCAGACGGCGCATATGCAAAGTGTGGGCAAGGTAATCGATGAAGCATGTCAATGCCTCGTCCATGTAACCCCTGCCCTGCACCACGCTGGCCAGGCAATAGCCAATCTCACCGCGGCGGGAAGCGTCATCAATGTTGAACAGCTGAACCATGCCGATCAGCTCGCCGTTGTCGCGACGATACATACCCAACTTGAGCTGACCGCCGCTGGCATAGGCTTCGCGGTCGGCGGCCAAGGCACTTTCAGCCTCGCCAAGATTGTTCCATGGCGCATGGTGCCAGTAACGCATCACCTCGGGGTCGGCCATTATCGTCAGCCATTGCTCGGCATCCGCATGCCGCATCGGGCGCAGATGCAAGCGTGGGCTATCGAGGCAGAGGTCAGTGGGGAAACTGCGGGGTGGGGTCACGCCGGATCTCCTGTCCATTGCTGGGGAGATGACAGTTTAACTGCATGCGCCCCGGCCAAGCACCCTGCTTCAGGCTACCTCTGCGCCATCATCTGGCCAATGCGGTTCGTTGGCGCCAGGCGGTGTCAGTGGCGGCAGGCCATAAGCTGCTCGCGCATCATCGCAACTGGCGTTATGCACACCGTTTTCCCACGACGCTTCGAACTCGCGGCAAGGGCTGGAACGGTTGGCGTAGATGGTGCACGCCACTTCTTTACCGATCTCGCCCTGCAGGCTTGTGCAGCGGCAAGGCTTGGCATCGGTGCCGATCATCGCGACCCGGGTGGGGTTGATCTGCACCACCAGATCATCCGGCACAAGGCCTCCGGCAGATTGGCATTCGCCCCAGAAGAAGGACACACGGAAGTACCCGCAGCAGGCGCCGCAGTCAAGGCAAGGGTTGTTTTCGGGCATGATGGCACGGAGGGAAGGTTGTTGTTATCGGGGCGAGCCCGCGGCGCCATTTGTAATCGAAGCCGGGGTTGCTGAGAAGAGGGGGAATGCAAATAAATATTGCCGCTGATCTGACAGAGCGCAACGCTGCTCTGTGTCGCCTTCAAGCGGTCAGCCTCGGCAGGTGACCGCTTGTAAAACTCAACGCAACAGGTTGAAGGCACTAACGTCCTGACACAGCTGGCTTAGCCCTTCGGCAGGGGTCAGGTTCTCACCAGATATCTTGCTGAAGGTCGCATCTGCGTCACCAAGGTGAACAAGGCGATCAGCCTCAGCGCCTTCGGTAATCACGGTATAGGAGTTTCGGCGCATAGCTTGATATTTGCTGTCATCAGCACTGATGGAATCGAGATACTTGTTCACTTGATCGTCAGTCAGCCCCAGGCATTTATCCAGCGTCACCCCCCAGCGAGTCAGGCAGACCTCGGCCAGGTGACGCACAATGAGGCCAGGCTCTGCAAGCACTTTACCGCTGCCACCACCGTCGACCGAAGCATTCCCTACCAGCGTGGCATGACGCCCAGGCATTGGATAAATGCGCATGCGTGTGCCGCCAGCGGCAGTGGGGATCACACACGCAAAACCTTTTGAACGCTCATCACGAGAGAAGAAACCAACGTACTCTTTGACATTGCCAGCCAGCTTGACCCTGTGAGACTGCAAATTACCGATACCCGGAACCGGGTCAATTGCAAAAATGTTGACTGGAATGTTCTTCAGTTCAGGATCCTGGGCCATCGCATTAGCGAGCATGTGGCAACTGATACCGCCTCGGCTCCACCCAACCAGGTTGACTTGGGTCGGAATCAGAGGTTTGCGGAACTGAGCGATAATCTGTTGTTGCAGCTCTTGGGGGGTCGGATGACGCTTGCCATAACTGTGGGAGCGCCAGAACCAGGCCCCGCTAGCCGTAGCATCAGGAATAGGTACATCTGCCTTTTTCAGTGTTTCGTATTCCGCTTCGCTAAGCTCGGTTCGCTGCCAATCGCTCTTGCCCTTAATGACATGCAGCGCGTGGGAAACATTTTCTTCCCACCCCGTGCCAAACAAAGTGCCCCTCAAGCTGAAGTAACCGCCAGGCTTGGTGAATAGTTCGTCATCTTGTTGGTTGCCACTGCCAGGCCCATCAACGGCAATCCAATTGGCAAATTCGCGATCCTGATCATGGCTGGCGAGCGTAGAAACCAACTCGCCGTTCCAGAAATTAGGGTTCGTATCATCGAATCGATGCGAGCCGGTTCCGCAAAAATAGACTGTAAATACACTCACTTTGCACACTCCTACTGTCAATGAGTGTACAAAGCTATGAGTACATCAGGCTTGTTAGCAGACGGAAAATCTGCGGCCAGATGCAAGCGTGCCGCAAGTGGACAACCTGCTTGCGGCGAAATCTCGCTTGCTTACTCCCGGTTCAGACCATCAGCCCTGAACATCTGCCGAATACCGCGAATTGCCTGACGTATACGGTCCTGATTTTCGATCAGTGCAAAGCGCACATGGTCATCACCGTAATCACCGAACCCAATCCCCGGCGAGACGCACACTTTGGCATCTGCCAGCAGCTTCTTGGAGAACTCCAGCGACCCGAGGTGAGCGTATTGCTCAGGGATTTTCGCCCAGACATACATGGAAGCCTTGGGGTTCTCGACCATCCAGCCAAGCTCATGCAGCCCCTTCACCAGCAAGTTGCGACGCTGCCGGTACTGTTCGGCAATATCGCGCACACATTGCTGGTCACCCTCCAGCGCTGCGATCGCCGCGACCTGCAGTGGGGTGAAGGTACCGTAGTCGTGGTAGCTCTTGATGCGCGCCAGGGCGCTGACCAGTTCCGGGTTACCGACCATGAAGCCGATCCGCCAGCCAGCCATGTTGTAGCTCTTGGACAGGGTAAAGAACTCCACCGCGATGTCCTTGGCGCCAGGCACCTGCATGATCGAAGGAGCCTTCCAGCCGTCGTAGACGATATCAGCGTAGGCCAGGTCGTGGACCACCAGCACATCGTACTGCTTGGCCAAGGCCACCACGCGCTCGAAGAAATCGAGTTCAACGCACTGGGCAGTCGGGTTGGAAGGGAAGCCCAAGATCATCATCTTCGGCTTGGGGATCGATTCACGGATCGCCCGCTCCAACTCGTTGAAGAAATCCACACCCGGCAACAGTGGCACGGAGCGCACCTGGGCGCCGGCAATAACGGCACCGTAGATATGGATCGGGTAGCTCGGGTTCGGCACCAACACGGTGTCGCCATGGTCAAGGGTGCCGAGCATCAGGTGCGCCAGGCCTTCTTTGGAACCGATGGTGACAATGGCTTCGCTTTCCGGGTCGATGGCGACGTCGTAGCGCTCTTTGTACCAGTTGGAGATGGCACGGCGCAGGCGCGGGATACCGCGGGAAGTGGAGTAACCATGTGTGTCTTCGCGCTGAGCAACCTGTACCAGCTTATCGACGATGTGCGGCGGCGTAGCACCGTCAGGGTTGCCCATGCTCAAGTCAATGATGTCCTCGCCACGGCGACGGGCAGCCATCTTGAGTTCGGCGGTGATATTGAAGACGTATGGGGGAAGACGATCGATGCGCGCGAAGCGGCGCGGCGAACCTGGGTTGGCCATGGTTTCCTCTGAGGACGTAAGCGCCCGGAACCGTCCGAGCGACGCTGGCCGATGTGGCGGCCTGAATCAGAAGATAATGCCGAAACAGGATTTATGTAAAGGACAATTTCCTGTTTTTATTAATCTTTTCAGATCTATTTTTTGAAAATCAAAGATTTATGCTTTGCCTGTGCCGGCCCTTTCGCGGGTAAACCCGCTCCCACTGGGTTACTTGCAAGCCTGTGGGAGCGGCGGTTCGCCGCTGCGATTTACCCGCGAAAGGGCCGACACAGGCAAACGCGCATAAAAAAACCCGGCACATGGCCGGGTTTTTTGTGTAACAGGCACGTGTATCAGCGCGCGTAGGTCATCAGCACGTCCGCAGCGGTCTGGCTGTCCACACCCATCATCACGCTCAGGGCAGTGACAGTCAGGATGGAGAAGCCGAACACCTTGCGAGCCCACTTGCTGTCGTCCTCGGCCTTGTAGCCACCCCAAGCCATGTACAGCCAATACAGGCCCATGGCTGCTGCCACGGCCAGGTAGCCGAGGCCGGCGTAACCGCCAAGGGTGAGCATCAGGGTTGCGAGCACGAAAGCCAGCACGTACAACACGATCTGCTTTTTCGCAGCCAGGATGCCACGTGCCACCGGCAGAACCGGAATGTTGGCAGCGCTGTAGTCCTTGAAGCGGAAGATGGCGATGGCGAAGCTGTGCGGCATCTGCCACAGGCTGAACATCACCAGCAGGGTCACTGCAGCCAGGTCGAAGCTGTTGCTGACGGCGCAGTAGCCGATCACCGGAGGCATGGCACCGGACAGGCTGCCGACCAAGGTGCCGTGCACCGATTTACGCTTCAGCCACAGGCTGTAGAAACCGACGTAGACGATGAAGCCGATCAGCGCACAGAACGCCGCCAGTGGGTTGGCCTGAACATACAGCAGGCTGAAACCCGCCACCCCGAGCAGGGTGGCGTAAGCCAGCGCGAGGGGCAGCGACATGCCACCCTGCACCATGACGCGGTTCTTGGTGCGCTCCATCTTGTGGTCGATGTCACGGTCGATGCAGTTGTTGAACACGCAACCGGACGCAACCACCAGGGAAGTCCCAATAACCACCGCCAGGAACAGGGCGAAATCTACATGGCCCTTCGAGGCAAGGAAAAAACCGCCTGCCACGGAAAGCACGTTACCGAAAATGATCCCCGGTTTGGTGATTTGGATAAAGTGCTTAACGGACATGCAGTCTTACCTCACTTGGCCATCATTTCGAAGTGGATGCTGAACATGATCCACAGCGACAGGCCGACCAGCAGTGCAATTACCAGTACGGTGAACAGGAACGTCGACACATTGGAGCGCTGCTCTTTCGAGCGGTCCATGTGCAGGAAGTACACAAGGTGCACCACCACCTGAATGACGGCCATGGCCACCACGATCAGGACGGTCAGGTTCTTCGGCAGGCTTGGGAACATCACCAGGCCAAACGGGATCGCGGTCAGGATGATCGACAGTACAAAGCCGATCATGTACGACTTGACGCTACCGTGGTTACCTTCGTGATGAGTGTCGTGTGCGTTAGCCATTACAGAACTCCCAGCAGGTAGACGACGGTGAACACGCAGATCCAGACCACGTCCAGGAAGTGCCAGAACAGGCTCAGGCAGCTCATGCGGGTCTTGGCGGTCGGCGTGATGCCGTGCTTGTTGATCTGGTACATCATGATTGCCATCCAGATCAGGCCGGCAGTCACGTGCAGGCCGTGGGTACCAACCAGCGCGAAGAACGCCGACAGGAAGCCACTGCGCTGCGGACCGAAGCCCTCGGCGATCAGGTGATGGAATTCATAGATTTCCATCGCGATGAAGCCTGCACCGAACAGGAAGGTCACAGCCAACCAGCCCAGTACGCCAGCTTTCTTGCCATCGAACATCTTCAGCATGGCGAAGCCGAAGGTGATCGAGGACAGCAGCAGGAACGCGGTTTCAACCAGCACGAAGTCGAGCTGGAAGATGTCGTGACCCGACGGGCCGCCGGCAAAACTGCCGGACAGCACCGCGTAGGTGGCGAAGAGCGACGCAAACAGGATGCAGTCGGTCATCAGGTACAGCCAGAAGCCCAGTACGGTCATCTGGCCCGAGTCGTGGTGGTGGTCGTCATGCCCATGGTCGTGACCATGAGCAGCGCCGTGCATTACTTGACTGGACATTGATTACACCCGCTCAAACGATTCGACACGTGCGCCGGCAGGCAGAGCACCTGCTTTGGCCAGCGCTTTCATGCGCTCGCCTTCGATGCGCGCCACTTCTTCGGCCGGAACCATGTAGCCCTGGTCGTCACGTGCAGCGTGGCGAACGAAGACTGCGATGGTTGCAACCAGGCTTGCGCCAACCAGCCACCAGATGTGCCAGATGAAGGCAAAGCCGAAGACGGTCAGGAACAGGCCCATGAACAAACCGGTAGAGGTGTTGCTCGGCATGTGGATAGCGTCGAACTTGGTTGCCGGCTTGTAAGCGTTGCCGGTTTCCTTGGTTTCGTGCCAGGCGTCCAGGCCAACCTGCTCAGGCATGTGAGCGAAGTTGTAGAACGGAGGTGGCGACGAAGTCGACCATTCCAGGGTACGGCCGCCCCATGGGTCGCCGGTCACGTCCAGGTTCTGGTTGCGGTCGCGGACCGAAACGTAGATCTGGATCAGCTGGCAGGCGATACCGAACAGGATCAGCACGGCGCCGACAACGGCTACGTACAGGTAGGGTTCCCACAGTGGGTTGTCGGAGTGGTTCAGACGACGGGTCATGCCCATGAAGCCCAGGGCGTACAGCGGCATGAACGCAACGTAGAAGCCCGAGATCCAGAACCAGAAGGCAGCTTTGCCCCACTTCTCGTTCAGGGTGAAACCGAAGGCTTTCGGGAACCAGAAGGCGAAGCCGGCGATGTAGCCGAACACCGCACCACCGATGATCACGTTGTGGAAGTGAGCAATTACGAACAGGCTGTTGTGCAGAACGAAGTCAGCACCTGGAACAGCCAGCAGAACGCCAGTCATGCCACCGATGGAGAAGGTGATCATGAAGCCCAGGGTCCACATCATCGGTGCGGTGAAACGCACACGGCCCTGGTACATGGTAAACAGCCAGTTGAACAGCTTCACACCGGTCGGAATGGAGATCAGCATCGTCGCCAGGCCGAAGAAGGTGTTGACGCTGGCGCCGGCACCCATGGTGAAGAAGTGGTGCAGCCATACGGCAAAGCCCAGAACGGCGATGGCGCCCGATGCGTAGATCATCGAGTGGTGGCCGAACAGACGCTTGCCAGAGAACGTCGAGGTAACTTCCGAGAACACACCGAAGGCCGGCAGGATCAGGATGTAAACCTCAGGGTGACCCCACGCCCAGAACAGGTTGACGTACATCATCGGGTTCCCACCAAGCTCGTTGGTGAAGATATGGAAGTCCAGATAACGGTCAACAGTCAGCAGAGCGAGTGCAGCGGTCAGGATCGGGAACGAAGCCACGATCAGCACGTTGGCCCAGGTGCAGGTCCAGGTGAAGATCGGCATGTCCATCAGCTTCATGCCAGGTGCGCGCATCTTCATCACGGTGACGAGGAAGTTCACACCGGTCAATGTCGTACCCAAGCCTGAGAGCTGTAGCGCCCAGATGTAGTAGTCGACACCCACCCCAGGGCTGTACTGAATGCCCGCGAGCGGCGGATAGGCAACCCAGCCGGTCTTGGCGAATTCACCAACGCCCAGCGAGATGTTGACCAGCAGCACGCCTGCCAGCAGCAGGTAGAAGCTCAGAGAGTTCAGGAACGGGAAGGCAACGTCACGTGCACCGATTTGCAGAGGAACGGCAAGGTTCATCAGGCCGGTGAAGAACGGCATCGCCATGAAGATGATCATGATCACACCGTGGGCGGTGAAGATCTGGTCATAGTGTTCAGGCGGCAGGTAGCCTTCGGAGCCACCGGTAGCGGCAGCCAGCTGGGTACGCATCATGATGGCGTCGGCAAAGCCGCGCAGCAGCATGACCATCGCGACGATGATGTACATCACCCCGATTTTCTTGTGGTCGACCGTGGTCAACCACTCGGTCCACAAGTAGGTCCACTTGCGGAAATAGGTGATAGCACCGACCAAAGCGATACCACCGAGCGCGATAATGGCGAGTGTCACCATGACTATCGGCTCGTGATAGGGTATCGCCTCCAGGCTTAATTTACCGAACATCTCTTACTCCTCTGCACCGGCAGCTGGTTGCATACTCGATTCCACACCCTTGGTTGTGGCCAGATCTTTGCTGCCTGCTTCTTCGTGGACCGGCTTGCCGCGGTTCATGCCTTCGTACTTGTCGACGATGGTCTGGAACAGCTCTGCCGGAGCCTCGCTGTACAGCGCGACTGGGTTGTATTCGCTAGGCTTGGCCAGGGCTTCGTACTCGGCCTTGCCCAGTTTCAGTGGCGACTGCTTCACTTCGGCGACCCACTTGTCGAAGTCTTCCTGAGAGGTAGCAGTAGCCTTGAATTTCATGCCGGTGAAGCCAGCGCCGCTGTAGTTGGCACTGATACCGTCAAACTCGCCATTCTCGTTGGCGATCAGGTGCAGCTTGGTGGTCATGCCCGCCATCGCGTAGATCTGGCCGCCCAGGCCCGGGATGAAGAACGAGTTCATCACGGCGTCGGAGGTCACGCGGAAGTTGATCGGGGTATTGGCCGGGAAGTTGATCTTGTTGACCGTCGCGATGCCCTGCTCCGGGTAGATGAACAGCCACTTCCAGTCCAGTGCGACCACGTCGATCTGGATCGGCTTGACGTCGGAGTCCAGCGGACGATACGGATCAAGCTTGTGGGTGGAGTGGTAGGTAACGTAACCCAGGGCGATGATGATGATGATCGGGATGATCCACACCGCGGCTTCGATCTTGGTCGAGTGCGACCAGTCGGGAGTGTAGGTGGCTGCCTTGTTGGAAGCACGGTACTTCCAGGCGAACGCCACGGTCATGATGATGACCGGAATCACCACCAGCAGCATCAGGCCGGTAGCGATGAGGATGAGGTTCTTTTGCTCAATGCCGACCTGACCCTTCGGGTCGAGCAGGGTCCAGTTGCACCCACTGAGTAAAAGCATGCCTAAAAAGGGCAATATGCCAAACAGTCTGGGGTAACGCTTTTTACTCATCTCACGACCTCTAGATCAGCTTGCTTCAATGCAATTTGTGTTTTGGTAGCCAACACTTCGTCCTGCCAAGTGAGGCATTTCGCGCCCGAATACACTCCCGCCTGGGGCCCGACTGCAGGACCTTGGCTCAAGCGTGTTGACGGTGCTTATGGTTTCGTAGGCAAAAGGCCTGTACTTCAGACCAAGTCCATTTGGTGCGGGAAAACGCGGAGGGGTATCCGCCCGGTATCGCCGCTGGGCGAAACTTGACGAAGTCAGCAAAAGGGAGCGCTGAGGCTTCCTTCAATCCTGCGACTCGCAAGCAGTGCCGAACGGAAATTGGGGGCGATTGTAGTGAGGTCGCCCACCCTTGACTATGACTTATTGAGCAACAGTCTTTTACAGAATGCGTAACAATACTGGCCAACAAATCAACTTCGCGACAGTTTGTCGCACCCCGCTTGATAGACCTCAAACCCTTGCACTGCAAGGCTTTGTGATTGATCCGAGTCAAGCGGGTGAGGACTTTTCCCTCTTCTCTGTGGGTGCAAAAGACCGCACTGAATTCGGGACTTTTGTCTAAGGCTGGCGCCGGTTGCGGTAGATGCCCAACGGGACCAGTACGGCGGTCAGTACGAAGGCTACCAGCGCCCACTGTGCCAACGACAAACCAAGGATCGGCGGGTACGGCGTACTGCAGAAGCCGTCGACCTGGAACGCCAGCGGCCAGACCTTGGCCAGCGGCAGGTCATCGACGATCGGCTGCAGCGTATCGATGCCGCAACTGACCATGGGGTTGGCGAGTATATACACATGGTTGCCCGCCGCAACGATTCCACCCATCGCGCTCAGCACCACCAAACACTCGAACAACGTCAGGCTGCGCCGCCCGGGCATGGCCGCGGCAATAAACGCGAATACGGCAATAAAGAGCAAGGCATAGCGTTGCAGGATGCACAGCGGGCAAGGCGCCTCGCCCAACACCACCTGCATGTACAGGGCACCGCCAAGCAGGGAGAGGCAAATTACCCCCAGCAGTACCAGAAAGCGCCGTTCCCGATTCAGGCGCGAAGTCAGATCGTTCATTGCCGGTTCCTTCGATGGAAAGTGCAAGTCTACACGCTGTACGTGACCTATGAGCCAGTCGAGGAAGCGGCTACCCGCAGAGGCCTAGGACCGGCCGGAGCGACATGGGTTCAACGCAGGGCGCTAAAAAAGCACGAGCCCGGGCGCCATGCGGGGGCAAGCCCCTCGACACCCGGGAGTGAAGGATACCGTGATTAAAAGAGGATTAAAGGTGAAAGATCGGAACGGGGCGGTTCATCTTCCTTATAGGGATGCCCGCCCAGGCTACGCTTTTATTCCAGGGCTGCCGCCGGCCCGAAGAACTCATACCGGCTCTGCTGCTCAGGCACACCCAGCCCCTTCAGGTGCCGCTTGATAGCCGCCATGAACCCTTTCGGCCCGAGGAAGTAGGCATCCACATCCCGCCCACCCGGCATCCACTCACCCAGCAGATCCTGGCTCAACAAGCCAACGGCGTCTGCCCCCTCCCCTGCCTCGTCATAGCAATAGAAGCGCTTGAGCTGCGGATGCTTCCCCGCCAGGTCATCCACCCAATCACGGAACGCGTGCACGGCACC
The DNA here is from genome assembly GCF_028898945.1 of Pseudomonas sp. PSKL.D1. Taxonomy (NCBI): domain Bacteria; kingdom Pseudomonadati; phylum Pseudomonadota; class Gammaproteobacteria; order Pseudomonadales; family Pseudomonadaceae; genus Pseudomonas; species Pseudomonas sp. PSKL.D1. Next base: position 4,898,467 of record NZ_CP118607.1, read on the forward strand.
ATTGCGCGCACAGTGAATGAAATGCACCGGGCGCTGGGTCTGCAATGCGGCTTCCAGCATCGCCAGCGTCGGCGTGATGCCAACGCCACCGCTGATCAGCACAAGCGGCTTGTCACTGGCAGCCAGAGAGAAATCACCGGATGGCGGAAACAGTTGCACGGTATCGCCTACCATCAGTTCATCATGCAGGTAGCTGGACACCTTGCCACCGGCTTCACGTTTCACACTGATCCGGTATTCCCGCCCATTACACAACGCAGACAATGAGTAGTTACGACGCTGCTCGGCGCCATCAATGAATAGCTGCACGCCGATGTACTGACCCGGCTCAGCCTTGAGCACGGGTTTGCCATCCACAGGGGCAAAGTAAAAGGACACGATCTCGCTGCTTTCCTGCACGCGACGCTCCAGCCGGAATTCCCGGGCACCGCGCCAGCCGCCAGCCGATTGTTCCTTCTCTTTATAGAGGTTCTCTTCGGCACCAATCAGGATGTCGGCCAACTGGCCATAAGCCGCCCCCCAGGCCGCGATCACTTCTGGGGTGGCAATTTCCTTGCCCAGCACTTCCTCGATGGCCCGCAACAGGCAGCTACCGACAATCGGGTAATGCTCCGGCAGAATCTGCAAGGCCACATGCTTGTTGATGATCTGACCGACCAACCCGCCAAGCTGTTCCAGCTTGTCAATGTGGCGGGCATACATCAGCACGCCATTGGCCAAAGCGCGCGGCTGGTCGCCACTGGCCTGGTGGGCCTGGTTAAACAGCGGGCGAACCTCGGGGTACTCGCTGAGCATCAGCTTGTAAAAGTGAGTGGTCAGTACTTCACCACCCGTTTCAAGCAGCGGGACGGTGGCTTTGATGATGGCACGTTGTTCAGTGTTAAGCATTTCAGCAATTCCTGGGCCGGTGGCTTTGAAAGGTTGCGTTATGCACAACATGAAACGTGCCAACTAAAAAAATCATCAAAATCAATAAGTTAGTTTTTTAGTGGTCATAATGACTCAGCACTATCGATAGTCACACTGACTTTAATGGTCATTTTGACTTCAAGCTCGGCAGCTCCCAGAGCAACAGGGCTGGGGCGAGAACCCCCGCTACTCAAACTGCCAAGCTGCCGCACATCACCACGATCCACAGAGTACGTGACCGACATCGCTTGCCCATCAAACGGCTCAATCACCGATTGATCTACCTCGAAGAAGAACGGGAACCCCTGAAACTGCTTGGACGGCTCATAAGGTGGAGGGTTGACGCCGGCCGCCAGACCAAAATGAAGGGTGACCATTTCCCCCTGACGTAGGGGGGCATGGGAAGGAACACGGATATAGGCAACAGGCGTTTCCACCGGCAACCATACATCCGCACCGTCAACCTGCAACTCATCGCAAGTGGGTGCTGGAAGATCAACGGCCCCATTGTCCACGACACTATAAGTGATCTCGGGCGATGGTCGACGAATTCCCAATGACGGTGAATAAACTGAATAGCTCAGGGTCAGCCTACCACTGACCAATACCGCCAAATACGTTTTATCCACCGGGAATGCCAGTGGCACGCCTGCGCCACCTGGTGGAATGGGCAGCATCGGTTGATACACCATCGGAGTGCCCTCGCCCACCTGCCCTGTCCAGAACAACGTGACTTGATCACCTTCCGCCTGCCCAGGGTAGAGAGGAATATCCACGTACACCAAATCACCCGCGAATTTTGCCAAATCAATAACCAAGCCATCTGCATCTCTGAAGATCGGAGCCAACAATCCGATACCCAAGCCTTTGACTGTGATGCTGCGCGTGAGTGATCTCTTACCCGTGCCGGGATTGACGTCATAGTAGAGACGAGCGGAGCCGTTAACACTCAAGACGGCAATTGTATAAGGCACGTATAACAGTAATAGAGACCCTGCAGCTGTTGCCTCCGGAACATCATAATTCACCTGCTGACCATCCTCGGTCATCCCTGCCCAGTGCAACACCACCTTATCGCCGCTTACGATGTCCGGGTCGGAGACAATCACCAGCACATCCTGGCCTCCCAGTGAAACAAGGTCCAACTCGTAGGGGGGGGTTTGCGCGCGTTCGACGGTGGGGGCGTCATAGGCGTCCGGGTCAGCCACCTCGATGAATGCTGATGGGGACGGGCGTGAGTAGTTTTGAACCAGGTCACGAACCTCAAAGTACACCGGAATACGCTCGCCACTACCTCCGGCCTCAATCACACTCGGCGGCACTGTGTAGATCAGCGGGTTTTGAATGTCCTCTGCCGTCAAACGGGCGAATTCATGACGTACACCGTTCCAAACCAGTATCGGTAGATCATCCGGTTGAATGAAGGGCCACTTTGTAAACTCAACCGTAACTATCGGGAGCGGCCTTCCGATCACACCAGGCGGCTGTATCTTGGGAGCGAACAGGTTATCATTGAACGGCGTACTCAAATCCGGGTCCAGCCCGCCAGGAACCCGTAAATCGATAAGTACTGTTCGATACTCTGAATAACGAACAGTTTCTGCGTCCGGGTCGTAAATTTCATAATAGAAGTAGCCGTAGTACGGGTAGCTGATGCCTGACTCTGCAGGGAGTGTGAGCATGTCTCGCGTCACAGTGAAGCTTACCCAACCTTGTTCCTCTATATCAGCAGTTAAATCATAGAACTGAATCGGCGCATCATCAGGTGCCTCAGGCTGGGACGTAGGAGGCTGTGTAGGTTCAACTCTCGTCCAGAACAAGCTGACCTTATTACCAAGCCGAAACACCTCGGGTAGGCGTGACGTCATGGGCAGTGCACGAGTGGCGTCCGACAATTCATTCCAACCAAAGCCTTTGCTCTCGGGGTCTCGGTAATCCATGTCAGAGATCACGAGCGGATTCAGCCCCCCTTGCATTTGAGTCTTAGGCAATTTGTCGAGAATCTTCTGCCTTGCAATCCTCTGGTCTGCACGCTTTTGCTCTGCACCCATGTGATGATGCTCCTGAGTTGAAAGTTTCCCGCACGACTAAAATCGTGCAGTGGAAGTACCTGAAAGTCTGCACCACACGTTCACCCTCAGGCTTTTTCAGCATTAGCCATCTGGGCGTGGGGCGCTACCCAGCGGGAGCCAGGTTCAGCACCACCCGCGTGGGTAAGTGGAGACTTGAATATGAGCGCAAGCCATGTTTTTCGAAACTGGTAAAAATGCTAGGTAGCACGCTCTTGGTACTGCGCGTGTGCAACGTTTCTCGTTACCCTCAGGTTGTAACAATAGTGGCAATGAACCCAACACCGTTCTACTTCGCCGCGGCTGCGTGCCAAGCGTATAGTGGCAACGATGTTCCTGAGTGCCCGCCCTGATGAATTCAAAACCCCTGCTCACCGCCCTGCTCCCACTGGTCAGTGACCTGTCGCGCGACCTGCCCGACCAGGAACGCTACCGTCGTCTGCTCCAGGCCATGCGAAACTTGCTACCCTGCGATGCTGCCGCGCTGCTTCGCCTGGAGGGTGAGTGGTTGGTACCGCTGGCCGTCGACGGGTTGTCCGCCGACACGCTGGGCCGGCGCTTCAAAGTCAGCGAACACCCGCGCTTTCAGGTTTTGCTCAGCCACCCGGAACCCACCCGCTTTGCCAGTGATTCAGGCTTGCCCGACCCCTACGATGGGCTGGTCAGCGCACCTGATGCCGCACTGGAAGTACACGACTGCATGGGCTGCCCGCTGATGGTCGACGAACGCCCCTGGGGCCTGGTGACCCTGGATGCCCTGACCCCAGGTCAGTTCCAGGCCCTCGATCTGGATGCCCTGCAAGCATTCGCCAGCCTGGCTGCAGCCACCGTGACGGTGGCCGAACGCATTGAGCACTTGGCGCTGCGCGTCAAAGACGAGCAGCACCGCGCCGAACTCTATCGCCACGCCAGCAGCCAGGATAAAGAACTGATCGGCCAGAGTCCGGCGCATAAGCGCCTACAGGAAGAAATCTGCCTGGTTGGCGCAAGTGACCTCACAGTGTTGATCACCGGCGAAACTGGCGTTGGCAAGGAACTGGTGGCCTTGGCTTTACATCAAGCCAGCAACCGCGCCAACCAGCCACTGGTCAGCCTCAATTGCGCTGCTCTGCCGGACACGTTAGTGGAAAGCGAACTGTTCGGGCATGTTCGCGGTGCCTTTACTGGCGCCCATGGTGAGCGTCGAGGCAAATTTGAACTGGCTAACGGCGGCACACTGTTCCTCGATGAAGTCGGCGAACTGCCTTTGGCCGTTCAGGCCAAGCTGTTGCGGGTGCTGCAGAGCGGGCAACTGCAACGCCTGGGTTCGGACCGCGAGCACCGGGTGGATGTGCGCCTGATCGCCGCGACCAACCGAGACCTCGCGGCAGAAGTGCGTAACGGCAACTTCCGCGCAGACTTCTATCACCGTTTGAGTGTGTACCCGCTTCACGTGCCTCCACTGCGCGAGCGCGGTCGGGATGTGCTGCTGCTGGCTGGATACTTTCTTGAACAGAATCGGTCGCGCCTTGGGCTGAACAGTTTGCGCCTCAGCCACGATGCACAGGCCGCGTTGCTTGCCTACGACTGGCCAGGCAACGTGCGAGAACTGGAACACCTGATCGGCCGCTCGGCCCTCAAGGCTAAAGGTCGGCACCCAGAGCGCTTGCGCATCCTCACCCTGGAAAGCACCGACCTTGGCTTGCAGGCCGTGGCGCCCGCAACCACTGTCTCTGCACCTGAGCCCTTGGCCATGCCGGCAGTTCAAGGCGGGTTGCGCCAGGCTGTGGACGCGTACCAACGTGAAGTCATCGACACCTGCCTGCAACGCCATCAGCACAACTGGGCAGCAGCTGCCCGAGAGCTGGGCCTGGACCGCGCCAACCTCAGCCGCCTCGCGCGGCGCTTGGGCTTGGCGTAGGAGCCTGCAAAACACCAAAGGATTAACCCCTAAGCCATCTGGTTGCTTCCTGCTGAGGTGCTATACCCCCTTAAACACCGGTAACAGGGCCGTTACTCGGGTGAGACTGGCCAAAATGCGTCGCACTTTGCCTACACGCCGCGCCAGCTCCGGGGTCGCTGTGACCGCCACCAGCAGGGAGCATTCATGGACGCCATTGTTGTAGCCGATAAGCAAACCTCCGTTGCCACCCAGAACGCCTGGGGCAATATCACCCTCAATGACCCCGGCGTGGTGCAAATGCCGGTTGCGCCCGACCAGGTGGCCAACGTCACCCGGCGGGGCCAGGACCTGGTAGTCACGCTCAAATCCGGGGAACAAGTCACCGTCGGCAACTTTTTCGCCGTGGACCAGGCAGGCGTGGGCAGCGACATGGTCTTTGTGGGCGAAGACGGCACTTTGTGGCACGCGGGCTATGATGCCAACGCCTTCACCGGTTTCACCTTCGAGGAAGTGGCCTCGCTCGATCAACTGGTCGCCGGGATCGGTGTGGCCGGCAGCGCCACCTCGACTTTTGCCATTGCCGGCCTCAGCCTGCTCGGCGCTGGCGGTATTGCGGCCGCCGCCGATAACAACAGTGGCAGCAGCAGTAGCGGCGGCTCGGAGCCGGGGGACACAACACCACCCGCAACGCCCATCGACCTGTTGGTATCACCGGACGGCCTGCGCGTCACGGGGCGAGGTGAAATAGGCAGCACCGTGAGTATCCGCGATGCCGCCGGCAACCTGATCGGTACCGGTACGGTGGGTGCCGACGGCACTTTCGACGTCAGCCTCGACTCGCCCCAGACCAATGGCGGCAACCTTGGCGTTACCCTGACCGACAGCGCCGGCAATACCTCAACGGCTGGCAGTGTCACTGCGCCGGTCGTCGACAGCAGCGACACCACCCCACCCGACCCCGTCAGCGACCTGGTGATCGCTTCCAGTGGCCTGCAACTCAGCGGCCGTGGCGAAGCAGGCGCCACCGTCACGGTGCGCAATGCCAATGGCGACTTGATCGGTACCGGCGTGGTTGGCAATGACGGCACCTTTACCATCGACCTCAACCCCGCCGCCGGGCCGGGGGAACAACTCAGCCTGGTACAGACCGACGCCAGCGGCAATGCTTCCAGCGCCGTCTCCATCGATGTGCCGCAAGCGGCCGCCCCCGAAAGCCCTACCGATGTGGCCATTTCTGCCGATGGCACTACTGTCACAGGTAACGCGCAGCCGTTCTTTCGCGTGTTCGTGCGCAACTTCCGCGGGCAAGTGATTGGCAGCGCGCAAGTCGAGGCGGATGGCACCTTCACCATCACCCTTGACCCGCCTCATACCGACGGCGAGCTACTTGAAGTAGTGGTTACCGGCAGTGATGGTGTGTCGTCCGAACCTACCGAGGTGACCGCCCCGGACATCACGGCTCCGGACACCCCGAGCGAACTCACCCTCAACGCCAGCGGCACAACGCTGACAGGCCGGGGCGAAGCAGGCACCACGGTTGAAGTACGCGACAGCAACGGCAACGTGATTGCCACCGGCACCGTTGGCCCAGACGGCACCTTCGCACTCACGCTTGACCCACCGGCCGCTGACGGCAGCGCGCTGCAAGTGGTGCTGACCGATGCGGCGGGCAATGCTTCCCAGCCCGGCCAGGTGACCTACCAGGACCTGCAAGCCCCTGCGCAGCCAACCGACCTCGCCTTGGCGGACGGCACCACCCTCACCGGCCGCGGCGAACCTGGGGCAACCGTGCAGGTACGCGACGCCAACGGCACGGTGATCGGCACTGCGGTGGTAGGCCCGAATGGCGACTTCAGCCTGACCCTCACACCCGCCCAGGCCAACGGTGAAACACTGGATGTGCGGCTGACAGATGCCGCCGGCAACACGTCGTCACCGTTCGAATTCGTAGCCCCGGACACCACACCGCCCGCCGACGTCAGCGATATTGCGGTCGGTAACAGTGGCCAACTGCTCAGCGGCCGTGGCGAAGCAGGTGCCACGGTCGAGGTACGCGATGCCAATGGCGATGTAATCGGCACTGGCGTGGTCAGCGCCAGCGGTACGTTCATCATCAGCCTCGCCCCTTCCGTGCAAACCGGCGCACAGTTGAGCGTCACGCAAACCGACCCCAGCGGCAACGCCTCGGGCAGCGTGCCGTTCGTGGTGCCGGCACTCACGGCCCCCGACAGCCCGACCGAATTGGTGGTCAACGCCAACGGCACCAGCCTGAGTGGTATCGCCACCCCCAACTACCTGATTGAAGTGCATGATGCCAATGGCGCCCTGCTGGGTGTGACGGTGGCCGGTCCGGACGGTACATTCACCCTTGTCCTCAATCCACCGCAAGCCAACGGCGAGCTGCTTGAGGTCACAGCGACCGATCTGAATGGCGAATCCTCCCTGCCTGCGTTGGTCACCGCCCCCGACATCACACCCCCCTTGGCCCCCAACGAACTTGCCGTCAGTGCCGACGGTAGCGTGGTCACCGGCCGTGCAGAGCCTGGCAGTACCGTGCGCGTGCTTGCCGCTGATGGCACCGAACTGGGTAGCGTGGTAGTGGGCGCCAGCGGCGCCTTCGGCATCCCGCTTAGCCCACCGCTGGTGGACGGCGAGCAGTTGCAAGTCACTGCCACCGATGCCGCTGGCAATGCTTCCACCGCTGGCAACGTCACCGCCCCCGACCTTGGCGCCGTCGACAACACACCACCGCAGCCGGCTTCCGACCTGGCCATCAGTGCCGACGGCAACACCGTATCCGGCCGTGGCGAAGCAGGCGCAACGGTCACCGTGCTCAACGACCAAGGCCAGGTTTTGGGGACCGGTACCGTTCAACCCGATGGTAGCTTTACCCTGCAACTGAACGCACCCGTGGTCGATGGCTCATCGCTGCAAGTGACACTGACCGATGCCGCCGGCAACGTCTCCACGGCAAGCCCGCTGACCGCCCCTGACTTGGTAGCGCCACAGCAACCCACCGGCTTGAACCTGAGCGAGGGTGTAACCCTGACCGGCAACGCCGAAGCGGGTGCCAGGGTGGAAGTGCGCGACGCTGACGGCAACCTGATCGGCAGCGTTATCGCCGAGCCTGACGGCACGTTCAGCCTGACCCTCAGCCCTGCACAGGCCAATGGCGAGAGCCTGGCCATCCGCGTGATTGACGCTGCAGGCAATAGTTCGCCGCCTTTGAGCTTCATCGCACCGGATATCACCCCGCCAGAACTGGTCACCGACATAGTGGTGGGTGACGGTAGCCTGGTGCTGGCCGGGCACGGTGAAGCGGGCGCCACCGTCCAGGTGCGCGACCTCGACGGGAACGTCATTGGCTCCGGTATCGTCGCCGCCAACGGCACTTTCCTGATCAACCTGGACGCTGCAGTCGCTGCAGGCGACATCTTGAGGCTGGTGCAGATCGACCCGGCCGGCAACCCGTCCCCCACGCTCAGCATCATCGTATCGGCAACCCCCGTACCGGAAAGCCCCAGCAATTTGGTGGTCGCCGCCGACGGCGCTTCAATCACCGGCAGCGCGCCGGTCGGAAGCCTGGTGGAAGTGCGTGACGCCAATGGCAACGTGCTGGGCAGCATTCAAGCCGGCTCCGACGGCACCTTCAGCATCCCCCTCAACCCCGCCCAGGCCAACGGCGAACTGCTCGACGTGGTGGCCATCGACACGGATGGCAACAGTTCACTGCCAACGCCGGTCACCGCACCCGACATTACGCCGCCAAACGAAGCCAGCGACCTGCAACTCAGCGCCGACGGTCTGACCCTGAGCGGCCGTGGCGAACCCGGCGCTACCGTGCAGGTAACCGCCGCCGACGGTACCGTGTTGGGCAACGCCCAAGTGGAAGCGAACGGTACCTTCACCGTCACCCTCAACGCCGCACAAACCGACGGCCAGGTGCTGGACGTGGTGCTACGCGACGCTGCAGGCAATACCTCCACTGCCACCCTCACGGCGCCCGACCTGGATGGCCCGCTGCAACCCTCGGCCCTTGCCATTGACGCGGCAGGCCTGCACCTGACCGGCCAAGGCCAGGCCGGCTCGATCGTAACCGTGCGCGCCGGCGACGGCACCGTACTGGGCACCGCCACGGTCAATGCCAACGGCCAGTTCGACGTCACCTTGAACACGCCGCAACGCAATGGCGAAAGCCTGACCGTTGACGCCACCGACAACCTCGGCAACAGCGCTGGCCCCGTTAACTTCACCGCCCCCGACAGTACCCCGCCGCAGGCGGTCGGCAACCCTGTGCTCGATGCCAGCGGCACCACCCTGAGCGGCTCCGGTGAACCCGGCGCCACCGTAACCGTCCGCGGGCCAGACGGGGCCGTGCTGGGCACCGCCCAGGTCACCCCGGGCGGCACCTTCGAGGTCACCCTCGACACGGCCCAGACCAACGGCCAGGCATTGACCGTTGAACAACAGGATGCCAGTGGCAACGTCTCCACCAGCACTGGCGTGCGCGCACCGGACATTGAGGCCCCCGGCATCCCCGGCAACCTCAGCCTGTCGGCTGACGGTGCCTGGCTGATCGGTACCGGTGAGCCCAACACCCAGGTGCGCGTGTTCATCGTTGGTGGCATGGTGCTGGGCACCACTGTGGTCGAGGCGGACGGCAGCTTCCGCGTGCCGCTCGACCCGCCGCAGCTCAATGGCCAGACCTTGTCCGTCACGCAAATGGACACCACCGGCAACGTATCCCCGGCTGGCACGATCACCGCCAACGATCTCGAAGGACCGCTGCCGGCCAACAGCATGGAGCTGACTGCGAACGGCACGTTGCTCAACGGCCAGGGCGAACCCAACGCCACCGTCATAGTGCGCGACACGGCCGGGATAATTCTGGGCGTTTCCGTAGTGAACGGCGATGGCACGTTCACCGTCTCCCTCAACCCGGCACAAACCAACGGTGAAACGATCTCGGTCGTGCTCATCGACGTCGCCGGCAATGCATCGCCATCGGCGCCCTTCACCGCCGATGACACCTCTGGCCCCGTCGCCGCAACCGGGCTGCAGGTCAGTGCCGACGGCACTACCCTGCAAGGCACTGGCGAAGTGGGTGCGACCGTGGAAGTGCGCACGGCCAACGGCACACTGCTGGGGACTGTGGTGATACCGGCAGGCGGCAGTTTCATGGTTGCACTGACGCCGCCCCAACTCGACGGCCAGGTGCTGGACGTAACCCTGACCGACACCGCCGGCAACCTCTCGACAACAGCCCAGGCGACCGCGCCCGATATCACTGCGCCCGCGCAGCCCACCGACCTGGCCGTAACGCCTGACGGCCTTGCGCTCACCGGCAATGCACCCGGTGCCGCCTCGGTGTCGGTAACCGACCCCAATGGCAATGTCACCACCGTAGCCGTCAACCCGGACGGCAGTTTCAGCGTGCCGCTGGCACCTGCGTTGCTCAATGGCGAAACCCTGACCGTTGTTGTCACGGATGCAGCGGGCAACAGCTCAGCGCCATCGTCTGTCGATGCCCTCGACACGACAAGGCCGCTGCAAGCCGAGAACCTCACCGTCAATGCGGACGGCACGATCGTTGGCGGTAACGCTGAACCTGGCAGCACCGTGATCGTGCGTGACGCCAGTAACACCATCATCGGCAACGCCACGGTCAGGCCCGACGGTACCTTCACCGTTGACGTCAGCCCGGCACTGGCCAGTGGCGAAACCGCGACAGTGGTGGTGCGCGACCCAACCGGCAATCTTAGTGATCCTGTGACGGTCAGCGGCCCGGACGGCACCGAAGTCGCCACCCCCGCCAGCCTGGCCATCAGTGCCGACGGTTTTGTGCTCACCGGCGTAGGTACCGTGGGCTCGCTGATCACCGTGACCTCCAGCGGCACCACGCTGGGTACGGCCACGGTCGGCAGCGACGGCACCTTCCGGGTGTTCTTCAGTACTGCCCAGCTCAATGCCCAGACCTTGCAGGTCAGCGCGCGCCTGGACGCTGGCGGCAGGCCTTCGATACCCGCCTCCATTGTGGCCAACGATACAACCGCACCGGACGCGCCCAACCAGCTCAACCTCGACCGCAGTGGCACCACCCTCACCGGCCACGGCGAAGTGGGTGCCACTGTGCGGGTGGTGGATGCGCAGGGCACATTGCTGGGTAGCGGCACGGTAGGCAGCAACGGGCTGTTCACCGTCACGTTGGTCCCGCCGCAAGCGAACGGCCAGAACCTCACCATCACCCAGGCCGATGCCGCCGGCAACACCTCGCTGGCTGCCACGCTCCAGGCCGCCGACCTGCAGGCACCCGATGCGGCCACCGGCCTTGGCCTGAACAGCGCCGCCACAGTAGTCAGCGGCCAGGGCGAAGCAGGCGCCATCGTCACCGTGCGGGATGTGACGGGCGCGATCCTGGCTACCGGCACGGTCAACCAGAGCGGCCAGTTCCAGATCACCCTGCCCAACGCACAGACCACCGGCAGCCCACTGCTGATCACGCTCACCGATGCGGCTGGCAACGTGTCCGGGCCGGCCAGCCTACTGACCCCGGACCGTACCCCGCCAGCCGCCGTGACCAATACCTTGCTCAGTGCCGATGGCCGGCAGTTGTCCGGCATCGGCGAGGTAGGCGCCACCGTGCAGGTGCGCAACGCTGCCGGCACCGTAGTAGGCACGGCGATAGTAGGTGCCGACGGCCGCTTTACGGTGACCTTCGATACGCCGCAAGCCACCGGCCAGGCGCTCGGCGTCAGCCAGGTGGACGCAGCAGGAAACACGTCACCGGCCATCAGCCTGCTCACCTCGGACCTCACTGCACCAGCGGCACTGACCAATGTGGTACTCAACAACAACGGCCTTACCCTGACCGGCCTGGGTGAAGCCGGTGCGACTGTGACCGTGCGCGGCCCGGACGGCACTATCATCGGCACAGGCCTGGTGGCCGCCAACGGCAGCTTTACCCTGACGTTGAACAGCGCCCAGCTCAATGCCCAACTGCTGAGCGTGACCCAGACCGACGCGGGCAACAACACCTCGGTCGCGGTCTCGGTAACCGCCCCCGACCTTACGCCACCGGCCGCCCCGACCGCGCTCAGCCTGGCCGCCACCGGCCTGCAGTTGAGCGGCAGCGCCGAAGCCGGCAGTACAGTGACCGTGCGCGACGCCTCCGGCAACGTGCTGGGCACCGCCGTGGCGGGCAGCAACGGCACCTTCCAGCTCACCCTCAGCGTTGCCCAAACAAACGGCCAAAACCTGCAGGTTACTGCCACAGACGCGGCAGGCAACGTTTCACCCGCCGCCACCCTCACCGCAGCCGACACTACCCCACCTGCCGCCGTCACCAACCTGGCCGTGGCTGCCGATGGCACGACCCTCACCGGTACCGGCGAAGCTGGCGCCACGGTGACTGTGCGGGCCTTGGACGGTACTGCACTGGGAACGGCAACCGTAGGCGTAGACGGGCGTTTCAGCGTCACCCTGTCGCCCGCCGCGCTTGCCGGTGAAGTGCTCAGCGTGGTGCAGGCGGACACTGCCCTGAATGCCTCCCCGGCCCTGACCATCACCGCCCCCGGCAACCTGGCCCCGGACATCCCCGGCAACCTGGTGTTGTCTGCCGACGGCCTGACCGTCACCGGCAGCACCTCGCCGGGCAGCACGGTGAACGTGTACGGCCCCAACGGCGTGCTGCTGGGCACCGCCGCCGCCAACAACGACGGCACGTTCAGCGTCAGCCTCGCCAACGCACAGGCCAACGGTGAAACCCTGCAAGTGAGTGCAGTCGGCAGTGACGGCAGCGCTTCGCTGCCGGCCACCTTGCTGGCCCCGGACACCACCGCACCGCTACCGCTGACTGGCCTGGTGTTGTCTGCCGACGGCCTGACCCTCACAGGCCACGGCGAACCCGGAGCCACCGTGACCATCACCGGTACCGGCGGGGCCGAGCTTGGCACCGCCGTGGTCGATGCCAATGGCAACTTCAGCGTTACCCTCGGCGCCGCACAACTCAATGGCGAACTGCTGGGTGCCAGCCAGTCGGACGCAGCGGGCAACGAGTCCAATAGCGTCAGCCTGACCGCCCCCGACCGCATTGCCCCCAACGCCGCTGCCAACCTGGCGTTCGCCAGTGGTGGCAGCCTGCTCAACGGTACTGGCGAAGCCGGCAGCATCGTCAAAGTGCTGGCCGCCGACGGTACGTTGCTGGGCACCGGCGTAGTCATGGGGGATGGCACCTTCCAGATCCTGCTCACCAGCCCGCAGGCCAACGGCCAGCAGGTGCAAGTGGTGCTGACCGATGCCGCCGGCAACCAGTCGGGCGCCAGCCCCATCACCGCGCCCGACACCACGCCACCCGCGGCTCCGGGTTCGCTGGCCATCTCCAGTGACGGCATTACCCTCACCGGGCGTGGCGAGCCCGGCGCCGTAGTCAGCGTGCGCAACCCGGCAGGCGACGAAATCGGCACCGCCGTGGTGGATGCAGCCGGGCACTTCACCGTCACCCTCACCCCGGCGCTGGGCAACGCCGAACTGCTCAGCCTTACCCAGACAGACAGTGCCGGTAACGTGTCGACGGTAGCGACGCTGCAAACGCCGGACTTCACCCCTCCTGCCCAGCTCACCAACGTGGTGATCAATGCCGACGGCAGCGTGGTCAGCGGCCAAGGCGAAGTCGGCGCAACGGTGACCGTGACCAACGCAGCCGGTGTAGTGCTCGGCACTACCCTTGTGCAGGCCGATGGCAGCTTCCGCGTCGAACTCACCCCCGCGCAAATCAACCTGCAGGTGCTGGCCGTGCAGCAGGCCGACCCGCCCGGCAACATCAGCCTGCCGGTAAGCGTGACCGCACCCGACCTCACCCCACCGGACGCCGCCACCGGGCTGCACCTGAACGCCGCCGGCGATCAGCTGAGCGGTACCGGCGAAGCAGGCACAACCGTAAGGGTCTACCTGGGCACGGTGGAAATCGGCACGGCCACGGTCGCCGCCAATGGCACCTTCGTGGTCAACCTGGGTACACCGCAGCTCAACGGCCAATTGCTGCAAGTGACGCTGGAAGACACCAGCAACAACCTCTCGACCGTCGCCACCATCACCGCCGCCGACACAACGCCACCGGCCACGGTCATCGCTGCGCTCAACGGCAGTGGCACACAACTGATCGGTACCGGCGAGGCCGGCGCACGCATCACGGTGATGAACAACCTCGGCAACATGGTCGGCCAGGGCACCATCGACCCGGACGGCAACTTCGTGCTCGATCTCACTACGGCGCAGATCAATGGCGAAGTACTGACCGTCGTTGCCCAGGACGCAACAGGCAACCCGTCTGCCCCGCTCCAGCTCACTGCGTCCGACCTGACGCCACCGGCCACGCCCACCATCCTCACCCTGACAGGCAACGGTACGCTGCTCAGCGGCACTGCTGAAGTTGGCAGCGTCATCACCGTGCGGGGGCCAGACAACAGCTTGCTAGGCACCGTGACCGTTCCGGCGGGCGGTGAGTTCGTGGTGGTGCTGAGCCCGGCACAAATCAATGGCCAGTTGCTGACCGTGATTGCCACCGACGCGGCGCTCAACGCTTCGCTGCCCGCGTCGTACCAGACTGTGGATAATTCCCCCCCTGACCCTGTGACCGACCTGGCGATCAATACCGGTTACGACACGCTGACCGGGCGGGGTGAGCCAGGTGCGACCGTGGAGGTCTACCTTGGCAACGACCTGATCGGTACCGGCGTAGTCAGCGCTGCCGGCACGTTCTCGATTGCACTGGCACCGACACCTGGCGCGGATGCCATCCTGACCGTTTTCCAGACTGACGCGGCTGGCAACGACTCGCTGGATACCACCTTCACCACGCCGCTAACCCCACCTAGCGCCCCTCCGACCAACGTAATACTGGCCGCAGACGGCGTTACCCTGACAGGCAACGCGGCCGCCACCTCAACCATTCGCGTGTACGACGCCAACGGCAACCTGCTGGCCACTGGCCTGGCCGGAATCGGCGGAACGTTCACGGTGACGCTGCCCAGTGCGCAACTCAATGGTCAGCAGCTGTCGGTCACTTCAGACCCATTGCTCGGTGACGAATCGCAACCGGTGTTTGTAGTGGCTGCCGATACCACGCCACCCGCCAACCCGGTGGTGACCTCGCTGTCTGCCAACGGCCTGGTGCTGAGTGGTACCGGTGAGGCTGGCGCGAATGTCACCGTGCGCGATGCCGGCGGCAACGTGCTGGGCACAGCTGTAGTGAACGCGGGCGGTGCGTTCAGCATCAACCTGGCCAGTGCGCAACTAAATGGCCAGGTGCTGAGCCTTACCCAAACCGACGCTGCGCTGAACGTCTCCGGTGCCACCAGTTACACCGCACCTGACACCCAGGCCCCCGCCGCACCGACCAACCTGGCAATCAACGCCGCCGGCACCGTGCTCACCGGCACCGGCGAGCCGGGTGCAACGGTGACCGTGCAAGGCCCGAGCGGCCAGGTCGGTACCGCCGTGGTGCAATCCAACGGCAGCTTCAGCATCACCCTGACCACGGCGCAAAACGACGGGCAAGCGCTGGTGGTACGGCAGACCGACGCGGCCGGCAACCCGTCCGGCAGCACCGGCATCACCGCGCCAGAC
This sequence comes from Pseudomonas sp. PSKL.D1, assembly GCF_028898945.1. Taxonomy (NCBI): domain Bacteria; kingdom Pseudomonadati; phylum Pseudomonadota; class Gammaproteobacteria; order Pseudomonadales; family Pseudomonadaceae; genus Pseudomonas; species Pseudomonas sp. PSKL.D1. Next base: position 4,913,950 of record NZ_CP118607.1, read on the forward strand.
ACCACGCCACCCGCCGCCCCGGTCGCCAGCATCAACGCCAACGGCACCACGGTCAGCGGCTCTGGCCAGGTCGGTGCCACCGTCACCGTGCGCAACAGCGCCGGTACCGTGCTGGGCACCGCCACCGTGGGCAGCAACGGCCTGTTCGTGGTCAGCCTTGCCGCCGCGCAAGTCGACTTCCAGACGCTGAACGTCACCCTCACCGATGCCGCTGGCAACACCTCCACTGCCACCACGCTGAGCGCACCAGACCTCACCCCGCCCGCCGCCGCCAGCAACCTGGTGATCAGTGCCGACGGCAGCACCCTCACAGGTACCGGCGAGGCCGGCGCCACCGTGACCGTGCGCAACGCCAGCGGCACCGTGCTGCAAACGGCCACGGTGCAACCCAACGGCACCTTCACCGTCACCCTGAGCCCCGCCCAGGACAACGGCCAGGTGCTGTCGGTAAGCCTGACCGACCCGCGCAACAATACCTCCGGCAACGTCAACATCACCGCCCCGGACGTGGACGCCAACGCCCCGGTGATTGCCAGCGACAACCTGGCTACCGCCACCGTAAACCTGGCGCCCGTGGTCGCGACGCAAACCTACAACGACAGCTTCTCTACCCTGCTGTCGGGCTTCAGCAAGACCTACACCTGGACGGTCGCGGCCGGCACCACGGTGGACCCGACGCTGACGCTGACCACCAACAGCGTGCTGGCTCTGCTCAACAACTCCACCTTCACCCTGCAAGTGAAGAACGCTGCTGGCGCCTGGGTAACCATCGCCACCGGCAACACCCAAGGCCTGCTCGACCTCATCATATTGCCCTTGGGCATTCAGGTGGACATGGGCACCCTGCAAGCGGGCGACTACCGCCTGACCGTCGCCAGCGGCGGCATCGGCCTGGTCACCACCGTCACCACCACGCTGGACATCGTCGCCACCAGCCTGACCCAGTTCACCGGCACCGGCACGCCGGTATCCGGCAACGTGATCAGCGACCCGGGCACGGACGGCACCACCGATTCCAGGGGGCCGGACAGCGCCGCCGTGCTGCAGGTGTTCAAGGATGGCAGTTACGTCGCCGCCGGCAGCGCCACCACCGTGCAGGGGCTGTACGGCACCCTGGTGATCCGCGCCGACGGCAGCTACACCTACACGCCCAACGGCACACCGTCGAGCGTCGGCAAGGTGGATGTGTTCAATTACCAACTGGTGCACGCCAACGGCCTCACCGACACCGCCACGCTGTATGTGCGCATCGACAGCCCGCAGGCTACGGAAATCTGGAGCAACACCAACCTCGGCGCACCCGCCACGGTGGTGGATGCGGTCAACGACATCGACAGCACCGGTATCACTCTGGTCAACCGTGAAAGCACCAGTAGCGCGACCCTGGGCACCTTGTCCTTGCCCGTGATCGGTGCCCGCAATGCGACCTACACCACCACCGTGGCCGCGGACACCACCGCCGACCTGCAAGTGGTGGTCAACTCCACCAACCTGCTGACCCTGCTCGGCAACACCACCATCGCGCTGTATAAACTCAACACCACCACCGGCCAGTACGTGCTGGTGCAATCGGTGCCGGGCAGCTCGCTGCTCACCCTGTTGGGCGGTGGGGCCGCGTACACCTTCCAGGACCAGACCGCCGGCAGTTACCAGATACGCGTCAGTTCCAGCGGCATCGGGCTGTTGAGTTCGATTACCACCAGCCTGAACACCACCACCACCCACCTCAACGACTTCGTGGTCAGCAGCTACACGCCGGTCACCGGCAACCTGATCACCGACACCTCGGGCGGCAGCGCCGACAACCTGGGTTCGACGTTGACGGTGCTGAGCGTGCTGGTGGCGGCCAACACCTACGCCATCCCCGGCCACAACGGCGTCAGCGTGGCCGGCACCTACGGCACGCTGGTGGTGCAGGCCGACGGCAGCTACACCTACACCCTCAACAGCGGGCTGACCTCGGCGGTGATCGGCCAGCACGACACCTTCACCTACGAACTCACCCACCCCAACGGCACCACCGACACCGCCACCCTGACCATCAACCTGGAAAACGCCGCCAGCTTCACCACCTTCACTTCACTGCTGGCCGACACCGGCGACGACAGCCTCACCGTTGCCGCCGCATCGGCCTCCACTGAAGTGATTGCCGGCACCGACGGCAACGACCATCTCGACGGCAGCCAGGGCGGGCATATCACCCTGCAAGGTGGTGCCGGCGACGACACCCTGGTAGTGGTCGACCAGGACTTCACCAGCGTCGAAGGCGGCACGGGCACCGACACCCTGCTGTGGGGCGGCGGCGATGCCAGCATCGACCTGGGCAACCTGGTCGGGCGCGTGCACGACATCGAAATCATCGACCTCAACGACACCAGCGCGGTAAGCCTGACGCTGAACCTGGCAGACGTGGTGGCCATCACCGAAACCGGCAACAACACCCTGCTGATCAAGGGCAACGACCAGGATTCGGTGCACATGACCGACACCTGGACGCAAGCCGGCACTCAGGTGGCCGACGGAATCGACTATACCCAATACACGGCCCAGGAGGATCCGAGCCACCACTTGTGGGTGCAAAACGGCATCCATGTCGTCTGAGGCTGCAGTAACCCGCCGGGCACACGCCCGGCGGCAAGGACGAACCAGCAGTAAGGGATTCATGTGAAGCGAAAAAGCAGTCCGCTGTCACCGTGGTTGCCGGGCGCCTTCGGGCTCCTGGCGTTGACTTTCAACCCGGCTGCCCTGGCAGCCGACGACATCGACCCACAACTGCGCCACATTGGCCCCTCCAAGCTGCGGGATGCGCCCAACGCCATCCCTGCCCGCCCACCCACCGGCCAGGCTGCCCGCGACGCCGACCGGCTCGGGCTGGCCGAAGCCGTGGTGGCGGCTGCGCAGTGGCACCCGAGCATCGCCGAAGCGGTTGGCAACCTGTACAAGCAAGGCGAAGGTATCAACGTTGCCCGCGCCGGTTACTATCCGCAGGTTTCCGGTGGCATCCGCACCGGTTACGACACCGGCTACGGTGGGGACCGCAACAGCCAGGCGCTCAACCTGTCGCTCAAACAAATGCTCTACGACTTCGGCAAGGTCGACAGCGCCGTCGACGCGGCCAAGGCCGCTGCCGCCCGCGCCCAGGCCAACATCCTGCTGGTGGTCGACGACCTGGCCCGCGACACCGCGTATGCGTGGATCGAAACCCGCCGCTACGAACAACTCATGGTCATTGCCCGCGAGCAGATCCGTGGCGTAGGCGATGTGGCCGGCATGGCCCGCCAGCGCAGCGACATGGGCGCCAGCACCCGCTCGGACGTGGTGCAGGCCGAGTCCCGCGTGGAAGGCGCACGCGCCACGCTGGAGGAATACCAGTCACAGTACGAGCGCTGGCGCTCGATCCTTGCTGCGTTGCTCGGCAGGCTGGCACCGCCGGCGCTGGCCGAAGAGGCTCCGCCCGAACTGAACCGCGCCTGCGCTCGCCCGCCATCCTCCGCCGACCTGCTCCCCGGGGTGCTGATGGCCCTGGCCCAACGCGCGCAGTCCAAGGCCGAGCTGGCCCAGGCCAAGGCCGAGGCCTACCCCACCCTGTCGTTACAGCCCCAGGTCAACCACTACCTGGACGACGACTACAACCGCGACAACCACCGCATCGACCGCACACAGGCTGGCATCTACCTCAACGTGGAAGTACCCATCTATGAAGGTGGCGCCATCAGTGCCCGCTCGCGCGCCGCCGGCCACGCCCTGACCGCCGCCGACTCGGCCGAAGACGCCGCCCGCCTGCAGGCCCGCCGTGGCCTGGCCGAGGCCATGGCGCAGACCTCCGGGTTGAGCCGCCGCCTGAGTTCGCTCGAGGCGCGCCAGGTCAGCATCCAGGAAGCCCGCGAGCTGTATGGCCGCCAGTACCTGGACCTGGGCACCCGGCCACTGCTGGATCTACTCAACGCCGAACAGGAAATCTACCAGTCGCGCTTCGACCTCGCCGGCACGCGCGCCGACCTGCTGCGCCTGGATGTGGACTGCCTGTACAACACCGGCGCCCTGCGTAACGCCTTCGGGCTGGTGGGGCGCAACCTGCAAGGGGTGGAGATCGAACCATGAACGACACGGTCAACCTGACGCAGCAAAACGCCGAACCCGCCGAGGTGCATCGCCCCGACCTGGGGCCGTGGCTGGAGGCCATGCTGCAAGTCGCCCACCACTATCGCCTGGACGTCTCGCCCCAGCGCATTCGCCTGGCTGCCGTGGAAGATGCCAGGCCTCTGGATGAAATCCTGCGGCACATGGCGCGCCAGGCCGGGCTGACGCTGCGTTTCGTGCGCTATGACGCCAAAGCCTTGCGCCAATGGCGCACGCCGCTGGTACTGGAGCTGGACGATGGCCAGCTGGCCGTGGTCGAGGCGGTGACCGAAGAGAACGAACTGGCCATCGTGTTTGCCGGCGACCAGGGCCTGACTTCGCGCCTGCCCCGCGAAGCCCTCGAAGGCCGCATCAACCGCGTGGCACTGATGCGCCCGGCACGCCCGCTGCGCGACGTGCGCACCGACGACTACACCGCCCCCTACGACCGCCATTGGTTCGCCCGTATCGTGCTACGCGACCTGCGCCCTTACGGGCAGGTAATGGTCGCTTCGCTGGTGGCCAACGTACTGGCGCTGGCCGGGGTACTGTTTTCAATGCAGGTGTATGACCGGGTGATCCCGGCCGAATCCCTGCCCACGTTGTATGTGCTGTTCGGTGGCGTGGTGCTGGCGCTGGTGTTCGACTTCAGCATGCGCCTGCTGCGCCTGAAGGTGACCGACCTGCTCGGCAAACGCGCCGACCTGCGGGTGTCAGACCTGGTCTACGGCCACGCCCTGCGCCTGAAAAACTCGGCACGCCCCAAATCCACCGGCTCGTTCATCTCGCAATTGCGCGAGCTGGAATCGATCCGCGACCTGATCACCTCCAGCACTGCCACTGTACTGGCCGACTTGCCGTTCTTCCTGCTGTTCCTGTTTGTGTTCTGGCTGATCGGCGGTGTGCTGGTGTTCATCCCGCTGGTGGCGCTGTTGGCCATGGTGCTGCCGGGGCTTTTGGCGCAGCGCAAGCTGGCTCGCCTGGCCAATGCCTCCATGCGTGAATCGGCGCTGCGCAACGCCATGCTGGTAGAGAGCATTCAGGGCCTGGACGAAATCAAGGCGCTGCAAGCCGAGGCTCGCTTCGAGCGGCAATGGAACCAGTACAACGCCACCTGCGCCCACACCAACCTGCACCTGCGCACCCTCACCAATGGCCTGGTGACCTGGACCCAGAACGTGCAAGGTGCCGTGTTTGCCGTGGTCATCGTCATCGGCGCGCCCATGGTGATTGCCGGTGACCTCACCACCGGTAGCCTGGTGGCCGCCTCGATGCTGTCATCGCGCATGATGGCCCCGCTGGCGCAGCTCACCCACGTACTGACCCGCTGGCAGCAAGCCAAGGTGGCCCTGACCGGGCTGGATAAACTGATGCAGTCGCCCGTGGACCACCCCGAAGGAGAAGCGCGCGTGCACCTGCCGGCCATCCGCGGCGAGTACAAGCTGCGCCAGGCCAACTTCCGCTACGAACCCGAAGCACCACCGGTGCTGAACATCAGCCAACTGGACATCCAGCCCGGCGAGCGCATTGCCGTGCTGGGCCGCAACGGTGCGGGCAAGTCGACCCTGCTGCAAGCGTTGGGCGGCGCCATGGACCTGACTCAAGGCGAGGTGACCCTCGACGGCATCGCCCTGGCCCACCTCGACCCCGCCGACCTGCGCCGCGACGTCGGCCTGCTGCCCCAGTACGCCCGCCTGTTCCACGGCACCCTGCGGGAAAACCTCACCCTCGGCGCCGGCCAGGCCAGCGACCAGGAGTTGGTGGCCGCGCTGGCCGCCACCGGTGCACTGGACTTCGTGCGCCGCCTGCCCAAGGGCATGGACCACCTGATCCTAGAAGGCGGGCTGGGGTTGTCGGGTGGGCAACGCCAAGCGCTGGTGCTATCGCGCCTGCTGGTACGCCAGCCGCAGGTGCTGCTGCTCGACGAACCTACCGCCTCGCTGGACGACATCACCGAACGCAAGCTGCTGGATAACCTCGACCGCTTCTGCCAGGGCCGCACGCTGGTCATCGCCACTCACCGCCTGAGCGTGCTGCAGCGCGTGGACCGCATCATCGTGCTGGACGCCGGGCGCATTGTCATCGACGACCCGCGCGACGCCGCCCTGGCCAAGCTGAAAGGAGCCCAGGCATGAGCCAGCATGAACTTCCCGCCTCCTACCTGGACGGCCAGGACGACCAGGCCGTGCTGCGTGCGGGCCGCATCATCACCCTCAGTGCGCTGATGCTGGCCGCGTTCCTGGCCTGGGCAGCCTGGTTCGAGGTGACCGAAGTGTCCACCGGCACCGGCAAGGTCATCCCCAGCTCGCGGGAGCAGGTGATCCAGTCGTTCGAAGGGGGCATCGTTGCCGAAATGAACGTGGCTGAAGGCGACCTTGTAGAACGTGGCCAGGTGCTGGCCCAGCTCGACCCCACCAAGACAGCCTCCAGCGTTGGCGAAAGCGAGGCCAAGTACCGCGCGGCAAAAGCGAGCGTGGCACGGCTGCAGGCCGAGGTGGCCGGCAAGCCCTTGGTGTTCCCCCAAAGCCTGCAGGGCTCGCCCGAGCTGATCGACGCCGAAACCGCGCTCTACCAGACCCGCCGCCGCGGCCTGGAGCAGACGCTTGCCGGCATCGAGGACTCGCTGCGGCTGGTGCGCAGCGAACTGAAGATTACCGAGAACCTGGCCAAGATGGGCGCCTCCAGCCGGGTCGAAGTCATCCGCCTCAACCGCCAGCGCTCCGAACTGGAACTGAAGGCCAACGAAGCCCGCTCCGACTACCTGGTGCGCGCCCGTGAAGAACTCGCCAAGGCCAGTGCCGAAGCCGACAGCCTGTCAGAGGTGGTGCGCGGGCGCAGCGATTCGCTGTCGCGCCTGACCTTGCGCTCGCCGGTGCGCGGCATCGTCAAGGACATCGAAGTGACCACGTTGGGTGGTGTGGTGCAGCCCGGCGGGCAAGTGATGAAGATCGTGCCGATGGACGAACGCCTGCTGATCGAAACCCGCATCGCGCCACGCGACATCGCCTTCATCCACCCCGACCAGGCAGCCAAGGTGAAGATCAGCGCCTATGACTACTCGGTGTACGGCGGGCTGGACGGCAAGGTGGTGGGCATTTCGCCGGATACGCTGCAGGACGAGGTGAAGCCGGAAATCTACTACTACCGGGTGTTCATCCGCACCGAGCAGGACAGCCTGCAGAACAAGGCCGGCAAGCACTTTGCGATCGTACCGGGAATGATCGCCACGGTGGATATCCGTACCGGAGAGAAGACTATCCTGGACTATTTGATCAAACCATTGAACCGCGCCAAGGAGGCGCTACGGGAACGCTGAGTCGGCCGGTACGCAATAACAAAGAGGGGCTTACGCCCCTCCCTGTGCGTTACCAGCCTCCGTCACTTCTGATCCAGATCCACCTGGATGCCTACCGATCGCGACAAGCCGCTTTCTTCTTCATCCGAAACGATGATCTTGTAACCGAAGTAGAGCCGCTGGTTGTTACCCAACGCCAGAAGAGCATCGCGCGCAAAGCCAATCAACGTCGTCGTGCCTGGTTCAGTCACTGCACTGGAAGGTTCCAGGTAGCTGCCCGAACTCTCAGCTTGGGAAGTACCCACCCAAGGTACGAGGGTGTGGCCTTTGGCCATTTCGAAATAGGGATTCACCGCCACTATCAATACGTTGGTTTCTAAATCTTCCTCCGTTATGCCTGTGCGTTGTGCGTCCGTGAAGGCAATGGCGGGTGGCGTTGAGGGTACTCCGGTTATTTTGGCGCGCGGCTTGATACCTGAGGTTCCCTTTGAACCAGACGGTTTGGCCAGCCTCGGCACAGGGCATACGCTTCCGGCGTCATTCATGGCAAAGCGGACAAAGGCTTCTGCATGATTGCTGTTACGGCCCAAATCGTTCGCAAGCGAATAATTTAACTTCGCGCCATTCCGGCAAATGAAGTAGGTTTTGGCATACGGCAATGGTATTTCAAAGTACCCTCGATCAATATCGGCCTGCACCAGCGGTACATCGTCCTCATTGATCCGGGATGGTTCGATCTCATCACCGGGAGGGGTACCTGGCCCAGTCGCATCACCCGATTCGATGCCTACGAAGTTGTAGCTAATTTTCGGGTTCAAGGCCAAGCTAATATTGGAAACACCCGCCAGGTTAATGCGGACACTCGTGCCCCTTACCCCAACCCGCTGAGTAATGATGTTACTGGCATTTTTTTCCCAGAAGTCACCTGCAGCAAGCTGATTACCATCGCCGGGCAAAGCACCTGCCGAGGTTACCTTTACAATTTGCTCAGGTGACTTCACCGTTACCTCAACCTCGTTACCGCCTGGCGTGAGGAGCTTACGCGTAAGTGTAAAGTAAGTGACGATGTCCCCTACGCCAACGGCCTCGATGACGTCCGCGAAAGGAATCGGGACCGGAATGTTGGCACCTGTGTTGGTAGCATTGACTGTAACTGTACCGATTTGAGGGTTTGAGACTGAACCCCAGTGCATCTGGATGACGTCGTCCAACTGCCAGATCGGCTGCAAATCAACCCCAACCCGGAAAACGGTAGCTGTTGCGGGCTTGCCGAAATCGGCTGGCTCAATTGTGTTGGCCGGGCTGGCCCCACACTGAATCGAGGGTGCCTGAAGATTTGTATGTTCCGGAAGTTCCGGGTCCGGGTCAGGGCCGCCGGGTGTACTCAAGTCGACCGCCACTATAGTTTCCGGCGACGGCAGCACCGGGTTACCGGTCCGGAGCATCTCATATGACACTTTGATATCGTTAGAGCTACCCGCACGCTCCACGACGTCAAACAGCACCTCAATGTACGCCACGGGAAGAAGTGGGTCGCGATCAAGGTCTGCCTGAATCAAAGGATACGCTGCAAACTTGATACCCCCCCAGATGACGGTAATCTCGTCCTCAAGCGCAGCCCCGGGATACCGGGGAATCTCAACGGTAACGCTTGGGTTGGCATCATTAAAGGTAACCAGCCCATCGGGATCAAAATCAAGTGCCTCTGGCACCACAGGCGCTTCAAGGGTTGGCAGATTGATAAACACATCAAGCCCCACAAGGCTCGACAGCCCGGTTTGATTACCGGCAAGATCAGTTGAGCGATAACCAAAATAAAGCTTCATGGCATCACCGGCATTATCAAGGTGTTGCCGTTCGAAATAGACTGGAATCACTGCCCCCTGTACAGTCAAAGGGAAAGTTGGAGTCAAATAGTTACCGGTTGCTTCATCTGCACCAGTCCCCAACCACAACTCTACAACATCGTCTACCTCGCTGAGGTAGTAAGGGTCAATGAGCACATTCAATCGGCCGTTTGCATCAAGGTCAGAAGCAGTAATGCCAGCAAGCTGTGCGTCCGTGAAAACGATCGGCGGTAATTCATCACCGCCAGCAGCCTCTTGGTCGAAGCGCACGGAAACGGGAAGTGCGGCGGCCTCGGCGGCCTCTGAGGCGGTGTCAAAAAGGAAATAGTTCAGCGAAACCGTGACATTTGTTCCCGCCGGTGGAAAGTCGGCTATTTCATAGTAAAGTTCAAAATCCACGAGGGTCGGATCAGTCAAGTCAAAGCTGGCAAGATCTAAAGGAAGCCCGATGAAATTTGCCGGCTCCTCAAAATCATCATTGATAAACAACTGAATAGATAGTGTGTTCCTGAAATCCGGACCCTTATTAATCTTAACCGGTAATCTGTTTGTTAGTTTATCGATCGGAATAATACCACGCGTCGGCTCACGATCCGGAACTATTAATTGATCTAGCGCCATAATCTTACGCGCACTCACATTGTGGCCGTAGGCTTTACCTTTTGAAACACGCGCAGGGACATTCATCGAACACCTTCCTTACAATAGCGGACAGACTAAATTAAAGCCCCCCGAAAAATTGCCGGAGCAGGCTACCGTCACAGGGCGCTGGAGTATATGTAACGCCCTCACGAATACTAAATTCAGGCAGAGCACCTGTAACCTGGCATTTTTACTAGGTAGGCCATTGCCCCCGTAGCGCGTATAAATCACTTAATCGCATTAGCCCATAAAAATACCAACGCCTGAAAACCAAGACTTGCAGCTGCCCAACTCAAAGCTGGGTAAGGGAGAACAACCGATGAGTGTTGACCGCAAGCGTGCATCCACCTTGTTTTTTCCTGCACTTTTCATCAGCCTTTGCGCCCCTGCCAACGCAGCTGATGTCCCCCCTGGCAGCAGTGTCACCATTCGCCCGGGCGATGCTGCCGAGCGCTGGACGCTCGATGCAGCCAACCTGACGATCGTGCCCGGTGGGCAGTCGCTGACGATCCTTGCCAACCCTGGCTCGACCATAACGCTCGACGGCGCCACGGTGAGTGGCGGCAACCTGCGCGCGGTGGTGTTGACGGAAAGCCAGGGCACCATTCGCGGATCCACCATCACCTCCACAAACAACACGGGGCTGTCGGTGGTCAGGGGGGTAGACGAATCCATACCCGGCTCAACCGTTCGGGTGGAAAACACAACCATCACGGCAGCTGGCCGCGGTCTCAATGTCGCGGGGGGCAGCAGTGCCACAGTGATTGATTCCACCATCACCGGCACGGGCGCCGTTGGTGGTTCGGTTGCAGGCAGTGGGCTGGGCGTTACGCTGGTTGGCGGGGAAGCCATTCTGCAAAATACCACTGCCATTGGAAGCAACTGGGCGGCCGGCTTGTTCACCAACACACCGGGCAGCGCCGACCCGCGTCTGGTGCTGGATGGCTCCACGCTGGAATCGCAAACCGGTAGCACGATTGTGGTCAGTAACCTGAGCACAGAACAGATGCTTGCCACTGTCGAAGTGCGGGGAGGCTCAACCCTGAAGTCCGCCAACGGCACCCTGCTTGAAGTCGGCCTTCCTGGCGACCCGGCCAACCGGGTGGCGCAGGCGCAACTGACCGTGGATGCAAGTAAGCTGACAGGTGATGTTCAGGTAGCCACCGGCGCGGTGGCAGATGTGCTGATGAGCAACGGCGCATCCTTGACGGGCACGTTGAATAACGTTCGCAACCTGACGCTGGACGCAAGCAGCATCAGCGGCAACGTCAACGAACCTGAAGGGTCGACCTCAACGGCGACTCTGCTGGCCGGTTCGACCTTGAGCGGCAATGTGCTGAACATCGGTACCCTGCGCCTTGACGCCAGCAGCATGAGTGGCAATGTTACCTCGGTGCCCGGCAGCACCACCTCGGTGGCCCTGAACAATGGGTCCATCCTTGCCGGCTCGGTCATCAACGCCAGGAGCCTGGCCTTGAACAACAGCCAGATGACCGGCGATTTGACCCTGGATGCGAATAGCGCCAGCACCCTGAGCCTGGCCAACGGATCGCGGCTGATCGGCACCGTCAGCAATGTTGGCACTACAGCCATCGAGACCGGGTCGACCTTCGATATGCTCAACAATTCGCAGGTAGGTGCATTGCGCCTTGATGGCGGCACCGTGAACCTGGGCGGCGGCAACGGTACATTTCGCACACTCACCGCCTCGGGGCTTGAAGGTAACGGCGCCTTCGTGTTGGGCACCGACCTGGCACTAGGGCAAAGCGACTTGGTGAATATTGAGGGCCTGGCGCAGGGCAGCCACACCCTGGCCATCGTCAACACCGGTGTTGAGCCAGCGGGTGATGTCGCCCAGCGAGTAGTGCATACCGAAGGTGGTAGTGCCAGCTTTGCCCTGCAGAGTGCCAGCGGCCTGGTAGACATCGGCACCTTCTCGTACGAGTTGCAACAGCGTGATACCGACTGGTATCTGGTGCAGGATTCAACCCCGATCATCTCTCCCGGCACTCAAACGGCCATTGCCGTGTTCAGTGCAGCACCTACGGTTTGGTATGGCGAGCTCAGTACCTTGCGCAGCCGCATGGGCGAGCTCAGAAATGGCCAGGGCCAAGGCGGATTCTGGGCACGCACCTATGGCAACAAATACCGGGTATCGGCTGCCGACCAGGTGCATTACGAACAGACACAGCAAGGCGTCTCACTAGGGGTAGACACTCCACTGCCAAGCCAAAGCGGTACTTGGCTGGTGGGCCTGATGGGCGGTTACAGCAACTCGCAACTGAATATGCGCCTGGGTAGTGACGGCGAGGTCAACAGCTATTACGTTGGCCTGTACAGCACCTGGCTTGGAGACAACGGTTACTATCTCGACGCCACCCTCAAAGCCAACCGGTTCGATAACAAGGCTGACGTGCGCATGAGCGATGGCGAAAAATCAGCGGGGGACTACAACAACCATGGGGTTGGCGGCACACTCGAGGCTGGCCGACACATCAAGTTGAATGCCGGATGGTTCGTCGAGCCATACATGCAACTGTCGGCCCTTTGGGTAGAAGGCGAACATTACGAGATGGACAATGGCCTACAGGCCGACAGCAACCGGGCTAACTCTCTGCTTGGGAAAGTCGGTACTCACGTAGGCCGCACCCTTCCACTGCAACAAGGTGGTTTTGTGCAGCCGTACGTGAAACTGGCAGTGGCACGTGAATTTGCGCGCAACAATGACATCAAGGTCAATAACACCACATTCCATGACGACCTGTCGGGTAGCCGAGGGGAAATCGGTGCAGGGATTGCAGCCCAACTTACTGATGTGCTGCAGCTTCACGCCGATGTCGACTACAGTAACGGGAAAAATATTGAACAACCCTGGGGGGTTAATGTAGGTGTCCGGGTTGTATGGTGAATTGAGGGGAAAGTTCACTTGATTCCAGTTTTGTAGGCTTTTCCTACAAGCTAATCGGATTTAGCCTAGGGGAATTAGTAATAAATTCCGGTCAAATCGTGTCTGAATTTTTCAACACGAGAACGACCATGAATCACGTGAGAATCTGCGCGTTAGTGGCCTTGGGGGTCATCACATCAGCCTCCCCGGTAATGGCCATCGAAACCATCGTCCTGCCGCCGAACAGTGGCTATTGGGTACGCGAAGACAGCCCTGTGTACCGTTATGAACTGCAAACACGCGCAACCCTGAACGTTCTGGCGGGTGGCAAAACCGACAGGATTTTTGCCACCGACGGCTCCAAGGTGAATATTCAGGGCGGCCACGTCAGCTCGGTAGGCTTGCATGCACTCACGCTGAGCAACAGCCATGCCGTCATCGATGGCAGCACCATCATTGGCGCAGTCGACCCTGCCACACCCAACGCCACTGCCTTCGGGATGAACCTGATGGGCGTGGAACAGGCCTCGACGGCACGCGTCAGCAACAGCTCCGTCTCAGGGGTTGGCCGTGGCATCAATGTGACCAACAATGCCGTACTGGACCTGCGCAACACGCAGGTCGAAGGTTACGCCGGAGGGCCTGGTAGCGGTATCGTGACCGGAGGCGCAGGTGTGGTAGTGGCTGGCGCCACGGCGCTGGTCCGCGAAGGCAGCGTTGTTTCAGGCGACAACAATGGCATAGTGCTTTTTTCGGGCTATACAGGTGCCGAGCAGTACGGCGCGAAACTGGTACTCGATCAATCCGCTGCGGTTGGCCGTGAAGGCAGTGCCATCAAGGTCACCCGTACTGTGGACTCTAACGAAACCGCACAGATCGAGATCAACAACGGTTCAACCCTTTCCGGCGGTAACGGCGTGGTTCTGGAAGTCGCCGATGGTGCTCGTGCAAACGCGGTCGTGAACAACAGCCAGCTGAACGGCAACATCGTCGCAGAGCAAGATGCCACTCTGGACCTGAGTTTTACCAACCATGCCAGCCTGACCGGAAGCATTGAGAACGCCAGCAGCCTGGCCATCGACAGCACCTCGGCCTGGACCATGACAGGTGATTCCAGCATCGACAATCTGGCCCTGGACGGCGGCACCGTCAACCTGCGCGGTACCGATGGCAGCGCTGGTTTCAGCCGCCTCCAGCTGGGCGAGCTGTCCGGCAGCGGCACCTTCATGCTGGGCACCGACCTGGCCACTCAGCAAGGCGACTTCCTCGATGTCACTGGTAAGGCCAGCGGCAACCACAACCTGCTGGTGGCCAACACCGGTGCCGACCCCAGCGCCGACGTGGGCGCCCACCAGGTGGTGCACACCGGCGAAGGCAGCACCTCGCAGTTTGACCTGGTTGGCGGCCAGGTGGACTTCGGCACCTTCGCCTACGAGCTGGAACAGCGTGGCGACGACTGGTTCCTGGTGCGCAAGGGCGACACCACCACCCCCGGCGCACGCTCGGTCACCGGCCTGTTCAGTGCCGCGCCCACCGTGTGGTATGGCGAATCGACCACCCTGCGCGGGCGCATGGGTGAACTGCGCAACGGCCAGGAACAAGGCGGCGGCTGGCTGCGCAGCTACGGCAACAAGTACAAAGTGGCGGCAGGCGCCGGTGCGGCGTATGACCAAGTCCAGCAAGGCATCGCGTTTGGTGCCGACGCCCCCATGCCTTCAGGCAACGGCCAATGGCTGGTGGGTGTGATGGGCGGTTACAGCCGTTCGGACCTGGACCTGTCCGGCGGGACCACCGGCAGGGTCGACAGCTTCTACCTGGGTGCCTACACCACCTGGCTGGCGGACGATGGCCTTTACATCGATGCGCTGATCAAAGCCAACCGCTTCCGGAACACGTCGGATGTACGCATGAGCGATGGCCAGAAAGCCAAGGGTGACTATGACAACAATGGCATCGGTGCATCGGTTGAAGTGGGCAAACACATCAAGCTGGACGACGGCTGGTTCGTCGAACCGTTTGCCCAGGGTTCGGCCCTGTGGGTCGACGGCGCCAGCTACAACCTGGACAACGGGATGCGTGCCAGTGCAAACAACGCCGACTCGCTGCTGGGCAAGGCCGGTACTCATGTCGGTCGCACCTTCCCACTGGACAAGGGCGGCTTCGTGCAGCCCTACGTGAAGGTAGCGGCGGCCCACGAGTTTGCCCGCAACAACCAGGTGAAGATCAACGACAACAAGT
Source organism: Pseudomonas sp. PSKL.D1 (assembly GCF_028898945.1). Taxonomy (NCBI): domain Bacteria; kingdom Pseudomonadati; phylum Pseudomonadota; class Gammaproteobacteria; order Pseudomonadales; family Pseudomonadaceae; genus Pseudomonas; species Pseudomonas sp. PSKL.D1. The sequence continues at coordinate 4,928,978 of NZ_CP118607.1, forward strand.
TCGACAACGACCTGTCGGGCAGCCGCATCGAACTCGGCGCAGGGGTGGCCGCGCAGGTGACCGACACCGTGCAGGTGAACGCTGGCTTCGACTACATGAAAGGCAAAAACATCGAACAACCCTGGGGCGTCAACCTGGGCGTACGTTACAACTTCTGAAACACCAAGGGGCCGCAAGGCCCCTTCTTTTTGCCTAAAGCCTGGGTGGCGCGGGCCGATAAGCTGGCATTCCCTCTATCCCACGAAGGTCACCATGGCCACGCAAAACGCCCGCGCGGACTCGTTGTCCCTGCTGCTGTTCACCCTGCGCAGCGGCAAGTTGATGGCAATCAACCTGCTCAAGGTCAGCGAGATCATCACCTGCCCGCCCTTGACCAAGCTGCCCGAGTCTCACCCCCATGTAAAAGGCGTGGCAACCCTGCGCGGCAATTCGCTGTCGGTGATCGACCTGTCCCGCGCCATTGGCGAACGCCCGCTGGCCGACCCGGACGGCGGCTGCCTGATCGTCACCGAGATCAGCCGCTCGCGCCAAGGGCTGCATGTACAGGCGGTGAGCCGCATCGTTCATTGCCTGAGCACCGACATCAAGCCGCCACCCTACGGGTCGGGCAACCGCTCGTTCATTACCGGCGTGACCCGTGTCGACAACACACTGGTCCAGGTGCTGGACATCGAAAAGGTCATCCATGGCATCGCCCCGCCCAAGCCCGAAGCGCTTCCCGGCGAGCTGAACGAAGAGGACGCCAGCCTGCTGGCCGCCGCCAACATCCTGGTGGTGGACGATAGCCAGGTGGCACTGCAGCAATCGGTGCACACCTTGCGCAACCTGGGCATCGAGTGCCACACCGCCCGCAGCGCCAAGGATGCGATCAACGTGCTGCTGGAGCTGCAAGGCACTGCGCAGGAAATCAACATCATCGTCTCCGACATCGAAATGTCGGAGATGGACGGCTACGCCTTTACCCGCACGCTGCGTGAAACGCCGGATTTCCAGCACCTTTATGTGCTGCTGCACACCTCGCTGGACAGCGCCATGAGCGCCGAGAAGGCCCGCTTGGCCGGGGCCAATGCAATCCTCACCAAGTTCTCCTCGCCCGAGCTGACCGACTGCCTGGTGGTGGCCGCGCGCACGGTGGTGTTTGCCGAGCGCTGAAGAGCGTGTTGTTATATTCAGCGACAAACTCCCTGGCTTGCTGCCGGGGATGACTGGGGCATAATCCGCGCCCCACGGAGCTGATCCCGGAACCGCGTATGAAGTTTTACAGTTCTATCCTGATTGCCTGCGCCCTGTTCAGCGGCGCCGCCCAGGCCTCCAGCAGCCAGGCCTGGAATGAACAGCGCCAGCAGATGGTCAAGGAATGCCTCGCCGCCAGCCAGTTCAAAAATGCCCATGCTCTTGGCAAGCCCGCAGAGTTCGATGACCAGGTCGGTTTCAGCGCCCTGCTGGTCGAAGGTGTTTATCCACAGAAGCACATGCAGGGTCGCAGCGGCACCGAATTGTGCCTGTACGACCGCAAGCAGCAAAAGGCCTTCGTCAGCGAATGGGCGCCCGGCGCAAAGTGAACGATAGCCTGCGTTTTGCCTGTACCGGTTGTGGCAAGTGCTGCACCGGGCACCATGTGCCGTTGACGCTGGACGAGTCGCGCCAGTGGGCGGCCAACGGTGGCCAGGTCGTGGTGCTGATCGAAGCGTTCGTGGTCGATGGCCCTGGCATGCCTGTGGATCAGCGCGAACATGTGCTGCGTCGCTCGCACCCGGTTTCCTGCGGACTGGGCGAGGTAAATGTTTCGGTGACCTTTGCCGCATTCAACCCCGGGCGTTGCCGCAACCTCGACGACAACGACCTGTGCACCATTTACGAAGCCCGCCCGTTGGTCTGCCGGATTTACCCGGTGGAGATCAACCCGCACATTCCGCTGCGGCCCGAGAACAAGGACTGCCCGCCCGAGGCCTGGGAGCAGGGGCCGAAATTGATTGTTGGTTCTTTGCCTGTGGATAGAACGTTGTTGGCGCTGGTTGAGGCATCGCGCCAGGCAGACCGGGACGACATTGCGGCCAAGGTTGCGGTTTGTCAGGCACTGGGGATGACGACCAGTGCGTTGAAGGGCAATGGCTTTACGGCCTATTTGCCGGACATGGCGGCGTTTGCGGGGGCGTTGTCGCAAGTGCTCGCAAATGATGGCGCTGACTGGACGCTCCACGTGGAGCGCACAGAGTTGGTGACAGGCCTGCAGGCGCTGGGGCTGATGACCACCGCACAAGCCCCTGTCTACTACGCCTTTATCGGTTTCTGAAGGCTCTCACATTCCCTGTAGGAGCGGCTTCAGCCGCGATCACCGGCAAAGCCGGTGCCATCCACCGCGGCGGCTGCTTCGCGGCGGTCCGACGTTTCGGTAAATCCGCTCCTACAGGATTTGCGTAAGCCATGCCAATCACCCGCCGCGATTCAAACCCAGTTCCATATCGTTACCCATGCCCGACCTCCCTGGCGGCCATATGGGCGAACAATGCCCTGAGCAACTCGGTCAGGATGCCGAGGTTTTCCAGAACGACATTGCGCTGGTCTTCGGCTTCGGTGTTCAGGTAGAGCTGGATGGTGTTTGAGAGGCTGTCCATCAACGTGGTGGCGTGCTGGAAGGCGTCTTTGTGGGAGAGGTCGGCGATGATTGAGATGTAGGGGACGGGGTATTGGGGCGGTGGGTCAGGTACGAGCTTTTTCATGATCAACTCCAATGGCATTCAAAAGAGCAACCACCTCGATCCTTCTCACAGATTAGGGTGGCAGCCGTGCGCGAGGTGAGAAGCCCGTGTTGGAGTCACCACGGTCAGACCGAAGCCTGCACGCGCACAGCTGCCATAGAAACGGCCGACTACCAACAACGAGTTCTCACACTCGCTCGCCTTTTGGGCGAACCGCGAAGTTAACTGCGAGGTAATGGTTTGCCTATCAGACGGCATTCGACACGTTGCGTAGGATAATTCGTCAGGTATACGTTTCTGAAGCATTTGGTTTCAGATTCGGAAATGTCTTACAGGTGCCTGGCTGGGGATTTATGATGGCGCGTAGATCGCGCGCCGCGCGGGCGGCGCTCGATCTCACAGACAACAAACATCCCAAGGCGAACACCCCAACCTGTCACCGCTGTCAGCCAGCCGTCACGCTCCCGACCCGATCCCGGCGCTATAAACTGATCTAAAGCCCCCAGTACCCAAGGTGCCCGTCCCGATGCGACGTCCGTCCCGCCCTCTTCTTCTCGCCGCCGTCGTACTGCTCGCACTGGTGGCATCTGGCATCTGGTACAGCCAACGCCAGCAGGCACCCGCTGCCCGCACCCAAACCGCCATCCCGGTACGCGTGGTCAGCGTCGCCCAGCAGGATGTACCACGCTACGCCAGCGCCATCGGCTCGGTATTGTCACTGCACAGCGTGGAAATCCGCCCGCAAGTCGAGGGCGTGCTGACCCAGGTGCTGGTCAAGGAAGGCCAATGGGTCAAAGAAGGCGACCTGCTCGCCACCCTGGACGACCGCGCCATCCGCGCCACCCTCGACCAGGCCCGCGCACAACTGGGGCAAAGCCAGGCGCAAATCCAGGTGGCCGGCGTAGACCTCAAGCGCTACCGCCTGCTCGCCACCGATGATGGCGTATCAAAACAGACCCTCGACCAGCAACAGGCGCTGGTCAACCAGCTGCAAGCTACGGTCAAAGGTAACCAGGCCGCCATCGCCAATGCCGAGGTGCAGCTTTCCTACACTCAAATTCGCTCACCAGTGACAGGCCGCGTGGGCATCCGCAACGTCGACCCCGGCAACCTGGTGCGCACCAGCGACACCCAAAGCCTGTTCAGCGTCACCCAGATCGACCCGATTGCCGTGGAGTTCTCGCTGCCCCAGCAAATGCTGCCAACCCTGCAAAGCCTGCTCAAGGCGCCCACCCCGGCGCAGGTGGAGGCCTTCATGGACGCCGACGGCGAACGCAACCCGCTGGGCACGGGCCACCTGGCACTGATCGACAACCAGATCTCGGCCAACACCGGCACCGTGCGCGTAAAGGCCGAGTTCGACAACAAGGACGGCCGCCTGTGGCCGGGCCAGCTGGTCACCATTCGCCTGCGCACCGCTATGGACGAGAACGCGCTGGTGGTGCCGCCACCAGTGGTGCAACGGGGCGTCGACGGGCATTTCGTGTACCGACTGGACGGCGACAAGGTCACCAGCGTGCCAGTCAAAGTGCTGTATCAGGACAGCGGGCTGAATATCATTGCCGGGGTCAAACCGGGCGAAAAACTGGTACTCGACGGCCAGTCGCGGCTCAAGCCGGGCGCTAAAGTGGAGGTGGCAACCGATGCACCGCCACCCGCGGAAATGGCCGACCGCCGGAGCCAGCCATGAATACCCGCAACGGCGTATCCGCCTGGTGCATCGACCACCCCATCGCCACCCTGCTGCTGACCTTCGCGCTGGTGTTGCTAGGGGCCATCGCCTTCCCGCGCCTGCCGGTGGCGCCGCTGCCCGAGGCAGACTTCCCGACCATTCAGGTAACCGCCCAACTGCCCGGCGCCAGCCCGGAAACCATGGCCTCATCGGTGGCCACGCCACTTGAGGTGCAGTTCAGCGCCATCCCCGGCATGACCCAGATGACCAGCAGCAGCGCGCTGGGCTCGACCACGCTGATTCTGCAATTCACCCTCGACAAGAACATCGACACCGCCGCACAGGAAGTACAGGCGGCCATCAACACCGCCACCGCGCGCCTGCCACAGGACCTGCCCAACCCGCCGACCTGGCGCAAGGTCAACCCGGCCGACAGCCCCGTGCTGGTATTGACCGTCAGCTCCTCGCAAATGCCTGGCAATGACCTGAGCGACTACGCCGAAACCCTGCTGGCACGGCAGTTGAGCCAGATCGAAGGCGTCGGCCTGATCAACATCACCGGGCAATTGCGCCCGGCCATTCGCGTGCAAGCCCAACCCGAGAAGCTGGCAGCCATCGGCCTGACCCTGGCCGACCTGCGCCAGGCCATCCAGCAAACCAGCCTTAACCTGGCCAAGGGTGCGTTGTACGGCGAACACAGCGTGTCGACCATCGCCGCCAACGATCAGCTGTTCCACCCCGAGGACTACGCCAAGCTCATCGTTTCGTACCGCAACGGCGCCCCGGTGCACCTGCAGGACGTGGCCAAGGTGATCAACGGCGCGGAGAACGCCTACGTCAAAGCCTGGTCCGGCAACCAGCCGGGGCTGAACCTGGTGGTGTTCCGCCAACCCGGCGCCAACATCGTCGACACCGTGGACCGCGTGCTGGCCGCATTGCCCAAACTGCAGGAAATGCTGCCGGCGTCGGTTGAAGTGTCGGTACTGCAGGACCGCACCCAGACCATTCGCGCATCGCTGCATGAGGTAGAGCTGACGCTGATGATCGCCGTGGTGCTGGTGATCGGGGTGATGGCGCTGTTCCTGCGCCAGTGGTCGGCCACTCTGGTGGTGTCGAGCGTGCTGGGCGTGTCGCTGATCGCCACTTGCGCGCTGATGTACGTATTCGGCTTCAGCCTGAACAACCTGACGCTGGTGGCCATCGTCATTGCCGTGGGCTTTGTGGTGGACGACGCCATCGTGGTGGTGGAAAACATCCACCGGCATCTGGAAGCGGGCGACGACAGCCGCACCGCCGCGCTCAAAGGCGCCGGCGAGATCGGTTTCACCGTGGTATCGATCAGCTTCTCGCTGATTGCCGCGTTCATCCCGCTGCTGTTCATGGGCGGCGTTGTGGGCCGGCTGTTCAAGGAGTTTGCCTTGACCGCCACGGCCACAATCCTGATTTCGGTGGTGGTGTCGCTGACCCTGGCGCCAACCCTGTGCGCCCTGTTCATGCGTCGCCCTCCCAAAGAACAGCATGGCGGGTTTGGCGAGCGGCTGGTCAAGTGGTACGAAAAGGGCCTGGACCGCGCCCTCGCCCACCAGCGCCTGACCCTTGGCATCTTCGGGCTGACGCTGGCACTTGCGGTCGCGGGCTACGTGGCAATCCCCAAGGGCTTCTTCCCGCTGCAGGACACCGGTTTCATCCTCGGCACCACCGAGGCTGCTGCGGATGTGTCCTACCCGTCGATGGTCGAAAAACACCTGGCCCTGGCAAAAATCATCGAAGCAGACCCGGCCGTGAAAGCCTTCTCCCATTCGGTGGGTGTCACCGGCAGCAACCAGACCATCGCCAACGGCCGCTTCTGGATCGCCCTCAAGCCCCGTGGCGAGCGCGATGTGTCGGCCAGCGAGTTCATCGACCGGCTGCGGCCCAAGCTGGCCCAGGTGCCGGGCATCGTTCTGTACATGCGTGCCGGCCAGGACATCAACCTCAGCTCGGGGCCATCGCGCACGCAGTACCAGTACGTGCTCAAGAGCAACGACGGCGTGGCACTGAACCTGTGGACCCAACGCCTGACCGACCGCCTGCGGGAAAACCCGGCCTTCCGTGACCTGTCCAACGACCTGCAACTGGGCGCCAGCGTCACCCGCATCGACATCGACCGCCAGGCCGCGGCACGCTTTGGCCTGACCACCACCGACGTCGACCAGGCGCTGTACGACGCCTTCGGCCAGCGGCAGATCAGCGAATTCCAGACCGAAACCAACCAGTACAAGGTAATCCTCGAACTGGACGCCCAGCAGCGCGGCAAGGCCGAGAGCCTGAACTTCTTCTACCTGCGCTCGCCGCTGACCAACGAGATGGTGCCGCTGTCGGCACTTGCCCACGTGGCGCCGCCCAGCACCGGGCCGCTGTCGATCAGCCATGACGGCCTGTTCCCGGCCGCCAACCTGTCGTTCAACCTGGCCCCCGGCGTGGCGCTGGGCGATGCGGTAAAAATCCTCGAACGTACCCAGCGTGAGCTGGGCATGCCCGACTCGATCAGCGGCAACTTCCAGGGGGCGGCGCAAGCGTTTCAGAGTTCGCTGTCGAGCCAACCGTGGCTGATCCTTGCAGCGCTGGTGGCGGTGTACATCATCCTGGGCGTGCTCTACGAGAGCTTCGTTCACCCGCTGACGATCATCTCCACCCTGCCCTCGGCGGGCCTGGGTGCGCTGATTCTGCTATGGGCCATGGGGCAGGACTTCAGCATCATGGGCCTGATCGGCGTGGTGCTGCTGATCGGTATCGTCAAGAAGAACGGCATTCTGCTCATCGATTTTGCCCTGGAGGCCCAGCGCCACCGCGGCCTGACGCCCGAGCAGGCTATCCATCAGGCGTGCCTCACGCGCTTCCGGCCGATCATCATGACCACCCTGGCCGCCCTGCTCGGCGCGGTGCCGCTGATGTTCGGCTTCGGCGCCGGTGCCGAACTGCGCCAGCCGCTGGGTATCGCGGTCGTGGGCGGCTTGTTGGTGAGCCAGGCCCTGACGCTGTTCACCACCCCGGTCATATACTTGGCCCTGGAGCGCCTGTTCCATCGCCGCCAGGCCGCCCCGGCGGCCGCGCCAAGTACCAGTTGAGGCAAGACCATGCGTGTGCTGATCATCGAAGACGAAGAAAAAACCGCCGACTACCTGCATCGCGGCCTGAGCGAGCAAGGGTTCACCGTGGACCTTGCGCGCGATGGTATCGATGGCCTGCACCTGGCGCTGGAGGGCGACTATGCGGTGATCGTGCTTGATGTGATGCTGCCCGGCCTGGACGGCTATGGGGTGCTGCGCGCGCTGCGTGCACGCAAGCAAACGCCGGTGATCATGCTCACCGCCCGCGAGCGTGTGGAAGACCGCATTCACGGCCTGCGCGAAGGGGCCGACGACTACCTGGGCAAACCGTTCTCGTTCCTTGAACTGGTCGCCCGCCTGCAGGCCCTGACGCGCCGCAGCAGTACCCATGAGCCCTTGCAGGTGCAGGTGGGCGACCTGTGGATCGACCTGATGGCGCGCAAGGCCAGCCGCGCAGGCCAACGCCTGGAACTGACGGCCAAGGAGTTTTCACTGCTTAGCGTACTGGCCCGGCGCCAGGGCGAAATCCTCTCCAAGACGGCCATCGCCGAGCTGGTGTGGGACATAAACTTCGACAGCGACGCCAATGTGGTGGAAGTGGCCATCAAGCGCCTACGCGCCAAGCTTGACGGGCCATTCGACAACAAACTGCTGCACACCATACGAGGCATGGGTTATGTCCTGGAAAACCGTGCCGGTTAACTCCATTGCGCTGCGCCTGTCGGCGCTGTTCATCCTGGTGGCGCTGGGTGTGTTCGTGCTGATCGGCTCAGCGCTGTACCGCCAGGTCGACCGCAGCCTCGATCTGCTGCCAGCCGCCGAGCTGGATGCGCGTTACAGCGTGCTGGAATCCACACTCAACCGCTTTGGCACACCCGAGCACTGGGCCAAGATCAACAACAAGCTCAACCTGCTGAGCGAAGAAGACAAACGCATTCGCTTCTGGGTAACCAGCAGTAACCCCGCCTTCGAGTACGGCCACCCCAGCGAGCTGGTGCGTGCTTTTGCCGAAGGCCCGCAAGGCATGCGCGACCTGCGCCTGCCAGAGCGCCCTTACCCTTACAAAGTACTGGTCAGCGAACTGCCTGCCCTGGGTGACCGCCCTCCGCTGCGATTCTTGATCGCCATCGACACCGAAACCTTCTGGCAGGCCCAGCACAGTTTGCTGGTGGCCATTGTCGGCCTGGCCGCGCTGGGCGTGCTGTTGGCCTCGATACTGGGTTACTGGGTGGCGCGTATCGGCCTGCGCCCGCTACTGGCGTTGTCAAATGAAGCCCAGGCACTGGCCCCACCCCGCCTGGATGGCCGCCTGCAGACGCACAACCTGGCCCCCGAACTCGCGCAGTTTGCCGGCGCCTTCAACGCAGCCCTCGACCGGGTCAGCCAGGCCTACTCGCGGCTGGAAGCATTCAACGCCGATGTTGCCCACGAACTGCGTTCGCCGCTGACCAACCTGATCGGGCAGACTCAAGTTGCGCTTACACGGGGCCGCAGCGCCGAGCATTACTTCGAGGTGCTGCAATCCAACCTTGAAGAGCTGGAACGCCTGCGCAGCATCATCAACGACATGCTGTTCCTCGCCAGTGCCGACCAGGGCAGCAAGGCCACGGCGCTGACCCAGGTATCGCTGGCCGAAGAAGTTGCCACGACGCTGGACTATCTGGACTTTATTCTTGAAGACGCTCAAGTCAGCGTCACCGTCAGCGGTGATGCCCAGGCGCCCATCGAAAAAGCTCAACTGCGACGGGCGCTGATCAACCTGCTGAACAACGCCGTGCAGCACACCGCGCCAAACCAGGTGATCCAGGTGCACATCGATGCGGGGCCGGAACAGGTCAGCATCGCCGTGAGCAACCCGGGGCCGGCCATCGACGGCGAACATCTGCCGCTGCTGTTCGAACGCTTTTATCGGGTGGATGCGGCGCGTAGCAACAGCGGCGGCGGCAACCATGGGCTGGGGCTGGCGATTGTCAAAGCCATTGCCTTGATGCATGGCGGTGATGTGTTCGTACGCAGCGAGGCAGGCGCCAACACCTTCGGCATACGCCTGCCCGTGTAGGGGCGTCATGTTCAATAATTACCTTTTGCGCAACAGTGCTTATCGCGCCGGACGCTGTTTCCCCGGCACTGAAAGGGCTAACTTTACCCCCGTCCTCATTAGCACTTGCACCGCAAGAAGGTAGTTTCAAAATGTCCAACAGTATGGGTATTGCCAGCGTTTTCGTTCTGTCTTCCCTGTTGTTGTCGCCCCTGGCCATGGCTGAAGAATCGCCGGCCTTCGTCGCCCGTAACGCAGAACTTGCCGCTGTTCATCAGGAAGCCCGCGACGCCGTTGCCCACCAGGCAGACGCAGGCAAAGCCGCAGAACAGACTGCTTCAAAAGTTGCCAACGACGCCAATGCCGATAGCTGATCGCGCGCCGTACCTGCTCCCGTTTTCCCTTGGCTACGCCATGGGCACCGCCGGTGCCGATATGTTAGCCTTTTAAAGCCGCTGCCGATCAGCGGCTTTTTTTATGTGCTTTAACGATCAGCCAGGCCGTTACGTCTCTAACAAGAAAGTTGCACATTCAAAAATAAAAACTGCCCCACCGACAGACCAAAGGAGCTAGTACCGGTGCCTTCCGCGTTCCGTTTTACCCCGCTGTTCATTGCATTGACCGCAACGATCCCGTTCGCCGCCCAGGCAGATGAAGACAAGGCTGATGGCTTTATCGAGGGTTCGTCGTTCAACCTGAATTTCCGCAATGCCTACTTCAACCGCAACAACCTCGGCACTGGCGTGCGCGACAAGCGCGAGTGGGGCCAGGGTGCGGTTGCCCGTTTTGAGTCCGGCTACACGCCAGGCGTGGTGGGCTTTGGCCTCGACGCCCATGCCATGCTGGGCGTGAAGCTCGACGGCGGTGGCGGCCATGCCGGCACCAGCATCCTGCCCTCCCATGTGAAGGACGACGGTGAGCCGGGCGCAGCCCCGCACTCGTTCTCCACCGCCGGTGCGGCCCTGAAGCTCAAGGCGTTCGACACCGAACTGAAAGCCGGTGACCTGTTCCTTACCAACCCGGTGATTGCCGGCGGTGAAACCCGCATGCTGCCGCAGACCTTCCGCGGTGTGAGCCTGACCAACACCAGCATCGACGGCCTGTTGCTCGAAGGCGGCCAGGTAAGCTTCACCAAGCCGTACAACCAGAGCGGCCACCGCCGTATCGACACGTACTACGGCCTGCTGGATGAAGGCGACAAGAGCAAGCACCTGAACTGGGCTGGCGCGTCGTGGAGCGGTACCGAAAACATCACCGCCAACCTGTACGCCGCCGAACTCAAAGACATCTGGAACCAGTACTACGCGGACTTCGACTACACCTACGTGGTCAACGACCTGGTCAGCCTGAACCCGGGCGTACACTTCTACCACACCCAGGACACCGGCCAGGCGCTGCTGGGCAAGATCGACAACAACACCTACAGCCTGCACTTCACGGTCAATGCCGGGTACCACAGCGTCACCGCCGCCTACCAGCGGGTCAACGGCAACACGCCGTTCGACTACATCAACCTGGGCGACAGCGTGTACCTGGACAACTCGCGCATGTATTCAGACTTCAACGCCCCCAACGAGCGGTCGTGGAAGCTGCAATACGGCTATGACTTTGCCGGCGTCGGCATGCCGGGCCTGAGCACCACCGTTTCGTACTCGCGCGGTGAGGCAGACCTGACCAAGGCTGACCAGAACAACGAACACTACAGCTACTACTACGTGGCAGACGGCAAGAACGCCGTGCACTGGGAGCGCGACCTGGACGTGAAGTACGTGTTCCAGGAAGGCAACCTGAAGGACCTTTCGGTGCTGGTGCGCTATGCCACACACCGTGGCGGCCAAGGGTATGACTCGATCGATACCAATGCCGACAACGATGAACTGCGCGTGATCGTGGATTATCCGTTGAACGTGTTCTGATTCACTGGCCCCTTGTGGGAGCGGCCTTGCCGGGGCGCCGGACCGGTCGGAAAGGGCTGCGCAGCAGCCCCGGCTATATCGGCTGCGAAGCTGCAACCGATGGGGGCGCTACGCACCCCTTTCCGACCGGTCCGGCGCTCCGGCAAGGCCGCTCCCACACACAGCAGCAAAACGTGATTCTGTCGGAGAAATCTTGTCCGACAATCCCCACTTCCCTAGAATGTCGCCGCCGCAAATGGCCCTGCCTCAGCAGTAGCGCGCATGCCCACTCGAATACCGCGTCTATCACTCTACAGGTCGCACCCCGAGCTGATCCTCACCCTGGGCAGTTGCTTCGCCGTGCTCGCGATCGTGGCAATCGTCAGTTACTTGCTGGCCCGCGAGCGGGGCAGCGTCGAAGAGTCAGCCATCCGCTCTTCCAACAATATCGTGCAGCTGATCGAAAGCGACATCCTGCGCAATGCCGAGCTGTACGACCAATCGCTGCAAGGGCTGATCTGGGCGGTGCAGCGCAAGGAACTGCCCGAAATACCAAGCGCCCTGCGCCAACGCCTGCTGTTCAACGAAGCGTTCGTCGACCGTAAACGCGGTGACGTGCTATGGCTGGACGCACAAGGCAACGTGGTGGGCGATTCCACCAGCATCGTGCCACGCAAGGCCAACTTCGCCGACACCGGCGTGTTCCAGGCCCATGTGCACAACCCCAACCTTGGCTTGTTGGTCGGCCCACCGTTCAAGGCGCGGCTCGGCGACCTGGACTGGTGCATCAGCTTCAGCCGGCGTATTTCCGGCCCGCAGGGTGAATTTGCCGGGCTGGCGGCAGGCGCCTTGCGGCTGTCGTACTTCAGCGAGCTGTTTCAACGCCTGGACATCGGCCATGACAGCAGCATCAACCTGTTCAACACCCGAGGCCAATTGCTTGCGCGCCAGCCCGAGCTGCCCGGCCAGCCGCTGATCGGCACCGATTACAGCCAACGGCCCAACTTCAAACGCATCCTGAGTGAGCGCAGTGGCAGTTTCACGGCACACTCCGGCAGTGGCAGCGGCGTTCAGCGCATGTACACGTTCGCCCAGGTCGGCGACCTGCCGTTGATTGTGCTGGTGGTACACTCTGCCGACGAAGTGTTTCAGTCCTGGCGGCGCACGGCCATTCTGGTCAGCGTTGCTACGGGTACCTTGTGCATCGGCATTCTTTGGCTGACCTTGCTGTTGGGCCGGGAGCTGCGCCGCCGCCACGAAGCGGAAAAAGGGCTGGCGACACTGGCTGCGACCGACAGCCTGACCGGGCTGGCCAACCGCCGCAGGCTGGACCAGGTACTGCGCCAGGAATGGGCGCGCGCCCAACGCAATCGCAAGCCGCTGGCCGTGCTGATGGTGGATGTGGATCACTTCAAGGCATTCAACCAACGCCATGGCCATGCCGGGGGTGACCATGCGCTGCGCGAGGTGGCCAAAACGCTGGAGCGCTGCATACGTCGCCCAGCAGACCTGGCGGCACGCTATGGCGGTGAGGAATTCCAGGTAATTTTGCCGGAAACCGGGCTGGAAGGGGCGATGCTGTTGGCAGAGCGCATTCGTACCAGCGTGGAGGCACTGGCGCCGTTCGCGGACGATGTACGTTCAGTAACGGTCAGTATCGGTATCGCCATACATGCACCCGGCACCCAGCAAGACCTGACGGGCCTGCTGGGCGCGGCGGATGAAGCCCTCTACCGGGCCAAGGCCAATGGCCGCAACCGGGTAGAAGGGCCAAGCGATTAAGAGCGGGCGCGCGCGGCGTTGCGCAGGGCTTTTACCTGGTCGTGATTGCGCTGAACACCCTGGAGTTGCTTCTCGACGATTGCATAGCTTGGGTCCGTGATACCACGGCCCAGCTTGACCAGATTCTCGCGGGCCTCTTTGTAAGCCTTGAGGGCATGGTCTTCACCGCGCTCCACTTCGTTGAGCACCGCTTCCTCGTCCTTGCCGGTGACCAACGACTTGAGGTTGACCCAACCACGGTGCAAATCACCGCTGATGCTGGTAGAGGTTTCCGGGTCACCGCCCAGGCGGCGCACTTCACTTTGCAGTTCCGCCGCCGCACCCGCACACTCGCCGGCACGCTGCACGAAGAACGCCTTGAGCTCCGGGTTTTTCACGTCATCGGCGGAGGCCTTGAAGCCCTTCTCGCCGTCCTTGCTGTACTCGATGAGGTCGTTGAGTACGTCGATCACGTCTTTGTTCAGGTTGCTCATGGCATTGACTCCTAGGCAGGTGATAGTCATCTCTACTGGAGCAGCCTTCATGCCAGGCCTGGAACAAAAAATAACTTATTTAAAATCAATGCGTTAAAGGTATCTGTAAATCAGCTCCAAACGGCGTTCTGCATGATTGCCGCTTGGGCGCCCGTGCAGATTGCAGTATGGTCAGCGCTTTTTGATGATCAGGCCAACGTAATGAAACCGGAAACCCTGGAACTGCTGGTGACCCGCACCATGCCCTTTGGCAAGTATCAGGGGCGGATCATTGCCGACTTGCCGGGGGACTACCTGGCGTGGTTTGCCCGCAAGGGGTTCCCTGCGGGTGAATTGGGTGGGTTGCTGGCGTTGATGCATGAAATCGACCACAACGGGTTGGGCGAATTGTTAGTGCCGTTGCGGCAAAAGCACCGGCGGTAAGGGCCGTCAGCCCTTGACCGGTGCCACCGCCAATTCCACCCGCTCGCTCTTCTTGATCACCGCATACACCACCGCCGTCACCAGGCTGCCCGCCACAATCGCCAACAAGTACAGCAACGCATGGTTGATCGCATTCGGGATCAGCAGCACGAACAGCCCGCCGTGCGGCGCCATCAGCTTGCAACCAAAGTACATGGACAGCGCGCCGGTCAATGCGCCACCGGCAATACTCGCCGGGATCACCCGCAGCGGGTCTTTGGCGGCAAACGGGATCGCGCCTTCAGAGATAAAGCACAACCCCAACGCCAACGCCGCCTTGCCCGCCTCGCGCTCGCTCTGGGCGAATTTGCGCCGGGCCAGGAAGGTGGCGATGCCCAGGCCGATCGGCGGCACCATGCCCGCCGCCATGGTCGCGGCCATGGGGGCGTAGCTGGAGGATGCCAGCAGCCCCACCGAAAACGCGTAAGCCGCCTTGTTGATCGGCCCGCCCAGGTCGACGCACATCATGCCGCCCAGCAACAGACCAAGGAGAATGGCGTTGGTGGTGCCCATGCTGTCGAGAAAGTGCGTCAGGCCTTCGAGCATGGCCGCCACCGGCTGACCCACCACATAGATCATCACCAGGCCCGTGAACAGGCTGGCCAGTAGCGGAATGATCAGGATCGGTTTGAGCGCCTCAAGGCTGCTGGGCAACCGCGCCCAGCGGGCAATGGCCTTGGCGCTGTAACCGGCAAGAAAGCCCGCAACGATACCGCCAATGAAACCGGCCCCCAGCGTGCTGGCCAGCAAGCCGCCGATCATGCCCGGGGCCAGCCCGGGGCGGTCGGCAATCGACCAGGCGATGTAACCGGCCAGCAGCGGCACCATCAGCTTGAACGCCGCCTCGCCGCCAATCTGCATCAACGCCGCTGGCAGCGTGCCCGGCTCTTTGTACGCCTCGATGCCGAAAACGAACGACAAGGCGATCAGCAAGCCACCGGCCACCACCATCGGCAGCATGAATGAGACGCCGGTAAGCAAGTGCTTGTAGACGCCACTTTTTTCGGGCTTGGCTGGCGCACTGGCAGCGTCGGCTGCGCTTTCCACCTTGGCCTCGGCCAGCGCCTTGTCCAACGTTGCACGCGCCTGCTTGAGGGCGATGCCGGTGCCACAGCGGTAGATGCGTTTGCCGGCAAACCGGGCAGTAGGCACTTCGATGTCAGCGGCCAGCAGCACCACATCGGCTTCGGCAATGGCCTGGGCCGACAGCGGGTTGCGCGCGCCCACAGAGCCCTGGGTTTCCACGGTAAGCTGGTAGCCCTGTTGTTGCGCGGCCTGCTGCAAGGCCTCGGCAGCCATGAAGGTGTGTGCCACGCCGGTCGGGCAAGCGGTAACCGCAACGATGCGCGTCGCCACGCTGGCTTGGCTAACCGGCACATCCGACTGTACCCGCGCCTTGCTGGCAGCCTCATCGAGGAAGCCTTCACGGTCAGCCAGCGCTTGCGCCGGGGTGCTTTGGTACAACGGTTTGCCGGCAAAGCGGGACAGCTCAACCGGCCCGGTGCTGACCACCAGCACCCAATCGGCCTCGGCAATTTGCGCAGGCGTCAGTTGGCGCTCCGGATGCTCGGCATCCTGCACCTCGACGCAGGTTTTCCAGCCGCGGCGCTGAGCCGCGGCCGACAGCAGGCGTGCACTGAGCACACTCGACACCTGGCCGTTAGGGCAGGCGGTGACGATGGCAATGTTCATCGGCAACCCTCTTCTTGTTCTGTCAGTTGCACGGCGGCTTCGAAGCGCGTCAGTTGTTCGCGATCACGAATGCCGAACCCCACCTGGGTCACGGCCTGGGCGGCGATGGCGGTGGCGCGGCGCAAGGTCTGCTCGGCGGCTTCACCCAGCAACAAACCGTGGACCATGCCCGCCACCAGCGAGTCGCCTGCCCCCACCGTGCTCGCCACCCTCACCTTGGGCGGCTGCGCGCGCAGTGCACTGCCAGCGGTAAACCAGCTGACGCCCTGCTCACCTGCCGAAACCACAACATGTTCGACCCCGGTGGCCAGCAGCTGCCCGGCAGCAGCATGCTGTTGCGCCGCACTTGGCACAGCCATGCCGAGGACTTCGCCCAACTCTTCGGTATTCGGTTTGACCAGCCATGGCGCGCTTTGCAACCCGGCGCGCAACGCGTCGCCGCTGGTGTCCAGAGCAACCTTCAGGCCTTGCCTCTTCAGCTGCGTGAGCAACTGGCGGAACCAATCCGGGCTGACCCCACGCGGCAAGCTGCCCGCCACCACCACGGCATCATGCCCGGGAGCCTGCTGCTCTAGCAGACGCATCAGGGCCACGCGTGCGGCCTCGTCGACTTCCGGCCCCTGGCCGTTGATGTCGGTGACCCGGCCATCAGCCTCGACCAGCTTCAGGTTGCTGCGCGTTTCGCCTGCCACGCGCACAAAGCAGTCGGTAAAGCCGCGCCATTCGATCAGCGCCTCGAACGGCTGCAGGTTGTCACGGCCAAGAAACCCGGCAACGGTGACGCTGTGGCCCAGGTCGGCCAACACCTGGGCCACGTTCAGGCCCTTGCCCGCGGCGTGGCTGTGCTGGGCCTGGCTACGGTTGACGTGGCCGGGGCGCAGGGTGTCGAGCCCAACCGTGATGTCCAGCGCCGGGTTCAGGGTGAGAGTGAGGATCTTGGCCATTCAATAACGCTCCACCAGCGCGCGTACCGCTGCCGCGCTGTCTTGTTGCAAGGCCTCGCGCGCCAGGGCGCGGGCCGTTTGATGATCAGCCTGGCGCACCAGGGCTTTGACTTCGGCAATGCTGCGGGCGGCCACGCTCAGCTCGTCCACATCCAGGCCCAGCAATACCGGTACGGCCTGCGGGTCGGCGGCAAGTTCGCCGCACACGCCCACCCACTTGCCTTCGGCATGGGCAGCGCGCACGGTCATGTCGATCAGGCTCAGCACCGACGGATGCAGGCCGTCGGCCTGGGCGGACAGGCTCGGGTGGCCACGGTCGATGGCCAGTGTGTATTGGGTCAGGTCGTTGGTGCCGATGCTGAAAAAGTCCACTTCGCGGGCCAGTTGCGGCGCCAGCAAGGCAGCGGATGGCACCTCGACCATGATCCCGACTTGCAGGTCGGCGACCGGGGTTTCTTCACGCAGGCGCTCGACCATTGCGCGCGCCTCCCGCCATTCATGCACCTGGCCAACCATTGGGAACATGATGCGTAGCGGGCGTTGGTCGGCAGCGCGCAGCAGTGCTCGCAACTGGTCTTCCATGATCTGCGGCCGCTGCAAGGTCAGGCGTACGCCGCGCACACCGAGGAAGGGGTTCTCTTCGGCGGCGATTGGCCAGTAGGGCAAGGGTTTGTCGCCGCCCACATCAAGGGTGCGTACCACAAGGGGGCGCCCGCCAAGGCCGTCGAGCACGCGGCGGTATTCGGCCTCCTGGGTGGCCACATCGGGTGCCTGGCTGTGGGCCATGAAGATCAGTTCGGTGCGCAGCAGGCCAACGCCTTCGGCGCCCTGCTCCACTACCTTGTCGATGCCCGTGCTCTCACCGATGTTGGCAAACACCTCCACGGCATGGCCATCGCGGGTAATGGCGGGTTCATGGCGACTGGCCCAGGCGGCTTGCAGGCGTTGATCGCGCTGCTCACGCTCGGCCAGGGCACGTTGCACCACATCCGCCGCTGGCGCCACGTCTACCACCCCGCGTTGGCCATCGAGCAACAGCGGGGTGCCAGCTGCCAACAGCAGGATTGCCGGGCCAGCACCCACCACGGCGGGAATGCCAAGGGCCCGGGCAACAATCGCGCTGTGGGCTGTCGCGCCGCCATAGGCAGTGACGATACCGGCTACGCGGGCCGGGTCCAGGCGGGCCACGTCGGAGGGGCCGACTTCGCCCATCACCAGCACATAGGGCTGCTCAGGCTCGGCCTGTGCCTGCACGCCACACAATTGCGCCAGCACGCGGCGGCCAATGTCGCGCAGGTCGGCAGCCCGCTCGGCCAGCAGAGCATCGTGCAGGGCCTCTTGCTGGCGCGCGGCCGCCTCGATCACTGCCATCCAGGCTGCCGCCGCGCTTTCGCCCTGAGCCAGGCGCAGCTCGACATCATCGACCAAGGCCGGGTCGGCGAGCATTTCCTGATGGGTGATGAAGATCTCGCCAATGGCCTTGTCGCTTCGCTGTACCAGCGCTTGCAATTCCGTTTTCACTACTGCCAGGGCCTCACGCAGCCTGGCGCGTTCCTGGCCCGCCGACTCACCGCGCAGCGGGTAATCAATCTCGCGCTCGACGCACACATGCGCCGGCCCGTAGGCGATCCCGGGGGATGCACTTACCCCCTGAACATGGCTGCCGGCTGCAGGCGCCAACAATGCCTGCTCGGGCTGGCTGGCCACAGGTTCGCAGGCCTGAGGCAGTGGCTCCACCTCTTCACCCAGGCCTTGCTCAATGGCCGCGATCAAAACCGGCAATGCGTCTGCGGCGATGGACGGTTCAGCAATCAGTTCAAGCACCTGGCCACGCCGGGCGCCCAGGCTCAGCAACTTGCTCAGGCTCTTCACCGATACAGCCGGCTGGGCGCTGTCCAGCACGCGCACACGAATCTCGCCCTCGAAGCCCTTGGCCAACTGCGCCAGTACTTTTGCCGGGCGGGCATGCAGGCCATGGGGGTTGGCCAGCGCAATGCGTGCGCCGGGCCAATCGGCCGGCGCTTCGCCGCCCAATACCTCAAGCACCGCGCGGCTGCTGGTGGCCTGGTACAACGATTGCCCTCGGCCCTCGATCAGCACCTCGCACAGGCGCTCCAGCAACGCCTGATGGGCGGCACCCAGGCTAGCCAGGCAGAACAGCCCGTTCAGCGGCTGGTCGCGATAGCGCAGCGGTTGCTGCGGCGTAATGAAAGCCAGCCCCGGTTGGCGCACCTGGCGTTCGCTGTGCAACCACCACAACCCTTCACCCAGTGGCAGTGGCTCGGCCTGTTGCAACACCGCGGCGAAGCCACCGTCGACGCAACCGGCACGCTGCAGCAGGCGTGCACCGCGCCAGGCAAGTTCGTCGAAATCTTCTGCTGGCAGGTTCAGGCCGACAAGCTGGGCGTCCAGCGCCAGTTCCTGCGGCGCGCCTTGCAGCAGCTTGAGCAACGCCTCGGCGCTGCCGGCCCTGCGCAGGGCCTCGGCAAGGTCGGTTTCGCCCAGGGCGCGGGTCAGCAGTTGCAGCAAGCGCAGGTGCTCGTCTGAGCGGGCGGCAATGCCGATGGCCAGGTACACGATCTGGCCATCTCCCCAGTCCACGCCTTCGGGGAACTGCAGCAGGCGCACACCGGTGGCAAACACCAGATCGCGGGTTTGCGGCGTGCCGTGGGGGATGGCGATGCCTTGACCGAGGAAAGTCGAGCCTTGCGCTTCGCGCGCCTGCAGCCCTTCCAGATACCCTTCGGCGACCAGGCCGTCAGCCACCAGTCGATCAGCCAGCAGGCGCAATGCCTCGGCTTTATCGACCGCCGTCTGGCCCATGGCTATCTGCTCTTTTGCGAGCTCGAGCATGACCTTCTCCTTTTGCAGCCCCTGCGTGCGATGAATTGCCGGGTACTGAGGTATTGTTGTGAAATTCAGGCAAACAGCCAGTTCGACGTGCTTGCGCAACCGCCAGCCGGGGCAGAAAATTTAATGGCTGAAACGTTTAACCTGACCAAGCGGCCACGTTACTCGATAATCTGCCAACGAAAAAGCCCCATCCTGTCGGACAATTGCGACAATGGTCGCCTGCGCAAGGCGGCCATCCCGGGTCAAACTAACCGGTCAGGCATCACCGCCGCCCCGGTAATAACAAGGAAAATTCGGTGAAACTCAGCGATATCGCCCGTCTGGCCGGTGTGTCCGTGACCACTGCCAGCTATGTCATCAATGGCAAGGCCGAACAACAGCGCATCAGCAGCAGCACTGTCGAGCGGGTACGTGCGGTGGTCGAGGCCCACGGCTTTACCCCCAACCCCCAAGCCGCTGGCCTGCGCAGCCGGCACACCCGTACTCTGGGCTTCATTCTCCCGGATCTGGAAAACCCCAGCTACGCCCGCATTGCCAAGCAGCTCGAACAGGGCGCCCGAGCCCGCGGCTACCAGTTGCTGATTGCCAGCAGCGATGACCAGCCTGACAGCGAGCGCCAATTGCAGCAGCTGTTCCGTGCCCGGCGCTGCGATGCCTTGTTCGTTGCCAGTTGCCTGCCGCCGGAAGACGACAGCTACCGCGAATTGCAGGACAAAGGCCTGCCGGTGATTGCCATCGACCGCCGCCTGAACCCGGCACATTTCTGCTCGGTCATCAGTGACGACCGGGATGCCAGCCGCCAACTGGCCGAAAGCCTGCTGGCCACGCAGCCGCGCAGCATCGCGCTGATTGGCGCACGCCCCGAGCTGTCGGTCAGCCAGGCCCGTGCAGGCGGCTTTGACGAAGCCATGCAAGCCTTTGCCGGCGACGTGCGGCGCTACCAGGGCGAAGCCTTCAGCCGCGAATGCGGCCAACGCCTGATGCAGCAACTGATCGACGAGCTGGGCGGTTTGCCGGATGCTTTGGTGACTACCTCGTACGTTCTGCTGCAAGGCGTGTTCGACACCCTGCAAGCCCGCCCGGCCGACTCGCGCCAACTGCAACTGGGTACCTTCGGCGACAACCAACTGCTCGACTTCCTGCCGCTGCCGGTCAATGCCATGGCCCAACAGCATGGCCAAATTGCCGCCACCGCGCTGGAACTGGCCCTGGCCGCCATTGAAGGCAAGCGTTACGAACCCGGCGTGCATGCCATTGGCCGTACCTTCAAGCAACGCATCCCCGCGGCCTGAACATGCGCCTGATCGACACCCACACCCACCTGGACTTCCCCGACTTCGATGCCGACCGCACGCGCCTGCTGGCCAACGCGCAGGCTCGGGGCGTGGAGCGCATGGTGGTGCTGGGGGTGCATGAGGCCAACT